>CAWAHT010000001.1:0-83181 GCA_963781975.1 uncultured beta proteobacterium
GCCCGGTCTCAAAAGCCTTTGTCGATGCGCTCTGGAACACGCCCATCCCGTCCGGCGAGCAGCGATACTACGACGGCATGCTTTACCTGATGAGCATGATGCATTGCAGTGGAAACTTCCGCATTATCGGTCCGCGAAGCAGCCACGACGGCGGCGCGGCTCATTAAAGTCCAGGCAGCTTTAATCACCAAGCCGCAGAGACTCGAACAGGCGCCTCATTATGTGCACCCTTGCGAGCGCAAATCAACTCCAGCCAGTTTCTGTAAATCTGCGTTGCCGGCTGGCGCCAAGTGTCCTTGACCCTCGACTTCTCCAGGGCAGCCGCAACGCTTGAGACAATTTCCATCTTCCGGCATGTGACTGCCTTTTCGCTCAGTTCCGTTAGAGCTCGTTCCGTTCCCGCGTCGAAATAGCCGCGCGGAAGCAACGGATAAGTTGCCGACTCGCCTCTGATATATCTGCCCACGTCCCGGCGATACTCCCGCATCAGCGTGTCGGATTCGTATTCGAGATGCCCCTGAAAGAAAACAAAAAGGCTTTCTTCCTGCTTGATGAATGTATCCACGCCATCGCCCGCGATGCGCGAGAGAACACTGTATCCGCAATCGACGAGACTCTGATGCGCTACGCCGTTCCACCGCGAGTGTGGAACATGGAACCGTGTCGAAAGTCCCTGCGTCAAGGTGCGCGTTCTGTTTCCCGCACGCATTCGAAGACCCCAAAGTTTTTTTCGTCGCTCTTGCGGCGGTCAATGCCATCCATGTGCAGAATCGCTGCTATGCGCCGCAAGGCACGACCACACAGTTGAATGAGTATTGCCACGCGCCCACTCCAGCACCGCAACGCTGCCCAGAAACCATTGTGGCAGCCTGCTACGTCCTTCGGCCCCACGGCACCCAGCGTCCAGTTTGTTAAAAGCCCACCTCCACGTCGAGCGGCTTCGACAAAATGTTCGCCACCCGCTTCTGTGGGAGATAACCCCGGCAGCGCAAAGAAGAAACATGGATCGGAATGCCATCCGACGCTGCATCGAGCAGAACGCAACCGACGCTCGGTAGCCTTGAAGGCCGCACCGGCCATATTGTTGAGAAGCCCAATGGTCACACACGGCCCGCGCGCTCTGCGCGACGGCTCTGTGCCGCTCGCCGCACTTGCTGCGCGCTGCCGGCTGCCCACTCGTGGCTGAATCGGCTCGCATCAATGTTCACGACCATCTGCTCCTCCTTTCCTCACATGCCGCCTTCGCAATTGCTTCCGCCGCTCACTGCATTGCTACCCCAAGCGCCTGATCCAAATCCGCAACGATGTCGTCACGTGCTCGATGCCCACGCTGAGCCGTATCGTCTCCGGCAACACTCCGGCATGCGTTGCTCTTCGGCGACATCTGCCGGTGCGTTGTCGACGCCGGATGGCAAGCCAGCGACTTCGCGTCCCCGATATTCACCAGCCGCTTCACCAACCGCAGTGCGTCGTAAAATCTCACCGTCGCCCGCGTAGCCGCCTTTCATTCCGAACGTCATCAGCGAGGACCCCTGCCCGCCAGATACTTTGCCGCCAGCGCATGATAAGGATTTTCGGCGAAGCCCGCATAGTTCACCCACTCCACTCGGGGATCGCCCCGCAGGAACTCCGCCACCGCCCGGCCGTTCTCGACGTGACGCTCCATCCGCAGCGCCACCGTCTCAATCCCCTGCAGCAGCAGAAACGCGCTCATCGGCGACAGCACCGCGCCGCCGTTCGCATATAGACACTGCGGCAACGCCCGATATAGGCGCACCGCCGAAATGGTCCGTATACACCAGCCCGTGATACGAGGGGGTCCGGCTGGCTGAACATCGGAAACTCCGCCCGCTGCTTCCAGGAACTTACCGCTGTCGACGATCGCGCCGCCCAGCGTCGTTCCGTGCCCGCCCATGAACTTCGTGAGCGATTGCACCACAATGTCCGCGCCAAATTCAATCGGCCGCAGCAGGATCGGCGACGCCACCGTGTTGTCCACAATCAGCGGCACGCCATGCTGGTGCGCCACTGCGCCAGCCCTTCAATATCGCAGATGTTTCCCGCCGGATTGCCGACACTTTCGCAGTACACCGCCGTCTTCTCATCGATCAGTTTCGCATGTCTTCCGGCCTGTCGGTCTGCAAAGCGCACCGTGACGCCCTGCCCCGGCAAAATGTGCGCAAGCAGCGTGTGTGTCGTTCCGTAGAGTTGCGGCACCGAGACAATATTGCAGCCCAGGTCGTAACGTTGAGCACCGCGTAATTGACCGCCGCCTGTCCGCTGCTCACGCACAGCGCTTCGAGGCCGCCCTCAAGCGCGGCCACGCGCCTCTCCAGCACCGCCGTCGTTGGATTCTGGATGCGGGTATAGCGGAAACCCTGTGCCTCCAGATTGAAAAGCGCAGCCGCATGCTCCGCGCTGTCGAACGCGTACGCCACCGTCTGATAGATCGGCACCGCCACAGCCTTCGTCGTCGGGTCGACGTCGTAGCCACTGTGAATGGCGATCGTTTCACGTCTCATTGCCCCATCCGCCCTTCAATCCCTTGTTAATCCCGCTTACGCAATCTTCCTCGAGCCAGGACTCGACACCAGTCTGCTCATCTGATCCACCACCCGGTCGATCTCGCCTCTCCGTCGTCTTGAAGCTTGTGATGCATGCGCGCAAGGCATGAACACTGCCGATCTGCGCATCAGACATCCAAGCAATCTGCCTCTCGCGAAGCTCGGCAACCAGTTTCCCCGGCTCCAGTCCATCGCGCGTGAAACAGACGACCGGCAGCGGCGTCGAATTCACAATGCGCCACCCGGCAGCGGACAGCCGTTCGCGCAACACGTCCGCCATGCACGCCTGGTGGTCAATCATCGCGGCATAACCCGCTTCCCCGCGTTCCGCCAGCGCCATAAAAAGCTTCAAGCCAATAAACCGCCGCGACCATTGCGCCGTATGCTCCAGCGGATTGAACGTCGCAGCCGCGTCTTCGCTCGCGGGCTTCGCCGGCATATAGGTCAGGTCCGATCGAAACGCCTGCGCCACGCTATCGCGATGACGGCAGAAGAACATCCCGCAGCCCATCGGCACGCTAAGCCACTTGTGCGCATCGCATGTAATCGAATCCGCAGCTTCAATGCCTGCAAGATGTGCCTTCAGCCTTGGCGATACCACTGCGGCGCCGCCATATGCCGCATCCGCGTGAAACCAGAGTCCCTCAGCCCGCGCAACCCGCGCAATCTCGGCTAGCGGATCGATCACTCCTGCTGCCGTTGTTCCGCCCGTGCCAATCACCATGAAGGGAAGCAAACCGTTCCTGCGATCCTCTGCTATGTGCCGCGCAAGATCGTCTACATTCATTTTCAGGCTGCTATCAGTAGCAACAATGCGCAGCGCCCGCCGCCCAAGTCCTGCCATGTGCGCAATCTTGTTGAACCCGTGATGTGTCTCTTCTGTCAGGTAAATAGCGGGCTCGCCAGACAGGTGCCGCAGCCCGTGCTCTCCATATGCCGGAAACGCCCAGGTCAGCGCAACCACCACAGCGGATAGATTTGCTTCTGATCCTCCGCTCGTAAATGTTGCGATGGAGTCTCCAGGCATCCCAAACTTCTCCGCGAGCCATGCAAGCGCGTGCCTTGCGCGGCTGGCCGCGGCTGATGACGGTGAGCACGCCCAGCAGCGCCACGACCATGCCGGCCCGCTGCGCCGGCGTCGCCGCCTCGTGCAGCAGCCAGCGTCCGGCCAGGGCGATGCCGACCGGCGACGCGGCATAGATGAGGCTGATATTGGTCGCGCTGGTCGACTCGCCGCCGCGGTAGACGAAGGCGCCGCAGATCCACATGCCCAGCGCGCCCGGCACGAGCATCTGGCGCCATTCGCCGCGCCAGCGCGCGAAGCTGCGCGCCAGGTCCCGCGCGACCAGGGGCAGCAGCAGCGCCAGCGCCACGCTCCAGCGCCCCGAGGGCAAGAACGTGCGGCGCGACCACGCCGCGCGCGGCACGCGCGATGAGATAGTTCGACGACCAGAGCGCCGGCGTGAGCCAGAGCAGCACGATGGCCCAGCGCAGGCGCGCCGCCACGACGGCATCGCCCGCCGGCGCCACGCCGCTCATCGGGGAACCGCCGCCAGCGCGGTCGCGATGGCCTCGCGATACGCCGCAAAGTCCTGCAGGTCGCCGTGCCCCGCGCCGGCGATGATCCCGACCCGCGCCGCCCGCGCCACCGCCGCCAGGCGCCGGCTGTGCGACGGCGGGATGAGCAGGTCGCCGTCGCCGTGCAGCAGCACCACCGGCCCGTCGATACGCGCCAAGTCACGCCACGTTTCCAGCGGATAGCGCAGCAGCGCCGCCGGCAGCAGCGGGTAGTGCAGCCGCGCCAGCTCGCGCATGCTCCAGTACGGCGACGCCAGTATCGTCAGGTCGGGCCTGACCCGCGCGGCCAGGCGCACGGCCAGCGCCGTGCCCAGCGAACGCCCGAAGATGACGCGGCGCCGGCCCTGGTAGCGCGGCGCGACGTGCTCCCAGGCGCAGTCCACGTCCCGGCGCAGCTGGTCTTCGGCGGCGATGCCGCCCGGTGCTGCGGCCGTAGCCGCGGTAATCGAACATGAACAGATCGAAGTTGGCGTTCCGGTAGAAATCCAGGTCGACGAACCAGGTCGCGAGGTTGCCGGCATTGCCGTGCAGGGAGAACACCACGCCCACCGGATCGGGCAGGCGCAGGTGCAGCGCCGCCAGGCGCGCGCCGTCCACCACGACGGTCTCCTCGACGACGTCCGGCTGCGCCACGCGAAAGTCGGCGGGCAGCTTCTCGGGCGCGAACAGCAGCAGTTCCTGGCGCCAGTAGGCGAGCCCCAGCACGGCAGCGATGGCTGCCGCCAGCAGTACGAGCAGGAGCAGGACGATATTCATGCGCGGCGGTGACGACGGGTTTTAGCACATCGCCGCCGCCCGACCGGCCGGGCGCCATCGGGCGCACGGGGCCATGGAGCCATCCGGACCTGGCACCGGGCGGGTTCGTGTCCGCGATGCCGCGCCGGTCGAACCGGCGGATCTGCCGGAGCAATCCGGCCGCAACGCCGTGGCACGTCACGGCTAGCTGTGCGCCTGCGGCCGGCCACGCCAGGCCAGCGCGCCGGCGGCGGCGCCCACCAGGTGCGCGGTGCGGCTGGCGCGGTCGAACGCCAGCCAGTCGCAGGGCAGCGTCGGCCCGCCGCGGCGCCAGTCGACCACGCAAAGATCCTTCCAATAGCGGCCGGCGCGCCCGGTACCGGTCGGCTCGAAGCCCAGAACGGCCCAGCCCTCGACCAGCACGTTCACCTCCTCGACGCTCATCGCACCGTCACGCAACAGGTGCCGGTCGTGCCAGACGCGCCGTCCGATCCGTGCCCGGTAATCGAGCAGAAGCTGCTCCCAGCCGCCGGGGTAGCTTTCGCGGATCCGGGCAATGGGCACCACCAGGTCGATGAATTCAAGGGCGATGGCCACGATCCTGCCGTTCGACTCGTTGCGCGCCGGCGGTAGATTGCCATTTGGCGACCGCACCGGGCAAGCGCATCGCCGACCTCCGGTTTCACGGCAGCGCCACCGGGAACCTGATCTTTGTTCGCGCTAGGTCGTCCGTTCGATGCTGCGCCCGGACGCGATGACCGTATGCTTGCGGCGCTGGCCCTCTGGGGACGTAATTGATGATTCCATTCGATCTTGACGACCGGGTGACCGCGGCGGCAGTCGCGGCAGCCGGCACCATCGTCGGCGCGCTGATCCAACTGCGGGTTTCGTGGCGCAAGGAAGTGTCCGAGCGGGCCCGCGGCGTGCCGATCACCAAGAAGGCGCGGCGCGGGCCGGTGCTGGCCGTGCTGGTGCTGCTCACCGCCGCCGGCGTCGGCGGCTTTGCCCTGTCGCAGTTCCTGGTCAACCGTGCCGAACGCGACGCGACCGCATTGCGCGGCGAAGTGCAGACGCAGCTTGCGCAGATCAGCGCCACCGCGGAGCGCCTGGAGCGCGCCAGCCAGAGCGAGCGCGCGGCGGCCGGGCATGCCGATGGCGCCGCCACCGCTCCCGGCGACGTGATCGTGACGACCACGGTCGGGCCGTGCCGCACGCACGCCGACACCGCGGCCGCGGCGGCGCCGGGATGCTCGGAGCAGGATGCCACCGCCGTCACGCTCTGCGGCAGCCTGCCGGCGGCGGCGGTGGTCACGGCGATGGACCTGTATGCGCGACCGGACGATGCGCCGCGCCCGTGGGCCGACAGCAGGGCGGCACCCGGCCAGGACCTCGGGCGGGCGCGCTTTGCCGACAGCCCCTTCGAGCGTCCGGAAACCGAGCAGACGAAACTGGTTTGCACGGTCTTTTCCGCCTGGGACGGCGAACATGCCACCAGCGCGCGCCTCGTCGTGAAATATTCCCTGATGCCGGCCGTGCGCGAGGTTGCGCGCACGATGATCGTGCCTGTCGCCACGACCCACTGACGCCGACCCGCGCGGCGCGCCGGCGCGCGGACGCCGTAACCGACGCTTGACGCCGGTCAACGAGCCGGCGCCGGTGCGCCCTATGGTATCGACATCCAGGGGGGCGACCCATGTCATGTCCGCACCGACCCAGCCGCCGCGGCATTTCGGCCGTCGCCGGCGCCTGCCTTGCGCTCGGCGCCTGCACGACCGCACCGGTAGCGCTGGACGCGCCGCCACCGGCGCCTGCGGTCGCGCAGAAGGTGACGCGCCCGGTCGCTTTCCTGCACGCATCGTCCCTGCGCAACGACGTGCAGGTGGTCGAACCGTACGGCAACGAATACTATCTGCGCCTGAAGACGGGCGCGGCCAGCGACCGCGCGCTGCGCGCCGCCTATGCGCAGGTATTCGACGCCCCGGTCGAAGTCGATGCGCCGGGGCCGTTGCGCGGCCGCGACGGCGCGCAGGCGCCGATCGCGCTGATCGAGCCGTCGATCGTCCGGCTGGATTATGTGAACGCCTCGGCGCGCATGTGGGGGCCGTTCTTCGCCCAGATCACGTACCGCTTCGTCATCGCCGACGCCTCGGGTGCGCCCGTCGCGCACTGGCGCGTGGTGGGCATCGGGCAATACGACCCGTCGGTGCCGCGACCGCAGCCGCCACCGAACGGCGAGACCGCAATGCTGGCCGAGGCGCCGCGGTTGGCGATCGGCGATGCCGCCGCCGATTTCATGCGCAGCTTCGCGCGCGTGCCCGAACTGATCCGGCTGATCCGCAATCTGCCCCCCGCGGGCGCCGACGTCGATGCCGGCCTGCAGGTACTGCACGACGCCGGACCGGCTGCGCCGGGAATCGAGGCGACCTATCCGGACGTCCTGATGCTGCGGGTGCAGCGCGCCGCGCTGCCGGCGCCGCCGCCGGACGTGGCCAAGGACATACCCCGGTTGCCGCAGATCGCTCCAGTGCGCCTCACCCTGTACAACCTCGGCATGCATCGCCTGGCCGTCAATCCGGGCGACATCGAGTGGCGGCCCGCGGGCGGCGGCGAGCCGCCGTTGGCGCCGTTGCCCGCACCCGTCGTCACGGCGCTGTTTGCCGGGCGGCCCTTCGGCCTGGTGGTGGGCGCCATGTCGCCCGGCGCCGGCATGCTGCCGGGCGTGCTCGCGGCGATCGTCAATGCCACCGAGAACGAACGGCAGAAGAAGGCGTTCGCGGCGTGGAGCCTTGCGGTCGAGCGCGACCTGCTCGACTTCGACGTCGCGGCCGCCGGCCGGAGCCGTGGCGGCATGGTCTACTTTCTGCGCGCGCCGGGTCTTGACGGGGGCACGCTGGTCGTCCCGGTCATCGACCTCGACGACGCGACACGCTACGCGGTGCGGGTGCCCATGCCGCCGGGTTGAGCGTCCGGCCGGGCTGCGCAACGGCATACTGGTATTATTTACAGCATGCAAGCCAGCTACGCCGAACTGCACTGCATCTCCAACTTCACCTTCCTGCGCGGGGCCTCGCACCCGGAGGAACTGGTGGCGCGTGCGCTCGCGCTGGGCTATGCCGGGCTGGCACTCACCGACGAGTGTTCGTTCGCCGGATCGGTGCGTGCGCACCTGGCGCTGCGCGATGCCGGTCCGGCGGCCGGGGACTTCCGGCTGATCCACGGCACCGAGATCCGGCTCGCCGACGGCGCACGGATCGTCCTGCTGGCGCAGGACCGCGAGGGTTACGGCAATCTGTCCGAACTCGTCACCCTGGCCCGGCGCGCCGCCGACAAGGGGCAGTACCGCATCGATGGCGGCACGCTGGCGGCGCAGGCGCGGCTGCTCGAGGGCACGCTGGGCCTGCTGGTGCCGCCCCTCCTGCTCGACGCCGGCGCGGACGCCGCAGCCCGCGCCGGCAGAACCGAACAGCAGGCACGCTGGCTGCGCGGCCTGCTGGGCGAGCGCGCGTGGCTCGCCTGCACGCTCGTTCACGGGCCCGATGACGCCCGCCACCTCGAACTGCTGCAGGCCGTGGCGCGCCGCAGCGGCCTGCCGCTGACGGCTGCCGGCGGCGTGCACATGCACCAGCGCAGCCGCAAGAAGCTGCAGGATGCGCTCACGGCGGTGCGCCACCGCCTGCCGCTGGACCAGTGCGGCACGCGCCTGGCGCCCAATGCCGAGCGGGTGCTGCGGCCGCTGGCACGGCTGGCGCGGCTGTATCCGGCCGAGCTGCTGCTCGAATCGACGCGCATCGCCGGGCTGTGCCGCTTCTCGCTCGACGAACTGCGCTACGAATACCCCGAGGAGATCGTCCCTGCCGGGGAGACCGCAGCCGGCCATCTGCGCCGCGTCACCCGGGAGGGCGCCGCGCAGCGCTACCCGGCGGGCGTACCGGACAAGGTGCAGGGCCTGCTCGACCACGAACTGGCGCTGATCACCGAGCTGCACTACGAGCCCTACTTCCTCACGGTCTACGACATCGTGCGTTTCGCGCGCAGCCGCGCCATCCTGTGCCAGGGGCGCGGCTCGGCGGCCAACTCGGCCGTGTGCTACTGCCTGGGCATCACCGAGGTCGACCCGGAGCGCATGAGCGTGCTCTTCGAACGCTTCATCAGCCGCGAACGCAACGAACCGCCCGACATCGACGTCGATTTCGAGCACCAGCGCCGCGAGGAGGTGATGCAATACCTCTTCGCCAAGTACGGCCGCGAGCGCGCCGCCCTCACCGCCGCGCTGCACACCTACCGGCCGCGCGGCGCGCTGCGCGACCTGGGCAAGGCCCTGGGCCTGTCGCTCGACCAGGTCGACCGGCTCGCCCGCAACATGGCCTGGTGGGACGGCGGGCGCATACCGCCGTCGCGCCTGGTCGATGCCGGCTTCGATCCGGACAACCCGGTGATGGTCCAGCTGCTCGAACTGGCGCACGAGCTCATCGGCTTTCCGCGCCATCTGTCGCAGCACAGCGGCGGCTTCGTCATCGCCCGCAGCCGGCTCTCGCGCCTGGTGCCCATCGAAAACGCCGCGATGGCCGAGCGCACCGTCATCCAGTGGGACAAGGACGACCTCGACGCCCTGGGCCTGCTCAAGGTCGACGTGCTGGCGCTGGGCATGCTCTCGTGCCTGCGGCGCGCGCTCGACCACGTCAATGCCTTCGCGCCCGGCGGCACGCCGCTGCAGGTGGGCGGCATCCCGGCCGAGGATCCGCAGGTGTACGACATGCTGTGCCGGGGCGATTCGCTGGGCGTGTTCCAGGTGGAGTCGCGCGCGCAGATGAACATGCTGCCGCGGCTGCAGCCGCGGCGCTTCTACGACCTCGTCATCGAGACGGCCATCGTGCGCCCCGGGCCCATACAGGGCGGCATGGTCCACCCCTATCTGCGGCGGCGCCAGGGGCTCGAGCCGGTCACCTACCCATCGCCCGCCGTGCAGGCGGTGCTCGAGCGCACGCTGGGCGTGTCGATCTTCCAGGAACAGGTGATGCAGCTGGCCGTGGTGGCGGCCGGCTTCTCGCCCGGCGAGGCCGACCGCCTGCGCCGCGCCATGGCCGCCTGGAAGCGCAAGGGCGGCATCGGGCCGTTTCGCGAGAAGCTCGTCGCCGGCATGCTGGCGCGCGGCTACCGGGCCGAATATGCCGAGCAGATCGTGCGCCAGATCCAGGGTTTCGGCGAATACGGCTTCCCCGAGAGCCATGCCGCCAGCTTTGCCCTGCTGGTGTACGTGTCGGCCTGGCTCAAATGCCGCCATCCGGCGGCTTTCTGCGCCGCGCTGCTCGATTCCCAGCCGCTGGGGTTCTATGCGCCCGCCCAGATCGTGCGCGATGCGCTGGACCACGGCGTGAACGTGCTGCCGGTGTGCGTCGGCGCCAGCCGCTGGCACTGCACGCTGGAGCCGGCCGCGGACCGGCCGCAGACCCCGGCGGTGCGGCTGGGGCTGGCCCTGGTGCGCGGCCTGGGCGCGGACGCCGCCGCGCGCATCGAGGCCGCCCGCGCCCGGGGCGCCTTTGCCAGCGTGGCCGACCTGGGGCACCGCGCGCAGCTCGCGCGCACCGACATCGCGCGGCTGGCCGATGCCGATGCACTGGCCGCACTCAGCGGACACCGGCGCGCGGCGCTATGGACGGTGCTGGGACTGGACGTGCAGGCGGCGCAGCAGGCGCCGCTCGCGGCCGGGCCGCCGCGGCACGAACCGCAGGCGCAACTGCTGCCCCCTACGGAAGGCCAGGACATCGTCGCCGACTACCGCAGCACCCGCCTGAGCCTGCGCCGCCATCCGGTCGCGCTGCTGCGCCCGCGCCTGCAGGCGCTGCGGCTGTCCAGTGCCCGCCAGGTGTCGCAGGGGCGCCACCGCCAGCTGATCCGCACCTGCGGCATCGTCACCTGCCGGCAGCGGCCGGCCAGCGCCAGCGGCGTCACCTTCGTCACGCTCGAGGACGAAACCGGCTGCCTCAATGTCGTGGTCTGGCGCGACGTGGCCGAGCGCTTCCGCCAGGAACTGCTGGGGGCCTCGCTGCTCGCCGTCTATGGGCACCTGGAGCGGGTGGACACGCACGGCAGCGCGGTGCTGCATGTGATCGCCGGACGCCTGGTCGACCACTCCCGCCTGCTGGGCGCACTGGCGATGCAGAGCCATGATTTTCACTGAGGCCGCGCGCAGCGGCCGGCGTCGGCTTCAGGCCGACGCCGCATGCGCGGCGCTCGGCTCCGCCAGCAGGCGCACGTAGTCGTCGGCGGGCAGCGGCCGGGCATACAGGAACCCCTGCGCTTCATCGCAGCCCCACTGCCGCAGCCACGCCGCCTGGCGGCCGGTCTCCACGCCCTCGGCGACGACCCGCAGGCCGAGCGTATGCGCCAGGCTGATGATGGCCACCGCGATCGCGCGCGAACCCGCCGAGTGTTCAATGTCCTTGACGAAGCTGCGATCGATCTTCATCACGTCGATGGGCAGGCTCTGCAGGTAGGACAGCGACGAATACCCGGTGCCGAAGTCGTCCAGCGCGATGCGGAAGCCGGCCCGGCGCAGGTCTTCGAGGCGCGCGCGCGTGCCGGGCAGGTCGTTCACCAGGGCGCTTTCCGTGATTTCCAGTTCGATTAGCGCGGGCGTCACGCCGGCGGCGGCCACGATTGCGCCCAGCCGCTGCCCGATCTGCGGGTTTTGCAGCTGGCGCGTGGAGACGTTCACGGAAATCGGCCGGCAGGCGACGCCGCGGCGCTGTTGCGCGGCCAGCCATGCGCAGGTCTGCGCCAGGACGTCCTCGCCGAGGCGCTCGATCAGGCCGATCTCCTCGGCCAGGCGGATGAACCGTTCGGGCGGCACCGAGCCGCGCTGCGGGTGATCCCAGCGCGCCAGCGCCTCGGCGCCGTTGAGCCGGCCATCGGCCAGGAACACGCGCGGCTGGAAATGCACCCGGATCTGCCCGGCCTCGAGCGCCGCCCGCAGGTCCTTCTCCAGCGCGAGGATCTCGAAGGCGGCGCGCCCCATGGCCGGCTGGAAGTGGACGGCGCGGCCGCGCCCGCCTTCCTTGGCCCGATACATCGCCGTATCGGCATTGCGGATCAGATCCTCGCGCCGCGTGCCGTCGCCCGGAAAGTGCGCGATGCCGACGCTCGCGCTGACGTGCGCCTCCACCGGGCCGATGGACATCTTCTGCGACAGCGCACGGATGATGCCGTGCGCCAGTTCGTCGATCCGTTCGCGTGGTTCGATCGCGCGCGTCAGCACGATGAATTCGTCGCCGCCGAGCCGGGCGAGCACGTCCTGCGTTCCGAGGCAGCGACCGATGCGCGCCGCCGCCTCGACCAGCAACGCATCGCCGGCATCGTGCCCCAGGCCGTCGTTGACGCTCTTGAACCGGTCCAGGTCGATGAAGAGCAGGGCGAACGGGTGCGGCACGGCGCCGGCCAGCCAGCGCTCGATGATCTCGTGGACGCACAGCCGGTTGGGCAGGCCCGTGAGGTGGTCGTTGCGGGCCTCGGCGATCAACTGCGCCTCGCGTCCGGCCGCATCGACGGCGACGCCGACCCGTTTGCCCAGCTCGACCAGCTGTTCGATGACCGCCCCATCGGGCGTGGCGCCCGATGCCGTACCGGCGCCGATCACGATGCGGGCGCTGTTGCGCGTCAGGATCGGCACCAGCACGCCGGCGCGCGCCCCGGCATCGAGCAGGATGCGCCCCATGGCGCCGGCCCGGTGGGCCGCCGAGGGGTCGATGACGACGACCTGCCCGCGGCCGAATTCCACGCGTTCCGGCGCATCGGCCGGCAGGTGCAGCCGGCGCGGGGCCGTCTCGCCCGCGAGCCACAGCGGCACCTCGATGGCGCCGGTCGCGCCGGCCGCGATGTGCGTGAGCGCAAACACGCCGTCGGGCAGCAGTTGCCGCGCCAGGGCCAGCACCTGGCCGGCGATGCGGTCCAGATCGAGCGAACCCAGAATCTCCTGGTCGATCGCCGCCAGCGTCCGCAGCGCCGCGATGCGCCGCTCCAGCGCCTGCGCCATGTGGTTGAAGGCCCCGGCCAGGGCGCCGAATTCGTCGGGCCGATCGCATGCGACCGGCTGCGAGAAATCCGCTGCCGCGATGCGCCGCGTGGCGTCCATGAGCTGCTCGAGCGGCACCAGCGTGCGGCGGATCTGCGTGAGACTGAGGAACCCTACCAGCACCAGGCCGGCGAGCGCGGCCTCGATGTACGTCATGGCCACGTGCCGGTTGGCGAGGACACCGCTGCCGGCCGGGCGCAAGGCGACGAACACCCAGCGGCCGAAATTCAGGTTGGTGGTCGGCAGCAGGGTCCACGCGCCCGCGGCGAACGACGCATCGGCAGGCGCCGCCGCGCCCGTGGCGCGCGCCCATGCCAGCGCTGCCGCGGCCAGCCGCGGGTCCGAACAGTGGAGGACCGCGCCGCGCTGCGCATCGATCGCGCACATCCCCGTCTGGGCGGGCAGGGAATCGGCGTCGCCAAAGACGTAGCCCGGATCGAGGGCGGCGACCAATCGCCCGCGGTGGGCGCCGCCGGATCCGGCGCCGTGCACCAGCAGCAGCGGCGCTTCGGCGCCATGGCCCGCGAGCGCCAGCAGCGCATCGGCGCCGGGACGCAGGCCCGGCGCGTCCGGCGCATCCAGCGCGCCGCCGAGCAACGCCGGCGGCAGTTGCGCCAGGCCCGCCAGCGCGCCGATTGCTCCGCGCTCGTCGACCGCCGCCGCGGCCGCGAACGGCCGTTCGCCCTCGGCGCCGACCAGTGCCGACCGGCGTTCGCCCGCATCCCGCGCGCTGCCGATCCGCGCCAGCATCGCCTGGGCCGCACGCAGCCGCGCGAACACCTCGATGCCGTAGCTCTTGCCGTAGGCGCCGAGCTCGGCCTCCACCTGGCGTTCGAGCAGGTCGCTCACGCCGCGGTAGGTCAGGATCGCCAGCAGCGCCAGCGGAACGGTCGAGGAGAACAGGAACAGCGCGAACATGCGGCGCCCGACGGCACTGCGCAGGAACGTACCGTGGATCCCGCCCATCGGCGCCTCAGAACTTGCTCGCCAGGCCGTAGTACGAACCGGTGCCGGCGCGGATGACATCGTCCTGGCTGACCGACTGCGTGATCGGCATCTTGCTCTGGCCGTCCTTGCCCACGCTGTAGAGGTCGTAGTCCGCGTTGAGCGGATTGAGGTTGCGGTCGCGCCGCACCTTGCCGTTGCCGTTGACCAGCGCGTGGTTGATGTACTGGTAAGGATTGCCCCAGGGGTCGACGCAGGTGCCGACGGTGCAGCCGACCGCGTCGAGGGCGACCGGGTACCGGTGGGCGTCGACGTAGTAGAAGTCGATCTTGGCCGCGAGCGCCCGGATGTCCTTGGTGGCGTCCTGCACCTGGATGCGATACGTGTAGCTGCCGTACTGCGACAGCGCCATCGTGGCGAACAGCGCCAGGATGGCGATCGCGAACATCAGTTCGACGACGGTCAGGCCCCGCGCCGCGCGCGCGCCGCCGCGCCGCCGGCGGGGCCGCAATGGTCGCGCGCCGGCCGGCGCGCTCGCGCCGTGCAGCAGCACTCTCATTGTCGGATGGCGCAGCACCTGCGATCCTTGGATCTGCCATGGCTGGCGGAATTGGGGTGGCATCAGGTTACCGGCCCGCCCCCCGCCGCAAATGGCAAATTGACGGCCGATCTCGCCCCATCTCGCCGCGCCGGGCGCGTCGGGTCGGGGCCGGCGCCCGGGCGGCGCCGGTTGCGTCGGCGGATCCCGCACGTCGGCGCGGCCGCCGCCGCGCGGGCGGCTAGCTGCCTTCGACGTGGGCGGCGAGCTGGTCGAGCGTGCCGCCCCAGCCGGTGTTCATGCTGTCGTGCGAGCGGTCGAAGGTCTGGCGCTCCTCCTCGGTGACGCCGGGCAGCAGCGACCAGCGCAGCGCGAACAAGGTGCCCTCGACGTGTTCGTCGAAGGTCATGGTGGTCAGCAGCTCGAGCGGCCAGGTGGGGCTCAAAGGATGGCGGGTGAGGTCGCCGGCGGCGTTGGAAAACGCGTTGACGTAGACGAGCAACTGCGGCGGCACGATCTCGCGGTAGACGAACTTGCCCCACAGCACGGCACCGTCGAGGGCATGCAGGGCATAGTGGTAGCTGCCGCCCGGACGCAGGTCCATGCGGGCGCCCGCCACGCTGAAGCCCTTGGGGCCCCACCAGCGTTTCATGTCCGCCGGATCGGTGAACGCCTGGAACACGCGCTCGCGCGGCGCGCGCAGCACGCGGGCGATGACAAAGTCGGCATCGGGCTCGCGATCGGTCGGGTGCGACGTCTTTTCGTCCATGCTGGGCCTCGTGCGGCGGTCAGGGGCGGGGCGCGGTGCCACCGCGCACCGCAGGGCCCCGCGGCACGCCGCCGCGGTGCACGCCTGCGGTGCCGCCCGCCGGCCGTATCGTACGCGTCAGGCGCGGCCGCGGCGCACCGTCTTGCCGCGGCCGGCGGCGCCGGGCGGCGACGCGCCGGCCCGGGGCGGCAGGCCGGTGTGCTGGGTGAGCAGCCGGCCGCGCGTGACGGGCGACACGCTCGCGCCGGCCGCGGTCGAATTCTTGCGCCGCGCGCTTTGATAGCCGGATCCGGGCGCAGGCTGGTAGCGCGGCACCAGGTGCTGGCGGCCATTGCCGATCAGGTCCGCGCGGCCCATGGCCTGCAGGGCCTCGCGCAGCAGCGGCCAGTTCTTCGGATCGTGGTAGCGCAGGAAGGCCTTGTGCAGGCGGCGGCGCCGCTCGCCGCGCACGATGTCCACGCCGGGGCTGCCCCGGGTGACCTTGTGCAGGGGGTCCTTGCCGCTGTGGTACATCGCCGTTGCCGTCGCCATCGGGCCCGGATAGAAGGTCTGCACCTGGTCGGCGCGGAAGCCGTTGCGCTTGAGCCAGATCGCCAGGTTCATCATGTCCTCGTCCGAGGTGCCCGGATGCGCGGCGATGAAATACGGGATCAGGTACTGCTTCTTGCCGGCCTCGGCGCTGAACCGGTCGAACAGCTGCTTGAAGCGGTCGTAGGAACCGATTCCCGGCTTCATCATCCGGTCCAGCGGTCCGGCCTCGGTATGCTCCGGCGCGATCTTCAGGTAGCCGCCCACGTGGTGGGTGACCAGTTCACGGATGTACTCGGGCGATTCCAGCGCCAGGTCGTAGCGCAGGCCGGAGCCGATGAGGATCTTCTTCACCCCGGGCAGCGTCCGCGCGCGCCGGTAGAGCCGGATCAGCGGGCCATGGTCGGTATGCAGGTTCTGGCAGATCCGCGGAAAGACGCAGGACGGCTTGCGGCAGGCCGCCTCGATCGCGGGCGACTTGCAGCCGATGCGGTACATGTTGGCGGTCGGCCCGCCCAGGTCGGAGATCACCCCGGTGAATCCCTTCACCCGGTCGCGGATCTGCTCGACCTCGCGGATGATGGAGTCCTCGCTGCGGCTCTGGATGATGCGCCCCTCGTGCTCGGTGATCGAGCAGAAGGTGCAGCCGCCGAAGCAGCCGCGCATGATGTTCACGCTGAAGCGGATCATCTCCCAGGCCGGGATCTTGTTCGGGCCGTCGGGGTCGCCGTAGCCCGGATGGGGCGCACGCGCGTACGGCAGGTCGAACACCGCGTCCATCTCCGGCGTGGTCAGCGGTATCGGCGGCGGATTGATCCAGACGTCGCGCGCGGTGGCGCCCGCCCCATGCGCCTGTACCAGCGCGCGCGCGTTGCCCGGATTGGTCTCCAGATGCAGGATGCGGCTGGCGTGCGCATACAGCACCGGGTCGGCGCGCACCTGCTCGTACGACGGCAGGCGGATCACCGTCCGGTCGCGCGGCGGCGGCCGGCGATCGGCGCGCAGCGAGGCCGGCAGCGCCACCGGCGCCCAGCCGGCCGCGGCGCGGCGCTGGCGCGGCGGCAACGCCGTCGCGTTCGCAGCGTGCATCGTTTTGCGCTGCCCGTTCGGCCATCGTGAGATACGGATTCTGATAGGCGTTGCCGTGCGCCCGCGCCGCGTCCAGGTCGTCCACGGAGGTCGAGTCGATCTCGTACCAGCCGGCGACCGAGTGGCGCCGCACGAAGGCGGTGCCGCGCACGTCGGTGATCGCGCCCACCGGCTCGCGCGCCGCCAGCCGATGCGCGATCTCGACGATCGCGCGCTCGGCATTGCCGTACACCAGCAGGTCGCATTTGGCGTCCACCAGGATGGAGCGGCGCACCTTGTCCTGCCAGTAGTCGTAATGGGCGATCCGCCGCAGCGAGCCTTCGATGCCGCCCATGATCAGCGGCACGTCGCCATAGGCCTCGCGGCAGCGCTGGGCATACACCAGCGCGCAGCGATCGGGACGCCGGCCGCCGACGCCGCCCGGGGTGTAGGCATCGTCGCTGCGGATCTTGCGGTCGGCGGTGTAGCGGTTGATCATCGAATCCATGTTGCCGGCCGTCACGCCGAAGAACAGGTTCGGCCGTCCGAGCGCGCGCCACGGTTCGACGCTCTGCCAGTCGGGCTGGGCGATGATGCCGACGCGAAAGCCCTGGGCCTCCAGCGCCCGCCCGATGAGCGCCATGCCGAAGCTCGGGTGGTCGACATAGGCATCGCCGGTGACGATGATGATGTCGCAGCTGTCCCAGCCCAGCGCGTCCATCTCGGCGCGGCTCATCGGCAGGAAAGGCGCGCTGCCGAAGCGCTTGGCCCAGAATGGACGGTAGCCGGTCAGGGCCCGGGTCGGTCGATAGGCGTCGGCCACGGCGCCGCCGGCCGCCTTGTCGGCACGTGCCGGCGCAAGGTCGGTCTGGTCGGGGGGAGCGGTCGTGGAAATGGTGTCCACCATCTGATCATGGGTATCGCGGCGCGCGCGCAACCGCACATGATATCCCGCGCTGCAGCCCTGCCCCTCTGCCGCTGGCGCGGGGCGCCTTTCACCCTCTCCCTCCGGGAGAGGGCCGGGGTGAGGGTGCGCGCCAACCAGCCCTCACCCCCGGCCCCTCTCCCGCTGCGCGGGCGAGGGGGGAATTTCACCCTCTCCCTCCGGGAGAGGGCCGGGGTGAGGGATCGACCCCAGGCGCAGGAGGATCGAGCCGGCCTCAGGCCGCCGAGGTGGCGGCCGCGTCGCTGGCGGCCGCGCGCCGCCGCGAGTGGTCCTCGGCCAGGAACATGTACATCGCCGGCACCACGAACAGCGTGAACAGCGTGCCGATCGACAGGCCGGTGAAGATCACCAGGCCCATGGCCTGGCGGCCCGCGGCGCCGGCGCCGGAGGCGATCACCAGCGGCACCACGCCCAGCACCATGGCCGCGGTGGTCATCAGGATCGGGCGCAGCCGCACGCCGGCCGCCTCGATCGATCGCCTCGCAGCTTGGTCATGGCCGGCGCGCTGCAGCTCGTTGGCGAACTGCACGATCAGGATGCCGTGCTTGCTGATCAGCCCCATCAGCGTCACCAGGCCCACCTGCGTGTAGATGTTGAGCGTGGCGAGCCCAGGTTGATGAAGATCAGCGCGCCGAACAGCGCCAGCGGCACCGACACCAGGATCACGATCGGATCGCGGAAGCTCTCGAACTGCGCCGCCAGCGCCAGGAACACGATGATGACCGCGAACAGCAGCGTGACGAGGAAGCCGCCGGACTCCTGCATGAACTGGCGCGACTGGCCCGGAGTAGTCGACCGTGTAGCCGCGTCGGCGCGACCTCCTGCAGCGTGTCGCGCAGGAACTGTCAGCGCCTCGCCCTGCGACACGCCGGCGCGACACGCCGGAGATGGTCGCCGAGTTGAGCTGCTGGAAGTGGTTGATCGACTCCGGCACCGACCTGGTACTTGATGCTGCGCGACCGTGCGAGGCCGGGATGAGCGAGCCGGCCGGCGTGCGGATGTAGTAGTCCAGCACCTGCGTCGGGATTCAGCCGGTCGACCTGCAGCACCTGCGGAATCACCTTGTAGGAGCGGCCGGCGATCGAGAAGTAGTTGACGTAGCCGCCGCCCAGCGCCGCGCCCAGCGCGCGCGCCCACGTCCTGCTGGGTCAGGCCCAGCGTCGGCGATCATGTCGCGATCGACCACCACGGTCGCCTGCGGCTTGTCGATCTTCAGGTCGCGCGTCGACGAAGTAGAACATGCCGCTGGCCTGCGCGCCTTGTCCAGCACCGCCTGCGCCACCTCGTTGAGGTTCTGCGAACGGCTCGGTCGTGGTGATCACGAACTGCACCGGCAGGCCCTGCGCGCCCGGCAGCGGCGGGAACTGGAAGGCGGCGACCTGCGCGCCGGCGATGTTGTTCCACTTGCTCCTGCAGCTCCTGCTGGATCTCGTGCGCGCTGCGCGTGCGCTCGTCCCAGGGCTTGAACAGCACGCCGCCGATGCCCTGGTTGACCGTCGGCACGCCGGTGATCTGGAACATCTGCTCGTATTCGGGCAGCTCGCTGGCGATCTCGAAGACCTGCTCGGCGTAAGGTCTGCATCTGCTGCGGACGTCGCATTCGGCGGCCCGATGATCTGGCACGAGCACGATGCCCTGGTCCTCCTCCGGCGCCAGCTCGGACTTGCGACGGTCATGAACAGGCAGCACCGCGCCGCCAGCAGGATGCAGCGCCCATGACCACCAGCACCGGCCAGGTGTCGCAGCGATGCTCGCGCAGCAGCGCGCTGGTAGCGCGTGGTGCACCCGCTCGAACTGGCGGTCGATGCAGCTGCGCGAAGCGCGCCTGCTGTCCTGCTCGGCGCGGAAGAAGCGCGAGCACATCATCGGCGACAGGGTCAGCGCGACGATGCCGGAGACGGTCACCGCGCCGGCCAGCGTGAAGGCGAACTCGGTGAACAGCGCGCCGGTCAGGCCGCCCTGGAAGCCGATCGGCACGTAGACCGCGACCAGCACCACGGTCATCGCGATGATCGGGCCGCCCAGCTCGCGCGCCGCCGACCAGCGCCGCCTCCAGCGGCGACTTGCCCTCCTCCTTCATGTGGCGGTCGACGTTCTCCACCACGATGATGGCGTCGTCGACCACCAGGCCGATGGCCAGCACCAGCGCCAGCAGCGTCAGCAGGTTGATCGAGTAGCCCAGCACCAGCATCACGAAGAAGGTGCCGATCAGCGACAGCGGCATCGCGATCACGCGGCATCGACCACCGCGCGCAAGCTGCCGAGGAACAGGAAGATCACCACGGTGACGATGAGCAGCGCCTCGACCAGCGTCTTGATGACTTCGCTGATCGAGCGTGTTGATGAACTCGGTGGCGTCGTAGACGATCTCGCCGGTCAGGCCGGTGGGCAGCTGCTGCTGGATGTCCGGGAAGCGCCTTGCGCACGCGCTTGGCCACGTCGAGGATGTTGGCCTCCGGCGCCACCTTGATGCCGATGAACACCGAGCTGCTCGCCGCTGAAGGCCGACGTTGAAGTCGTAGTTCTCGGCGCCGAGCGTGACGGTGGCGACGTCCTCGAGGCGCACGATCGCGCCGTCCGCTCTGCTTGACGACCAGCTGCTTGAACTCGTCGACCGAGTGCAGGTCGGTGCCGGCGGTCAGGTCGACGGTGACCATCTGGCCCTTGGTGGTGCCGAGCGCGGCCAGGTAGTTGTTGGTGGCGAGCGCAGTGCTGACGTCGCTGGCGGTGACGCCGTGCGCCGCCATGCGGTCCGGATCGAGCCAGGCGCGCAGCGCGAACAGGCGCGCGCCGAGGATCTCGGCGGTCTGCACGCCCTCGATCGAATCGAGCTTGGGCTTGACCACGCGCACCAGGTAGTCGGTGACGTTGTTGGTCGGCAGCGTGTCGCTGTAGAAGCCCATGTACATGGCGTCGGTGGTCTGGCCCGACCTGCACCGTCAGCACCGGCTGCTG
The DNA here is from genome assembly GCA_963781975.1 of uncultured beta proteobacterium. Taxonomy (GTDB): domain Bacteria; phylum Pseudomonadota; class Gammaproteobacteria; order Burkholderiales; family Burkholderiaceae_F; genus GJ-E10. Next base: position 20,695 of record CAWAHT010000001.1, read on the forward strand.
CGCCTGCGGCGGCAGCTGGTTGCGCACCGAGTTGACCTGGGTGTTGATCTCGGTGAGCGCGCGGTTGGCGTCGTAGTTCAGGCGCAGCGTCGCGGTGATGGTCGAGACGCCGGTGATGCTGGAGGAGGACAGGTAGTCGATGCCCTGCGCCTGCGCGATCGCCGCCTCCAGCGGCTGGGTGATGAAGCCGGCCACCGTCTGCGGCGTCGGCGCCGTAGTAGGCGGTGCTGATGGTGACGACCGCGTTCTGCGGTCTGCGGATACTGGTTGACCGGCAGGCTGAAGAGCGAGCGCAGGCCCAGCACCAGGATCAGCAGGCTGACGACGATCGCCAGCACCGGCCGGCGGATGAAGAGGTCGGTGAATTTCATCGGCGGCTGGCGCTCTCTACTGTTCCTGCGGCGTCGGGTTCGGGTCTGTTCGGCCGGCTGCACGCTGTTGTCGATCACGCAGCGGCGTGCCGTTCTTGAGCTTGAGCTGGCCGCTGGTGACCACCTGCGTCGCCCTCCTTGACGCCCTTGAGGATCGGCCACCTGGTCGCCGCGCGTCGCGCCCGGTGGTGACGAACACCTGCTGCGCCGGTCAGCGTGCGCCTCGCCCTTGTCGTCCTTGCTCGGCGGCTTCGGCCGACGAACACGGTCGCGCCGTAGGGGTTGTAGGTGATCGCGGTCTGCGGCAGCGTCAGGTAGCGCTGCTGGTGCCCACCGGCAGTCGACCGACGTTGGCGAACATGCCCGGCAGCAGCTGGCGCTTCGGGTTGCGCACCGTCGCCTCGACCTGCACGTTGCGCGTGCCGGTGTCGACCTTGCGGATTGATGGCGGTGATCTTGCCGGCGAAGCTGCGCTCCGGCCAGGCGTCGGCCGCGACGGTCACGACCTGCGCCCAGCGGCGACGCTGCGCGAGCTGCTGCTGCGGCAGGTAGAAGTCGACGTAGATCGGATCGATGGTCTGCAGGGTGACGATCTTGTCGCCGGGATTCAGGTACTGGCCGGGATTCACCGTGGTGATGCCGAGTGCGCCCGGCGAACGGCGCGCGGATGGTCTTCTTGTCGACCAGCGCGCGCTGCTGCGCGACCAGGGCGCGTCTTGTTCTTGCAGGTCGGCCTCGTCGGTGTCGATCTGGCCTGGCTGACGGCCTGGCCGCCAGCTGCTCCTGGTCGCGCGCCAGCACCGTCGCGCGCCAGGTCGGCCGCGGCCTGCAGCGACTTGAGCTGCGCCATCTCGGAATCGGCGTTGAGTTCGACCAGCACCGTGCCGGCCTCGACGTCCTGGCCCGGACTGGAAGCGTACCGACGCGCACCAGGCCGGCGACCTCGGTGGTGACGTCGACGCCGCGCACGGCGCGCAGGCTGCCGACCGTGTCGATCTGGTTGCGCCAGTCCTCGGCGCGCACCTTCTGCGTCGTGACGGTCGGCGGCGGCGGCGGCTTGAACGAGGCCATCTTGTTGACGACGAACAGCACCTTGAGGCCCGCTATGGCCGCGATGAGCAGCACGGCGCCCAGCACCGTGAAGATGATCCGCCGTCCGTATCGCGGACGCGCTGCGCTGGGGTCGGAAGAGATGAGGGAATTTGCCATTGCATCGGTCTCGAAAAGTCACACCCGGGTTGATCCGCACGCCGCCGGCCGCGCGGCGCCCACGCCGCCCGCGACGCCGACGTCCATCAATTGCTGCCGGCCGCCGGCGCCGCCGCGGCGGTCGCGGCCGCGTTCCACCAGCCGCCGCCCAGCGCCTGGAACAGCGCCGCGGTATCGGCCAGGCGGTCGGCGCGCGCCTGCGCCAGGTTGACGGCGGACTGCTGGAACTGCTGCTGCGCATTGAGCAGGGTCAGGAAGCTGACGGCGCCCGCGTCGTACTGGCGCTGCGCCAGTTCGGCCCCGGCCCTGGCCTGGGTGTAGGCATCGGCCTGCGCCGCCAGCGCCTGCGCGTCGATCTGCAGGGCGCGCAGCGCGTCGGCGACGTTCTGGAAGGCGGTCAGCACCGTCTGGCGGTAGGCGGCGGCCGCCTGGTCGAAGGCGGCCACGCGCGGCATCGCGCTGGGCGCGCAGCGCGCCGCCGCGGAAGATCGGCTGCAGCACGCCGGCCGTCAGTCCCCACACCTGGGAATCGGGCTTGAACAGCGAACCGGCGGTCAGCGCCGTATAGCCGACGTTGCCGCCCAGCGTGATCTGCGGGTACAGATTGGCCGTGGCCACGCCGACCTGCGGCGCTGGCCACGTGCAGCAGCGACTCGGCCGGCGAGGATGTCCGGCCGCTGGCGCACGAGGTCGCTTGCCAGGCTCACCGGAATGTCAACCGGCAATTCAAGCTGCGCCACATCGATGGCCGCCAGGTCCGCCTCGGAGGGCGCCCTGCCCGCCAGCGCCGCGAGCAGGTGGCGCGTCTGCGCGCGCTGGCGCTCCAGCGGCGAAACCGCGGCGACGGTCTGCGCCAGCGCCGTACGCTGCGCCAATACGTCGCTGCGCGTGACGGCGCCCAGCGCGAAGCGGCGCTCGACGATGGCCAGCCCCGAGCGCTGCAGCTTTTCCACGGCGCGCAGCGCGGCGATCTGCTCGCGCAGTTGCGCTTCGCGGATCACCGCGGTGACGACATTGGCCGTCAGCGCCAGCTGGGCCCCGCGCAGCTGGTGCTGCTCGTAGTCCACCTGCGCCTGCAGCGCCTCGAGCTGGCGGCGCACCGCGCCGAACAGGTCGAAGGTGTACGAGACGTTGACGCCGGCGTTCAGCAGCGAAAAGGCGGGAATGGGGCCGTTGACGCCGAAAGCCGCGCCCGACACGCGCTCGCGGTCGACGCCGGCCTGGGCATTCACGGCGGGAAACAGCAGGGAACCGCGGCCCACCGCCAGGTTCTCCTGGGCCAGGCGCAGCGTCGCCGAGGCGGCAGCCAGCGACGGGTTGTCGCGCAGCGCGGCGGCGACGAAGGTGTCGAGCGCCGGCGATCGATACAGCGTCCACCAGTCCCGCACCAGGTCGTTGCCGGCGCGCAGCGACTGGGCCGGGCTCTGCGCGTCGGCGGCGGCGGTCGTCTGCAGCGGCAGCGGGCTCTCGATGTAGGTACCGCTATGGGCGGCGTCGGGACGCTCGAAATCCGGCCCGACCGCACATGCCCCCAGGAAAAAAAAGAAAACAAACGGCGCACGCGCCCGCGCATCGCGAACCCGCATACTTGAAAGCTCCTCTGCCTCGCGGCCTACCGGTGCGGCCCGTAAAAGCAGCGCGCGACCGGCCGTCCCTTCGCGGAACGTCGCCAAGCGGGAACGCTAACACGAAACACGATTCAATTCGGCGCGCCCGGCCCGGCGCCGTTATGGCAATTGCGCATAAGAGTCGACGCCGGCGCAATATCCCGCGCCCCGGTGCGGCCGCACCGCCGGTGGCTTGCCGCAAGGTGAAACGCCGGCGAACCCCTGCACCATGCGGGGGCTTCAAGGCGGGATTTGCTATTCTGGCCGGTCCCACATGCCAACAGAAGAGCCAACATGAAGTCCAGTCCGATTCTTCAGTTGCTGCAGAAAAGAGAAGACCTGCTCAAGCAGCTCAACGACATCAATTCCCGGATCATCCGACTAACCCTCGACCACGGCGCGGATTCCGTGCCCTTGCTGGCGGCGCTGGCCGGCCGCGGGGCGGGTGCCGCGGCGGCGCCGGTGGCCGCGGCGCGGGGCGGGCGGCGGCGCAAGTGGTTCGAACGCGGGGAGATGATCAAGCTGGCGCGCAAGCTGCTCGCCAAGCCGATGACGCAGGCGGACCTGGTGCGCGGCCTGGCCGCGGCCAAGGGCTACGACAAGAGCCTGCCGGCCGCGGAGCAGGCGCGCTTCAAGAGCGCCGCCTACCAGGCCATCGCCGCCGCGCTCAGCGGCAAGCAGCTGTTGCGCAACAAGCTCGGCCAGGTATCGGCCCGCCGCTGATCGCGGCCCGGCAGGCGCCGGCCGGCGCGCTCACAGGCGCAGCAGCTGGGGCAGCCAGAGCGACAGCGCCGGCCAGTAGGTCACGAGCACGAGAAAGCCGATCATCGTCAGCAGCCAGGGCAGCACGGCGACGGTGAGTTCGGTGATCCCCATTCCGGTGATGCCGGAGGCCACGTACAGGTTCAGCCCGACCGGCGGGTGGCACAACCCCACCTCCATGTTGACCATCATCAGCACGCCGAAATGCACCGGATCGATGCCCAGGCGCGTGGCGACGGGAAGCAGGATCGGCGCCATGACCAGAACGATGGAACTGGGCTCCATCACGTTGCCGGCGACCAGCAGCAGCACGTTGACGATGACCAGGAAGAGGATCGGCCCGACGCCCAGCGCGGTCAGCCAGTCGGCCATGCCCTGCGGGATGTTCTCGCTGGTCATCAGGAAGCTGAACAGCACGGCGTTGGTGATGATGTAGAGCAGCATCGCGCTCATCGCCGCGGCGTCGAGCAGGGCGCGCGGCACCTGCGCCAGCCGCATGTCGCGATACACGAAGACGACGACGATGAACGAATAGACCGCGGCGCAGGCCGCGGCCTCGGTCGGCGTGAACACGCCGGAGTAGATGCCGCCGATCACGATGACGATGAGCGCGAGGCCCCACGAGGCATCGCGCAACGCCTGCCAGCGCTCGCGCCACGACGCGCGCGGCAGGCGCGGCAGCTGGCGGCGGCGGGCGATCCACCACGTCGTCAGCCCCAGCGCCAGCGCCAGCACGAGGCCGGGCATGATGCCGGCGGCGAACAGCTTGCCGACCGAGGTGTTGGTCGACACGGCGAACAGCACCATGACGACCGATGGCGGCACCAGGATGCCGAGCGCGCCGCTGGTGGTTATCACCCCGGCGGCAAAGCGCTTCGGAAAGCCGCGCCGGACCATCTCCGGCATGATGATCGAGCCGATCGCCGCCACGGTGGCCACCGACGAGCCGGAGATCGCGGCGAAGAGCGCACAGGCGATGATCCCCGCCAGGGCCAGGCCGCCGTGCAGGTGGCCGACCATCGTGGTCGCGAAATGGATCATGCGCCGCGCCACGCCGCCCTGCGTGAGCAGCGTCCCGGCGAAGATGAAGAACGGGATCGCCATGATGCCGAAGTTCTCGATGCCGGTGAAGAGCTTCAGTGCCACCGCCTCGATCGGCACCTGCGTCATCGTGAACAGGTAGGTAAGGACGGTCAGGCCCAGCGAGATCGACACCGGCATGCCGGTCAGCATCAGGGCGATCAGCAGGGCGAAGATGATCAGCGCGTTCACGCGTGCTCCCCGCCGGCCGGTTCATGCGGGTCCGCGGCGGCGCCGTGCACGCGATGCGGCACGGTGCCGGTGCGCAGGAAGCCGGCCACGACCTGCAGGAAACGGAAGCACATGAGGTAGGAACCGAGCGGCACGCACAGGTACACGATCCACATCGGCAGTTCCATGTCCTCGGAGGTCTGGTCGGTGTGCGCCATCTCCCAGACGAAGATCGCGCCCAGCGTGCCGACCACGCCGGTGAACAGCACGCCGCCCAGCAGGCCGATGAGCACGACCACCTTGCGCGGGCGCGGTCCCAGGCGGTTGACGAGCACGTCGACGCCCACGTGCACGCCGGCGCGCACGCCGTAGGCGGCGCCGAACTTGGCCATCCAGACGAACAGGAAGATGCAGAGTTCCTGCGCCCAGGTCATGTTCAGCCGGATGGCGAAGTCCTGGACGTACGGCACCGACGACAGGAAACGCAGCACGACCGAGACGAAGATCACCACCGTCGCGACCGCCATCAGGCTCCCGATGAGGATTTCCTCCAGGCGGTCGAGGATCCGGCTCGGGTTCATCCGTGCTGCCCCGGGGGACTCAGCGCAGTCCGGCGGCGGCCTGCTCCTTGACGACCTCGTCGATGAGATCGGCGCCGACGCGGCCGGCGACCTCGCCGCGCACCGGCGCCAGCGCCCTGACCCAGGCCGCACGCTGCTCCGGCGTCAGGTGGATGACCCGGGTGCGGCCGGACTTCTCGATGGCGGCCATGGCCTCGTCGTTGTCGGTGCGGGCGATCGCATGGTCGTAGTCCGTCGCATCCTTCATGGCGCCCTCGAGCGTGGTGCGGATGTCGGGCGGCAGCCCGTTCCAGAAGCGGGAATTGACGATGACCGCATACCCCAGGTAGCCGTGGTACGTATCGACCGCGTACTTCTGCACCTCGTGCATTTTCTGCGTGTACATGTTGGACCAGGGGTTCTCGGTGCCGTCGACCACGCCGGTCTGCAGGCCCTGGTAGACGTCGCCGAAGGCCATCACCTGCGGAATGGCATCGAGCGCGCGCATCTCGGCCTCCAGGACCTTCGAGCTCTGGATGCGCATCTTCAGGCCCTTGAGGTCGCCGGGCGCGGCGATCGGCCGGTTGGCGCTGAAGACCTTGAAGCCGTTGTCCCAGAAGGCGAGTCCGGTGATGCCCTTGGCCTCCAGCGCGGTCATCAGCCTGCGGCCGATCGGGCCGGCCTCGACGTGCTCGAGGAATTCGGCGGTCGGGAACATGTAGGGAATGTCGAAGATCTCGAACTGCTTCACCCCCAGCGGGCCGAACTTGGCCAGCGACGGCGCCAGCATCTGCACCGACCCGAGCTGCAGCGCCTCGAGCTCCTCCTTGTCCTTGTACAGCGTGCTGTTGGGATAGACCTCGACCTTCACCCGGCCCTTGGTGCGTTCCTCGGCCAATTGCTTGAAGCGCTCGGCGGCGCGCCCCTTCGGGGTGTTGGCCGCGACCACGTGGCTGAACTTGATGACGATCGGCTGTTGCGCGGGCGCCGGCGCCGCGAGCAGGCCCAGGCAGCTGGCGAACATTGCGGCAGCCAGCGGCACGCGCCGGCAAAGGGGCAGGTTCATCGCGATCTCCTTGTCGATACCGTCGGGCGTGCGACCCGCGCGCTCGGCGCCGGGTGTCCCCGCCCTGCGTCCGTGCGGCGAGCGGCTAGTATCGCAATTCGGCGCTGCGCTGGATACAGCGCACCGCAAAATCCCGCGCGAAATATCGGGTCGATGCGACGGGCAGCGCCCGCCGGCCGGCCAAGGGCGTGCCCGGCCCGGGCCGATCGAGGCAACACGATGTTGGTGGTAGGGGCAGTAGGAGTCGAACCTACGACCTACGGATTAAGAGTCCGCTGCTCTACCAACTGAGCTATACCCCCGCGATGTGCGCCGCGCCCGTTCTCGTTCATTTCTGCCCGGCGGGCCGCTTGCGCCGCCCCGCGCCCAGGGCCGCGACGCGGCGCTGAACGTGGAACGGCGTGCATTTTAGCGCAGGTTTTGCCCGATCCGGGGCCGCGCGCCCGGACCCGGGCAAAAAACGCCGCGCCGGGGGCCGGGCCCGGGCCGTACGGCGCGCGCCGCCGGCGCGCGAATCGGTGGCAGCATAGGGGCCGTGGATGCCGCACCCGCCCTCCCTGCCAGCGCCGGACCCTCGGCCATCGTCGACCTCGCGGTCGTCGGCGGCGGCATCAACGGCACGGGCATCGCGCGCGACGCCGCCGGCCGCGGCCTGCGGGTCGTCCTGTGCGAGAAGGACGACCTGGCGCAAGGCACGTCCTCGCGCAGCAGCGGCCTGATCCACGGCGGTCTGCGCTACCTCGAATACGGCGAATGGCGCCTGGTGCGCGCAGCCCTGCACGAGCGCGCGGTGCTGTTGCGCATCGCGCCGCATCTGGTGCGCCCGCAGCGTTTCGTGCTGCCGCATGTCGACGGCATGCGGCCGGCGTGGCTGCTGCGCCTGGGCCTGCTGCTCTACGACCACCTGGGCGGACGGCGCAGCCTGCCGCGTTCGCGCGCGCTGCGGCTCGACGCGCTGGCCGAGGGCGCCGTGCTGCGCGCCGGGTACCGGCGCGCGTTCGTCTACTACGACTGCCGCACCGACGACGCCCGTCTCGTCGTGCACAACGCCATGGGAGCGCACGACCGCGGCGCCGACATCCGTACTCGCACGGAACTGGTCGCGGCGCGCGCACTGGCGGACTGCTGGGAACTGGAGTTGCGCGATGGCCGCAATGGCGCGCGCAGCACGCTGCGCGCCCGGGCCCTGGTCAATGCCGCCGGGCCCTGGGTACGGCCGCTGGCCGAGCGCCTGGCGCCGGCGCCGGCGGGCCGCGCCGTGCGCCTGATCAAGGGCAGCCACATCGTCGTGCCCCGCTTCTGGAGCGGCGATCAGGCCTACCTGCTGCAGCACACCGACCGGCGCGTGATCTTCGTGACGCCGTACGACGAGCGCTATGCGCTCATCGGCACGACCGACCTGCCCTACGCCGACGCGCCGGAAGCGGCGGCCATCACGCCGCCCGAAACGCAGTACCTGTGCGCGGCGGTCAACCGGCAGTTGCGCTGTTCACTCGGTCCGGCCGACGTGGTGCACGCCTACGCCGGCGTTCGCTGCCTGCTGGACGATGCGCAGCAGGACCCCGCGGCCGTGACGCGCGACTATGCCCTGGACCTGGCGGCGGCGCCGGGACAGCCGCCCCTGCTGACGGTCCTGGGCGGCAAGATCACCACGTTCCGGCGCCTGGCCGAGCAGGCCGTGAACGCGCTGCAGCGCCATCTGGCCGCCGGCGGACCGGCATGGACGGCGCACAGCGCGCTGCCGGGGGGCGACTTTGCCGGTGGCGATCCGGCGGCCGCGCTGGCCGAACTGGCGGTGCATGCGCCCTTCGTTCCCGCCGCGCACGTGCGCGGCCTGTTCGATCGCCACGGCATGGCCGCGGCGCGCCTGCTCGCGCATGGGCCCGACGGCCTGGGGCGCCATTTCGGCGCCGGCCTGTACGAGTGCGAGGTGCGCCACATGATCGACAACGAGTGGGCGCAGACCGCCGAGGACGTGCTGTGGCGCCGCTCCAAGTTCGGGCTTTACCTGACGGGCGCCGAACAGCAGGCGCTGGCGGGCTGGATGCAGGACGCCGGCGGTGGATGACCGACGGCGCCGGCGCAGACTCCTCTAGCCCCAGTCGCCGCCGCCCCCGCCGCCGCTGTCGCCGATGTCGGTGGAGCCGCTGTCCCAGGAACCGGAGTCGGCAATGCCGAAATCGCGCCCGCCGCCGTCGTCGGCAATCGCGCCGCCATTGTCGGCCAGGGTGCCATCGCCGCCGAATCGGTCGCGGTCGTGGTTGCCGATGAACTCGTGCGCCAGCGCCTCGCCCGCCACCATGCCGGCGCCCAGCGCCGCACCGGTGGCGAGACCGCCGACGATGCCCGAGCCGAGGCCGCCGCCCATCGGCGCGCCACCATAGGGCGCGCCACCGTAGGGTCCGGCACCGTAGGGCGCGGCGCCGTACGGCGCGCCGGCCGGGCCCATGCCCAGGCGCGTCACGCCGGGGCCGAGCAGCGCCTGGCGCCGTGCCCGCAGGAACAGATAGAACGCCAGGCCGAGGCCCGCGATGATCAGCACCGGTCCCCAGGGAAAACCGGCGCCCGCCGCCGGCGCGTCGGCAACGTGCTCGAGGGTGCCGGTGCTGCGGCTGCTGCGCGCCCGGCTGCGCTCGGCGATGAGGCCGCGCAGGCTGCGCTGGGCCTCGGCGGACGCGAAGGGCAGTCCGGGCGCCAGCCGATCGGCGTGATCGAGCTCGATCTGCGCTTCGTCGGCACGGTCCATGCGCACGAGGACCTCGGCCTCCATGTAATGGGCCTTGGCGCTGTCGGGATGGTCCTTCAGGACCTTGGTCATCATCGTCTGCGCATCGGACAGGTGCCCGGCGTGGATGGCCTGATAGACCTCGTGCAGGCTCGGATCGTCGGCCCGGGCCGACGGCGCGAGACCCAGGATCGCCAGGGCGACAACAACAGGGGCAAGCAGTTTCATGGCAGCAGATTTCCTTCCAATGGACCGGACCGCCGCCAGGGCAGCCCGGACGGGCGAAAAAACGTCGACGCACGTTAGAGCGCGGCCCCGCAGCTTAGTTCAGGCGCGCGCGGCCGTGGCGCCGGCCGGTCCCTAAATGGGGATCAAACCGGATTCCACAAGGGCGGCAATCCTTCGATCGTCTTCAGGATGGCGCCCAGCGCGCCGTCGCGCACCAGCGCGGTCGCGCGCTCGATGTCGGGCGCGAGGTAGCGGTCCTGGGGCATGGGCGGGCACGACCGCGCGCAGCAGCGCATGTGCGCCCTCGAGCGGCGCCGAACTGCGCAGCGGCCGCAGGAATTCGAGCCCTGCGCCGCCGCCAGCAGTTCGATGCCCACGATATGCGCGGTGTTGTCGATCATCGCGCTGCAGGCGCCGCGCGGCGAAGGTGGCCATCGACACGTGGTCCTCCTGGTTGGCCGAGGTCGGCAGGCTGTCGACGCTGGCCGGATGCGCCAGCGACTTGTTCTCGCTGGCCAGCGCCGCCGCCGTGACCTGCGCGATCATGAAGCCGGAGTTGAGGCCGCGGCTCGGCGACCAGGAACGGCGGCAGGCCGCGACACGCTCGGCGTCGATCAGCATCGCGATGCGCCGCTCGGCGATGGCGCCGATCTCGGCGATCGCCAGCGCCAGCGCGTCGGCCGCCAGCGCCACCGGCTCGGCGTGGAAATTGCCGCCCGAGACGCAGCTCGCCGTCGTCGCAGCGAACACCAGCGGATTGTCGGTGACGGCGTTGGCCTCGCGCACGCAGCATCAGCGCCGCATGGCGCAGCTGGTCGAGGCAGGCGCCCATCACCTGCGGCTGGCAGCGCAGGGAATACGGATCCTGCACGCGGTCGTCGCCGGTCGAGGTGCGACTGCGCGGATCGCGCTGCCGGCGAGCAGCGCGCGGTAGCACGCGCGCGACGTCGATCTGGCCCGGCTGGCCGCGCAGCGCGTGGATGCGCGGATCGAACGGCCCGTCGCTGCCCTTGCGCGCGTCGACCGACAGCGCGCCGCGACCAGCGCCGCTTCGAGCACCGGCTCGAAGCGCGAACAGCGCGTGCAGCGCCAGCGCGGTCGAGACCTGCGTGCCGTTGATGCAGCGCCAGGCCTTCCTTGGCCGCAGCCGCAGCGGCGCCAGGCCGGCTCGCGCCAGCGCGCCGGCGGCCGGCACGCGCGCGCCGTCGACGCAGCATCTCGCCCTCGCCGATCAGCGCCGAGCGTCATGTGCGCCAGCGGCGCCAGGTCGCCGGAGGCGCCGACCGAGCCCTGCGCCGGGACGTACGGCACGACGCCCGCGTTGTACGCGCGCGAGCAGCGCGTCGACCACCGCCTCGCGCACGCCCGAGTAGCCGCGCGCCAGGCTGGCGGCCTTCAGCACCAGCATCAGGCGCACCACGGCGCGCGCGCAGCGGCTCGCCGACGCCGGCGCTGTGCGAGCGGATCAGGTTGCGCTGCAGCGGCTCGAGCTCGCCGTCGGCGATGCGCTTGTCGGCCAGCTTGCCGAAGCCGGTGTTGACGCCGTAGACCGGCGCGCTCGCCGGTGGCCACGCGCTGCACCAGCGCCGCGCTGGCGCGTATCGCGTTCGCGCAGGCCGCGCGGCCAGGTGCAGCGCGCACGCCGCCGGCGTGCAGCATCGCGCGATCTGGTCGAGCGTCAGCCGCCCGGGCAGCAGCGTCCAGGTCCGACGCCGATCACGGCGCCAGCATCGGCAGGTCGAGCCCCTGCTCGCGGGCGCAGGCGATCGCCTCGTCGTAGCCGGCGTCGGCGTGGCGCATGACGCCGGTCGCCGGATCGTTCCACAGCACGCGCTCGATGCGCCGCGCGGCCGCGTCGCGTGCCGTCGCAGACGATCACGACGCCGGCGTGCTGCGAGTAGCCCATGCCGACGCCGCCGCCGTGATGCAGCGACACCCAGGTGGCGCCGCTCGCCGTGTTGAGCAGCGCGTTGAGCAGCGGCCAGTCGGAGACCGCGTCGGAGCCGTCGCGCATCGCCTCGGTCTCGCGGTTGGGGCTGGCGACCGAGCCGGAGTCGAGGTGGTCGCGGCCGATCACGATCGGCGCCTTCAGCTCGCCGCGTGCGCACCATCTCGTTGAACGCGAGGCCGGCGCGGTGGCGCTCGCCCAGGCCGAGCCAGCAGATGCGCGCCGGCAGGCCCTGGAACGCGATGCGCTCGCGCGGCCATGTCGAGCCAGCGGTGCAGGTGCGCGTCGTCGGGGAACAGCTCCTTCATCTTGCGCGTCGGTGCGGCAGATGTCCTCGGGATCGCCCGACAGCGCCACCCAGCGGAACGGGCCCTTGCCGCGGCAGAACAGCGGCCGGATGTAGGCCGGCACGAAGCCCGGGAAAGTCGAAGGCGTCGCGCCACGCCCTGCGTCGAGCGCGACCTGGCGGATGTTGTTGCCGTAGTCGAACGGTCGGCACGCCCATCGCCTGGAAGTCGAGCATCGCCGCACGTGCGCGGCGCAGCTCGACGCCGCCGCGGCGGCGCAGCGCCGCGTGCTGGCCGGATCGCGCGCTGCGCCGCCTGCCAGCGCGTCGACGCTCCAGCCCGCCGGCAGGTAGCCGTTGACGAGGTCGTGCGCCGAGGTCTGGTCGGTGACCAGGTCGGGCGCGGGCCGCCCGCCTGCGCGCGGCGCACCAGCTCGGGCAGCACTTCGGCCGCGTTGCCGAGCAGGCCGACCGAGACCGGCGCGCCTGCGCGCGCGTGCGCTCGGCCATGCGCGCCAGCGCGTCGTCGAGGTCGTGCGCCTGCTCGTCGAGGTAGCGCGTGCGCGAGGCGGAAGTCGATGCGGCTCTGCTGGCATTCGATCGCGAGCGAGCGAGGCGCCGGCCAAGCGTCGCCGCCAGCGGCTGCGCGCCGCCCATGCCGCCGAGGCCCGGCGGTCAGGATCCAGCGGCCGCGCAAGGTCGCCGCCGTAGTGCTGGCGGCCGGCCTCGACGAAGGTCTCGTAGGTGCCCTGCACGATGCCCTGGCTGCCGATGTAGATCCAGGAGCCGGCGGTCATCTGGCCGTACATCATCAGGCCCTTGCGGTCGAGCTCGTGGAAGTGCTCCCAGGTCGCCCAGTGCGGCACCAGGTTGGAGTTGGCGATCAGCACGCGCGGCGCGTCGGCGTGGGTGCGGAAGACGCCGACCGGCTTGCCCGACTGGATCAGCAGCGTCTCGTCGTCGCTCGAGCGTCGCGCAGCGCTGCGAGGATCGCGTCGAAGCAGTCCCAGTTGCGCGCCGCCTTGCCGATGCCGCCGTAGACGACCAGCGCCTCCGGGTTCTCGGCCACCTCGGGATCGAGGTTGTTCTGCAGCATGCGGTAGGCCGCCTCGGTCAGCCAGTTGCGGCAGCTGAGCGCGCTGCCGCGCGGCGCGCGCACGGTGCGCGGGCCGCCTGCCGGCGCGTCGAATTTGGGACCTTCCATAGCCGCTTCTCCTGCGCCGCCGGCGGCGCCCCGTCCTCTGCCCTTCGGCCGATGGCGCGCCGGCGCCGGAACGGGCACACTCTACTACGAGCCGCGGCCGTGCCGGTCGCCCCCGCAACCGTCTGCCCGCAGCGCGCCGGCCCGTCACCGGGACCGTGCGGCGCGCGCTACTGCCATCCGATGACCACGCTCTGGCGCAACGCCCGCCTGGCGACGATGACGCCGATGCGCCCGGCGCATCGTCGAGCGCGGCGCCCTGGTCGTGCAGGACGACCGCCTGCAATGGGTCGGCGCCGATGGGCGCGCTACCGCCCGCGCTGCGCCGCGCCGTCGCGGCGAGTCGACCTGGGCGGCGCGCTGGTCACGCCCGGCCTCATCGACTGCCATACGCATCTCGTCTACGGCGGCCAGCGCGCGCGGCGAGTTCGAGATGCGCCTGCGAGGGCGCCAGCTACGAGGACATCGCCCGCGCCGGCGGCGGCATCCGCGCGACCGTCGCGGCGACGCGCGCAGCCAGCGAGGACGACGCTGTTGCGCGCGCGGCGGCCGGCCGCCTCCGCGCCTGATGGCCGATGGCGTGACCACGCGTCGAGATCAAGTCGGGCTACGGCCTGACGCTGCCGAGCACGAGGCACGGATGCTGCGCGTCGCGCGCCGGCTGGGCCGCGAGCACGCCGGTCGCGCGTGCGCGACCACGTACCTGGGCGCGCACGCGCTGCCGCCGGAATTCGCCGGCCGTGCCGACGACTACATCGAGGCGGTGTGCGCGTGGCTGCCCGAGCTCCACGCGCCAGGGCCTGGTCGATGCGGTCGACGCGTTCTGCGAGCGCATCGGCTTCTACGCCGGCGCAGACGCAGCGCGTGTTCGCGCGCGGCGCGCGCGCTCGGCCTGCCGGTCAAGCTGCACGCCGAGCAGCTGAGCAACCAGCACGGCGCCGCGCTGGCCGCGCGCCATCGGCGCGCTGTCGTGCGACCACCTCGAGCACCTCGACGGCGACGGCGTGCACGCGATGGCGGCGGCCGGCACGGTCGCCGTGCTGCTGCCGGGCGCCTATCTACTTCCTGCGCGAGACCGCGGCTGCCGCCGGTCGCGGCGCTGCGCGCGGCCGGCGTGCCGATCGCCATCGCGACCGACCACAACCCGGGCACCTCGCCGATGCTCTCGCCGCTGCTGATGCTCAACATGGCCTGCGTGCTGTTCCGGCCTGACGCCCTGGGAGGCCCTGCGCGGCGTCACCGTCCAGGCCGCGCGCGCCCTGGGCCTGGGCGCGACCGCGGCGCGCTGGCGGCCGGCATGCGCGCCGACTTCGCCGTCTGGGACGCCGCTCATCCGCGCGATCTGGCCTATGCGATCGGGCACCAACCCCTGCCGCGCGCGTGGTGCAGCGCGGCGCGCACCGCACGCTGATGGCCGCGAACGCAACGTGCCATGGAATCCGACGTCTTCACCCTCTCCCGCGGAACGACGCCGCTGCTGATCAGCCTGCCGCACGTCGGCACGCCAGATCCCGGCCGAACTGCGCGACGCTTACGTGGAGCGTGCGCTGGCGCTGGAGGACACCGACTGGCACCTGGAGGCGCTGTACGACTTCGCCGCCGAACTGGGCGCGAGCCTGGTCTGCCCCGCGGTGAGCCGCTACGTGATCGACCTGAACCGCCCGCCGCGAGGACACGCCGCTGTATCCCGGCGCAAACAACACCGGGCTGTGCCCCACGCGGTTCTTCAGCGGCGACCCGCTGTACCGCGACGGGCCGGGCGCCGACGACCGGCGGAGATCGCAGCGGCGCCACGCAGCTCTACTGGGCGCCCTACCACGACTGCGCTGCAGGCCGAACTCGAGCGCCTGCGCGGCGTGCACGGCCACGCCTTGCTGCTCGACGGCCACAGCATCCGCTCGCGAGCTGCCGTGGCTGTTCGAAGGCACGCTGCCCGACCTGAACCTGGGCACGGTCGGCGGGCACAGCTGCGCGCCGGCGCTGCGCGACGCGCTGGGCGCGGTGCTGGCCAACGCCGCCGCGCTACACGCACGTCGTCGACGGCCGCTTCCGCGGCGGCTACATCACGCGCACCTACGGGCGCCCGCGACGCCGGCGTCCACGCGGTGCAGCTGGAGATGTGCTGGCGCTGCTACATGGAGCGAGACGCCGCCCTACGCGGTCGACGAATGCCGCGCGATCTACCTGCGGCCGGTGCTGCGCGAGCTGGCGGCGACGCTGCTGTGGTGGGGAGCGCAGCATGCCTGAGGCCGCGCCCGGCGCGGCCGCTCGCGTCGTGCTGCTGTGGGCGCCGCAGGCCTGGATCGACGGGCGCTGGCGCGAGGCGGTGCTGCTGCAGTCGGGCGCGGACGGCAACTGGCTGCGGGTCGAGGCCGGCGTGCGCGCCGCCGCCGCAGGCCCGGGTGCTGCCGGGCGCGGTGCTGCCGGGCGCTGGTCAACGCGCACAGCCACGCCTTCCAGCGCGCGTTCGCCGGCCTGGCCGAGCGCCGCGCGGCCGGCCACGACGACTTCTGGTCGTGGCGCGAGCAGATGTACCGCGTCGCCCTGCGCATCGAGCCCGCGCAGCTGCAGGCCATCGCCGCGCAGCTGTACGTCGAACTGCTGCGCGGCGGCTACACGCATACCTGCGAGTTCCATTACCTGCATCACGACGGCGACGGCCGGCCGTACCCGCCGGGTGCGCCCGCGACTCGCGCTGGCGCTGGTCGAGGCGGCACGCACGACCGGCATCGGCCTGACGCTGCTGCCGGCCGTGTACGAACGCGCCGGCTTCGGCCAGCCCGGCCTGCGCGCGACCAGCGGCGCTTTGGCGCCGACGCCGACGCGGTGCTGGCGCTGCGCGCGCAATTGCGCACCGCGGTCGCCGGCGGCGCGGCCGCGGCGCCCCCGGTACTGCGTCGGCCTGGCGCTGCATTCGCTGCGCGCCGCCACGCCCGCCGCCATCGCACGCCTGCTGGCCGGCGCCGACGACGCGCCGATCCACATCCACGTTGCCGAGCAGGTCGCGGAGGTCGACGACTGCCTGGCCGCGACCGGACGCCGGCCGATCGAATGGCTGTGCGCGGCAGCGACGCTGGACCGCCGCTGGCAGCTCGTGCACGCGACGCACGCGACGCGCGGCGAGATCGACGCGATCGCGCGCAGCGGCGCCGGCGTGGTGCTGTGCCCCAGCACCGAGGCCAACCTGGGCGACGGCGTCGTCGACCTGCCGGCGCTGGCTGGCGCACGGCGTGCCGCTGGCGCTGGGCTCCGACAGCAACGTCACCCGCTCGGCGCTGGAGGAACTGCGCCTGCTGGAGTACGCACAGCGCCTGGTGCGGCGCGTCGCGCTGCGTGGCGGCGGCACCCCAGGACGGCGAACCGGCGACCGCGGCGCGGCTGTGGTCGCGGGTCGAGCGCGGCGGCGCCGCCGCCGCCGGCTACGCACGCTGGGGCCTCGAAGTCGGTGCGCGTGCCGACCTGCTGGTGATCGATGCGGACGCGCCGCCGTTGCTGGGCGTCCCTGCCAGCCATACGCTCGACGCGCTCGTCTTCAGCAGCCCGGGGCGGCCCTTCCGCGACGTGCTGGTTGCCGGACGCTGGGTCAGCGTCGACCACCGGGCGCCGCAGGATCGCGCCGTGGCCCAGGGCTGTGCCCAGGCCCTGCAGCAGTTGTGGCTTGCCGCCGGCGCTGCGGCGGCGCCGTTCACAGCAGGGTGCGGGCCATGCTGAGCGCCACGCACAGCGCGACCACCACCAGCGCCGAGGCCTGCCAGCGCGCCAGCACCAGCCAGCCGACGGCCGCGATCAGCACGTCGGACGGCGTGCGCACGGCGCTCACCCACACCGGGTCGTAGAGCGCGGCAGCCAGCAGACCGACCACCACCGCGCTGGTGCCGGCGATCGCGCGCGCCGCGCGCGGATGCGCCGCCAGGGCGCGCCAGTACGGCAGCATGCCGCTGACCAGCAGGAAACCGGGCAGGAAGGTCGCCACCAGCGCAATGGCGGCGCCGGCGGCGCCGCCACCGGGTCCGGGCAGCAGTGCGCCCAGGTACGCGCAAAGCGCGAACATGGGCCCCGGCACCGCCTGCGCCGCGCCGTACCCGGCCAGGAAATCCGCCGCGGGAATCCAGCCCGGCTTGACGACCGCATCCTGCAGCAGCGGCAGGACGACGTGACCGCCGCCGAAAGCCAGCGCCCCGGTGCGGAAGAACGCATCGGCATAGCGCAGCGGCCCGGCAAACAGCGCACCGCCCACCGGCAGGGCGACGAGCAGCACGAAGAAGCTGGCCACGAGGATGGCGCCGCCGCGCCGCCCGTAGCGCAGTTCGAAGGCGCCGACGGCGCCCGGCTGCACGGCGCGGCACGCGAACGCGCCGATCACGGCGCCCAGGCCGACGACCAGCAGTTGCACCCAGGGCTGGCCCACCAGCAGTACGATGGCCGCCGCGCCCAGCGCGATCAGCCGGCGCGTCAGGTCCGGGCACAGCGCGCGGCTCATGCCGACGAGGCCGAACGCCACCACCGCCAGCGCCACCAGTTTGAGGCCGTGCAGCGCGGCCTGGCCGAGCGCACCGGACAGCAGCGGCACGGCGGCGGCGAAGCCGAAAAGCAGCAATGCCGACGGCAGCGTAAAAGCGGCGAACGCGGCCAGCGCGCCGGGCCAGCCCGCGCGCAACAGGCCGATGACGAAGCCGAGCTTGCTGCTGCCCGGCCCCGGCAGCGACTGTGCCAGGGTCAGCAGCTGGCCGAATTCGGCCTCGCTGAGCCAGCGGCGCCGTTCGACGAACTCCCGGCGGAACAGCACGAAGTGCGCGACCGGACCGCCGAATGCCGTCAGGCCCAGGCGCAAAAAGGCGCCGAAGACCTCGCCGGCGGACGCCCGGCTAGTCATCGCCGGGTGCCGCCGGCCGCAGCGCCTTGACCGCGGCATCGAGCGCCGCGGTGAGGCGCAGCGCGCTGGCCTTGTCGGTGGCGCCCCCGGCCGGACCCGCCAGCGGCGCGCCGAAGGTGACGCGGATCCGCGGGCGGCGCCACAGGTGCGCCAGACGCACCGCGTCGGGCCCCTCGTAGTACGCCGGCACGATGGGCGCGGCCGCGCGCAGCGCGATCGTGGCCGCGCCGCGCTTGGCATCGGCTTCTTCCTGGCCGCGCGTGCCGGCCGGAAAGATCAGCAGCCGCTCGCCGCGCGCAACCAGGCCGATCGCGTGCTTGAGGGTCGCCGGTCCCGGTCGGCCGCGATCCACGGGAAAGCCGCCGCCCGAGCGCACGAACCAGGACACGACGGGAATGTCGAACAGTTCCTTCTTGGCCATCTGGTGCAGCACGCGCGGATAGGCCGCATAGCCCACCCACAGCGGGTCGGCCCAGCCGACGTGATTGCAGACCACCACCTGCCCGCCCGCGCCGTCAAGATGCGCGGCACCGCGCACCTCGACCCGGCCCAGGTGCCGCATCAGCCGGTGCAGCACGCGGATGAAGCGCGGCGGCGTGCGCTCGCCCGGCATCACGGCGTCAGCGCCGTTCGCTCAGCACGGCGCGCAGCGCGTCGGCGCTGTCCAGCGGCGGCCGGCAGGCCTGCTGCACGCAGACCAGCGCCGCTGCGCCGTCGCCCGCGTCCGCTTGCGCGCCCGCCGGCACGTGCCCGGCCAGCGCCAGCACGCGCCCGGGCATATAGAGTCGGTGGGCCGCGGTGACCAGCGGTGCCGCCAGGTCCGGTCCGCCGAGGAACAGCACGACCGCGGGGCCGCCGCGCGCGAACTCCTGCGCCGCCAGCAGGTGGGCAAAGCCGAACGGATTGCGGCGCGCCGCGGCGGCGAAGCGTTCCTGCACGCGCTCGGCCGAATCGGCGTGACGCGGATTGCCCGTGAACGCATGTGCGCGCCACAGCGCCAGCAGCGCCTCGGACAGGCCGGACGGACAGGCGCTGTCGAACGGCGCCAGCGGGCGATGGATCAACGGCGCACTGTCGCGCGCGGTGAAGTACAGGCCATCGTGCCAGAAGCGCTCGAGGATGAGGTCGACCAGCTGCAGGCCCCGCTCCAGGTCGCGCGCCTCGAAGGCCGATTCGTACAGGTCGAACAGGCCGTTGGCCAGGAAGGCGTAATCGTCCAGGAAGCCGGGCACGCCGGCGCGGCCGTCGCGCCAGGCGCGGCGCACGCCGCCATCGGGACTGCGCAGATGGCGCTCGAGAAAGTCGGCGGCGGCCCGCGCATCGTCAAGATGGCTCTGCACCCCGGTCGCCTGGAACGCCGCGCACAGGCCCTGGATCATCAGTCCGTTCCAGCCGGTCAGGACGTTCTCGTCGCGCCCCGGGCGCACGCGGCGCGCGCGCGCGTCGAACAGGCGCGCCCGCAGCGTCTGCAGATGCGCCTCGCCCGCGGCATCGAGCGGCACGCTGCGCTGCAGGACCGAGCGCCCGTGGGTGAAATTGCCGTGCCGGCTCACGCCGTAGGCGTGGCAGGCGAACAGCGCCTCGTCCGCGCCCAGGACCGCGCGCACCTCGGCGGGGCTCCAGGCGTAGAAGCGGCCCTCTTCGCCCTCGCTGTCGGCGTCCTCGCTGGCGAAGAAGCCGCCGTCGGGATGGCGCAGATCGCGCCGCACGTAGGCGATGGCGTCCTCGAACACCTGGCGCCAGGCCGGACGCGGCGCGTGGCGCCAGGCGTCGGCATACAGCTTCACGAGCTGGGCGTTGTCGTACAGCATCTTCTCGAAGTGCGGCACGTCCCAGCGCTCGTCCACGCTGTAGCGCGCGAAGCCGCCGCCGAGCTGGTCGTGGATGCCGCCCGCGGCCATGCGGTCGAGGGTGCGCTCCAGCGCGGACTGGATCTGCGGCGCGCCGGTGCGCCACAGCACGCGCAGCATGAGGTCGTGGCAGCTGACGCTGGGAAACTTCGGCGCGCCGCCCAGGCCGCCGTGCTGCGGATCGGTCTGGCGCGCGAAGCCCAGGGCGGCATCGAGGGCGGCATCGGTCTCGCGCTGCAGCCCGTCCGCCGCGGCGAGCAACTGGGCGTCGTGGGCCGCCAGGCCATTGCGGAACTGCGCGCAGTTCTCGCGCACCTCGTGCTGGCGGCTCTCCCAGGCCATGCGCAGGCCGCGCAGCAGCCGCGGAAAGCCGGGACGCCCCTGGCGGTCCTCCGGCGGGAAGTAGGTCCCCGCGAAGAACGGCTCCTGCTCCGGCGTCAGGAAGACCGTCAGCGGCCAGCCGCCCGACTGGCCCATCATCTGGATCACGCGCTGGTACAGGTCGTCGACGTCGGGGCGCTCCTGGCGGTCGACCTTGACGTTGATGAAGCCCTCGTTGAGCTGGGCCGCGATCGCCGGGTCCTCGAAGCACTCGTGCGCCATCACGTGGCACCAATGGCAGGCGAAGTAGCCGATGGACAGGTGCACCGGCCGGTTGAGCGTGCGCGCCTGCGCGAATGCCTCCTCGCCCCAGGGGAACCAGTCGACCGGATTGCCGGCGTGCTGCTGCAGATAGGGGGAGGATTCGTGCGCGAGGCGGTTGGGAACGGCGGCGGACATGGACGTCTCGGTGGCGTTGGCGGTGGGGGACGCTGCAGCGGCGGCCTCAGAAGCGCCGCCCGCCGCCACCGGGGAACCAGTCGTCCGGATATGGATACCACCAGTCCTGCAGGCGCGGCCGATGGTCGATCACGACCATCTTGGAGCGCCGGAAGGCGTCCAGCCCCTGGCGCGCGAGTTCGCGCCCCAGGCCCGAGAGCTTCCAGCCGCCGAAAGGCAGCGCATCGTTGTCGATCAGCGGATTGTTCACCCACACCATCCCCGCCTCGAGCTGCTCGGCCGCCTCCATGGCCTCGTCGAGCGACGTCGTGAACACCGACGCGCCCAGGCCGAAGGGGCTGTCGTTGGCCAGGCGCAGCGCGTGCGCGAAATCGGCCACGCGCACCACGCTGGCCACCGGACCGAAGCACTCCTCGCGCACGATGCGCATCGCGTGCGTGACGCCGGTGAGTATGGTCGGCTCGTAGTACCAGCCGGGGCCCGCATCGGCGGGCACGCGCCCGCCGGTGACCAGCCGGGCGCCGTGGGCGCGCGCGTCGTCGACCAGCTCCATGACACGGGCGCGCGCCGCGGCGCTCACCAGCGGACCGATCTCGGCGCGCCCCATGCCGTGGCCGATGCGCAGCGCGCGGGTGCGCGCCGCGAATGCGGCGACGAATTCGTCGTGCACGGCATCGACGACGTACAACCGTTCGGTCGACGTGCAGACCTGGCCCGAAAGGTGGAACGCTGCGGTCGTGGCGCCCGCCGCGGCGATGTCCAGCGGCGCCCGCGCGGAAATGATCATCGGGTCGCTGCCGCCGGCCTCGATCACGCAGGGCTTCATGCGCGCCGCCGCCGCGCTCGCCACCGCGCGCGCCGCGGCAACCGACCCGGTGAAGGCGACCGCATGCGTGCGGTCCGATTCGATGAGGGCCGCGGCGACGTCCGCGCCGCCCGGCAGGCAGGCCAGCAGGCCCTCGGGCAGCGCGGCGAAGCAGTGCATGAACTCGAGGGTGCACAGGGTCGCGGCCGGCGCCGGCTTGACGATGCAGCCATTGCCCGCCGCCAGCGACGCGGCCACCGTCCAGCACATCAGCAGGACGGGAAAGTTGAACGGCTGGATATGGACGCTGACGCCCAGTGCGTCGTAGCGCGCGTACTGGAACGAGCCGCTTTGCGTGCTGCCCGCCACCTTGCCGCCGTCGTCGCGCGCCAGTTCGGCGTAGTAGCGGAACACGGAGGCGCAATTGGCCAGCTCGCCCAGCGCCTCCGGATACGGCTTGCCCATTTCGCGCGTCATGGTCTCGGCACAGCGGGCGGCGTCCCAGGTTTCGATCGCCTGCGCCACGGCGTGCAGCACGCGGGCGCGCGCCCGCGCGTCCTGGCGCTTCCACTGGCGCTGCGCCGCCTGGACCGCCGTCAGCGCCGCGTCGATCTCGGCGGGCGTCGCACCGGCCCAGCGGCCCACGGCCGCGCCGCTGCCCGGATCGTGCGCCAGCGTGGCGGCGCCGCCGGCCGCCGGGAAATGCGGGTGGATGAAATAGCGCGGTTCGCGGTCGTCGAACATCGGGGCGGTCGGTTCAGGTTCGGGTCAGGGCGCGACGATTGCGGCCATCAGCGGATCATGTAGACCTTGGTGACGGTCTCATGCACCGTGCATACGCCCTTCCAGTCGCGCGCGAAGAACGCGGCCGTGTCCGGCGTGATCTCGACGACTTCGCCGTTCTCGTGCACGTAGGTGGCGCGGCCGGCGAGGAAATGGCAGAACTCGTCGCGCGTCACGTGGCAGAACCACTTTCCCGGCGTGCAGCGCCAGATGCCGCACTCGGACTGCCCCTCGGGTCCCTTGTATAGCAGCTTGCCCGAGGTCCGCGAGCGGCCCTCGAGCATCGTCGGGATATCGCCCCAGTCGACCAGGTCGGTGTGTTCCAGGGGGTTGCGCAGCACAGGGGTCGTCATCGGGTCTCCGGCGAAATGCTAGGTGAGGATGTAGGTGTTGCGGATCGTTTCCAGCACGGTGCACTCGCCGCGCCAGCCGGCCGGGAACAGCACCACCGTGCCGGCGGCGACGTCGATGCCTTCGCCGTCGTCGTGCCGGTAGACGGCGCGGCCGGCGACGAAGTGGCACAACTCGTCGCGCGGGATGTGCAGGCGCCAGCGTCCCGGCGTGCACACCCAGACGCCGGCCTCGGGGCGGTTGTCCGGCCCCTTGAACACCAGGCGCCCGCTCGAGCGGGACTGGCCCGCGAGCGCGTCGGGCTGCAGGCCCCAGTCGAGCAGGTCGCTGCGCGTCGATGCCGCATGCAGGCGCGGCACCGTGGTGGCGGCTTCAGCGCCCACGCGCGGCCTCCGCACCCAGCAGGCCGTCGAGCAGGCGCGCCGCCTTGGCCGGCCCGTTGTGCGCCTGCATGTGCGCGCTGATGCGGTCCAGGCGCTGGCGCAGCGCGGTGTCCAGCAGGCAGTCGGCGAGGCGCTGCGCCAGCTGGGCGTCGGTCCAGCCGTAGCGGTCGAGATGGAAGCCGTGGCCGGTCTCCTGGATCCGGGTCGCGTTGTCGTGACCGTCCCAGACGTACGGCATGATGATCGACGGCTTGCCGAAATACAGGCACTCGGTGAACGAATTGTTGCCGCCGTGGTGGATCACCGCGTCGACCAGCGGGATGACCGATGGCTGGGGAAACCAGCTGTCGATGATCACGTTGTCGGGGACCGCGGCGTATTGGTCGCGATAACCGCCCACGTTGACCAGCGCGCGGTAGGGCAGTCGGCCGAGCGCGCCGATCAGCCGCTGCAGCAACTCGACGTCGCCGGCGCCCAGGCTGCCGAAGGACACGTACAGCAGGGGGGCGTTCTCGTGGCGCGCGAAGCGCGGCACCACGTAGGGCTTTTCGGCGCGCACGCAACCCTCGAGGTACTGGAAGCGTCGCGGCGGCAGCGGCTGCGCGCGTGCGTAGCGCAGCGGCTCCGGGTACAGCAGCAGGTTCAGGTACGGCGAAGCCTCGAAGAACTGTCCCGGCGGATAGCGCGCTTCGCCGTTGGCCGCCAGGAAGGCGTTGAAGTCGTCATGGATCGGTCGTATGACTTCCTCGAAGCGGGCGCGAAAGCGCGCATGGCAGGCGCGGTCGGACTGCCCGCAGCCGGACAGGTGCGGCGGTATGGCCGGATCCTCGATCTCGTTCTCGGAGCACGAGATGATCCGCACCCAGGGCTTGCCGAACTGCTTGATGGCGGGAAACAGGATCACGTTGTCGACGCAGACCAGGTCCGGGCGCACGCGCGCCAGCACGCCCGGCAGGTCCTTTTGCGCCCACTTCGCGCTGTCGACGATGGCGGTCCAGCAGTCCTTGACGTAGTTGTCGATCTGCTCGTACGGCGACTTGCGGAAATTGGGGATGTGGCCGTTGATGAAATCCTCCCAGAACCGCGCCATCTGTTCCGGCGGCATCGGCGCCGACAGGCAGACCGGATGCGCCTCGAAGCCGTAGTCGCGATACACGTCGAGGAAACCGGGGTCCGACAGGAACACGGGCCGATGGCCCAGCGCCTGCGCCGCCTGGGCGATGCCGACGGAATTGAGCGCCGGCCCATAGGCGGCTTCGGGAAAGAATGCGATGGTCGAGGGGGCCATGCGGCGGACTCCGCTTCAGTGGCGACGCGATCGCCGCGGCGACGATTTTCTCGGATAATAGTTCATGGACATGCAACGTCGCGCGCCAGCGCGGGCCAACGGGTGCCGGCGCGGTCGCGGCGGAATGCGCATCGCCGCGGCCGGCGTTGCCATGCTGTGCGCGCTGGGCGGCGCGGCCTGCCATGGCGCCGAGGTGGCGGTGGCCGTGGCGGCCAATTTTCGTGCGCCGTTCGAGGTACTCGCCGCCGACTTCGCGCGCCGCAGCGGCCATCGCGTCGTTGCCGCCTACGGCTCGACCGGCAAGTTCTACGCGCAGATCCGCAACGGTGCGCCCTTCGCCGTCCTGCTGGCCGCCGACAGCGCCACGCCACAGCGCCTGGAGCGCGACGGCGCGGCCGTCCCGGGCAGCCGCTTCACGTATGCGTTCGGCGCACTGGTGTTGTGGAGCGCGCAGCCGGGCCTGGTCGATGCGCAAGGCGCGGTGCTGCGCACGGCGGCCGCGGGCGAGCCGCCGGTGCGCCTGGCGCTGGCCGACCCGGCTCTGGCGCCCTACGGCGCTGCCGCGCTGCAGGCACTGCGCGCCCTGGGACTGGATCAGGCCTGGCGCCCGCGCCTGGTGCAGGGCGAGGACATCACCCAGGCGTACCAGTTCGTGGCGAGCGGCAATGCGGCCCTCGGCTTCGTCGCCCGCTCCCAGGTGTTTGCCGACGGCGCGCTGCTGCGTGGCTCGGCCTGGGTCGTGCCGCAGGAGCTGTACGCGCCGATCCGCCAGGACGCGGTGCTGCTGGCTGCCGGGCGCGGCAATGCGGCGGCCGTCGACCTGCTGCAGTTCCTGCGCGGCGCCGAGGCCCGCGCGCGCATGGCCGCCTTCGGCTACCGCACCGAGCCCGCCCCATGAGCGCCGCGATGCGTCGCAGCCGCCGGCGCGCATGAACATCGCCGCGGACGACTGGGCCGCCATCCGCCTCAGCCTGGCGCTGGCGGGGGTCACCACGGTGCTGCTGCTATTGATCGGCACACCGCTGGCGTGGTGGCTGGCGCGCGGGCGCTCGCGCTGGCGCCATCCGGTGGGCGCGCTGGTGACGCTGCCGCTGGTGCTGCCGCCCACGGTACTGGGCTTCTACCTGCTGCTGCTGCTGGGCCCCGACGGGCCCGGCGGCCGCCTGACGCAGGCGCTGGGCCTGGGACTGCTGCCGTTTCACTTTTCCGGGCTGGTGTTCGGCTCGGTGCTGTACTCCATGCCGTTCGTGGTGCAGCCCATCCGCAATGCGTTCACCGCGATCGGCCAGCGCCCGCTGGAAGTTGCGGCCTGCCTGGGCGCGGGTCCGCTGGACGCGTTCCTGCGCGTCGCGCTGCCGCTGGCGCGCCCCGGGCTGCTGGCCGCGGCGCTGCTGGGATTTGCCCACACGCTGGGCGAGTTCGGCGTCGTGCTCATGATCGGCGGCAACATTCCCGGCGCCACCCAGGTGCTGTCGATGCAGATCTACAACCACGTCGAGGCGCTCGAATACCCGCAGGCGCACGCGCTGGCGGCCGGCCTGCTGCTGGCCGCCTTCCTGGCCCTGCTGGTGCTCTATCGCCGCGACCGGCGCCCGGACGACGCGGTCGGGGTGCCCTGAGGTGCTGCGCGCGCAACTGCGCCTCGCGCTGCCCGGCTTCGCGCTCGACGCGACGTTCGAGGCGCCGGCCAGCGGCGTGACGGCGCTGTTCGGGCCCTCCGGCGCCGGCAAGACCCGCCTGCTGCGGGCACTGGCCGGGCTCGAACCGCGGGCCCGCGGCACGGTGCAATTCGCCGACAGCCTCTGGCAGGACGACGCGCGGCGCATCTTCGTGCCGACCCATCGGCGGGCGCTGGGGTTCGTCTTCCAGGAGCCGGGCCTCTTTGCCCACCTGAGCGTGCGCGACAACCTCGACTTCGGCATGCGCCGTACGCCGCCGCCGCGGCGCACGGTGGCCTGGGAGCGGGCCATCGCGCTGGTCGACGTTGGTCCGCTGCTGGCGCGCAGCGTCGGCGCGCTCTCCGGCGGCGAGCGCCAGCGCGTCGCCATCGCCCGCGCGCTGCTGGCCAGCCCGCGCCTGCTGCTGCTCGACGAGCCGCTGGCCGCGCTCGACTTGCCGCGCAAGCGCGAACTGCTGGGCACGCTGGCGCGGCTGCAGCGCGAACTGCGCATTCCGATGCTGTACGTGAGCCACCACGTCGACGAGATCGCGGCGCTGGCCGACCACCTGGTGCTGCTGCGCGCCGGCACCGTGCTGGCCAGCGGTCCGCTGGCGGCGACGCTCGCCCGCACCGACCTGCCGGTCGCCGACGACGAGGACCTGGGCGTCGTGATCGATACCCGGGTGGCCAGCCACGATGCGCGCTTTCACCTGGCGCAATTGCGCTTCGCCGGTGGCGCCATCCATGTTCCCAGCGGCGCGCTGGCTGCCGGCACCGCGGTGCGCATTCGCATCCCGGCGCGCGACGTGAGCCTGGCGCTCAGCGCCCATGCCGACAGCAGCATCCTCAACCGCATCGCCGCCACCGTCGTGGCGATCCACGACCTGCCCAACCCGGCCAATGTCCTGGTGCGCCTCGATGCCGGCGGCGTCGCCCTGCTGGCGCGCATCACGCACCGCTCGCGGGAACAGTTGCACCTGGCGCCGGGCAGCGCCGTCTGGGCCCAGGTAAAGAGCGCCGCGCTCATCGAAACCGTGCCGGCGCCGGACGCGCCGCCGGCGGCGCCCTAGGCCGGACCGCGGGGGGGGGGCGACGCGGCGGCCGCCGCGCGCCCCGGCGCGGCCTCATCCGCCCCGGCTCCCGGGCATGCGGGGCGCCATGGCGGCGGCGGGGATTATTGCTGCGACGCCGGGCGCGGTAGGCTATTCTTGGGTATTGCCGGGATGGCCCGGAATTCAGCGCGCAAGGCGAGGGGCAAGGGAACCGACATGAATGCCGATTCCGCACGGCAACCGGAAATGACGCAACTGGTCGTGGCCTTCCTGGGCCTCGTCGTCGCCACCAGTTCGCTCGAAGGCATCTGGTACCTGGGCATCGCCGAAGGCCTGTACCAGTCGAAGATCGGCCTGCTGATGAACCTGCAGTTCGACGTCTTCGTCGCGGTGCTGTTCTACCTCTTCTATTCGCTCGGGGCCATCATCTTTGCCCTGTTCCCGGCGCTGCAGGCCGGTTCGTGGAGGCGCGCGGTGCGCGGCGGCGCGCTCTACGGCTTCTTCTGCTTTTCGGCCCACAATCTCACCGACCTGGCCGACGTCAAGGGCTTTTCGTGGGAGATCACGGTGATCGACATCGCCTGGGGCACCGGCATGACGGCCGTGGCCTGCCTGCTGGCCTACCGACTGGCGCGCTGCGTGCGGCGCCAGCCGGCCTCGAACCTGCCCACCGCCCAACCGCACTGACGCCCGCCGGGCGGCGCCCGGGCGCGACCGCCGGCATCGGCGCGGCGCGCGCGGCGGGCGGCAACAGGAGCCTCCAACCGATGCAAGGATCCACCGGGATCGATCTCGTGATTTTCGGCGGAACGGGCGATCTGGCGATGCGCAAGCTGCTGCCCGCGCTCTTCCACGTCCATGGCGACGGCCTGTTGCCGGCCGGCGCCCGCATCGTCGGCGTGGCGCGGGAAACCCTGGATCCGGACGGCTACCGCGCGCTGGCGCGCCAGCAAGGCGAGATCCACCTGGGCAAGGACTTCGACGCCGAGCGCTGGAACGGCTTTGCCGCGCACCTGGACTACTGCGCCATCGACGCCCGCGAGCCCGCCAGCTACCGCGCGCTGGCAGCGCGCCTGCAGGGGCGCGACGCGCTGGACCGGGTCTTCTACCTGTCGACCGCGCCGTCGCTGTTCGCCGACATCTGCCGCCACCTGCACGACGCCGGGCTGATCAGCCCGCGCTCGCGCGTCGTGCTGGAAAAGCCCCTGGGTCACGACCTGGCGTCGTCGCGCGAAATCAACGACCAGGTCGGCGACGATTCTTCCACGAGCGCCAGATCTACCGCATCGATCACTACCTGGGCAAGGAGCCGGTGCAGAACCTGCTGGCGCTGCGCTTCGGCAACATGCTGTTCGAGCCGCTGTGGCGGCGCGAGTGCGTGCGCGACGTCCAGATCACGGTGGCCGAGGACCTGGGCGTGGAGGCGCGCGGCGATTTCTACGACAACACCGGCGCGCTGCGCGACATGGTGCAGAAGCCACCTGCTGCAGCTGCTTTGCATCGTCGCGATGGAGCCGCCGGCCTCGATCATCGGCCGACGTCGTGCGCGACGAAAAGCTCAAGGTCCTGCGCGCGCTGCGGCCCATCGATGCGCGCCGACGTCGCCGCCAAGACCGTGCGCGGCCAGTATCGCGCCGGCGCCATCGAGGGCCAGCCGGTGCCCGGCTACTCGAGGAGGACGACGTGCCGCCCGACAGCCGCACCGAGACCTTCGTGGCGCTCAAGGCCGAGATCGACAACTGGCGCTGGGCCGGCGTGCCGTTCTTCCTGCGCACCGGCAAGCGCATGCAGGAGAAGCTGGCCGAGATCGTCATCAACTTCCGTGCGCCGCCGCTGGCGATGTTCGACACGCCGTTCGCCAGCGCCGCCAACCGCATGGTGATCCGCATGCAGCCGGAGGAGACGGTCGAGATGTACCTGCTTGCCAAGCAACCCGGCGACGACCTGACGTTGCGGCCGGTCTGCCTGAACCTGGACCTGGCGGAGACGTTCCGCTCGCGGCGCCTGGAAGCGTACGAACGGCTGCTCATGGACGTGATGCGCGGCAACCTCACCTTGTTCGTGCGCGGCGACGAGCAGGAGGCGGCGTGGTCGTGGGTCGAACCCATCATGGAAGCCTGGCAGGCCTCGAGCGACCGGCCCAAGCTGTATACGGCCGGCACCTGGGGACCGGCGGCATCCAACACGCTGCTGTCGAGCAGCGGCCTGCACTGGCACGAGGAAGTCTGAGCGCGAGAAAGCACGGATCCGCATGAGCGACGCCACCGCAACGCTGCGACTGATCGCCGACGTCGGCGGCACCTATGCCCGTTTCGCCCTGTCGCCGCGGCCCGGCACCTTCACCGCGGTCCGGGTGCCGGCCTGCCTGCAGTACCCCGGGATCGTCGAGGCCATCGACGACTACCTCGACGGCGCAGGCCGGCCCGCGGTGCGCGATGGCGTCATCGCCATCGCCACCCCCGTGCTGGGCGACGCGGTGCGCATGACCAATCACCCGTGGTCCTTTTCCGTCGAGGCGACGCGCCGCCAGTTGCGGCTGCGCACGCTGCTGGTCGTGAACGACTTCGCCGCACTGGCGATGGCGCTGCCGTTCCTGGGCGCGCACGAACTCAGGCGCCTGGACGCGCAGGCGCAGGGCCATCCGGGCGTCAAGGCCGTCGTGGGTCCCGGCACCGGGCTGGGCGTGGCCGGCCTGGTGCCCACGACGCAAGGCTGGCAGCCGGTGGCCACGGAAGGCGGGCACGCCAGCCTGGCGCCGGCGACGGCGCTGGAAGCCGAGATCCTGCAGCTGCTGTGGAAGACGTACGCGCACGTGTCGGCCGAGCGCCTGATATCGGGCATGGGCATCCCGCTGCTGTACCGCGCGCTGTGCACGATCGGCGGCAACCGGCCCGAAGCCGAGGGCGACGACGCGGCCGGCGTGGTGGCCCTGGCCGAGCGCGACGACGGTGCCGGCGCGCGCCAGGCGCTGGCCGTCTTTTCCGCGCTGCTGGGCGGCTTCGCGGGCAATGTCGCGCTGACCTTCGGCGCCACCGGCGGCCTGTACGTCGGCGGCGGTGTCGTGGGCAGGCTCGGGCGTCATTTCGACGTCGACGCGTTCCGTGCGCGCTTCGTCGACAAGGGCCGCTTTGCGGCCTACCTCGAAGCGGTGCCCAATTACCTGATCCTGGCCGAGCAGCCGGCGTTCCTGGGCGCGGCCCAACTGCTCGAGCAGCATCTGGCCTAGGGACGGTCCGCGATCACGCCGGGACTCGTCGACGCGCATGGACTCCCCGTGCGCGCCATCAATCGATCGTGGACCGCCCCCGGCCCCGCTACGGTGTCCCCAGCCCCAGCTGCCCGGCGTGCCAGCCGATGTGATCCTCGATGAAGCTCTGGATGAACCAGTACGAGTGGTCGTAGCCGGGATGGCGCCGCAGCGTCAGCGCCTGGCCGCTGGCGCCCGCCGCCTGCTCGAGCGCCTCCGGGTGCAGCTGGCTCTTCAGGAATGGATCTTCCAGGCCCTGGTCGACCAGCACCGGCCCCGGATAGGCCCGGCGGCGCATCAGCACGCTGGCGTCATGCCCGGCCCAGGCCGCGGTATCGGCGCCCAGATAGCCGTCGAACGCATTGCTGCCCCAGGGCACCGCCACCGGATTGCATATAGGAGCGAATGCCGACACGGACTGCCACGCGGACGGATCCTTCAAGGCGATCGTGAGCGCGCCGTGACCGCCCATCGAGTGGCCGCAGATGCCGCGCCGGTGCGCCTGCACGGGAAAGGCGGACTCGATCCAGGCCGGCAATTCGCGCGCGACATACGCATGCATGCGGTAGTGGCGCGCCCAGGGATCCTGCGTCGCGTCGATGTAGAAGCCGGCGCCCAGACCGAAGTCCCAGTCGGCATCCTCGTCCGGCAGGCCGGCCCCGCGCGGGCTCGTATCGGGCGCCACCAGCGCCAGTCCCCAGCGCGCCGCCCAGCGCAGCGCACCGGCTTTCACCAGGAAGGTCTCCTCGTTGCAGGTCAGGCCGGCCAGGCAATAGAGCGCCGGCACCGGCCCGTGCGCCGCCTGCGGCGGCAGGAACACGCCGACGTTCATCGGCAGGCCGACCTGCGTCGACGGATGGGTGTAGAAGGCGATCCGCCCGCCGAAGGCGGCATGCTCGGCGCGCGGCTGCGGCGCGTTCATGCGTAGACGACCACGCTGCGGATCGACTCGCCGCGGGCCATGAGGTCGAAGCCGTCGTTGATCCGGTCCAGGCTGAGCGTATGCGTGATCAGGTCGTCGATGTTGATCTTGCCCTCCATGTACCAGTCGACGATGCGCGGCACGTCGCGGCGGCCGCGCGCCCCGCCGAAGGCCGACCCCTTCCACACCCGGCCGGTGACCAGCTGGAACGGGCGTGTCGAAATCTCCCTGCCCGCCGCCGCAACGCCGATGATGACCGAGACGCCCCAGCCCCGATGGCAGCATTCGAGCGCCTGGCGCATCACGTCGGTGTTGCCGATGCACTCGAAGCTGTAGTCGGCGCCGCCGCCGGTGAGTTCGACCAGGTGCGCCACCAGATCCTTGCCGTGGTCGCGCGGATCGACGAAATGGGTCATGCCGAAGCGGCGCGCCAGCGCCTCGCGTTGCGGATTGAGGTCCACGCCGACGATCATGTCCGCGCCCACCATGCGCGCCGCCTGCACCACGTTCAGGCCGATGCCGCCCAGGCCGAAGACCACCACCGTGGCGCCCGGCTCGACCTTGGCGGTGTAGATCACCGCGCCGATGCCGGTGGTCACGCCGCATCCGATGTAGCAGATCTTCTCGAACGGTGCGTCCTGGCGCACCTTGGCCAGCGCGATCTCGGGCAGCACGGTGAAGTTGGCAAATGTCGAGCAGCCCATGTAATGCAGGATGGGCCGGCCGCCCAGCGAGAAGCGGCTGGTGCCGTCGGGCAGGACGCCCCTGCCCTGGGTGGCGCGAATGGCGGTGCACAGGTTGGTCTTGCCCGACAGGCAGGCCTTGCACTGGCGGCACTCGGGCGTATACAGCGGGATGACGTGATCGCCCGGCCGCAGGCTGGTGACGCCGGTGCCGACGTCGACGACCACCCCGGCGCCCTCGTGCCCGAGAATGGCCGGGAAGAGCCCTTCGGGGTCGGCGCCCGACAGCGTGTACTTGTCGGTATGGCAGATGCCGGTGGCCTTGATCTCGACCAGGACCTCACCGGCGCGCGGCCCTTCCAGCTGGACGGTCTCGATACTCAGCGGCTTGCCCGCCTCCCACGCCACCGCTGCCCGCACGTCCATGGTCCGCGTCCCGATCCCGAGTTGTCATGAAAGGCCGTGGCGCAGTTTATCGGCTTTGGCCGCACCGGCGCAGCGACCGCACCCGGGAAGCCTGGGCGCCGGCTCTACAATGGCGGCAGCCTGCGCGCGCCGGCCGCGGAGGCCGTTTTGACATCCGGGCCCGACATGCACCTGCACCAGGGATTTGCCGCGGCGATCGACGCGTTGCTCGACGCCGCCATCGATGCCGGCGACGCTCCGGGCGCGGTCGTTGCCGTGACGGACCGCCAGGGCGTGATCTACCAGGCCGCCCGGGGCGTGGCCTCCCAGTCCGGGCCGCGGCCCATGCGCACTGACAGCGTCGTCTGGATCGCCTCGATGACCAAGGCGCTGGTGAGCGCCGCCGCGCTGCAACTGGTGGAGCGCGGCCAGGTGGGCCTGGACGAACCGCTGGCGGCGCGGGTGCCGGCGCTGGGCGATGCCGGCGTGCTCACGGGCTTCGACCCGGCCGGGCAGCCGATCACACGCGCACCGGCGACGCCCGTGACGCTGCAGCACCTGCTCACCCACACCGCGGGCTTCGGCTACGAATACTGGAGCGCGCAGGTGCAGCAGGTGCACCGGGCGCAGTCGCTGCCCGGCATCGCCACGTGCCGCGCGGCCGCGCTGCGTGCGCCGCTGCTGTTCGACCCGGGCACGCGCTGGGAGTACGGCATCGGCACCGACTGGCTCGGCAGGGTCATCGAGGCGCTGAGCGGCCGTTCACTGGGCCGGTACCTGCGCGACGAACTGCTGGGGCCGCTGGGCATGCACGACACGGCCTTTCGCCTCGACGCACGCCTGCAGGAGCGCCTGGCCAGCGTGCATCGGCGCAACGCCGACGGCTCCTGGCGCGCGACCAACGTCCTGGTGCCGCAGGAACCCGAGTTCGAGATGGGCGGCGGCGGGCTGTATGGGACCGCCGCCGATTACCTGGCTTTCGTGCGCATGATCCTCAACCGGGGCCGGGGCCCTGGCGGCGCCGTGCTGACGCCGGACAGCGTCGCCGCGATGATGCGCAACCAGACCGGCGACCTGACCATCCGCGCGCTGGCCAGCGTGCAGCCGGGCGCTGCCGGCGACCTCGATTTCTTCCCCGGGCTGCCCAAGCACTTCGGCTACGGATTCTTGCTCACGGCGGCGCCGGCGCCGTCCGGTCTGCCGGCCGCAAGCCTGCTGTGGGCGGGGCTGGCCAATACCTACTTCTGGATCGATCCGGGCAACGGGATCGGCGCGGTGGTGCTGAGCCAGCTGCTGCCGTTCGCCGACCCGCGCGCGCTCGGATTGTTCCTGCGCGTGCAGGCCGCGATGTACGGCGCCTAGGCGTGGGTCCGGTTGCCTTCCAGGCCCGGGCGCACGCCGTGCTGGCGGCGCAGGCCAAGCGCGACGACCATCATCAGCAGCATCGCCGCGGCAACGACGGCGTAGGCGATGGCCAGACCGTGCGCCGCGCCGCCGTTGAAATCGGCGATCGCGCCGATGCAGGCGGCTGACAGCAGCGTGCCGATGCTGCTGCACAGGTTGATCAGGCCCTGCGCCGAACCGCGCACCGCCGCCGGCGCCTCGTCGATGGCGATCGAGCGCAAGGCGCCGCCCACGACGATGCCGATGCCCAGGCCCACCGGGACGCTGAACGCCAGGAAGCCCCACAGGCCCAGCGCGAGCAGCGCCGTGCCGCCATAGCCGATCGCCATCAGCGCAAAGCCGGCCAGGATGAGATTGCGCGGGCCGTCGACATTGAGGCGGCGCCCGGCGCCGACCGACCCCAGCATCGAGCACAGCACGAGGGGCAGCAGCGCGAATCCGCCATTGCTGGGCGCGACGCCGTGGGCCAGCGTCGCGATCGATGTCAGGAAGGCGACTGCGCCCATGCCGAATCCGGCGCCGGTGGTGAGCACGTAGGTGCTGGCCAGCTGGCGATTGGAAAACAGCGCCAGCGGCACGACCGGCTGGCGCGCACGCCGCTCGAGCGCGATGAAGACCGCCAGCAGCACGGCCGCCGCGCCCAGCAGCGCAGGCCAGAGCGTGGCGCCGGCCAGCGGATCGACGACCCGGGTCAGGCCGAGGACCAGCGCGACAAGCAGCAGGAACAGGCCGACCATGCCGCCCAGGTCGAGCGGCGCGGGACCGGCCGGCGGGCGTCCGGCCGGCAGCGCACGCCCTCCCAGGTACAGGACGAGCGCGGCGATCGGCAGGTTGAGCAGGAAGATCCAGTGCCAGCTCGCCAGCAGCATCAGCACCGTGGCCAACGGCGGCCCGACGACGAAGGCCATGCCGTAGGTGGCGCCCACCAGGCCGAGGACGCGGCCGCGCCGCTCCGGGGCAAAGGCATCGCCGATGATGGCGCTGGCCGTCGGCATCAGGCCGCCCGCGCCGATTCCCTGGATGACGCGCCCGACCAGGATCATCCAGAAACCGGTCGAGGCCGCGATCAGCAGCGAGCCCAGCGCGAATACGGCCACGCACGCCAGGTAGACCGGCCGGCGGCCGAGCCGATCGCCGAGGTTGGCCATCAGCACCGTGCTGGGCATGGAGCCGAGGATGAAGATGACGGTTACCAGGCTGATCTGGCGATTGTCCACCCCGAACGCCACGCGCAGCGCGGGGATCGCCGGGCCGATGACGGCGGTATCGAGCGCCGACATGAAGACGCCGACGAAGAGCGCGGTGAGCAGCCGGCGGGACGCGGGATCGGAAGCGGGGGAGTCTGGACGCACGGTGCCAATGACGGGGGAATTGACCAGGGGCAGGAATCGGTGCCGGTGCGGCGCTGGCGCCGCACCGCGTTCGAACGGGCAAACCGGCCTGCGCCGCCATCCACCCGGCCGCGATTCTGGCACAAATGCCCGCCGGGCCGCCGGCTACCGGCGCAGGCGCATGCGCCGGAACAGCGCCACCTTGACGGCATCGACCAGCACGAGATAGGGCAGCAGGAGCGCGGCCAGCGCCGCGATCAGGCGGATCGGCACGGGCGCCATCAGGATGCCGCCGGCAGCCATCAGGCTGACGATGACGATATCGACCAGCGACGCCAGCAGCAGGCGGCGACTGGGCATCGATTGCCAGAAATGGCCGCGCTCGCGCACCAGGTAGACCATGCCCTGGCCGGAAAAAACCAGCAGCAGGAACACCAGCGTCTGCGTCTGCGCCAGGCCGAGGCCGAGCCCGGCGCGCGCGGCATGGAACAGGCCGAACGACAGCACGAGCTGGCACGCGGCGATCGCGCCCCCGGCGAGCATCAGCTGGCGGATATGCCAGCGGTCGGGATGCCTCGAATAGGAAACGCGATCGGTGGCGATCGCCATGGTGACGAAATCATTCGTAAAGAGCAGCAGCACGATCAGCATCGGCGTGATGACGAAGGTGCCCGTCAGCATCAGGCCAAGGGAAAGGAAGAACGCGATCTCCAGCGTCTTGATGATCTTGTTGAGCGTGTAGGTGAGCATGCGCTGGTGGATCTGCCGGCTGGTGCGCACGGCGGCCAGGATGTCGCCCAGGCCGGCATTGGTCAGCACCAGGCTGGCCGCCGCCTTGGCCACGTCGGTGGCGTCGGCGACCGCGATCCCGACTTCGGCCTGGCGCAGCGCCGGCGCATCGTTCACGCCATCGCCGGTCATGCCGGTGACATGGCCGGCGCGCTGCAGCGTCTGCACCAGGACGAAACTTGTCCTGCGGCAGGACGCCGGCATAGACGTCGCACGACGGCTCGGCGCCGGGTCCGCTGCGCAATACGTCGGCGCTGCAGGCGCGGCTGCCGATGCCGACGGCGGCCGCGACCGCCCGCGCGGTTGCCAGGCCGTCCCCGGTGATCATGAGCGCGCGCACGCCGATCGCCCGCAGTTGCTCGATCACCTGCGCGACGCCCGGCCGGGGCGGGTCCTGCAGCGCCACCAGGCCGACGAATTCGAGCGCGCTGCCGCCCCCCTGCGCAACGCCCAGGACCCGGTAGCCGCCGGCCGCCAGCCGCTGCACGGCCGCATCGGTATCGGGCCGCCCGGCGCAGAGCGCGGCGATCGCCGGCGGCGCTCCCTTGAGAACGCGCCAGGGGCCGGCCGCCTCGCGGTAGACCGACTCGGAGCGCTTGCTCTGCGGGTCGAAAGGGATCGTCGTCGTGCGCGGCGGCAGATCCTGCAGCAGCCCGCGCGCGCCGGCGGCCGCCAGCAGTGCCAGATCGATGGGGTCCTGCGTGGCGTCGTCGCTGGCCAGCGCCGCGCAGCGCAGCAGCCGCTCGTCGGTCTGGCCGGGCCAGGGCTGCAGGCCGGCCAGCGCCAGCCGGTTCTGCGTGATCGTGCCGGTCTTGTCGCAGGCGAGCACGTCCATTGCCGCCGCCTCTTCGATGGCCGACAGCCGCGTCACCAGCACGCCGTGCGCGGCCAGTTCGCGCGCGCCCAGCGCCGTGGCCAGCGTGAACGTGGCCGGCAGCGCCACCGGGACCGACGCCACGAGCAGGATCAGCGCGAAGGGCACGACCTGGGCGAGCGGCAGCGCCGCGACCATCGCGTATATCAGCAGTGCGCCCACCAGCACGGCATCGAGCGCGATCAGGTAGCGCACGATGGCAAGGATCGTGCTCTGCAGGTGGCTCGCCGCACCGGCGGTTCGCACCAGCTCGGCCGTCCGGCCGAAGAACGTACGTGTGCCGGTTGCCGTGATCTCGCCGGTGGCTTCGCCATGGCGGACCATCGATCCGGCATAGGCCAGCGCACCGCTGCCGGCCGCCGCCGGGGCCGACTCGCCTGTCAGCGTGGAAAGGTCCAGCTGCACCATGCCGTCGGACAGGCGCACGTCCGCCGGGACCAGGTCGCCCGCGCGCAGGTGGATGAGATCGCCCGGAACCAGCAGCGGCGCCGGCACGAGTTGCCAGCGGCCGTCGCGGCGCACCCGTCCCTGGATCGCCAGGCGCGACTTGAGCAGCGCGAGGGCCTCGTTGGCGCGGCCTTCCTGCAGCACGCCCATGGCGGCATTGATCATCAGCAGGATCGCGATGGTGCCCGCCTCCAGCGTCTTGCCCAGCGTCAATTGCAGCGCGATGACCGCTTCGAGCATCCACGGCACCGGGCCCCACAGCTTGCGCAGCAGATCGCGCCAGGGCCGGCGCGGCGCATCGGCAACCGTATTGGGGCCGTGCGCGCGCAGCGCCGCGTCGGCCTGGGCGCTCGACAGGCCCGCCGGCGCCGTGCGCCCGGCATCCGCCGCCGCATCCACCCCATCCCGCGCCGCGCCG
Source organism: uncultured beta proteobacterium (assembly GCA_963781975.1). Lineage (GTDB taxonomy): Bacteria > Pseudomonadota > Gammaproteobacteria > Burkholderiales > Burkholderiaceae_F > GJ-E10. Next base: position 58,254 of record CAWAHT010000001.1, read on the forward strand.
GGCGGCGTCGCGCTCACGGCGGGCCGGCGTCGGCCGCCGCCGCAACCGGCGCCGTACCCGACGCCGCCAGATAGGGTGCCGCCAGCCCGGCATCGAAAACGGGTGCAAACCCTCCGCCGGGCGTACGAAAGTTCGTGGTCTGCCCGCGGTACAGCCGGGCCGCGGTCGATTGCACCTGGCCGTCGTACGTGTACAGGCGGACGTCGAACTTCAGGACCGGGAATTCGGCCGCATCGGCGATGACGCGCTCGCCGGGCGGTACGAGATCCTGGGCCACGTAATCGCCGGCGAGCACCTCCTGCCATACGCGCTGCGTAAGCTTGTCGCCGCGGTAGGCGGCCCGGCTGCCGAAGCCGGCGATGGGCTTGAAGAACAGGTGCCGGCGCGCGCCCCACAGTTCGGCGGCATTGTCCGCAGTGACGCAGCGGGTGCGCGGGATCGCGGCCAGCAGGACCTCCCGGACCGGCGCGGGCACGGCGATTTCATCGAGCGCGCGCGGGTCGCTCAGCAAGGCCAGGTTGCGCTTGTTGGCATACAGCGCGTACGCCAGCGGATGCGGCGTGACCACCACCTCGCCGGCGACGTGCGCGTCGCGCAGTACCGCATTGGCGGGCGCCTCGAGCAGGAAGTCGGTCAGGCGGTTGTAGACCAGGTCGATGGCGCTGTCGCCGTGACGGAGCCGGCCGCCCGCGCGCGTCAATGCCGCCGGATCGGCGATCAGCGTCCGGATCCCGTGGCGCTCGAACAGCTGCTGGAACAGCAGGAACTCGGGATAGAGGTACTGGCCCGGCGGATCGGCATCGACGATGGCAAGCGTGCGCAGCGGGCGGCCCGGGTGCTCGAGCTCCCACTCGTGCCGGAACATGGCGACGATGCGTTCTTCGAGCGCGTCGACCGACGCCTGCGGCGGCACCATCGGCTCCATCTGCGGGCAGCACGCCCGTTGCGCCCGCGCCAGGACCGCATTGAGCATCGCCCCGCCGGCATTCGTGTTGATCTCGATGAGCCCGGGCGTGCCGGCATTGACGTGGAAGTCGAAGCCGAGGAACACGCCCCTGGCGCCCGCATGACCGGCGCGCACGCTGGCGGGGGCCCCTGCCAGGACCCGCGCGCGGTACGCCGGCAGCGCGACCACCGCTTCGACCGCCTGCACGAGCTGGCGCATGCGCGCCAGTTGTGCCGAGGATATGAAGACCGGCTGCAGGGCGAACACGTGCGGACAACGCTGCTGCAGCATCTCGTACAGGCCCGGCTGGCCCACCTGCGCCCGCAGGCGCGCGCGCAGCGCGTCCGCATCGAGGGTGACGCAGAAGCACTCGCGATTGAGCCGCTCGATCGCAATGGGCCCCGGTGGCGGGGCCGGCGGCGGGGACTGCTCGAGCGCGGCGTTTGGCATGGCGGGTTCCCGGACTCCGGTGCCAGCTTACGGCAGGCAGCGGCGCGCGGCTTGGCCTGGATCAGCCCCGCCGCCCGCGCCGCCGTCGGCCAAATGATAAGCGCGTGCCGTTCGCGCGGGCCGATTGCGCGTTTGCTGCGCGATATCAATATCGGCGCCGGGCACGGTGCCACGATCTGGCGCATGCGGTACCGGCCAAAGCCGGATTTGAGAGAGGAGGCCATCATGCCTTCCCGCGGTGTCCGCCGCGTCGCGCTGCTGCTGGGCCTGGGTTGCCTGGCCGTTGGCCTGGCGTCGCTGGGATACGAGTACGCCACGCACCGCGTGGGCTATTTCGTCGAAATGACCCTGCCGGTCGGTACGGTGATCGACGGCGGGCACGCGGTACTGCCCGACAGCCGTACCGTCGAACTGGCCGGCCCCGCCGATGCTGCGGCACCGCCCACGGCGGCCGGCCCCGACGCCGCGCCGGTACGCGTCGTCGAGCTCAACATCCGGCCCTGGCTGCTGGCGATCGCCATCGGCGTCCCGCTGATAGGCCTTATCGGTCTCGAGGCCATCGCCGCGGCGGCCGGCTGGGCATTGCGCGGCTTCGACAAATCTGCGGCACGCTGAGCGCCGGCAGCGAACCATCGTTACGACTCAGGCAATCCATCACGGGAGCAGGAAAATGAACCAGGTACAGCTCTTCGAGCCATTCTCGTCCGAGGTCTTGAACGATTTCTTCAAGGGGGTCATCCGTCCGCTGCAGTTCGAATTCGCCAACCTGGCTCCATCCATCCGGGTCGAGGTCAGCGAGAAGGACGATGCCTACCACGTCCGCGCGGAGGTGCCGGGGGTGCGCAAGGAGGACATCAAGGTCAAGATCGACGGCGATCGCGTTTCGATCAGCGCGGAGGCGAAGAAGGAGGAAAGCGAGAAGAATCACGGCAAGGTGATCCGCTCCGAGTTCCAGTACGGCGTGACCAGCCGCACCATCGGATTGGGCGGCGACGTCGACGCGGCAAAGGCGACCGCATCCTATGCCGACGGGGTGCTGGACCTCGACCTGCCCAAGCTGCCCTCCGCGGGCGCCCGCAACCTGACGATCCAGTAAAACGAAAAACCGGCGCGCGGCGCGCGCGCCGGCACTCCCCCGCCATCCGGCGCTAGCGCCGGGTGGCGTTTTCCTTGGCCTTCTCCGCCGCGATCACGCCGACGACCGATGCCGCCTGCTCGGCGATCGCCGGGACGATGTCGTCAAGGGCCAGCACGCCGCACAGGTGTCCATCGACGCCCGTGACCGGCAGCCGGCGCACGCCGCACTCGCGCATGCGCGCCATGGCTTCGACCAGATCGTCGTCCTCGCGCACCGTCGCCAGCGGCCGCGTGGCGATGTCGCCGGCGGTGAGCGTGTCGACATCCAGTCCGACTGCCACCGCCTCCAGGATGATGTCGCGGTCCGTCACCAGGCCCAGCGGACGCGCGCTGCCGGGGTCGACCAGGATGAGACTGCCGACATGGCGCGCGCGCATCGCCTGCGCGCATTCGCGCAGCGTCGCCGTCGAGGGCACGGTGACCACCTCGCGATTGGCCAGATCCCGTACCAGACTTGTGGGTGTGCGCATGAGTGCCTCCCTGAACCGGTTTGCTCGAACCTTACGCGCGCGCCCGCCCGGCGGATTGATCTGGATTAACGTTCGGCCGGCGCCGCTTCGTCGTCGGCCGCGCCGGCGAGGTACGCGCGCAGCTTCTTCAGTTCGGCCTGGTAGTTCTGCGCGTCGCCGTAATCGACGAAGCCGTGGTAGTAGCCGTGCGCCTGCAGCACGTGCTGCGCGTGCTTGATCGGGCACCAGTACTGCTCGGTGCGCCCGACCACCTCGCGGACGTAGGCGGCCACGCCGTTGGCATACGAGCAGTAGGTGCAGTTGAACTTCTCGATCGCGTTGAGATAGCCCAGGTGCCGGCGGTCGAACACGAGGAAATCGCGCCGCGGCACGCGCGGGATGCCGAACAGCGGAAAGCACACGTGCTGGTAGACCGTGACCGCCAGGTCCAGCAGGGTCAGCGGCACGAAGACGAGGTATATGACCGGCGCGGCCACCACATGACGCAGGTTCGCGCCCAGGACATAGCGCAGCAGCCCGACCCGGAAGCGGCGCTGCTGTTCCAGGACCTCGCGTTCGAAGCGCCCGCGGCGCTGGTCGAAGTCCGCCAGCAACTCCGTGCGCCGGCGCATCAGTTCGCGCTCGATCTCGTCTTCCAGTTCCCGGATCCGACCAACCAGTTCGCCGAGCTTGGGGTTCATGATCGACCTCGATTCGCCTGCCGGATCGCGCCGATGGCCTAGGCGCTGTCGTGCAGCCAGTGCAGGACGTGCGGCGGCTGGCGCGCCGTCGGCGCATCGTGGGCGGCCGGCACGCCGACGATGATCGGCGCGACAACGACGTGCGACGGCGGGATTCCCAGTTCCGCGCGGATGTCGTCCAGATCGAGCGCCGCGAGGGCGGAGCCGATCACGCACGACCCCAGGCCGGCGGCATGGGCGGCCAGCAGGATATTGCCGGCCGCCAGCCAGCAATCGGCTTCGATGAAGGGCGCGTCGCGCAACCCGCAGACGAGGATGAGCGTGCTGGCGTTGTAGAAGATGCTGCCGGCCGGACTGGCGGCGGCGCCGGCACCGCGGGCGCGGTGGTGCAGGTCGCGGCGCTGGCGCAGCTGCGCGAACAAGGGCTTGGCGCGTTCCGAAAGTCGCTCGATCATCTTCGGATCCTGCACCACCACGAACGACCACGCCTCCTGGTGCATGGCCGTGGGAGCGCGCACCGCCGCCGCCAGCAGGCTGGCGACCTGTCCGCGCGTCAGCACGTCGTGCTTGTAGTCGCGCACCGAGCGGCGCCCCGCAAGGGCGGACGCCAGGGGCATGGAAAACGGCAATTCGCTGAAATCGAGCATGGCTTCCTCCATCCACTGTTGCCAGCCTAGCGCCGCCCCCACGGCCGAATGTTGATGCAGGCGAAGCAACTACCGGCAAGCGCGCGGCGGTCCGCGCGCTACGGAATCGATGCGCACGCTGCGGCGCCGGCACGCCACGCGCAACGAGGGCATGACCGTCGAAGCGCACATTGCCGCGGGCGCCGGATCGGCCGAGGCGAATGGAACGCATTTACGCTTTATCGTCGACCCGGGACCGCGCGGCCTGCACCGATGCACCAGAGGGAAAAAGTTGCTTCCGCCCTGAGGGATGTCAAGGGTGCGTCACCATGCGGACGCCTGCTTGGTGTCATACTGAGAACTGACCCGTTTACCGGCTGGCACGAATGCCACGGACTAGACAAGGTCATTCTTCGGCGGGAAGGTCGTGTTCAGCCACCAGCGCGTTGCCAGGGCTCTCTGGCGCCTTTCGAGGAGTCCGCTGCGACAGCGGCAGGACAGCCTTATTCCCGGCGAGCCGCGCGCCGGGGCAGCCGGCAGGTCGCGCCGGGATCTGCGCCGGGCCGCCGCCCTGATCATCGTCCCGCTCGCCCTCATGCTATGGCTGCTGCCGCTGGAGGGCGACTATGCGTTTCTCGTCCTGCTGCCCATCGTCACGGTCGCGGCGCTCACGCTGGGGCCGGCCGCCGGCGCCCTGGCGACCGTTGCCAGCGTTGCAGCCGCCGACTACTTCTTTCTCGAACCCATCCATGAATTCGGCCTGACGGCCGACGACTATCCGTCGCTGGCGGTGTACCTGATGGCCTGCGCGATCGTCTGCTACCTGGCGCACCGCCTGCAGCGTGCGCGCCAGGCGTCGGCGCCGCAAATTGCGCGCGACATTCGTGCGGCCGAGGAACGCCAGCGCCGCCAGATCGCCCGCGAACTGCACGACGATCTGAGCCAGACCCTGGCCGCGGCCCGCATCCGGCTGGGCGGCTTATGCGGCGCGGCGCAGGACGAGGTCCGCGGCGAAGCGCGCAAGGTGGCCGCACTGATCGATCTGGCGGTGCTGGCGACCCGCACGCTGACATCGCGGCTTGCCCCGCCGGCGCTCGGCGATCGCGACCTTGCACCCGCGCTGGCCGGCCTGGTCGACGAGGTTGCGCAGAGCTTCGGCCTGCGCGTCACCATACGCCATGACGGTCGTGCCACCGGGCTGCGACCGGATCAGCGCGCGGCGCTGTACCAGGCCGCGCGCGAACTGCTGATCAACGTCGCCAAGCACGCCGGCACCCGCGCGGCGCGGATCGACTTGCGGTGCCGTGCCGGGCAGGTCCGGCTGGCGGTGGCCGACGGCGGCATCGGCCTCGACGCGGCGCGCATGCGCGGGCCCGGCCTCGGCCTCGCCATCGTGCGCGAACGCGTGCTTGCCATCGGCGGCCGCCTGCGGCTGCGCTCGACGCCGGGGCGGGGCACCATTGCGCTGCTGACGGTGCGCGTTACCGCGCCGCCCGTCCCGGCCGTGCAAGCGCCCGGAACGCGCTAGCACGGCCATGATCCGCGTCCTGCTCGCCGACGATCATTGCATGGTCCGGGAGGCCTTGCGCGACACCATCGGCAAGACAGCGGATATCGAAGTCGTTGGCGAAGCCAGCGACGCGCGCAGCGCAATCGAGATGGCGCTTGCGCTGGCGCCGGACATCGTCGTGATGGATATCGGCATGCCCGGCATCAGCGGCGTCGAGGCGGCGCGCGCCCTGCGCAATGCGGGCAGCAAGTCAAGGATCGTCGCGCTCTCGGGGTATGCGGACCGGCACTTCGTCGTCGACATGGTGCGGGCCGGTGCCGCGGCATATGTGATCAAGTCGGCCGCCGCGGCCGAGCTTGTCCGCGCCATCCGCGCGGTCGCGGCCGGCGCGAGCTATTTCTCGCCGGAGATTGCCGGCGCCCTGTTTTCGGAAGTGCGCGAACCGGCGGCCAGGAGCCAGGCGCCGCGCCTGGCACGGCGCGAGCTCGAGGTGCTGCGCCTGATCGCCGACGGCGTGCGCTCGCACGAGATCGCCGGGACGCTGAACATCTCGGTGTCCACCGTCGAAGTCCATCGGCGCAACATCATGCGCAAGCTCGATCTGCACACCATCGCCGAACTGACCAAGCACGCCATCCGCCAGGGCATCTCGGCTCTTTGAGCGCCGTCGGCCCGCTCCGGGTACCGGCAAACCGGTACTCTCATATCAGAGGGAAATGAGAATTTCGCCGGCGCGCGCATCGCACTAGTCTTGCTGCGTGGATACACATGCCGACAGGGCAATCGCGGGCAACATCGTTCCCGACGTGGCGGATGCAGGTCCGCGCGTGCCCCCGGAATCCGCCGCCGGGTCGGGTGGCCGGCCGGCGGCCGGCCAGCGGACAGACACCCGCGCGTGGAACGGGGAATTTGCACTGGCCGATGTGCTCGGCACCACGAAGGCGTTCTGGGGGACGGGCCGCCAGTCGCGGGCGCTGTACCGCTGGCTCTGGCAGCGGCTGCATGGTGCCGCAGACGGCGCCGGCCGCCTGATCAGCCGGCGCGGCAGCGGGGCATTCTTCTACCTGCCGTCGATGCCGCCCGGGAGCGTCGACGCGGCCGCGGCACGGGGACCGGCATCGGCTGCGGCGCCATCCGGCACGCCGCCGGCAATCGACGATCGCGCGCTCTTCCTGGCAAAACTTGCGCAGGCGCTGCCGGCGGCCGGGCGGCGCCGCCCCGACATGCTCGTGGCGATCGTGGGCATCGATCGCTTTCGCGCGCTGCATGTCCAGCTCGGTCCGGGCGCCGGCAGCGAACTGCTGCAGGCGATTGCGCGGCGAATTGCGCTTTGCCTGCGCTCGGCGGACGCCGTGGCGCAGTTGGGGGGCGGCGAATTCGGCCTGCTGCTGACCGGCATCCAGGACACCGACGGCGCGGTCGAGGTGCTGGACAAGATCGTCAGGGCGCTGGTAAGTCCGCTGCACCTGCGCGGCCAGACGCATTGCCTGTCCGTCAGCATCGGCGGCTGCCGGTGCGGCGGCCGGGCGACCGGGGCGCATCCGCTGCTGCTTGCCGAAATGGCCATGCTGCGTGCCAGGGCCAGGGGCGGCAACGGCTTCCATCTGAGCGGCCGCGACGACATCGCGCTGATCGCCGGCGCCGGCGGTTACATCCCGGCGGCCGGTGCGCCGGACGGATCCATGCCGGGCACATCGCACGATGCTCGCGCCCACAGCCTGCAGGAAGGATCCGGACGATGAAGCCGTTGCAGCGCCTCCGGCGCCGGCTGCTGCTGGTGGCCGTGGCCGTTGCCGGCGCGGCCACCAGCCAGGTGCCGATCTATCCGGAAGCGTCGGCGGCAGCGCTGCCGGTCGCCACCGCCGCGAGCGTCGTACCGGAGCGCGACGCCGGCCGGATGCCTGCCCGGCTGATGCAGCGGGACGCCGCGGGACCGGACCGCGCGGATGCGACGCACGCCGCGGCCCTGTCCCCGATCCACCCAGGCAGCGTCGCGACCGCAGCGGCGGCGCCCGCAACGAATTCGCTCGACATCTGGGTTCCCCTCGCTCTCGGCGCTTTCCTGATCGGTGTCATCCTGCAGCGCAATTCCAGCGCGATGGTCGATTGAACGCCGTCACCGCGATCCGCCAACTTTTCATTTGCCTACAGGACTCCACCGTGAATACCGATTCGCCCAACTGCTCGATCTGCGGCAGGTGCACCGTCGCGCTGCCGTGCAACCTGATGTCCGGCAATGGCGACGGCCGCGCGCACATGCCCAACTACACCCGCCACATCGCCCGGGGCGAAGCGGTCTTCCATACGGGCGATGAATTCCGCTCGGTGCATACGGTGCAACGCGGCTGGTTCAAGACGACGCAGAGCCTGGACGAGGGGCGCGAGCAGATCACCGGGTTCCAGATGGCCGGCGACGTGCTCGATCTGGGCGGCATCGCGTCCGGCGTCCACGGCTGCAGCGCCATCGCGCTGGACGACAGCGTCATCTGCTCGATACCCAATGCCGAGATCCGTGGCGCTCCGGGGCGGCGCGATGAACGTGAGCGCTGCCTGCGCCGCATCATGAGTGCGCTCATCGTGCGCGAGCAGCGGACGATGCTGATGCTGGGCAACATGAGCGCCGAGGAGCGCGTCGTTTGGTTTCTCAACGACCTGTCCGCACGCCTGGCGGCGCGCGGCGAATGCGACAGCGAGTTCGACATGCGCATGTCGCGCGGCGAGATCGGCAGCCTGCTCGGGCTGGAACTGGAAACGGTAAGCCGGCTGTTTTCCAAGCTGCGGCGCGACGGCGTGATCGGCGGTAAAAGACGCCACGTCGTGATGGCGGGCGCCGGCCCGGCGCGCCACGCGCCAGCGCACGCGAACGATTCGCCGCTGCCCGAGATCGCCCCCCGCCCGGAGGCATTCGTGCCGGCACCGGGCGCGCTGTCAGACGCCCAGCAGCCGGTTGAGCAGTATCAGCACGCTGGCGTCCTTGGCCTCGTTGTATAGGCCGGCGATGACGACCGCGTTGTAGATGTCGCGCAGGCGGGCCAGCCCGCCCTGCAATGCGGGCTGCGGCGGCTGCGCCTGCTCCGTGAGGTCCTGCAGCAGGCGGATCTCCTGGCGCAGGGCCGTGGCAATGTCCGGGCGCTTGTCCGCGATCTGATCGCACAGCCGGGTCAGTGCGGCCTCCAGCGCGCGCACGCCCTGCAGGTCCGCATCCGGGTGATTCACGCCTTGCCTCGCGTTGCGGCTCTTCCTGCGGGTCCATGTCCACTCTTTCAAGGTACGGCGAGAGATTCATGCTAGGCGGCAGCGCCGCCGATGTGTTGATCGTGATCACGCCCGCAGGCCGGGCCCGTCGACTCTCGGCGGCGCTGCAATAATTTCTGCAAAATCAAAAACTTATTTGCATGGTCGCATTTTGGTGCATTTTATGCAAAGTATCGCTGAAACAATCTTTTGCAGGCACGGGGCAGGCGCACGGGAGCCGCATGCGCACTGGCCCGGCCCGCGGCAGGAACCGGCATGAATCGAAGTGGCAGCGCGACGTGGGCGATTGCGTCCGTAGTCGCCAGCGCCCTGACCGGCGCCTGTGGCGGCGGCGGAGACAACGGATTCGTCGAATGCTCGACCTGCGGCTTGCCGCTGCCATATGCGATTTCGGTGACGGGACTGGCGGCCGGAAGTTCGGCCCTGTTGCAGGACACGTCCGGCAACACGATAACGGTGTCGGCCAACGGCACCCTCACGTTCACCCCGCTCGCGGTGCTGCCGCGGGTGGCACATCAAATCGGGCTCCTGGTCCAGCCGGCGGGCCAGCTGTGCACGGCGACCAACGGCGTAGCGGACGCGACCGGCACCACGCCAGTGTCGATTTCCTGTGCGGCCGCCGCTGGCCCCGCGGCATTGGCCCTGTATGCCGGCATGGTGCATGCGGGCGGCGCCGACGGCACCGGCATGGCCGCCAGCTTCCAGCTGCCGGGGGGCCTGGCCGTCGGTCCGGCAGGCGATCTCTTTGTCGCCGACACGTACAACAGCACCATCCGCAAGGTGGCGGCTGGCGGCGTCGTGACGACGCTTGCCGGCACCGCGGGGGTCATCGGCAGCGGCGACGGCAGCGGCGCTGCGGCAGGCTTCTATCATCCATCGGCCATCGCCGTGGACGCCGCCGGCAATGCCTACGTGGCGGACACCTCGAACAGCACCATCCGCAAGATCACCCCGGCCGGATTGGTCAGCACGTTTGCCGGTTCGCCGGCCGTCGCCGGCAGCAACGACGGCACCGGCGCGGCGGCGCGCTTCTCCTTTCCCCAGGGCATCGCGCTCGACGCGGCGGGCAACTTGTACGTCGCCGACTCGAACAACAGAACCATACGCAAGATCACGCCCGCGGGCGTCGTTACCACGCTGGCCGGCACCGCCGGCGTGTATGGCGTCGACGACGGTACCGGTGCCGCCGCCCAGTTCGCGCTGCCGCAAAGCCTCGTGGTGGACGGCGCCGGCACCATCTATGTCAGCGATACCGCAACCAAGATCCGCAAGGTGACGCCGGCCGGCGTGGTGACGACGCTCCCCATTGCCGCCGACGCCTTCGGGCAGTTGGGGATCGGCGTGGGTTCGCTGAGTGCATCGCGCCTGGCACTTGCCGTCGACGCGGCCGCAGACCTGTACGCCGCCGGCACCACCAGCGCGCAGGTGCTCAAGATAACGCCTGCCGGTGCGGTCAGCACCGTCATCGGAAGGCCGGGGCAGTTCGCGTTCAATTCGGGTCCGCTGCCCGGATCCCTGCTGTTTCCCCAGGCGCTGGCCCTGCAGGGCAGCACGATGTACATCAGCGTCGATAGCGGCATCGCCAGCGCGCAGAACGTTCCGTAGGGCGCCCGCGCGGGGCCGATCGACGGCAACTGTAAGAATTCCCCTGTCCCGGCCGTCCAAGGCTGCGAGGGTCCGATTCGCGGGCCCCAATTCAACCACAGGGGATCACATATGCGCCGCCTCACTCTCGCCGCTTCCACCCTTTCGGCCGCCGTCGGCCTTGCCATGGGCCTGCAGATGCTGCCCGCCTCCGCCGAGGACATGGGCATGGACATGGGCAAGATGCCTCAGGTCGTCAAGGACAACATGGCCCGGGCGATGGCCGACAAGCTGGAGAAGTGCTACGGCGTCAACGCCGTATCGAAGAACGACTGCGCCGAAGGCGTGCACTCGTGCGCCGGCCAGGCGGACAAGCCCCGCGACGCCAGGTCCTTCGTGCTGCTGCCGGCGGGCGCCTGCAGCAAGATCGCCGGCGGCAAGACCAAGGCCAGCTGAGGCCGGGCCGCCATCATGTCCACTGCGGGCCATGATGTCGTACGCCGGTTGCCGATTCCCGCGCAAGCGGGGATCGGCCTGCGCTTTGCCCACCACGACGAAGTGATCGAACACCGGCCGCCGGTCGCGTGGTTCGAGGTGCACATCGAGAACTACATGGGCGGCGGGGCCAATGTGCGTGCGCTCGAGACCGTGCGTGCAAGCTACCCGGTTTCGTTGCACGGTGTCGGCCTCTCGCTCGGGAGCGTCCAGGGGCCGGACGAACGGCACCTGGATCGGATCAAGGCCGTGGCCGAGCGCATCGATCCGGCATTGGTGTCGGAGCACCTATCATGGAGTGCGGTTGGCGGCAGGTTCCTGCCGGACCTGCTGCCCTTGCCGATGACCGAGGAAGCCTTGCGGATCGTCTGCCGCAATGTCGACATTGCCCAGCAGCGACTGCAGCGCCGGATCCTCCTGGAAAACCCCTCGAGCTACCTGCGCTTGCGGCATTCGACCATCCCGGAATGGGAGTTCCTGGCGCAGGTCTCGCGTCGGACGGGCTGCGGCATCCTGTGCGACGTCAACAACATCCATGTCAGCGCAAGCAACCACGGCTGGTCCGCCGCCGCTTACCTTGCCGCATTGCCTGCCGATGCGGTCGCGGAAATTCACCTGGCCGGCCATAGCCTGCGGACCCTGGCGGATGGCCGTTCGATCCGCATCGACGACCACGGGAGCCGCGTCTCGGCGGAGGTCTGGACCCTGTACGAACAGGCTCTTGCGCTATTCGGGCCCGTGCCGACCTTGATCGAATGGGACAACGACATTCCGGACCTGGCCGTCCTGCTGGACGAGGCCCGCCAGGCCAACGAAATGCTGGGGAGGGTCGGCCGCGATGCAACCCACGCCATCGCTGCTTGAGACGCAGAACGCGATGCTGGCCGCCATCGCGGCCGCAAACCCCGGGCCGCTGGAGCGCTTCGTCGTGAGCGACGGCATCGGCGCGCACGAGCGCATCGGCATCCACCGCAATACGACGGGCCACACGCTCGTCAAGGCATTGCGCCTGGCGCATCCGGCCGTGCATCGCCTCGTGGGAGACGGCTTCTTCGAGGCGGCAGCCCGGACCTTCCTGGAGACCGAATGGCCGCAGTCGGCGCTGCTGGACGAATTCGGCGAAGGATTCGGGCGCTTTCTCGACGCATTCGAACCGGCTGCCTCCCTTGCCTATCTCGGGGACGTCGCCCGTTTGGAGTGGGCGGTACACCGGGCGCTGCACGCCGCCGACGCGACGCCACTGGACCTGGCGCGCCTGGCTGCGGTACCGGAATCGCGAGTCGGCGAGCTGCGATTCCTTGCGCACCCCTCGCTGGCGTTCGTGCCGGTGTGCTGGGGCGCCGACGAGATCTGGCGCGCCGTCATCGAAGAAGACGACGCGGCGCTCGGCGCCATCGAAACGGCGCCGCAACGACGCTGGTTGATCGTCCAGCGCTCGTACAGCGCCGGCGTGAACGTGCAGGGAATGCCGGAAACGGACTGGCGCTTCGCCTTGTCCTTGTGCGCCGGCGCGCGGCTGGACGAGGCGATCGCGGCGACGCCCGGCGACTCGCTTCGGCCCGGCGTGGAAGAGCTACTGGGCAAGTTGCTGGCGGACGGCCGGTTTACCGGCTTCGCGCTTGCGGCGGACGCCGGAAACCGAGCCGCCCCTCACCGATGACCCGGGAGAGATGCATGACCCGTTCGATTGCGCCGGACAGCCGATGGCGCGGCTGGACGCGGAACATTGCGAAGCTCGTCGGCACTCTGGACAGTCTTCCCTATTGGGCGCTCGCCATTCCTCTGCGCCTGGCGGTCGCGACGATCTTCTGGAATTCGGCGATGACCAAGCTCGACGACTGGAATGCCGCGCTGGCGCTGTTCACCGACGAGTACCGGGTGCCGGTGATTCCCCCCGTGATCGCCGCGTACCTTGCCGTCAGTGTCGAATTGACGACGCCGCTGCTGCTGGTCTCTGGATTGACGACGCGCCTGGCAGCCCTGGTGCTGCTGGGGATGACCGCCGTGATCGAAGTCTTCGTCTACCCGCAGGCCTGGCCCACGCACCTGCAGTGGTCCGCGATGCTCCTGGTATTGCTCTTTCGCGGTCCGGGCGCCGTGTCGCTCGATCACCTGATCCGGCGGTATGCAGACCGCCGCGCAGCCCGCGAGTCCTGACGCCTCGATCCGATGCCATTCGCGGCAGGGCGTCTTGATCGGCATCGAGGGGCTTTTGACTGTCTGCTCCTGCGCTGCCTGTATCTGGGCGCGGCGATGGCAGTGCCGGATGGCGACCGCAGTGGTCGCGACGCCGGCGAGAGCAGCGGTCCGGTCGGCAAATGGCGGCATGCACACATATACGTGTCTAAAAATGGCCCCTTATCGCAGATAACTACGTATATAGGGTTAAAAATAGCCCCATATAAATAGACCATTGGTGACGTCGCGATGTACTATTATTAGCCTATTAAATGCGAAATAGTTTATTAACAGACTAATTTTGATATATGACATTCGCACATCTGACGGACGGCGAAGTTGCCCTGCAACTTGCCAAATCGCTGCGCGCCTGGCGCGTGTCGCCGACCGGTGCCGGAATGACCCAGGCCGAGCTCGAAGAGAGAAGCGGGGTGAGCGCAACCTCGCTAAAGCGCTTTGAGAAGACCGGCGCGATCACCCTGGGCAGCCTTATTGCCGTGATGCGGGCTCTCGGGCTCCTCGACCGCCTCGAGGATCTCGTCCCGCCCGCGAATGCGCCAGGACCCATGGCAAAGCTCGAGGCCGCGCGCGCCGCCGCGGCCAGGGCGCGCACGCGCGCGCCGCGCAGGTAGCTCGTCCAACCGCATCGGCTTGCAGCCATGGCGGATGACCTGGGCATCGTGGAGGTGAAGTTCCGGGGCCGGACCGTAGGCGCCGTGAGTCGCTCGGACAGCCCGCGGCTGCCGGGATTCTACGAATTTCAGTACGACAGGGACTTCGCCAGGAGCGGCCTCGAACTGTCGCCGGCCATGATGCCGCTTGGCCCGCGCATCTATTCCTTCCCCAGTCTCGGTCAGGAGACGTACCACGGACTGCCGGGGTTGATTGCCGACGCGCTGCCGGACAAGTTCGGAAATGCACTCATCAACGAATACATGGTTCGCAAGGGCGTGCGACCGCAGGACGTAACGACGCTGCAGCGCCTGGTCTACGTCGGGCGCCGCGCCATGGGTGCGCTGGAATTCGAACCCGCCGACGCCGATCGCCACACCGATGCAGCCAGGACACCCCTTGAGCTCGCGGGCCTGGTGGAGGACGCACGCCGCGCCATCCGCGGCGAGGCCGCGGCTGTGACGCAAGACATCCTCGATGTCGGCAGCTCCGCCGGCGGCGCGCGCGCCAAGGCGGTGATCGGCTGGAACAGGACGACCAACCAGATCGTCTCCGGACAGCTCGATCTTCCTCGCGGCTTCGAGCACTGGCTGCTCAAGTTCGACGTGGCCAGGGACGGGTCCCTGAGCTACACGCAAGGCTTCGGTCGAATCGAGTACGCCCACTATCTCATGGCTATCGGGGCCGGCATCGATATGAGCGAATGCCGGCTGCTCGAGGAACGCGGTCGCGCGCACTTCATGACCAGGCGCTTTGATCGGCGCGGAAACAGGAAGATCCACGTTCACAGCCTGTGCGGCATGGATCACCTGGACTTCAACATGCCGCGCACGCACGGTTACGAGCAATTCATGCGCCGCGTGCTGACGCTGAACCTGGGCGCTTCAGCGATGGAGCAGGCCTGGCTGCGTTGCGCGTTCAACGTCGTGGCGGTCAACTGCGACGATCACACGAAAAACATCGCGTTCATGATGGACGAGACGGGCGCGTGGAGCCTGGCGCCAGCCTACGACATGTGCTTTTCCCACAACCCCGAGACCGGCAAGTGGACGAGCGAGCACCAGATGCGCGTCGCGGGCAAATCCTGGAATATCGACGCCCAGGATTTGCTGCATCTTGCCGATGCGTTCGGCGTCAAGCATGCCAGCGGACTGCTCAATCGGGTGATCGATTCGCTCGCAAGGTGGCCGGCGCTCGCCAGGATGGTGGGCGTACCCCAGGACCAGATCGACCGTGTCGCCTCCTTTCGGCCGGATTGGGCACGCCATCCGCTGCCGGGTCCCTCGAAGACGACCGCCACCAAGAAGCCCGCGACCGCGAAGAAGACTGCCAAGGCAAAGAAACCCGCAGCCACAAGGACGACGCCCAGCTCCTGATCCCGTCATCAGCAAGCATGAGAAGCGCACCTCATCCGCGCTTGCGTCGTTTCCCTCTTGCTTGCTCTAGCAAACCGGACGCATTGGCAGGATCGCGCAGCCATAGGCAAAGCGCGACTGCTGTGTTTTCGTCCAAGGCGTTGACAATCGCACGCTGGCGCTCCGGATCATCGCGCTGTTCGATGACCTGCTGTGCGGCCGCCTTGACGGCATCGGGGTCGACTTTCAACTCCTCCAAGCGCTTAACTTGCGCGGTGGCGAAAGTCCAGCGCCCAAAAAGCCCTATCAGCTGCGAATCGACGTTTGCGTTCATGGTTCGTAAAAAAGAAAACAAACATGCTGCGGAGTAGCGGAGAGGTGCCTTGAAGCGGTCTTGCGTGGCGCGTGCTACCACCCCGCTGTTTGCACTGCAAGAAATGGGGGGTTGGGAAAGTCCGGAGATGGTGCGGCTTGGCATCCTGCCTACCGGACCACCGCTCATTGGATTTTGAAATTCTATGGTTGCAGGTCCATGCGCCTCGTTCAGAAGGGTCGGCTCAACCGGGATCGTGTGGAGATTCACTCCGCGGGCGCCGGACCCTGGATCTAGGGTGTGTTTTCTTCCGTAAGGAGGCCCGCTCGACTATGTCGCGCGCCCGCGACAGCGCGTCCCGGGTTGGACCCGGGAGAGCTTGCGCGAGCACCTGGTCAATTGCCGCTAGTGCGGCATCCTGGCATCGGTCACGGAACGCGAGACCGTCGAACCCATCCACGCCAGCCAACTCGCAAAGCGTCCGAATCCGCTCATCGTCGAACCACTCCCCGCTTGCGCGAACGTTCATGCGTAACGGCAATGCGGGCGTGTCTTGGGGAAGCCAGACCTGGGTCGTCAGCACATCGAAGGCGGGGGAGAGCCGCGGATGCAGGATGTCGCGGCCGTAGATCACGGCAAAATTCTTCATGTGCGCATCCCCATTGCGCAGCACATCGCTCATGATGATCTGCTTGAGGATGGCCGTCTTGTCCTCGAGTTGATCGGCCGGGTCGACGAAGTTCTCGATCATCCTGAACAGGTGCTCTGCCGATCCGCTGTATTTTCCGGTCCGGCGCAATCCCGAAAGCGCACAGGCGTCCTCGAATCCCAGTCGCTCGCCATCAACTCCGATGTCGAAGCGCTCGATAATGAGCGCCGCATCATCCTCCGACAAATGGAATCGCGGGACCCTGATTCCGATCCGGTCGTACGCCTTCAGACAGGCGTATTCGACAAGCGACGCACCCACGTAATCCGACGAGTCGAACTTGATGATGTTGGCCGCACCCACCAGGGTCCCTCGCTCGTGCAGTTGCGTTGTCATCTTGG
Organism: uncultured beta proteobacterium; assembly: GCA_963781975.1. Classification (GTDB taxonomy): domain Bacteria; phylum Pseudomonadota; class Gammaproteobacteria; order Burkholderiales; family Burkholderiaceae_F; genus GJ-E10. The sequence continues at coordinate 74,975 of CAWAHT010000001.1, forward strand.
GCATGACACCGGAAACCCCGAACATATGCGGCTCGGTTCGCAGAATCTCGGCGAGTCGCTTGGCGGCGTTGCTGGACTTTGCGGCATCCAGGATTTTTTCGTCGAACGCCGATTCCGCGAGCGGGGGGCCCCCGAAACCCACACGTCCGATGGTGCGGCGGCCGATGAGCTTGAGCATCGCCAGGTCGTCGTCCACCTGGATATGTTTGCCGAGTCGCTGGCGAATTGCCTCCAGGACAGCACCTTCCGGAAGCGAGACCTCGAACGGCGGAGGAACCCCGTTGAACCCGTGATAGTCGTCCGGATCGGCATCGGGCAGCATCGTCAGTGAAACCGACAGGCCCAGATCGACGCCCGGCACGTAGTCGAAGTCGATCAGACCAGTATCGACGTTCTCATCCGAGAGGACCCCAACCTTGGCACCGGCGACGTAGACGTCAAGTGGCATCGATACTGCCCGGTTAGGCTGCCGTCACAGTGGGTAAGGTTCGACGTTGACGCTCGGCCGCGATCAAATCCCCGATACGGGGCCGGGCGCTTCGGACTTGGCTGGCCACCACCGCCCGGCGAGGATTCGGGGGCATTCCCGCAACGGCCAAGGTCTCCACAGGTGCGGCGCTGCGGCCGCGAGGAACGGCCAGACGCTGCCGGCGCACGCGTTCCATGCTTACCAGTTCCGCAATATTCGGCCTACGGCGCGCCTGATTGGCGGCCCCGTGCGAAGTGGCCATCAAGCGCATTCCGAGGTGTCCCATCAGGGCGAAGAGGTTATGCGACGAGACACTTCGCCCTGCCTCCGCTGCGACGACTGTTGGACGTGACACGCCAACAGCGTCCGCCAGCTCTGCCTGGGTAAGGCGTCGCAGAACGCGTCCTGAGCGGATCGCTGTTCCGATTTGTTCCAACGGGCCTGAGGCTTTGGACTTCGACGAAGGCATAGTCATCTCGATTGGCAATCTACCTAATGTAAATATTTTCCATCTTTATATTCATATCGTCAAGTATATTTATCGTAAAATGTTAACATATTGATTTTTCAAAACTTTTTCTTAATCAGCCAATCAATTCTTGGTCACCGAAGACCAAAAAACCGGCCGTTTTCGGCTTCCAAAGCGAAAAAGGCATGCTGACCAGATCCACCACGATTCACAGGCAGCCATGACCACCCCACCGATTCCCCTGTACGCGTCCTTCGAGCGTCGCTTGGTGGGCCTGCATGAAATCAAAGGGATCGACTCGGATGTCGTCGCGTTTTGCATGGAATTGGACCTTGCGCCCGACTCGCCGATCGATGTCGACGCATGGGATATCGGTGCACTTCAGACGCTCGCCCTCCTTCTAGGGGACGTCGCAGAGGCGCACTATTGACCAGTTCCGCGCTTGCCTGCTCGACCAAAGCGGGCACCCCGTCGTCGTATCTCATCGCCGTCGGCCCGACTTGCCAGAGGGCGCGCGGCAGTATTATTATTTAATACTCGAGCGCAAAGGATTTGCCATGGCAAGAAACACGAGTGTGACATTGGGGGAGCATTTCGAGCGATTTATAGCCAAGCAGATCAAGGCCGGGCGCTTCGAGTCCAAAAGCGAAGTCGTTCGCGCCGGCATGCGGTTGCTCGAGGAACACGAGAAGAAGGTAGCGACACTGCGCCAGGCATTGGTCGATGGAGAAAAGAGCGGCGCAGCGCTGCCGTATTCGATCAGCGACTTGCTCGAGGAATCTCGCAGGGAAGCCGGCCTGAAGCCTGCAGATGCCTGAACCTGGCATTCAAATTCGAATCACACCACGCGCCTGGCAGGACCTGAAGGCGATCTGGACATATACCCTCAAGCGCTGGGGCGAGCCCCAAGCCGACCTCTACGTTCAACAGCTGGATGCGGGCATCCGAAGCCTGATCGATTTCCATGACATCGGAGAATCGTGCGAGCACATCCGTGCCGGGTATAGGAGACTGAAGGTCAATCGACACCTGATCTTCTATCGGCACGGCGAGATATGCATCGAAATCGTCCGGGTCCTGCACGAATCCATGGACGTGCCGCACCACGTATAGACCGCACTTCCGCAGTCGAGCCTTCACGGCACGTTTACGGCACAGCCCGAAACGACAAGGGCCTGGCGAATCGCCAGGCCCTTGTCTTAGTGGTTGCGGGGACAGGATTTGAACCTGTGACCTTCGGGTTATGAGGCGGTCTGGGACCGTAGAACTGCTTTATGAATCAATGCCTTGCAGTGCTTGCCGCTTTCGATTCCTGCCATTCCAAGGCACAAATACGTCACAGCCAGCCTGGCGTTGCCGCGTTGTCCGCAAAGCGGTCGCGGCTGGCGGCCGTAATCGTCGACCCGTAGCGCGTATCAGAGGTCGTGGAAAGCGGGCATAGACAACACCCTATTTGGTGTACGGCCCGCAGGAGATCGAAAAGTCAACGTGGTAATGCTGGTCGTGCCGAATCCATGGCTTGCCCTTCATGAATTCAATGTTCGCCGTCAGTTATTCGCCGCGCCTGGATGCGAAGAGTCGTGGCAAGTACGGCAAGTTGAAAATTACAAGAACCTCGAGGCGGATTTCCTTCATCTCGTCGTCCGCGTCCTCCTGTCATGTTTCAATAGCACTCGAGCGACTCGCTTGGTTTCGATGATCCATTGGGTCGTTGACGCTTCCACCGAGCGGGCGGATTTGAGACGTTCGAGCAGCGGTGCGCGTTGACTAAGCAGCGCCGCTATTTTCGGTCGCGAAATTCGCTCTGGATCAGTACTTCATGCCAGAACACAGTCGCAAGAACTGCCCCCGCTGACGGCAGCTAAGGTTCAGCATCAGCGCGAGAAAATGTCAGCCCTATTGAAAAACATTATGATTTTGCTTTGACCCGGACTCAACCGCGCGCACGGGGAACGCACCCGGATGCTGGCGCCGGTTAATCCGGAATCGCGTAGTTCTTCTGGCCAAAGAGCGCCAGGCAGGCGTCGACAACGAACGGATCGTACAGCGTGCCGCTGCCGCGGCGTATTTCCGCGAGCGCCCTGTCGATGCCCAGGCCGGGCCGGTACGGGCGGTGCGACGACATCGCCTCGACCACGTCGGCCACCGCCATGATGCGCGCCTCGAGCAGGATCTGGTCGCCGCGCAGGCCTTGCGGATAGCCGCTGCCGTCGACACGCTCGTGATGCTGCAAGGCGACCTGGGCAACCGGCCACGGGAAATCGACGATCTTCAGAACGTCGAACGACGCCCGCGCGTGACCCTTAATCAATGCATATTCGGCCTGCGTAAGCGGGGTCGGTTTGGACAATATCTCCGTGGGAATGATGATTTTTCCGATGTCGTGCAATTGACCGGCGACGCGCAGGCCTTGCAAGCGGTTCGCGTCAAATCCGAGCTCGGCGCCGATGGCAACGGCGATTTCCGCGACCCTTCGTTCGTGGCCCGTGGTGTACGGATCGCGCATTTCGCTCAGCGTCATCGCGACTTCGACGGTGCGCATGAAGGAATTCTCGAGTTGCCCGACGTAGCGCCGGATCGCATTTTCGGCGCGATTCTTCTCGGAGATGTCCTGCAACAGGCCGACCACCGCCGGTTGCTGATGGTAGCTCGCTGCCGTGGCGTGCACACCCAGTTCGGTGGTCGTGCCGTCCTTGCGCAGACCGGTGAAGCTGCAGTCGGTACCCTTGGACTTTCCCTCGCCGGCCTCCCGGAGGCGCCTGGAAATCAATTCGCGATCCTTCACGCACACAAACTGCCGGAAGTCGCGACCGATGATGTCCGTCACCGATGCGTAGCCGAAGATCTCGGCGAATCGCGCATTCACATAGGACAAGCGGCCTCGCTGGACGATGTACATGCCAGCAATGGATTGGTCGGCCAGGTTCTTGAACTGGTCTTCGGCCGTGTGCAGCGACTTGTCGTCCTGGTCGCGCCGGGCCCGGCGCAGATTCGCCTCCAGTTGCTTTCGATCAGCCACGTCGGTTGCGGTGCAGATCCACGCCCTTACCCGGCGCTGATCGTCGAATCTCGGAACGCCGTGAATGGCGTGCTGGCGGTGTTCGCCGTCACATCGCTGAAGTCGATACTCGAGCTCGAATGCACGGCTGGAACGCGTCGCCTGTTCCCACGCGACGCATGCATGGCGTGCCTCATGGGGGTGGACCAGCGTCGGCCAGTTCCAGGCGTTATATGTGCCCGGGGGCAGGCCGCTGAATTCCATGCCGATGCGGTTCACAAATTGCGTGGAACCGTCCGGCGCAGATATCCAGACGATATGCGGAATCGCCTCGGCGATAACCTGGAAATCCGGCTCGACGAGTACGTTTGCGGCAGGCAGATCGTTCATGGGGATCTTTCTTCGCGGCCCGCGCTAGGCCGTTGTGTCGACGAATGCGCCAACGCCCGTGGAGGACAAGAATGCTGCCGATGTCGATCCGGTGGTTTGCGCCGGCGGGTTCGCCATGACCCTTTGCGTGATGACATCGAGTATCTTGACCAGGGTCTTATGCAATTGTTCGTCGAATACGTACACCATCTGGGTTCCGGTAGGCGACGGCGGCGCAGATTCGACCTTGGGGCCGGCCGGGCCAAGTGGCACGGGTGCCTGCGTGGCGGCCGGCGCCAGCGCGCCGGCTTTGCCGCCGATGCCTGCTGCATCATGCAGCCGACTCGCAAAATCGCTCGCTGCGGCGTTGCCGGCTCCGGTCGTGGACCCAGGGGGAGCCACTGCCGTCACCGAGCCGCTTGCGGCGGCACCCGGGAGCCGCGCCGATTTCTACATATTTGCCATGCACATTTCCCTGGGCAGATCCATGCCCGTGGAATTGACCATACATGGCTCTATATCGGCAACCTCCGCGGTTGCTGCACCGTACGCTATTGATCCACATCAAGGAGCGGCGCCGCAATGCCGCGGAAACGGGTCCTGGCCGTGCGGCGCGCGCCCGTTCGCTTCGAGAAAGTCCGGCGCTCGCCGGTGAAACGCCAAGCGCCCGATTCATTGCAATTAGCAATCATTCGGATCAGTGCACACCCTTCGCATTCAAGGCTTTCGCCAGTTCCTTGTCGGTTTGCAGGATATGCGACACGAGCCATTGCCTCAGGAAAATAACCAACTCGTCCAGTTCCGGCGTCGTGCCTTGCGCGTGACTCGCCACGAGCTTCTCCACACGCGCAGCCAGCCTCGTGTGCGCCGCGATATGCGCCTCGGCGCCCGGATAGCCGTGCTCCCGCATCAGGTGCTCCTCGAACGAAAAGTGCTCGCCGATGTAGGCGACAAGTCCGCCGAGAATCTCGCCGATCAGCGCCGGCCGCTCGTAATCCTGTGCGGCACCACCGAGGCGGTTGAGCAAGCCGACCAGTATGCGATGCTGTTCATCGATCTCCCGGACTCCGATGGAAAAAAGATTTGACCAGGGAAAAATGGCTTCCCCAGCCTCCTTCAATCCATCGGCAACGGCGGGCAGCGGTTCGCAGGCGCGCAAGGCTTCCAGCAGTTCGACCACGAGCGAGCTTGCGCCCAATTCCGGCGTATCGGCCTGGGCCAGCGCGACGCGCAGCCCCAGAGTCCGGATCCGGTAAAGCAGTTCCTTGGCCAGTACGGACAATTCAACCATCTCGGCGGGGTTCTGCGGTTCGACGCTGTAGCCGCAGCAAAGCGCCCCGTCGATTCCGGTCGTGCGCAGCTCGCGCATCAGGCCCTCAATTGCACTCAACCATTGGGCCGCGGCCGAGCGTACAGCTGCGGTTTCGCGCAGCGCGGGCGCACGCAGAAGATCGAGGACGCGTGCGAGCAGCGAATGAACATGTTGCAGCTCCAAGCCGATGGCCTCGGCGGAAAGGTCCGGCTGAGCCACTACATGACACCCCTGACCGCAGCGCACGACCCAGTTCACCATCTCGGGTGCGAACTCGCCCGGCACCAGGTGTGCCGCCACGGCAGCTCTGCGCAGACCATTGGCCTCCGATTCCAGCATGGGCGCCATTGCCTCGGCGAAAAGCAGGGCCTGGGCCGCAAGGGGCAGCTCGGCCGCCTTCAGGCCGCGCGGATAGCCCCAACCATCCAGGCGTTCATGGGAGAGCGCGATCAGGTGTCCAACCGTCGACCCGCTGTGCGCAAGTTCAACCGATACCTGTGCGCCGATGGCCGGATGCGTGCGGATTTGGCGCACCTCGTCGGCGCTCCTCCAATTGCGCGAATCGAACAGCGTTGGCACAAGATACAGCTCGCCGACGTCGTGGAACAGGGCCGCGCGCAGCAAACTGCGCATCACGTCCGGGTGCACGTCGACCTTTGCGGCCATCGCCAGCGCAACTGCACCCACCAGAGCGGCGTGTTCCATCATGTCGTGACCGGTGTGGCGCATGACGGAGAACAGCATTAACTCGGTCGGGTTCGGCGATATGCTGCCGGCGATCTTGAGCACGCGGCCCAGGTCCGAGTCGAGCGCCGCCTGCAGATCCGCCGACGCACAGACTCGGGACTCGATGGCTTGGGCAATGCCCGCCGCGGCGATCGGATCAGAGGCGTAGACGCAAAGCTCGATCGGTTTGCGCAGACGTCGGTTGCTCAGGCGCTCGAGCAGGCGATCGGCGATCGGTTGCCCGCGCGCCCACAGTTTCATCCCGTTGGCATCGACAATGTCCTCCGAGGCGTGGATGGGGCAGTGCGCGCTTGCTGCGACCATCGCGCGGACGAAGTGTTCGTTGGCCTCCAGAAACCGGGACACTCCGGTGTAGAAAAGCGGAGCCAACGGAGGCTGATGGGCGTTGGTCACGAATGCGCGCAATCGGAGGGCTATTCCGGGATGGCGTAGTGTTCGTTGCGGAAGAGGTTCAGGCAGGCATCGGCAATGGCGGGGTCGTATAGGGCACCCCGGCCATTTTCGATTTCGGCAAGCGCGCTGTCGATGCCGAGACCGGCACGATAGGGGCGGTGGGATGACATTGCCTCGACCACATCGGCGACCGCCATGATCCGTGCCTCGAGCAGTATGTCCTCGCCTTTGAGGCCGTGCGGATATCCACTGCCGTCAACGCGTTCGTGGTGCTGCAGGGCGACCTGCGCCACAGGCCAAGGAAAATCGACACTCTTGAGAATTTCGAATCCTGATTGCGGATGCTCCTTGATCAACGCATATTCCGCCGACGTGAGACGCGTCGGCTTGGAAAGTATTTCGGCAGGCAACTTGATCTTACCGATGTCATGGAGGTAGCCGGCGACCCGCAAACCCTCGATCCGGCCGGAATCGAGCCCGAGCTGGCCGCCAATCGCAACGGCGACTTCGCCGACGCGCCGTTCGTGGCCGGCGGTATAGGGGTCGCGCATCTCGCCCAGATTCATGGCTACTTCCACGGTTCGCATGAACGCGCGCTCGAGATCAGCCAGGTGGCGTTGAATTTCGCGCTCGGCCCGGATTTGTCGGAGACGTCTTGCAATACTCCTACGACGGCGGGCCGACCCAGAAGCGTCGTGGCGCTGCCCTGCTTACCGACCTCGAAGGTCGTGCCATCCCTGCGCATTCCGCTAAATCGGTAGTTGAGGTTCTTGACGTGGCCATCCATCCGCAGCCGCAGGTTCTCCTCCACCATCGCGCGGTCCGCCTCCGCTACCAGGTGCACGACCGGGACGCCGGTGATCTCCAGCGGCGACGTGTAGCCGAATATCTGCGCCAGACGCTCATTGGCGTAGCCTGAACTTCCCGTCCTGAATAATGTAGATGCCGATCATCGACTGATCGGCCAGGCACCGGAAGTGCTCCTCGGCTGCGCGCAATGCGTGGTCGGCGATCTTGTGTTCGGTGATATCGACCGCGACGATGCCCACACCTATCACGTTCTCATCGACCGCGACCGGGTGGTAGCTTGCCGTCCAGTGGCGCATTTGCCCCGCTTCATGCTCAGGACCAGGCGCGAACCCGCCGGAAATCGCCATGTCCAGGGCTTGGGGTGTGCCCGTCTGGAGCACGTGGTGCAGGACGGTCTTGACCTGCGGCCAGAGCCCAGGGGCCACCTCTGCGATGCGGCGGCCGATCTGGCGGTGGAACGGCACGCCGCTGAAGGCCGCGGAGCATCTCGCTGCCCCGTATGATCCGGAACTCCCGATCGACGAACCCCAATCCCGCTCTTTGCAGAGACGGCGTCGAGCAGGGCGAGCGTTTCGGCTGATTCGCGCTGTGCCTTGCTGAGCGTGGACTCGAGTTGCCTTTTTTCCTCGATGTCGAATGC
>CAWAHT010000002.1:0-8700 GCA_963781975.1 uncultured beta proteobacterium
TGGCGGCAAGCGGCCCGGTCGCCGTGGGCGACCGCTTCACCCAGCCCGACGCCCCGCCCGCAGCCACGGGCGCGGCGGCTGCCGGCACCGTGACCGCGCCCAGCGCGATGCCCTGAGGCGCGCGCGGACGTTTGCGCGCATCGCCGGGGACGGGCATTCGCGCCGGCGCCGGGCGCACGACCGCCGCATCGTGCTGGACGACGAACGTGCCGCGTGGTTGCGGCTCACGCTGACGCCCGGCCTCGGTAACGCCACCGCGCGCGCGCTGCTGGCCGCGTTCGGCCTGCCGGGTGCGCTGTTCGCTGCGGGCGTCCGCCACGATCGCGTCGCGGCCATCTGCGGCCCGGCGCTTGCGGCGCAACTCGCGGCGCCGGCGGACGCCGGCACGGCGCAGCGGCTCGAACGCACGGCGCGCTGGCTGGACGGCGCTGCACGGCGCTCGCTGGTCTGCCTGGCCGATGCCGACTACCCGGCCGGCCTGCTGCAGCTGGCCGATCCCCCACTGCTGCTGTATGCGGTCGGACGCCGCGAACTGCTCGGCCGGCCGGGGCTGGCCATCGTCGGCAGCCGCAGCGCCACGCGCCAGGGCGAACTGAACGCGGCGGCCTTTGCGGCGCATCTGGGGCGGGCCGGGCTGTGCATCGTCAGCGGCATGGCCGCCGGCATCGACGGCGCGGCGCACGCCGGCGCGCTGGACGCCGCGGCCGGCACGATTGGCGTGCTCGGCACAGGCATCGACATCGCCTATCCGGCGCGCAACCGCGCGCTTGCCGACCGGATCGCCGACGCCGGCCTGCTGCTGTCGGAATTGGCCATCGGCGCGGGGCCCCTGCCCCACCACTTTCCGCGCCGCAACCGCCTGATCGCCGCACTCGCGCGCGGCGTGCTGGTGGTGGAGGCCGCGGTACATTCGGGTTCGCTCATCACGGCCCGGCTGGCCGCGGAAATGGGCCGGGAGGTGCTGGCGATCCCGGGTTCCATCCATTCGCCGCAGTCGCGCGGCTGCCATCGCCTGATCCGGGACGGGGCCCGGCTGGTCGAATCGGCGCGCGATGTGCTGGAAGAATTGCACTGGACCGGCGTCGCCGGCGCCGCTGCCGGGCCGCTGCCGCCCGGCGACGCGGTTGCGGACGCTGGCGGCGACGAACATCCCGTGCTGCACGCCCTCGGCTTCGACCCGGTGGACATCGACACCCTGTCGCTGCGCCTGGGCCAGGATGCCGGTGCCGTCGCCGCGGCCCTGCTGGAACTCGAGCTGGCGCAGCGCGTCGAGCGCCTGGCCGGCAACCGCTACCAGCGCCTGCCGCGGCGCGCACACTAGGCCGTGCGCGCGATCCGATTGCAAGATCGCGCGGCGGGCGGTACAGTAAAGCCATACATGTTCGATGTCCTCGTCTACCTGTACGAGAACTACGGCGCGTTCGAGGCCTGCCCCGACGCTTCGTCTCTCGGCCGCTCCCTTGCGGACGCGGGCTTCGACGACGACGAAATCCGCGAAGCGCTGGCCTGGCTGCAGGGCCTGGCCCGCATCGTCGAGGACGCCGGCGCCCAGGCGCTCAGGCCCGGCACCAGCCTGCGCATCTACACCCCGGCCGAGGTCGAACAACTCGGCGCCGCGGCGATCGGCTTCCTGGTGTACCTCGATTCCGCGCAGCAATTGACCGTGCGCCAGCGCGAGATCGTCATCGAGCGCGCGCTGGCGATCACCGACGCGCCGCTGTCGCTGGCAACCATCAAGATCATCGTGCTGATGGTGCTCTGGAGCCACTCGGCCGACGTCGATTTCCTGCTCCTCGAGGAACTGCTCGACGACGACGACGACCGCGCCATGCACTGAGCGCCGGCGCCGCGGACCGCCGTCCCCGCTCGCGGCGTGCACCGTTTGCGTTTCGTTGTTATCCTGAAAAGGGAATATCGCATCCCCGGTGCGGGGAAACCCCGCCGGCCGGCCTGCGCCCCGGTGCGGCGGACCCCGCCCGTTGAACCCGTGTACCCCCGGAATCCATGAGCACAAAGACCCTGATCATCGCCGAAAAGCCATCGGTTGCCGCCGACATCGCGCGGGCCCTGGGCGGATTCGCGAAGCAGCAGGACTACTTCGAGAGCGACGAATACGTCCTGTCGTCGGCGGTCGGCCACCTGCTGGAACTGCACGAGCCGGAGGCGTACGAGGTCAAGCGCGGCAAGTGGAGCTTTGCCCACCTGCCGGTGATCCCCCCCGAATTCGCCCTGCGTCCCATCGAGCGCTCCGAGGCGCGCCTCAAGGTGCTGACCAGGCTCATCAAGCGCAAGGACGTCACCGGCCTCATCAATGCCTGCGACGCGGGCCGCGAAGGCGAGCTGATATTCCGCTACATCGTCCAGCACACCGGGGCGCGCCAGCCGATCCGCCGCCTCTGGCTGCAGTCGATGACCCCGGCGGCCATCCGCGACTCCTTCGCCGGCCTGCGCCCGGACGTCGACATGCAGCCCCTGGCCGACGCGGCGCGCTGCCGCTCCGAGGCCGACTGGCTGATCGGCATAAACGGCACGCGGGCAATGACCGCCTTCAACAGCAAGGACGGCGGCTTCTTCCTCACGACGGTCGGACGCGTGCAGACGCCGACGCTGGCGATCGTGGTCGAGCGCGAGGACCGAATCCGCAAGTTCGTCGCGCGGCCGTACTGGGAAGTGCACGCCGAATTCGGCTGCAGCGCGGGCAGCTACAAGGGACGCTGGTTCGATCCCGCCTTCAAGAAGCGCGACGACGACGCCGAAGCCAGGGCCGAGCGGCTCTGGAATGCCGGCGCGGCGTTGGCGGTGGTCGCCGCCTGCAGCGGCCAGCCCGGCACGGTCAACGAGGAGTCCAAGCCGAGCTCGCAGCTGTCGCCCCTGCTCTTCGACCTGACATCGCTGCAGCGCGAAGGCAATGCGCGCTTCGGCTTCTCCGCCAAGACGACGCTGTCGCTGGCGCAGGCGCTGTACGAGAAGCACAAGGCCCTGACCTATCCGCGCACCGATTCGCGGGCGTTGCCGCAGGACTACATCGAGGTGGTGCAGCAGACCCTGCAGATGATGGTGGGCGAACCTGCCGGCAAGCGCAAGGCGGCGGCGGGCGGGTTGCCGGAATATGCGCCGCACGCGGCGCGCATCCTCGAGCGCGGCTGGGTGCGGCCCAACAAGCGCGTGTTCGACGACACCAAGATCTCCGACCACTTCGCCATCGTCCCGACGCTGCAGGCGCCGGCCGGACTGTCCGAGGCCGAACAGAAGATCTACGATCTCGTGGTGCGCCGCTTCCTGGCCGTGTTCCATCCGGCAGCCGAATATCTCGTCACGACGCGCATCACCGAGGTCCAGGGCCATCACTTCAAGACCGAAGGCAAGGTCCTGGTGGAGCCCGGCTGGCTGTCGGTCTACGGCCGCGAAGCCCAGGCCGACGAAGCCTCGCTTGTCGCCGTGGCGCCCGGCGAGACCGTGCAAACCGCTGGCGGTCGCCGCCAGCGACCTGCACACCAGGCCGCCGGCGCGCTACACGGAAGCGACGCTGCTGTCGGCCATGGAGGGTGCCGGCAAGCTGGTCGATGACGACGAGCTGCGCGCCGCCATGGCCGGCAAGGGTCTGGGAACGCCGGCGACGCGCTCGGCCATCATCGAGGGCCTGATCGCCGAGCGCTACATGGTGCGCGACGGCCGCGAATTGCACCCGACCGCCAAGGCCTTCCAGTTGATGACGCTGCTGCGCGGGCTGGGCATCGACGAGCTCACGGCGCCGGAGCTGACCGGCGAATGGGAGCACCGCCTCGCGCTGATGGAGCACGGCGCGCTGGGGCGCGGAACCTTCATGCACGAGATCGCGCAGATGACCCAGCGCATGGTCGAGCGCGCCAAGAGCTACGAGTCCGACACCGTTCCCGGCGATTACGCGACGCTCAAGACGCCCTGCCCGAAATGCGGCGGCGTCGTGCAGGAGAACTACCGGCGCTTCGCGTGCACCGCCTGCGATTTCTCGCTGCCCAAGCACCCGGGCAGCCGCACCTTCGAGTACGAGGAAGTCGAGCAACTGCTGCGCGACCGCAACATCGGCCCGCTGACGGGTTTCCGCAGCAAGATGGGGCGGCCCTTTGCCGCGGCGCTGAAGATATCGCCGGAGTTCAAGCTCGAATTCGACTTCGGCAACGCGGGCGGCGACGACGACGGCAGCGAAGTCGACTTCAGCGCGCTCACGCCGCTGGGGCCCTGCCCGAAGTGCGGCGCCCGGGTATTCGAGCAGCCGATGGCCTATGTCTGCGAGAAATCCGTGGGCGCCGCACGCAGCTGCGACTTCCGTTCCGGCCGCGTGATCCTGCAGCAGCCGATCGAAGCCGAACAGATGCGCAAGCTGCTGACCGAGGGGCGCACCGACCTGCTGCGCGGTTTCGTCTCCAACCGGACACGCCGCAAGTTCGCCGCCTTCCTGGTACGCAAGCCGGATGGTTCGACCGGTTTCGAGTTCGAGGCGCGGCCGGCGCGTGCCGGCGCGGCGCCGGCGGCAGCAGCGGCCGAGGCGCGGCCGGCGCGCGCCGCCAAGGCGGTCACCAAGCGCGCCGCGAAGGCGGCAGGCCCGACGGCCGCCAAAGCCGCGGCCAAGCCGGCGGCCAAGAGCGCGGCGCGCGCGCCGGCCAAGGCGGCGAAGACGGCCGCCAAGGCGACGGCGGCAAAGTCCGGCGCCGGCGCGCGATCGGCAACGAAGAAGTCCGCGGACAAGACCGTGCGCAAGCGCGGCTAGACCCCGTCGTCCCGGGCCCGGCCCGCAAGTCCGCAAATGTGAATAGTCGACACGGGTCTTGACCGCGGCGGCGGCGGCGGCGATTGTCGGGTCCATGGCGACCCCAACCGCACCTGCCGCCGTCGCGGCGATCCCGCGCCACTGCACGGCCGGCGCCAGCGGCGCCGCGACCGTGCTCACGCTGACCGACGTCGCCCGCCGGCTGCCACGCCTGCAGCCGCCCCCGGCCTACCGGCTGAGCATCGACAGCGGCGTCGAGTACAAGAACGTCCGGCGCGCCTTCGCGCGGCCGATGGCCGTGCGCATCGGCACCTGGCAGAGGCTGCTGCTCAGCCTGCGCCTGCGCATGGTCGCGGCCGCGAGCGCCGAGGAGGTCATGTGGCCCTGCGAGCGGGCACGCATCGTCGCGCTGTGCCCCGCGGCCAGGGCGCTGGCGACACCGGCGGCGGCCGGCGGTCTGCGGGAGCTGCGCGTGCAGGCCGGCTGGAGCCGGCGCGAACTGGCGCGGCGCGCCGGCATCGGCGTGGACGCGGTGCGCGCGCTCGAAGACGGCCGCGGCATGGTGGGCAACCTCGAACGCGTCTGTACCGTCTTCGGACTGCAGATCCTGCTGGCCCTGCCGCCCTGGCACGCAACGCTCGAGGACCTGTGGCGCGAGCAGTCGCAACGCTGTCTGCTGGCGCCGGCGCGCTATCCGAGCCGGCGCCCGTCGCAGGGCCGCCCGGCGGCGTAGCCGCCGGCAGGCTGCCGGCGCCGCTCAGATCAGCGCCAGCATGGCATCGGCGGCGGCGATGGCGTGCAGCAGGGCCCGGTTGATGCCGTCCGGATCGACCGGAACTGCCGCCGCGGCGGCGGCGTGGCGGCCGGCGTCGTCCGATTCCAGACTCAGCACCAGTTCGAGATTGGCCGCGAAGGGGCCGTCGCGCATCAGCAGGCCGTCGACGACCGCACCCGGCAGCCCTGCCTCGACCAGCAGCGAGGGCAACGGCTGGCCGGTGATCGCGTCGAGCAGCGAAAAGGCCCCGACGATGAAGGCTTCGTCGGCATCTGCCCTGGGCCGGCCCGCCGCCAGGCACAGGTTCTCCATGCAATAGCCGCGCACCAGCGTCGTGAATATCAGCGGCGCGATGCGGCCTTCCTTGCTGGAGATGGCCAGTATCAGGACCAGCCATTTGATGAGACGCTGGTAGCCGATGGACGTCACCGCCTGGCGCAGCGAAGCGGTGGGCGCGCCGCGACGGAAGGCGACGCTGTTGGCCAGGGTCAGCAGCATGTAGGCAAGGAGCGGCTCGGCCTCGAAGACCTGCTCCAGCGTGCGCAACTCCGCATCGGCCTGAATGAGCCGCACGAGTTCGAAGATGGCCCGCTGCGATGGCGACAGGTCGCGCTGCCGGCCCTGCAGCGGGTCGGCCAGCGGCCAGCCAACGGTGCCGTGCGCTCCGGCTGCCAGGGCGCCATCGGCCAGTTCGAGTGTGCCCGCGTCCAGCGCCAGTACCGGGATGCGCGACTGGTGCGGCCAGGGCGGCCGGCCCGACCAGGTACTGGAAGAACTGCAGGCGCTCCTTGCTGGGGATGGCATCGGCCACGCGCAGCGCCTGGCGCACGCCGCGCTGGCGCGAATCGAAAAGAATGCGCACCCGCGCGTCGTCGTCCAGGTCCGCAGCGGGTATCTCGAGCAGGACATTGCGCGGCGCCGACCATTGCGCCATGGCCGGGTCGATGGCGCCGTCGAGCGGGGCCAGCAGCACCAGGCCGTGCGGAAAGGGGATGGCGTCGTCCGCCAGGAACGCGCGCACGACGCCGTCGAGCAGCGCGCTCAGCGGGCGTTGCGCGCTGCCGGCGCGATTGCGCAGTTCCAGGCGCACGCCGCTCGGACGCCGGTCGCGGCCGACCAGCACCTGCCAGCGCAGTGCGAGCGACTCCAGCGCGACGGGCTCGGGGCCCGCATCCGCGCGGGAAGGATCCTCTGGCGCTCTGGGCGGCACGTCGAACAAGCAGTTGCTCCGGGTCCGGGCGCCTGCGCCCGGGCGCCGCGCGGCGGCAATGCGCGGGCGCCGCGCGCGGCGGCCGATGTTGGCGCCAGCTTACGCAGACCGGCCGGCCTGGGTGGGCGAAGAAGCGGGGTGTCCGCCGTTCAGTTGTCGGGATGCGCGTGCGAGAATCCCGGCCTTACCCTCTGGCGGCGACGGGCCCTGCCCGCGCGACCCGCACATGCCGCTCTTCGCCGCGACCATTGCGCTGTCCGCGCTGCTGCTCTTCCTGGTTCAGCCGATCGTCGCCAAGCAGATCCTGCCCTGGTTCGGCGGCAGCGCCGGCGTGTGGTCAGTCTGCATGGTCTTCTTCCAGTCGACGTTGCTGGCCGGCTACGCCTATGCGCACCTGATCACGCGCCGGCTTGCCCCCCGGCGCCAGTCGCAACTGCACGTGGCGCTGCTGCTGGCGAGCGTGCTGGTGCTGCCCATCGTCCCCGCGGCGGCGCTCAAGCCGGTCGGAGGACAGGACGCGGCACTGGCGATCCTGCTCGTCCTGCTGGCGACGATCGGCCTGCCGTACTTCCTGCTTGTCCTCCACGGGGCCGCTGCTGCAGGCGTGGATCGCGCACCGTTTCGCCGCGCGCGCCGTCTATCGCATGTTCGCGCTCTCGAACCTGGGCTCGCTGCTCGGGCTGGTCGCCTTTCCGTTCGTGGTCGAGCCGCTGCTGGGGTCGCGCGGCCAGGCGATCGCCTGGAGCGCGGCCTACCTGTTGTTCGTGGCGGCCTGCGCGTGGTCCGCCTGGCAGTGCCGCCACGGCGCGCCGCCGGCGCCGGCGGGCGACGCGCCGCCACCGGCGGGCGGAGCCAGCGGCGCGCGCTTGCGCCGGCGGGCGCGGCGACCTGGCTGGGACTCTCGGCGCTGGGCGTCGTCCTGCTGCTGGCGACGACCAACCAGCTGCTGCAGAACGTCGCCTCGGCACCGTTCCTCTGGGTGCTGCCGCTGGCGCTGTACCTGTTCAGCTTCGTCGTGGTGTTCGAAGGACGCCGCGGCCGCGGCTGGTACGGCCCGCGCTGGGGCATACCGGCGGCGCTGGCCGCCGCGCTGCTGATGGCCGGCGGCCTGTACCTGGCCAACGGCGTGCTCGACGTCAGCCTGGCCGTGCCGCTGTACTGCCTCGGCCTGTTCGTCAGCCTGCATCTTCTGCCACGGCGAACTGGCGGCGCGCAAGCCGGACAGCGCGGACCTGACGCGCTTCTACCTGATGATCTCGATCGGCGGCGCGCTGGGCGGCGTCTTCGTCGGGCTGGTGGCGCCGCGCGTGTTCGCCTCGCTGTACGAGCTGCCCCTGGCGCTGGCCTGCGTCGCCGCGGCCGCGCTGCTGGCGGCCTGGCGCCGGCCCGGCCTGGATCCGCGCTGGAGCGGTGCGCTGAGCCTGCTGGCGGCCCTGGCGGGCGCGGGCATCGCCTGGCAGGACTGGCACTACGTGCGCTTCCTGGATCACGACCTGATCGTCATGCAGCGCAATTTCTACGGCACGCTGCGCGTGCGCGAGGTCGACGAGGACGGCGTGCGCATGCGCCGCCTGCTGCATGGCGTGATCCTGCACGGCGAGCAGGCCATGAGCGGGTCCGACCGCGACCGCCCGGCTCCGTACTACACCGCGCACCTCGGGCGTCGGGCCTGGCCATCGCCCGCGCACAACAACGGCGGGCGGCGGTGCGCCTTGGCGTCATCGGCCTGGGCGTCGGCACGCTGGCCGGCCTATGGCCGCGCCGGCGACAGCGTGCGCTTCTACGAGCTCGACCGCGACGTGGTTGTCGCTGGCCAACAGCCGCGTTCACCTACCTGCAGGCGACGCCGGCGCGCGTCGAGGTCGCGCTGGGCGACGCGCGGCTGTCGCTCGAGGCCGAGCTGGCGGCGGAGCAGCCGCAGCGCTTCGACGTGCTGGCGGTCGACGCCTTCTCGAGGAAGGACGACGA
>CAWAHT010000003.1:0-64439 GCA_963781975.1 uncultured beta proteobacterium
GATTTTTGGTCGGGCTTTTCACCACTTTGCTGGGCTGCGCTTCGGCACACGCAACGGATCACATCCTGGTGGCTAGCAGCCGCAGCAATTCCATTGAGGAGTTCAGCACCAGCGGTACTGGCTTCGTACCTTCGCGAGCACCGGGCCTTACGCGCCGGTTGCGTTGGCCCAGAGTCCGGTGACGGGAGACATTTTCGTGACCACGATCTATGCGACCGGATCCCAGGCGGGTAGCTCGCAAACCAGATTCTGCGGTACCGGCAAAGCGGGCAATTTGCGGTCGATTGGGACACTTTCAATGTCCAATGTCCCCCCACCCCGGCGCTGTGCGTCAGTTCGGAGACGCAAAGCCTGCTCTTCGATGCGTCCGGCAATCTGTGGGTGGCGCTCGCTTATGGGGACACAATGTAACGGCTATCCGATCTATCTCTTCGAGTACCTGGCCGCTGATCTGGGGCAGCCCAGTCCGTCGCCGATCCAAACGATCGCGGTATCGCTGTATCGCGGCGGCCCGATGGCGTTTAACGCCGCGGGCGATATTTGCGTCGCGTCGTTCATCGACTCGAACGTGCAGTGTTTCGACACGTCCACACACGCCCTGACCCACGACTACCGCAGCGAGATTGTTGCCAGCCCCGTAGGGTCCATCCAGCCGGGTGGCCTGGCCTTCGACAAGAACAACATTCTGTACTTGACGAGCTTGTTTCAGGGGCAGGTGGTTAAGGAGAACACGCCGGGCGGTTCCTTCGAGCTTCTTGCCAAATTGACGACATCGGCTCCCAACGAGCTCGATGGCAACCTGGTGTTGCGGGGCGGCAGCGCTTTTTACGACCAACTATCGGGTTCCTCCGGCGAGTTTCAGCGCCCCCGATCCGGTCTACGAGATCTCCAGCGGTGGCGTCGTGACCAACTTGATCAATGGGACCGCCGCACCGGGATTGGGCGCCGATCACATCTGGAGCGCGTACTGGATGATCTTCTATTGCTTGATTGCGTGTCGGGCAGCCCTCAAGGATCGGAATCGCGCGAACGCTAGGCCATAGCCGGCGTGGCGTCGCTCTGACCTGATGATTGCAATAGCAGACGTGAAGTCATGGCATCAATAGTCGCGGGAGTTCGCATGAGAAGCAGCCACCTAACCTTTGTCTCGATATGCTTGCAATTGCATCGGTGGGCGCCCAGAGCCAGACGCCCGCAAGCACACTGACGGGCTTCTCCCTGCCATATTCGCAATCATCGGCATCCCCGGGCGCGTCCAACGTGCGTGCGCTGAGCCTCGCGTTTGCCGGTATTAATGCTCCGATTGCCGGCATCGCTGCCGACGAGGCCGTGGTCTTTGTCGGTGAGCCCTTGAACGGGAAGGTGGTCGCGCTTTCCGGGTTCACGGCAAAGCCGATCGGCGAGTTGCCGCCGCCCCCGGCCGGATTCGCCGTGCCGTTCATCATGCATTCCATTGGAAGCGGCCGCGTTGCCGTTCTGGATGCCGGCGGATTGCCGGCTCCGAATCCCTTCGTACCCGTTAGCCCATTCATCTACGAGATACAGTCTTCAGTTCAGCCCGGCGGCCGGGTTCTCGGCAACCCTTGTCAGGACCATCAGCTTTGCCAGCGTCGTCGTCGGGTTTCCAGAGGACTTCGTGCGGCTCGAGGATGGTCGTTACCTGTTATCGGATTCCGTGCTGGAAGCGTCTGGGTCGCCAACGAGGATGGTTCGATCGCGCCGGGCATCGTGCCCAAAAGCTTCAATCCCCAGGACCTGATTCCGACGCTAGCCTTGTGTCTGACGATGCCGCAAATCACGGTCAATGGCGTTCCGTTCTTGTTCACCGGGTCCACGCTGCCGGGTATATCGCCGATGGCAGTGCGTGAGGGCACGGTCTACTTTTATTCGCCTTGCGCGCGCGGGATCTATACGTTCCCGCTGTCGATCCTGAGCGACCGACGCACGCCGGATCAACGGGCGGTTGATATCCGTCTGCTGGCACCCACACCCGGACGTGGAAGTCGAAGAGCTCCTGGACTTCGGATTCAACCCATATAACACCGAGGACAAGTACCTTTACGCCTGCGAACCCGTGCAACTCAAAGTGATTCGCATCGACCCGGAAACCGGCAACCGGCAGGTTGTCGCCGACAATCCGAGCTTCCTCGATTTTCCATCGTCTCTGGCGTTCCTGCCTTCGGCCGCCCCATTGACGGAGCTGCTCGTGGTATCGAACCAGCAAGAAAGATCCCCGCTTACCAACGACGCAGTTACGCAAACCAATTTCAATCTACCGCTTGTGGTTTCAAAAATTCTGGTCTTGCCGTAGTTGTGCGTTGTGGATCGCCGCGCCGCGCCGCGCGAGCGGTCTATGCCCAAGGGGATAGGCCTTTTTGTGCATTGACGGCTCATCGGTCAGTTTCTACGCTGATTGTCAAATCGCCTTCATTTGCATTACGCGAGTGGGCCGAGCAATGACGTGGAGCAGATAATGAAGACTTCCGCAAAATGCCCTGCAATGTCCAGTTGGGTGCGTGCGCTTCCCCGTCGCTTGCACTGGCAGTCGTTGATACCGGGCACGGTATGCCTGATCGGGCTGCCATCGAAGTCCGCGTTGGCGCTGTCGCACTTCTCGGATTCCGGCGACCATTCGGACGGCGGGCACGATCAGGACAACAAGCCCCTGGTGGTCAAGGTGACGGCGGCCGCCACCGATCCCAATGGACGGACCTTGCACTATCGCTGGCGCTCCACGGACGGCAAGATTGCCGACGTTGATGCGGCGACGACGACCTGGACCCTGACCGACGGCCCGGGGCTGCACTTTGCCTATGTGCTCGTGTTCAATGGCGCCGGCGGCTATGCCGAGAAGCGCGCCCTCGTCAGCACGGACACGATAGGCACGCCGATCAAGCAGCGCACGCCGCTCCAATACCGCGCACCAGCCGCCTCGGTACCGACCGGCGAGGTGTACCGTTCATTCATGGGCGGCAATTTTTCGGGCGCCTCTTCAAGTGCTGCGCTTATTCCGGACGTTTCGGTGTTTGCGCAGGTGCCAACAACACGATCCGCTTTTCCAATGCCGCTCTCGGGCCCGCTCAATCCAATGTGCGCGGTGAATTCACGTTTCCGGACATGGTGCCGGTGCCTTTTGCCGACCAGGTCAACGTCTACTGCGATGTCGGCCCGATACCGACGGTGGCCGGAATCTGCAGCTACAACAACAACGTCTTCGTCGGTTATATCCTTGGCGACGGTGGCGTCGGCATTCGATGTGCCGGCCGGCCAGGCTGTAACCGATTACATCTCTCGCCAGGGGTATTCCGGCGAGCCGGGCAATTACCAGACCGTGGCCGGAACGGCGTTGCAGCTTGATTTCACGCCATGCGGAACCGTCAACGAGTTCTTTGGTGTCACTGCAACCGGTCTGGTCACGCTGCTCGATGGTGCCGGCAACATCGTCGGCGGTCCGGCGCGCACCGGCATTGCCGGCGATTTCTCCATCGCCATCGCCGCCAACAGCAGTGCCCAATTTGTATTTCTTCAGTGCGAAGGCGCCCCAACGCAAACCCTGCCGCTGGCAAGCATCGGAACCTTGCCGACGCTATTCTTTCCCGCCACCTTCACGCCGTCGATCACGAGCATGACGGTTACGCTCAATGGCACCGTGTTGCCGCAGCCCGCCGCACCACCGCCGTCGCCGCCGCCGGCAGTGCCCTCGGATGCGGCGCCGAGCCCCGAGCGCTTTCTTTCCTACAAGGGCATCGACTCGCGCGCGGATGCCTGCGCGTATTACAAGGCCATTGGGGCGGCAGCAGGGCTGCGACGACAACGGCAACCTGGTGAAGCGCCATCAGCTTCGACGACTGGCAGCGCGCCACGAAGATGGGCAAATACGCCCCCGCCGGCGCGCCGCCGAATTCGTCGCCAACTACATCAACCGCGCCGACCTGAACCTGGCGCGCGACCATCACTCGATTTCGTACGGCCCGAACCAGACGGCCGCCTACGTCTGCAACCACCTGGGACCCACGGTGCTGGACCCGACGCAGACCGAGATGCGCACGACCGTCGTCGATGCCGTCTTGTCAACGGGCAGCAACCTGGTGGCCTGCGTCGCGATGGACTACACGGCCACGCCGGGCGTCAATAATGGCCAGCCGTTCGTGCGCTTCCTGATCTTCGGCCCCAACGGCCAGTTGCTGCCGTCGGTGAACCTGGACGGCCGGCGCGAGAAATTCGTTCCGGGCACCTGCGTTGTTTGCCACGGCGGCGACCACTATGCCGGCCATTACCTGGCGCACGGCAGCGCTAACGTCGGGGCGCACTACCTGCCGTATGACACCGGCAATTTCGAATTCTCGTCAAAAGCGGGGCTGCACGAGTTCGATCAGGAGGAGGCGATCTATAACCTGAACCAGAACGTGCTCAAGACGAATGCCACGGTCGCCGAGCAGGAGCTGATCGCCGGCTGGTATAGGCGGTCGCATTGGCCGCGCTCAAGGCCTCGGGCCAATGTTCGAATCCGGCCGTGTTACACGTGCTGGACAACAACTACGTGCCGCTGAGCTGGCAGACCCAGACTGACGTACGCCGGCCATCATCGCGACCAGTTTCTACCAGAACGTCGTGGCGCGCAGTTGCCGCGGCTGCCACGTGTCGATGGTCGAAGGCTACAACTGGGACCATTACGCCAACGTGAACAATAATATCAGTGGGTATCGGAGTACCACCGCCACCGACATTTCGATCACGATGGGCTGCGAATCCAAGCCCGCCTCGTTTCGTAGTCTTTCGATGCCTAATTCACTGGTGACCTTCAACCGCTTCTGGGAGTCCTCTGCCTTGTTTACGCCAGCGGCGACGACGGATACCGTCGCGATTGCCGCCGGGGCCCTGGCGGACCAGCCCGCCATCAGCCTGGCATTTTTTACGCAGTTGGCCGTCGGCGCCAATCCGATTGCTTTGAATTGCCCGTAGCAGCCCTGTTCGCCGTTCCAACGCCGATCCTCCGTAACCCGGGCGCCGCGTCGCCCGGGACGCTTTGCGCAATGCCGGCATCCTCCCCCTCCATGGAGTTCGGGAGCTGGCGCGCAGCGTTGTTTTCGGCAACGGCAGCGCCAGGGTATTGCGCGCCAAAGTCTTTGCGGATAGGTGTCCGGTTCTTAGGCGCGATTTCGGTTTCTGCTTAGACGCCGACCATTTAGTGACGGTTTGCACGCCAACCGATGTTGTTCGTCGCCCTATAAAACCAATGGAAGATTGTGATTTAACTCGGAGAGGGTAAAGGTGAATCCCTTGCGTCCCACAATTCGCGCGCTCACAATGATCGCGCTATCGGCGGTAACGGGTGTCGGCGCCGATTCAATATTGAGCCCCCAGTGGCTCAATTTTCGGTCGGCTACAACACCTTGATCTACAAACGCACGAAGAACCTGCGCGCGGTCCAGCTCCTGCTAGGCCATGGCAAGATTGAGTCGACGGTCCGACATCTTGGCATCGAGGTCGACGACGCCCTGGAAATGGCCGAGCAGACCGAAGTCTGAATAAGGGTCGCCAATCTCCGCCCGGGTGCCCGTAGCCAATTCCGGCGGCTGGCGCTAACCCCCAGTTACCGTCAATTCATTGCCGACCAGACCCGACATAGGGGAAAATCACAACCGGCCAGGAGCCGGCATCTGAGCATGTGCTCCGAAGCGGTCTTTCGCAACGGCGAAAGATTGTCCGTCGGATTGGTTCGCGAGCATTGACGAAACTTCGGGGAAATGCGGGCGATGGACGCGCTTCTGATCTTCGTAGGGGTCTTATTGGGTTTGATCCTCTGGACTCGTGTCGCCGCGTGGACTATTGGCGCGATGAGTCTCCGCAAGGAAGGCGCGAAAATGGCGACGGTTGACGAGTCGTCCGCGAAGAAAATTCTCTACCCCATGGTTGGTTGGTGGTGGCTAATTGTGGGATCGATATTGGCGTACCTCGTCATCCGCAGTACCCCGGATGGACGATTCGGGTGGATATGGTTCTTCGCGGGAATGGCGCTTACGCCTCTTTTGGTTTTGACAAATTTCTTCTTCGTGGCACGCCGAATAAAAGTCCGAAAGACAGAGGCCAAATGAAAAGTAACTCGCTCTGGCTTTAACGGCTACAAGCGGGCCAGCGCCGGGACAACCCAAAGCAGACCAATTCGAGCGGCCGCTCGCAACGACGAATGCAGTTTTCTCTTTGGATTTTTTTCTTGTACATCGGTCTGATCCCCATGATCGCCGGTGTTCCAGCTATTGGCTGCAAAGTATTTCATTCAGGGTGGACGCCATTCGTTTTTGTTTGCGCTGCGGCGCTCTCATATTTTGGCTATGACGCCTCGGCCTTTAGCCAGCACCGGAGAGACGCATTGGTTTTTGCTGCTCCCGTCGCGCAAGCCACGCTGGCGACGCTAGGGTACGGAACCTTCTTCCATTTTGTGGGACGTGCCCCGGTCTTCGCGTATCACAATTGGGATCCGGGACGTGGTTGGGATCGTGCCCTTCTCGCATTGGTCTACGCGTCAATGGGATTGCCGTTCTTGGTAACGGCGATGCCTGGCTTTTGATCGGCGAGATGTAACTCCATTGTGATGGAGATTCGTCGAACCGATGTCTGCTCTGTCCTGGCGCGGACTTCTGCTTCGGGTCGAGTCCGCAATTTTCGGTCGGCTTACCGCAGTGCGCACCCGCCACCGGTGTCCACCGGTAAGCCGGCATCTTGACCGCGGATGTCGGGTGTGCAACCCTTCGCAACATCTGGCAGCGTGATCGCAACCTTTCGGCGATATGTCGAAGCCGGCCAACAGCGGCGCTTGCTGACTGCGGCTCGAAATTCCAGATACCGACCGCTTCCGTGACCGGTATCGGTAAGGCAAAGTCCTCGGACGAGTTGTAGAATTTCGCTTTGGAAGGTTGGATTGCGCCATGGGAAAAATCGAGCAAATCGAGAATGCGATCAAGGCGTTGTCTGCGACCGAACTGCACCAGCTTCGGGCCTGGTTCGCCGAGTTTGATGCTGCGAACTGGGATCGACGGCTAGATGCAGATGTTGCGGAGGGTCGGCTCGACAAGCTGGCCGAGAGCGCCCTCGCCGAACACGCGGCAGGTAGCGCTACGCGTCTTTGAACCATTACGCTTCAAGCGGCTTCTGGACGGCCTATCGGTTATTGCCGGTCGTCATTCGCGAGCTTGCGGACAAGAACTTCGAATTGTTGAAGTCCGATCCCCAACATCCATCACTTCATTTCAAAGTCGTAGGTGCCTATCGATCCGTTCGAATCGGGCTGCGTTACCGCGCTCTTGGTGTGGAAGTATCGGATGGTGTGAACTGGTTCTGGATCGGCACTCACGCCGAATACGATCGTCTCGTCGGATAGGTTTTTGCGACCGCTGCGTGCGTACATTTCCGCATGGTCTGACATGAGTGTACAAGCCCTACTTCACTCGCTATTCAAATACAAGGCCTGGGCCAACGAAGAACTTTTCGCAAATATCGAAAGAATGGATCCGGACGCGCACGAATCGGAGCGACACGCGGCGATTCGCCTCCTGAATCATGTTTTTGTCGTTGATCAGATCTTCGCGGCGCACCTCTCTGGGGTAAGGCACGACTACAGCGGAACAAACACACCTGAGACACCGTCGTTCGAAGAGCTCCGATCCGCAGTCGCAAAATCGGACACTTGGTACATCGAATACGTCGGGAAGATGTCGCCGGAAAACTTGAAGGAAGAAATCCGGTTCGCATTCGTCGATGGAGCCTTGGGATGCATGTCGCGCGAAGAAATACTTGCACACGTAGCAACGCACGGCGACTACCATCGCGGCGCCGTGGGGCGCATCCTGCCCCCGGCTTCCGTTGAACCGTTCACGGTCTATTTGCATAAGGCCGACGCCGGTCGACGAGAGCACTCGTAGGGCGACCGCGCTTTACCTCGACAAACGATAAGACTTCGGTTCGCCCTGTGTCAGCCTCATTGGCGGGGAGATGTCCGATCAGGGTCCAGGACTTGTCAGAACTCGGCGACTTCGGGACGTCCGGTTTCCGCGAACCTTGGAGCGCGTAGGTCGCTATGGTTCTGAACGGACATACCGGGACGTTTGACGTTCACTGTACATCCAGGCCGTATAACCCGTCAGACGCGCCGCGGCAGGAGCACCAAGTCGGCCGCTTCCTCGGCATCTTTGAGGAGCGTCTTGCGCGGCGTGCCTATCCGCGCACGCATGGTCAGGCCACGAGCAAAATCCGTGACTTGGATCGCGCGCACGGCTACCGGAAAGTCAGGCGGGATGTCTCCCGCACTGATCCCGTCCCGGAAACGGCGCTCCACCAGCGCCGCGCCGCCCGCGACCGCGCTCTGCAGGAACCGCTGAACCTCAGCGTCGTTCACAAGCGGCGCGACGCACACCAGAAGGCAGCCCCGGGCGGACCCTTTCTCGGTCGCACTTTCGACGGCGTACCTCAGAAAGCCCGCGATCGAGTCGCGAAGACTCTGTGGCGAGAGGAGTGCCTTCGCGGCTGATGCGCCCTTCCGTTCTGCGTACGCCCTAAGGACGCGCAAGAATATCGCCCGCTTGTCCCCAAAGACGGCATACAGGCTCGGCCGTCCCACACCCATCCCGGCGACGAGATCGTCAATCGTCACTCCGTCGTAGCCTTTCGACCAGAACACCTGAGTCGCCTTTTCCAGCGCCCCCGTCTCGTCGAAGCTGCGCGGTCGACCCCGCGGCCTAGCGGTATTTTGAATCATTTGGTTCAAAACTCCTTGACAATGGCCATCGCACCAATATATAACTGAATAGTTCGAAATTAGCAAGCCGGCCCTGGCCTCGCGGGGCCTCACGACTCGACCTTCACCCCTTCACCACGGAGACGCCCATGGAACATTCGATCGCTCTCGTCACCGGCACCACCTCCGGGCTCGGTTATGCGGCAGCCCGCATGCTCGCCGCCAAGGGCTACCGCCAGGTCATCGTCACCGGGCGCAGCCTGGCCCGGGTCCAGGAAACGGCCGCTCAACTCGCGGCTGAGACCAAGAAACAGGTCTTCACGCCGCTGGAGCTGGATCTGGACACGCCGTCCAGCGTTCAGTCCGCCCTCGCCGAGCTCGTCAAGCGAGGTCGGCCGATCGATTTCCTGCTGCTCAATGCAGGGATGGTCCCATGTAAGAAGCGCGTGCTCACTGCGGCGGGCGTCGAGGCTTCTCAGGCCCCGCTGATCGGCCATCATCAACTGACTGTCGGGTTGCTCCGCGCCAACCTGCTGAGCCCCAACGCGCGGATTGTTATCGCCGGTGCGGAGCCTGCCCGAGGGGGCGTACCCATGTTCAAGTACACCGACGTGCCAGCCTTCGCGGCCAAATACCACCAGGGTGACCGAACCGCCGCTGTGGAAGCCCTGATTCGCAACGGGCCGAACGTGAAGTACGTGCCCAACAATGCGTATGCCGACGCGAAGCTCATTATCGCTTGGTGGGTCGCGGCGCTGGCGCGCCGGCTACCCTCCGGCATGGCCGTGTACGCTGTCTCGCCCGGTGCGGCGACCGCCACCAAGGTGGTGCGAAGCGCTGGCCCGGCGTTGAAGTATCTGTTTATCCCAATCGTGAACCTCATTCCCGGCATGAATCAGACGCCGGAGACCGCGGCCCGTCGGTACCTCCAGGCGTCGGAGTTCGGAACCGACGTCTCAGGGCAATTCTTCGCCTCGGCTCAAGGGAAGTTCTCAGGCCCAATTGAGGCGCAGCGCCACCCACACCTCCACGATCGCGCCAGCCAGGAAGCCGCGTGGCAGGCCGTCGTCAAGGTCTCTGGCGTCGATTTGTCTTACCCAGCAATCCTTGAGCGCGGTGTCCTGAAGGAGAGCCGATCGCGGTTGAACTGATCCCGGTAACCCGAATCAGCAGGCGATTGCGGAGCTACATGATCGTCCACGGGGTCTTACGGTATTTTGAAATAAATAGTTCAAAACTTCCTTGACCACGGCCATCGCGTCTATTATCGTACCAAACAGTTCAAAATCAGCAAAGCAACCCTAACCTCTCGAGGAGAATACACATGGAACGGTACCAAGGTAAAAAGGTGGTGATTATCGGCGGCACGAGCGGCATGGGGCTCGCGACGGCGAAGATGCTCCTCGATGGGGGTGCGCGTGTTCTGGTGACGGGTCGCTCGAAGGCCGGCCTGGAATCGGCGCAGAAAGAGCTTGGAAAGGGCGCCATCGTGGTTTCGAGCGACGCGCGGTCGTTGACGGACATCGACGCCCTCGCCTCTCGGGTGAAGGCCGAGTTCGACACCTTCGACCTGCTCTCCGTCAGCGCCGGGTTCAGCATCCGAGCGCCTCTCGAGAGCATGACCGAGGCTGTCTACGACGAGATGTTCAACCTGAACGCCAAAGGGCCGCTTTTCGCGGTGCAGAAGCTCGCGCCGCTGATCAACCGGGGAGGCTCTGTCGTCCTCACGACCTCGTTCGCCAACGTCAAGGGAATGCCCGGCAACCTTGCATACGGAGCTGCCAAGGCTGCGCTGCGATCATTCGCTCGGACGCTCGCCACCGAGTTGCTTCCTCGGGAAATCCGCGTCAACGCGGTGTCACCCGGTCCCATCGACACGCCGATCGTCGGCAAAGTGTTTACCGGTAAAGACGAGGCCGCCCAGATTAGGGAGAAGATGGCCGGTATGGTCCCGATGAAGCGCTGGGGGACGTCGGAGGAAATCGCGAAGGCCGTCCTCTTCCTTGGGTTCGACGCGACCTTCACGACCGGCACCGAATTTCCGGTCGACGGGGGTTGGTCGCAACTCTGAGAAACAAAATGTCTTTGTTGAAAACAAGATCGCCGTCGTCACCGGGGGCAGCAGCGGCATCGGCCTGGCGACGGCCAAGAGGTTCGTTGAAAATGGCCGGTCGACGGCGGCCTGACGGCTGTAGAAACCGAACCACTTGGGCGCAGTAGCACTATATGAACGATAACTTAGGAGGAGTCGCATGAACAAACAGAACGACGCGCACGCTACCGCCGAGGCGTCCACCGGTGCGCAGGCTCGCGCCGGTGCTATCCGACGCTTCTTCAACGCCTGGCGACGCTGGGAAAACCTCATGGATTATGGCCCGTATGACTACACGCTCGATCGCATCGGACAGTTAGAAAGTCGGGTGATGGAGCTGGAACGCGCGAGGAATGCGACCAGTCGCTTGCGGAGCGCGCCTGACGGCATGACGCAGATTGGAAATATCGAGAGATGCAACCGATGGAGGATATGGTGATGGCAAAATTTCCGTATAAGACCGCCCTCATCGTCGGCGCCGGACCAGGCATCAGTGCCTCACTCGCGCGTCGTTTTTCGGCGCTTGGGCTGACGGTTGGCCTCGCTGCCTTGCGCTGAACTCCAGATTGCCATGTGCGGACGACGGATCGGACGCTTTTGGATCAAGAAAACCTGGTCGGCGATCGCCCCGTTGTGGGACGAGATTCAGTCGGGGTCGGCGAATGGGCAAAAAGGCATTGCGAGATTTTGAGCCTTCGAGGCCATTCGACCGAGGCCGTGAAGGAAAATACCGTGTCGCTTTGCGGCGAACTCACGAGCAGCCGCTGACCCGCACATTGCTGAGATACGCGCCTCGCGCGCGGGCGTCGCCCCGTCGAACTCAACTTCAAATTCCACGTCAGCCGATATCGGCATTCGTCCGAATCCCACCATCCGGCACTTCCCCGACCGACTTCATTTGGTTCCGACTGGTCTCTATTTGGCACCATCAGGCGTCGTCGAGCTGCCAGCCTTACCTAAATGCGGTTCCTTCGGTGGTTGGTTTGCAACTTTATTGTGCGAGCGTGGCTGCTCGTTAGCAACTTTGTTGACCAGTTGGCGACTTTATTATGAAGAACCACCAACGCCTCCCGGCGCCGACACCTACTCCACCGTCACCGACTTCGCCAGATTCCGCGGCTTGTCCACATCCGTGCCGCGCGCCACCGCCGTGTGATACGCCAGCAGCTGCAGCGGCACCACGTGCAGGATCGGCGACAGCTCGCCGTAGTGCTCCGGCATGCGGATCACGTGCATGCCGTCGTCGGCGCTCGATGCGCGTGTCGCCGTCGGCGAACACGTACAGCTCGCCGCCGCGCGCGCGCACTTCCTGCATGTTGCTCTTGAGCTTCTCGAGCAGCGCGTCGTTGGGCGCCACGGTGACCACCGGCATCGCGTCGGTCACCAGCGCCAGCGGGCCGTGCTTGAGCTCGCCGGCCGGGTAGGCCTCGGCGTGGATGTAGCTGATCTCCTTGAGCTTGAGCGCGCCTTCGAGCGCGATCGGGTAGTGCAGGCCGCGGCCCGAGGAACAGCGCGTGCTCCTTGCGCGCGAAGGTCTCGCTCCAGGCGATGATCTGCGGCTCCAGCGCCAGCACGCTCTGCACCGCCGCCGGCAGGTGGCGCAGGCTGCGTGATGGCTTCGGCTTCCTGCGTCGCGCTCAGGCGGCCCGCGCACCTTGGCGATGGCGACGGCCAGCAGGTAACAGCGCCGACCAGCTGCGTCGTGAAGGCCTTGGTCGACGCCACGCCGATCTCGGTGCCGGCGCGCGTGAGGAAGGCCAGCGCGGTCTCGCGCACCATCGCGCTGGTCGCCGACGTTGCAGATGGCCAGCGTGTGGTGCATGCCCAGGCTGCTGCGCATGCTTGAGCGCGGCCAGCGTGTCGGCGGTCTCGCCGGACTGCGAGATGACGACGACCAGCGTGCTTGGGTTGGGCACGGAGTCGCGGTAGCGGTATTCGCTGGCGATCTCGACCTTGGTGGGAATCTGGGCGATCGATTCGAGCCAGTAGCGCGCGACGCAGCCGGCGTAGTAGCTGGTGCCGCAGGCCAGGATCAGCACGCTGTCGATGTCCTCGAACACGCCGGCGCGGCGCCGTCGCCGAACAGCGCGCGCGTCGATCGCGTCGATCTGGTCGAGCGTGTCGGCGATCGCCCGCGGCTGCTCGAAGATCTCCTTCTGCATGTAGTGCCGGTACGGGCCGAGCTCGACCGCGCCGGAAAACGCCGTCAGCTGGCGCTCGGCGCGCTGCGACGCGCGGTGCCGGCGGCGTCGACGATGCGCACGGCCTCGAGCTGCAGGTCGACGACGTCGCCGTCCTCCAGGTAGACGAAGCGGTCGGTCGTGCCGGCCAGCGCCAGCGCGTCGGAGGCGAGGAAGTTCTCGCCCTTGCCCAGGCCGACCACCAGCGGCGACGCCGGCGCGCGCGCCCGACCACGCGGTGCGGCTCGTCCCGGTGCAGCACCGGCGATGGCGTAGGCGCCGTGCAGGCGCCGCGCGGCCTGTTGCACGGCCTCGAACAGGTCGCCGTCGATACAGGTGGTCGACCAGGTGGGCGATGACCTCGGTGTCGGTCTGGCTCTCGAAGACGTAGCCGGCGGCCTTGCAGCTCGGCGCGCAGCTCTTCGTAGTTCTCGATGATGCCGTTGTGCACCAGGGCGACGCGGCCGCGCGGCGCGCCGCGGGGCCGCCGGCGGGCCGCGGGCCGCGCGAGAAGTGCGGGTGCGCATTGCCGGTGGTCGGGCGCGCCGTGCGTGGCCCAGCGCGTGTGGGCGATGCCGGTATGCGCCGCCAGGCCCGGCGCTCTGGGCGTCCAGCTCGGCCACGCGCGCGACGCTGCGCAGCGCGGTGCAGTTCGTGGTCGCCGTGATAGGCGACGCCGCAGGAGTCGTAGCCGCGGTATTCGAGGCGCCGCAGGCCTTCGACCATCAGGCGGATCACGTCGCGCTGCGCTACTGCTCCGACGATTCCACACATGGTGAGCTGTCTTCCCTCGTCGTTGCGCCGCGGAATTGCACGCCCGGCATTTCCGCGGCCGGGCCTATGCGCACCGTGCGCCGAGGCCGCCGGTGCAGGCCGCGTCGCGGGTGTGCCGCGCAGTCGCGCTATCCAATGATCGCCGTCGCGTTTGTCCGGGGAAAACCGCCGCAGCGCCGCGGCAGGGCCCCGCCCGCGGTCGCTGCGGGCGGGCAGGCTTTACAATCGGGGGTTTAGCCTAATCGCCAGCTCCGCGCGATTTTCCACCATGAAGACCCAGAACGAGATCCCCGGACGGCGCCGCCGCGGCCGCGCCGCCCCCATCGAAACCGACGCGCTCATCGTCGGCGCCGGCCCCGTCGGCCTCTTCCAGGTGTTCGAGCTGGGCCTGCTGGAGATCAAGGCCCACGTCGTCGACTCGCTGCCCTACGTGGGCGGCCAGTGCATCGAGCTGTATCCGGACAAGCCGATCTACGACATTCCGGCCGTGCCGGTGTGCACCGGCCGCGAACTCACCGAATCCCTGCTCAAGCAGATCGAGCCGTTCGGCGCGACCTTTCACCTGGGGCAGACGGTCAGCGCGTCGTCGAGCACCAGGACGACGGCCGCTTCCTGGTCGAGACCTCGCGCGAGCCAGCGCTTTCTGACCCGCACGATCTTCATCGCCGCCGGCGTCGGCGCCTTCGAGTCGCGCCCGCTGCGGGTTCCGCGGCATCGAGAAGTTCGACGGCAGCGCAGCTCTTCTACCGCGTCAAGAACCCGGCGGAATTCGCCGGCAAGGACCTGGTGATCGCCGGCGGCGGCGATTCGGCGCTGGACTGGGCGCTGAATTTCGCGCAGGAGGGCCCGCACCAGGCCGGCAGCGTGATCCTGCTGCACCGGCGCGACGGCTTTCGCGCCGCGCCGGCCAGCGTGGCCAAGATGCGCGAGCTGTGCGAGCAGATGCAGATGCAGCTGCTGATCGGCCAGATCAGCGGCTTTGACGAAGCCGGACGGACGCCTCGCGGCGCCTCGAAGGTTACCGGCTCGGACGGCGTGACGCGCGTCGTGCCGCTGCGACATGCTGCTGGTCTTCTTCGGCCTGTCGCCCAAGCTGGGCCCGATCGCCAATTGGGGCCTCGATCTGGAGCGCAAGCAGGTCGTGTCGACACCGGGCACCTTCGAGACCAGCGTGCCGGGCATCTTCGCGGTCGGCGACATCAACACCTACCCCGGCAAGAAGAAGCTGATCCTGTCGGGCTTTCACGAGGCCGCGCTGGCGGCGTTCGGCGCGGCGCACCTACGTCTTCCCGAACAAGGCCATCCACCTGCAGTACACGACGACCTCGCCCAAGCTGCACAAGGTGCTGGGCGTGGAGTCGCCGGTGTTCGACGACTGACCGCACGGGACGCGGCCACCATGTTCGCCCTCCCGGCCGGCACGCAGATCCTGCTCTGGATCAACGTGCTGGTGTTCATCGTGGACAGCCAGCTCGATGGCCGGCTGACGCAGCACGTTCGCGCTGTGGCCGATCGGTTCCGACAGCGTCGGCGCGCCCGGTTTCTATCCGTGGCAGCTGCTTCACCTATGCCTTCCTGCACGCCGGCGGCGACGCACATCTTCTTCAACATGTTCGGCCTGGTGATGTTCGGCGCCGACGTCGAGCGCGTCTGGGGCCGCAAGCGCTTCCTGACCTATTACTTCACGTGCGTGCTCGCCGCCGGCGTGACGCAGCTGGTCTACGCCTGGCTCACCGGCACCGGCAATGCGACCGTGGGCGCCTCCGGCGGCGTGTTCGGCATGCTGCTGGCTTTCGCGCTGCTCTTCCCGCGCCGCCGCGTGGCCTTGCTGCTGCTGCCGACCGTGCTGACGCTTCGTGCTGCTCGTGTCTCGAACCCGAGCTGGTCATGTTCCTGCTGCCGCCGCTGCTGGCCCTGGCGCTGTTTCTGCCGCGTCGCGCGCTGGCGCGCCTGCTGCTGCCGGTGCCGATGCCGGCCTGGCTGCTGGTGACGCTCTACGGCGCTGGTCGAGCTCTACCTGGGCGTGACGGACACCATGGCCGGGACGTCGCGCATTTCGCCCACCTCGGCGGCATGCTGGGTGGCTGGCTGCTGCATCCGCTACGGCAACACGCGCCGATCCTGAACTCCGGCGCACGGTAGTTCGCCGCCGCCCGCGCGGCACTATGGTGGCCCCTTGCCAGGGAGCCGACCGCACGTGTGCCCGCACCGCCTCGCCCGTCGTGGCCATCTGCCGCAGCGCCCGCGCGATCGCGTGCGCGGGCGGTGCCGTGCGCAGCGACGCCGCCCGGCGCCAGCTGCTGCTGGCGGCGCCGCCGGGCTGCTGCTGGCCCAGGCCCCGCCGGCGGCCCCGCCGCGGCCCGGCTGGCCGACCCGGCCGCGTGCGGCGCCGCCGCGCCACCTCTGGGTCACGCGCCCCCAGGCGCAGGAATCGGTGCGGGCCGTCTACTGGGCCGATGGCCGCCTGCAGCCCGATGGCTATGCCGCGCTCAACCGCCTTTATCGCGACATGCTGCCGGCGATCGAACAGCGCGACATCGCGCCGGGCCTGCTCGATCTCAACTTACCTGATGCAGGCCGGCGCTCTTCCAGCATCGTGCGGCCGCGCCCGCTGGTGCTGTTGTCGGGCTATCGCACCGCCGCCACCAATGCGCGCGTCGGCGGCATCGAACCCAATATCCACGGGCTCGGGCCAGGCCGACGACTTCCACTACGAAGGCCTGAGCCTGCTCGACAACTACCGGCTGGCGCGCATCTTCCAGGTCGGCGGCCTGGGCCTGTATCCCGAGCGCGGCTCGCTGCACAAGGACATCGGCCCGCGGCGCAACTGGATCACGCGCGGGGGCACCCCGCGCCATCGCCATTCCGGTACGCGATGAGCACGCGCCTGGCCGTCGACCTCCTCTTCCTGGCCGTCGTCGGTTCCGTCGGCGGGTGGATTGCGCGCGCACCGGCCGATCCGCAGGCGCGCGCCGCCTATCTGTGCGCACCGGTGGCGCTGGTGGCGGCCACGGCCGCGCACGTCGAGGCGGCCATGGCCGACAGCGGCGGCATTGCGCCGCCCGATCCATCCTGGCGCTTCGACGCCGCGCGGGCGTGTACCCGCATCGTGGCGCAGGTGTCGCGCGACCTCGATTCGTGAGATGCCGGCGCCCGCGGCCGCTGCGCCCGGGACATGGGCGGCGCCAGCGCCCCCCGATCTGGCGCGCCTCGGCCTGGAGCCGGCCGACGAAATCCTGGTGCGGCACCGGCTGCAGCAGCCCCTGGGCCTGATCCTCGTCGGCGGGCCCCGCGGCGGCGGCGTCAGCACGACGCTGCAGGCCCTGCGGGCTGCCGCACCGCCCGATGACGCCGCGGCGTGCGCGCGCCGTCCCGGCGCACATCTGCCGCGCACGGTGCTGCTCGACCGCATCACCTCGGCGCGGCAAATCGCCGCCGGCGTGGCTACCATCGCCCACGGGCGCCGCGTCCTGGGCGGCCTGTTCCTGGAACGCGCCGCCCACGTCTTTGTCCAACTCAACGGTTGGGGGATGGCGCCCGACCGGCTGGCGCTGCAGTTGCTGTTCGTCATGGCGCAATGTCGCGTGCGCGCCCTGTGCGCCGGCTGTCGCCAACCCGACCAATCCGCGGCGCTGCGCGGCGTGCTGGCGCGCGCCGCCAATAGCTGGCTGACCGACGCGGTCCGCGCATTCGCGGCACGTCCCGGTGGCTGTGCGGCCTGCGCCGGCACGGGCTACCGGGGCTGGGCGCTGGCCTACGAAATCCTCGACATCGACGCGGGCGCCCGCGTGCTCGTGGAGGACGGGGTGCTCGGCCTTGGCCTGGAGCAGGCGCTGCTGGCCGATGGCCGCACCCTATGGGACCAGGGACTGCGCCTGCTCGCGCGCGGCCAATGCTCGCTGGCATCGCTGCGGATGGCGGTGCGGGAGCCGCGCTAGCCGTGGCCGTGTCCCGCCGCCGCCCGATCGGCCTGAAAGCGGTGAACTTGGGCCCCAATTCCGCCCGGGTCTTGAGATTGACCCGCGTGGACCGATATACGGTACAAGAGGGCATGCGCCGCACGGCTTCCCGGGCGCGCGTGCCATGCGGCAACCCAGCGCGGCGCGGTGCAGCGCAGCGCGCATCAGGAACGGAATCGCCATGAACATGGTCTACAACAGTGAAAATTACTGCGTCGTCCAGTTCTCCGACTTCGGCACCGACGAGGACCATCCTGCCGGCGGTTACGAGATCATGGACAAGGGGCTGCGCCGGGAGATCTTCCTGGACGGCAAGCAGGCGGAGCATTTCAAGAAGGACGTCACCCGCCTGATTTCCAGCGAACCGTCGCCCGACGAGTTCGACGAGTTCCTCGACAACTACGCGGGCCTGATGACCCAGCCGGTGGCGCTGCACTAGGCGTCGGTGGGGCGCGCGGCGCGCCCCTGCACACCGCCGCGGCCGGGCCGCCCCGTCCGTACAATGACGGGCAGAAGGGAACCTCTGCCCATGCTCGCGCCGCAAGCCAAATCGTCCGCCACCCCCTCCACGGAAGAACTCCTGAGGGCGCTGCTCGCCCGCCGCATCCTGATCCTGGACGGCGCGATGGGCACGATGATCCAGCGCTACAAGCTCGGCGAAGCGGATTACCGCGGGCGATCGCAGCAGCGCTTCGCGGCCACCCGACGGACCTCAAGGGCAACAACGAGCTGCTGCAGCTCAGCCGCCCGGAGGTCATCCGGGAGATCCACGAGCAGTACCTCGCGGCCGGCGCCGACATCGTCGAGACCAACACCTTCGGCGCGACGCGCGTCGCGCAGGCCGACTACGGCCTGGAAGACCTGGCCCACGAGATGAACGTCGAGGCGGCGCGCGTCGCGCGCGCGCGCCTGCGACCGACATTCGCACGCGCCGACAAGCCGCGCTTCGTCGCCGGCGCGATCGGACCGACGCCGAACACGGCGCGCATCTCGCCCGGACGTCAACGATCCGGGCGCGCGCAACGTCACCTTCGACGAACTGCGCGCGGCCTACTACGAGCAGGCGCGCGGCCTGCTCGACGGCGGCGCCGACCTGTTCCTGGTCGAGACGATCTTCGACACGCTCAATGCGAAGGCCGCGATCTTCGCGCTCGACGAGCTGATTCGAAGACAGCGGCGAGCGCCTGCCGGTGATCATCTCGGGCACCGTCACCGACGCGTCGGGCCGCATCCTCTCCGGCCAGACCGTCGAGGCGTTCTGGAACTCGCTGCGCCACGCGCGGCCGCTCACCATCGGCCTGAACTGCGCGCTCGGCGCGGCGCTGATGCGCCCGTACATCGAGGAGCTGGCGCGCCTGGCGACACCTACGTCAGCTGCTATCCGAACGCCGGCCTGCCCAACCCGATGAGCGACACCGGCTTCGACGAAACGCCCGAGATCACCGTCGCGCCTGATGCCGGAGTTCGCCGGAGCGGGCTTCGTCAACATCGTCGGCGGCTGCTGCGGCACGACGCCGGCGCACATCGCGCGCCGATCGCCGACGGCCGCGCGTCGACGGCCCTGCCGCGCCGCGCGCGACTCCCGGCCGATCGCGCCGCATGGCTGCGGCTCTCCGGCCTCGAGCCGGTCAACATCGGGGCCGGCATCGCTGTTCGTCAACGTCGGCGAGCGCACCAACGTCACCGGCTCGAAGCCGTTCGCGCAAGCTGATCCTGAACGGCCAGTTCGAGCGAGGCCGTCGCGGTCGCGCGCCAGCAGGTCGAGAACGGCGCGCAGGTCATCGACATCAACATGGACGAGGCGATGCTCGATTCGCAGGCGGCGATGGTGCGCTTCCTCAATCTGATCGCCTCCGAGCCCGACATCGCGCGCGTGCCGATCATGATCGACACCTCGAAGTGGGAGGTGATCGAGGCCGGCCTGAAGTGCGTGCAGGGCAAGGGCATCGTCAACTCGATCTCGCTGAAGGAAGGCGAGGCCGAGTTCCTCCACCAGGCGCAGCCTGGTGCGCCGCTACGGCGCCGCCGCGGTGGTGATGGCCTTCGACGAGCAGGGCCAGGCCGACACCTACGAGCGCAAGATCGAGATCTGCGAGCGCGCCTACCGGCTCCTGGTCGACGAGGTCGGCTTTCCGCCCGAGGACATCATCTTCGACCCGAACATCTTCGCCATCGCCACCGGCATCGAGGAGCACAACAACTACGCGGTCGACTTCATCGAGGCGACGCGCTGGATCAAGCAGAACCTGCCCGGCGCCAAGGTCAGCGGCGGCGTGTCCAACGTGTCGCTTCTCGTTCCGCGGCAACGACCCGGTGCGCGAGGCGATCCACACCGTGTTCCTGTACCACGCGATCCAGGCCGGCATGGACATGGGCATCGTCAACGCCGGCCAGCTCGGCGTCTACGACGGACCTCGAGCCCGAGCTGCGCGAGCGCGTCGAGGACGTGGTGCTCAACCGCCGCGCCGATGCCGGCGAACGCCTGGTCGAGCTCGCCGAACGCCGCAAGGGCGCCGGCCGGCGGCGCGAGCGAGGACCTGGCGTGGCGCGCCGAGCCGGTCGGCAAGCGCCTCGCCCACGCGCTGGTGCACGGCATCACGGACTTCATCGTCGAGGACACCGAGGAGATCCGCGCCGCAATCGAGCGGCGCGGCGGCCGCCCGATCCACGTGATCGAAGGCCCGCTGATGGACGGCATGAACGTCGTCGGCGACCTGTTCGGCAGCGGCAAGATGTTCCTGCCGCAGGTGGTCAAGTCGGCGCGCGTGATGAAGCAGGCCGTGGCCCACCTGGTGCCGTTCATCGAGGCGCAGCGCGGCCGCCAGCGGCGAGGCGGCGCGCTCCAAGGGCAAGATCGTCATCGCCACGGTCAAGGGCGACGTGCACGACATCGGCAAGAACATCGTCTCCGTCGTGCTCCAGTGCAACAACTACGAGGTCGTCAACATGGGCGTGATGGTGCCGTGCCGACGAGATCCTGCAGGCGGCGCGCGACGAGAGGCGCGACATCATCGGCCTGATCGGGCCTGATCACGCCGAGCCTCGAGGAAATGGCGTACGTGGCCGCGCGAGATGCAGCGCGAGGACTTCACGCATCCCGCTGCTGATCGGCGGCGCCACCACCTCGCGCGTGCACACCGCGGTGAAGATCGCGCCGCACTACGACGGCCCGGTGGTGTACGTCCGCGACGCCAGCCGCTCGGTGGCCGTGTGCCAGTCGCTGCTGTCGACGGAGCAGCGCGCCGTCCTACCTGGCCGAGCAGGGCGCCGACTACGAGCGCGTGCGCCGGCAGCATGCGACCAGGAAGGGGCCGGCGCTCATCTCGCTGGCCGAGGCGCGCGCCAACACGACGCCCATCGACTGGACGGCTACGCCCGCCGGCGCCGAAGTTCATCGGCCGCCGCGAGCTTCCGGCACTCGATCTGGCGCGAGCTGGCGCGCTACATCGACTGGGGGCCGTTCTTCCAGACCTGGGAGCTCGCCGGACCCTATCCGGCGATCCTCGACGATGACATCGTCGGCGCCGCAGGCGCGGCGGGTGTTCGACGACGCAGCGCATGCTCGAGCGCATGATCGAAGGCCGCTGGCTGCACCGCCAACGGCGTGGTCGGCCTTCCATCCGGCCAATACCGACGACGACGACATCGAGATCTACGCCGACGAAGAGCGCCAGCGCGCGTGCTCACCTGGTGCGGACTGCGCCAGCAGACGCGCAAGCCGGTGATCGACGGCGTGCCGCGGCCGAACCGGGCGCTGGCCGACTTCATCGCGCCGGCCGGGCACGGCCGACTACATCGGGCTGTTCGCGGTCACCGCGGGCCTGGGCATCGAGGCGCACGAGGCGCAGTTCGCGCGCGATCACGACGACTACAGCGCGATCATGCTCAAGGCGCTGGCCGACCGGCTGGCCGAGGCCGTGGCCGAGATGCTGCACGAGCGCGTGCGCCGCGACCTGTGGGGCTATGCGCCCGACGAACGGCTGGGATCGACGCCCTGGTCGCCGAGACCTACCGCGGCATCCGGCCGGCGCCGGGCTATCCGGCCTGCCCGGACCACACGGTCAAGCGCGCGATGTTCGACCTGCTGCAGGCGCAGCGCATCGGCATGCAGCTCACGGAGACCCTGGCGATGCACCCGGCCTCGTCGGTGAGCGGCTTTTACTTTTCCCATCCCGACGCGCGCTATTTCAACGTCGGGCCGATCGGCCGCGACCAGCTGGCCGACCACGCCCGCCGCCGCGGCGTGGACGTGGCGACCCTGGAGCGCTGGCTGGCGCCCAATCTCGGCTAGGGCATGGCGATGCAGCGGCGGCGCGCCGGATACCGGGCAGTTGGGCTGCTGGCGATCGCCCTGCTGGCCGGCGGCTGCGCGCAGGGGCCCCGCGCCGACGCGCCCGGCGCCGCGGCGCCCGCGCCGGTCAGCGTCGATGCACTGGCGGCGGCGCTGGGGCGCGCGCCGGTGGTGCTGTTGGGCGAGGTGCACGACAACGCCGCCCAGCACGCCGTGCGGGCGCGGGCGCTGGCCCGCCTGCTGGCCGGGGGGGCACGCCCGGCGATCGCCTTCGAGCAGATCGACCGCGACCGGCAGGCCCTGGTCGACCGCATTCGCGCGGACAGCGCCGAGGACGCGGCGCGGCGCGCCGACCGCATCGTCGCCGATGCCGGCGCCAGGGGCTGGGACTGGACGCTCTATCGGCCGTACGTGCTGCTGGCGCTGCAATACGACCTGCCCATCGTCGCGGCCAATCTGTCGCGGGCGCAGGCCATGCGCGTGGCCACCGACGGCATCGATGCGGTCTTCGACCCGCCGCAACGCGCGGTGCTGGGCCTGGACGACATCGCGCCGGATCTGCAGCGGGCCCAGGATTACGAGATCACGCTGGGCCATTGCGGGCAGTTGCCCGCCGCTGCCGTGCCCGCGCTGGCACAGGCGCAGATCGCGCGCGACGCCGTGCTGGCGCAGTCGATCACCCCGTATCTGGAACGCGGCGTCGTGCTGCTTACCGGCAATGGCCATGCGCGCCGCGATATCGGCGTGCCGCGGCACCTTGCCGCCGGCCAGCAACGGCGACTCGTCGCCATCGGCCTGCTCGAGGATGACGGCAAGGCCGCCGATCGCGCCGGGTTCTTCGACGTCGCCTTCCTCACGCCGGTGCAGGCGCGCGCCGATCCGTGCGGCAGTTTTCGCCACGGCAGCCCCCCGCTGCCGGGCGGCGCCGCCGGCATGCGCTAGCCGCTGCGGTGGCCGCTCAGGCCGGCGCGGAGACCGGCGGCGATCGCCGCCGCCAGCCGAACCAGGCGCCTTCCAGCCCGTAGATCACCAGCGCCAGCCAGATCAGGCCGAAGCCGACCGCCTTGCGCGGGTCGAAGGCTTCGTGGAAGAGATAGATTCCGGTCAGCCATTGCAGCGTCGGCGCCACGTACTGCAGCACGCCCGCGAGCGAAAACGGGATGCGGCGCACGCCGGCGGCGAAGAGCAGCAGCGGCAGCGTGGTGACCGGGCCGGCCAGCACCAGCAGCCACTGCAGGTGCGCCGGCGCCTGGGCGAAGCCCAGCCGCCCCTGCGTGCCCAGCCACAGCAGATAGCCCAGCGCCAGCGGCGCCAGCAGCGCGGTTTCCACGGTGAAGCCCTCCAGCGCGCCCAGCGCAGCGGTCTTGCGCAGCAGGCCGTAGGCGGAAAAGCTCAGCGCCAGCGCCAGGCCGATCCACGGCGGCGCACCGGCCAGCCAGGTCAGCCAGAGCACGCCCAGGGCGGCGAGCGCCACCGGCAGCCTCTGCCCGACGCGCAGCCGTTCGCCGAAAAGCACGGCGCCGACGAGCACGTTCACCAGTGGATTGATGAAATAGCCCAGGCTGGCGTCGACCGTGTGGCCGGCATTGATCGACCAGATGTACAGCACCCAGTTGATCGAAATCAGCGCGGCCGTCAGGACAAAGCGCCCCAGCACCCGCGGCCGGGCCAGCGCGGCGCGCACCCAGGCCAGGCGCCGCAGGGCGAGCAGGAGCACGAGCATGGTCGCCAGCGACCAGACGATGCGATGCGCCAGGATCTCCGTGGTGGAGATCGCACCCAGCAGATGCAGGTAGATGGGCAGCAGGCCCCAGAGCAGGTACGCGCCCAGGGCGTAGGCGATCCCGGCGTTCATCGAAGCGTTCCTTGTCGTGGTGTCACTTGCGGCGCGGCGCGGTGCCCGGCGACCGGCGCGAATCGCCCGCGGGCGCCGCCAGCGCGTCAGGCGCTCAGGGCAAGCGGCATCTGGTCTTCGCGTCCGGCAACGATGGTGCGATTGCGCCCCTGCTTCTTGGCCAGCAGCAGGGCCTGATCGGCCCGCCGCATCAGCCGGTCCGCCGATCTCGTCGGTATCCCAGGTCGCGACGCCGGCCGAGAAGGTCTGGCCATCGGGCAGCAGGGGGCGCAGGCGGTCGATCAGCTGGCAGGCCTGCTCGGCATCGCAACTGGGCAGCACCAGCGTGAACTCCTCGCCGCCGTAGCGCACCAGGGTATCGGTGGGCCGCAGCTGCTTGCGCCACGATTGGGCCGCGCTGCGCAGCAGGGAATCGCCGCCCGCGTGGCCGCGCCGGCTGTTGTAGCGCTTGAAGAAATCCAGGTCGAGCATCGCCACCGTCAGCGTCTTGCCGCCGCGCTTGGCGCGCGCCATTTCCACCGGCAGGTTCTCGTCCAGGCCGCGCCGGTTGGCGATGCCGGTCAGCGGGTCGGTGCGCAGCAGCTGGCCCATGACGCCGATGGCCACGCGGCTTTCGTGGCGGGCGCGGTTGATGAGCGTGGCCAGCAGCAGCCCGAGCAGCAGCGCCAGCGCGCTGGCCGCGGCCACGAAGCCCGATGTCACTTCGCTGTAGGTGTAGGCGCGAAAGACGGGCGACTCGGCGCCGGCGCGCACGGCGGCAAGCAGGACGCCCTGCGCGGCCTCGACCGCCGCCAGGTAGGCCCGTTCGGCGCTCGGCGGCACGCTGCCCGGTGCGCCGGCCGCGGCCGGATCGGGCGCGCCGGCGGCCGGTGGATCGCCGGGCAGCGTCACGGTGGCGCGCAGCGCCTGCATTGCGGTGCGCAGGTTGGCGAGCGCGGCCGGCGTGCCGCCCGGCGGCGTGCGGCCGGCGGCGTCGCCCAGCCGGCGCTCCCACTCCGCCTCGTCGATGTCCACCGCGCGCAGCACTTCATGCAGTTGCCC
The DNA here is from genome assembly GCA_963781975.1 of uncultured beta proteobacterium. Taxonomy (GTDB): domain Bacteria; phylum Pseudomonadota; class Gammaproteobacteria; order Burkholderiales; family Burkholderiaceae_F; genus GJ-E10. The sequence continues at coordinate 24,924 of CAWAHT010000003.1, forward strand.
CGCCGCCAGCGGCGCGCGCGTACCGCTTTGTTCGCCCAGCTCCTGTACCGCGCGCAGCCGCGATGCCAGGCTCTCGGCGTCAAAGGCCAGATGCGTGATCGCCAGCGCGTCCTCGTCGAGGCGGCGCATGGCCTGGTCGTGCTGCAGTCCGAGCACCGATGCCGCCGCCGCCACGACCACCATAAGCAGCGCGCCCAGCCCGACGACGACCATGAGGCGGATGCCGGGCAGGCGCGGCGGATTCTCGGCGATCAGATGCCCCATGTCACGTCCACGTGGCGGCGCTGCGCCGCGCGCAGCATCTCGATGAGCGGGAAGGCCCGCTGGCGCAGGCCCACCGGCGGCGGTTCGCCGCTGCCCTCGTCCGCGGGCGTGCGCGGGCTGCGCTCGACGGCCTGCAACAAGGCGTCGAGCGCGCCTGCGACCTGGCCGGCGCTGATGACGCCGCGCTCGGACGGGGCCTTGCCGATGATGTCGAACAGCTGCCGGGCGTTTTCGGACTGCATCAGTATCTGGCCAGCGGCCCGCGAGCGGAAAATGAGAAGCGCCATCGGATAGCTCCGGCAGGTGCGGGTAAGCCGGCCTCAGCCTGGCTGCGCGCCCATTGTAGTGGCCCCCCGGCCGAATTTGCCCGCGGCTCCTGGCCGGCGTCGCCGGGACGCCGGGCGGCGGGCGCCGGCCCGCCCCGGGGCGCGGCGCGCCGGCCTGCCGGGGCTAGAATTCGACTTTGGCCAACCGGCTTTTGGGGGGAACGGGCATGGGCAAGGGCGACAAGCGCACGCGGCGCGGCAAGATCTACAACGGCAGTTACGGCAAGACGCGGCCGCACAAGGTGAAGAAGGCGCCGGCACCGGCGCCGGCCCGGCGCTAGGGCGCGCCGCGCGCCGGGCATCACCGCAGAAGAGGGGGTTTCGTGAATACCGCACACTGGATCGACGGCAAGCGCTTTGAGCCTGCAGGCGAGCGCCGCATGGAGCTCTTCAACCCGGCGACGGGTCAGGGCGGCGCGACCGTCTCGATGGCCACGCCCGATACGGTTGCCGCCGCCGTGCGCTCGGCCAGCCGCGCCTGGCCGGCCTGGGCGGAGACGCCGCCCATCCGGCGCGCACGCATCCTCTTCCGCTTCAAGGAGCTGGCCGAGGCGCGCCTGGACGATCTGGCCGCCATCATCACCCGCGAACAAGGCAAGGTGCTGGCCGACGCCCGCGGCGAGGTCCAGCGCGGCATCGAGATCCTCGAATTCGCCACCGGCATCCCGCACCTGCTCAAGGGCGACTACTCCGACCAGGTGGCAACCGGCATCGACCAGTTCTCCCTGCGCCAGCCGCTGGGCGTGGTTGCCGGCATAACGCCGTTCAATTTCCCGGTGATGGTGCCGATGTGGATGTTCCCGCTGGCCCTGGCCTGCGGCAACACCTTCGTTCTCAAGCCCTCGGAGCGCGATCCCTCGGCGTCGCTGCTGATGGCCGAGCTGCTCAAGCAGGCCGGCCTGCCCGACGGCGTTTTCCAGGTCGTCCAGGGCGACAAGACGGCCGTCGAAGCGCTGCTGGCCGCGCCCGAAGTCGAGGCGCTGAGCTTTGTCGGTTCGACGCCCATCGCCGAGGCCATCTATACGCAGGGCAGCGCGCGCGGCAAGCGCGTGCAGGCGCTGGGCGGCGCCAAGAACCACCTGGTGGTGATGCCCGACGCCGACCTGGGCCAGGTCGAGGACGCGCTCATCGGCGCCGCCTACGGCGCCGCCGGCGAACGCTGCATGGCCATATCGGTGGCGGTGGCGGTCGGCAACGTGGCCGATGCGCTGGTCGAACGCCTGCAGCAGCGCCTGGCGCGACTGCGCGTCGGCGACGGCACGGATCCGGCCAGTGAAATGGGGCCGCTGGTCACGTCGGCGCACCGCCAGCGCGTACTGGACTACGTCGACACCGGCGTGGCCGAGGGCGCGCGCCTGGTGGTCGACGGGCGCGCGCTGCGCGTCGCCGGCCGCGAGCAGGGCTATTTCCTGGGCCCCTGCCTGTTCGATCACGTGCGCTCGACGATGCGCATCTATCGCGAGGAAATCTTCGGGCCGGTGCTGTCGATCGCCCGCGTCGCCGACCTCGACGAGGCCCTGGCGCTGGTCAACGAGCACGAATTCGGCAATGGCGTCGCGCTCTTCACCGCCGACGGCGCCAGCGCGCGCGAGTTCACCCGACGCTGCCGCATCGGCATGGTGGGCATCAACGTGCCGCTGCCGGTGCCGACGGCGTACTACTCGTTCGGCGGCTGGAAGCGCAGCCTGTTCGGCGACACGCACATCTACGGCATGGAAGGCGTGCGTTTCTACACGCGCTACAAGGCGGTCATGCAGCGCTGGGGCGACGGCCGCCGCGCCGGCGCGCAGTTCGCCATGCCGACGTCGCGCTAGCGTCCGCCTAGTTGGCGGGTTCCGGCGTACCGGCGCTCTCGCGCTCGCGTGCGGCCGCCGCCCTGGCGGCCATCTCCTCGAGTTCGCGGTAGCGCTGGACGTCCGCGTCGTAGCGCCGGTTGAGGGCGCGGATCTCCTGCAGCACGTCGGTCTTGGTCTTTTCCTGCTGCGCCGCCAGCAGCGCGTTGGCCGCGAACGCGTCCTTGAGCTTGGCCGGCATTTCGCGCTTGGCGTAGAACTCGGCCTCGTCGTCGAGCTTGCGGCGCTCGCGTGCGTATTGCTCGATGCGCTGCTGGGCGCGGTCGACCAGCACCTGGCGCGCCGCCACCGTGCGCTGGCGCGCCGCCTCGATCTCGCTCACGCTGCCGTAGGTCTCGAGCAGCGCGCGGTCCTTGCGCGCCTGCGCGCGCTCGGATTCCTCCTGGCGCATGCGCTCCTCCTCGGCCAGCTCGCGCGCCTTGCGCTGCTGCGGGGTCAGCGGCGCCGGGATCAGCCGGTGCAGGGTGCCGTCGCGATTGAGCTCGCGAATGTCCTGGTCCTTGCACTCCGGCGGCGGCAGGCCGCCGGAGATCGTGTGTCCCTTGTACTGGCATACGTACAGGTACTGCTGCGCCTGCGCCGCCGGCGCCAGCACCAATGCCGCTGCAACCAGCAGCGCGCGCGCGCCGCGCGCCGGCCGTGCGTCCGATGCGCAGCAGCGGGGGGATTCAGGCGCCATAGCGTTGCCGGTATTGTTCGACCATCGGAATGCGCGAACGCAGCGGTGCGGCAAGCGGCGCCGCGGAGTGCAGATAATGCAGCAGGTCGTCCAGGTCGGCGATGGCGATGACCGGCGTGCCGGTGCTGCGCGTGAACGCCTGCACGGCCGACTCGGGCGAGAGGTCGTCGTCCGGACCGATGCGCTCGCGGCGGTCGAGCATGATGACCACTCCCGCGGGCGCGGCGCCGCGGGCCCGGATCAGCGCCACCGATTCGCGCTTGGCGGCACCATCGGTGATGACATCGTCGATGATCAGCACCCGTCCGGCCAGCGGCGCGCCCACCAGCATGCCGCCCTCGCCGTGATCCTTGGCTTCCTTGCGGTTGTACGCATACGGCACATCCAGGCCGGCCTCGGCCAGTGCCATCGCCGTGGCTGCGGCCAGGGCGATGCCCTTGTAGGCGGGGCCGAAGAGCATGTCGAACTGCAGCGTGCCCGCGGCGCGGCCGGCCAGTATCGTCTGCGCATAGAATCGCGCCAGTTGCAGCAGCGCGGCGCCATGATCGAAGCGCCCCGCATTGAAGAAATACGGCGTCTTGCGGCCGCTTTTGGTGGTGAAATCGCCGAACGTCAGGGCGCCGCACGCCAGGGCGAATTCGATGAATTTTTCGGGTCGCTGGGTCACGCTGCTGGGTAATCGAATAAAGGCGGGAAAAGGCCGATTGCCGTCCGAGGCGGGAGCGTACCGCAATGCGGGCAAGCGGGCACTTCTGGAACCATCATGTTTCGCATCGTGACCTGCAATGTCAATGGCCTGCGCGCGGCTGCCACCAAGGGATTCATGGCCTGGCTGGCCGATTCGCGCCCCGACGTCGTCTGCCTGCAGGAGGTGAAGGCGCACGAGGCCGACCTGCCCGCCGACCTGCGCCGGCCGCCCGGCTGGCACGCGTATTTTCACTTTGCCGCGGCCAAGGGCTATAGCGGAACCGCGCTGTTTGCGAAGAAGAAGCCGCGCTCGGTCAAGGTGGGGTTCGGCAACGCGGAATTCGACCGCGAAGGGCGCTACCTCGAGGCGGAGTTCGCCGCCGTTACCGTCATCAACGTCTATTTTCCGTCCGGATCGAGTTCGCCGCTGCGCCAGGAGGCCAAATTCCGCTTCCTCGCGGCATTCGCCCCGCACCTGGCGCAGCTGCGCGCGGGCGGCCGCGAGCTCATCCTGTGCGGCGACATGAATATCGCCCACAAGGAGATAGACCTGAAGAACTGGCGCGGCAATCGCAAGAATTCGGGTTTCCTGCCGGAGGAACGCGCCTGGCTGGACATGCTGTTCGGTCCGGCGGCCTGGGTCGACGTCTTCCGGCGGCTGGACACGCGGCCGGACCAGTACACCTGGTGGAGCAGCCGGGGCCGGGCGCGGGACAACAATGTCGGCTGGCGCATCGACTACCAGATCGCCACGCCGGGCATCGCCGCCAAGGCGCGGCACACCGAGATCTTCACGGCCCGGCGCTTCAGCGACCATGCGCCGCTGATCGTCGACTACACCGGCACCCTGTGAGCGCCGCGCCGCCCGGTCCGCCCGCGGCCGCGACTGGCACCGCCGCATGGCGCGTCTATCTCGAGGCGCCGGTGCTGCGCATGCTGGTGCTGGGCTTCGCCGCCGGCCTGCCGCTGCTGCTCATCTATGGCACCTTGTCGTTCCGTCTGCGCGAGGCCGGCGTCGGCCGGCCCACCATCGGCTTTCTCAGCTGGGTTGCCCTGGTGTACACGGCAAAGTGGCTCTGGGCGCCGCTGGTCGATCGCCTGCCGGTGCCGCTGCTGTCGCGGCGCCTGGGCCGGCGCCGCGCCTGGCTGCTGGTCGCGCAGGGTGCGGTGATCGCCGGCCTGCTGCTGATGGCGGCGCTCGACGCCCAGCGCGACCTGCACCGGCTGGCTGCGGCGGCCCTGTTCACGGCCCTGGCCGGCGCCACGCAGGACATCTGCCTGGACGCCTACCGCATCGAGTCGGCCGCGGTGGAGCGCCAGGCGGCGATGGCCGCCGCGTACCAGACGGGCTACCGCATCGGCATGATATGGGCCGGTGCCGGCGCCTTGTGGATCGCGGCGCGCGTGGCCGGCGGCGCCGACGATTACCGGCCGGCCGCCTGGACGGCGGCATATGCGGTGATGGCCGCCTCGATGCTGGTCGGCATGGCGGCCGTGCTCTGGAATCCGCCGGCGCGCCGGGCGCCGTCGGCGGCGCCGGCGGCGCCCGGGCGGCGTCCCGCCCTGGCCGACCTGCTGGATCCGTTCCTGGATTTCGTGCGGCGCTACCGCTGGCACGCAGTGCTGCTGCTGGCCCTGGTGTCGAGCTACCGGCTGGCCAACATCGTCATGGGCGTGATGGCCAACACCTTCTATCACGACGTCGGCTTCACCAAGGACCAGGTGGCCGCCGTCTCCAAGGTCTACGGCGTGGCCATGGCGCTGGTGGGCGGCTTCGTCGGCGGCATCCTGAGCCTGCGCGTGGGCATCGCGCGCATGCTGTGGATCGCGGCGCTGATGTCGTCAGGATCGATCCTGTTCTACGCCCTGCTGGCGACGCGCGGGGCCGATCTGGCGCTGCTGATGCTGGCGGTGTCGACGGACAATTTCGCCGAGGGCGTCGCCGGCACCGTATTCATCGCGTTCCTGTCGGGGCTGACGCGGCGCGAGTTCTCCGCCACGCAGTACGCCTTCCTGTCGTCGATGATGCTGTTCGTGCCGAAGTTCGTCGCCGGCTTCTCCGGGCTGATGGTCGATGCCGTCGGCTACCCGGCATTCTTCTGCGCCTGCGCCGCCAGCGGCGCGGCGCCGCTGGCCCTCGTCTGGGCGGTGCAGCGCTATGTCCCGGATCAGCGCCTTTCGAAGCGGTAGATCGCCACGCTGGCGCGCAGGTTGCGCAGCCAGCGCACCGGCTGCCCGCGCGCCAGCAGCGCGCGGTCGGTGATCCGCAGGCCCAGACGCGCGGCCAGCAGCTCGAAGTCCTTGGGCGTGCACAGGTGGATGTTGGGCGTGTCGTACCACTGGTAGGGGATGTCGGGCGTGACCGGCATGTGCCCGGAAAGCAGCGCCAGGGCGTGGCTCCAGTGGCCGAAATTCGGAAAGCTGACGATGCCGTTGCGCCCGACCCGCACCATCTCGCGCAGCACCGCCTCCACGTTGTGCATCGCCTGCAGGGTCTGGGACAGCACCACGGTATCGAACATGGCATCGGCGAACATGCGCAGACCCGGACTCCAGGTCGGCCTGGATCACGTCGACGTCGCGGCGCACGCACTCGAGCACCGAACCGTCGGCGATCTCGATGCCGTAGCCGCTGCAGCGATGCGAATCGCGCAGGTGCGCCAGCAGCGCGCCGTCGCCGCAGCCCAGGTCCAGGATGCGCGAGTCCGGCGCGATCCAGCGCGCGATCTGGACCAGATCCTGGCGCAACATCAGGCCGGCTCCGCGGCGATGCGATCGAAATAGGCCGCCACCAGTTGGTGGTAGCGCGCGTCGTCGAGCAGGAAGGCGTCGTGCCCGTGGGGGGCATCGATCTCGGCATAGCTCACCTGGCGCCGGTTGGCGATCAGCGCCGCCACGATCTCGCGCGTGCGCGCCGGCGCAAAGCGCCAGTCCGTGGTGAAGGAGACGAGCAGGAAGCGCGCCAGCGCCGGCGCCAGCGCGCGCGTCAGGTCGCCGGCGTGGTTGCGTGCCGGGTCGAAATAGTCCAGCGCGCGCGTTATCAGCAGGTAGGTGTTGGCGTCGAAGTACTCGGAGAACTTGTCGCCCTGGTAGCGCAGGTAGGACTCGACCTCGAACTCGGCGCCGTAGCCGAAGGCATAGTCCTCGTTGCGCAGGCTGCGGCCGAAGCGCTCGGTCATGTCGTCGCCCGACAGGTAGGTGATGTGGCCGATCATGCGCGCCACGCTCAGCCCGCGTCGCGGCACGACGCCGTGGGCGTAGTAATCGCCGCCGTGGAACTCCGGGTCGCTGCGGATGGCCGTGCGCGCGACGTCGTTGAAGGCGATGTTCTGCGCGCTCAGCCTGGGCGTCGTCGCGATGGCCACGCAGTGGCCGATGCGCTGCGGGTACTGGATCGCCCAGGACAGGGCCTGCATCCCGCCGAGCGATCCGCCGACCACCGCGGCCAGGCGCTCGATGCCCAGGGCGTCGGCCAGCCGCGCCTGGGCATTGACCCAGTCCTCGACGGTGACCACCGGGAAGGAAGCGCCATAGGGCCGCGCGGTCCGCGGGTTCGTCGACATCGGCCCGGTGGAGCCGAAGCAGGAGCCCAGGTTGTTGACGCCGATGACAAAGAAGCGCCGGGTGTCGATGGGCTTGCCCGGGCCGACCATGTTGTCCCACCAGCCGGCGCTGCGCGGCTGGTCGGCGTAGGTTCCGGCCACGTGGTGGGAGGCGTTGAGCGCATGGCAGATCAGCACGGCGTTGCTGCGTCCGGCGTTGAGCGTGCCGTAGGTTTCGTAGCGCAGCTCGTAGCCGGACCCAGCTGCGCGCCGCTGGCTCAGCGCCAGCGGCTGGGCAAATGCCATCGTCTGCGGGGCCACGATGCCCACCGAGCGCGGGGCGGCACCCGCGCCGGCCCCGGACGCCATTGCCGCCGGCGCGGCGCTCATGCGCCGGTCGCCCGGCGCGCGGCGCCTGCCCCGCGCGGCCGCGCGCGGCGCGCCTGCCAGGGCGGCGGAGCGCACCAGCGCCGCGCGGATCTGCTGCGGATCGTGCAGGCGCGCCACCCGGCCGGCCAGGCGGGCCGCCGCCTTGGAGTCGAGCTCGAACAGCCGTTGCTTGACGCTCAGCAGCTGCGCCGGGTTCATTGAGAAGCGCCGCAGCCCCATGCCCAGCAGCAGCTCGACGCTGGCCAGGTCGCCGGCCATCTCGCCGCAGACCGACACCGGCAGCCGGGCGCGGGCGCCGGTTCGTATGGTGTGCTGGATAAGCTGCAGCACCGCCGGATGCAGGGGTTCGTACAGGTAGGCCACTGCACTGTCGGTGCGGTCGATGGCCAGCGCGTACTGGATCAGGTCGTTGGTGCCCAGCGAGAGGAACTTGAGCCGGTCGACGAAAGGCCCCAGGTTGAGGGCCGCGGCCGGCACCTCGATCATCCCGCCGACCGCAATGCGGGCGTCGAACTTCTGGCGCCGCTCCTTGAGCTGCTCCTTGGCGCGCGCGACGAATTGCAGCGCCTGGTCGATCTCGTGCACGTGGGCCAGCATCGGCACCAGAATGCGCACGGTGCCGGTGCTCGAGGCGCGCAGGATGGCGCGCAACTGGGTCAGGAACAGGTCCGGATACGCCAGGCAGTAGCGGATGGCGCGCAGGCCCAGCGCCGGGTTGGGCTCGACCGCCTGCGCGTCGCCGCCATCGATGGCCAGCCCCAGGCTCAGGCGCGCGGGGGCGTTGAGCACCTTGTCGGCGCCGATGTCGAGCGTGCGGATGACCACCGGCTTGCCCTTCATCGTGCGCGCCACCTGGGCATAGGACTCGTACTGCTCGTCCTCGGTCGGCAGGGTGTCGCGGTTCATGAAGAGGAATTCGGTGCGGAACAGGCCGACGCCGTCGGCGCCGGCGTCGAGCGCGTCGCGCACGTCGTCGGGCATCTCGATGTTGGCGAGCAGTTCCACCGGTATGCCGTCCTTGGTGCGCGACAGCTTGCCGCGCAGCTTGCGCAGCTCCGTGCGCGCCTGGCCCTGCAGCAGGATGCGCCGCCGGTATTCGGCCAGCGTGGCCTCGTCGGGCCGCACCACGACACGCCCGGCGTCGGAGTCGACCACGAGCAGGTCGCCCTCCTCGATCGCATCGCGGGCGTCGGCCACCCCGACGATGGCCGGCAGGCCCAGGCTGCGCGCCAGGATCATCGTGTGCGACGTCGGCCCGCCCGAGTTCGGTGATGAAGCCGGCCAGGCTGGCGCCTTCGTCCTCGCGGAAATGCAGCACGTCGGCCGGCGCCAGGTCATGGGCCACGAGGACCAGGCGCTCGCCCTCCGCCAGCTTGCGCGCCGTGGCCACGACCGATGGCCGACCGCCGGCCAGCCGGCGCAGAACGCGCTCGACGACCTGGCGCACGTCCTGCGACCGGCTGCGGAAGTAGTCGTCGTCGATGGCCTCGAACTGCAGGCACACCTCCTCGAGCTGGATCGTCAGCGCCCATTCGGCGTTGATCAGCCGCGAGCGCACGAGGTCGCGCGGGGCGTCGCACAGCAGCGAGTCGTCCAGGATCATGCGGTGCAGGTCGAGGAAGGCCTTGACCTCGGGCGGGGCATCGCCCGCCACGTTCGTGCGCAGCTGTTCGAGCTCGGCACGAACGAGCGAAAACGCATTGTTCAGGCGCGCGACCTCGTGCAGCACGTCGCCGCGCTGGATGTGGTACTGGCGGATATCGAGTTCGCTGGGCGCGAGCAGGTGCGCGCGGCCGACGACGATGCCGCGCGCCACGCCCTGTCCGACCAGCTGTCCGTTCATGCCCATATTCATCCGCCATCCGAGCACGCCGGGAGCGGCGCCCCGGCGGCAGGGGCCGCGGGCCGCGGCTTACCCGGCCGCTTCGCCAAATCCGCTATCGATCAGCTCGCCGACCGCCGCAACGGCCAGCTCCTCGTCGGCCCCCATCGCTTCTACGGTGACGGTGGACCCTGTTCCGGCCGCCAGCATCATGACACCCATGATGGACTTGGCATTGACCCGCCGGCTGTCCTTGGCGATGAACACTTCGCTCTCGAAGCGCGCGGCGATCTGGGTCAGCTGGGCGGAGGGGCGGGCGTGCAGCCCGAGTTTATTGCGGATAGTGAAGGAGCGGGAGATCATGGCTTGCCCGATGGGGTGGATGCGCCGGCGGACCCGTCCGGCGTGGTCGATCAGCTGGACGCCGCCGGTGCCGCCGGCGGCGGCCTTGGTCACGAGCGCCTCGAGCGTCGAGGTCGCCGTAGCACGAGCGCGCGCAGCAGCATCGGCAGGTTGACGCCGGCCACCACGGCGACCTTGCCGGGGCGCGCCAGTCGCGCCGCAACATTGCCGGGCGTGGCGCCGATCACGTCGGTCAGCACGAGCACGCCCTCGCCGCGGTCGGTCCGCTGCACCAGGGCAGTGGCCTCGGCCAGCGCGGCATTGAACTCCGCGTCCGGCGCGACGTCGAGGCCGACCAGCTGGCGCGATGCGGCGCACGGATCGCGGCTGTAGACATGCCGGCCGGCTTCGACCAGCGCGCTGGCCAGCGGCCGGTGGGCGATGACGACGATGGCGACCATGGCGATTGCGGGGTTGGAAGCGAATGCAGCCGGAGCATGCGCCGTCAGGCCGCGGCCGCCAGCCGCGCCTGCAGCGCATCGACGAACGCTGCCGCGACGTCGAAGGCCGCTTTGCTGCGTGATTTCCACGAAACAGGTCGGGCTGGTCACGTTGATCTCGGTGAGATGCTCGCCGATGACATCCAGTCCCACCAGCAGCAGGCCGCGCGCCGCCAGAACCGGCCCCAGGGCCTCGGCGATCTGCGCGGTCGCGCGCGCCGAGCGGCCGGGCATGGCCGGTGCCGCCGGCGGCCAGATTGCCGCGCGATTCGCCCGGCTTGGGCACCCGCGCCAGCGCGAAGGGCACCGGCCGGCCGTCGATCAGCAGGATGCGCTTGTCGCCCTGGGCGATCGCGGGCAGGAAGCGCTGCGCCATCACCGTGCGGCGACCATCGAGCGTCGCCGTCTCCAGGATGACGTTGGTATTGGGGTCGCCCGGCGCGAGGCGGAAGATGCCGCTGCCCCCCATGCCGTCCAGCGGCTTGACCACGATCTGACCCTGCGCCCGGCCAAAGGCGCAGGATTTCCCGCGCGTCGCTGCTGACCAGCGTCGGCGCGATGAACTGCGCGAACTCGGTGATTGCGAGCTTCTCGTTGTGCTGGCGCAGCGCGTCCGGCGCATTGAAGACGCGGGCGCCGTCGCGCGCTGCGGCGCTGAGCAGATGGGTCGTGTACAGGTACTCGGCGTCGAATGGCGGATCCTTGCGCATGAGCACGGCGGCAAAGCCGGTCAGCGGCCGTTGTTCGGCGCTGCCCGCGGCATACCAGGCGTCGGCCTGGCCGGCCGCCGGCAACTGCAGCGGCTGCGCAGTGGCGCGCACGCCCGCGCCGGTCCAGACCAGATCGGGCGGCGTGCAGGCCCAGACGGCCGCGCCGCGCCGCGCCAGCTCGCGCATCATCGCGATGCTCGAATCCTTGGCCGGCTTCAGGTGCTCGAGCGGATCGACGATGAACAGCACCGGGGCACGCCCGCCGCCAGGCGCCGCCTGCGCGATTGTTCCACGGCAGACTCCGCCGAGAGCGGTCGGCTAGCCCGGCCAGCGCCGGCGCGACCGTCGGCTGCTCTGGCCTGCCACGCCGGCCGCCTGGGCCGGATCGCCGGCTTCGAGTTCCAGCGCGGCGGCCAGCAGCGCCAGGCGGCCGATGACGCCGTAGATGTAGAAGCGGTTCACGCGCACTGGCGCCCGGCATCGGCGTGCTGGTCGGGCAGGTTGCAGCTGCAGTCGAACGGCAGCGGCACGAAATGCATGCCCGGCGCATTGAGGTTCTCGTCGATGCCGCGATCGGGGTGCACGCGGTAGAAGCCGCCGACGACATACCGGTCGATCATGTACACGACCGGCTCGGCGACGCCCTGTTCGACCTTCTCGAAGCTGGGCACGCCTTCCTGGATGATGACCTCGGAGACCTGCAGGCCCTTCCTTGCACCACCGCCATCTTGTTGCGCTGCTTGCGGTTGAGCGCCATCACGTCGGCGGCGTCGTGCACGGTCATGATGCCCATGCCGTAGGTGCCGGCATCGGCCTTGACGATGACGAACGGCTTCTGCGCTGATGCCGTAGGCCTTGTATTTCTCGCGGATCTCCGCCAGCAGCATGTCGACCTGGCTCGACCAGGCAGGCATTGCTCGCCGCTGTCGCGGAAGTCGATCTGGCCGCAGCGCGCAAAAAGCGGATTGATCATCCAGGGGTCGACCTGGACCAGGGCGGCGAACTCGTCGGCCACCTTGTCGTAGCAGGCGAAATGGTGCCGACTTGCGGCGCACGCCCAGCCGGCCTGCAGCGGCGGCAGCATCGTCTGCGCCGGATCCAGATCCTGCAGGATCGCGCGGAATGCCGGCCGACAGGTCGTTGTTGAGCAGCACCACGCAGGGATCGAAATCGGCCACGCCCACGCGCCGGCCCGACCGCCGGATGGGCTCGACCAGCAGTTTGTCGCCGCCGGGCAGGCGAGATCGTCGTCGGTGCGGTGATCTCGTCCGACGACGCTGCCGATGCGCACGTCCAGCCCGCTGGACGAGAGAATGCGCGCCAGGCGCGCGACGCTGGTCAGATAATGGACATTGCGCGTGTGGCGTTCGGGGATCAGCAGCAGGCGGCGGGCTTCCGGGCAGGCGCGTTCGACCGCCACCTGGGCGGCCTGGACGGCGCACGGCAGCGTGTCTTCGGCGAGGTTGTTGAATCCCCCCGGAAAGAGATTGGTGTCGATCGGGGCGAGCTTGAAGCCGGCGTTGCGCAGATCGACCGAACCGTAGAACGGCGGCGTGTGGTCCTGCCACTTCTGGCGGAACCAATGTTCGATCTCCGGCATGGCGTCGAGGATCCGCCGCTCGAATTCCAGTACGGGACCGGCGGCCGTCGCCAGATTGGGCACATTCGGGATGGACAATTCACCGCTCCTGGAAACACGCAGGACGATTCTATTCCAAGGGGGCGGTGTCGCCGCGGCCCCGGCGGGCGCGGCGGCCGCGGTGAATGCGGGGTGAGTGTTTGCTTACATTCCTCGAAAATCCCGAGTGTCGGACGCTTCACCGAGCGCGTCGTCAGCCGACCAGGACCTGCAGGCTGTGTTCATACTCCTCGGTCAACTGGTCGAACTGCTCCAGCAGTTCCTCGCTCGCCCGCGCGATGGCAAGGCGACCGGTGGGCCCGTCGGGGTTGCCGGCGCCGTCGCGCAGCAAGGCCCAGGTGGTTGCCGCCGCGCGCAGAACGTCGCGCTCGCGTCCTGCGGCCGGCGCGGTTTGTTCCAGCTCGCCCAGCGCCTGCTCGAACGCGGCGCCGACCGCAGCCAGCGCCGTCGCCGCCTGCTGCCCGGCCGGCGTCACGGCTTGTATCAGCCGCAGCTTGGCGTAGCGCTGGGCCAGCATGCGCTGGCGTCCCGCCAGATTGACCGCATGCATCCGGGCGACCGGACTGGCCGCTTCAAGGGCCCCGGTCAGGCGCTCGGCCGCATCCAGCAGGCGCTCCGCGGCCGCGTCGATCTCGACCAGGCTGCGCAGCGCCGGCGTCCGCGCCAGTGCGCCGTCGAGTTCGTGCCAGGCCCGCAGCGTGCCATCGAGCAGGTCGCCGAAGGTCGCGCTGGAGATCAGCCCGGGCAGGGCAGACAGGTTGTCGCCGATGCGCTTGACCGACACGTGCTGCAGCGCCAGCGCGCTGCCGCGTTCGACGTCGAGCAGCGCCAGTAGATAAAGCTTCACCAGGCGCTGCGATAGCATCCGCAGCTGGCCGGCGCGGTTGATGGCCTCGGCCGTGCGCGCGGCGCCTATCAGCCGCCGGGCCACCTGGCCGACCCGCTCCTTGCCCTGCATGGCGGCGTCGCGCAGCAGGCGAAATGCCTCGTCTTCGCGCACCTGCTGGGCGGTCATCAAGATGCCCTTGGCGCGGTCGACCAGTTTGCGCTCCTCCAGCTGGCGCTCCAGCGACGCCAGCGCGGCGCGCTGCGCGCGCTCGTGGCGAAAGCGCGCCTGCGCCAGCTGCAGCGCGCTGCGCAGGCGCGCCGGCGTGTAGCCGCGCACGATCCACGCGTGAATGCCGCTGGCCAGCGCCTGCTCCATCGCCTCGACTCCGACGTCCTCGGTGAACACCGCCACGGCCACCGGGTGCGCGGCGGCCAGGACCGCGAGCGCCGCGAACATGCCGGCCGGGACCTCGGCTTCGACCGCGAGCACGAGATCGGGCGCAAGCCGGATGGTGTCCTGCACCAAGGTTTCGCATCGCGCCGCACCAATTACGTGCGCGCCGGCCTGTTTCAGGTCAGCCAGCAACTGCGGCGCCGGCTCGGCGTCGCCATGCAGCAGCAGCAGCGTCGTCACGCGACGGCTCCGCCGGGTCGCCGGCGAACGAGAGGTGGCAGAAGATTCAGGTACATAGCGGTGGCATCCGATGGGAATGCGCCGCAAGAATCCTGCCAGGCACGATGTTTGCGTGTCTTCTGGCAGGCGCAACGACGCGCCTGCAATTGCCCAGGCCCCTGGGCAATTCTGTGCCCAGTGCGGCGCACAGCGATTTCCCGACCGGTGACGTTCGCGGTCGGCGTGGCTGCGGCCATTGGCGCGGTGACGACAACCCGTCCGGCCCGGCTCTGCAGCCGCCCGTGTCGCGTGCCGCCGGTGCGCACCGGTCATTGCCTTGGCGTGAACCTGTCCGGCGTCGCCGGACGGGCCGGCCACCCCCCCCCGATTTCCTACCTCGCTGGAGACACCATGAGCTATTTGCGTCAATTCCTGCGCGCCGGCCATCCGCCGACCCTGGTGGCGGCCTTCTTCTATCTCACCTTCACCTTCGTCATCTGGGTGCTCAATGGCGCGATGGCGCCGTTCATCAGCGAGGCCTTCGGGCTGACGCCGGCACAAAAAGGGTTGATGCTTTCGATCCCGATCATCGCCGGCGCCCTGATGCGCTTTCCGCTGGGCGTGCTGGCGCAATTCATCGGCCGCAAGCGCGCCACCCTGGTCGAGATGGCGCTCATCGCGGGGGCGATGCTGTTCGGCTACCTGCATGTGCACAGCTACGGCGACCTGCTGGCCATGGGCGTGCTGCTGGGCATTGCCGGCGCGAGCTTCGGCGTGGCCATGTCGCTCGGATCGGGCTGGTTTCCGCCGCAATACAAGGGCCTGGCGATGGGGCTGGTCGGCGCCGGCAACGTCGGCACGGCCATCGCCGTCCTGGCCGCGCCGCCGCTGGCCCAGGCGTTCGGCTGGCAGGCGGTATACGGCATCGCCGCCGCGTCGGTGGCATTGCCGGCGCTGGTGATGATCGTCTTTGCCCGGGAGCCGCCCGACATCGGCCGCAGCGCCAGCGTGCGCGAGCAGCTCGCGTGCCTGTTCGACGGCGACGGCTGGGCGTTCAGCCTCATCTACGCCATCACGTTCGGCGGTTTCATCGGCCTGGCGTCGTTCCTGCCCACCTATTACTACGATCAATTTTCCGTGAGCAAGGTGCAGGCCGGGCAACTGGCGATGCTGGCCGCGTTCATGGGCTCGGCGGTGCGCATCTTCGGCGGCGCCATCTCCGACCGCTGGGGCGGCATCAACACGCTGTCGCTGGTGATGCTCGTCGTTGTCGCCTGCCTGCTGCTGGTGGCCGCCTCGGGCGCCTCGGTGACGGCCAGCACGCTGCTGCTGATGGCGTGCTTTGCTGCGCTGGGTGCGGGCAATGGCGCGCTGTTCCAGCTCGTCGCGCTGCGCTGGCCGACGACGACGGCGGTTGCCGGCGCCATGATCGGCGAGTTCGGCGCGCTGGGCGGCGGCCTCGTGCCCAATGCGATGGGACTGGCCCGGCAATATCTGGGCAGCTACATCTGGGGCTTTGTCTTCTTTGCCGTCCTGGCGGCGGCCGTGCTGCTGATCCTGCGCCGCCTGCAGGCGCGCTGGACCCGCACCTGGGCGGGCGCCGGAGGCCGGGCACGGCTGGCGCCGGCCGCCGCGCCCGACGCCGGGGATGCGCCGGGCCGTCTCGCCGGCGACCTGCCGGCCGTTGCATGAGGAGATGATGATGCCCATGGACGATTCCCGCGTCGCCGCCGGCGCGCTGCCGCCGGCGGCCGGCGCCACGGCCGGGCGGTTGCGGCTGGTCATGGTCGGCAACGGCATGGCCGGCGTGCGCACGCTCGAGGAGATGCTGCAAGCTCGCGCCGGATCTGTACGACATCACGGTGTTCGGCGCCGAGCCGCATCCGAACTACAACCGCATCCTGCTCTCGCCGGTGCTGGCCGGCGAGCAGACGCGTGGAGCAGATCATCCTCAATCCGCATGCGACTGGTACGCCGACAACGGCATCACGCTGCACCTGGGCCGCAAGGTGGTGGCAGGTCGACCGGGCGCGCCGGCAGGTGCGCGCCGACGACGGCACCGAGGCCGGTTACGACCGCCTGCTGCTTGCGACCGGTTCGCAATCCGTTGATCTTGCCGGTGCCCGGGCGCCGATCTGGCCGGCGTGATCGCCTACCGCGACATCGCCGGATACGCAGACGATGATCGAGGCGGCCGGCCGGTACCGGCATGCGGTCGTCATCGGCGGCGGCCTGCTCGGGCTGGAGGCGGCCAATGGCCTCATGCTGCGCGGCATGGACGTCACCGTCGTGCACTTGATGCCGACTGGCTCATGGAACGCCAGCTCGACGACACCGCCGGCGCGATGCTGCAGGCGATCGCTGGAAGCAGCGCGGGCTGCGCTTCTCTACCGGCGCCAGGACCCAGGCCCTGCTGGGCGACGGACAGGGCCGCGTGTGCGCGGTCCGGCTGTCCGACGGCCGCGAACTGCCCGCCGACCTGGTGGTCATGGCCGTCGGCATCCGCCCCAATACCGACCTGGCCGAGGGCATGCGGGTTGCATTGCCAGCGCGGCATCGTCGTCAACGACACCATGCAGACCGTCACCGACCCGCGCATCTATGCCGTCGGCGAATGCGTCAGCCATCGCGGCATCGACCTACGGCCTGGTGGCGCCGCTGTTCGAGCAGGCCAAGGTGTGCGCGAACGCATCTGGCGCAGCATCGGCATCGGCCGCTATGTGGGCTCGCCAGACTGTCGACCAAGCTCAAGGTGACCGGCATCGACCTGTTCTCCGCGGGCGACTTCACTGGGCGGCGCGGACACCGAGGAGATCGTCCTGAGCGATCCGGCCGGCGGCGTCTACAAGAAGCTGGTGCTGCGCGACGACAGGCTGGTCGGCGCCTGCCTCTACGGCGACACCGTCGACGGCGCCTGGTACTTCTAGCTGCTGCGCGAGGGCCGGCAGCATCGGCACGACATGCGCGACCAGCTGATGTTCGGCGAGTCGCATCTCGGCGACACCGGCCACGAGGGCCAGCAACCAGCGCCGCAGTCCATGGCCGACGACCGCCGAGGTCTGCGGCTGCAATGGCGTCACCAAGGGCACGCATCTGCAAGCGCGATCAAGGAGCAAGGGCCTGTTCACGCTCGACGAGGTGCGCAAGCACACCAAGGCCAGCGCCAGCTGCGGCTCCTGCACGGGCCTGGTCGAGCAGATCCTCATGTTCACCGCCGGCGGCGACTACTCGGCGCACGCCGAAGCCGAAGCCCATGTGCGGCTGCACCGACCACAGCCACGAGGAGGTGCGCGAGGCGATCCGCGACGCACGCAGTTGCTGACGCATCGCCGCGTCGATCGGCGTGCAGCTGCCTCGGATGGCGCACGCCGAACGGTTGCGCGAGCTGCCGCCCGGCGCTCAACTACTACCTGCTCTGCACCTGGCCGCAGCGAGGCCGATCGACGATCCGCAGATCGCGCTTCATCAACGAGCGCGCGCACGCCAACATCCAGAAGGACGGCACCTTCTCGGTGGTGCCGCGCATGTGGGGCGGCGAGACGACGGCCGGCCGAGTTGCGCCGCATCGCCGACGTCGTCGACAAGTACCAGATCCCGACGGTCAAGGTCACCGGCGGCCAGCGCATCGACCTGCTGGGCGTGAAGAAGGAGGACCTGCCGGCCGTCTGGAAGGACCTCGGCATGCCCTCGGGCCACGCCTACGCCAAGGCGCTGCGCACCGTGAAGACCTGCGTCGGCTCGCGAGTGGTGCCGCTTCGGCACGCAGGATTCGACGCAGCATGGGCAAGGAGCTCGAACGCGCGCTGTGGCGCATGTACGCGCCGCACAAGGTCAAGCTGGCGGTCTCGCGGCTGCCCGCGCAATTGCGCCGAATCCGGCATCAAGGATGTCGGCGTCATCGGCGTCGACTCGGGCTGGGAGATCTACGTCGCCGGCAATGGCGGCATCAAGACCGAGGTGGCGCAGTTCCTGGTCAAGGTCGCGACGCACGGGGAAGTGCTCGAGTACGCCGGCGCCTTCCTGCAGCTGTACCGCGAGGAGGGCTGGTACCTGGAGCGCACCGTGCATTACGTCGGGCGCGTGGGCATCGACTAGGTGCAAGGCGCGCGTCGTCGACGACGCCGACGGCCGCACGCGCCCTGTGGGAGCGGCTGCAGTTTGCCGCTCGACGGCGAGCCCGATCCCTGGAACGAGCCTGCGCGTGCCGGCGTCGACCTGCGCCAGTTCGCGCCGCTGGCGCAATGACGATGGCCTCCCCTGCGTCCGACTGGCGCAAGGGCGGGTGCCGCCTGGTTCGCGGTATGCCGCGTCGACGAGATCCCCCGCGCTGGGTGCGCGCCGCCTCGAGCGTGCCGGCTACGCGCCGGTGGCGATATTCCGCACCGGCGACGACGCGGTATTCGCCCTGCTCGACCGCTGCCCGCACAAGGGCGGGCCGCTGTCGCAGGGCATCGTCATGGCCCGCAGCGTTGCCTGTCCGCTGCACAACTGGAACATCGCGCTGGCCGACGGCTGTGCCGCCGCACCCGACGAGCGGCTGCACGCCGCGCATCGGCGTGCGCGTCGTCGACGGCGTCGTCCACCTCGACGCCGCCCAGTTCGAGGCCGCGGCGGGCGCGCCGGCGGCGGCGGCCGGCCCGTGATACCGGCCGCTGACGCCGGCGTGACTGCGGCCGCGGCGCCGGCGCGCGCGACGCGGTCGACCTGCTGCTATTGCGGCGTGGGCTGCGGCGTGATCATCGAAACGACCGGCGACCGCATCACCGGCGTGCGCGGCGACCCGCGAGCACCCGGCCAATTTCGGCCGTCTCTGCTCCAAGGGCATCACGCTGCACCAGACCGTCACCGCCGCGGTCACGCAGCAGACCCGCCTGCTGCGGCCGCAGTGGCGCTCGCGGCGCGGCCAGGCGCCGCAGGACCTTTCCTGGGACGCCGCGCTGGACCTGGCGGCGGACCGCCTGGACCTGCTGCTGCGCGACCACGGTCCGGACGCGCTCGGATTTCTACGTCTCCGGCCAGTTGCTCACCGAGGACTATTACGTCTTCAACAAGCTCGTCAAGGGCCTGCTCGGCACCAACAACATCGATTCGAACTCGCGCCTGTGCATGAGCAGCGCGGTTGCCGGCTACAAGCTGACGCTGGGCGCCGATGCGCCGCCGGCGTGCTACGACGACATCGATCATGCCGACCACGCTGTTCATCGCCGGCGCCAACGTCGCGTATGCCCACCCGGTGCTGTTTCGCCGCATCGAGGACGCGCGCCGCGCCAACCCCGCGCTGCGCATCGTCGTGGTCGATCCGCGCCGCACCGATACCGCCGAACTGGCCGACCTGCATCTGGCACTGGCCCCGGGCACTGACGTGGCGCTGTTCCACGGCATGCTGCATGTGCTGCTCTGGGATGGACTGCTCGACGCCGCCTTCATCGAGCGCAGCACGACCGGCTTCGCCGCACTCAAGGAACGCGTGCGCGAATTCACGCCGCGCGCCACGGCACGCCTGTGCGGCATTGCCGAAGCCGACCTGGTCCAGGCGGCGCACTGGTTCGGCCAGCGCGGCGCGACCGCGCCGGGCGCGACCCTTTCGCTCTACTGCCAGGGCCTGAACCAGAGTCGCCGACGGCACGGCGAAGAATGCGGCGCTGATCAACCTGCATCTGGCGACCGGACAGATCGGCAAGCCGGGCGCCGGTCCGTTGTCGCTCACCGGCCAGCCCAACGCGATGGGCGGACGCGAGGTCGGCGGCATGGCGACCCTGGTGAGCGCGCACCGCGACCCCGAGGACGCGCAGCAGCGATGGAGATCGCGGCGCTGTGGGGCTTCGATGCGATGCCGGCGCGCCCGGGCAAGACCGCGGTCGAGATGTTCGAGGCCGCCGCCGACGGCACGATCAAGGCGCTGTGGATCGCGTGCACGAACCCGGCCCAGTCGATGCCCGACCAGGCACTGGTGCGCCGCGCGCTGGAGCGGGCGGAGTTCGTGGTGGTGCAGGAGGCGTTTGCCACCACGGCCACGGCACGCTATGCCGATCTGCTGCTGCCGGCCGCCACCTGGGGCGAGAAGGACGGCACGGTGACCAATTCCGAGCGCCGCATCAGCCGCGTGCGCCGCGCGCTCGAGCCGCCCGGCGCCGCGCGACCGGACTGGCGCATCGGCGTCGACCTGGCGCAACGCCTGGAGGCGCGCTGGCATCCGGGGCACCCGACGCGTTTCGCGTACGCGTCGCCCGAGGCCATCTGGAACGAGCATCGGGAAAGCACGCGCGGGCGCGACCTGGACATCACCGGCCTGAGCTATGACCTGCTCGAGCGCGCCGGCCCGCAGCAATGGCCCTGCGCCGCCGGGGCCGCCGGCGGACGGGTGCGCCTGTACGCCGATGGCCGCTTCCCGACCCCGGACGGGCGCGCGCGCTTTGCCGACGTCGCGTATCGACCGCTGGCCGAGCCGCGCGACGTGCGCTATCCGTTCTCGCTGCTGACCGGGCGGCTGCGCGACCAATGGCACGGCATGAGCCGCACCGGTACCGTGGCGACCCTCTTCGGGCACGACCCGGAGCCCGCCATAGAGCTGCATCCGCGCGACATGGAGCGCATCGGCGTGGGCGAGGGCGATCTGGTGCATGTGACGTCGCGGCGCGGTTCGATCATCGTGCCGGCGCGGTCCGCCGCGGGCCTGATGCGCACCCAGGCCTTCATGGCCATGCATTGGGGCGACGAATACCTGGGTGGATCGACACGGACGGGCCAGCGGGCGGCCGGCGTCAACGCGCTGACGCTGCCGGCCTTCTGTCCGGTGAGCCGGCAGCCCGAACTCAAGCACGCCGCGGTAAAGATCCTGCGCGCGGAGCTGCCCTGGGGCGTGCTGGCGATGGCCTGGCTGCCGCCCGGGCGCGCCCTGCGCGTGCAGCACGACCTGCAGGCGATCATGGCCGCCTTTGCGTATGCCGCCTGCGTGCCTTTCGGGTCCGCGGGCACGGATCGCGTGGGCGTGCAGTTTCGCGCCGCGGGGACGGAACCGGCCGACGCGGGCGTGCTGGCACGGATCGAGGCGCTGCTGGATCTGGCCGGCACCGACGTCCTGCGCTATGCCGACCGGCGCCACGGGCAATGGCGCACGATGCGCCTGGACGCCGGTGCGGGCGAGCGGCGCCTCGGCGGATTCCTGCTGGCCGGCGATACCGCGTCCGCGGCCTGGGTGCGGGAACTGCTGCTGCAGCAGCTGGCCGCGCAGCCCTATGGCCGACTCTTGCTCAAGGGCGGCGCTGCCGCGCCGGCGGGCCTGATGGCGCGCAGCGCCCAGGTCTGCGCGTGCTTCGATGTCTGCGCCGCACAGATCGACGGTTTCCTCGAGCGCGACAGCGGAGCTGCACAGGAGCAGCTGGCGCGCCTGCAGGAGCGCCTGCGCTGCGGTACCGGCTGCGGCTCCTGCCTGCCGGAACTGCGCCGGCGCCTGCGCGCCGCGCCGGCGGCCGCATGACGCCGCGGGCAAAAAAAGAGGGCCTAGAAGCAGGCCCTTAAATGGCCGCCCTGGCGGGCGGCATCCCTTGGAAAGAACACATTTGCACCGCGCGCGGTGGTGGCGCGCGCGGCCGAATCCGATTCTGTCGCCCGCCTCCGCGCCTACAGGGCGTCCTTGCCGGTTTCCCCGGTCCGGATGCGGACGACCTGCAGCAGGTCGAAGACGAAAATCTTGCCGTCGCCGATCTTGCCGGTACGCGCCGAGTTCTCGATGGCCTCGATCGCGCGGTCGAGCAGGGTGTCGTCGACCGCCGCCTCGACCTTGACCTTGGGCAGGAAATCGACCACGTACTCGGCGCCCCGATAGAGCTCGGTGTGACCCTTTTGCCGGCCGAAGCCCTTGACCTCGGTAACCGTGATGCCCTGCACGCCGATGCCCGACAGCGCCTCGCGCACCTCGTCGAGCTTGAACGGCTTGATGATTGCGGTGATTAGCTTCATGCCTCCACTCCAGTTTCTTGCGTTCGATGTCGCTGGGATTGCCCTGAGTGCCCGGCCGCCGCCCGCGCTGAACTAAAGCAAGCAACTTGCATGCCACGGAAATTGCCGGGAATTCTGGACAAAATGACAGCCGCATAGCCCGACTGTCACGTGGAGGGCACCACAACGGGGATTATTGCTCCAAAATAGGGAAGATCGCCCGTATTGGGCGGAACCCGCCAAAGGAAGTCTGCGGGAGCTGCGGCCGGGGGGCCGGGTCGGCCCGGCCTGTAGCGTCGCACCGGTGCAGGTCGCCGATACGCGGGTATCGCTATCGCTGGCGGTCATTGCGCAATCCTCCGCGGGGTTAAGGTACCGTTCGCATCCAGCCGGCTGTGGCAATCGCCACGCGCCGGCAATCCGCGGGACTGTCCTCCAATGCCTTCATCTTCTCGATCCGCGCTGCGCGCTTTGCGCGGTACCCGCGCAGGGGCGGCGCGACGGCACCCGTCCGGCGGCGCCGGCGCCGTCTGCGCGGCCGTCTGCGGAGCGCTAACGGCTGCGCTGGCCCTGGCCGCGGCGCCGCACACGGCGCTGGCCGCGCCGGCGAGCCCGGCCGCGCCTGCCGGAGCCCGCTTCATGCCGTCGCCGGAGCAACTGCAAAGCCTGAAGATCGTTGCCGTCGGGCGCGCCCCGTTTCGCGTCGCCCACGTCACCGACGGCAAGATCGCCCTCAACGGCGACCGGACAACGCCGGTGTTTTCGCCGTACAGCGGACGCGTGACGCGCGTGCTGGCCGCGCCTGGGGATGCCGTCAGCGCCGGCCAGCCGCTGTTTTCGATCGAGGCCAGCGAGTTCGTGCAGGGTCAGAGCGACCTGCTGGCGGCGCAGGCGGCTGCCGCCAGCGCCCACGCGCAGTTGACGATGGCGCAGACCAGCGAACAGCGCCGGCACGCGCTGTTCGAGGCGCGCGCCGGTTCGCAGCAGGACTGGCAGCAGAGCCAGAGTGAATTGAGCGCGGCGCAGGGCGCCGCGCGCACGGCCGACGCCGCGCTGGCCGCGGCGCGCAACCGGCTTGCGATACTCGGGCGCAGCGCGGCCCAGATCGACGCGCTTGCCCGGGCCGATGCGATCGATCCGGTCGCAACGGTGGCGGCCCCGATCGACGGCATCGTGACCGATCGCCAGGTCGGCCCGGGACAGTACCTGCAGGCCGGCGCGAGCCACCCGGTTTTCACCGTGTCCGACCTGTCCACCGTCTGGCTCGTCGCCAATGTGCGCGAGAGCGATGTCGCCGATATCCGCAAGGGCGCGGCGCTCGAGGTGCACGTGCTGGCGTTGCCCGACCGGGTGTTCTCGGCGCGCGTGGCGTACATCGCCCCGGCGCTCGATCCGCTAACGCACCGCCTGACCGTGCGGGCGCAAATCGCCAATCCGGATGGCCTGCTGAAGCCCGAGATGTACGCCAGCTTCAGCATCCTGGCGCGCGGTCCGGCGCAGGCGCTGGCCGTGCCGCAGAGCGGTGTCATCTACGAAGGCGAAGAGGCGCGCGTCTGGGTGCTGCACGACGACGGCTCGCTGAGCGCCGCGCCGCATCCGCACCGGTCGCGTCGCCGACGGACTGCTCGAAGTGCTCGACGGGCTAGTCGGCGGCGAGAAGGTCGTTGCCGCCGGCGCCCTGTTCATCGACCGCGCCGCGCGGGGCGACTGACCATGGCGCATTTCCCGCTGCGCTGCCGCATCGAGGCGCGACAGCCCGCCGCCGCCCGCCGATGAACGGCATCATCGCCTATGCGCTGCGGCGGCGCATCCTGATGCTGGCGATCCTGTTCGGGACGCTTGTCGCCGGGGTCTTCTGCTTCTTCAAGCTCAACATCGAGGCCTATCCCGATCCGGTGCCGCCGCTGGTCGACATCGTCACCCAGAGCGCCGGCCAGTCGGCCGAGGAGATCGAGCGCTACATCACCATCCCGATCGAGGTGCAGATGGCGGGCATCCCGCAACGTCACGGCGATCCGCACCATTTCGCTGTTCGGCCTGTCCGACGTGAAGGTGCAGTTCACCTACGACTTCACCTACGACCAGGCCGAGCAGTGGGTGATCAACCGCCTGTCGCAGCTGCCGCCGCTGCCCAACGGCGCGCAGCCGCAGATCTCGCCCGACCAGCCCGATCGGCGAGATCTATCGCTACCGCGTGGTCGGGCCGCCCGGCTATTCGGTCACCGATCTGAAGACCCTCCAGGACTGGGTGCTGGAGCGGCGCTTCAAGGCCGTGCCGGGCGTGGTCGACGTCACCGGCTGGGGCGGCAAGACCAAGACCTACGACGTCACCGTCGACCAGCGACAAGCTGGTGGCCTACGGCCTGACGCTGCCGCAGGTGCTGCAGGCGCTGAACAACAGCAACATCAATGTCGGCGGCCAGACCGTCGAATTTCGGGCCGCAGGCGGCGGTCGTGCGCGGCGTCGGCCTGATCCACTCGGTGGACGACATCGCGCAACACCATGCTGGCCGTCGAACAACGGCGCGCCGGTGCTGCTCGAGCGACGTCGCCACGGTCGAGCGTCGGCAACCAGCCGCGGCTCGGCATCGCCGGCCAGGACGACGACGACGACATCGTCCAGGGCATCGTGCTGATGCGCCGCGGCGCAGCAGAGCATGCCGACCATCGAGCGCGGTCAAGGCCGAGGTCGAGCAAGATCAACAGCTCCGGCATCCTGCCGCCCGGCGTGCACATCGAGACGCATCTACGATCGCACCGACCTGATCCACGTCACCACGCACACCGTGCTGCACAACATGCTGGTCGGGCATCGTGCTGATCTTCCTGCGTGCAGTGGCTGTTCCTCGGCAATCTGCGCAGCGCCGTGATCGTCGCCGCCACCATTCCCGTTCGCGCTGTCCTTCGCCATCGGCCTGATGCTGCTGCGCGGCGAGTCGGCCAATCTGCTGTCGGTCGGCGCGATCGATTTCGGCCTGATCGTCGATGCCACGGTCATCATGGTCGAGAACATCTTCCGCCATCTGGCCGAGAGCCGCGGCGCACCGCGGCCGGCGCCGACGCATGCTGCACCGCGTGCGCGTCAGCGGTCGGGTTGCGCGGCAAGTTCGCCGTGATCGCCAATCGCGCGCGACCGAGGTCAACCAGGCGATCTTCTTCTCCGCCGCCATCATCATCGCCGGCTTCGTGCCGCTGTTCACGCTGTCGCGGCATCGAGGGCCACATCTTCGGCCCGATGGCCACGCACCTACGCCTACGCCATCGCCGGCGGCCTGATCGCGACCTTCACGGTCTCGCCGGCGCTGAGCGCGCTGCTGCTGCCGGACGAGCGTGCAGCGAGACCGAGACCGCCGTGGTGCGCGTGGCTGCGCCGCGCTCTACGAGCCGGCGCTGCGAGTTCGCGCTGGCCAACCGCATCGTGACGCTGGGCGGCGCCGGCGCGTGCTGCTGGCCGTCGCCGGCTTGCGGCGCCAGCTGCCTGGGCCTGGAGTTCCTGCCCAAGCTCGAGGAGGGCAACTTCTGGATCCGCGCCACCATGCCGACCGTCGATCTCGCTGCGACGAGGGCAACGGCTACGTCAACCGCATGCGCCGGCTGATCGAGCAGCTATCCCGGAGGTGGAGACCGTGGTCTCGCAGCACGGCCGGCCCGACGACGGCACCGATGCCACCGGCTTCTTCAATGCCGAGTTCTTCGTGCCGCTGAAGCCGTTCGACGCACTGGCCGGCCGGCGTCGACAAGGACAAGCTGACGCGCAGACATGACCGACGGCGCTGGCAGCCGCAGTTCCCCGGCGTCGACTTCAACTTCTCGCAGTACATCGAGGACAACGTCGAGGAGGCGGCCTCCGGGCGTCAAGGGCGAGAACTCGGTCAAGCTGTTCGGCAACGACCTGGAGACGCTGGAGAAGACCGCCGACAAGATCAAGGCGGTGCATGGCCGACGGTGCCGGGCATCACCGATCTGGCGGTGCTTCAACTCGCTCGGCCAGCCGACCGTCCGCATCGACGTCGACCGCGACGCGCGCCGCGCGCTACGGCCTGGCGCCCGGCGACATCAACGCCACGGTGCAGGCGGCGATCGGCGGCCAGGCGGCCGGCGATCTGTACGAGGCCGGCAGCGACCGGCACTTTCCGATGATGGTGCGCCTGGCGCCGCAGTATCGCAGCAGCCTCGAGGCGATCCGCCGCATCACCGATCGGCGCGCCGACCGCCGGCGGCAGCGGCGTCGATCCAGGTGCCGCTGGCCGATGTCGCCGACGTCACGGCTGGTCTCCGGCGCCTCCTTCATCTATCGCGAGCAGCAGGAGCGCTACATTCCCGATCAAGTTCAGCGTGCGCGGCCGCGATCTGGGCAGCGCGGTGCTCGAGGCCCAGCGCGCAGGTCGCCGAGCAGGTGCCGATGCCGGGCGGCTACCGCCTGGAATGGGTCGGCGAATTCGGCAACCTGCAGGATGCGCTGCAGCGCCTGGCGATCGCCGTGCCGATCAGCCTCGCGCTGATCTGCCTGCTGCTGTACGTGAACTTCGGCTCGCTGCGTCGACATCGCTGCTGGCCGCCAGCGTCATGCCGATGGCGCTGATCGGCGGCATCTTCGCGCTGTTCGCTGACCGGCACGCCGTTCAGCGTCTCGGCCGCGATCGGCTTCGTCGCCCTGTTCGGCATCGCGGCCATGGACGGCATCATCGTGCTGTCCTACTACAACCAGCACTGATCGACGAGGGCATGGAGCGCGGCGAGCGCGATCCTGCACGACCTGCCGCGGTGCAGATGCGGCCGGTGATGATGACCTGCATCGTCGCCTGCGTCGGCCTGCTGCCGGCGGCGCTCTCGACCGGCATCGGCTCGCAGGTGCAGAAGCCGCTGGCGCTGGTGGTGGTCGGCGGCATGTCCTGGCGCCGGTGCTGATCCTGCTGGTGCTGCCGGTGCTGATTCGCCGCTATGCGCAGCAGTCGGCGCCAGACCTCGCTGGAGCCCGATATCGAGGCGCCGGCATGAGGCGCGGCGCCGGCGCAACGCGGCCGTGGTTGCGGGCGTGCGGTGCCGTGCCGCTCGCGCTGGCGCTGGCCGCCTGCACGGTCGGGCCCGATTTCCGGCGCCCCGAGACCCCGGCCGGGGACCGTTACACGCGCGACGCCGCCGGCCGCGAGCACGGTCGGATCCGGCGACGCGGGGGGCGGCGGGCAGCGCCTTTCCCTGGGCAAGGACATCACCGCGCAATGGTGGAGGGCATTTCACAGCGCTGACGTCGACGCCCTGGTGCAGGAGGCGCTGCAGGCCAACCCCGGCATCCAGGCCGCCCAGGCGGCCCTGCGCCAGGCCGGCGATCTTGTGGCCGCGCAGCGCGGCCTTTACCTGCCCGGCGTGCAGGCCGGCTTTGCGCCGACGCGCCAGAAAAACCCCGTCGGCACCCTGGCGCCGACCCTGGCCTCTGGCGCGCCGATCTACAACCTGTATACGGCACAGCTCACCGTCGGCTACGCGCTGGACGTCTTCGGCGGCAATCGCCGCCAGGTGGAGTCACTGGCGGCGCAGGAGGAGGCGCAGCGCTTCGCGCTGGAGGCTACCTATCTCACGCTGTCGACCAACGTGGTGCTGGCCGCGATCCAGGAGGCATCCTTGCGCGCGCAGATCCGGGCCACCGAACGGGTTGCCGCAATCGAACAGGAGCAGCTGGCGATCATGCGCCGCGAGGTCGAGCTGGGCGCCATCGCCGATGCCGATGCAATGGCGCAGGAAGCGCTGCTGGCCCAGACCCAGGCGCAACTGCCCGTGCTGCAAAAGCAACTGGCGCTGCAGCGCGACGCGCTCGGCGCGCTCCTGGGCCGCTTGCCCGCGCAGGCGCCGCAACAGGATTTCGATCTGGACGCGATAACGCTTCCCGATGACCTGCCGCTGAGCCTGCCGTCGAGGCTGGTCGAGCACCGGCCCGACATCCGCGAAGCCGAGGCGCAACTGCATGCCGCCAGCGCGCAGGTCGGCGTCGCCATGGCCGACATGCTGCCGCAGGTCGCGCTCAGCGGCAGCATCGGCGGCACCGCCACCACGGTCGGATCGATGTTCGCCACCGGCAATACCTTCTGGAGCGCGGGCGCGAGCCTGAGCCAGACGCTGTTCGCCGGCGGCGCGCTGTAGCACCGCGCGCCGCGCCGCACGTCGATGCGCTGGACCAGGCCGGCGCCCAGTACCGCAGCGTCGTCATCGCCGCGTTCCAGAACGTTGCCGATACGCTGCATGCGCTGCAGTTCGACGCCGAGTCGCTGCGCGCCAGCGCGCAGGCCGAGCACGCCGCCGGGCGCAGCCTGGAGTACGCGCGCACGGCGCAGGGCCTTGGATCGGTCAGCTATCTGTCCCAGCTCAACGCCGACCAGGCCTACCAGCAGGCGCTGCTTGCCCGGGTCCAGGCGCAGGCCAACCGCTATGCCGATACGGTGGCGCTCTTCCAGTCTCTCGGCGGCGGCTGGTGGAATCGCGCGCCCGGCGAGGACGCGGCGCGCTAGACTGGCCGGCGCTTGTCGATTTTCCGCCGCCGAACCGGCGCCAGCTCCAGGATGCCCATGGAAACACCATCGTTCATCGACGATCTGCAGCAACGCATCGCCGCGCTGCTTGCCGGCACGCCCGCAGCCGACCTGCAGAAGAATCTCAAGGCGCTGCTGGCGCAGCAGTTCGCCCGGCTCGACCTGGTCACGCGCGAGGAGTTCGAGATCCAGTGCGACCTGCTGGCGCGTGCGCGCGCCAGGATAGAGGCGCTGGAAAAGGCGCTGGCCCCGGAGCCGCCCCCGGGGCCCTGAGCGCGCCGGTGCCCGGGCGCGTCAGGGGCGACCGGGCCGGCGCGGCGCCGCCAGCGCGCTGCGACTGGCCGCGGCGGCGCGCACGTCGTCGGCCGCCCGGCGCGTCACCGCGCGACCGCGCGCAACGGCGATGATCTTGGCGGCGATCCGGATGTCGACCTTGGCCAGTTCGGCATTGATGGCGGCCTCGTCGAAGACGCGGATGCCCTGGCGCTGCAGCGCCTTGGCGAGCCCCGCCGCGGCGCCGCCTTCGGCCGCGATCAGCAGGCGCGGCCAGCCGCCGGCGCGCGCCAGCGCAAAAAGGCTCGTTGCCTGCTGCGCACCCAGCAGCTCGTGCGTGGCCACGAAGGCATAGCTGCGCGCCGGCGTCTTGCGGTGGTTCAACAGCAATTCCAGCGGCCGGCTCGCCGCCGGCAGCGCCGCGGCACGGTAGCCGCGCGCCTCATACCAGGCCAGGACCAGGTCGCGCACCGGCACGCGTGCGGCGCCGTCCGCGGCTTCCGGCGCGGCCGGGCTGCGACCGGCCGGCGTGGCCGGGGTGGCGCGGGCAATGGCAGGCGCGGGGGCCGGGCGCGGGGGCGGGGTCGGGCCGCCGAGCGCGAACGACAGCCCGCGCATGCCGCTGGTGAGCGCCGTGTCGGTATTGCGTTCCAGCAGCCCGCGCGCCTGGGCCGCGACCGTTTGGGATTCGCCCTCGAGCAGGGAGTCGATTTCCACCGGATCGTCGAGCTCGACGGCCGCCTCGACCGGCGCTGGCGGCAGGAAATAGGAATCGCCGCCCAGGTCTTCGCGCATCGCGTCGCGTCGTGCCCGCTCGCGGCGCGCGCGCCGGGCCGCACCGCGGCGGTGGGCCAGCAGCGCAATGCCCAGCATGAGCACCGCGAGCGAAACGAGAAGCAGCAATTCGTTGTTTTGCATGGGGCCAGACGAAAAAGGGCAGCTTGCCAGCAGCCGCGCCGCGCTGAAGCCGAAATAAGCCCGCCCCGAGGCGGCATCTGGGCCGTATTGTGATCCAGTGCGCTCCCACATGCGGCAGGAGCCGCTTCGGCCGTTCAGGCTAGCCGTTCGCCATCGCTAAAATAGTCGCAAACTGTCGATACCGGTTGGACCGGTGAAAAATCGCCCCCCATGCTGCTCCACTATCCCGCAAAGCGTTCCTGATGGCACTCGCCGTGGTGCACAGCCGCGCCATTTCGGGCATGTCCGCCCCGGAAGTGACGGTCGAGGTGCATCTGGCCAACGGGCTGCCGGGCTTCGCCCTGGTCGGCCTGCCGGAGGCCGAGGTCAAGGAGGCGCGCGAACGGGTGCGTGCCGCGCTGCAAAACGCCAAGTTCGATTTCCCGGCGCGCCGGATCACGGTCAACATGGCCCCGGCCGACCTGCCCAAGGAATCGGCACGCTTCGATCTGCCGATCGCCATCGGCATCCTGGCGGCGAGCGGCCAGGTCCCGGCGCAATTGCTGGAACGCTTCGAGTTCGCCGGCGAGCTGTCGCTGTCGGGCGAACTGCGGCCCATCGTCGGCGCTCTGGCGATGACCCTCGCGGTGTCGCGCAGCGCGCGCGAGCGCCAGCCGCGCGGCTTCTTCCTGCCCGCGGACAACGCCGACGAGGCGGCGCTGGTGGGCGGTGTCGCCATCTACCCCGCCAGGGACCTGCGCCAGGTGGTCGCTCATCTGGAATCCCTCGCCGGCAATACCCAGGCCGCCCCGATCCGCGAGTACTTTGCCCAGGTCCGGCTCTCGCCCCCGGCCTATCCCGATTTCTTCGACGTCAAGGGGCAAAGCGTCGCCAAGCGCGCCCTGGAGATCGCCGCTATCGGCGGCCACAGCGTGCTGATGGTCGGCCCGCCGGGCACCGGCAAGACGATGCTGGCGCAGCGCTTCCCGGGGCTGCTGCCGCCGATGGGCGTCGACGAGGCGCTCGAATCGGCCGCGGTGCTGAGCCTGGTGGGCAAGTTCGCTCCGCAGCGCTGGGCAACCCGGGTGTTCCGCGCGCCCCATCACAGCGCCAGCGCGCCCGCGCTGGTCGGCGGCGGGGCCAATGCCGCGCCCCGGCGAAATCTCGCTCGCGCATCACGGCGTGCTGTTTCTCGACGAATTGCCCGAGTTCGATCGGCGCGTCCTGGAGGTCATGCGCGAACCGCTGGAAACCGGCCGCATCACGGTCGCGCGCGCGGCGCGCCACGTGGAGTATCCGGCCCGCTTCCAGCTCATCGCGGCCATGAACCCCTGCCCTGCGGCTACCACGGCCACCCGAGCATCGCCTGCCGCTGCACGCCGGAGATGGTCTCGCGCTACCAGGACCGCATCAGCGGACCGCTGCTCGACCGCATCGACATGCGCGTCGAGGTGACCGGCGCTGAGCCCGGAGGAGCTCACCGCCCTGCCCGATGGCGAGCAGTCGCGCTATGCGGCCGCCCGCGTCGCGCTGGCGCGCGCCCGATCCATCGCGCGCCAGGGCAAGGTCAACGACGAGCTCGGCTCGTCCGAGATCGAACGGCGTCTGCCGGCCCGAGGGCGCGGTGCGCCAGCTGCTGCACGCCGCCAGCGCCCGCCTCGGCTGGTCGGCGCGCGCCTATCACCGCGTGCTCAAGGTGGCGCGCACGATCGCCGACCTCGAAGGGGTCGAGGCGATCGAGAGCCGGCACATCGCCGAGTCGATCCAGTACCGGCGCTCGCTGCGCGAGACCTGAGGTACGCGGTGGCGCCGCCCGAGGCGGCGCGCCGCTGCGCCGCTAGCGCAACTTGCGGCGCAGCACGTCGTTGAGCTGCTGCGGATTGGCCTTGCCGCGCGTGGCCTTCATGGCCTGGCCGACCAGGGACTGGAAGGCCTTTTCCTTGCCGCCGCGAAATTCCGCCACCGCCGCGGGATTTGCCGCCAGCACTTCGTCGACGATGCGCTCGAGGGTGGTCGGATCGGAGATCTGCTGCAGCCCGCGCGCGGCGATCACGCCGTCGACCGATGCCGCCATACCCGACCAGAGCTGGCCGAACAGCTCCTTGGCCGTCTTGAGGTTGATCGTGCCATCGGCCACCCGGCCGATGAGGATGGCAAGTTCGCCGGCCGGCACCGGGCACCGGTCCGCGTCGATGTCGGCCGCATTGAGGGCGGCGCTGACCTCGCCCATGACCCAGTTGGCAGCCGCTTTCCTGTCGGCAACGGCCCCGGCAACCGCTTCGAAGTAGCCGGCCAGGGCCCGGCTGCCGGTCAGGGCTGCCGCGTCCTGCGGCGGCAGGCCGTAGTCGCGCACGAAGCGCTCGCGCATCGCCGCGGGCAGTTCGGGCAGCTCGGCGCCGATGCGCTCGATCATCGCCGCGGTGATCTCCAGCGGCAGCAGATCGGGGTCGGGGAAGTAGCGGTAATCGGCCGCATCCTCCTTGGAGCGCATCGACCGGGTCTCGTCGCGGTCCGGGTCGTAGAGGCGCGTCTCCTGGACGATGCGGCCGCCGTCCTCGATGCGCTCGATCTGCCGGGCCACTTCGTGATCGATCGCCTGCTGCAGGAAGCGGAAGCTGTTGAGGTTCTTGATCTCGACGCGGGTGCCGAATTCGGCGGAGCCGGCCGGACGCACCGAGACGTTGGCGTCGCAGCGGAAACTGCCCTCCTGCATGTTGCCGTCGCAGACGCCCAGCCACACCACGAGCGCGTGCAGCGTGCGCGCGTAGGCCACGGCCTCCGCGCTCGAGCGCATGTCGGGTTCGGTCACGACCTCGAGCAGCGGCGTGCCGGCCCGGTTCAGGTCGATCCCGGACATGCCGCGGTAGTCCTCGTGCAGCGACTTGCCCGCGTCCTCCTCCAGGTGCGCCCGCGTCAGGCGCACCGTCTTGAAATACGGCTCGCCGCTGCGCGGAGCCACCGCGAAGCCCAGACTGCCGCCCTGCACGACCGGGATTTCGTACTGGCTGATCTGGTAGCCCTTGGGAAGGTCCGGGTAGAAGTAGTTCTTGCGCGCGAAGACCGAGCGCGGCGCGATCGATGCGCCGACGGCGATGCCCAGGCGCACGGCACACTCGACGGCGCCGGCATTGAGCACCGGCAGCACCCCGGGCAGGGCCAGGTCGACGACGCTGGCCTGAGTGTTGGGCGCGGCGCCGAAGGCCGTGGCCGCCCCGGAAAAGATCTTCGACGCGGTGCGCAACTGCACGTGCGTCTCCAGGCCGATGACGGTCTCCCAGGCGTTGGCCATGCAATCTCCGCGGATCTTGTGTGTCGTGGATCGAAACCGGGCGGGCGCAGGCGCTCAGAACCCCGCGGGGATGCGCGCATGCCAGTCGGTCGCCGACTGGTAGCGGTGCGCGACGCCGAGCAGGCGCGCCTCGTCGAAGTGGTTGGCCATCAGCTGCAGGCCCACCGGCCGCCCCAGCCGGCCGAAGCCGCAGGGCAGGCTCATTGCCGGGATGCCGGCGAGGCTGCTGGGAACGGTGTACAGGTCGGCCAGGTACATCGCCACGGGATCGGCCGATTTCTCCCCGAACCCGAAGGCCACCCCGCTGGTGACCGGACCGGCAATGACGTCGCACTGCTGGAAGGCGCGCTGGAACTCGTCGGCGATGATGCGGCGCACGCGCGAGGCCTGCAGGAAGTAGGCGTCGTAGTAGCCGTGCGACAGAACATAGGTGCCCACCAGGATGCGCCGCTTGACCTCCGCGCCGAAGCCCTGCGCGCGGGTCTTGCACATCATGTCGAGCAGGTCGTCGTAGTCGCGGGCGCGAAAGCCGTAGCGCACGCCCTCGAAGCGCGACAGGTTACTCGACGCCTCGGCGCACGCCACGACGTAATACACCGGTATGCCCAGCGCCGCGTTGGGCAGCGTGACATCGACCAGGCGCGCCCCCATCGCCTCGTATTGGCGCAGCGCGGCGCGCACCGCGTCCTCGACCTCCGGCTCCAGGCCGGCGGCGAAGAACTCCCGGGGCACGCCGATGCGCAGCCCGGCCAGGTCGAGGCCGAGGTGCCGGGTGTAATCCTCGCGCGGCCGGTCGACGCTGGTCGAGTCGCGCGGATCGAACCCGAGCATGGCATTGAACGCCAGCGCGCAATCGTGCGCGTCGACCGACAGCAGGCCGGCGGTGTCCAGGCTCGAGGCGAAGGCGACCATGCCCCAGCGCGAGGGCCTGCCATAGGTGGGCTTGGTGCCGGTGACCCCGCAGAACGCGGCCGGCTCGCGGATGGAGCCGCCGGTATCGGTGGCGGTGGCGAGCGGCGCCAGGCGCGCCGCGACGGCCGCGGCCGAGCCGCCCGAGGACCCGCCCGGCACCGCGCCGCGGTCCCAGGGGTTGCGCACATTGCCGTAGGCGCTGTTCTCGTTGCTCGAGCCCATGGCGAATTCGTCGCAGTTGAGCTTGCCCAGGCAGACCATGCCGGCATGCGCCAGCGCCTCGACCACCGTGGCGTCGAACGGGCTGGCGTACCCCTCGAGCATGCGGCTGGAGGCGGTGGTGTGCCAGTCGCGCGTCACGAACACGTCCTTGTGCGCGAGCGGCACGCCCAGCAGCGGGCCGGTCTCCCCCTGCGCCCGGCGCACGTCGGCGGCGCGGGCCTGCGCCAGCGTGATCTCGGGGCGCACGTCCAGGAAGGCGTTCAGGTCGCGGTGGCGGTCGATCCGGTCGAGGAAGTGGCGCGCCAGCTCGACGCTGGAGACGGCGCGCCGGTCAAGCAGGGCGCCCAGCTGCGCCAGGCTGGCGTGCGCCAGGTCGGCGGGCGGCGGTGCCACCGTCCGGGGCGCGTTCATTCGACCACCCGCGGCACCAGGAACAGGCCGTCCTGCTGCGCCGGCGCGTTGGCCATGCAGCGGTCGCGGTCGGGGATCTCGCTGACGACGTCGGGGCGCAGGCGCTGCACGCCGTCGAGCGGGTGCGACATCGGGGCGACACCCGTGGTGTCGACGCGCGCGATGCGCTCGATCATGGCCAGAATGTCGTTGAGCTGATCGGCCGTTTCCTGCGCCTGCGCATCGGTGATCTCGATGCGCGCCAGGTGGGCGATCCGGTGTACGTCGGCTAGTTTCAGGGACATGGTCTATTATGGCGCACCGGGGAAAGAGTCCCATCCGCCCCGATCCGCAAACTCACCTAGCAGACCCGATGTTCGGCTTTTTCCGCAGCTATTTTTCAAACGATCTTGCCATTGACCTGGGCACGGCCAATACCCTGATTTACGTCCGGGGCAAGGGGATCGTACTCAATGAACCTTCCGTCGTGGCGATCGCCCGGGAAGGCGGTCCGCACGCCAAGGAAGTCGTCCGCGCCGTCGGCCTGGAGGCCAAGCAGATGCTGGGCCGCGTGCCGGGCAACATCGAGGCCATCCGGCCGATGAAGGACGGCGTCATCGCCAACTTCACCGTCACCGAGCAGATGCTCAAGCATTTCATCAAGGCGGTGCACCCCTCGAGCCTGCTGGCGCCCAACCCGCGCATCATCATTTGCGTTCCCTGCGGCTCGACGCAGGTGGAGCGCCGCGCCATCAAGGAATCGGCTGAAGCCGCCGGCGCCAGCCAGGTGTTCCTGATCGAGGAACCGATGGCCGCCGCGCTCGGTTCCGGCCTGCCGGTATCGGAGGCCTCGGGGTCCATGGTCGTCGACATCGGCGGCGGCACCACCGAAGTGGGCGTGATCTCGCTGGGCGGCATGGTCTACAAGGGTTCGGTGCGGGTCGGCGGCGACAAGTTCGACGAGGCCATCATCAACTACATCCGGCGCAACTACGGCATGCTCGGCTGCTGAGCTGCCGGATCTCCCGTGAGTCGGCCACCATCCCGGCGCACGAGAATCCGAATCTCTTCGTCAACGTCTACGTCAACTGGTACGTGTGCAACGGTGCCGTGCTCGTCCCGAAATTCGGCGACCGATCCGCTGACGACGTAGCGCGCTCCCTGGTCGCCGACCTGTACCCGGGACGGGAGGTCGTGCAGCTCACGATCGACAACCTGGCCGAGGGAGGCGGCGGGATTCACTGCGCCACGCAGCAGCAGCCCGCGGTCTGAGTCAGTGGGCCCAGTAGTCGTCCGAGGCCTTCGACGCGGCCAGTTGCTCCGCGGTGCCGAAGCCGGGCGCGATCGAGGCAGCGGTACCCGGCGGCACCTCGTGGTGCTCGATGTTCAGCAGCCGCGGCCGGCTCTGCCTGGCCCATGCGTCAGCGCGATGACCAGCCCAGCTCGACCAGCTCGGCTCGGAGAAGTGCGGCGTTCGAGCCAGCTCCCAGAACACGTCGTCGGTCTCGAGGCCGCCAGGTGATCGCCGCCGCGTAGGCCAGGGCTGCCTTCTCGCGGTCGGTCGAGCCGCCGGACTTTCTCGAAGTTGAGCAGGTCGTCGTACTGGGCCTCGCTCAGGCCCTTCGTCCTGGCCTGCTCCGACCGCTGGTTGCCGCAGTACTCGCACTTCACGCTACGGGACACGTCGACGCGGCACAGCTCCTTGATCGCGTGCTCGCAGACACCGGTGCGGAAGATCGCCTCCCAGGATGCGCGAACACCCAGAAGCAGGCCCGGGAACACTGGGCGCGGACGGCGGAGCTCTCCGGCCGGCGGCGTGCCGCGCGGCTGGCATCGCTCCAGCTCCACCCGCTTCTTCTCGTCCATCGCCTCGGGTAGCACGTTAACTGATGCGCTGGTTGTTCCCATGAATCTCTCCTTCAGCTGGAACGGTGTTGGGCGGTGACCGAGCCGGTGACGACGCTGATCCGGGGCGCCGCCACCAGAACGGCAGCAGCACGGGGAGCTGGTACCGCCAGGAGAACTCGAACAAGTCGGAGACTCCGAGGAGGAACACTCCCGAGGCAAAGAACAGCAGGCAGCCGAGCGCGTCCTGGTGCAGGCTCACGTCCGCCTTCCGGCGCACGGCGAGCACGGCACGGCCAGCCCGGCCAGGGTCGCGAGCGCGAGCAGCGGGCCGGTAGCCGCCGTCTGACTGGTAGGCGCGCAGAAAAGCGGGCAGGACAGGCCGCCAGGCGGCGGGCTGGCTGCCGCCGGTTTCGCGGATCTCGGCGGCGACCACCTGGCGCGACGACCACGGCGGGTAGTAGGGGAAGGCCCGCTGAAACTGCCAGCGCGATATCGGCGTGTCGCCCGGGCTTCCCGTCCTGGTCAGCGCGAACAGCTTCGCCGCGTCATGCCCGTAGGCGGCCAGCAGCCGCCCGGGCTGCTGGGCGAGCACGGCGTGGTTGAAGTCCGAGATCTCGCTGTCCGTCTGGGCCCGGCTCACGGTCGTGCTGTTGTAATACGGCCGGATCGGCGAGCCCTGGCCGTACTCGAGCCAGTCGGGTCCCCTGGGGCACCTGAGCTCGTCGGACACATCCCGCGCTCGAGCGGCCGGCGGCCCGGAGGGTGGCACAGTCCGCGGCCGCCGCCGCCCGCCCGTAGAAGGACGTAACACCGGTGTGCGACAGGAAGAAGGATCCGGTGATCAGGTCCGAGCCCGCGGAGTAGGCCAGGATCGGCACGGCGAACGCCGCGCACAGCGCGGCCGCCCGGCCGATCACCAGGGCCGCCAGCCGCCGCCTACCGCCAGCACGAAGATCACCGCGGGTACCAGCAGTGCCTCGCCGACCT
Organism: uncultured beta proteobacterium; assembly: GCA_963781975.1. Classification (GTDB taxonomy): domain Bacteria; phylum Pseudomonadota; class Gammaproteobacteria; order Burkholderiales; family Burkholderiaceae_F; genus GJ-E10. The sequence goes on from CAWAHT010000003.1 coordinate 62,396, forward strand.
GGGCGACGGTGGCCGAGGCGCCCAGCACCAGGCCGCGGCCGCAACCCGCCGCCACGAAATCGCCGGGCGCCAGAGCGGGATTGGCCAGGCAGGGCCACGATCAGGGCCTCGAAGACCGTGTCCGGCATGATGGTCTCGATCTGCAGCTGATAGGCGTCGAGCAGGACCGGCCCGATAGCCAGCGCGGCGAGCCAGCGCGCGACGCCGCGGCGCAGCAGGAGCAGGTAGATGACCACGGCCATGGCCAGCCCGAGCAGGTGCTGGGCCGCCGCGACCAGCAGCAAGCCGCAGGCCGGCGAGATCGCCCTGAGCACTCCCCCGTAGCCCAGCGGATCCCCATGCCGGCGGATTGTTCGAGACGTACCGCGCGGTGTCGATGTAGAAGAGCGCCGGGCGGTAGGCGACCTGGGCCAGCACCCGCAGGACCACCGCAGGCGGCCAGCAGCACGGCGGCGAGCCAGTTCCGGCGCAACAGCGACAGTACCGCTCGCGACCGGACTGGCTAGGCCGGCGGCTGCTCCCCTTCCCGGCTGGCCGCTGCCGCGCTGGCCGCCCGGCTGCGCAGCGGGTCGGCTCCGCCTGGCCCTTTCCGATCATCGTCCCTGGTCCGGTGTCACTGGCCGGGCGCGATCTGGCCGCCGCTGGAATGCCAGAGCGCGAGCAGGACCGTGACGATCGTCAGCCACCGCGTCATCCGCGCGGGACCTGGGTCAGCGCGACCCAGGCGATCGCCGTGTACCAGGCGAACACCCAGGGCGCGACGAGGATCCAGGCGAACGTCAGCGCCGACGGCGCGACGACCTCGCGCGGCTGGTCCGACGAGATGCGCCGGTCATGAGCCCGGCGACCACGATCATCGCGATCGGCCAGAGCACGCCGATCAGCGTCGCCGTCACGCCGGGGGCGAAGACATCGCCGATCTCGTGCACGAACCACGGCGACGGCGGCGTGACCAGCTTCGACGCCGCGAACAGGGGTTTCAGTGCGTTCAGCCCGTAGAAGCTGTACTCGAACGCGACCGTCGCCAGCGCCACCAGCGCGATCCTGGCCGTCCGCATCCGCTGGTGCCGGCGCAGCAGCGGCCACGCCAGCCCGATCCCGATCAGCACGGCATTGATCTTGACTCCGCAGGCCAGGCCGATCAGCACGCCGATCAGCACGTCGCCCCACACGCCATAGACCCGCCGCGCCACCTGGATCGAGCAGATCGCGGCCGCCGCCACGAACGTGTCGAGATGACCGCCGCTGACCAACTGCTGGATCAGGACCGGGTTCGCGGTCCAGAACAGCGTGGCCCCGAATCGGATCGTCGGACGTCTTCAGCAGCAGCAGGCCGACACCGATGAACACGATGCCGTTGAGGATCATCAGGATCCAGATCGTGGTCGACGCGTTCGCGCCGCCGATCGTGGCCGCGAACTTCTGGATCACGGTCGCGACCAAGCCGTAGACGGACGGCGTCTTCTTCCAGATCGCCCCGACCGCGGTGGTGTACGGCGACGAGAGCCCCAGGTACTGCTGCGGATTGGTGAGATACGGGTTCCCGCCCAGGGCCGCAATCCGGCCGTAGCGTAGCTGGCGGTGTCGGACGAGCCGACCGGAGTCAGGCTGACCATCACCGCGACGATCCCGGCGCTGGCCAGCAGCAGCCGCCGCGGATCGGGCCGCCACCCCTGGCTGTGCGCCCAGAGAGCATCCCGGCCAGGCCCAGGCAGGCGAGCACGTCCCCGGTGTAGAGCATCACCGACGCCAGGACCGGATAGCTCTGCAGCGACGGCAGCAGGTGAGACAGCGGCAGCACAATCGGATACGGCAGCGTCTCGGTATTCGGCGCCATCGCGCCGACAGCATCCCGAGCAGCAGCCCGAAACCGGACAGGGCGATAGCGATCTTGGGGTCCGACAGCCTGCTCCAGGACAGCCGGCGGATCACCGTGCTCATGACCCGCTCGATGGGGCCAGGCGGACCAGATCTTTCCAGGGGGTCGCTTGTCCCGGTCCGTTTCGGCCAGCCCGGTCGATCCCGGCGGCTCGGCCGGATCGGC
>CAWAHT010000004.1:0-26904 GCA_963781975.1 uncultured beta proteobacterium
CGCTATGAGGACATCGCAGGTTCTTGCTCTGACGGTTCTGTGTCTCTTACTCGCACTCACCGTTGCAGTTCACTCTTCCGCGGACGGCCCGGGCAAAGCCGGCAACGTGAGCGAAGCACGAGCGATTTCAGAGGCCGCCGACGGCGACAACTGGCTGCTTAACGGACGCACCTTTGACGAGCAGCATTTCAGCCCGCTCAAGAAGATCACCGACAAGAATGTCAGCAGCCTTGGGCTGGCCTGGTATCTCGATATCGACAGCGGAATGGGCATCGTCTCGGAGCCGATTGTGGTCGACGGCGTGGCTTATGTGAGCGCCCCGCTGTCAATCGTGTACGCGGTGGATGCGGCTTCAGGAAAGTTGCTCTGGAAATTCGATCCCAAAATTCGGCTGGACCTGGCCATCAATGGCTCCTACTCCGCGCGCACCAATGGCGGCGTGGCGGTAGAAATGGCAAGGTCTCGTTGGGCACGGGGGATTGCCGCCTGATCGCGATTGATGCCGCCTCGGGCAAACAGCTTTGGGATGCCGCGGTGTGCGACGCCCGCTCAAACAGCGATGGCCGGCTCACGCCTAGGGCGGAAAAGGACCTGCTGATCAGGCTGCTCGACGTTGCTCGACGACGGGGTGCGGGGATCGCTGGCCGCTTCAAGGCCGAAACCGGCAAGAAGGCGTGGCGCTTCTGGGACAAGTACCGGAGATCCCGCCAAGGGATTTGAAAACAAGGCGCTCGAAATGGCGGCGACGACCTGGTCTGGGAAGGGTACCGTGGAAGATCGGCGGCGGCGATGCCTGGACCGCGATTACCTACGACCCGGGCACCGGCCTGGTGATTTTGGCACCGCCGGCGCAGGCGTGGATTACGGCGAGTTGTGTGACCCCATCAAAGTCGCGAGAACGACTTGCCGGGTGCATCATCGCTGTCGATGCAAACGGAGAATACGCCTGGCATTTCCAGACCAGCGCTCCGGGACTGCAAACCGAGAACAATCCGCATCCCGATCGCCGACCTGGTCATCAACGGGGAGAAGCAGCACGTTGCGATGACCGCACCAAGAACGGCTTCTTCTATGTGCTGGACGCGAAGACCGGAAAACTCCTCTCGGCGAAGCCATTGGTCAAACTGGCGTGGGCCAATTCGGTTGACTTCAGAGCCGGGCGCCCGGAGGAGGTGCCTCGCTCACGAGCGAGAAGGGGAGGAAAACAGTGGACGGTCCATAACTGGTGGCCCATGAGTTACAGCGCGCTCACCGGACTGGTGTACGTGCCGGCAACCGACCGGAAGTCGGCGTCCAACAAGGCGGTGGAGTCGGGAGAGTGGATGCATGACACGAAGGCAGGCTGATCGTGGGATCCGGTAGCGGAGTCTGCGCGCGTGTGGCGTCCGGACCCATCGCGACCAACGGCGGCGTGCTCTCGACCGCCGGCAATCTGGTTTCCAGGGACAGGGCTCCGGAAGATTTGCCCAGCTTCTCTACGCCGCCGACAGCGGCGAGAAAGCTCGTGGGTACTGAAACCGGCTCGGCCATCGAGTCCATTCCGGTGACATTCAGAATCAAAGGCGAGCAATACGTCTTGTGCCCGGTGGGATGGGGATCGGGATCGCGATTGTTCGCGCCCGCTTGGACCATGGCGACTCCGCAATCAAATCGCGGCCGGTGCGCCTGCTGGCGTTCAAACTGGGGGCTACGGCACCCTTCCCGGTGCCGCCGGATGTTGTGCCGCCCATCCAAACCTCCGCAGGCCAACTGCAGAGCGCGAAACTATTCACAAGGGCTCGATTCTACGGCAAATTCGTCTGCGATGGTTGTATTCGCCGGATACCGACGGCAGCGGCGCCTGGGTGCTCAACAGCGCGATACCCTGATCTACGCTGGCCAGGCGATCTTCATCGTCAACTGGTACGGCATCGTCCTCATCAAGGACGAGCCGGGCCGCCTCGATCCGGGTCGCCGGCTGGCGCGCGCCGCGGCGGCGGCGCCGACGCGCACCTGCTGCTCCTGCAGCGTGCGCTCGTCGAGCATCGGCGCGAGCACCGGCATCAGCGTCGCCACGACCGCGCCGGCCGCGACCTGTCGCCCTCGCGCAGCGTGATACGCTGCAGGCGCCCGGCCAGCGGCGCCGAGACCACGTATCGTCGCGCAGGCGGGTGCGGGCATCCTCGTCGATCGTGGTCTCGAAGCGGCCCGCTGACCGCCTCGGCCAGCTCGACCTCGACCGGCCGCGGCGCGAACGCCCACGCCAGCAGCGCCGCCGAGCAGCCACGGCGCCGGCGAGGATCAACGCTTCTGCGGTTCATGATGGTCCTCACTCCCGGGTCTTCAGCGCGGCCACCATGTCGAGTCGATCGACGCTAGCGGCGCACGACCAGCGCGCTCGCCGGCGCCCGCCGCGACCACGCAGATCGCCGCCCAGGCGTAGGTGCGCGGCGAACGACGACCGGGAAAGTAGAACTGGTCGGACTTCAGCAGCTCGGTGATCAGTCGTCACCAGGCCCGAGCCGAGCACCATGCCCAGCGGCAGCGCGACGCGATGCCAAGCGCCAGTTCGCCGAGCAGCAGCCCGGACACCTCGGCGCGGGTGAAGCCGAGCACGCGCAGGCTGGCCAGCTCCCAGGTGCGCTCGGCCAGCGCGATGCGCGCGTTGTTGTAGACCACGCCGACGGCGATCACCGCCGCGAAGATCGTCAGCACCGTGCTCATGATGCGGATGTTGCGCGCGCTGATCTCCTGCATGTTGCGCAGCATGGTCGCCTTGCTGAAGGCGCCGGCGACGCGCGGCAGGCCGCGCGTCGCCTCCAGCAACGTCGCTTCGCGCCGCGCTCGAGCGCGAGCACGAAGCCGGTGGAGACGTCGCCGTCGCCGAGCAGGCGATCGAGCGCCGGCCGGTTCATGTAGGCGTTGAGTCCCATCATCTCGCGCACCGTCGCATCGACGGCGCAGCTGCAGCGTCGGTGCCCGCGCCCCTCGAGCACCTCGACCCGCACCGAGTCGCCGACGCGCACGCCGAGCTTGTCGGCGAGGCGGTCGGTCAGCACGAGGCCGTCGCCGGCCGGCAGCGTCTGGCGCTGGTCGACGTCGATGATCGCGGTACAGTTCCGGCATCGCTGCGTAGCCGCGGATCTGCGTGCGCTCGCGGCGGTTGCCGTTCACCAGGTTGGCCGCCACGAAGCGCGACGACTCGACCGCGCGCACGCCGGGCAGGCGCTGCAGTTCGGCCCGGGCGCGGTCGGCCACCGGGTCGAAGGTCCACACCGCCACGTCGCTGCGCATCACCAGGCGGAACTGGGTATCGACGATGAAGTCGATCGCGTCGCGAAGAAGTTGCCCAGGATCACGATGGCGACGGCGATCGCCACGCCGCCGACGGCCAGCAGCGTGCGCAGCGGCCGGCGCTCCATGTTGCGCAGGATCATGCGCAGCGTGGTCGGAATGCCGGGATGCCCGCCCGCTCGAGCAGCGTGCGCCGGTAGCGACCCGGCGTACGGCGGCCTCATCGCCTCGGCGGGGGCAGGCGGACGGTCGCGCCGATCGCGTTCACGGTTCCGACCACCGCGGTGACGACCGTCAGCGCCAGCCCGATGACGAGCAGGCCCGGCGCGATGTGATGGACGAAAACCGGGAAGCGGAAGAAATCGGCGTACAGGCGCGTGAACATCGTGCCCAGCGCGTCGCCCAGGACCACGCCCAGCGCGAAGCCCGACAGCACGATGAGCAGGACCATCTTCAGGTAGTGACCGCCGATCGCGGCATTGCCGTATCCCAGCGCCTTGAGCGCCGCGATCTGTTCGCGCTGCGTGGCCACGAGGCGGGCCACGACGACGTTGAGCAGGAACGCCGCGACCCCCAGGAAGATCGAGGGCAGCACGGTACCGAGCACATGCTGCTCCTTGATTTCGTTCTCCAGCATGGCGTGGGACGTCTGGTCGGCGCGGCCCAGGACATCGCGGCCGCCGAACGGGGCCAGCCGGCGCCGCAGCGCCTCGATCACCGTGCGCTCCTGCGCGCCGGGCGCCAGCTTGACCACGACATGGTTGAACGCCCCCTCCATCTGGAACGCGGCGGCCAGCGCCTCGCGGTCGACCCAGAAGACGCCGAAGCCGCGCTGGTCCGGCATCCCCCACAGGCCGGCGAAGATGTATTCGGGCGACAACGCCACGCCGGCGACGACCAGCGCACGCCGCTTGCCGTTTATGAGGGCGGACAGCCGGTCGCCCCGGTGCAGGCCGTTGGCGGTCACGAAGGCCTCGGAAACCCATGCCGGCAGCGCGCCATCCGGCAGCACGGCGCCGGGCCAGCGCGCCTCCTGCGTGGACGGACCGCCGCGCAGCGTGAGCAGGTTCATGCGCTGCGGGCGGCGCCGGTCGACGCCGATCAGCTGGCCGACGATGGGGTCGTTCACTCCCGGAATCTCCACCCGCACCGGCATCTCGGTGGTGGCCTGCACGTCGGCGACGCCGGGCACCGCGCGCAGGGTATCGGCCAGGGCGTTGGGCGCCCGCTTCACGCGCGCGAAGACGTCGGCAAAGCGTCCCTGGACGTAGAAATCGTCGCGCGCCCGCACCAGCGAATCGACCGCCGACAGCGTGGTGAGGAAACCGCCGATTCCGCTGGCGACGACTAGGGCGATGGTGACGGCCTGGCTCCACATCAGGCGCAGGTCGCGCAGCAGCTTGCGGTCCAGGGCCTTCATGGCGCTACCAGCTCAGTTCGGCCGGGGTCAGCTTGTGCGCATTGCGGTCGATGCGCTGCACGCGCCCGTCGCCCAGGTGGACGACGCGGTCGGCCATCCCGGCGATCGCCGAATTGTGCGTGATCACCACCGCCGTGGTTCCCAGGTCGCGGTTGATGCGCGCGATCACGTCGAGCACGAGCTTGCCGGTGGCGTAATCGAGCGCACCGGTGGGCTCGTCGCACAGCAGCACTTCGGGGCGCTTGACGATCGCCCGCGCGATGGCGACGCGCTGCTGCTCGCCGCCGGAGAGCTGTGCCGGGAAATGATCGCGCCGCGCGGTCAGGCCGACCAGGCCTATCGCCTCGTCGATGTCCATCGGCTGCGCGGCAATGTCGGTCACCAGCGCGACATTCTCGCGCACCGTGAGGCTGGGGATGAGGTTGTAGAACTGGAACACGAAGCCGACGTGGTCGCGGCGATAGCGCGTCAGTTCGGATTCGCTGGCGCCGGTGAGGCGGTGATCGCGGAACCGGACCTCGCCGCTGGTCGGCACGTCTAGGCCGCCCAGGATGTTCAGCAGGGTGCTCTTGCCGCTGCCGGACGGCCCCAGCAGCACGATGAATTCGCCCTGCCGGATGTCCAGCGACACGTCCTGCAGCGCCGATACCGCGACATCGCCGGTATGGTAGATCTTCGTCAGGCGCTCGGCGCTGAAGGTGACTTCGGTATCCGGCATCGGCTCGTCCCGTGGCGGATGTCATTCTGACCGGCGCGGCTGCCGCGCGCTTGCGGCGGATCAAGTCATCGCGCCGGCGCGCCGGTCAGGCGAAATCGCGCGCCAGCGCGCCCTGCACCTCGGCGGCGATTTCATCGATCCGCACGGCATAGCCCGGATGGTCGATGCCGACGGCGACGCTGCGGCCGGCGCGCAAGGCGGCGATCGCCGCCGGCGGGAACTCGAACCGCAGGAAGTGCACCGAAGAGGTCTTGGTGCCGTCGTCGCGGGGCAGGTCCTCGTCGGCGACGGCATGGCACGGCGGCATGCCGTCGACCTGGACGTAGACGCGGCTCTCGATGCCGATCAGCCGCGCCAGCGCGCGCGCCCGCTCGGCCGGATCCTCGTACTCGATCATCATCGTCGCCTTGAGGTTGGTGCCGTCGGGAATCAGCGGATTGTAGGCATCGAGCTCGTCGCGGATTCCCCGCTCCTCGAACGTCTTCTCGATCCGCAGCATCTCCTGGATCTGGTAGCGCACCGTGAGCTCGTCCTCGAAGATCAGCGTAACGTTGCCGCCGACCTGCAGGGTGCGATTCCGCTTGTGCGCCAGCACGCGCGCGCGGAATTCCTTGCGCTGGCGCGCGTATGCCTCCAGGGTGAGGAGACTGTCCATCGTGATCGCGGTCATGGTTGCCTGTGCCGGCGCGTGCCGGGCGGTTAGCGGGTGGGCGGCGGCGGACTAGTCGATGCCATAGGCCATGCGCACGAGCGTGAGCGGATGCGCCAGCACCGGCCGCGCCGCCGGCGCGGCCGCGCCCATCTGCGCCAGCCCCTGCTCGATGTGGTGGCCGGCGAGCTGGCAGTCCGAACTGATGAAGGCCGGCTCGGCCTGCGCCATCGCACGGAATACGGGCCGCCCGATCTTCATCGCGGTGGCGTGGAATTCCTTCTTCACGCCCCAGGTTCCGGCATGGCCGGAGCAACGCTCGACGGTCGTCACCTCGGTGCCGGGAATCGACTTGAGCAGTTCCTCGGTCTTGCGGCCGAGATTCTGCACGCGCCCGTGACACGGGACATGGTAGGAAACCCGCCCGAGCGGCCGGCTGAAATCCTCCTTCAGGAGGCCGTCCTTGCGGCGCGCTACCAGGTATTCGAAGGGATCCCACATCGCTTCGCTCACCGCCTTCACGTCGGCGTCGCCGGGAAAGAGCAGCGGCAGCTCCTTGGCGAACATCAGCGTGCACGACGGGATCGCCGCCAGGATGGCATAGCCTTCGCGCGCCAGACGCGCCAGCGGCGGGATGTTGATTTCCTTGAGGCGGCGCACGCCGTCGAGGTCGCCGAGCTCGAATTTGGGCATCCCGCAGCACGCTTCCTTTTCGACCCGCGTATAGGCGATGCCGTTGTGCTCCAGCACCTTGAGCAGGTCATGGCCGATGCCCGGCTCGTTGTAATTGACGTAGCAGGTGGCGTATACCGCCACCTTGCCCGGGGTGCGGGCGCCATTGCGCACCGGCGCCGGCACGGCGTGCGCAGCGGCGCGGAACGTCCGCGCCGCGTACCCCGGGCGCCAGGCGTTGCGGTCGACGCCCAGCAGCTTTTCGGCAACAAGGCGCCCGGCGGCGCTCTGGTTGACCGCATTGACGGCCTGCGTCACGATGGGAATGCCGGCGAAGCTGCCCAGCCGGTCGGTGGCCGACAGCACGCGGTCGCGCAGGCGGCCGCCGGTGCGCCGGAACTCGACCGCCTTGGCACGCAGCATCAGGTGCGGAAAGTCCAGGTCGAACGCATGTGGCGGGACATATGGACACTTGGTCATGAAGCAGACGTCGCACAGGTAGCACTGGTCGACGACCTCGGCGAAGCGCGCCGGCGCAACCGTGTCGAGCTCGCCGTTGCTGCTGTTGTCGGCGAGCTCGAACAGCGAGGGAAAGGCATTGCACAGGCTGACGCAGCGGCGGCAGCCGTGGCAGATGTCGAAGACGCGCGCGAGCTCCTTTTCCAGCCCCGCCGCATCCCAGAACGCGGGATCCTGCCAGGCGACGGGATGCCGCGTAGGCGCCTCCAGGCTGCCTTCCTTGACGCTCATGCTCGATCACCCGTGATGTAGGGGGCGCGGTTGCGCGCGATGGCCGGGCGGCGGCGCACCGCCGCCCGGGACGCAGCGTCAGTCGACGATGGCGTCGAGCGTGCGCTGGAACTTGTTGGCGTGCGAGCGCTCGGCCTTGGCGAGCGTCTCGAACCAGTCGGCGATCTCCTCGAAGCCTTCGCTGCGGGCCGCCTTGGCCATGCCCGGATACATGTCGGTGTACTCGTGCGTCTCGCCGGCGATGGCGGCCTTCAGGTTGGCGCGCGTCGGCCCGATCGGCAGCCCGGTTGCCGGGTCGCCCACCGCCTCGAGGTATTCCAGGTGGCCGTGCGCGTGGCCGGTCTCGCCTTCGGCGGTCGAACGGAACACGGCCGCCACGTCGTTGTAGCCCTCGACGTCGGCCTTGGCCGCGAAGTACAGGTAGCGGCGGTTTGCCTGGGACTCGCCCGCGAATGCCGCCTTCAGATTCTCTTCAGTCTTGGATCCCTTTAGTGCCATGACGTCCTCCTGGTTGATCGATCGCTGCAGCGCGATCCTGCCGATATCGGTCGGTGTCGTCGACTCTACGCGCGCGGTCGACATTGAACAAATGAATTGTAATTATGCTGGCGATAGTGTGCCGCTATCGCGCGGGCAGGCAGCCCGGCCGGCGGCAGGATCAGAAATCCTCGGCATCGAGCGCCAGCGCACCGGCGCCGCCGGCGCCGATGGCCTGGGCCAGTGCCGGCGCGCCGCTCAGAACGTGGTCGGCGTAGAACCGCGCCGTGGCGATCTTGTTGCGATGGAAGGCGTCGCCGGCGGCCAGGTGCCGCTGTGCCGCCAGTGCGGCGCGCGTCATCTGCCAGCCGCCGAGCACGATGCCGGCCAGCTTCAGGTAGGGCACCGAACCGGCGTAGGCAGCCCGCGCATCCGCCGCCGCGGTGGCGAGAAGATAGTCCACGGCGCCCGCAAAGGCTTCGACGCCGGCGTCCAGGCGCGTGCCCAGCACGGCGAATTCACCGCCGGCAGCGCGCGCCTCGGCGGCCGTCGCCTGCATCGCGGCGGCCAGCGCGCGTGCCACGGCGCCGCCATCGCGCAGCGTCTTGCGGCCGAGCAGATCGTTGGCCTGGATCGCGGTCGTGCCTTCGTAGATCGGCAGGATGCGCGCATCGCGGTAGTACTGCGCCGCACCGGTTTCCTCGATGAATCCCATGCCGCCGTGCACCTGGACGCCGAGCGACGTCACGTCGACGGCGTTCTCGGTGCTCCAGCCCTTGACGACCGGCACGAGGAATTCGTAGATCGCCTGCGCGCTGTGCGCGCGCGGCAGCGTCCGGATGCACGGTGCGCCACGTCGCAGTGGCCGGCGGCGACGTAGGCCAGCGCGCGCGCCGCCTCGGTCAGGCGCGCATCGTGCATGAGCATGCGGCGCACGTCCGGGTGCTGGATGATCGGCCACCGCCGCGGGCGAACCATCGACCGGCCGGCTCTGCACGCGCTCGTTCGCGAACGCGGCGGCCTTCTGGTAGGCGCGCTCGCCCAACGCGACGCCCTGCAGCCCGACCGGCGAAGCGCGCCGCGTTCATCATGATGAACATGTACTCGAGGCCGCGGTTCTCCTCGCCGATCAGTTCGGCCAGCGCGCCGGGACCGGCCTGCCGGATCGCCGAAATGCAGCACCGCGGTCGGGCTCGCCTTGATGCCGAGCTTGTGCTCGATCGATACGCAATGCACGTCGTTGCGCGCGCCGAGCGCGCCGTCGGCGCTCGGCAGGAACTTCGGCACGACGAACAGCGACATGCCCTTCACGCCCGCCGGCGCGTCGCTGCAGCGCGCGCCAGCACGAGGTGGACGATGTTCTGCGCCATGTCGTGCTCGCCGTAGGTGATGAAGATCTTCTGCCGAACAGGCGGTAGCGCCCGTCGGCCTGCGGCTCGGCGCGCGTGCGCACCAGCGCCAGATCGGAGCCGGCCTGCGGCTCGGTCAGGTTCATCGTGCCGGTCCACTCGCCGCGATCAGCTCGGGCACGTAGCGCCGCTGCTGTTCGGGCGAACCGGCCGTCAGCAGCGCTTCGATCGCGCCGTCGGTCAGCAGCGGGCACAGCGCGAACGCCAGGTTGGCCGACTGCAGCATCTCCAGGCAGGGCGTGGCGACGAGCTTGGGCAGGCCCTGGCCGCCGTATTCGGCCGGATGCATGCACGCCCTGCCAGCCGCCTTCGCCGAATGCGCGGAACGCCGCGCTTGAAACCCGGCGTGGTCGTGACCACGCCGTCGGCCCAGCGCCGGCGGCTGCGTGTCGCCCATGCCGGTTGAGCGGCGCGACGACGTCGCGCATGAGCTCGCGCGCATTCCTCGAGCACGGCCGGCACGGTGTCGTCGCCGGCGTCGTCGAAGCCCGGCAGCGCCTGCGATGCCCGCGCAAGCCCGGCCAGTTCGTTGCATGCACGAACAGCATGTCGTGGAGCGGGGCGCGGTAGCTCATGCTGTCATGTCGTGCGCTGGGGCCCGGATGCGGCCGGTGCGCGCTGCCGGACTAGCCCAGCTTTTCGACCAGCTCGGGCACGGCCTGGAACAGATCGGCCACCAGGCCATAGTCGGCGACCTGGAAGATCGGCGCTTCCGGGTCCTTGTTGATCGCGACGATGACCTTGGAGTCCTTCATGCCGGCCAGGTGCTGGATCGCGCCGGAGATGCCGACCGCGATATACAGCTGCGGCGCCACGATCTTGCCGGTCTGGCCGACCTGCCAGTCGTTCGGCGCGTAGCCCGCGTCGACGGCGGCGCGCGAGGCGCCCAGCGCCGCGTTCAGGCTTGTCGGCCAGCGGCTCGAGCACCTGGAAGTTCTCGGCCGATCCGAGCGCGCGGCCGCCGGACACGATGATCTTGGCGCCCTGCAGTTCGGGACGGTCGGACTTGGCCAGCTCGCGGCCGACGAAGCGCGACAGGCCGCTGTCGGCGACCGCGGCGCACCGTCTCGATCGGCGCCGCCGCGCCGTCGCCGGCCGCGGTCGAAACCGGTCGTGCGCACCGTGATGACGATGACCGGATCGCGCGCATTGCACGGTGGCGATCGCGTTGCCGGCGTAGATCGGGCGCTCGAAGGTGTCGGGCGCCAGCACCGCGATGATGTCGGAGATCTGCGCGCAGTCGAGCTTCGCGGCCACGCGCGGCGCGATGTTCTTGCCGTAGCTGCTGGCCGGCGCGAACATGTGCGTGTAGCCGTCCAGCGACCGCGAGCCAGCTGCGGCGGCGACGTTCTCGGCGAGGCCGTCGGCGAAGTGCGGCGCATCGGCGATGCAGCACCTTGGCCCACGCCGGCGATCGTGCGCGGCCTGCGCGGCCACCGCCGCGCAGTCGCTGCCGACCACCAGCACGTGGACGTCGCCGGCCGCCATGCGCGCCGGCGCGTCACGGTGTTGAGCGTCGCCGCCTTGAGCGCGGCGTTGTCGTGTTCGGCCAGTACCAGTGCCTTCATTGCCTGCAGTCTCCGTAATCTCACGAGATCACCTTGGCTTCGGTCGTGCAGCTTGGCGACCAGCGTGGCGACGTCGGGCACCTTGATGCCGGCCTGGCGCTTCGGCGGCTCGCTGACCTTGAGCGTCTTCAGGCGCGGCGTGACGTCGACGCCGAGGTCGGCGGGCTTGACGACCTCGAGCGGCTTCTTCTTCGCCTTCATGATGTTGGGCAGCGTCACGTAGCGCGGCTCGTTCAGGCGCAGGTCGGTGGTGATGACCGCCGGCAGCGTCAGCGACAGCGTCTCCAGGCCGCCGTCGACTTCGCGCGTGACCTCGGCCCAGCCGTCGGCGATCGCACCTTCGAGGCGAAGGTCGCCTGCGGCAGTCGAGCGCAGCGCGGCGAGCATCTGGCCGGTCTGGTTGGCATCGTCGTCGATCGCCTGCTTGCCGAGGATCACGAGTTGCGGCTGCTCGCGCTCGACCAGCGCCTTCAGCAGCTTGGCGACGGCCAGCGGCTGCAGCTCGGCGTCGGTCTCGACCAGGATCGCGCGGTCGGCGCCGATCGCCAGCGCGGTGCGCAGCGTTTCCTGGCATTGCGCCACGCCGCAGGAGACGGCGATCGACTTCGGTCGCGACGCCCTCCTCGTTCAGGCGCACCGCTTCTTCGACGGCGATCTCGTCGAACGGGTTCATCGACATCTTGACGTTGGCGATGTCGACGCCCGCTGCCGTCCGACTTGACGCGGACCTTGACGTTGTAGTCGACGACGCGCTTGACGGAGACCAGCACTTTCATGGCTTATCGACCCCCTCGGGGAATACTGCCCTTGCCCGGCCGGCCCTGCAGGCCGGCGCTGGCGCCAGAGAATACTACGGTCGTATGCGGCCGGCGCCGCCGCGCCGCGGCGCCCTCATGCACCGCGCGCCGACCGTGCCAGCGCCGTCCAGTCGGCGCAGGATCTCGCGCGCCGCATTGCGACCCGGCGCGCCGGTGACGCCGCCGCCAGGATGGGATCCGGACCCGCAATGGTACAGCGCACGCAGCGGGCCCCGGTAGCGCGCGCTGCCCATCAGCGGGCGGAAGCAGAACAGCTGATTGAGCGACAACTGGCCGTGGAAGATGTCGCCGCCCAGCAGGCCGTAATCGCGTTCCAGGTCGAGCGGCGACCAGGCCTTGTAGCCCAGCAGCGCGGCGCGGAAGTTGGGGCAGTAGGACTCGACCGTCCGGAAGATCGCGTCCACGGCCTGGTCCTTGCGCGCGTCCCAGCCGCCCGCGACGGCCGGATCGAAATGCTGGCAGAACAGGCTGGCGACGTGGCGCCCCGGCGGTGCCAGCGAGTCGTCGACGACGCTGGGCAGCATCATCTCCACGATGGGCCGCTGCGCGTGGCCGTTGCGCACGGCATCGTGCCAGGCGCGATCCATCGCACCCAGCGACGGACCGAACAGGATGCCGCTGGCGTGGTGCTCCTGCGCGTGGGTGCCCGGCTGGCAGGTGAAATCGGGCAGTTCGGACAGCGCCACGTTGATGCGAAAGGTCCCGGAGCCGCAGCGATAGGCCGCCATCGCGCTGCGGAAGTCGTCGTCGAGTTCGGCCGGATCGACCAGGCGCTGGTAGAGCAGTTGCGGATTGATCCCGGCCGCCACCGCCCGGGACGGCAGCTGGCGTCCGTCGGCCAGCAGCACGCCGACGGCACGGCCGCGTTCGACCAGGACCTGGCGCACCTCGCAGTCGCGCTCGATGTGCACGCCGCGGGACTGCGCCTCGGCGGCCATCAACTCGGTGATGCGGCCCATCCCGCCCACCACGTGGCCCCAGGCGCCGCGCTTGCCGTTGATCTCGCCGAACCAGTGGTGCAGCAGTACGTACGCCGAACCGGGGCCATACGGACTGGCGTAGTTGCCGACGATGGCGTCCCAGCCGAGCACGGCCTTGAGTGCATCGCACTCGAATTCCGCATCGAGCCACTCGCCGGCGCTGCGGGTGAAGATATTGACCAGGTCGCGCTGACCGGCAAAGCCCAGCCCGGCGGCATCGCGCAGCAGCCGCGCGGCCGTCAGCGCGGAACCGGCATCGGCCAGCAGCCAGCGCCCGCCGACCTCGGGCGGCGTGCGCAGGATCCACTGGCGCAGCATGTCGGCCAGGCGCTCCAGGCGCGCATTGAAGCGCGGCAGCCGCTGCGCATCGCGCGGCGACAGGCGCGCCAGTTCGCGCAGCGCCGTGGCCGGATCGCCGCCGTGGCGCAGCGCCCGGCCATCGTCGAGCGGCAGGAAATTGGCGAACGGCCGCTCGATGATGCGCAGTCCGCGTTCCATCAGGCGCAGGTCGCGCATCACCTGCGGGTGGAGCAGGCTCAACGTGTAACTGGCCGAGGAATTGCGAAATCCGGGGACGAATTCCTCGGTCACCGCCGCGCCGCCGACCACCGTGCGCCGCTCGAGCACCGTCACGCGCAGGCCGGCGGCCGCCAGATAGCTGGCGCACACGAGGCCATTGTGGCCGGCGCCTAATACAATGACGTCGGGGGTGTCGCTGGCCATCATCATTGCCATCCTCGCCGGCATTGCGGCGGTGCTGCCGGGATTCGCGCCAGCCGGGTGCCGGCATGCGCCAACGCCAGCGCGGCCGGATCTTCCGCGCCAGCCGCGTCCCGGAAGGGTTTTCGCAGGGAGTCCAGGTGCGGATGGTAACGGTAAGGCGCGCCCGAATTGCCGCCGTCGGCGCGGCGCTGCTGCTGGCGCTGGGCGGTTGCCAGAGCCTGGTCGCGCCGGCGGCGTCCACCGCGGCCGCTACCGCGGCGCCGATCGCCCCGCCGGCCGTCGTCGCGCCGCCGCCCGCGCAAGGCGCACCGCCGCCGGCCACCGAAACGGCACCGCCACCGACCGCGGAAGCGGCGCCACCGCCGGCGCCCCTGCCGGCGCCCGTCCGGCCGCTGCGCATCGCGCTGGCACTGGGCGGCGGCGCCGCGCGCGGCTTTGCGCACGTCGGCGTCATAAAGGCGCTGCACGCGCGCGGCATCGATCCCGATATCGTCGTGGGCACCAGCGTCGGCAGCTTCGTCGCGGCGCTGTACGCGGCCGGCTACTCCGGCGCCGAACTGCAGCGGGTCGCCCTGCAGTTCGAGGAGTCGTCCATCACCGACTGGTCGCTGCCGTCGCGCGGCCTCTTCAAGGGCGAAGCCCTGCAGGACTTCATCAACCGCAAGGTCGGCGAGCGGCCCATCGAGAAGCTGCCGCGCAAGCTCGCGATCGTGGCCACGGACCTGGGCACCGGCGAGATCATGGTGTTCGAGCGCGGCAACGTCGGCATGGCGGTACGCGCCTCGAGCAGCGTGCCGGGGATCTTCCGGCCGGTCGCCATCGGCGGCCACGAATACGTGGACGGCGGCCTGGTCAGTCCGGTGCCGGTGCGCACCGCCCGGCGCCTGGGCGCCGACGTCGTCATCGCGGTGGACATCACCAAGCGCCCCGCGGAGCAGAGCACGATCGGCGCTTTCGACATCCTGCTGCAGTCCTTCGCCATCATGGGGCGGGTCATCGCCCGCGAGGAACTGGCGCAGGCCGACGTCGTGCTGCGCCCGGCCCTCGGGGCCCTCGGCAGCACCGACTTCTCGGCCCGGGAGGCGGCGATCCGGGAAGGCGAACAGACGGTGGCGCTCGACGCCGACGCCATCGCGGCGGCGCTGCAGCGGGCGCGCCTGAAACTGGCGGCCGAGGCGGGCGCGGCAGCGCCGCCCGCCACCGCTGCGGCCGGCGCGGCGGGTGACGCAGCGCCGCTCGTGCCGGCGGTCGGCGCCAGTCCGGCCGAGGCGCCGGCGGCCGGCCGGCCTTGACGCAGGTTGAACCGGCCGCGGCGCGGTCGTGATATGTTGCCGGAACTCGGTGTCAGTCGGAGCGGAATTGACCAGACGATGCGCAGCACGTGCCGGACACGCCAGGCAGACCAGCCGGCCGATGCGCCCGGGCCCCGCCCGGGCCGCAGAGCAGCGGAGCTGACCGGATGACCACTTCGGCACCGAATACCCGCGGCGGCGGCCCGGGCGCGCCGGCGGGCGGCGATGGCCCCCGTGCCGGCGGGCGGCCGCGGATACTGCTGGCCGACGGTGGGCGCCTGACCCGGGGCGCCGCGATCGGCGTGCTGCGCGAACGGTTCGACGTGCGTGAAGTCGCCGACGGCGAAGCGGCCTGGCAGGCCGTGCTGCTGGACTCGTCGATACGCGTGGTCATCACCGACGTGGCCGTGCCGGTCCAGCGCGGCTACGAGCTGCTGTCGCGCCTGCGCGCCTCCAAGGTGCAGCGCATCCGCGAAATGCCCGCCATCGCCCTGCTCGACCAGGCCAGCATGGCCGACAGCGAAAAGCTGGCCGCCCTCAACGCCACCGAACTGGGCACCGCAGCGCTGACGCCGCCCAATGCGATCGCCGAACTGATGTCGCGGCTGCGCGTGCTGGTGGAACTGGCCGATACCCGCGACGCCCTGATCGAGAGCCGCAGCGAGCTCGATTCGGCACGCAGCGTCGATCCGGAAACCGAATTGCTGACGCTCGCCGCCTTCGACAAGCAGGTCGAAAAGCTGCTGTCCTATGCGCGCCGCGCGGTGTCCGACCTGGCGCTCATCTGCATCCGGGTCGAGCTGACCATGGCGCACAACGAGGCCTGGGACGGCGAGGTCGAGCAGCGCATGAAGCTCGTCGGCCGCGCCCTGGCCGGTTCGATCCGCCTGGAGGACCTGGCGACCCGCTCGGAGGCCACGGAATTCTGCGTGGCGACCCAGAACAACGGCATGACCGACATGCTGCGCTTTGCCGCCCGCCTGCGCAAGGTACTGGAAAACGTCGATGCCGCCGGTCCGGGCATCGAAGTCTGGACCTGCATCGGCGTGGCCACGCTGTCGGAGGACCTGCGGCGCAGTTCCGCCGAACTGCGCGTGCAGGCGCAGCGCCGCGCGCAGATGGCGCAGAGCTCGCGGTCGCGTCGCATCATGCTGGGCGCCTCGGAGGCCGCCAAGGCGGGCGGGTTCGATCCCGGCACCGAGGCCGGATCGATGGACATCAGCCTGGCGCTGGCGCTGATCGCGTCCGGCCGCAGCGCCGAGGTCATCCCCCACATGCCGCGCCTGCTGCAGCAGCTCAATCCGCTGCTGCGCCTCATCCGCCAGCAGCAGACCCCGACCGCCGCTGCGCCGCCGGCGGCCGATAAGCCGCGATGAGCACCTACCGCGCGTTCTACGAGCGCTCGCTCGCGCAACCGCAGGCCTTCTGGGGCGAACAGGCGGCGCTGGTGGACTGGCACACGCCGGTGACCCGCGTGCTCGATGCCAGCCGTCCGCCGTTCGCGCACTGGTTTCCCGGCGCGCGGACCAACCTGTGCCATAACGCGGTCGACCGCCACCTGGCCGAACGCGGATCCCAGGCCGCGCTCATCTACGTCTCCACCGAGACCGGCGTCGAGCGGGTATATCCGTACGCCGAACTGCACCGCGAGATCAACCGCTGCGCCGCCATCCTGCAGGCGCAGGGCGTGGCGCGCGGCGACCGGGTGCTGATCTACCTGCCGATGGTCCCCGAGGCGATCTTCGCGATGCTCGCCTGCGTGCGCATCGGCGCCATCCATTCGGTCGTGTTCGGCGGCTTTGCCGCGCACAGCCTGGCCAGCCGCATCGACGATGCCCGGCCCAGGCTCATCGTCTCGGCGGACGCGGGTTCGCGCGCCGGCAAGGTGATCCCGTACAAGGGCCTGCTCGACCAGGCGATCGCGCTGGCGGCAAATCCGCCGCAGCGGGTCATCATGATCGACCGCGGGCTGGCGCCCTTCGAAGCGGTTGCCGGCCGCGACCTCGATTACGAGACCGAACGGCGGCGCCACTGGGACGCCGCGGTCGATTGCGTCTGGCTCGAATCGGGCGAACCCTCGTACATCCTCTATACGTCGGGCACGACGGGCCGGCCCAAGGGCGTGCAGCGCGATACGGGCGGCTACGCGGTCGCGCTGGCGGCCTCGATGAAGCACATATTCTGCGGCGCACCGGGCGGGACTTTCTTCGCCACCAGCGACATCGGCTGGGTCGTCGGCCACAGCTACATCGTCTATGCGCCGCTGCTCTGCGGCATGGCGACCGTGGTGTACGAAGGCACGCCGGTGCGCCCCGACGGCGCGATCTGGTGGCGCATCGTCGAACAATACCGCGTCAGCCAGATGTTCAGCGCGCCGACGGCGATACGGGTGCTCCGCAAGCAGGACCCGGCGCTGCTGCGGCGCCACGACCTGTCGTCGCTGCAGACGCTGTTCCTGGCCGGCGAGCCGCTGGACGAACACACCGGCCGCTGGATCGCGGACGGGATCGGCAAGCCGGTCGTCGACAATTACTGGCAGACCGAGACGGGCTGGCCGATCATCGCCACGGTGCGCGGCGTCGAACCGATGGTCCCCAGGTTCGGCAGCCCCGGGGTGGCCTGTTACGGCTACGACGTGCGCCTGTTCGATGAGATCACCGGTGCCGAGGTCGGCAGCAACACCAAGGGCGTGGTTGCCATCGCCGGCCCGCTGCCGCCGGGCTGCATGAGCACCGTCTGGGGCGACGACGAGCGCTTCGTCAAGACGTACTGGCAGAGCGTGCCCGGGCGCAGCGTGTACTCGACCTTCGACTGGGGCATACGCGACGACGACGGCTATTACTTCATCCTCGGGCGCACCGACGACGTCATCAACGTGGCCGGCCATCGCCTGGGCACGCGCGAGATCGAGGAGGCGGTGAGCTCCCACCCGGGCGTCGCCGAGGTGGCCGTGGTCGGCGTCGCCGATGCGCTCAAGGGACAGGTGGCGGTGGCCTTCGTCGTTGCGCGCGCGCCGGCCGGCGTGGCCGACGCCGACGGCCGCGCGCAGGTCGAACGCGAGATCCTGCTGCGCGTCGACACGCAGCTGGGCGCCCTGGCGCGCCCCGCCCGGGTGTATTTCGTCGGCGCGCTTCCCAAGACGCGCTCGGGCAAGCTGCTGCGCCGTACCATCCAGGCGATCTGCGAGGGCCGCGATGCGGGCGACCTGACGACGATCGAGGATCCGGCAACGCTCGAGCAGGTGCGCGCCGCCGTCGGAGCGAAAAGTTAGCCGCGCGCCGGCACGCCGTGCCGGTGCGCCCGCGGGGTCGCAGGAACCGTCCATGCCGATTGCGCGCCAGCGAACGCCGACGCCGGACCAGGCCGTGATCGCGCTCGAGCAGCGCGTCGGCGCCGGCAACTACGCGCCCCTCGACGTGGTCGTCGCCAGCGGCCGCGGCGAATGGCTGTTCGACATCCATGGGCGCCGCTATGTCGACATGATGAGCGCCTATTCGGCGGTCAGCCACGGTCACGCCCATCCGCGCCTGCTGGCTGCGTTGGCGCGCCAGGCAGGCCAGGTGGCCATGACCTCGCGCGCCCTGCGCACCCGGGTGCTGGGACCGTTCCTGGAAAAGCTGGTGGGCATCGCCGGCCTGGACAAGGCGCTGCCGTCCAACGGCGGCGTCGAGTCCGTCGAGGCGGCCATCAAGGCCGCGCGGCGCTGGGGCTACCGGGTCAAGGGCATCGCCGCGGACCAGGCCAACATCGTCGTGGCCGAGGGCAACTTCCACGGGCGCACCACGGCCGTCGTGGGCTTCTCGTCGGAGCCCGATTACCGGGCCGGCTTCGGCCCCTTCGCGCCGGGCTTCCGCCACTTCGCCTTCGGCGACATCGACGCGCTGCGCGCCGCGATCGATGCCGATACCTGCGCGGTCCTGATCGAGCCGATCCAGGGCGAGGCCGGCATCCGCGTCCCGCCGCCGGGATTCCTGCGCGCCGCGCGGGCGCTGTGCGACGAGCAGCGGGTGCTGCTGATTCTCGACGAGATCCAGTCCGGCCTCGGCCGCACCGGACGCTGGTTCGCGCACCAGCACGAGGGCATCGTGCCGGACGGGCTGATCGTGGGCAAGGCGCTCGGCGGGGGCCTGCTGCCGGTGAGCGCCTTCGTCGCCGGCGCGCCGATCATGGACCTTTTCGAGCCCGGCAGCCACGGTTCGACGTTCGGCGGCAATCCGCTGGCTGCCGCCGTGGGGCTCGAGGCGCTGCAGGTGATCGAGGACGAAGGCCTGGTTGCCCGCAGCGCGGCCCTGGGCGAGCACCTGCTGGCACGGCTGCGCCGGCTGCAGGACGAGCAGCGGGTGCCGCTCATCCGCGACGTGCGCGGGCGCGGGCTGTGGGCCGGCGTCGACCTGGACCCGGCGCACGTGCGCGCGCACACCGTCGTCGAACGCCTGGTCGCGCGCGGCGTGCTGGCCCGCGAGACGCATGCGACGGTGATCCGCTTCGCGCCGCCGCTGGTCATCGGACGCGCGGCGCTCGACTGGGCGCTCGACATGTTTGCCGACGCGCTCGAATCGCTGACGCCGCCGGCACCGCCGCGGCGGGCACCGCAACCGGCCGCCACGCCTGCCGCCGCCGGTACGGTCGAACTGATGATGAGCGCACCCGACCATTTCGAGGTGCGCTACCGCATCAATCCCTGGATGGATCCGGACAGCTGGTCCGCGGCGGCCGGCCAGCTGCGCGCCGACGCCGTGCGCGGCTGGCGCGCGCTCAAGTCGACCTACGAGCATTGCGGCGCCACGATTCACGTCGAACCGGCCCAGCCCGGCCTGCCCGACCTCGTGTTCACGGCCAATGCCGGCCTCGTGCTCGACCGCATCGTCGTGCCGGCCCGCTTCCGCCATCCCGAACGCCGCGGCGAGGAGCCGCACAACCGCGCGGTCTTCGAGGATCTGCGCGCGCGCGGCCGCGTCGACCGCATCGTCGAACTGCCGCCCGGCCTGTATTTCGAGGGCGCGGGCGATGCCCTCTGGGATGGCCGGCGCGGCGTGCTGTGGACCGGCTGGGGGCCGCGTTCGAGCCGGGGCGCGAGCGCCGCGCTGGAACGCATATTCTCCGTCCCCGCGGTGGCGCTCGAGCTGGTCGATCCGCGCTTCTACCACCTGGACACCTGCCTGTGCGTGCTGCCGCAGGGCCAGATCCTGGTCTATCCGCCGGCGCTCTCGGGCCCCTCATATGCCCGCCTGCGCGAACTGGCCGGCCCGGATGCGCTCATCGTGGCGCAGGACGACGATGCCCTGCATCTGGCGGTGAACGCCGTGGCGATCGGCCAGGACCTGGTGCTGTGCCACGCCTCGCCAGCGCTGCGCGCCCGGCTGGAGGCGTTGGGCTACCGGGTGCACGTGGTCGGCCTGGATTCCTTCCAGCGCTCGGGCGGCGCTGCCTTCTGCCTGACGCTGCGCCTGGACAACACCAGCCGAGGCGCTTAGGGACCGCGCACGCGGGCTTGAACGAGCGCGGTGGGGCGGGCCCGCGGTCACGCAGGGACTCGTCGACGCGCATGGATCCCCGGGTGCGCGCCGCTGCAGATGTCCTACGTGCCGGCTGCCCAGCGCGGCGGGCGCTTCTCGAGGAACGCATCGACGCCCTCCTGCGCATCGGCATCGAGCAGGTTGCAGGCCATCGCCTGGACGGCCAGCTGGTAGGCGCCGTCGATGCCCATCTCCTGCTGGCGGTAGAACAACGCCTTGCCCGCCGCCAGCACGCCGGCCGGCTTGGCGATGATGGATGCGCATCAGCGCCGCAACGGCGCCGTCGAGCTGGTCGGCCGGCACGACCCGGTTGACCAGTCCCCAGTCGCGCGCCGTTGCCGCATCGATGAACTCGCCGGTGAACAGCATCTCGAAGGCCCGCTTCGGGCCGACGCTGCGCGCCAGCGGAACCGCCGGCGTGGCGCAGAACAGCCCGATGTTGATGCCCGAGGTCGCAAGGCGCGCCGTCTCGGCCGCCACCACGAGGTCGCACGACGCCACCAGCTGGCAACCGCCCGCCGTGGCCACGCCCTGCACGCGCGCGATGACCGGCTGCGGCAGCGTGCGGATGCGCCGCATCAGGTGCGCGCAATCGGCGAACAGGCCCTGGTAGTAGTCGAGCTGCGGCTTGCGTCGCATCTGGCGCAGGTCGTGCCCGGCGCAGAATGCCTTGCCGGTGGCGCCGATCACCACGACGCGCACCGCCGGATCGGCGGCCGCGCCGGCCAGCGCCTCGTGCAGCGCCGCCAGCATTTCCTCGGAAAGCGCGTTGTGCTGCTGGGGACGATCGAGCGTGAGCCGCAGCACGCCGCCGCGCTGACGTGCTGCAGGCACGGCACCGCGGGACATGCGGCGGCGCGGCGTGGTTCATGGTCGCGGCTCCCGGTCACAGTTGCGCCAGCGCGCGCACATGGCTCTCGACGCTGCGGCCCAGCGCGCTCAGGTTGTAGCCGCCTTCGAGCGAACTGACGATGCGCCCCTGCGCAGTGGCGCCGCGCCACCTCCATGAGGCGCTGCGGTGATGTAGACGTAATCGGCCTCGACCAGGCTCATCTGGCCGATGTCGTCCTCCCGGTGCGCGTCGAAGCCGGCCGAGATGAAGATCATTTGCGGCTTGAACGCCTCCAGCCGCGGCATCCACAGCTCGTCGACCACCGCGCGCACCCGCACGCCGTCGGATCCGGCGGGCAGCGGCACGTTGACCATGTTTTCCATGGGATTGTCGGTGCCCGTAGTACGGGTAAAACGGATGCTGGAAGAAGCTGGTCATCAGGATCCGCCGTTCCCCGAACTCGATCGCCGCGACGAATCTCCTCGGTGCCGTTGCCATGGTGCACATCGAAATCGACGACCGCGACGCGCTCCAGGCCGTGCACGTCGAGCGCGTGCTGCACGCCGACGCGCGACGTTGTTGAACAGGCAAAAGCCCATCGCGTGCGCCGGGGCGGGCATGGTGGCCGGGCGGGCGCACGGCGCAAAAGGCGTTGTCGAGGCTGCCGCCGATCACCCGGTCGGTCGCCTCGACGACGGCGCCGGCGGCACGCAGCGCGGCATTCCAGGATGCCGGGCACAGCAGCGTGTCGGGATCCAGCACGTGGTATCCGCCGGCAGGCGTATTGCGTTGCAACATCGCGACGTATGCCGGATCATGGGCCCGTGCCAGTGCCGGCAGTCCGGCGGCACGGCGCCTCGATGTACTCGAGGTGCGGCGCCAGGCCGGTGATGATCAGCCGGTCCTGGATCGCCGCCAGACGCTCGGGACATTCCGGGTGCCAACTCCCCATTTCGTGCGCCGAACACGCGGCGTGCGTCAACAAGCCAGTAGCCAAGACCCTTCCCCTCCTCCCGGACCGCGAACCCTCCCATGTTAGAGAAATTCCAGGCTTGTGCGGCGCGCATCGCCACCATCATCGTCGGCAAGGACCTGCAGATTCGCCAGAGCCTGACCTGCCTGCTGGCCGGCGGCCACCTGCTGATCGAGGACGCGCCGGGCGTCGGCAAGACGACGCTGGCCCACGCCATCGCGATTTCGCTGGGGCTGCCGTTCCGCCGCATCCAGTTCACCAGCGATCTCATGCCCTCGGACGTGATCGGCGTCTCGGTCTACGACCGGACCAGCGGCCATTTCACCTTCCACCCGGGGCCGATATTCTCGCGAGGTGCTGCTGGCCGACGAGATCAACCGCGCCAGCCCCAAGACGCAGAGCGCGCTGCTCGAGGCGATGGAGGAATCCCAGGTGTCGATCGACGGCATGGCGCGCCCGCTGCCGCAGCCGTTCTTCGTCATCGCGACGCAGAATCCGCTGCACCAGATCGGCACCTTTCCGCTGCCCGAGTCGCAGCTCGACCGCTTCCTCATGTGCATCTCGCTGGGCTACCCCGATCACGCGGCCGAACGCGCGCTGCTGGCCGGCGAGCCCCGGCGCGACATGCTCAAGACCATGGCGGCGATTTCGCGCGCCTCGGAACTGCTCGATGCGCAGCAGGAGGTCAAACGGGTGTACTGCTCCGATGCCCTGCTCGACTACATCCAGGCGCTGCTGGCGCACACGCGCAGTTCGGGCACGTTCGTCGACGGCCTGAGCCCGCGCGCCGGCCTGGCGCTGCTGGCGGCGGCCCGTGCCTGGGCCTGGCTCGACGGCCGCGACCACGTCATCCCCGAGGACGTGCAGAACATCCTGCCGGGCGTCGTCGGCCACCGCCTGCGCGCCGCCACGCGCGAGGGCGGACGCGCCCTGCAGGGGCGGGAACTCGCCCTGCACCTGATGCAATCGGTACGCCTGCCCTGACGGTGCCGGCCGAGGTCGCACGCCCGTGAGCACGATGCCGCAGGAACTGCCGCCGCGCCTGCTGCGCTGGCTGTTCCGCAGCCACCGCGAACCGCGCGGCGACATCACGTTCGTGCGCCGCCGGGTCTTCATCCTGCCGACCCGCGCCGGCCTGGTGTACTTCGGCGTCGCCCTGACGATCTGGTTCGGCTCGCTCAATTTCAACCTGCAGCTGGGTTTCCTGCTGGCGTTCCTGGTGATGAGCGTGGGCCTTGTGGGCATGTACCAGACCCATCGCAACCTGCTGCACCTGGCGGTGCGCGGGCAGCGCGCCGGGCCGGTCCACGCCGGCGAAGTCGCCAACTTCGAATTCGTCATCGACAATCCGACGGCGGAGGCCCACTACGCCATCAATCTGGCCTTCATCCTGCCGCGCCGCCGGCGCACGGGCCGGGATCGTGCCGCCGAGGCGCCGATGCGCGGCGAATGGGTCGACATCGCCGCGGCCAGCAGCGCGCGCGTGCGCATCGGCCTGCCGACGCGTCGTCGCGGACGCCGGCCGTGCCCGCGGGTGCGCATCTCGACGCGCTTTCCGTTCGGCCTGTGGGAGGCCTGGGCGTATGCGTCGCCGGAGCTCGACACCGTCGTCTACGCGGTGGCCGAGGTCGACGCCCCGCCGCTGCCGCCCGGCAGCGGCGGCGAGCGCGACCGCGCCAACGGCGTCGTCGCCGGCACCGACGAATTCGCCGGCGTGCGCCCCTACCGCACGGGCGATCCGCTGCGCTCGATCGCCTGGCGCCTGGCGGCCCGCAACGGCGACCTGTCGGTGAAGCTGTTCGAATCGAGCGCCGGCGAGGAGACGGTGCTCGCCTACGACGATCTGCCGCCGGCCCTGCCGCTCGAGGCGCGCATTTCGCGCCTGACGCGCTGGGTGCTGCTGGCCGATGCGGCCGGGCTGCGCTACAGCCTGATTCTGCCGGGCGAGGATATCGCCACGGGCACCGGACTGCCGCATCGCGCGCGCTGCCTCGAGGCGCTGGCGCTGTACGCGGCCCCATGATGGCCCGCGCCGGCGCCGCGCTGCACCCGCTCGCACGCACCGCGCGCGCGTCGCGGCGCCTGCGCAGCTGGCTGCAGCCGCAGATATCGATCGGTGCGCGCGAACAGCGCGACCAGGCCGTGCTGCTGCTGGCGGTCGCGGTCGTGGTGGTGCCGCATTTCGAACACCTGCCGCTCTGGACCACGGTGGCCGTCGGCCTGGTGTGGATCTGGCGCGCCTGGCTCACCCAGACGCTCACGCCGCCGCCCGGCCGCCTCACAATGGTGGTGCTGCTGGTGGCCGCCACGGCCGCGGTCTGGTTCGAGCACGGCACCCTGATCGGACGCGACGCCGGCGTCAACTTCCTGCTGGTGCTGATCGGCCTGAAGCTGCTGGAAATGCGCGCCCACCGCGACGTGCTGGTGATCGTCTTCCTGTCGCTCTTCGTGCTGCAGACCCAGTTCCTCTATGACCAGGGACTGTCGACGGCGACGATCATGGCCGTCGCCGTCGGCCTGCTCTTCTTCGTGCTGCTGAGCGTGAGCCTGCCCGAGGGCGACATCTCCTTCAGCGGCAAGATGGGCTACCTGGCGCGGGTCTTCTTCATGGCGCTGCCGCTGGCGCTGACGCTGTTCTTCCTCTTTCCCCGGCTGTCCACGCCCCTCTGGCGGGGCGCCAGCGACGACGTGCAGAGCGGCACGGGGCTGTCGGGCTCGATGTCGCCGGGTTCGATCGGCCAGCTGCTGCGCAACGACGCCGTGGCATTGCGCGCGCGCTTCGAGCACCGCGTGCCGGGCCAGCGCGAGCTGTACTGGCGCGGGCCGGTCTTCGGCCGCTTCGACGGACGTACCTGGACCGCGGTGTCTGACGTTCCGCTGCGCGCCCCCGAGATCCATTACGAGGCCGGCAGCGCCGTCGACTACGTCGTCACGCTGGAACCCACCGAACGGCACGAGCTGATCGCGCTGGAACTGCCCGCCGTCGTCGACAACGTGCCGACGACGTCGACGGTGGCGCGCCTGACGCCGACGCTGGAACTGCTGTCGGCCGCACCGATCGACAACCGCCTGCGTTACCGCGTGCGCAGCTACACCCGCTTCAGCGCCGGGCCCCGGTCGGCCGATCCGACGCTGGCCGTGTGGCGCGAACTGCCGGTCGGACCCAATCCCCGCACCCGTCAATGGGCCGCGGAAATCAGGGCCGGCGTGCAGGCCGACGCGGCGCACGCGGGCGCCGCGACGGCACCGCTGGACCAGCGCCTGGTCGAGGCCGTGCTGCTGCAGTTCCGGCGCCTGCCGTTCCGCTACAACATCGACGCGCCGGTACTGGCGCGCGATCCGGTGGATGCCTTCCTATTCGACACCCGCGTCGGCTATTGCGAGCACTACGCCTCCAGCTTCGTCGTGCTGATGCGCGCCATGGGCATTCCGGCCCGGGTGGTGACGGGCTACCAGGGCGGCGAGATCAATCCGGTGGACGGCTACCTGACCGTACGCCAATCCGATGCCCACGCCTGGGCGGAAGTCTGGATCGAGCGGCGCGGCTGGCAACGGGTGGATCCGACGGCCGCGGTCGCACCGGAGCGCATTGAGCGCACGCTGCGCGATCGGCGCGCGCAGGGGCTGGGCGGCATGCGCACCGGCTGGTCCTGGCTGAACACGCTGCGCCTGGACGGCGAGGCGCTGGAGAATGCCTGGAACCAGTGGTTCCTGGCCTACTCGGCCGACCGGCAGCGCGCGCTGATGTCGTGGATGGGCCTGCGGCCCAACGTCGAAAGCGTCGCGGCCGTCGCCGTGACCGCCGTCAGCATCCTGCTGCTCGCACTGGCGCTGCTGTCGCTGCGCGACAGCGGGCGGCGCGAACCGCTGGCCGAGCTGGAACGGGCGCTGCGCGCAAAGCTCGCGCACGCGGGACTGGGCGTGCCGGCGAACATGGGGCTGCGCGACATGCAGGCGCAATTGCGCCCGCGCCTCGAGCCGTCCTGCCTGCCGGAGCTGCAGAGCCTGCTGACCGGACTGCAGGCCGAGCGCTATGCCCGGCCGGTGAGCGGCGGCCGGCGCGAACGCCTGCGCGCCCTGAGACGCGCCCTGAGACGCTGGCGCCCGCTGCGCGGCGACGCCTCTTAGCGGCGCCGCCGCGCAGCGTCGCGTCCGGATCGGCCCGATGCGACGCGTGGCGCGTCGGCACCCGGGTCGCGGCGCGCCGGACGTTTCAGGCGTCCGGCGCCGGCGCCGCGCCGTCGATGCGCAGACTCAGCGTGCCCACGCCCTCCACGCCGGCGCGCAGCACGTCGCCGGGCACCAACGATCCGACGCCGGCCGGCGTGCCGGTGAAGATGAGATCGCCGGGCGCGAGCGCGAAAAAGCACGATAGATGGGCGATGACCTCGTCGACGCTCCAGATCATCGCGTCGATATTGCCGTCCTGGCGCCGCTGGCCGTTGACCTCGAGCCAGATGCGGGCCTGCTGCAGCAGCCCGGTCGCGGTCACCGGCCGCAGCGCCGAAACCGGAGCCGAGCGATCGAAGGACTTGCTCACCTCCCACGGGGCGCCCCTGCCGCTTGAGCTGCGCCTGCAGGTCGCGGCGCGTCAGGTCGATGCCGACGCCATAACCCCAGATGAGCCCGGCGGCGGCGTCCGGCGCCAGCCGGGTCCCGCGCGCGCCGATGGCGACGACGAGCTCGGCCTCGTACTGCAGGTCCCCGGTCCGGGCCGGGTACGGGGGAGCGCGCCCGGTCGCGCCCTCGGGTATGGCCAGCACCGCATCGGCCGGCTTGGCAAAAAAGAACGGCGCCTCGCGCCCCGTATGGCCCATCTCCCGGGCATGGTCGG
>CAWAHT010000005.1:0-417302 GCA_963781975.1 uncultured beta proteobacterium
GACCGCCCGCGTGGCGGTGGAGCTCATCGAGTCACTGTTCGGCAAGAGCACCCTGATCCGCCCGCGCTGAGCGCACATCGGCGCGGCGGCCGGGCCGGGCGCCTTCCTTGATCTGGTGCTTGAAAAGGTGCACGGGTCTGGGGTGTAATGGCGCACGCCACGGGCCGCAAGCCGGGTCCGCGGGTGCATGCCGGCCGCAGCCGGACCGGCCGTTCGAAGCAGCGTTTATTCGTACCCCGCAGGCGCGGGTTAGGAGTGGACCACGTGCAATCGAATACCCAATCCCGCCTGGGCGTGACACCCGGCATGACGGCCCCGGCATTGCCGGCGGATTCCATGGATGCGGCCACGCGGATACTGCACCGGCTCCTGTCGGGCTTCCCGGGGTCGCTCGAGTTCCGGGTGGGCGACCGGCCGCCCCAGCGCATCGGCAAGGGGCCGCCGGCCTTCTCGATCACGGTGCGCGACCCCGGCGTGCTGCGCCAGCTGGTGCTGCGCGCCGATCCGCTGCCGCTGGCCGAGGCCTATTTCCACGGCCGGGTCGACATCGACGGCGACCTGTATGCCGCGCTGCGGCTGAAGAATTACTTCCTGGGCTTTCGGCCCGGCATGGGCGAGCGCCTGCGGCTGGTGTTCGATGCGCTGCGGGTGCCCGGCGGCCGGCACGGCGCCGCCGGCGCCCGGGCGCCCGGCGCATTCGCCTACCAGCACTCGCGCACCAGCGACCGCGCCGCGATCCAGTACCACTACGACGTGTCCAACGCGTTCTATCGCCTCTGGCTCGATGAGCAGATGGTCTATTCGTGCGCCTACTTCGAAAGCGCCGAGGCAACGCTCGAACAGGCGCAGAGCGCCAAGCTGGACCTGATCTGCCGCAAGCTGCGCCTGGCGCCCGGCGAGCAGGTCCTCGATATCGGCTGCGGCTGGGGTGCGCTGGTCTGCTGGGCGGCGCGCCATTACGGCGTGCACGCCCATGGCATCACGCTCAGCCAGCAGCAGCTTGCGTTCGCCAGCGAGCGCATCCGGCGCGAGGGCCTGGAGGGCCAGGTGCGCGTCGAGCTGCGCGATTACCGCGACCTGCCCGGCGAGGCGGTGTACGACAAGGTGGCCAGCGTGGGGATGTTCGAGCACGTCGGGCTCGCCAACCTGCCGGTCTACAACGCCACCGTGCACCGGGTGCTGCGGCCCGGCGGCCTGTTCCTCAATCACGGCATCACCCACGACGAGGAGGGCTGGAACCCACGCTCGACCGACACCGCCTTCATCAACCGCTACGTGTTTCCCGACGGCGAGCTCGACAGCATCGGCAATATCGTGCGCGTGATGGAGCGCGCGCGCTTCGAGATCCACGACGTCGAGGGCCTGCGTCCGCACTACGCGCTGACGCTGCGCAACTGGGTGCGGCGCCTGGAGGCGGCCCGCGAACCGGCGCTGGCCCTGGTCGGCGAGTTGCGCTACCGCGTCTGGCGCATGTACATGTCGGCCTGCGTGCTCGAGTTCGAGGACGGTGCCACCGGCATCCACCAGATACTGGCGTCGCGCCGCGGCGCGGCGCCGCGCTCGCTGCCGCTGACCCGGCGCGACATCTATTCGCGCTCCTGAGCGGCGGCCGGCGCGGGCACGGCCTCGCGGCGCAGCAGCTCGCGCTTGCGCTCCACGCCCCAGCGGTAACCCGACAGCGTGCCGTCGGTGCGCACGACGCGGTGGCAGGGTACGGCCACCGCCAGATGGTTGGCCGCGCAGGCCTGCGCGACTGCGCGCGTGGCCGCGGGCGCGCCGATGCGCTGCGCCACTTCGCGGTAGGTGACGGTGGTGCCCGGCGGAATCTCGCGCAGCGCCTGCCACACGCGCAGCTGGAAGGCCGTGCCGCGCAGGTCCAGCGGCAGGTCCAGGCCGCGCCCGGGTGCCTCGATCAATCCGACCACCTGCGCCACCTGGCGCTCGAAGGCGGCGTCGGCGCCGATGAGGTTGGCGCGCGCGAAACGGTCCTGCAGGTCGCGCACCAGCGCCTCGGGCGTGTCGCCCAGCAGGATCGCGCAGACGCCCTTGGCGCTCTGGGCGACGAGCAGCGCCCCGAGCGACGTCTGGGCGACGGCGAAATAGATGTCGGTGGCGGCACCGCCGCTGCGGTAGCGCCGCGGCGACATGCCCAGGGTCTCGTCGGCCTGCGCGTAGAAGCGGCTGCTGGACTGGAAGCCGGCGGCATAGAACGCGGCGGTGACTGAACGGCTGCCGGGCAGGGCGGCGCGCACGCGCCGCGCGCGCTCGGCGTCGGCGTAGGCGCGCGGCGTCAGCCCGGTCGCGCTCTTGAAGATACGGTGGAAATGAAAAGGGCTCATGCCGGCCCACCGGGCAAGCTCGCGCAGCGGGGGCGCCTGCTCCGCGGCGGCGATCGCGCGGCAGGCCTCGGCGGCGATCGCCGCGTACTGCGCCGCCAGCGCGCAGGGTCCCTGGCCGCGGTGCCGGCTGGGCCGATAGCCGGCCGCCTCGGCCGCCTGGGCGCTGGCAAAGAACTCGACGTTCTCCGGCCGCGGGCGCCGCGACGGACTGCTGGGCCGGCAGTAGACGCCGGTGGTCCTGACGGCGTAGACGAAGTCCTGATCGGCGGCCGGATCGCGCGCCAGCACCGCGGCCCAGCGCGGGTCGCTTACGATGGACGGCGGATGGGGGCAGGCCGCAGTGGCGGCGTCGGTCGCGGCGGGTGCTGGCATGGCGGGCTTCGCGTGTCGGGTCAAGGAAGGTCTCAGGCTATAGGGTCGCGGGCTGCCGGTCACTCCGCACCTTGCGCTGCAATTGCGCGGTGCCGGCCCATTTTCGCACCGGCGCGGGCGCGCCGGCTGCTACCATGGCGCGTCTCCGGGGGGAGCGGATCATGGACGAAAGCGCCAGCGGCGAGCCGGCGGCGGCGCAGGAGCGGCACCACGCGATCGCCTTCACCGGCCGCGGATCCGACTACTTCGGCATCTGGATCGTCAACCTGCTGCTGAGCATCGTGACGCTGGGCATCTACTCGGCGTGGGCCAAGGTGCGCCGGCTGGAGTACTTCTACGGCAATACCCTGCTCGATGGTTCGCCCTTCGCGTTCCACGGTTCGCCGATCGCCCTGCTCAAGGGACGCATCGTCGGCGTGATCATGCTGGTGGCCTACAGCCAGTCGGCCAAGGTGTCCCTGACGCTCTGGCTGGCCGTGGTTGCCATGCTGGTGGCGATCTTTCCCTGGCTCATCTGGAAGTCGCTGCGTTTCCGGCTGGCCAATTCCAGCTATCGCGGCATACGGTTCCGCTTCACCGGCACGCTGGGGGGCGCGTATGCGACATTCCTGCCGCCGCTGCTGGCGTTCGTCGCCTTCGCCGGCTGGGGCCTGGCGACGCGCGCGCACCTGGCCGCCAACGCGCCGCCCAGTCCGGCGCTGGCGGTCGGCGCCGGCGTTTTCCTGCTGCTCTTCCTGGTCCTGTCGCCGTGGGTCTGGTTCCGGGTAAAGCGCTTTCAGCATGGCAATGCCCGGTTGGGTACGCTGGCCTTCGGCTTTGACGGCCGTGTCAGTGGCGCGTACGGCATCGCGCTGGCCGGCCTGGGCATGCTCATCGCCATGGCCGTTGCCGGGGGCATTGCCGCCGTCCTGATCATCATGCTGCTGACGGCCGGCAAGGTGCGTGCGGCGGGCGGTTCCGGCCAGATCGCGGGCGCCATCGCCGCCGTCGCGGTGTTCTACGTCGCGGTCCTGAGCGTGCAGCCGCTGGTGCGCACGATGGCGCAGAATTTCGTCTGGAACAGCACGACGCTGGACGGCGCCGCCTTCGCCAGCCGGATGCGCTGGACGCGCCTGTGGGTCATCAGCGCCGGCAACCTGCTCGCGACCATCGTCACGCTGGGGCTGTTCTGGCCGTTCGCGGTGGTGCGCTCGCTGCGGTACGAACTCACCAGCGTGGCCTGGTGCGGCGATCCGGCAGCCGCCGTCGCCGGTGCGGCCGACGGCGCAACGGCGGCGGTCGGCGAGGAGGCCGCCGACCTGCTGGGTTTCGAACTGGCACTGTGAGGCGGCTTGCGCGCGCGCCGCCATGGCGATGATCGAGGCACGCTATTTCGACGGGCATTCGAGCCGGGCGGTGCCGGTGCAACTGATGCTCGACGGCGCCGATCTGCGCATCGTCGGCGCCGAGATGCTGCGCACCGTGCCGCGCGGCGCGCTCGTGCCGATGCCGGCGCGCGGCGCGGCACCGGTGCGGCTGGGCCTGCCCGACGGGGCCTCATGCGAGATCGCCAACGGGCCGGCGGCGCAGGAACTGCTGCGCGCGCTGGGCACGCGCCCGGGCCTCGCCGAGCGCATGGCGGCGCGGCCCGGCCGGGTTCTGGCGGTGGTCGTGGCATTCGTCGTCGTGGTGGCCGCGATCTACCGCTGGGGCATTCCCCTTGCCGTCGACGAGCTGGTCGCGCACGCGCCGCCGGGGCTGGAGGCGCAACTGGGGGCCGCGGTATTGCGCAGCCTCGACGAGGCCGGCGCCTTCCGGCCGTCGACCGTCGCCGCGGCGCGCCAGCAGGAGGTTCGCGCCCGCGTGCGCGCGCTCGCGCTGCCGCCGGGGCTTGGCGCATACCGCATCGAATTTCGCCGCTTCGGCACGCCCAATGCGTTCACGCTGCCCGGCGGCATCATCGTGGTTGGCGACGAGCTGCTCGCCATGGCCGACGGCAATACCGATGGACTGCTGACCATGCTGGGACACGAGCTGGGACACGTCTATTTCCACGATCCGGCCAGGTCCCTGCTGCACGGCGCCCTGCTGTCGGCGCTGGCATTCTGGTACCTGGGCGATTTCTCGAGCACCGCCGCCGGGGCCGTCGGCGGCGTGACCGCCTT
Organism: uncultured beta proteobacterium; assembly: GCA_963781975.1. Classification (GTDB taxonomy): domain Bacteria; phylum Pseudomonadota; class Gammaproteobacteria; order Burkholderiales; family Burkholderiaceae_F; genus GJ-E10. The sequence continues at coordinate 4,856 of CAWAHT010000005.1, forward strand.
GCGCTACTCGCGCCAGGCCGAGCACGGCGCCGACCTCTTTGCGCTGCACCTCATGCAGGCCAACGGCATCGGCACGCGTGGCGCGGCGCAGTTGTTCCGGCAACTGGTCGCGGCGGCTGGCGGCGCGCGCGCCGCGGCGCAGGCGGCCGACGCCGGACGGGGCGACAGCGGCAACGCGCCGCTGCCCGAATACCTGAGCACGCATCCGGACATCGATGACCGCATCGCGCTGTTCGAAACGGGCGCCGAGGCGGCGCCGGCGCATTGAGCGCCGCGGCTGAGGAAGACCGGCGATGACCGCCGTGCCCGTCGTGCCCGTCGTGCCGATCGTGCGTACGCCGGTACTGGATCTGGCCTGCGAGCAATGGGGCGCCGCCGACGGCGCGCCGGTCGTCCTGCTGCACGGCTTTGCGTACGATCCGCGCTGCTACGACGGCGTGGCGCCGGCGCCGGCGGCGCGCGGCTGCCGCGTCATCGTGCCCTACCTGCGCGGCTACGGGGCGACGCGCCTGCGCTCGGAGCGGACAATGCGCTCCGGCCAGCACGGGCGCTGGCGCAGGACCTGCTCGATCTGCTCGACGCGCTGGCGCTGCCGCGGGTGGCGCTGGCCGGCTTCGACTGGGGCGGGCGCGCGGCCTGCATCGTCGCGGCGCTGTTCCCCGAACGGGTGCGCTGCCTGGTGACCGGCGACGGCTATAACATCCACGACATCGCCGGCTTTGCGGTGCCGCAGGCACCGGAGCACGAGCACCGCCTCTGGTACCAGTACTACCTGCACAGTCCGCGCGGCCGGGCCGGCCTTGCGGCGAACCGGCATGCGCTGGGCGAGCTGCTGTGGCGCCTGTGGTCGCCGAACTGGAAATTTTCCGCGGCCGAATTCGCCCGCACCGCGGCGTCGTTCGACAACCCCGACTTCGTCGACGTCGTCGTGCATTCCTACCGCCATCGCTTCGGCTATGCACCGGGCGACCCGGCCTACGCGGCGCTGGAGGTCGCGCTGGCGCGCCAGCCCCCCATCGCCGTGCCGACCATCGCACTGCACGGCGCGGCCGACGGCATCCGGCCGCCCGACGCGGTCGATAGCCACGCGCGCCATTTCACCGGCGCCTACGAGCGGGGCGTTCTGCCCGGCGTCGGCCACAATTTCCCGCAGGAGGATGCAGCCGCGGCGCTGGCCGCGATCACCGACCTGCTGGCGCGCACCTGAGATGCCCGTCTAGCCCTGGGCCTGCGCAAACGCGGCAACGTAGCTGTCGACCGCCTGGCCGACGGTCGGGTGGAAGTTCTCGTGTCCGAGGCGGGCGAACAAGCCGTAGTGCTTCAACTGGTCCTTGACCGGGCCCTTCATCTCGGCAAATACCAGGTCCATGCCCAGCGCATGCAGTTCCTGGTCCAGGTCGGCCAGCATGTCCGCCGCCGTGATGTCGATGTCGGTGACCGGCTCGGCCGCAACCACGACCCAGCGGGTCCGGGTGGCCGCGCCGGTCGCCGCCCGCAGCACGTGTTCGCGGAAGGTCTCGGCATTGGCAAAGAACAGCGGCGCGTCCCAGCGGAACAGCACCAGCCCCGGGATGATCTGCGCTTCCGGATGGCGCGTCACGTCGTGGTAGCCGCGCAGGCCCGCCACACGCCCGAGCACGGCGTCGTACGGCCGCCAGGAGCGCCAGACGAAACTCAGCAGCGCGATGCCGACCGCGGCGAAGATGCCCGGGATCACGCCGAGCAGCGCGACGCCCAGCAGGCAGACGACGGCGATCGCAAACTCGCTGCGGCGCAGGTGCCATAGCCGCAGCGTTCCGGGCAGGTCGGCGAGGGAGACGCAGGCGGCGATGACCACGGCGGCCAGCGCGGCGCGCGGCACGTCCTGCAGCAGGTGCGGCGCCGCGGTGAGCAGTACGACGATGCACACGGCGCCGACGATGCCGGTGAGCTGGGTGCGCGCGCCGGCGGCCTCGGCGACCGGCGTGCGCGAACTGCTGCCGGAGACCGAAAAGCCGCGGCCAAGTCCGGCCGCGATATTGGCTACGCCCAGGGCGAAGATCTCCTGGTCGATGTCGACCGCGTGGCCGCTGCGCTTGGCAAGGGTGCGCGCCAGCACCATCATGTCGGCGAGCGACACGAGCGCGATGGCCAGCGCGCCGGGCAGCAGCGCCACGATGTCGTGCGGCGCCACCCATGGCACGTTGAGCGCGGGCAGGCCCTCTGGCAGCGGCCCCACCACGGCCATGCCGGTGCTTGCGGCCAGGTCGAAGGTCATGTTCACGGCCGTGGCCCCCACCACCGCGATCAGCACGCCGGGCACCGCGGGGCGCCAGCGCCGCAGCGCCAGCACCAGCAGCAGGCAGGCCAGGCCGACAGCCGCCGCCGTGTGCAACTGCGCGTGCGCGATGGCGCGCGCGAGTCCGGCCGCCTCGTCCGCAAGGCTGCCGCCCTGCGATGGCAGGCCCAGCAGCGTCGGAAGCTGCCCGACCAGGACGGTGAGGGCGATGCCGTTGAGGTAACCCAGGCGGATCGGCGTCGACAGCAGGTTGGCGATGAATCCTACGCGCGCCAGGCCGCCAAGGACGGCCAGGGCCCCCGAAAGCATGGCCAGCATCCCTGCCAGCACGACCGCCTGCTGCGGATTGCCGGCCGCCAGCGGCGCGACGGTTGCGGCGATCAGGCCGGCCAGCGCCGAGTCCGGACCCAGCACGAGGATGCGGCTGGGGCCGAGCACGGCATACACCAGCAGCGGGGCGACGCTGGCGTACAGGCCGCAGATCGGGGGCAGGCCGGCGGCGGCCGCATAGCCCATGCCGGTCGGCACCAGCACCGCGGTGAGTACGATGCCGGCCGCCAGGTCCCGCGGCAGCCACGCGCGCTGGTAGATGCGCATCACCTGGATGCCCGGCAGCCAGGCAAGCAGCCCCGGCGCGCGTGCGCGGCCGGTGGCGGTGGGTGGGGGTGGCGGCAATGGCATGTTGGGTTCAGGCGGGCCGACGCCACATGCCGTCGCCATCCGCCATCGTCGCACAGGCGTGCCGGGCGCGCATGCGCCGGTGCCGCTGCGCCGCGGGCGCCGGCAGCGGACCGGTGCGCGGTCCGCGCGCTACTGCATCGAATGCAGGCCGATCATGTTGCCCTCGGTGTCGACCGCCAGCGCGATGAAGCCGTACTGGCCGATCGCCATCTTCGGCTTGACCAGGCGGCCGCCCGCCTCGGCGACCCGGGCGGCCTGCGTCGCGCAGTCGGTGCAGCGAAAATACACGAGGGTGCTGTTGCCGCCGGAAGCCATGCCGGGGATCCGCACCAGCGATCCGGATACACCGGCGCCCTCCATCGCGCTCGGAAATCCCCACATCTCGATGTCGCTGGTGCCGATCCGCGTGAATTCGACGTCGAGCACGGCCGCATAGAACGCCTTGGCACGCTGCATGTCCTGCACGTAGATTTCGAACCAGACAACGGGATTGATCATGGCGATCCTTTCACGGCCGATCGGGTGGGCGTCCCGGGCCCGGAGGCTGGTGCCCGCGCCCCGGCGGATTCCCGACACTACGCCGGACCCGGCGCGCGGACTATCGCGGCCACGATCCCGTGCGCCGGCCGGCGCCGGCCGGCGCACGGGTCGGCTCAGTGCGCGGCGCTCGGTGCCGACGAGGCTTTTACTGCGCAGGGGTCAGTGCAGGGTCGCGTAGGCCAGGACGACGGCGAAAGTGCCGCCGATCACCAGCGCGAACAGCAGCACCAGGTGCCAGATGCCGCCCAGGATGCGCGCGAGGAGCGAACGCTCTGGCCCGGGTGCCGGCGCGTCGTCGACGTGGCCGTCGGCGCTCTGGACGTGCGTATAGCTCAGGCCGCTGCCGGGTATGCCTACGGTCTCGCGCACCTGGCCGTGGCCTACGGTGACATGCGCACCGCGCACGCCGACAGACGTACTCACGCCGGAACGCGACAGGTTCAGCGTGATGCCCGGCAGAATCTTGATGCGGCGACGAAAGCGTAGACCCATGCGCGCGAGCATATCGCAGGGGCGCGACGGAATTTGCCCCGATGAAGGGGGAATTTTCCGGGCGTGATCCGGCTTGATGAGGTGCAAGAGCGACAAGAGTCGCCGTTGGGCGACTTCAAGCGACCTTGCCCGGCCTGCTGTGCACTGACATTTTTACTGCCATCAGCGCAAAACGGGCCATCAAATGCAAAGGCCCTAGCGGCTGTTGACCGCTAAGGCCTTGTACTTAAAAAAATCCTTGGCTCCTCGACCTGGACTCGAACCAGGGACCTGCGGATTAACAGTCCGACGCTCTACCAACTGAGCTATCGAGGAACAGCCCGCCATTATATAAGGACCGTGGCGATTGGGAAAGCCGGGAAATGCGCCGCTTCAGCGGTGCAGTACCGCGGCGATGGCGTCGGCGACCGCGGCGACGTTCTTCTGGTTGAGCGCGGCAACGCAGATGCGGCCCGAGCTCAGCGCGTAGATGCCGTAGTCGGTGCGCAGGCGCTCGACCTGGGGCGCCGTCAGGCCCGAGTACGAGAACATCCCGCGCTGCTTGAGCACGAACGAGAAGTCGCGTCCGGCCACGCGCTGCTGCAGCAGGCCGACCAGCGTCTCGCGCATCACCTTGATGCGCTCGCGCATGCCGCCGAGCTCGGCTTCCCAGCGCGAGCGCAGTTCCGGACTGCCCAGAACGGCCGCAACCAGTGCGCCGCCGTGGGTGGGCGGATTGGAGTAATTGGTGCGGATAACCCGCTTGAGCTGGCTGAGCACGCGCCTGGAGGCGTCGGCGCTGCCGGTCGACGATGGTCAGTGCGCCCACCCGCTCGCCGTACAGCGAGAACGACTTGGAAAACGAGCTGGCGATGAAGCACTCGGCGCCGCTGTCGGCAAACGCGCTGACGGCGGCGCCGTCGGCCTCGATGCCCTCGGCAAAGCCCTGGTAGGCCATGTCCAGGTACGGGACGAGGCTGGCGCTCGCGCACGATGGCGACGATCTCGCGCCACTGCTCCGGCGTCAGATCGACCCCGGTGGGGTTGTGGCAGCAGGCGTGCAGCACGACGATGGTGCCGGGCGTTGCCGCCTGCAGCGCCGCGCGCATGCCGGCGAAGTTCAGCCCGTGCGTCTGCGCGTCGTAGTAGGGGTAGGTGCCGACCGCGAAGCCGGCGGCCTCGAACAGCGCGCGGTGGTTTTCCCAGCTGGGGTCGCTGATCAGCACCGTGGCGCCGGGCAGCAGGCGCTTGAGCATGTCGGCGCCGAGCTTGCAGGGCGCCGGTACCGCCCAGGGCCTGCGCGGTGACCAGCCGTCCGTCGCGGATCAGCGCCGAATCGCTGCCGAACAGCAGTTTTTGCACGCCCTGGTTGTAGGCCGGCAGCCCGTCGATGGGCACGTAGCCGCGCGGCGTGGGCGCCTGCAGCCGTGCCGCCTCGGCCTGGCGCACGGAGTCGAGCAGGGGGATCTTGCCGTCCTCGCCCAGGTAGACGCCGACGCCAAGATTGACCTTGCCGGGACGGGCATCGGCGTTGAACGCCTCGTTCAGGCCGAGGATCGGGTCGGCGGGCGCCAGTTCGACGTGTTGCAAACAGGGATGGGTTCATCGATTCGGGCGTCGCACGCGCTGCCGGCATCAGGCACGCGGACGGCGCGCCAGGGTTGTGGATCGGCGACCGGACAGTGTACACAAGGCAAATTCGGCCGCTTTTGCAAGCTTTTCTTTCACGCCAGCGAGCACCGCTCGACTTCCCGAAAACGAGTCAGCGCGTCCGGCTAACTCATTGATTTATAAAGGAAGGTATTGTAAGAAGTTTGCAGGGGGCTAGGCTTTTCGGGGCTGCGATGCTACGATGTTCCGTTGCAGTGCGGCATGCACTGCAATGCGACGCGCCATGCCAAATTCGAACCAACATTCCCCATTCCGGCTGCATCAGCCGTACCCGCCGGCCGGCGATCAGCCGGAGGCGATCGCACGCCTGTGCGAAGGGGTGGACGACGGCCTGGTCTGCCAGACGCTGCTGGGCGTCACCGGTTCGGGCAAGACCTTCACGATGGCCAATGTCATCGCCCACGCCGGGCGTGCCGGCCATCGTCCTGGCGCCGAACAAGACGCTGGCGGCGCAGCTGTACGCGGAGATGCGCGAATTCTTCCCGCACAACGCGGTCGAGTATTTCGTGTCGTATTACGACTATTACCAGCCCGAGGCCTACGTGCCGGCGCGCGACCTGTTCATCGAGAAGGACAGCGCCATCAACGAGCACATCGAGCAGATGCGCCTGTCGGCCACCAAGTCGCTGCTCGAGCGGCGCGACACGATCATCGTGGGCACCGTATCGGTCGATCTACGGCATCGGCAATCCCAACGACTACCACGCCATGATCCTGGTGCTGCGGCACAACGACCGCATCGGCCAGCGCGACATCATCGCGCGCCTGGTCTCGATGCAGTACGAGCGCAACGAGGCCGAGTTCGTGCGCGGCACCTTCCGCGTGCGCGGCGACACGATCGACGTCTTCCCGGCCGAGCACGCCGAGGTCGCGGTGCGCATCGAACTGCTCGACGACGAGATCGAAAGCATCCAGCTGTTCGATCCGCTGACCGGGCCGCGTGCGCCAGCGCGTGCCGCGCTTCACCGTCTACCCGTCGTCGCACTACGTAACGCCGCGCCATACCGTGCTGCGCGCCGTCGAGACCATCAAGGCCGAGCTCAAGGAGCGCGCCGCCCAGCTCGCACGGCGCCGGCAAGCTGGTCGAGGCCCAGCGCCTGGAGCAGCGCACCCGCTTCGACCTGGAAATGCTCTCCGAGATCGGTTTTTGCAAGGGCATCGAGAACTACACGCGGCACCTGTCGGGCGCCGCGCCGGGCGAACCGCCGCCGACCCTGATCGACTACCTGCCCAGCGATGCGCTGATGTTCATCGACGAGTCGCACGTCACCGTGCCGCAGCTGGGCGCGATGTACAAGGGCGACCGCTCGCGCAAGGAAACGCTGGTCGAGTACGGCTTTCGCCTGCCCTCGGCACTGGACAACCGGCCGCTGCGCTTCGACGAGTTCGAGCGCAAGATGCGCCGCTGCATCTTCGTGTCGGCGACGCCGGCCGACCTACGAGCTGCAGCGCTCGACGCAGGTGGTCGAGCAGCTGGTGCGGCCCACCGGGCTGGTCGATCCGCGCATCGAAGTGCGCCCGGCGCGCACGCCAGGTCGACGACGTGCTGTCCGAGATCACGCTGCGCGCCGCGCAGGGCCAGCGGGTGCTGATCACGACGCTCACCAAGCGCATGGCCGAGGACCTCACCGACCTTCCTCGGCGAGCACGGCGTCAAGGTGCGCTACCTGCATTCCGACGTCGACACCGTCGAGCGCGTCGAGATCCTGCGCGACCTGCGCAACGGCATCTTCGACGTCGTCGTGGGCATCAACCTGCTGCGCGAGGGCCTGGATCTGCCCGAGGTCGGCCTGGTGGCCATCCTCGATGCCGACAAGGAAGGCTTCCTGCGCTCCGAACGTTCGCTCATCCAGACCATCGGCCGCGCGGCGCGCAATCTCGAGGGCACCGCCATCCTGTACGCCGATGCGGTCACCGATTCGATGCGCCGCGCGATGGACGAAACCGATCGGCGCCGCGCGCGCCAGACCGCGTTCAATCCGGCCAACGGCATCGTGCCGCGCGGCGTGCACAAGGAGGTGCGCGAACTCATCGACGGGATCGTCGGCGCTGCGGGCGCGGACGCCCGCCCGCCGGCGGCCGACGCGGTGCCCAGTTATCAGAGCATGAGGGAACGCCAGCTCGGCCGGGAGATCAAACGGCTCGAAAAGCAGATGCTGGATCTGGCCAAGAACCTGCAGTTCGAGAAGGCGGCGCAGGTGCGCGACCAGCTGGCGCTGCTGCGCGGCCGGGTATTCGGCCTGGAGGGCCACGATTCGACCGCGCAACTGGGGCAGGCCGCGTGACCCCGATCTGCGGGGTTGTGGCGTCTGCGCACTTGCGTCAGCCTCCGGACGGACGATCCCGTGAACTATTTGCCAGGATTCAGGTCTTTTTCGACAGTAACGGGAATTGGAAACGCAAATGCAAAGCATAAGAGGGGAGGCCGGGGGCGGCAAAACCGCCCACCGTGAACAAGGGGCGGGAAGGATCGCCTCGAATCCGAAAGGCACGATGTATATGACGAAGGTACTGTTTGTTTGCATGGGCAACATCTGCCGCTCCCCGACGGCCCAGGGAGTCTTCCGCAAGATGATTGCCGAGGCCGGGCTGGAATCGACGGTCCAGGTCGAGTCCGCCGGTACGCACGCCTATCACGTCGGCGAGCCGCCCGATGCCCGTGCCCAGCAGGCCGCCAAGCGCCGCGGCGTCGACATCAGCGACCTGCGCGCGCGCCAGGTGACGCAGGAGGATTTCCGCGATTTCGACCTTATCCTCGCGATGGACTGGGAGAACCTCGCGCTGCTGCAGCAGCAGTGCCCGAAGGCGCACAAGCACAAGCTGCACCTGCTGATGCGCTTTGCCGGCGAGCACGATGCGGCCACGGTACCCGACCCGTACTACGGCGGACCGGAGGGCTTCAATACCGTGCTCGACTACGTCGAGGATGCCTGCCAGGGGCTGATCGAGGTGGTGCGCAAGCGCGCGACGATGTACGCCGCGGCCTGAGGTTTATTTAAGGTATAAATACAGCGAGGCCTGGATCGATGGTGGCGGGGGCATCTGGCGCCCCTGCCGCGGTCGAAGCACCAACGGCCCCGGTTCAAGACCGGCCTGGATTGCCGGATTTTTTTCCCCGCTGCATTTTTTGTCCAGGACATTAATACTTGACCAATTTGCTTGGGTTAACTACCATTCCGACTGTTGCAAGGTTGGATGGGATTCCGTGGGGCTTCCTGCCGCTGGCGACGAGCGTGGTACCCATGACTTTCACTGGGGACGACTATGCGATTGACTACCAAGGGTAGATTTGCGGTCACGGCCATGATCGACCTCGGCATGCGTCAGCACAAGGGTCCGGTGACCCTTGCCGGCATCAGCCAGCGCCAGACCATCTCGCTTTCCTACCTCGAGCAGCTCTTTGCCAAGCTGCGCCGGCACGGGCTCGTGGAGAGCACGCGCGGCCCCGGGGGCGGCTACCGGCTGGGCAAGGCCGCCGCCGATATCTCCGTGGCCGACATCATCTTCGCCGTCGACGAGCCGCTCGACGCCACCCAGTGCTCGGGGCGCGCAAACTGCGATAATGACCATCGCTGCATGACGCACGATCTGTGGGCGAGCCTGAACCGGCACATGGTCGATTTCCTCGATTCGGTGTCGCTTGCCAACCTGGTCGCCCAGCAGGCGACGGCCGTGCGTCCGGTGGCGCCACCCGCGAACAACCGCTGGACGGGTTCGCGTCCGGTGGACGAAAGCACCACCGTCGGCTGAACCGCGCAGGAAACCATGAAGCTGCCCATCTACCTCGACTACTCCGCGACCACGCCGGTCGATCCGCGCGTGCTGGAGAAGATGCTGCCGTTCCTGCAGGGAAACTTCGGCAACCCGGCCTCGCGCAGCCACGCCTTCGGCTGGGATGCCGAGCGCGCGGTCGAGCAGGCGCGCGAGCAGGTGGCGGCGCTGGTCAAGGCCGATCCGCGCGAGATCATCTGGACCTCCGGCGCCACCGAATCCATCAACCTGGCGCTCAAGGGCGCGGCGCACTTCTACCGCGACAAGGGGCGGCACCTCGTGACGGTCAAGACCGAACACAAGGCCACGCTGGACACCATGCGCGAACTCGAGCGCGAGGGCTTCGAGGTGACCTACCTCGACGTCGCCGCCGACGGCCTGCTCGACATCGCCCGCTTTACCGCCAGCCTGCGGCCCGACACCATCCTGGCGTCGGTGATGTTCGTCAACAACGAGATCGGCGTCATCCAGGACATCGCGGCGCTGGGCGAGCATGTGCCGCGAGCGCGGCATCCTGCTCCACGTCGATGCCGCGCAGGCCACCGGCAAGGTCGACGATCGACCTGGGCGCGCTGCAACGTCGACCTGATGTCGTTTTCGGCGCACAAGACCTACGGCCCCAAGGGCATCGGCGCGCTGTACGTGCGGCGCAAGCCGCGGGTGCGCCTGGAGGCGCAGATGCACGGCGGCGGCCATGAGCGCGGCCTGCGCTCCGGCACGCTGCCGACCCACCAGATCGTCGGCATGGGCGAGGCGTTCCGCATCGCGCGCACCGACATGGCGGCCGACAACGAGCGCATCCGCGCGCTGCGCGACCGTCTGCTGGAACGGCCTGCGCCAGATCGACGAGGTCTACCTCAACGGCGATCCCGATCGCCGCGTGGCGCACAACCTCAACGTCAGCTTCAATTTCGTCGAGGGCGAATCGCTGATCATGGCGATCAAGGACATCGCGGTGTCCTCCGGTTCGGCCTGCACCTCGGCCAGCCTCGAGCCTTCCTACGTGCTGCGCGCCCTGGGCCGCAGCGACGAGCTGGCGCACAGCTCCATCCGCTTCACGGTGGGGCGCTTCACCACGGCCGAGGAAGTCGATTTCGCCGTCCGGCTGCTTGCCGAGAAGGTTGCCAAGCTGCGGTCGATGTCGCCGCTGTGGGAAATGCACCTCGAGGGCGTCGACCTCAGCACCGTGCAGTGGGCGGCACACTAAAAGCGGATAGAACAGCGGATCCCAAGGAGAGCCAAAATGGCCTACAGCGAGAAAGTCGTCGATCACTACGAAAACCCGCGCAATGTCGGGTCGTTCGATCGTGCGGATGATGCCGTCGGTACGGGCATGGTCGGCGCGCCGGCCTGCGGCGACGTCATGAAGCTGCAGATCCGCGTCGGCGAGGGCGGCATCATCGAGGATGCCCGCTTCAAGACCTACGGCTGCGGCTCGGCGATCGCGTCGAGCTCGCTCGTCACCGAATGGGTCAAGGGCAAGACCCTCGACGAGGCGATGAAGATCCGCAACACCCAGATCGCCGACGAACTGGCGCTGCCGCCGGTCAAGATCCATTGCTCGATCCTGGCCGAGGACGCCATCAAGGCAGCCATCGAGGACTACCGCCACAAGCACGCGGCACCGGCGCCGGCCGCCGCCGGCCAGGACGCCGCCGCCGCGCCGGTGGCCCGCGCAGCCTGAGCATCGCCATGGCAGTGACCCTCACCGAACGCGCCGCCCGCCATGTGGCCGATTACCTCAGCCGCCGCGGCAAGGGCGTCGGCGTGCGCATCGCCGTGCACACCACCGGCTGTTCCGGCATGGCCTACAAGCTCGAATTCGCCGATGCGGCCGACCCCGCCGACGCGCAGTTCGAGAGCAACGGCGTCAAGGTCCTCGTCGACCCCCGCAGCCTGGCCTATCTCGACGGCACGGAGCTCGATTTCGTGCGCGAGGGCCTGAGCGAAGGCTTCAAGTTCAACAATCCCAATGAAAAGGATCGCTGCGGTTGCGGCGAATCGTTTCGGGTCTGAAGTGCCGCTGATCCGTGTCCGCGCCGTTTCCGGAATACTTCGCCCTCTTCGGGATTGCACCGCGGTTCGCCATTGATCCCCAGGCCCTGACCCGGGCCTATCGGCAGGTGCAGATCCAGGTGCACCCCGACCGCCACGCTGCCGCCGGCCCGGCCGAACGCCGCGCGGCGATGCAGCTGGCCAGCCATGCCAACGAAGCCTACGAGACGCTGCGCGATGACGCGCGCCGCGCGGTACACCTGTGCCGGCTGCATGGCGTGGCCGTCGAGGGCGCGGGCGCGGCGGCGCTGCCGGCGGCGTTCCTGCAGCGCCAGATGGACTGGCACGAGCGCCTGGACGAGGTCCGCGGCGGCGCGCCCGGCGCCGTCGCCCCGCTGGCGGCCGAAGTGGCCGCGGAGCGCGTGCAGGTGCTGGGGCAGATGGCCGCGGCGATGGACCAGCACGGCGATTTCGCGGCGGCCGCACCCTACGTGCGCGCGCTGATGTTCCTCGACAAGATGGCGGGCGAGATCGGCCGCGTCGCCGCCGAACGGGCGGATGCCGCCGCCACCGGGCAATAGCCATGGCGCTGCTGCAGATCTCCGAACCGGGCGCATCCACCGCGCCGCACCAGCATCGCATTGCGGTCGGCATCGACCTGGGCACGACAAATTCGCTGGTTGCCGCCGTGCGCAGCGGCCAGGCGCAGGTGCTGGCCGACGAGCACGGCCGGCCGCTGCTGCCGTCGGTCGTGCGCTACCGCGCCGACGCGGCACTGCAGATCGGCCACGAGGCGCATGGCGCACGCGTCGGCCGATCCGCGCAACACGATCAGTTCGGTCAAGCGCTTCATGGGGCGCGGGCTGCGCGACGTGCAGCATGCGGAGAATCTGCCCTACGACTTCGTCGACGCGCCCGGCATGGTGCAGATCCGCACCGCCGCCGGCGTCAAGAGCCCGGTCGAGGTCTCCGCCGAGATCCTGCATGTACTGCGCAGCCGTGCCGAGGCGGCGCTGGGCGGGGCGCTGGTGGGCGCGGTCATCACGGTGCCGGCGTATTTCGACGATGCGCAGCGCCAGGCCACGCGTGACGCGGCCCGGCTGGCCGGCATCCCGGTGCTGCGCCTGCTCAACGAGCCCACGGCCGCCGCCATCGCCTACGGACTGGACACCGGGGCCGAAGGCATCTTCGTGGTCTTCGACCTCGGCGGCGGCACCTTCGACGTCTCGGTGCTGCGTCTGAGCAAGGGCGTCTTCGAGGTGCTGGCCACCGGCGGCGACACGGCGCTCGGCGGCGACGATTTCGACCATCGCCTGTACTGCTGGGCGCTGGAGCAGGCCAAGCTGTCGCTGCTCGGCCCCGAGGACAGCCGCCTGCTGACCGTGCGCGCGCGGGCAGCCAAGGAGCTGCTGTCGAGCCGCAGCCAGGCCACTATCCAGGAGCGCCTGAGCGATGGCCACTGGGTCAACCTGAACATCAACGCGGATACCTTCGTCGGCCTCACGCAGCACCTGGTGAAGAAGACCATCGACGCCACGCGGCGCACGTTGCGCGATGCGCAGGTGCCCCTGTCCGCGGTCAACGGCGTGGTGCTCGTGGGCGGCGCGACGCGCATGCCCCACCTGCGCCAGGCGGTGGCCGATTTCTTCGGCCAGGCGCCGCTGGTGGACCGCGACCCTGATCAGGTCGTGGCGCTGGGCGCCGCCATGCAGGCCAACCTGCTGGCGGGCAACCGCACGGCCACCGACGAGTGGCTGCTGCTCGATGTGATTCCGCTGTCGCTGGGCATCGAGACCATGGGCGGCCTGGTCGAAAAGATCATCCCGCGCAACTCCACCATTCCGACCGCGCGCGCCCAGGACTTCACCACCTTCCGCGACGGCCAGAGCGCCATCGCCGTGCACGTGGTGCAGGGCGAGCGCGAACTGGTCGATCATTGCCGCTCGCTGGCGCGCTTCGAGCTGCGCGGCGTCCCGCCGTTGCCGGCCGGCGCGGCGCGGGTGCGGGTGCGCTTCCAGGTCGACGCCGACGGCCTGCTGGCGGTCAGCGCCAGCGAGCTGGGCAGCGGCGTGGAGGCGTCGGTCACGGTCAAGCCGTCCTACGGCCTGAGCGACGACGACATCACGCGCATGCTGTCCGACTCCATGGGCGCTGCCGCCGCCGACCGCGGTGCACGCATGCTGCGCGAGCAGCAGGTCGATGCGCAGCGCATGGTCGAGGCGGCGCGCAGTGCGCTGCGCGCCGATGGCGACCTGCTCGAACCCGAGGCCCGCGCGGCGATCGACGCGGCCGTCGCGCGGGTCCTGGATGCGGCCGGGCACGGCGATGCCGATGCGATCGCCGCGGCCAACGCCGGCCTGGCGGCCGCCACCGAGGAGTTCGCCATGCAGCGCATGAACCGGTCGATCCGCGCGGCCCTCACCGGAGCCCGCATCGACGAAGTGCTGCCCGCCGCACGGCCGCAGACGCCGGCCTAGCCATGCCCACGATCCGCGTACTGCCGCATGAGGAGATCTGCCCCGAGGGCGCCACCGTCACGGCGGCGCGCGGGCAGAGCATATGCCGCGCGCTGCTCGAGGCCGGCGTCCCGGTGGAACACGCCTGCGAGCTGTCCTGCGCGTGCACGACCTGCCACGTGATCGTGCGCGAGGGATTTGCCTCGCTCGATCCGTCGGCCGAGGACGAGGACGACCTGCTGGACAAGGCCTGGGGTCTCACGCGGCTGTCGCGCCTGTCCTGCCAGGCTATCGTCGCCGGCACCGACCTGGTGATCGAGATTCCGCGCTATTCGATCAACCAGGTCAAGGAAGGCAAGTAGAGACATCATGCCCGCCACGCCCCTGCACTGGACCGATTCGCTGGAACTTGCCCTGGCCCTGGCCGACGCCCATCCCGAGATCGATCCGCGCACCATCCGCTTTACCGATTTGCACCGGTGGGTGTGCGCGCTGCCCGGCTTCGTCGATCCCCCGGATCGCTCCAACGAGAAGATCCTGGAGGCGATCCAGATGGCGTGGATCGCCGAGACCTGACCTAGTCCCTCTGCGGCCGCGCGGGCGTATCGCGGTCGTAGCCGCGCCGCTGCAGCGAATCGAGGATCGCCAGCGCCGCCTCGACCGTGAACTCGTCGCGCTCGATGGCGCCCAGAACCGCGTCGACGGGGCGGGTCTCGAAGCGTTCCACCTCGCCGTCCTGGTTGATCACCGCCGTGCCCTCGGGCAGCGTGACGTCGAAGACGTGCACGGCCTCGGCCAGCGTGCCTTCGGCGATCGGCCGGCGCACCGAGATGCGCGCGCCGGCGGTCACCGCGAGGCGGGTCACGTCGATGCCGGCCTCCTCGAACGCCTCGCGCTCCAGTGCCGTGCGCACGCTTTCGCCGGCGGCGATCATGCCGCCGGCCAGGTTGTCCCACAGGCCGGGATCGACCCGCTTGTGGGCCGCGCGCCGTGCCACCACCAGTCCGGCCGTCGGCCGCGTAGCCGTTGAGGTGGACCGAATAGCGTCGTGATGCCCAGCACGCGCACGGCGCAGCGGTCGATCCAGGCCAGCGCGGGCCCGTCCGGGTGGGCGCGGATTTCCAGGTTCTCGTTGCGCCAGGCGCCGATGAAGCCGTCCTTGAGCAGCAGCTGCGCGGCCCATTGCAGGCGCTCCGAGCGGCGCGGCGACGTCCAGGCCGTCGTCGCGCAGCTCGAGCAGCCCGTCATTGAGCGACAGGCCGCTGATGCCCTGCGCCAGGCGCGCCGCGACGCGCGGCTCCAGGCTGCCGCAGGCCTGGCGCGCGACCACCAGGCGAGACGGCATCGGGCGCCGCGGCCAGCTGCGCGCGGGCCCGGATGCGGGCCTGCAGCTGCGTCGATCGACGGCGCCAAGCGTTCTACTCCGGGCGCATGTGCGGAAAGAGGATCACGTCGCGGATGTTGGCGACGTCGGCCAGCAGCATCACCAGGCGGTCGATGCCGATGCCGCAGCCGGCCGGTCGGCGGCATGCCGTATTCGAGCGCGCGGATGTAGTCGGCGTCGTAGTACATCGCCTCCTCGTCGCCGGCGTCCTTGGCCTCGACCTGGCGCTGGAAGCGCGCGGCCTGGTCCTCCGGATCGTTGAGCTCGGAGAAGCCGTTGGCCGTTTCGCGCCCGGCGATGAACAGCTCGAAGCGCTCGGTGATGTCCGGATCGGCGTCGGCGGCGCGTGCCAGCGGCGAGACCTCGGCCGGGTAGTCGATGATGAAGGTCGGCTGCCATCAGCTCGGCCTCGGCGACCTCCTCGAACAGCGCCAGCTGCAGCGCGCCGACGCCCGGCGCGCCGGCGCCGGTTCGGCGCCGAGGCGGGCGAGCTCGGCGCGCAGCCAGGCGGCGTCGTGCAGCGGCTGCGCGCGCGTACTGCGGCGCGTGCGCGCACGATGGCCTCGACCACGCGCAGGCGGGCGAAGGGCGGCGCCAGGTCGATCGTCCGGCCCTGGTACTGAAGCGTCGCGCTGCCGGTGCTGGCGACGGCCACCGCGCGCAGCAGTTGCTCGGTGAAGTCCATCATCCAGCGCACTTCGTGGTAGGCCGCGTAGAACTCGAGCATCGTGAATTCGGGATTGTGCCGCGGGCTGATGCCTTCGTTGCGGAAGTTGCGGTTGATCTCGAAGACGCGCTCGATGCCGCCGACGACCAGGCGCTTGAGATAGAGCTCGGGCGCGATGCGCAGGTACATGTCCAGGTCGAGCGCATTGTGGTGCGTGACGAACGGCTGGGCCGCCGCGCCGCCCGGGATCGACGTGCAGCATCGGCGTCTCGACCTCGAGGAAGTCGTGCGCGACCAGGAACTGGCGCACGGCGGCGACGGTGCGGCGCGCGGATCTCGAACGTGCGGCGCGTCGATTCGTTGACGATCAGGTCGACGTAGCGCTGGCGATGGCGCTGCTCCTGGTCGGCCAGGCCGTGGAACTTGTCGGGCAGGGGGCGCAGGGCCTTGGCCAGCAGGCGCAGGCCGCGACAGCGCACGGACAGCTCGCCGCGCCGCGTCTTGAACAGGGTGCCGGTGGCGGCGACGATGTCGCCGATGTCCCAGTGGCGAAAGTCCTCGTGCGCCGCCGCGCCGGCGTCCTCGTCGTTGACGAACAGCTGCAGCCGTCCGCTGCCGTCCTGCAGCGTGGCGAAGCTCGCCTTGCCCATCAGGCGCTTGAGCATGAGGCGGCCGGCGACGGCGACCGTGACCGGCTGCTGCTCGAGGGCCTCGAGCGTCTGGCCGTCGTACTGGCCGTGCAGCGCCGCGGCCAGGTGGGTGCGCGTGAAATCGTTGGGGAATGCCGGGCCCCGGGCGCGCAGGGCGGCGAGCTTGGCACGGCGCTCCGCGAACACCTGGTTGTCGTCGGGAATATCGGCTTCCATCGTCACGGCAGTCCTTCCACGGGGATGCGCTTGCGGGTCGGCGCGGCGCTGCGGCAGCGCGCTCAGACGCCCTGCTTGAGGCTGGCCGAGATGAACTCGTCCAGGTCGCCGTCGAGCACCGCCTGCGTGTTGCCGATCTCGACGTTGGTGCGCAGGTCCTTGATGCGCGACTGGTCGAGCACGTAGGAGCGGATCTGGTGCCCCCAGGCGATGTCGGTCTTGGAGGCCTCGAGCTTGTTCTGCTCGGCGAGGCGCTTGCGCATCTCGAGCTCGTACAGGCGCGACTTGAGCATGGCCATGCATTCGGCGCGGTTGCGATGCTGCGAGCGGTCGTTCTGGCTCTGCACGACCACGTTGGTCGGCAGGTGGGTGATGCGAACCGCCGACTCGGTCTTGTTCACGTGCTGCCCGCCCGCGCCGGAGGCGCGGAAGACGTCGATGCGCAGGTCGGCCGGGTTGATCTCGACCTCGACGGTATCGTCCACCTCGGGGTAGACGAAGACGCTGGCAAAGGAGGTGTGGCGCCGGGCATTGGAGTCGAACGGCGACTTGCGCACCAGCCGGTGGACGCCGATCTCGGTGCGCAGCATGCCGAAGGCATACGGACCGGTGATCTTGATGGTCGCGCTCTTGATGCCGGCGACCTCGCCGGCCGACTCCTCGAGCAGCTCGGCCTTGAAGTCCTTGCGCTCGGCGTAGCGCAGGTACATGCGCTCGAGCATCGCCGCCCAGTCCTGGGCCTCGGTGCCGCCGGACCCGGCCTGCACGTCCAGGAAGCAGTTGTTCGGGTCGAGCGGATTGTTGAACATCCGCTGGAATTCCAGGTCGCCGATCTGGCGCTCGAGCGCCTGCACGTCGGCCGCGATCGAGGCCAGCGTCGCCTCGTCCTCCTCGGCGCGCGTCAGTTCGAAGAGTTCGGCGGCGTCGCCCAGTTCGCCGGTGATGCGGCGCACGCGCGTGACGACGTCCTCGAGCAGCTTCTTTTCCTTGCCCAGTTCCTGCGAGCGCTTCTGGTCGCTCCAGACGTCCGGGGCTTCGAGTTCGCGGGCGACCTCGATCAGGCGCTTTTCCTTGGCATCGACGTCAAAGGTACCTCCGCAGCTCGCCCAGGCGAGCATTGAGGTCGTTGAGCGTTGCGGCGATGTGGTTGAGCTGTTCGGCGTCCATGGGGCGTCCTGCGATGCGTGCGCGATTATACGGGGTCGGGCGCGGCTGCCCTCACCCCATCTGCTCGACGATCAGCGACACGCGCCGCTGCCCGCGGAATTCATCGATGGTCGGACGGTAGGCCAGCAGCGCGCG
Organism: uncultured beta proteobacterium; assembly: GCA_963781975.1. GTDB lineage: Bacteria > Pseudomonadota > Gammaproteobacteria > Burkholderiales > Burkholderiaceae_F > GJ-E10. Next base: position 22,938 of record CAWAHT010000005.1, read on the forward strand.
GTCGGGCAGGGCCTCGACGCGGCGGAACCAGATCGCCGGCCAGCGCTGCCCGGCCAGCTCGAGCGTTAGCTTGAGGTGGGTGTCCTTGACCAGGCGCTGGTCGACCACCGCGAACTCGTTGGCGAACAGCGGTTCGGCGAAACCCTGGCCCCAGACGATGCCCTGCAGCGCCGTCACCAGCGCATGGTTGATCTCGCCGGGTTCCAGCGCGCCGTCGACCGCCACCGTGCGCGCGTACAGGGCGGCGTCGGTGGTCTCCCGGGCCGCGGCCTCGAACGCGCGCGTGAAGGCCGCCAGCGCGTCGGCGCCGATGGTCAGGCCGGCCGCCATCGCATGGCCGCCGAAGCGCAGGATCATGCCCGGATGCTGCTTGGTGACGCGGTCCAGCGTGTCGCGCAGGTGGACGCCGTCGATCGAACGGCCCGATCCGCGCAGGCTGGCGCCGTCGGCGCGGGCGAAGGCGATGGTCGGGCGGTGATGGCGCTCCTTCACGCGCGAGGCGATCAGTCCGACCACGCCCGGGTGCCAGCCTTCGCGGAACATCGTGATCGTGCGCTGCTGCGCCAGGCCACCGGCCTGCCCGTCGACCCCGCACTCGCGTTCGGCCGCATCCAGGTCGATCTGTGCGTCGGCCTGCATCTCGGACTCGATCTGGCGCCGCTCGCGGTTCAGCGTGTCCAGGCGCTGGGCGAGCTCCAGCGCCTGTGCCGGATCGTCGCAGATCAGGCATTCGATGCCCTGCGTCATGTCGGTGAGGCGCCCGGCGGCGTTGATGCGCGGCCCCAGCGCGAAGCCCAGGTCGCTGGCGCGCGCACTGCGCGGATCGCGCCCGGCGACGCGAAAGAGCGCGGCGAGGCCCGGCTGCATCGCGCCGCGGCGGATGCGCTCCAGGCCGGACTGCACCAGTATCCGGTTGTTGCGGTCGAGCCGCACCAGGTCGGCCACGGTGCCCAGCGCGACGAGGTCGAGCAGTGCATCGAGGCGCGGTTGCGTGCTTTCGTCGTAGCGGCCGCGGCGGCGGAACTCGGCACGCAGCTGCAGCAGCACGTAGAAGATGACGCCGACGCCGGCCAGGTTCTTGGAGGCAAAGCCGCAGCCGGGCTGGTTCGGGTTGACGATGGCGCGCGCCGCCGGCAGGCGCTCGGCCGGCAGGTGGTGGTCGGTGATCAGGACGTCGATGCCCAGTTCGCGGGCGCGGGCCACGCCGTCGATGCTGGCAATGCCGTTATCGACGGTGATGATCAGGTCGGGCCGTCCCTGCGCGGCCAGGTCGACGAGTTCCGGCGTCAGGCCATAGCCGTACTCGAAGCGGTTGGGCACCAGGTAATCGACCTGCGCGCCCATGGCGCGCAGGCCGCGCAGTCCCACCGCGCAGGCGGTTGCGCCATCGCAATCGTAGTCGGCAACGATGAGCAGCCGGCGCCGCGCCTCGATGGCATCGGCCAGCAGCTGCGCGGCCGCGTCCAGCTGCAGCAGCGTGGCCGGCGCGTGCAGCTGCCGCGTCGACAGCGTCAGGTCGGCCTCGGTGCTGATGCCGCGCGCCGCCAGCGCGCGCGCCAGCGCCGCGGGTACGCCCAGCGCCTGCAGCCGGCGGGCCGTGGCCGGATCGAAGTCGCGCGTGCGAAAGGTCGTGCTCATGGCGCGGCCTCGGCGAGCCAGCGCTGCAGCAGCGGCCCCGGCTGCCGCGGCACGCGGTGCGGCCAGGGCCGCCAGCCGGCGGCCAGGGGCAGCGCGATGCTGCGCGCCTGGTGCGTCCCGCACAGCACCAGGCGCAGGTCGCGCGCGCCGGCGGCGCGGGCGGCGGCGCGTTCGGCGTCGATCCGCTCCTCGAGCTGCGGCAGTCGTGCCAGCCACGTCTCCCAGGCCTGGTGCGCATGGGCGTCGAACAGCGTCCGTTCCAGCGCCACGGTGGCGTTGTCCGGCAGCGCGCGCGGCGCCGGCGCCGGCGCCGGCGCGCCGGCACGCGCGGCATCGAGCCAGCCGCGCGCGGTGGCGGCTTCGGCCGAGTCGGCAGGCATGCGCAGCTGCACCGCGCGCGCAGCCGCCAGCGGCTGCCAGCGGCCGCCGCCGTGCAGCCACAGCGCGTTGGCGCTGCGCTGGCCGGCATCCTCGCGTGCCGCGGTGACGGCGCTGGCATGCCAGCACATCTGGACGTCGTTGGCCAGGATGCGCCAGCGGCGCGCGTCGGTTCCCGTCGGCAGGCGGTCCTGTGCCGAGCGGCCCAGCACGCCGTCGAGCGCGAAGGTGCGCAATTGCAGCGGTGCGGCGGCCAGCAGATACCAGTGGCCGGCGCGCGCCGCCAGACGCAGCGGCCCGGTGCCGTCCTGCGCCGCGCGCGCGGCCAGGGCGGCATTGGCCTCGGCCATCAGTTGCCGTGCCTCGTCCGCGCGCAACGGCGCCGCGCCCAGGTCCGTGACGACGAAATGATCGCGCGCGATGGCCATGTGTACCGGATCGCAACGGGCGATCCAGGTCGCGCCGTCCGGGGCGGACGCCGGTTCCGGCGCCGCCGCGCCATGCCAGGCGTACGGCGCCGTTACCGGTGCGTCGGAATCGAGACCGAAGGCCGCTGCCAGCCAGGCCCAATGCGGCGTTGTCGTCGCGCCCGGCGCCAGCGCGAGGTCGCCGGCGCCCGCCGGTTCCGGCGCCGCGCGCGCGTCCAGCAGCCAGCGGACCAGCCGCGGTGCCTGCAGCGCCCGCGTCAGCTCCGGCGCCAGCGGCGCCGGCAGCAGCGCCCCGGGAACAAGCAAGGTCCAATCCATGTCGGCCAGTGTAGCGGGGGCAGGGGCAGCAGGCGCCGTGGCGCGGCCCGGCGCCGTTTCGCTAGAATCCCCGGCCGCGAGTCCCGCTTTTCCACCGCATCGTCAACCGGCCGACGCCTCCTTGAACATTCCGTACGAAGTGCTCATCGGCCTGCGCTATACGCGGGCCGGCCGGCGCGTGCGCCGCCGCAATGCCTTCATCTCGTTCATCTCGGCGGCGTCGATGGCCGGCATCGCGCTGGGCGTGATGGCCCTCATCGTCGTGCTCAGCGTGATGAACGGCTTCCAGCACGAGGTGCGCGACCGCATGCTGTCGGTCCTGCCGCACATCGAGATCCAGTCCGAGACCGGCACGATCGCCGACTGGGCGGCCGTGGCGCAGCTTGCGCGGCGCGATCCCGAGGTCGTCGCCGCCGCCCCGGTGCTCGAATCGCAGGCGATGTTCGTGCGCGACGGCGTCGTGCGCGGGGCGCTGGTCGAAGGCGTCGATCCGGCGCTCGAGCCGGCGGTCTCCGACGTGCTGTCGGCACCTGCAGGGCGCACCGATCACCGCGCTCAGGGACGGCGAGTTCGGCATCGTGCTGGGGGTCGACCTGGCGCGCGCGCTGGGCGTCGGCCCGGGCGACCGGATCACCCTGGTGGCGCCCCAGGGCAGCTTCACGCCGGCCGGCGTGCTGCCGCGCGTCAAGCAGTTCCACGTGCTGGCGACGTTCGCCTCCAACCACTACGAATACGACAGCGCGCTGGCGGTGATTGCGCTGGGCGACGGCCAGCGGGTCTTCCGCCAGGACGGGCCCAATGCCGTGCGCCTGCGCATCCGCGACATGCAGCGCGCTCCCGACGTGGCGCAGCGCCTGACGCGCAGCCTGGGCCAGAACCTGTGGGCGCGCGACTGGACCACCCAGAACAAGACCTGGTTCGCCGCCGTCAAGGTCGAAAAGCGCATGATGTTCGTCATCCTCACGCTGATCGTCGCCGTGGCCGCCTTCAATCTCGTCTCGACCATGGTCATGACCGTCACCGAGAAGCAGTCGGACATCGCCATCCTGCGGACACTGGGCGCCAGCCCGGCGCAGCGTCATGGCGATCTTCATCGTGCAGGGCGGTCTCATCGGCGTCGCCGGCACGCTGCTGGGCGTCGCCGGCGGATGTGCTGCTGGCCTGCAACCTGGACGTCATCGTGCCGCGTGATCGAGCACGCCTTCGGCGTGCACTTTCTCGATCCGTCGATCTATTTCATCAGCGCGCTGCCGTCGGATCCGCAGGCCGCCGACATCGTGCCGATCGCCGTGATCTCGCTGCTGCTGTCGCTGGCGGCGACCGTGTACCCGAGCTGGCGCGCCGCGCGCGTGCAGCCGGCGCAGGCCCTGCGCTATGACTGAGGCCGCGCGCAGCCAAGACGGGGCGCCCGCCATCACCGCGCGCGGCGTCACCAAGGCGTTCCGCGACGACGGCCTGCAGGTGCAGGTGCTGCGCGCCGTCGATCTGGACGTGGCGCGCCGGCGAGGTGCTCGCCGTGGTCGGGGCGTCGGGATCCGGCAAGAGCACGCTGCTGCACTGCCTGGGCGGGCTCGACGCGATCGATGCCGGCATCGATCGCGATCGGCGGGCTGCGACCTGGCCGGGATGGACGAGGCCGCCCGCGGCGCGCCTGCGCAACCGCGCGCTGGGCTTCGTCTACCAGTTCCACCACCTGCTGCCGGAGTTCTCGGCGCTGGACAACGTCGCGATGCCCCTGGCCGTGCGCCGCGTGCCGCTGGCCGAGCGGCGCGCGCACGCGGCGCGGGCGCTGGCGGCCGTGGGCCTGTGCGCACCGGGTCACGCACTTTCCGGCCGAGCTCTCCGGCGGCGAGCGCCAGCGCACCGCGATCGCCCGGGCGCTGGTCACGCGACCCGCAGTGCATCCTGGCCGACGAACCGACCGGCAACCTGGATCGCGCGACAGCCCACGGCGTCTTCGACGAACTGCTGGGCCTGGCGCGCCGGCACGGCACGGCGTCGTGATCGTCACCCACGACGCGCGATCTGGCGGCGCGCTGCGACCGGCGCCTGCGGCTGGTCGACGGCCGCGTCGCGATCGACGCGCCCGGCGCCGACCGCTAGGAGTCTGCGTGGCAGAAGGGGCGTAGCTCCCCTCGCCCGCTTGCGGGAGAGGGGCCGGGGGTGAGGGTGCGGGCGCTGGTTTTATGTAGACGAGCGAGGCCGGATCGGCGTTAATTGGGCATGACGCCAAGCTACCAACCGTACGAACCGCGCCAGCGGCAGTTGCTGGCCTGCGCGCTGCAGGAGTGGTTGCCCGAAGGGCACCTGGCCTACTACATCAACGACGTGGTCGACAGCCTGGATCTGAGCGCGTTTCACGCTCGGTACATGGGCGGCGGCCCACGCAACCAGCGGTTTCACCCGGCGATTATGGTCAAGGTGCTGGTGCGATGAGCTACGAGCGGATGCAGCGCGCCGAGGTTGAACCCAAGGCGCAGATCGAGGCGCTGCTCAATCGGGCCAAGGCGGCCGACCAGGCTGAGCGCAATGAACCCGACCTGGATGTGCCCGCCGAGATTACCCGCCGTCAGGAGCGCCTGGAGGTGATCCGGGCGGCGCGGGAGCGGCTGGAACAATGTCAGCGCGACGCCGATACGGCGCGGGGCCGATCCGAGGGCGACGAGCGCAAGCCGCGCGACGGCGATGGCAAGCCCAAGGGCGGCGGTACCCATGCACGCGAGTTCGGAGTTCCGGCACCCAAGGCGCAAGACAAATTCACGGATCCGCAGAGCCGGATCATGAAGCGCGCCGGTGGCGGCTTTGACTACGCGTACAACGCGCAGGCCGCTGACGGCGGCCATGGCGAAAAAGTTCCTACAGCCAAGTACACAGCAGGCATATCGACGGCGCAAGTGGCTCTCGGAGCCACCCAACGGCTGGGTCAAGAACGTCCTGGGGTTCCGCCAGTTCAGCATGCGCGGCCTGACCAAGGCCCAGGCCGAGTGGAAACTCGTCTGTACAGCGCTGAACCTGCGGCGAATGGCCACAATGCTGCCAACGTAGGCGGCGACAAGGCGGCTTGCGGGCCGACAAAGCGCTCGCGCGCAACCAAAATGCCCGGCACCGCAGCGCATCCCCCACCCTCACCCCGCCCTCTCCCGCCGGCGGGCGCGCTGCGCAGTACCGCCGGCGGGCGCGGACACGCAGGCGCGCGGCCCTACACTTGCGTCATGTGGATCGATACCCACTGCCACCTTGACGCCGCGGAGTTCGACGCCGACCGCGACGCGGTGGTGGCGCGGGCGGCGCAGGCCGGCGTCACGCTGCTGGTCATCCCGGCGGTCGAGGCGGCGGGCTTCGAGCGCACCGCCGCCTGTGCCCGCCGCTACGGCTTTGCCTATGCATTGGGCATCCACCCGCTGGCGGTTGCCTCCGCCGATCCGGCCCAGCTTGCGCTGTTGCGCCACGCCGCGCAGGCGGCGCTGGCCGATCCGCATTTTGTCGCCATCGGCGAAATCGGCCTCGACCAGTTCACCGGCGCGCCCGACATCGAACGCCAGCAATGGTTCTATGCCGAGCAGCTGAAGCTGGCCGCCGAACTGGGGCTGCCGGTCATCCTGCACGTGCGCCGCTCGGCCGACCGGCTGCTCTACCACCTGCGCCGCAGCCCGGTGCGCCATGGCATCGCCCATGCGTTCAATGGTTCGGCCGAACAGGCCCAGGGGTTCGTCGACCTGGGCCTGCGCCTCGGTTTCGGCGGCGCTGCCACCTACGACGGTTCGCTGCGCATCCGCCGCCATGCTGTCGAGCTGGCGCCCGAGTCTCTCGTGCTGGAAACCGACGCGCCCGACATTCCGCCGCAATGGTTGCGCGACGGCGGCGTCGTGCGGCGCAACGAACCGGCCGAGCTGCCGCGCATGGCCGCCGTCATCGCCGGCCTGCGCAGCGTGGCGCCGGCCGAACTGGCCGCGCAGTGCCGTCGCAATGCGCTGGCGGCCCTGCCGAGGCTTGCCGCGCTGGTCCTGACCCGCGTGCCCGCGGTACTGGCGGCGTTCGTTGCCGGCGACATCCTGCTGCAGCAGCTGGCGCAACTGCCGGCGCCGGCAACCTGCGCCGCGCTGGCGCTCGCCGCCATGGCCGGCGGCGCGCTTCTCGGTGCGGGCCGGCGCCGCGCGGCGCCCCCGGTTCAGGGCGCCGGCATGTTCGCCGCCGCCGCGTTGCTCGCCGCGCTGCTGGGCTTCGGCCTTGGCGGCGCGCGGGCGCAGCTGCGCCTGGCCAGCGCGCTGGCGGTTGCCGACGAAGGCCGCAGCGTGCGCGTGCGGGCCGTCGTCGCCAGCCTGCCCACCAGCGGTGACGGCAGCGCGCGCTTCACCGCACGGATCGACGCCGTTCGATGCAGCGCGCCCACCGGCTGGGTGGCGCCCGGCGCCGCGCCGCCGGGCGACCCCGACTGCTTCGTGGTGCCGCGCCGCGTCGGCCTGAGCTGGCATGGCGCCGATGCCCGGCTGCTGCCGGCGCAGCGCTGGGAATGGACGCTGCGGCTGCGCCGTCCCCAGGCGCTGCTCAATCCCGCGGGCTTCGACGCCGAGGCCTGGATGCTGGAGCAGGACATCCGCGCACTGGGCAGCGTGCGCGCCGGCGCGCACGACCTGCCGCCGGTGCTGCTGCAGGAGCGCGTCGTGCAGGCCGACGCGCTGATCGATCGGGCCCGCGCCCAGGTTCGCGCGGCGCTGCAGGAACACCTGCAGGACCGGCCCTATGCGCCGGTGATCGTGGCCCTGGTGATGGGCGACCAGGGCGGCATCGCGGAGGCCGACTGGTCGCTGTTCAACCGCACCGGGATTTCGCACCTGGTCAGCATCTCGGGCCTGCACATCACGATGATCGCCGGGCGCGGTGGCGTTCGTGGCCGGCGCGCTCTGGCGGCGCAGCGCCACGCTGCTGCGGCGGGTCAGCCTGCCCGTGGTCCGGGCGGCGGCGGCGATCGGCGGCGGGCTGTCCTACTGCCTGCTGGCCGGCTGGGGCGTTCCGGCGCAGCGCACGCTGCTGATGCTCAGCGTGGTGGCCCTCGCCCTGTGCGCGCGCACGCGTCTGGGCGCCGGCAATATCCTCGCGCTGGCGGCGGCGCTGGTCTGCCTCTGGGATCCGTGGGCGGTGCTCGCGGCCGGATTCTGGCTGTCGTTCGGCGCGGTGGCCTGCATCTTCCTGGTTTCCAGCGGGCGCCTGCGGCCGCCGGCCGGCTGGCGCGGCACGGTAGGCGAGGCCGCTCGGGTGCAGGGCGCCATCACGCTGGGACAGGTGCCGCTGACACTGGCCATATTCGGCCAGGTGTCGCTGGTGGCGCCGCTGGCCAATGCCGTGGCCATTCCGCTGGTGAGTTACGTGGTCGCGCCGCTGGCGCTGGGCGGTGCCGCGCTGCTGTTCGTCGTGCCCGCGGCGCCGGCCCTGGCCGACGCGCCGCTGCTGCCGCCGCATCGCTGTTCCAGCTGCTGGCGGGTTTCCTGCGGTGTTGACCACGCCGCGCTGGTCCTCGTTTGCGCTCGCGCTGCCGCCGCCGTGGACCCTGTTGTGCGCTCTGGCAGCCAGCGCCTGGCTGCTGGCGCCGGCCGGCTGGCCCGGGCGGGCGGCCGGACTGTGCGGCCTGCTGCCGATGCTGGTCTGGCCGCCCGAGCGCCCGGCGCCCGGGGAGCTGTGGCTCACGGCCCTGGACGTGGGGCAGGGCATGAGCCTGGTGCTGGAGACCGCGCAGGCCACGATGGTGTTCGATGCCGGGCCGCGCTTTGCGAGCGATGCCGACGCCGGCAGCAAGCGTCATCGTGCCGTACCTGCGCGCGCGCGGGCGTCGGCGCCCTCGATGCGCTGGTGGTGTCGCACCAGGACATCGACCACGCGGGTGGCGCTGCGGCGCTGCTGCATACACTGGGCAGCCGCCAGTTGTGGAGTTCGGTCGACGCCGACCACCGGCTGTTGCCGGCGCGCGTCGGGCCGCCAGCGCTGCGAGGCGGGCCGCAGCTTGGGCCCTGGGCGATCTGCAGCTGGACGTGCTCATCCCGGCGGCGACGGCCTACGAGCGGGCGCACGTCACCAGCAACGCGCGCAGTTGCGTGGTGCTGGCGCGCCTGGGCGTGCATGCGGTCCTGCTCACCGGCGACGTGCCGGCGCGCGAGGAGCAACGGCTGGTTGCCCGGGCGGCGGCGGCCGGCCGATCGCTGCACGTCGACGTGCTGGTGGCGCCGCATCACGGCAGCCACAGTTCCTCGAGCGCCGCCCTGATCGAGGCGACCGCGCCGCACTGGGTATCCATCCAGGCCGGCTACCGCAACCGCTTCGGACATCCGCACGGCGACGTGCTGCAGCGCTACCGCGAGCACGGCGTGGCCATCGTGCGCTCCGACGAGGATGGCGCGGTACAGTGGCGGTTGCGCGCCGACGGCACGACGGTGGTGCGCTGGCGCCGCGATCACGCGCATTACTGGAACAACCAGGCCGGGCTGGCGCCGCCGGCTGCGAACGCCACCGGCTGCCGGGGGAAATGTCCATGACCGAGCCCGAAATGGGCGCCGTGCAGTGCCTGAGCCCCGCCGGCCTGCACACGATGCGCTACACGCAGTGGGGCGATGCCCGCAATCCGCGCGTGCTGGTCTGCGTGCACGGCCTGGCGCGCGTCGGTCGCGATTTCGACCGCCTGGCTCGGGCGCTGGCCGACCAATATCCGCGTCGTCTGTCCCGACGTCGCGGGCCGTGGCCGCAGCGACTGGCTGCGCGATCCGGTCCATTACCACGTCGGCCAGTATGTCGCCGACCTCGTCACGCTGATCGCCCGCCTCGATGTCCCGCAGGTGGCGTGGCTGGGCACGTCGATGGGCGGCCTGATCGGCATCGCGCTGGCCGGGCTGCCCGACGCGCCCATCGGCCGTCTCATCATCAACGACGTCGGCCCGCACCTGGAACTGGCCGGCCTGCAGCGCATCGGCGCCTACGTCGGCCAGCCGGTGCGCTTCGACAGCCTGGAACAGGCCGGCGCATACCTGCGCGCGATCGCACCGGGCTTCGGCCTGCGCGATGACGAGTGGCCCGAGCTGGCCGCCCACAGCGTACGGCGCCGAGGGAGACGGCTATGCGCTGCACTACGACCCGGCCATCGGCCTGGCGCTGCGGGCGCTCACCAAGGAGACGGTTACCGCCGCCGAGACGCTGATGTGGGAGCGCTACGACGCGATCGGCTGTCCGACGCTGCTGCTGCGCGGCGAGCGCTCCGATCTGCTGAGCGCCGCGGCAGCGCGCCAGATGCAGGAGCGCGGCCCGCGCCCGGCGTGCGTGGCGGTGCCCGGTGTCGGCCACGCGCCGATGTTCTTCGACCCCGGGCAGATCGCCCTCGTGCGCGACTTCCTGCTGGCCGGCTGAAAGCGCTCAGCGATCGAGCCGGTAAAAGCGCCGCAGCAGCGCGGTCCACGCGGCGAAGGCCGCCTCCAGCGCGCGCGCGTCCATGAAGAGCGCCTCGCTCGACACGGCGAAGAACTCGGCCGGATCGGTCGCCGCGTAGGCGTCCAGCGGCAGGCGGCCATACCAGGGGTCGGCGGCCGGCGAGTCCGGATCGACATGCGCCGGGATCTCGGCTTCGAGCAGGTCGACTTCCTCGCAAAAGCGCTCATAGGCGTCGTCGAGCACCGCTTCCCACGCCGCGCGCTCGAGGCCGGGGTGCAGCCGCGGGTCCAGCGGCGGAATGCCGTCGGCGCTGCCGTCGAGCAGGTCCAGCGTATGGGCAAATTCGTGGATCACGACATTGCCCGGATGGACGCCGCCGGTGGCACCCGATCCGGGCGCGGCGCTGTCGTCCCACGAGAGGATCACCGGCCCTCCCTCCCAGGCCTCGCCTGCGAGTTCGGCGTCGAGCTCGAATTCCAGGCCGTCCGGCGCCTGCACCCGGCGCCGCACGCGGAAGCGTGCCGGATAGACGACGATGCCGCGCCAGTCGCGGTACCAGTCCAGGCCCAGTTCCAGGATCGGCAGGCAGGCCTGGACCGCGATGTGCAGCTGCATGGCCGCATCGAGCTCCAGGCCGGCGGCGCCGGTGATGCTCTTGCGCGCCAGGAACTGCGCGCACAGCGCGCGCAGGCGCTCGCGCCGACCGTCGTCGAGGCGCGACAGCGGCGCAAAGCGCGCCAGTTGCGCGTCCCAGAGCGGCGCCGGGATGGCGACGGCGGCGGGGCGAAGAAGACGGCGCAGGCGGGAGATCACGGATTGCAGCGGGCGACGCGCGGCGGACGATCGGCGCAAGCGTACCGTAATAGACTTTGCCCATGAGCCCTACCGTGGCCGAACCGCCAGCCGCGCCGCCCGTCGTCGATCCCGAGCAGGCGCGCGCGCTCGCCTTTCCCCTGTACGCCGATCGCCTGCTCGAGACCGGCGAATCGCTCTGTGATCACGCCCGGGCGATGGTGGAGATCGTGCGCAGCGTGCGGCCGGATCCGGACCTGCTGGCAGCCGCCTATCTCTTCGCGGTGCACGACGTGGTGCGCGATGCGGACCGCTGGCTGCGCAGCCACTTCGGCGCCGCGGTCGGGCAACTGGTGGCGGACCTGCGCCAGTTGCGGCATCTGTCGGACACGGTGCGCAACCGCATGCGCGGTGCCGGTCCGGCGCGCGGGGTGAGCGCGGAGGGCCAGGACGAGGCGCTGCGCCGCATGCTGCTGGCCATGGTCAACGACATGCGCGTGGTGCTGCTGCGCCTGGCCTCGCGCCTGCAGACCCTGCGCTACCTGGCGCAGGCGCGCCGCGACGGCCAGGCGTATGCGCGCGAAACCCGGGCGCTGTACGCGCCGCTGGCCAACCGCCTGGGCATCTGGCAGTTCAAGTGGGAGCTCGAGGATCTGGCGCTGCGCTTCCTGGAGCCGGAGAGCTACCAGCGCGTGGCGCGGCTGCTCGAGGAAAAGCGCGGCATGCGCGAGGAGCGGGTGCGGGCCGCCGTCGCCGCGCTCGAGGGGTTGCTGGCCGCGGCGGACATCGGCGCAACGGTGAACGGCCGCCCGAAGCACATCGCCAGCATCGCCGGCAAGATGAGCGCCAAGGACCTGGGCTTCGGGCAGATCTTCGACCAGCGCGCGGTGCGCGTCGTGGTCGAGCGCGTCGCGCAGTGCTACGAGGTGCTGGCGCTGGTGCACCAGCGCTGGCGCCCCGTGGCGGGCGAATACGACGACTACATCGCCCGGCCCAAGGTCAACGGCTACCAGTCGCTGCACACCGTGGTCGAGGACGACGACGGGCGGCCGCTGGAGATCCAGATCCGCACCCGCGCGATGCACGAACAGGCCGAGCTGGGTGTGGCGGCGCACTGGCGCTACAAGGAGGGCGGCGGCGACGAGCGCGAGACCGAAAAAATCGCCTGGCTGCGGCGGCTGCTCGACTGGCAGCGCGATGTCGAGCCGGCGGGCGGCCCGGCCGGCACTGACCGGATCTATGCGCTGACACCGCAGGGACGCGTGGTGGAGCTGCCGCCCCGGGCCACGGCAGTGGACTTCGCCTACCAGATCCATACCGAACTGGGGCACCGCTGCCGCGGCGCCCGCGTCGATGGCGCGCTGGTGTCGCTCAATACGCCGCTGCGCACCGGCCAGACCGTCGAGATCATGAGCGCGCGCAGCGGCGGACCGAGCCGCGACTGGCTCAATTCGGACCTCGGGTTCCTGGCCAGCCCGCGTTCGCGCACCAAGGTGCGCCAGTGGTTCCACGCCCAGGAACACGAGCAGTCGGTGGCGGGGGGGCGCGACCTCGTCACGCGCGAGCTGCAGCGGCTGGGGCGCACGGCCGTCGGGGTGGAGGACCTGGCGCGGCGGATGGGCTTTGCCTCGGCCGAGGAGCTGTGCGCGGCCGCGACCAAGGACGAATTCAGCCTGCGCAGCATCGAGCAGACGCTGCAGGGGGCACCGGCGGCGGCCGACGAGCCCGAACTGCTGCTGGACAAGCCGCGGCCGCCGGGCGGCACCGGCCGCGGTGCCGTGCTGGTCGTCGGGGTCGATTCGCTGATGACCAGCCTGGCGCGCTGCTGCCGCCCGATCCCGCCGGATCCGATCATCGGATTCATCACGCGCGGGCGCGGCATCTCGGTGCACCGCGCCGGCTGCGCCAACGCCCGGATGCTCATGGAGCGCCAGCCCGAACGCCTGATCGAGGTGCAGTGGGAGGCGAGCGCGGCCGGTCGCGAGGCGGCGTACCCGGTCGAGGTGCTGGTGCTGGCCAACGACCGCCAGGGCCTGCTGCGCGACATCACCGAGGTGTTCGCCCGCGAGAAGCTGAACGTCATCGGCGTCAACACGGTCTCGCAGCGCGACCAGGCACAGATGGGCTTCACCATCGAAGTGCCCGATGGCGCCGCGCTGCGCCGCTCGCTGGCGCAACTGGCCGAGATCAAGGGCGTGACGGTCGCGCGCCGCAGGTAGCGCCGCGGCGGCGCCCGCGCCGCCTCAGAACGGCGCGAGGTAGATCCGCTGCGACGCCGGCCGCCGCGCGGCCGGCCGGTCGTCGGCGAACAGCCACAGCAGCAGCCAGGCCCAGTCGGGGGCGCCGCGGCGCGGCCCGCGCCGCCGCTCAGGCCGTCGCGGCTTCACCCTGGGCCGCCAGCAGGTCGAAGTGGCGCGCGTAGCGCGGCTGGATATTGTCCATCGAAAGCCAGATCAGGAAGTCGGCGCTGTTGAAATCCGGATCCCAGGCCGGTTCGCCGCACACGCGGGCGCCCAGGCGCAGGTAGCCCTTGATCAGCGGCGGCAGCTCGACGCTGGCGGGCCGCGCGATGCGCTCGTGCGGGAACGGCAGGTGCGGAAAGACCCGGTACTCGGGATCGCACAGGTAGGCCTGCAGCCGGTCGCGCAGGCCGGCGGCCTGCGACCCGCCATCGCCCAGCGGCGCGCTGGCGCAGCCGATCAGGTGCCGGTATTGGCCTTTGCGCATGTACTGTGCCAGGCCGGCCCACAGCAGCAGGATCGCCGCGCCGGTGCGGTGCTCGGGATCGACGCACGAACGGCCGACCTCGATCAGCGACGGTTGCAGGTGGGCGAGGCGCGCCAGGTCGAATTCGCTGTCGGCATACAGGCGGCCGATCTGCTCGCGCCGGTGCGGCGGCAGGATGCGGTAGGTGCCGACCACGCGGCCGCTTCCGGACTCGCGCACCAGCAGATGGTCGCAATAGAGATCGAAGTCGTCGCGGTCGATGCCGTCGGCGGCGTCGCCCAGGCGCGCGCCCATCTCCTGGGCGAAGACCGCGTATCGCAGGCGCTGCGCCTCCTCGAGGTCGGCCGGGCTGCGGGCCAGGCTGACCAGCAGCGGCAGGCCGGCGGTGCGCGGCGCCGGCACGCGCGTCCCGGTGTGGTCGGTGTTGGGATCGGGCATCGTCGTGGCCTCGAAAGGTGTGATGGCCGTGACGATATGTCCGCGTCTTTACCGGCATGTGTACGGCGCGTTACGGCACCGTTACCGGCGGGAGCGCGGCGCGTCCGGGGCCGGGCGCGTCCTCGTGTATCATCCCGCACCTGCAGGAGGCGCGTAGCTCAGCTGGTTAGAGCACCACCTTGACATGGTGGGGGTCGTTGGTTCGAGTCCAATCGCGCCTACCAGGAATCCCTGTTCGCGATGGGCCGGACAGCCGGACAGCCGGAAGTGCCGCGCCGTCATCGCGGACGAAAGGGAAAGCGCGGCCCGGCCGCGCTTTTTTCTTTTCTGCCGCGCGTGCGGTGCGCAACCGGTTGCGCCGGCGATTCGGAGATGGCAATGGTCTCGATTTCCCTACCCGACGGCTCCATCCGCCGCTTCGACCAGGCGCCGACCGTCGCCGAGGTCGCGGCCTCGATCGGCCCCGGCCTGGCCAAGGCGGCCCTGGCCGGCAAGGTCGACGGGAGGCTGGTCGATACCGCGTACCGCATCGACCACGACGCCGCCCTGGCGATCGTCGTCGACCGCGACCCGGACGGGCTGGACATCATCCGCCACTCCACGGCGCACCTGCTGGCCTATGCCGTCAAGGAGCTGTTCCCCGACGCGCAGGTCACGATCGGCCCGGTGATCGAAAACGGCTTCTACTACGACATCGCCTACAAGCGCCCGTTCACGCCCGAGGACCTGGAGGCGATCGAAAAGCGGATGGCCGAGCTCGCCGCGCAGGACGAGCCGGTGCACCGCGAGGTCTGGCCGCGCGACGAGGCGGTGGCGTATTTCAAGTCCATCGGCGAGGACTACAAGGCGCGAGATCATCGCCGGCATTCCCGCCGGCGAGGAGATCTCGCTGTATCGCGAGGGCGGTTTCGTCGACCTGTGCCGCGGCCCGCACGTGCCGTCCACCGGCAAGCTCAAGGTCTTCAAGCTGATGAAGGTGGCCGGCGCCTACTGGCGCGGCGACCGCCGCAACGAGATGCTGCAGCGCATCTACGGCACGGCCTGGGCGACGCAAGGAAGAGCAGGACGCCTACCTGCACATGCTCGAGGAGGCCGAGAAGCGCGACCACCGCAAGCTCGGCAAGCGAGCTCGACCTGTTCCACCAGCAGGACGAGGCGCCCGGGCCTGGTGTTCTGGCATCCGAAGGGCTGGGCGATCTGGCAGCAGGTCGAGCAGTACATGCGCCGGGTCTACCAGCGACAACGGCTACCAGGAGGTCAAGGGCGCCGCAGATCCTCGACCGCAGCCTGTGGGAGAAGACCGGGCACTGGGACAACTACCGCGACAACATGTTCACGACCGAGTCGGAGAAGCGCGACTACGCGATCAAGCCGATGAACTGCCCCGGCCACGTGCAGATCTTCAAGTCGGACCTGCGGTCGCTACCGCGACCTGCCGCTGCGCTACGGCGAGTTCGGCCAGTGCCACCGCAACGAGCCCTCGGGCGCGCTGCACGGCATCATGCGGGTGCGCGGCTTCACGCAGGACGACGGCCACATCTTCTGCACCGAAGACCAGATCCTGGCCGAGTGCGTGGCCTACACGGCGCTGCTGCAGAAGGTCTACCGCGACTTCGGCTTCACCGACATCGTCTACAAGGTGGCGCACGCGGCCCGACGCAGCGCATCGGCTGCCGACGAGCCCTGGGACCGGGCCGAGGAGGCCCTGCAGGAATCGCTGCGCCGCTCGGGCTGCGAGTTCGCAGATCAGCCCGGGCGAGGGCGCCTTCTACGGCCCGAAGATCGAATACCACCTCAAGGACGCGATCGGCCGATCCTGGCAGTGCGGCACGATGCAGGTCGACTTCGCCATGCCCGAGCGCCTGGGCGCGCGAGTACGTCGCCGAGGACAACTCACGCCGCGATCCCGGTGATGCTGCACCGCGCCATCGTCGGTTCGCTGGAGCGTTTCATCGGCATTTTGATCGAGCATTACGCCGGCGCAATGCCGCCCTGGCTGGCGCCGGAGCACTGTCGCCGTGGCCAGCATTTCCGAGGGTTCCGCACCGATTATGCCGCACAAATCTTGCAAGACCTGCAAAAACAAGGTCTTAGGGTGAAGCGCCGATTTGCGGAACGAGAAAATCACCTATAAAATCCGCGAGTCATGCCCTGCAAAAGGTGCCGTACATTCTCGTGGTGGGCGACAAAGAGAAGGCAAACGGTACCGTGGCCGTGCGCGCGCGCGGTGGCAATCGACCTGGGCGTCATGGCACTGCGGCCTTCGCGGAACGCCTGCGGCTCGATCTGCGAGCAGCGGCGCAACGTGGCGTGCAGCGCGCCTGATCATCAATTTTTGGAGCGTAGAGCCATCGCAAACGAACGTCGCGCATCGCATCAACGGCGAGATCATCGGCACCCGAGATCCGCCTGGTCGGGGTCGAGGGGGAGCCGTTGGGCGTGGTGCGCACGGCCGAAGCCCTGCGCATGGCCGAGGAAGGAAATCGTCGACCTGGTCGAGATCGCGCCGACGGCCGATCCGCCGGTTTGCCGCCTGATGGACTACGGCAAGTTCCAGTACCAGGAGCAGAAGCGCGCCCACGAGGCCAAGCTCAAGCAGAAGGCAGATCCAGGTCAAGGAAGTCAAGTTCCGCCCGGCGACCGACGAGGGCGACTACCACATCAAGATGCGCAATCTGACCGGTTCCTCGAGGAGGGCGACAAGGCCAAGGTGACGATGCGCTTTCGCGGCCGCGAAATGGCCCACCAGGAAATCGGCATGCGCGTGCTCGAGCGCGTCGAAGGCCGATCTTGAAGTGCTCAGCCAGGTCGAGCACATGCCGAGCTGGAAGGCCGGCAGATGGTGATGGTGCTGTCGCCGAGAAAGAAGAAGTGATTCTTCCGGACAGGTCCGGAAGAATCATCGCCGCAGCGCGCAGCGCGAAGGCGGATAAGTAGCAGCCCGCCTTCGCGCTTTGCGCTTCGGCGGGTAAGCCGGTGCCATCCTCCTTCGCGCGTTGCGCTACGGAGCGTGAGCGCCTCATAAGTGCAACGGGGCATTACAAGCGGAGCCAGGCGCTCACGCCCCGTGGCATATAAGAAGAGAAAGGAGCAGTACATGCCGAAGATGAAGACCAAGAAGAGCGCAGCGAAGCGATTCAAGGTTCGCCCCGGCGGCATCGATCAAGCGCGGTCAGGCGTTCAAGCGCCACATCCTGACGAAGAAGACCACGAAGAACAAGCGCCACCTGCGCGGCCCGGTGAATCTGCATCCGGCCGACGACAAATCGGTGCGCCGCATGCTGCCGAACGGTTGATCCCCGCCGCCTGAACCCGGCCCCATCCCGACTTGAATAGCCAGAGGAAACTGCCATGCCTCGAGTCAAACGCGGCGTAACCGCGCGCGCCCGCCACAAGAAGGTCCTGTCAGCTCGCCAAGGGTTTCCGCGGCGGCGCAACAACGTCTTTCGCGTCGCCAAGGAAGCGGTCATGAACGCCGGGCAGTACGCCTACCGCGACCGCCGCACCAAGAAGCGCGTGTTCCGCTCGCTGTGGATCGCGCGCATCAACGCGGCGACGCGCGAGCACGGCATGACGTACAGCGTGTTCATGAATGGCCTGAGGAAGGCCCCGATCGAGATCGACCGCAAGGTCCTGGCCGACATGGCGGTGCTCGACAAGCCGGCTTTCGCCGCGATCGTCGAGCAGGTCAAGGCCAACCTGGCCGCGAGCGACCTTGCACCGGCCGCCGGGCTGCGCGGCCGCATTCGCAACGGGCGCTGCGGCGCCCGTTGCCGTCGGCGCGCCCGCCTGCCGCTCCCGCCCCGCCGATCCCCGATGAATCCGCTCGATACCCTGGTCGCCGACGCGCAGCGGGCCTTTGCCGCGGCGGCGGCGCCGGCCGCGCTCGAAAACGAGAAAGCGCGCTTCCTGGGCAAGGGCGGCAGCCTCACCGAACTGCTCAAGGGCCTGGCGCAGCTGCTCACCCGAGGAAAAGCGCAGCGAAGGCGCGCGCATCAATGCGGCCAAGCAGCGCATCGAGGCAGCGCTGCAGCGCGCGCCGCGACGCGCTGGCGCGACGTCGAGCTGGAGCGGCGGCTGGCCGCCGAGGCGGTCGACGTCAGCCTGCCGGGCCGCGATGCGCGGCGCGCGGCGGCATCCATCCGATCCTGCGCACCTGGATGCGCGTCGAGGAGATCTTCGCCTCGATCGGGTTTCGACGTCGCCGACGGCCCCGAGATCGAGAACGACTGGTACAACTTCACTGCGCTCAACAACCCGGAGAACCATCCGGCGCGCTCGATGCAGGACACGTTCTACGTCGACGCGCGGATGCGCAGGGCAAGCCCCTGCTGCTGCGCACCGCACACCTCGCCGATGCAGGTGCGCTATGCGCGCAACACGCCGCCGCCGATCCGCGTGATCGCGCCGGGCCGCACCTACCGGGTCGACAGCGACGCCACGCATTCGCCGATGTTCCACCAGGTCGAGGGCCTGTGGATCGACGAGAACGTCAGCTTCGCCGACCTCAAGGGCGTGTACACCGACTTCCTGCGCCGCTTCTTCGAGAGCGACGACCTGCAGGTGCGCTTCCGCCCGTCGTATTTCCCGTTCACCGAGCCGTCCGCCGAGATCGACATGATGTTCGACCAGCGGTCCGCGCAAGGGCCGCTGGCTCGAGATCTCGGGCTCGGGCCAGGTGCATCCGCAGGTGGTGCGCAACATCGGGCTCGATCCGGAGCGCTACATCGGCTTTGCCTTCGGCTCGGGCCTCGAGCGGCTGACGATGCTGCGTTATGGCGTCAGCGACCTGCGCCTGTTCTTCGAGGGCGACCTGCGCTTTCTCGAACAGTTCCAGCGCTGAGGTGCCATGAGAATCCCGTTCGAGTGGCTGCGCGAGATGGTGCCGATCCGGGCCGAACCCGGGGCCGTCGCGCAGATGCTGACGATGGGAGGCCTGGAGGTCGAGGACGAGGCGCCGGCCGCCGGCTTCAGCGGCGTCGTCGTCGGCCGGGTGCTGCAGGTCGAGCGCCATCCGAACGCCGACCGCCTCAACGTCTGCCAGGTCGACGCCGGTGAAGCGCAGCCGCGCACCATCGTCTGCGGCGCGCCCAATGTCGCCGCCGGTCTGCTGGTGCCGTGCGCGCTGCCGGGAGCGCTGCTGCCCGCCGGCCTGGCCATCACGGTCTCGACCGTGCGCGGCGTGTCCTCGGCCGGGATGCTGTGTTCGGCCCGCGAACTGGGCCTGTCGCAGGACAGCCAGGGGCTGCTGGTGCTCGACGCCGCACTGCGCCCCGGCGCCGACCTGCGCGCTGCGCTGGACCTGGACACCCCGGTCTTCGAAATCAAGATGACGCCCAATCGCGGCGATTGCCTGAGCGTCCTCGGCGTGGCGCGCGACCTGGCGGCGCTCGGCCAGACGCCGCTGCAGCCGCCGGCCGTCGCCCCGGCGCCGGTCACCTGCGCGGAGCGGCTGCCGGTGCGGATCGCCGCGCCGGACCTGTGCGGACGCTTCACCGGCCGCATCGTGCGCGGACTCGATGCGCGCGCCGCCACCCCGGCGTGGATGCAGCGCCGCCTCGAGCAGTGCGGCCAGCGCCCGGTATCGGCGCTGGTGGACATCTCCAATTACGTGATGCTCGAACTCGGCCAGCCGACCCACGTCTTCGACCTGGCGCACGTGCAGGGCGGCCTGCAGGTGCGCTGGGGTCGCGCCGGGCGAGTCGCTGACGCTGCTCAACGAGCAGACGGTGGCCGTCGATGGCGGCGTCGGCGTCGTCGCCGACGATGCCGGCGCCGCATCGATCGCCGGCATCATGGGCGGCCTCGCCAGCGCCGTCACCCTCGATACCCGTGACGTCTACCTGGAAGCGGCTTTCTGGTGGCCCGAGGCGATCCAGGGACGCGCGCGCCGCTACAACTTCTCCACCGAGGCGGCGCATCGCTTCGAGCGCGGCGTCGATTTCGCCGGCACGGCGCGGGCGCTCGAGCGCCTCACCGGGCTGATGGTGCAGATCTGCGGTACCGCGGCAACGCGCGTGGGCCCGCTGGACGACACCGTGGCGCAATTGCCCGCGCGCGAGCCGGTCGAGCTGCGCCTGTCGCAGTTGCAGCGGGTGCTCGGCATCGCGCTGGCGGCGGAGCCGGCGCAGGCCTGCCTCGAGCGCCTGGGACTGCCGGTGACGCGCACCGGCGACACGCTGCGCGTGCAGCCGCCGAGTTTTCGCTTCGACCTGCAGCGCGAGGTCGACCTGATCGAGGAAGTTGCGCGCATCCACGGCTACGACCGGATTCCGGCCGAGGCGCCGCGGGCCGCCGCCGCGATGCGGGTGCGCCCCGAGGGCCGGCGCAGCGCGCACGACCTGCGCCGCGCGCTGGCGCGCAGCGGCTACCAGGAGTTCGTCAATTTCAGCTTCGTGCCGGCGTCCTGGGAGACGGAACTGGGCGCCGATCCGGCGCGCACGATCGCCGTGCTCAATCCGATCGCCGAGCAGTATTCGGTGATGCGCAGCAACCTGGTCGGCGGCCTGCTCGCGAACCTGCGCTACAACCTCAATCGCCAGGCCACCCGGGTGCGCGCCTTCGAACTGGGCGCGGTCTTCGCGCGCGCGGCGCACCAAGCCGATGGTCCGGTTGCCGTGGCCGGGATCGCCCAGCCGCAGCACCTGGCGGCTCTGGCCTTCGGCAGCGCCGATGACGAGCAGTGGGGCGTGCCCACGCGGCCGGTCGACTTCTTCGATATCAAGGGCGACCTGGAACTGTTGTTGCGACCGCTGGAGGCACGCTTTCAGGCGCCGGGCTCCGGCGTTCCTGCGGGATCGCTGGGTGCTGCACTGCACCCAGGGCGCTGCGCCGAGGTGCTGCTGGGTGCGCAGACCCTGGGCTGGGTGGGAGAGTTGCATCCGCGCCTGTGCGCGGTATTCGATCTGCCGTCGGCGCCGCTGCTGTTCGAGGTGGCCGTGGCACCGCTTCTGGCTATCGGCCTGCCGCAGATAACCGACGTGCCGCGCTTCCCGGCTTTGGTGCGCGACATTGCCATCTGGCTCGATAACGGCGTCGCGGCCGGCGCGGTGCTTGACGACCTGCGCCGGCAACTGGCTGAGCAGCCGACCCTGTCGGCGGTACGCTCGGTGCGGCTGTTCGATGTCTTTCGCCCCGCAAGCGTCGACAATGATGTTCCAGCGGCTCCGGAAAGCTCGCATAACGCTCCGGGTAAGGGCGCTAGCGGCTTGTTAAATAAGGATAAAAGTCTTGCGTTCCGAATTGTTCTGCAAGATACTCAACGTTCGCTGGCGGAAGCCGATGCAGATGGGGCACGGGCGGTAATCGTCGCGCACCTCATGCAGCGGTGGGGCGCGCGGGTACGTCAATAAGGTGCTGGTCGGCGGCTTTTCCATTTTTGCGGCATATACCTGCGGCCCATGAGTTCCTTCAAATTTCCCGAGCTGCCAAGCGCGGCCAGCCTAGCGTCCAAGCGCAAGCCGGCCGACATCGAGCGGGACGCGCGCACGATGACCAAGGCCGAAATCGCCGACGCGCTGTTCGAGCACCTCGGCCTGAACAAACGCGAGGCCAAGGACATGGTCGACGGATTCTTCGACGAGATCTGCCAGGCGCTGGCGCGCGGCGAGGCCGTCAAGCTGTCGGGTTTCGGCAATTTCCAACTGCGCGACAAACCCACCCGTCCCGGGCGCAATCCCAAGACCGGCGAGGAAATCGCCATAACCGCCCGGCGCGTCGTCACCTTCCACGCGAGCCAGAAGCTCAAGGCGACGGTCACGCGCACCTCCGGGCGCTGACGGCGCGCCGGTAGAACCCACGCATCCGGAGCGGCGCACCGATGAGCAAGCCCGCCGGGGCCGACCGCGACGGAGCGGTGACCCTGCCCTCGATTCCGGCCAAGCGCTATTTCACGATCGGCGAGGTGAGCGACCTGTGCGCGGTCAAGCCGCACGTGCTGCGCTACTGGGAGCAGGAGTTCACGCAGCTGAAGCCGGTCAAGCGCCGGGGCAACCGGCGCTACTACCAGCACCACGAAGTGCTGCTGATCCGGCGCATCCGCGAGCTGCTCTACGAGCAGGGCTTCACCATCAACGGCGCCCGCAACCGGCTGGAAAGCAGCGCCGGCGCGGCGCGCCGCCGCACGGTCCGCGCGGGCACCGACGTCGACGTGCCGCCGCACGAAGCGGATGCGGCCGACGACGGTGCCGTGGCCGACGGCGCCGGCGCGCCCGCAACGGCAGCCGCGACCTTGCGCCGGGAACTCGAGAGCATCCGGGCGCTGCTGCTGGCGCCGCCAGCGCCTGTGCAGCGCGACTGACGGGCGTCCTGGCGGTGCGCGCCGGGTCGATGCACGCGGCGGGCGCCGTGTACAATCGGCCTCCTTCGGGGCGTAGCGCAGCCTGGTAGCGCACTTGCATGGGGTGCAAGGGGTCGGAAGTTCGAATCTTCTCGCCCCGACCAGTAAAACCAACGGCCTACGGGATCGCTCCCGTAGGCCGTTGTCGTTTCTGCAGGCGCTTGTGCAGGCTCGTGCGGGCGTT
Source organism: uncultured beta proteobacterium (assembly GCA_963781975.1). Taxonomy (GTDB): domain Bacteria; phylum Pseudomonadota; class Gammaproteobacteria; order Burkholderiales; family Burkholderiaceae_F; genus GJ-E10. Next base: position 45,586 of record CAWAHT010000005.1, read on the forward strand.
GCCGCCGGCCGGCCGCCCGCTCGTGGCGGCAACGCGGCCCTATTTGACCTTAATCTCGTTCTTGACGGACTTCACCCCGGCGACGCCCTGTGCGATCCTGACTGCGACCCGTGCCTTGTCGGCATTCTCGACGGTGCCGCTGAGCGTCACGTCGCCCTTGAAGGTGGCCACGCCGATCTCGGTCACCTTGAGGCTTTCCTCGTGCAGGATGGCGGCCTTCACCTTGGTGGTAATGACGCTGTCGTCGAAGAATTCGCCGGTTCCTTCGGTCGTCGGCGTTGAGGCGCAGCCGACGGTGGCGAGGGCGGCTACGGCCAGGAGGAAGGCGCTGATCGGGCGGTAAAGTCGGGACATTTTCCGGCTCCTGAAGAGGTACGTTGGGAGACGCAGGCGCGCTGCGCCGGGACGCGATTACACACCATTGGCCGCGGTCGGGGTGGCCGAATCGGGCTAACCGGTCTTCATGAGTGCGCGAACGCGGCAGTGGCCGCGCTGCCGGGCGCCGGGCGCCTCAGGGCTTGAAATCCAGCTCCAGCGGAAAGACCGCGGATTTGCCCGGCGGATCGAAAGTCCATTTCATCAGCGACTGCTGAACCTCGATGTCATAGATTTGCGGCGGATTCGCGTTCACGACCTCGACGCGCTCCACCGTTCCGCGCGGCGTCACGTGCAGGCGAACCACCAGCCGGCCGCTGTCGACGCCGGCGCGGCGCGCGCGGCGCGACAACTGCGGCAGGACGCGATCGCGTGGATGCAAGGTCGCCGGCCTGGCCGCGTCGGCCGGCGCGGCTGTCGCGACCGGCGCGGATGCGGGCGCCGGCGCGACAGCGGCCTGTGGCGCCGGCTTTATGGCCGGTGGCGGCAGCGCCGGATTGGGTGTAGCCAGCGGTCCGGGCGCGGACGCGGACGCGGTGGCGGGCGCCGCGGCGGGCGGGGGCACCGTGGCAGCGGGCACGACCGTTGGCGGCGGCGATGGCTCGGCGGCCGGTGTTTTTTCCGCGGTCCTGGGCGCCGCTGCGCGCGCTGGCGCGGGCGCAGCCGGTTCGCTGGCGGCGCGGGCGGTGCCGGCGTTGCGCGCCTCGGCGCGAGCGCTATCGCGCAGGCGCAGCGGCGGTTTCGCGAAGGCCGGCGGCGCGGCCTGAACCGGCAGCGCCGCGGCCGGTGCGGCCGGGACGATGGTGCCGCTGGACGGGACCGCACGGGCTTCGACGACCGGTGCCGGGCGCAGGAACCACCAGATGCCGCCGGCGGCGGCCAACACCAGGACGGCCAGGGCCGCCAGGGCAAGGCGGTTGACCGGTGCCGGCCTCGAGGATGTCGGTGCCGCTGCGGGCCGCGTGGGCGCTGGCCGCGGCGTCGCCGGGCGTGCATGCGGGGCGCTGATCACGGTGGTGCGGATGACGGTACCGCGTCCGGTTGCAGGCACGGTGTTGGCGGTGTCGAGGCCGTTGCGTGCTGCAGCGGCCGGCGCGAGCCGGCGCACCAGACCCTGGGATTCGAGCTGCGGGATCCAGCGCGCCAGCGCATCGGCGCCGAACATGCCGGCGAGTTCACCGACGTTGCGCTGTCCGTCCATCAGGATGAGCAGCTGGCGCGCCGGTGCCGCCAGCGTCCCGCGCGCGACGGTGAGCGCATTGGTGCCAAGATCGGTCTTGCCGTAGACGACGGTGGGTTCCATAAGGGTGCAAGCGGGTCAGCAGGGGGCTTGGGGAGGCATGGCGGCACCGATCAGGTTCCGCGAGCGGAACGCTGCGCCACCATCCCGGCGGCGGTAGTGCTGGTGAAGTTGATCCGCGCCGCAGCGGCGGCGACGGCGGGCGCGAAACGGCGGCAAAGCCACATCCATGCTCCGATATACTCATTCGCGTGGTGGCCCCGCGCGACCCGGCGGCGCGTACCGGCTGGCGTGACCGCGGCCGGGCGGCAGTTCGCCGGCTGGACGCGCCCGGCAATCTTCCCACGCCGTCCGGGGTATTGACGGGCGCTGGCAGGCGTAAAAAGGCTATGCATATCCTGGTATCAAACGACGACGGTTACCTCGCGCCGGGCCTCGCGGCGCTGGCCCGGGCGATGCAGCGCTTCGGCACGGTCACCGTCGTGGCGCCGGAGCAAAACTGCAGCGGCGCCAGCAATTCGCTGACGCTGACGCGCCCGTTGACGGTACATCGGGGTGCCAATGGTTTCCTGTTCTTGAACGGCACGCCGACCGACTGCGTGCATGTCGCCCTGACCGGACTGCTCGACACCCGGCCCGATCTGGTGGTTTCCGGCATCAACGACGGCCAGAACATGGGCGACGACACGATCTACTCGGGCACCGTCGCGGCGGCGATGGAGGGCTACCTCTTCGGCATCCCGTCCATCGCCTTTTCCCACGTCGACAAGGGTCACGCGCACCTGGACGATGCCGCGCGCGCGGCGGCCGACCTGGTCGCGCGCTACGTCGACCGCCGCCTGCCGGGTCCCTTCCTGCTCAACGTGAACATTCCGAACCGTCCCTACGACGCGTTGACGGACATCCGCTGCACGCGGCTGGGAAAGCGCCACCAGGCCGAACCCGTGATCCGCGACAAGAGCCCGCGCGGCGACACCATCTACTGGGTCGGGTCGGCCGGCGAGGCCCGCCTGGCCGGGCCCGGCACGGACTTCCATGCCGCGGCGCTGGGTGCGGTGTCGATCACCCCGCTGCAGATCGACCTGACCCACGTCGACCAGATGGCCGGCATCGCCGACTGGCTGCGCGCGTGACGGCACGTCACGGTCCGGTGCCGGCCAATACCGGCCTCACCTCGGCGCGCGTGCGCCAGCGCATGGTCGAACGGGTGCGCGAACTCGGCGTGCGCGATCCGCGCGTGCTGGGCGCGCTGGCGGCGGTGCCGCGCCATCATTTCGTCGATGCGGCGCTGGCCAGCAGGGCCTACGACGACTGCTCGCTGCCGCTGGGGCATGGCCAGACCATCTCGCAGCCTTACATCGTCGCGCGCAGCGCCGAGCTGGCGCTCGCCGGCATGCTCAATCCGCGCACCGCGCGGATACTGGAAATCGGCACCGGGGGCGGGTACGCGGCGGCGGTGTACGCGCAGATCTTCGGCGAGGTGTATTCGATCGAACGCGTGCGCGCGCTGCACGAGCGCGCGCGGACCAACCTGCGGCCGCTGCGCCTGGCCACCGTGCGCCTGGTCCACGGCGACGGGGCCGACGGGCTGCCCGCCGATGCGCCGTTCGACGCCATCATCGCGGCGGCGGCCGGCGAACAGGTTCCCGAGGCCTGGGGCCGGCAACTTGCGCCCGGCGGCGTCGTGGTTGCCCCGGTGGGCATGGCGCTGCAGCAGCAACTTACGGTATTGAGCAAGGACAAGCAGGACCGCTGGGTGTGCCGCCAGGTCGAGGCGGTGCGGTTCGTGCCCCTGCTCAGCGGCGTCATCGCCGCCTGAGGGCGGCGCTTGCGGGAGAGCTTGCATGCGTAACCGAAACATCCGTACGGCGCGTCCGGTCAGCGGCGACTGGCGCATCGGGGCTTTGCTGGCAGCGGCGCTGGCGGCGCTGGTCGCCTGCAGCGAAACGCCGCTGAACGACGCCCCGGTGATCGACCGCTCGGTCGGGTCGCCGCATGCGCGCATCGCGGCCGAGTATGCGGCCGGCGCGGCGCCGTCCGCCGCAGGCGCCGAGGCCCTCTATACCGTGCAAAAGGGCGACACGCTGTATCGGCTGGCGGCCCAGGCCAACATCAGCGTCGCCGATCTGGCGCGATGGAACGGCATCGAGGAAGGCACGCCGATCTTCGTCGGGCAGCAACTGCAACTGCATGCGCCGGCGCCGGCGGTTGCCGCTGCCGGCGTGCCGCCGGCCAGTGGCGAGGATGCGTCCGGCGGCGCTGAAGCCGTCGTCAGCGCCATTGCCCCGGCGACCGAGGGGGTGCAGACGCACCCGCTCGAACCGCCGGCGCCGGAGGCGGGCGCCACCGTCGCGCCGCCAGGCACCGGTACCGGTGCCGCGCCCGCGCTGCGGGCGGCGCCGCCTCCCGTGCCGGCGCCGCCGGCAGCTGCTGCGCCGACGACTGCCGCGGCCGACAGCACCGGCGCAGCTTCCGGCGCAGCTTCCGGCGCAACTGCGGGCGCAACTGCGGGCGGGGCGGGCGCCGGGCCAGGCGCCGCTCCGACGGGTTCACCGCCGGCATCGGCGCCGGCCGCTACGGGCTGGATCTGGCCGGTCAACGGCACGGTCAGCCGGCGCTTCGATGGCGCGCGCAACAAGGGCATCGACATCGCCGTGGCCGAGGATGCGCCGGTGGTGGCCGTCGCCGACGGGACGGTGAGCTATACCGGCAGCCCGCGCGATTTCGGCAAGCTCGTGGTCCTCAAGCACGGCGACGAACTGCTCTCCGTGTATTCGCGCAACAAGTCCATACTGGTGAAGGAGGGCCAGTTCCTGCATCAGGGTCAGGTGCTGGCCACGGCCGGTGCCAGCGGCAGCGGCGCGCCGCTGCTGCACTTCGAGGTGCGGCGCAACCGGGTCGCCGTCGATCCGCTGGAACTGTTGCCGCCGCGCTGAGCGCACGCTGCCGGACGCCCTGCATGACACCGATACTGGCCTTCGACCTGGAGACCGTTCCCGACGTGGCCGGCCTGCGCCGGCTGCGGCCGCAATGGCGCGACCTGCCGGACGGCGAAGTGGCGGCCCAGGCCTTCGCCGAGCGCCGCGAGCGCACCGGCGGCAGCGACTTCCTGCCGCTGCACCTGCATCGCGCGATCGCCGTCGGTTGCGCCTTTCGCGACGACACCGGCTTTCGCGTGCGCTGCCTCGGGACGGCGCAGGATACCGAGGCGCGGCTGATTTCCGACTTCTTCCGCACCATCGAAAGGCACACGCCCCAGCTCGTGAGCTGGAACGGCGGCGGCTTCGACCTGCCGGTGCTGCATTACCGCGCCATGATCCACGGCGTTGCCGCCGGCCGCTATTGGGAGAACGGCGACGACGATCGCGACTTCCGCTACAACAACTACACCAGCCGCTACCATTCGCGCCACACCGATCTCATGGACGTGCTGGCGATGTACCAGGGCCGCGCTGCCGCGCCGCTGGACGACCTGGCGCGCCTGTGCGGGTTCGCCGGCAAGCTGGGCATGGGCGGCGACCAGGTCTGGGGCGCATATTGCGAGGGCCGCATCGACGAGATCCGCGCCTATTGCGAGACCGACGTCGTCAACACCTATCTGCTGTACTGCCGCTACCAGCACATGCGCGGCCGCCTGAGCGGGCCGGCGTACGACCAGGAACTGCAAGTCGTGCGCGAGCACCTGCAGGCGAGCGGCGCGGCGCATTGGCAGCAGTTCCTGGCAGCCTGGCCAGCCAGTGCCGACGCGGCAGGCGCAGCCTAGTGGCCACGCCGCGGACGGCGCGCCTGGGCCGGCCGGCTCCGGCGCCGGTTGAGCCGCAACCGGCCGATATCGAGTCGCTCGATCTCGATGGGCGCGGCGTGGCCCGCCTCGACGGCAAGGTGGCCTTCATCGAGGGCGCGCTGGCCGGCGAGCGGGTGCGCTGGCAACGCCACCGCAGCAAGGCGCGCTTCGATACCGGGCAGGTGATCGAGGTCCTGCGCTCCAGCACGTTGCGCGCGCTGCCGCGCTGCGCGCATTTCGGGCTTGCGCAGGGCAGTTGCGGCGGCTGTTCGATGCAGCACCTGGACGCGCGTGCCCAGGTCTCGGTGAAGCAGCGCGCGCTCGAGGAGACGCTGTGGCGCATCGGCCACGTGCGCCCGCAGATGGTGTTGCGCCCGATCTGCGGGCTGAGCTGGAACTACCGCCACCGCGCCCGGCTGACGGTGCGCTACGTCGAGAAGAAGGGCGGGGCGCTGGTGGGCTTTCACGAACGCGCCAGCAGCTACGTCGCCGACATGCGCGAATGCCCGGTGCTGGCGCCCTCGGTGGCGCGGCTGCTGCTGCCGCTGCGCGCACTGGTGGGCGCCCTGACCATCCGCGACCGCCTGCCGCAGATCGAGGTTGCCGTCGCCGGCACGACCACGGCGCTGGTGCTGCGCATCCTCGCCCCGCTCGGCGAGGGCGACCGCGCGCAGCTGCTGGCCTTTGCCGCCGCGCACGGCGTGTCCTTCTGGCTGCAGCCGTCCGGCCCCGACAGCGCCGAACCGCTGGATGCCGGCAACGCGCCGGTGCTGGCGCTGCCGCTGCCCGAATTCGGCCTGGCGTTGCCGTTTCGCCCGACCGATTTCACCCAGGTGAACCACCGCACCAACGAGGTACTGGTGCGACGCGCGCTGGCGCTGCTCGAGCCGCAGGCCGGCGAGGTGGTGGCCGATTTCTTCTGCGGCATGGGCAATTTCACGCTGCCGCTGGCGACGCGGGCGCGCCAGGTCGTCGGCCTGGAGGGCAGTGCGCCGCTGCTGGCGCGCGCCGCCGCCGCCGCACAGGGCGCCGGCCTCGGCGAGCGAACGCGCTTTGTCGCGCGCAACCTCTTCGACTGGACGCCGGACGACTGGCGCGCGCTGCGGGCGACGGCCGGCGGCCGCATCGATCGCGTGCTCATCGATCCGCCGCGCGATGGCGCCCAGGCGGTCGCGCAGGTCCTGGCCGACGACGCGCAGCCGCCGCGACGCGTCGTCTACGTCTCCTGCAATCCGGCCACGCTGGCACGCGACTGCGGCATCATGGTCGGGCAGGGCCGCTGGCAACTTTGCGCCGCCGGCGTGGTCAATATGTTTCCGCATACGGCCCATGTCGAGTCCATCGCGGTGCTGGAGCCGGCGCAGGCGGCCTAGCGGACGGGAACCCCGAGAGGAACCTCCGGCGTGGTACCATTCGGACCGCGTTTTCTCTGCAAGTTGTTAATTTTCCAAGACATTTTTTACACAGGATCCGCCGCGGCGGACATTTGGCATGGCAATCGAAACCACCCTGTCCATTCTCAAGCCCGACGCCGTGCGCAAGAACGCGATCGGCCGGATCGTCGCCCGCTTCGAGGCGGCCGGCCTGCAGGTCGTTGCGGCCAGAATGATGCATCTGTCGCGGCGCGAGGCCGAGGCGTTCTACGCGGTGCATCGCGAGCGTCCGTTCTTCCGCGACCTCGTCGATTTCATGGTGTCGGGTCCGATCTTCGTCCAGGCGCTGCAGGGCGAAGGCGCGATTGCCCGCAATCGCGACCTGATGGGCGCCACCGATCCGAAGAAGGCCGCACCCGGCACGATCCGCGCCGATTTCGCCGACAGCATCGATGCCAACGCGGTGCACGGCTCCGACAGCCCGGAAACGGCACGTGCCGAGGTGGCATTCTTCTTTCCGTCGCTGGACATCCACCAGCGCTGAACGCGCCCGCGCCGCCTTCCGCCATGGCCTGCATCAACCTGCTCGATCTGGACCGGCCGGCTCTTGCCGCCTGGTTCGAGACGCTGGGGGAGAAGCCGTTTCGTGCGCGGCAGGTGCTGCGCTGGATCCATCGGCGCGGCGCCGCCGATTTCGCGGGCATGAGCGACGTCGCGCGCGGCCTGCGCGAGAAGCTGGCGGCGCAGGCGGTCATCGCCGCGGCGCCGATCCTGCGCAGCGGCACCTCGGCCGACGGTACGCGCAAGTGGCTGCTCGACGTGGGCGGCGGCGACGCAGTCGAGACCGTCTACATCCCGGAGGAGGACCGCGCCACGCTGTGCATCTCGTCGCAGGCCGGCTGCGCGGTCAATTGCCGCTTTTGCGCCACCGGCATGCAGGGCTTCAGCCGCAACCTCAGCACGGCGGAGATCATCGGCCAGCTCTGGATGGCCGAGCACGCGCTGCGGCCGCCCGCCGCCGGCGGCGCGGCGGGCGACACCGCCAGCCGCGCCATCAGCAACGTGGTGCTCATGGGCATGGGCGAACCGCTGCAGAACTACGATGCCGTGCTGCCGGCGCTGCGGCTCATGCTCGACGACGATGCCTACGGGCTGTCGCGCCGCCGCGTCACGGTGTCGACGTCGGGCATGGTGCCGATGATGGACAAGCTGGCGCGCGACTGTCCGGTGGCGCTGGCCGTGTCGCTGCATGCGCCGACCGACGCCCTGCGCAGCGAGCTCGTGCCGCTCAATCGCAAATATCCGCTGGGAGAACTGTTGGCCGCCTGCCGCCGCTATCTTGCGCATTCGCCGCGCGATTTCATCACCTTCGAATACGTGCTGCTGGCCGGCGTCAATGACGCCGACCGCCAGGCGCGGGAACTGGTGCATCGCCTTGCCGATGTGTCGTGCAAGGTCAACCTGATCCCGTTCAATCCGTTTGCCGGCTCGAAGCTGCGGCGCCCGGACGCGCAGCGCGTGCGCGATTTCGCCGCCGTGCTCGCCGAAGGCGGCCTGGTCACCACGGTGCGCCGCACGCGCGGCGACGACATCGATGCCGCCTGCGGCCAGCTGGCGGGCGAGGTGCGCGACCGCACCGACGTTGCGGCGCGGCGCGCGGCCATCGGCATCATTCCCGTGACGGCGGCAGCATGATGCGTCCGGCGGCGCGGCAGCCGCGCGGGGCGGACCGCGCGCCGCTGGCGTATGCGCTGGCGACGCTGCTGCTGGGCGCCGCCGCGCTGCTGGGCGGCTGCAAGACGACCACCACGATCGACGGCGCGCAGGTGCCCAGCAATTCCGGCGTTGCCGGGGTCAGCGAGGGCGACTCGCATCGGCGCGCCGAGGTGCGCCTGCGCCTCGCGGCCAACTACTACCAGAGCGGCCAGTTGCAGATCGCCCTCGATACCGCGCGCCGGGCGATCGAGCTCGATCCGAATCTGGCGGCGGCGCACGGACTGCTGGGCCTGATGCTGATGGACATCGGCCAGGTGGTCCAGGCCGACGCGAGCTTCAAGCGCGCACTGAGCCTGGAACAGGACAATCCGGACCTGAACAACAATTACGGCTGGTTCCTGTGCCAGACCGGGCACGAGCGCGAGTCGATAACCTATTTCGATCACGCGCTGGCGCAACGCCTGTACGACAGCCCGGCGCGCGCCCTGCAGAACGCCGGCATCTGCCTGCTGCGCATCCACGACGACGCGAACGCCGAGAAGTACCTGCTGCGCGCGCTGGCGGCCGATGCCACCAGTCCGATCGCCAAGTTCCAGCTGGCGCAGATGTACCTGCACGAGCGCCGCTTCGAACGCTGCGAGTTCTATTTCGACCTGCTTACGCGCACCGCCGAGAGCAACGCCGATACGCTGTGGCTGGGCGCGCGCATCGCCCACGCCAAGAACGACAGCGTGACCGAGCGCAGCTTCGCCGAGCAGTTGCAGGCGCGCTTTCCCGATTCCCCGCAGACCGACGCCATGCATCACGGCCGCTACGATGAGTGAACCGGTCGACGGCGCCGCACCGCCGGCGGCCGCCGGTCCGGCCGCCGCGCCGCAGGCACCGCCCGACGACTTCGGCGCGGCGCTGCGCGCCGCGCGCGAGGCGGCGGGCATGCGCGCGTCCGAGCTGGCCGGGCGCCTGCGGCTGCATGTCAAGCAGATCGAGGCGCTGGAACGCAGCGACCTGGATGCGCTGCCGACGCTCATCTACGTGCGTGGCTTCGTGCGCAGCTGCGCGCGCGAGCTGCGCATCGACCCGGCGCCGTTGCTGGCCGCGCTGGACCGGCGCGCCGGCGTCGTGCCCGGGTCCGCGCCGACACCGGAAGCGGGCAGCCTGCGCCTGGCGCGCCTGGGCGACGGCACCCGGCCCGTCGTCGCTTTCGCCCTGCTGGCGCTGCTGATCGCCGGCGTGGTCGGCACCCTGTGGCCGCGCCACGGCGCCGCGCCGGTGCCTGCCGCCCATCCGCCGGCGTCCGTTGTGGCACCGGTAGAGCCGGCGCCCGCGGATACGCCGGTGCCGGCGCCGGCCGTGACGCCGCCGGCCGCCTCGGCTGCCGGCAATGGCGCCGCCGCGCCGGTCAACCGCACGTTGCCCAGGCCGCGCAGCGCGCCGGTGCCGGCGGCGCCCGCGGCGCCGCCGCCGGAGGCGCAACCGGCGCCGCCCGCAGCCACCGCGGAATCCGCGCCGGCGGCGCCTGCGCCCGCGCCCGCGCCGCCCGATCTCGTGCTGCGCGTCAAGTCGCCCTCGTGGGTCGAGGTCGTGGCGGCAAACGGGTCCACCGTGCTGTCCCAGATCTGCCCCGCCGGCAGCGTCCAGACCGTGCGTGCGGCCGGGCCGTTGCGGCTGGTCATCGGCAATGCCGCCGCCGTCGAGGCGCAGTACCACGGCGCGCCGGTGGATCTGGGCCGGTATGTCAACGCCAATGGCGTCGCGCGGTTTACGCTGCCCTAGCGGCGCGGACGACGGGACCCATGCCAGGATGGCAATGCGAGGCACGACGGATATGAGCCAGGTGGTGCGTTTCACCGAGCGCACGGGCGCACCCGGCGCCGACCTTGCGGCTGCGGGCGGGCCGGCGGCCGGCGCCCCCGCGGCCGGGCCGCGGCGCGCGACCCGCAGCGTCGAGGTGCGCTGGGGGCGGCGGCGCGTCGCGCTCGGCGGCGCGCACCCGGTGGTCGTCCAGTCGATGACCAATACGGACACCGCCGACATCGCCGGCACGGTGGAGCAGGTCGCCGAGCTGGCGCTGGCCGGCTCGGAGCTGGTGCGGATCACCGTCAACACGCTGGAGGCGGCGCGCGCGGTGGCGCCGATCCGCGAACGGCTGGACGCGCGCGGCATCGACGTGCCGCTGATCGGCGATTTCCACTTCAACGGCCACAAGCTGCTCGACCAGGTGCCCGATTGCGCGCAGGCGCTGTCCAAGTACCGCATCAACCCCGGCAATGTCGGCAGCGGTGCGCGGCGCGACGATAACTTCGCGCGCTTCATCGAGATCGCCTGCCGCCATGACAAGCCGGTGCGCATCGGCGTCAACTGGGGCAGCCTGGACCAGGCCCTGCTGGCCGCCCTGATGGACGAGAACTCGCGCCGGCTCGAGCCGCGCGCCGCCGGCACCGTACTGCGCGAGGCGCTGGTGCGCTCGGCCGTGGACGGCGAGCGCCAGGCGATCGACCTGGGCCTGCCCCCCGAGCGCATCTGCCTGTCGGCCAAGGTGAGCGGCGTCCAGGACCTGGTTGCGGTCTACCGCGACCTGGCGCAACGCTCGTCCTGCCCCCTGCACCTGGGGCTCACGGAGGCCGGCATGGGCAGCAAGGGCATCGTTGCGTCGACGGCGGCGCTGGCGCTGCTGCTGCAGGAGGGCATCGGCGACACCATCCGCGTGTCGCTGACGCCGCAGCCGGGCGAAGGGCGCACGCGCGAAGTCGTCGTCGCGCAGGAAATCCTGCAGTCGCTGGGATTGCGCGCTTTCGCCCCGATGGTCGCGGCCTGCCCCGGGTGCGGACGCACCACCAGCACGGTCTTCCAGGAACTCGCCGACCGGATCCAGACCCATCTGCGGGCGCAGATGCCGCTGTGGCGGGCGCGCTACCCCGGCGTCGAATCGATGAAGCTGGCGGTGATGGGCTGCGTCGTGAACGGACCGGGCGAAAGCCGGCACGCCGATATCGGCATCAGCCTGCCGGGCACCGGCGAGAGCCCGGTGGCGCCGGTGTACATCGATGGCCAGCACCGCGTGACGCTCAAGGGCGAGGGCATCGCCGAGCAGTTCCAGGCGCTGGTCGAGGCCTACGTGCAACAGCGCTACGCCGGCGGCGCCGGCGCGGCGCGCGAATAGACGTCCTTCCCACTTCCCTGCATCCATGTCCTCCCAACGCATCAGCGCCGTGCGCGGCATGAACGACGTCCTGCCGCCGGCATCGGCGGCGCTCGAACGCTTCCAGGACCTGACCTTCGCCGCGCTGCGCAGCTACGGCTACCGGCAGATCCGCACCCCGGTGGTGGAACCCACCGCCGTCTTCCGGCGCGGCCTGGGCGCGGTCACCGACATCGTCGAGAAGGAGATGTACACCTTCACCGATGCGCTCAACGGCGACTCGCTCACGCTGCGCCCCGAGAACACCGCGGGCGTGGTGCGCGCCGCGATCGAGCACAGCCTGCTTTACGAGGGACCCTGCCGGCTCTGGTACTACGGGCCGATGTTCCGCCACGAACGGCCGCAGCGCGGCCGCTATCGCGAGTTCTTCCAGGCCGGCGCAGAAGCGCTCGGCTTCGACGGGCCCGAGGTCGAGGTCGAGCAGATGCTGCTGCTGCACCGCCTGTGGCAGGCGCTCGGGATCGGGCCCGTGGCGCTTCAGCTCAATACGCTGGGGCAGCCTCAGGAGCGGCTGCGCCACCGCGCCGAGCTCGTCGCCTTCCTGCAGGCGAACCGGCAGGATCTCGACGCCGACGCGCAGCGCCGGATCGAGTCCAATCCGCTGCGGGTGCTCGATTCCAAGCACCCGGCGACCCAGGCGTGCCTGCAGCGGGCGCCGCGCCTGATGGACTTCCTCGGCGCACCGTCGCTCGCGCATTTCGAGCGCGTCCAGGCGCTGCTGCGCCGCCAGCAGGTGCCTTTCGAGATCAATCCGCGCCTGGTGCGCGGCATGGACTATTACAATCTCACCGTGTTCGAGTGGGTGACCGGGCGCCTGGGCGCGCAGGGCACGATCTGCGGCGGCGGGCGCTACGACGGCCTGTTCGAGCTGCTGGGCGGCAAGCCGACGCCGGCCTGCGGGTTCTCCATCGGGGTCGAGCGGGTGCTCGAGCTCATGGGCACGGCGGCGGATGCGGCGGCGTGCGACGTCTACGTCCTGCACCAGGGCGCGGACACCTACGACGCGGCGCTGGACGCGGCCGAACGGCTGCGCGACGCCGGCCTGGACGTCATCCTGCATGCCGGGGAGGCGAGCCTGAAGTCCCAGATGAAGAAGGCCGACGCCAGCGGCGCCGAATACGCGCTGATCGTCGGTGCCGACGAGCTGGCCACCGGCACCGTGTCCATCAAGGCGCTGCGCGATGCGGCCGGCGCGCCGGTCGCGGGCATGCAAAAGCAGGTGCCCGCGGCGGCGGCGGCGCAATGGCTGGTGGAGGCGCTCAGCGCCGAGGTCGATAGCGCGGGCGTTTGGCACGGGTAACGCAGCCGGCGGCAGGCGCCGGTTTTTCGCTACGCAACGAGGAAGACGTACATGGCATTGGATGCAGACCAGCAGGAACAGATCTCGGCCATGAAGGCCTGGTTCGAGCAGTACGGCAACTGGATCGTCGCCGCATCGCTGATCGTCGTGGCGGTGGCCGCCGGCAACTGGGGCTGGCGCTGGTATGCCCAGCGCGAGGCCAATGCCGCCGCCGTGATCTACGACCGGTACGCGCAGGCGCTGGCGAACAAGGACGCGGCCAAGGCGCGTGACCTGGCGGCGACGCTCACGCAGCAGCATGCGGGCAGCGCCTTTGCGAGCTTCGCGGCCCTGGCCCAGGCCCGCGCCAGCATCGACGCCGGCGACGCCACCGCCGCGAAGGCGCAGTTGCGCTGGGTGATGGACAAGTCGCCGAGCCGCGAGCTCGCCGCGCTGGCGCGCATCCGCCTTGCCGGCGTGCTGCTGGACGAGAAGGCCTTCGACGAGGGCCTGGCCCTGCTGCAGGCCGACATGCCGGCCGCGCTGGCGGCCGAAGCATCCGACCGGCGCGGCGACCTGCTGCTGGCGCAGGGCAAGAAGGCCGACGCGCGCAGCGCCTACGCCAAGGCGCTCGAACAGATCGGCCCGCAGAACCCGCTGCGGGCGATCATCCAGTCCAAGCTCGATGCGCTGCCCGCGGCCGGTTGAGATGCCGGTTCTTGCGCGCGTTGCCCAAATCGTCCGCCTGCGGCGGGCGGCCGCCGCCGGCGTGCTCGTCCTGGCGGGGTGTTCCTCGCTGTCGGACCACGCGCCCAAGCCCACCCCGCTGGGTACCATCGCGGCGCCGATCCCGATCAGCCGCAGCTGGGACGTCGATCTCGGCGATTCGGCCAACACCTTCCTGCGTCCGGCCGTCCTCGAAAACGCCGTCTACGCGGCCTCGCGCAAGGGTCAGCTGGTGCGCCTGGATCCGGCGTCGGGCAAGGAGATCTGGCGGGCGACGGTCGACGGCGGCATCGCGGCCGGCGTCGGCAGCGACGGCAGCATCGTCGCGGTGGCCGGTCCGCGCGGCAACATCGTCGCCTTCGATGCCGCGGGCAAGCGGCTGTGGGAGGCGCAGTCGTCGAGCGACGTGCTGGCGCCGCCGCTCGTGGGCCACGACCTGGTGCTGGTGCGCTCCACCGACCAGCACCTGACCGCCTACGAAGCGGCCAGCGGCCGGCGCCGCTGGGTCTTCCAGAAGCAGCAGCCGGCGTTGACCCTGCGCGTCGAGGCCGACCTGGTATTCGCCGGCGACAGCGTGCTGGTGGGCTACCCCGGCGGGCGCATGGACGCGATCGCGCTGGCCAATGGCGCCGGACGCTGGGAGGCGGGCGTATCCGAGCCCAAGGGTGCCACCGAGGTCGAGCGCCTGGCCGACGTGATCGGCGTACCGGCGCTGGTCGACAACGACGTTTGCGCGGCCTCCTACCAGGGGCGCATAGCGTGCTTCGATTCGCGCAACGGCGACCTGCGCTGGGCGCGGGAGTTCTCGGCCGGCGCCGGCGTGGCCGTGGGCGGCGATGCCGTGCTCGGCGTCGACGGGGTCGGGCACCTGTACGCGTTCGAGCGCAGTTCCGGCAACAGCCGCTGGCAGACCGCGGTGCTGGCCAACCGGGCGCCGGGCGCGCCGGTGGTGGTGGGCAAGTACCTGGCGGTCGGCGACTACGAGGGCGTCGTCCATTTCCTGAGCCTGGCCGACGGCAAGCTGGTGGGTCGCTTCGAATCCGGCGGCGGCGCCGTGATCAGCAGCCCGGCCTCGTGGAACGGCATGGCCGTTATCCAGACGGCCAAGGGCCACGTGATCATGCTCGCCCCGGCGGGCAGCTAGACGGACGCCGCGGCTGCCGTGAAACCCGTCGTCGCCATCGTCGGCCGCCCGAACGTCGGCAAGTCGACGCTCTTCAACCGCCTGACGCGCTCGCGCGACGCGATCGTCGCCGACTTCGCCCGGCCTGACGCGCGACCGCCACTACGGCGACGGCCGCATCGGCGCCGATTCCACTCGTCATCGACACCGGCGGCTTCGATCCGAGCGACGGCAGCGGCATGCAGCACGTGGTCAACCAGCAGGCCGAACAGGCGGTCGCCGAGAGCCGACGTGGTGCTCTTCGTCGCTCGACGCCCGCGCCGGACTGACGGCGCACGACCACGACATCGCCGAGCGCCTGCGCGGTGAGCGGGCGGCGCATCCTCGCCGTGGTCAACAAGGCCGAGGGCATGCCGACCGCCGGCAACTGGCCGAGTTCTACGAACTGGGCCTGGGCGAACCGCATCCGGTGTCGGCGGCGCACGGCGAGGGCGTCGGCGCCCTGGTCGACGAGGCGCTGGCGCCGCACGTGGCCGCGCATGCGGCGGCGGCCGCGGCCGCCGCGCCGGTTGGAACCGACAGCCGCGCGCCCGCGCAACCGGGTGGCGATCGTCGGCCGGCCCAATGTCGGCAAGTCGACGCTGATCAATGCCTGGCTGGGCGAGGAACCGCTGGTCGCGTTCGACCCGCCGGGCACCACGCGCGACGCGATCGAGGTCGACGTTCGAGCTCGCCGGCCAGACGCTTCGAGCTGATCGATACCGCGGGCCTGCGGCGCAAGGGCAAGGTGTTCGAGGCGATCGAGAAGTTCTCGGTCGTCAAGACCCTGCAGGCGATCGACGAGGCCAACGTCGTGCTGCTGCTGCTGGACGCCACGCCAGGGCATCACCGACCAGGACGCGCACATCGCCGGCTACATCCTCGAGAGCGGCCGCGCGCGTGGTGCTGGCCATCAACAAGTGGGACGCCGTCGACAGCTACCAGCGCGAGCGCTCCAGCGCGAGATCGGACCGCAGCTGCACGTTCCTGAACTTCGCGCGGGTGCACCAGATCTCGGCGCTGCGAGGCGCCAGGGCCTGGGCGCCAGTTGGAAGGCGATCGCGTGGCGCGCGGCCGAGTCGGCCGCCTTCGCAAGATGCCCACGCCCGGTGCTGACGCGCGCTGCTGCGCGAGGCCGTCGAGCACCAGGAGCCGGCGCGCGCCGGCATGTCCCGCCCGAAGATGCGCTACGCGCACCAGGGCGGATCGAATCCGCCGCTGATCGTCGTGCACGGCAATTCGCTGGACGCACGTGCACGGACACCTACAAGCGCTACCTGGAAGGGCGGTTCCGCAAGGAATTCGAGCTCGTAGGGCACGCCGCTGCGCATCGAGATTCGCAGCAGCACGAATCCGTTCGTCGAAGGCCGCGAACGCGGCGCGCAAGGGCGCGCTGGCAAATGAACGGCTTTTCCAGTAGATTGAATCTACGGCGGTGCAGCAATGCGCCTGCGCGGATGCGCTGCCGCTGCGCTCCGATTTCGCAACATCGCAATGACACGGAGAATATCGTGAGCAACAAAGGGCAACTACTACAAGACCCGTTCCTGAACCCGCTGCGCAAGGAGCATGTGCCGGTGTCGATCTATCTCGTCAACGGCATCAAGCTGCAGGGGCAGATCGAGTCGTTCGACCAGTACGTGGTCCTGCTGCGCAACACGGTCACGCAGATGGTCTACAAGCACGCGATCTCCACCGTCGTGCCGGGCCGTGCCGGTGAACTTCTAGGCGCACGGAGTCCGAAACCTGAGCGCCAACGGGCGGCCGCGACCGGCCGCGGCGCGCCGGCCGCGCGCCGTGCGACCGGTCCCGGTGCGGTCGCCTTGCGCGGATCCGCGGCTTCGACGCCGAGGCTCGGGAGGAACTGGCGCAGCTGGTACACAGCGCGGGCACTGGACGCCGGCGGCGTGCGTCGCCTGCGCGCCGCGACCGGCCCGATCCGGCCATCTTCGTCGGCAGCGGCAAGGTCGACGAACTCAAGGAGCAGGCGCAGGCCGCACGGGCGGCGCTGGTCATCTTCGACCAGCCGCTGTCGCCGGTGCAGCAGCGCAATCTCGAACGCCACCTGGGCCTGCCGGTCATCGACCGCACGGTGCCTGATCCTCGAGATCTTCGTCGCGCCGCGCGCAGAGCCACGAGGGCAAGCTGCAGGTCGAGCTGGCGCGGCTGCAGTACCTTCCACCCGGCTGGTGCGCGCGCTGGACCCACCTGGAGCGCCAGCGCGGCGGCATCGGCACTGCGCGGCGGCCCGGGCGAGACGCAGATCGAACTCGACCGCCGCATGATCGGCGAGCGCGTCAAGCGCTGCGCGAGAAGCTGCGCGAAGGTCAAGCGCCAGCGCGGCACGCAGCGGCGCGCGCGCGAGCGCGGCGGCGTCTATCCGCGTCTCGCTGGTCGGCTACACCAACGCCGGCAAGTCGACGCTGTTCAACGCGCTGATCAATGCCGGCGCCTATGCGGCCGACCAGCTGTTCGCGACGCTCGACACCACGACGCGGCGCTGCCACGCCGCGCCCGGCGTGTCGCTTCGTGCTGTCCGACACCGTCGGTTTCGTCCGCGACGCTGCCGCACACGCTGGTCGAGGCCTTCCAGTCCACGCTCGCACGAGACGGCGACGCCGACCTGCTGCTGCACGTGATCGACGCGGCCAGCCCGGCGCGCGTCGAGCAGATGCGCGAGGTCGATGCGGTGCTCGAGGAGATCGGCGCACAGGACGTGCCGCAGCTGCTGGTGTACAACAAGGTCGACCGGCTGGACCGGCCTGCGGCAGTCGCGCGCGATGCCTGTGGTAGCATCGACGAGGTCTGGTTGAGTGCCCACACGGGCGAGGGCTTGGGCTTGCTGCGCGATGCGATCGCCGTACGGATCGCCGAACGGGAAGCGGACCGCGCCCAATGGGATGCCGATGCCGACCCTGCCGCCGCACCGGTGCCGCAAGCAGATGCCCGCGCCGCCGGGCAGCCGGATTGCCGCAATACTTTCGATGCCATCTGATCGTGCGCCGCCAATGTCCATGAATGATCCACAGTGGGGTCGCAACGGCTCGGGCAACCCGGGTGACGGTCAGCGTAACCCGCGCCGGCCGGCGGGCAGCGAAGGTCCGCCCGACCTGGACGAACTCTGGCGCGATTTCAACCGCGCTGAGCCGCCTGTTCGGCGGCGCCGGCGGCAGCGGCGGCGGTGACGGCGCCGGCGGCGGCCCGCGCAACGGCCGCCAGGCCGGCATCGGCGTGCTGGTCGTGGTGGCCGCCGTGTTCCTCATCTGGGTCGGCACCGGCTTCTACATCGTCCAGGAGGGCCAGGTCGGGGTGGTGTCGACCTTCGGCCGCTACAGCTCGACGACGCCGGCCGGCCTGCAGTGGCGCGCGCCCTAGCCGATACAGGCCAACGAGATCGTCGACGTCTACACCCAGCGCCGGGTCGACGTCGGGCTGCGCGGCGGCGAGGACCGCGTCAAGGAATCGCTCATGCTCACCGACGACGAGAACATCGTCGACATCCAGTTCGAGGTCCAGTATCGCGTCAAGGACGGCGACGGGCCGCGCGACTACATCTACGGCAGCCGCTTCGCGGCCGACCAGCGCGACGGCGATCGGCCGTCGTCAAGCAGGTCGCCGAGTCGGCCGTGCGCGAGGTCGTCGGCCGGCGCAAGATGGACGAGGTGCTGTTCGGCTACGAGCTCGAGATCGCCGGCGAGGTGCAGTCGGCGATGCAGGCGATGCTCGACCGCTACAAGACCGGCCTGATGGTGTCGGCCGTCGCGCATCCAGAACGCGCAGCCGCCCGACGAGGTGCAGGCGGCCTTCGACGACGCGCATCAAGGCCGGCCAGGACCGCGAACGCCAGATCAACGAGGGCCAGGCCTATGCCAACGACGTGGTGCCGCGCGCGCGCGGCAACGCCGCGCGCCTGACGCAGGAGTCCGAGGGCTACCGCGTGCGCGTGGTCGAGACCGCCGAGGGCGATGCCCAGCGCTTCCGCCAGGTGCTGGCCGAGTACCCGAAGGCGCCGGACGTGACCCGCGACCGGATGTACATCGACACCATGCAGCAGATCTTCAGCAGCACCAACAAGGTGCTGATCGACACCCACGGCAATCGCAGCTGCTGTACCTGCCGCTCGACAAGCTGATGCAGCAGGGCGCAGCGGCGCCGCCGCCGCGGCGGCCGCGCAGCGGCCGCGTCCGGCGGCGTGCCGCCGTCGCCGGCTCGAGCCGTCGACAGCGCCGACCGACCGCGGGCGCGACGCGGCCCGCAGCCGCGATCGGGAAGGACGGTGAGCCGCATGAACCGCATCGTCGCTTCAGTCGTCGGCGCTGCTGGCCGTCGCCGTCCTGCTGCGCCTGTCGGTGTTCGTCGTCGACCAGCGCCAGTCGGCCGTCGTCTTCGCGCTCGGCCAGATCGAGCACGTCATCACCGAGCCGGGCCTGCACTTCAAGCTGCCGCCGCCGTTCCAGAACGTCGAGATGGTCGACCGGCGCATCCTCACCATCGACTCGGCGACGCCGGACCGGGTGCAGACGTCCGAGAAGAAGAACCTGCTGATCGACTGGTTCGTGCAAGTGGCGCGTCACCGACCCCAAGGCGTACTGGGTCAGCTTCCAGGGCGGCGAGCGCGGCGCCGAGGAACGCATGTCCACGCTGGTGCGCGACGCGATGAACCAGGCGGTGAACAAGCGCACCGTCAGCGAGATCATCTCGCGCACGCGCGAGAAGGCCATGGAGGAGATCCGCGTGGCGGTGCAGGAACGCGTCAAGGACCTGGGCGTGACGATCGTCGACGTGCGCCTGCGCACGTCGACTTCGTGCCCGAGATCATGACCAGTCGGTCTACCAGCGCATGTCGGCCGAGCGCAAGCGCGTGGCCAACGAGGAGCGCGCCCAGGGCGCCGCCGAGGCCGAGAAGATCAAGGCCGATGCCGATCGGCAGCGCGAGGTGCTGCTCGCCGAGGCCTATCGCGATGCGCAGCACGTCAAGGGCGACGGCGACGCCAAGGCCGCCGCCATCTACGCGCGGGCGTTTGGCGCCAATCCGGAGTTCTACGCCTTCTACCGCAGCCTCGACGCCTACCGGCAGAGCTTCAAGAGTCCCTCCGACACGCTGATCGTCGACCCGTCCTCGGAGTTCTTCCGCTTCATGAAGAATTCCAGCGGCGGCGCCGCCCACTGACGCGCCCCCGCGTCGGTGGCCGCCGGCATCCATCCGCAACCGCTCGTCGCCACCTGCGCCGCATGCGCACGTCCGATCGCCCGGCACTGATCCTGTCCTCGAGGGCTGCTGCGCGTCGCCGCCCTCCTGGCGCGCACGGCCGCATCGGCGCCGCCGATCGGTCAGATCGCTTCTCGGCCGGCGCGATCCGCCGCGGCACAGCTGTACGCTCGTCGCTGAGCAGGTGCCGATGGCGCGCTGGCTGCTGCCTGAAAACCTGTCCGACGTGCTCCCCGAGGAGGCGCGCACCGTCGAGCGCCTGCGCCGTGCACTGCTCGACCTGTATGCCGGCTACGGCTACGAGCTGGTCATTCCGCCGCTGCTCGAGCACCTGGAATCGCTGCTCACCGGCAGCGGTCACGACCTCGACCTGGGCACGCTCAAGCTGGTCGACCAGCTGAGCGGGCGCACGCTGGGCCTGCGCGCCGACACCACGCCCCAGGTGGCGCGCATCGATTCGCACATACTCAACCGGCACGGCGTCGCGCGGCTGTGCTACGCCGGGTCCACGCTGCATGCGCGCCCCATGCACCCGCTCGCCAGCCGCGAGCCGCTGCAGGTCGGGGCCGAGATATACGGCGACGCCGACATCGCCGCCGACCGGGAAATCCTGGAGCTGGCGCTGCGCTCGGCCCGCTGCATCGTGGCGCACCCCGGTGCAGATCGACCTCGGGCACACGGGCGTGGTGCGGGCGCTGCTGGGACCGCTGCTCGATGCGCAGCCGTCCGCCGCCGGAACCGATGCGGTGCTGCAGGCGCTGACCGGCAAGGACCCGGCAGCGCTGCACCAGGCGGGCGGCGACTACGCGCCGGCGGATACGGGCCGCGCTGCAGACCCTGCTGGAGCTCAATGGCGGCCGGGAGGTGCTCGACGCGGCGCAGCGCGACCTGCCGCGGTCGGCGGCGCTGGACCGGGCGCTGGACGAACTCGCGCAACTGGCCGAGACGCTGCCGGCCGGGACCGTGAGCATCGACCTGGCCGATCTGCACGGCTTTCGCTACCACACCGGCGTCACCTTCGCCGTCTACGTGGCCGGACTGCCGGGCCCGCTGCTGCGCGGCGGCCGCTACGACGACATCGGCCAGGCCTTCGGCCGCGCGCGCCCGGCCACCGGGTTTTCCCTGCTGGATCTGCGCGAGGCCGCGCGCCTGTCGGCGGTCGCCACGGTGCTGGCCATCCGCGCGCCGCGGGGCGACGCCGCCGGCCTGAATGAAGCGGTGGCCGCATTGCGCGAGAATGGCGAAGTGGTCATACAGGCGGGGCCGGCCGGCGAGCTGGGCGTGGCGCTCACCGTTGACCGCGAACTGGCCTGGCACGCAGGGCGCTGGCAGGTGCGGCCCCTGGCGCGCTAGGGACGCCGCGGCATGCGCGCTGCCATGATGCGGCGCGGTCGCGTGCGGCCCGGGTGCGCCGGTGCGGGCCGCCGCATTCCGGTGGCGGCGCCCGTCGTCGGCAGGAACCGTCGAATTCGTGCAGCCGCAGGGCTGCTGTTGCAGGAAAAAGGGCTGCGATGTCGCGCAATGTAGTGGTGGTGGGCACCCAGTGGGGTGACGAGGGCAAGGGCAAGATCGTCGACTGGCTGACCGACGCAGGCCGATGGCGTGGTCCGCTTCCAGGGCGGCCACAATGCCGGCCACACGCTGGTGATCGACGGCCGCAAGACCATCCTGCGGCTGATCCCGTCGGGCATCCTGCGGCCCACCATCGCCTGCTACATCGGCAACGGCGTGGTGCTGTCGCCGCCGGCGCTGCTGGCCGAGATCGACGAACTGGCCGCGGCCGGCGTCGACGTCGCCTCGCGCCTGGCCATCAGCGGCAGCTGTCCGCTGATCCTCGACTACCACGTGGCGCTCGACCGGGCGCGTGAACTGCGGCGCGGCAACGACAAGATCGGCACGACCGGGCGCGGCATCGGGCCCGGCCTACGAGGACAAGGTGGCGCGCCGGGCCGTGCGCGTGCAGGACCTGTTCGACCCGCACGCGCTTCGAGGAACGGGTGCGCGAGGCGCTCGACCTGCACAACTTCGTGCTCGTCAACTACCTGCATGCGACGCCGGTGGACGCCGGCGAGGTCATCGAATCGACGCTGCGGCTCGCCGAGCGCATCACGCCGATGATCACCGACGTCTCGCACCGCCTGAGCGAAGCGATGGGGCGCGGCGACCGGCTGCTGTTCGAGGGCGCGCAGGGCACGCTGCTGGATGTCGACCACGGCACCTATCCGTTCGTCACCTCGAGCAACTACGTGGCCGGCGCGGCCGCCGCCGGCGCCGGCGTGGCGCCGCAAAGGCTGCACTACGTGCTGGGCATCACCAAGGCCTACGCCACGCGCGTGGGCTCGGGCCCGTTCCCGACCGAGCTGCTCGATGCCACCGGCGAACGGCTGCGCGACAAGGGCGGCGAATACGGTTCGGTCACCGGGCGGCCGCGGCGCTGCGGCTGGTTCGACGGCGCCGCGCTGCGCCGGTCGGTGCAGCTCAACGGCACCACCGGACTGTGCATCACGAAGCTCGACGTGCTCGACGGCCTGCCGGTCGTGCGCCTGTGCACCGGCTACCGCTACGGCGACGCGGTCAGCGACATCCTGCCGTTCGGCGCCGACGAGGTGGCCCGCTGCGAACCGGTGTACGAGGAATTCCCCGGCTGGACCGAATCGACGTTCGGCGTGCGCGAATGGAACCAGCTGCCCGTCGGCGCGCGCCAGTTCCTCGAACGCCTGGCGGCCGCGGCCGGTGTGCCCATCGATCTCGTATCGACGGGCCCGGAGCGCGACCAGACCATCGTGCTGCGCCATCCGTTCCAGGCCCCATTGCCATGAGCGCGGCGGACGCGCCGGCACAGCCGCCGTCCGGTGCGCGGTCGATCCGGGTCGACTGGGAGCAGTACTACCGCCTGATAGAGCGCCTGGCCGCGCTGGTGCACCGCTCGGGCTATTCCTTCGATTCGCTGGTCTGTCTGGCGCGCGGCGGCATGCGCGTGGGCGACGTGCTGTCGCGCGTCTTCCAGGTGCCGCTGGCGATACTGTCGACCAGCAGCTACCGCGAGGACGCGGGCACGCGGGCCGGCGCGCTGGAGATTGCCGCCACGCTGACGACCACCGGCGGCGCTCCCCGGGGCCGGGTCCTGCTGGTCGACGACCTGGTCGACAGCGGCAATACGCTCGAACAGGTCGCACGCCATTTGCGCGGACGCTTTCCGGACATCGTGGAAGTGCGCAGCGCGGTGCTCTGGTTCAAGGGCGGGTCGCGCGTCACGCCCGACTACTTCGTCGAACATCTGCCCGACAACCCCTGGATCCACCAGCCATTCGAGCGCTACGACCAGCTGCGGCCGGCCGACCTGCCCGGCGCAAACGGTGCCGACGCCGGCGGCGGCTGAACCCGCATGGGCGTGCGGGCCGCCCGGCACCCCCGACCCGAACGGCTACACTCGCCACCGGTATTGCCGCGGCAATGCACCACGGGCCGCCAGGCCGTGCACGGTGCCCGCGCGCCGGTGCGCACCCGCAGTGCGACGCATTTAAAAGGGGAGATCGTCATGGGTCTGCTGGATGGTTTGCTGGGAGGCATCGTCGGCGCCGAAGTCGGCAACCTGGTGTCGGGCGTGATCGAGCATCATGGCGGCGTGCAGGGCCTGGTGGCCCAGTTCGAGCAGCAGGGGTTGGGCGGCGTGGTCCAGTCCTGGGTCGGATCCGGCCCCAACCAGGCGATCAGCGCGCAGCAGCTGCAGCAGGTGCTGGGCAGCGACGCGGTCGCGCACCTGGCGCAGAAGTTCGGCATCAATCCGCAGGATCTGCTGCAAAAGGTGGCGCAGGCGCTGCCCCAGGCCGTCGACAAGCTCACGCCGGCCGGCACCGTGCCGTCGGCCTGAGGCCGGCTGCGGTGTCGCCGTCGCCCGGTTCGAACATGTTCATTCCGCAAAGGAAGCCGCAATGCAACCATTGATCCGATCCCTGGCCCTCGCCCTGGGCCTCAGTGCCGGCGCCGCGTACGCCGCGACCCCGGTCGCCGTGCCGGCCGATGCGCCGGCGGGCACCACCGGCATGTGCAAGGACGGGACGTATTCGTCCAGCGCCACGAAGAAGGGCGCGTGCAAGGGCCACAAGGGCGTGCAGCAGTGGTACGCCGCGGCGCCGGCCGGCGCCGCAGCCGCGATGGACAAGCCGGCACGCGCCGCGTCCGCGGCGCCTGCGGCCGCGCCGGCCGATGCGCCGGCGGGCACCACCGGCATGTGCAAGGACGGGACGTATTCGTCCAGCGCCACGAAGAAGGGCGCGTGCAAGGGCCACAAGGGCGTCAAGCAGTGGTACGCGACGGCGCCGTCGGGCAGCGCGTCCGCGGCGCAAAAGCCGGCCGCCGAGCCGTCGGGTGCGGCACCCGCCGTGCCCGCGGCGCCGGCAGCCGCTGCCGCGCCGGTGCGCGGTGCCGCCGCCCCGGGCCGGTCGGCGACGCCGGCAGCCGCCGCGCCCGGCGGCGGTCCGGGCATGGTCTGGGTCAATACGGATTCGAAGGTGTACCACTGTCCCAATGACATGTGGTACGGCAAGACCAAGCAGGGTCAGTACATGCCGGAAGCCGAGGCCAGGGCCAAGGGCAATCGGCCGGAGCGCGGCAAGGCGTGTTCCTAGTATCGGGGCGCATCGCCGGCGCCGCGCGCCGGCCGCCAGCGGCGCGCGCCGGCAAGGTGCGGGGCGGCGTCCGCCGGCCCGCTCGCCGGCTGCGGGCGGCAGCCGGCGGCGAAAGAATAATGCTTGGGAATCAGCACGCTACCGATATGTTCGGCACAATGCCGGGCTGCGTTGGTGCCCAGGAGAGGACTCGAACCTCCACACCTTGCGGCACTAGAACCTGAATCTAGCGCGTCTACCAATTTCGCCACCTGGGCAGGACAGCGGAGGGCGCATTCTAAGTCGAGACGGCAGCTTGTCAAATGGCACGAAACAAGACCGATTTGCGCTACCCGGATAAAGCCGTCCCGGCAGCGCTGCAACCGGCCGTCATCCTCGAGGCACTGGCCGGTGCGGGCAGTCCGCTGCGGCCGGCCGAGCTGGCGGTCCTGCTCGCCGTGGACGTCGACCAGCGCGAGGAACTCGAGCGCCAGGTCCATGAGCTGGAGCGCACTGGCCAGGTCGTGCGCAATCGCGCCGGCCTGCTGTTGATGGCGACGCGGGCCAATCTGCTGCCCGGCCAGGTGCAGGGCCATCGCGACGGCTACGGCTTCCTGATCCGCGACGATCGCGGCCCCGACATCGTGCTGTCCGAGGCCGAGATGAGCAAGCTGGTGCACGGCGACCGCGCGCTGGTGCGCGTCACCGGCATGGACCGGCGCGGGCGCCCCGAGGGCGAGATCGTCGATGTCATCGAGCGGCGCACCAGCCGGCTGGTCGGTCGGCTGCTCAACGAGCGCGGCGTCACCGTCGTGGTGCCCGAGGACCAGCGCATCCGCCACGACATCCTCATCCCGCCGCAGGCCGCCGGCGGCGCGAGCGACGGCCAGGTGGTGGTGGCCGAGATCGTGCAGCAGCCCCAGCGCAACATGCAGGCCGTGGGCAAGGTGATCGAGGTGCTGGGCGAAATCGACGACCCTGGCATGGAAATCGAGATCGCGGTGCGCAAGTTCGGCGTGCCCCATGTATTCGCCGACAGCGTGCTGGAGGCGGCGCGGGCGCTGCCCACGGAGGTGCGGCGCAAGGACCTGCACGGGCGCGTCGACCTGCGCGACGTCGCCCTGGTCACGATCGACGGCGAGGATGCGCGCGATTTCGACGATGCCGTCTATTGCGAGGCCGACGGGCGCCGCGGCTGGCGGCTGATCGTCGCCATCGCCGACGTCGACCACTACGTGCCTTCCGGTTCGATCATCGACCAGGAGGCGCAGGGGCGTTCGACGTCCGTGTACTTCCCGCGGCGCGTCATCCCGATGCTCCCCGAGGAGCTCTCCAACGGCCTGTGTTCGCTGCGGCCCGACGTCGACCGCCTGGTCATGGTCTGCGACATGACCGTGAACAAGGAAGGTGCCGTCCGCGGGTACCAGTTCTATCCGGCCGTGATGCATTCGCAGGCGCGCCTGACGTACAACGAGGTCTGGGACGCGCTCTCCAATCCGGCGAGCCGGGCGGCCGAGCGCCATGCGGCGCTGCTGCCGCGCCTGCACGAGCTGCACGAGGTCTACCGCGCGTTCGCGCGGGCGCGCGCCCGGCGCGGCGCGCTCGAGATGGAGACCACCGAGACCCAGATCATCTGCGATCCCAACGGCCGCATCGAACGCATCGTGGCGCGCACGCGCAACGATGCGCACCGGCTGATCGAGGAGTGCATGCTGGCGGCCAACGTCTGCACCGCCGACTTCCTGCAGCGCCGCAAGCAGGATGCGCTGCTGCGCGTGCACGAGGGGCCGACGCCGGCCAAGCTCGAGGCGCTGCGCGCCACGCTCAAGGCCTTCACCCTGCAGCTGGCCGGCGGCGACGCCCCCCAGCCGTCGGACTACGCCCAGCTCATCGAGAAGATCCGGCCGCGTCCGGACGCGCCGCTGCTCAACATGCTGCTGCTGCGGTCCATGCAGCAGGCCCAGTACAGCCCGCACAATGCGGGCCATTTCGGCCTGGCATACAGCGCCTACGCGCATTTCACCTCGCCGATCCGCCGCTATCCGGACCTGCTCGTGCATCGGGCGATCAAGGCCATACTGGCCGGCCGGCGCTACGTGCCCGAGGTCGCGGCCGGCGCCGCAGCCGACGCCGAGCCGGTGGCCCGCTGGGAGCAGCTGGGCCTGCTGTGCTCGGCCAACGAACGGCGCGCCGACGAAGCCTCGCGCGACGTCGAAGCCTGGCTCAAATGCTATTACGTGCGCGAACGCGTCGGCGAAACCTTCTCCGGATCCATCAGCGCGGTGGTGCCGTTCGGACTCTTCATCGTGCTCGACGACCTCTACGTCGAAGGCCTGGTGCACGTCTCCGAGCTCGGCAGCGAGTATTTCCAGTTCAACGAGGCGACGCACGAGCTGCGCGGCGAACGCACCGGCATCCGTCACCGGCTGGGCGACCGCCTGACCGTCCAGGTGGCCCGGGTCGACCTGGAGGCGCGGCGCGTCGATTTTCGCCTCGTGCGCCCTGGCGAGACGCGCGCGCCGGAAACGCCGGCGCGTCCGGCGCGCGGTACGCCAGGGGAGGGCGTGCAGGAGCGCCGCCAGCGCCAGGCCAACCGCGCCGAGCGCCTGCGCGGGCGCGGCGCGGCACCGGCAGCGGCAGCGTCCAAGGGCGGCGCCAAGGACGCAGCGCCGCGGCGCCGGCGCAAGGGCTGAGAAGGCGGTCAGGGGCGATGAGCCGGCAGCGATCGACCGACGCGGCCCACGGTGCGCCGCGCGTGCTGGCGGGCTTTCACGCCGTGGGCGCCCGGCTGCGCGCGGATCCGGGTTCGATCGGGGTGCTGTATTTCGACGCCGGCCGGCGCGACGCGCGCATGCAGCAACTGCTGGCCCGGGCCGAGGAGGGCGCGGTGCGCTGCGTGGCGGTGGAGCCGGCCCGCCTGGACGGCATGGCGCCGGAGGTGCCGCACCAGGGCGTGGTGGCCCAGACCAGCGGCGCGCCGCCGGCGCTGGCCTTCGAGGCCCTGCTCGACGGCGTCAATCTGCAGACCTTCGTGCTGATCCTGGACGGCGTCACCGATCCGCGCAACCTGGGCGCCTGCATGCGAACCGCCGCCGCCGCGGGCGTCGACGCGGTCGTCGTGCCGCGGGACCGGGCGGCGGCGCTGACCGCCGTGGCGGCCAAGGCTGCCGCCGGCGCCACCGAAACGCTGCCGCTGATCACCGTGACCAACCTGGCGCGCGCGATGCAGGACATGAAGGACGCCGGCATCTGGATCGTCGGCGCCGACGTGGCGGCGCCGCGCGACCTGTACGAGACGGACCTGACCGGGCCGCGTGCCTGGGCGCTGGGCGCCGAGGGCACCGGCCTGCGGCGGCTGACCCGCGAGCGCTGCGATGAGACGGTGCGCATTCCGATGGCCAGCGGCATGGAAAGCCTCAACGTATCGGTGGCCGCCGGCGTCTGCCTGTTCGAAACGCGCCGCCAGCGCCGCGCTGCGGGCGGCTGAGCGCGCGCGGCGCACTTGCCCGGACGCGCGTTTTTTGCGCTAGAATGACCGGCTATGTCCTTGCTGCACCGACGGTTTTCAGAGAGCGGGCAGCTGATCCCGGAAGGGAAAAATCCACGAGGAGCGTTTGCATGCGGCATTACGAAGTCTGTTTCATCGTTCATCCGGACCAGAGCGAACAGGTTCCGGCGATGATCGATCGCTACCGTACCCTGGTCACGTCGCAGGGCGGCACGGTGCACCGGGTCGAGGACTGGGGGCGGCGCCAGCTGGCCTACCCGATCGAGAAACTCGTCAAGGCCCACTACGTCCTGTTCAACATCGAATGCGGCAAGACCACGCTCGACGAACTCGAGCACGGTTTCCGCTACAACGACGCGATCCTGCGCCACCTGACGGTCGGCATGAAGAAGGCCGTCGCCACGCCCAGCCCGATGATGCGGACGGTCGAGAAGGAAGAGTCGCGCAAGCCGGTGCCCGAGGCGAGCGCGACGGCAGCCTGACGCGCGGGGCGGGCGTGCGCTCCGGCGGGGCCGGGGGCCGGAGACGGGGCGGTGCGGCGTGAACCAGGTGCAGATGCAGGCCAGCCTGCTCGAGCGCAGCGCGCTGCGCTACACCCCCGCCGGCATCCCGGTGGTCGAGGCGCAGCTGCAGCACCGTGCCGAGGTGGTGGAAGCCGGAATCACGCGCCGCCTCGATTTCCCCGTCAGCGCCATCGCGATCGGCGACATGGCCCATCGGCTGGCGCAGGAGGAACTGGGCAGCACGCTGCTCGTGAGCGGTTTCCTGGCGCCGCGCAGCGGCCGCAGCACCCGGCTAATGGTGCATGTACTGGCGTTTTCCCGCCAGGCCGCGCCCGACGGCGCGCCGGCGGCAAGACAGACGGATTTGTGAACGCAACAACGCAAACGGTTAGGACGGAGAACATTCATGGCGACAGCCCGTAAGAGCAGCGGTAAAGGCAAGGCCGGATTCAAGGGAAAGGGCAAGCCCAACGGCCGGCGCTCGCAGCAGCAGAACGCCCTATTCAAGCGCCGCAAATTCTGCCGCTTCACCGCCGAGAAGGTCGAGACGATCGACTACAAGGACGTGGAGACGCTGCGCGATTTCATCCAGGACAACGGCCGCATCATTCCGGCGCGCCTTACCGGAACCAAGGCGCACTACCAGCGCCAGCTCGACTCGGCGATCAAGCGCGCCCGCTTCCTGGCGCTGTTGCCCTACACCGACATCCACTGAGATCAGCCCAGCACGCCCCGCGTGCCCCGACCGGGCCGCCGGTTCCGATTCGTTGAGGTTCTGCCGCAGGATCCACCATGCAAATCATTCTTCTTGAAAAGATCGTCAATCTGGGCCAGCTGGGCGAGGTTGTCCGCGTCAAGGACGGCTACGCGCGCAATTTCCTGATCCCGTCGGGCAAGGCCAGGCGCGCCACCGACGCGGCCATCCAGGAATTCGAGGTGCGCCGCGCCGAGCTCGAGCGCGTCCACGCCGAGCGCCTGCAGGCCGCCCAGGCCCAGGGCGAACGGCTGCAGGGGCTCACGCTGCAGATCACCGCCAAATCGGGCGTCGACGGCCGCCTGTTCGGTTCGGTGACCAACTTCGACATATCCGAGGCGCTCGGCAAGCAGGGTTTCGACGTGGCCAAGGCCAGCGTGCGCCTGCCTACCGGTCCGCTCAAGGTCGTCGGCGACCACAAGATCTCCATCGCCCTGCACACCGACGTGGTCGCCGAGATCACCGTCGCGGTGCTGGGCGAGCACGTCTGATCGGCGTCCGCGCCACACGGGCCGGGGCGCGCGCGGCCGGAGCCCGCGCGCGCGGGAGCGGCGGCATCGCCTTGGTATAGTCGCTGAGCGTCCCGGGAGGAGCCATGGATACGCCGCTGGCAGATCCGCAGTATGCGGCAGTACGCACGCCACCCAATTCCGTCGAGGCCGAGCAGTCCGTGCTCGGCGGACTCCTGCTCGACAACAGCGGCCTGGGACCGCATCGCCGACCGCCTGGTCGCCGAGGATTTTTACCGCCACGACCACCGGCTGATCTTCCAGCAGATCGCACGGCTGATCGACCATTCCCGGCCGGCCGACGCCATTACCGTCTTCGAGGCCCTGCAGACCAGCGGCAAGGCCGGCGAGTCGGGCGGCCTGGTCTATCTCAATTCTCTCGCGCAGAACACGCCGTCCGCGGCCAACATCCGCCGCTACGCCGAAATCGTGCGCGAGCGCGCCGTGCTGCGCCGGCTCATTTCCGTGGGCGAGGAGGTCGCCGCCGTCGGCGCTCAATCCGCAGGGACGCGAAGCCAAGCAGATCCTGGACGAGGCCGAGACCAAGGTCTTCCAGATCGCCGAGCAGGGCGCACGCGACAAGGGCGGGTTCCAGAAGCTCGACGTACTGCTGGCGCAGCGTGGTCGAACGCATCCAGGAGCTGTTCGACCGCGGCGGCGACAGCGACGTGACCGGGGTGCCGAGCGGTTTCACCGATCTGGATTCCAAGACCGCCGGTTTCCAGGAGGGCGACCTGATCATCATCGCCGGCCGGCCCTCGATGGGCAAGACCGCGCTGGCGCTCAACGTCGGCCAGCACGTGGCCATCGACATGGGCATGCCGGTGGCGGTGTTCTCCATGGAAATGGGCGCCGAGCAGCTGGCCATGCGCCTGCTGGGTTCGGTGGGGCGGATCGATGCCCACCGCCTGCGTACCGGCCGCCTCACCGACGAGGACTGGCCCAAGCTGACCGAGGCGATCGAACGCATGCAGGCGGCGCCGCTGCATATCGACGAGACCCCGGCGCTCAATTCGCTGGAGCTGCGCGCCCGCGCCCGGCGCCTGGCGCGCGAATACGGCAAGCTCGGGCTGATCGTCGTCGATTACCTGCAGCTCATGTCGGCCAACGCAGCGGGCGAGAACCGGGCGACGGAAATCTCCGAAATATCCAGATCTCTCAAGGGCTTGGCGAAGGAACTTAAAGTGCCGGTCATCGCCCTTTCGCAGCTCAACCGCACCGTCGAGCAGCGCCAGGACAAGCGCCCGGTAATGTCCGACCTGCGCGAATCGGGCGCCATCGAGCAGGATGCCGACGTTATCCTGTTCATCTACCGCGACGAGGTCTACAACCCGGACAGTCCCGAAAAGGGCGTCGCGGAGATCATCATCGGCAAGCAGCGCAACGGCCCCATCGGCAAGGTGCAATTGCGCTTTGGCGGCGAACACACCCGCTTCGACAACCTGTCCCTGAGCAGTTCGCCGTACTGACGATGAACTCCGACGCGCAACCCGTTTCGCCGGTCGATGCCGTCGACGCCACCGCGTCCGGCCGCAGCGACGTGCCCGAGCACCGCGAGCCGCGCTTCTGGCGCAACCTGCTGCGCCGGCTGCGCCTGCGCGACCAGCGCATCTACCCGCTGTTCAACCTGCACGCCCACCTGTGTTCCAGCGCGCTCGCGGCGCTGCTCGACCTGCTGGGCGACCTGAGCGATCCGCGCGGCATGGTGCGCGAGATCGAGGCGATGGAGAAGCGCGCCGACGGCATCGTCGACGAGGTGCACGCCGCGGTGCGCGGTTCGCTGTTCCCGCCGCACCCGCGCGCTTCCATCGTCGCCTTCATCAACCACCTGGACGATATCCTCGATCTCACCGAGGATGCGGCGCAGACCATCCACCTGTATCACGTCACCGCGCTCACGCCCGAGGCCTTGCGCCTGGCCCAGCTGGCGCTCGAATCCGTGCGCCTGATCGAGGAGGCGGTGGCAATGCTCTGCGACCCCGAGCGCGGCCGGCAGATCCTGGCGCACTGCGCCCGCATCGACGACCTCGAGGCCGAGGCCGACCACGTGCTGCGCTCGGCCATGTCCAAGCTCTTTCGCGAGGAACCCGACGCGCGCGAACTGATCAAGCTGCGCGCCGTCTACGAGGTACTCGAGGAACTCACCGACGTCTGCAAGGACGTCGCGGCCGACATGGAAGCCATCGTCCTGGGGCATTTCGGCGGCTAGCGGCGGCGTTGCGGCGCGGTCGATAACCATTCGTTACAACAATCGCGCCGCCCGGGCATGCGCGGGACTTCCCAAGCCACGTGGATCGGCTCAGCATCTTTCATGGCCGGCGCCCTGCCGCGGCCGCTGCCGCCCCCGCCGTCCTGGCGGCGGCAGGCCACCGCGGCGGACATGTGCGCCGGGTGCAGCGGGAGACGGATCGTGCGCAGCATCGTGACGTGGGCGACACTGGGACTGGGGGCCGCCGCCTTGTCGGCATGCGGCGATTACGGCAACGGCGGCTATGGCGGCTACGGCGGGCCCTACGGCGCCTCGCTCATGAGTTTCGTGGGCACCAATGATGCCGTGCTCGCCTGGGGCGATCCGTATGTCGGCAACTACGTCGCCGCGCCGACCGGCAGCTATGCCGGCAAGCGCGACAGCCAGGTGGGCACGATCGACCCGCTGAACGGGGCAGCGCTGGGCCAGCCGGCCGGCGTCGAGATCTACAAGTACAAGGACGGCCACATCTATGCGCTGGATCTGACCTCCTACGGATTCCCCGAGTCGCGGCAGATCTCGACCGAGGCGGCCGCCACCCTGGACGACGCCTGCTCGTTCACCGGCACCGCCGCGGCGATCGGCGCCAACAGCGACTATCAGGGCGTCTATTTTGCCATCGACTACCAGGCGCCGACCAACGATACCTACTTCTACCGGCTGCCCGGCGCCGACGGGGTCTGCAATACCGCCGACGACGTCGTGCACCAGGTGCGCACCGGCATGGCGGCAAGCGCGGCGCCGCTGGTCGCGCCGGCGATGCCCATCACGGCCGTGCACAGCGCCCAGGGCGCGATCAGCGGCTTCGTGGCCAGGAGCGGCAGCAGCCTGCTGCTGTACGACAACAACTTCGCCAACCCGATCACCCTGGGCACCTTCGCCGCCCCGATCGCCGTGGCGACGGCGCTGCCGGTTGGCCTCGAAACGGGTTTTCCCGCCGGCCAGCTATTCCTGGTGGACGGCAACCTCGTCTTTGTCGATTACGTCGCGCACACGGTATCGGCGCCGCTGCTGACCATCCCCAACGGGACGCCGACCGGATCTGCGGCGTTGTTTGCCGCCTCGCCCGGCGCACTGTACGTCGCGATCAACACGCCGGCCGCCGGATCCACGCCGGCGTCGGCCGCGATCTACGCGATTCCGGCCGACGGATCGGCGGCGCCCAGCGCGCTGCTCACCACGCCGGGCAGCGTTACCGACATGCAGTTCCCGGTGCAGTCGACGAACCTGATCTTTTCCACGCTGAGCCCCAACTTCGGCGTCTTCGCCCTGCCGCAGGCGGGCGGTACGGCGCTCACGCTGCTGGCCAGCGCGCAGAACGGCGGCAATTTCACGGCCACCGCCACCGCGGTCTTCTACACCTCGTGGAACGATGCGCTCGACAGCGTCAACAAGGTCGAGACGCGCAGCGCGACCACGGCCGGCGTCGTCGGCGTCAATGGCGCCGTCATCACGGCCCCGCTGGGCAATGCGCGCTTCGCGCTCGGCGGCGAGGCCGTTGCGTGGCCCACCGACGGCACGCTGACGGTGCGCACGGCCTGGCAGACCCTGCTGCAGGTCCAGGCGCTGACACCGGTGACGGTGCACGACAGCGCGACCGGCTGGACCATCACCGACGACGGTGTCGGCGGCGGACTGCTGCTGGCCATCGATGCGGGCAGCGGCCGGGTCAATTCGATGATCGGCACGATGCCGGCCAGCATGGCGACCGGGCTGCAGGCCGATTTCCGCTCCGCCGTGCATTCGGGGTTCATCACGGCAACGAGCGCGCTGTCGACCCAGAACCCCGCCAGCCAGGACGAATACCTGCTCAATACCGTCTTCGGCTACAGCCTGGTGCGCGTGACCGGCAACCTCTAGCCGCCAGCGCGCACCGCGTCGTCTGTCTGCGGCCGGCGCGGCGTACGCCCGGTGGCGCAAGGTTACTTCCATGCCTGCGCGGCCGTAACTCATGGGCCCTTGATCGTCGTCAAGCGCGCCACGAGGGCGCCGAGTAGCGTGACGAGGTGCATCGGGCAGGAGAGTGGCGATGGTCGAGTCCGGCTCTACCGGATCCGGGATCCGCGCGGATCCGCGCGCGCGCGAGGCCGGCGGCATGAATCGCGTCGCGCTGGTCACGGGCGGCACGCGCGGCCTCGGTCGCGCGATCGCCATCGGGCTCAAGGAGGGCGGCTATCGGGTCGCCGCCAATCATTTCGGCAACGAGCAAGCCGCGGCGCAGTTCACGCAGGCGACCTCGATTCCCGTCTACAAGTGGGACGTTGCCGACTTCGATGCCTGCGCGCAGGGGGTCCGGCGCGTGCAGACCGACCTGGGCGCCATCGACGTGCTGGTCAACAACGCGGGGATAACCCGCGACGCGACGCTGCATCACATGAGCGCGGAGCAGTGGTGGGCGGTCATCCATACCAACCTCGGGTCCATGTTCAACATGTGCCGCAACGTCATCGAGGGCATGCGCGCCGGGGGCTTCGGGCGGATCATCAACATCAGCTCCATCAACGGCCAGAAAGGCCAGTTCGGGCAGACCAATTACGCGGCAGCCAAGGCGGGAATCCTCGGATTCACCAAGGCGTTGGCGCTGGAGGGGGCGCGCGGCAACATCACCGTGAATGCGATCGCACCGGGCTATTGCGACACCGACATGGTGGCCGCGGTGGCGGCGGACGTCCGCAAGGCGATCGTGGCCGCGATCCCGGTGGGCCGCCTTGGCCGGCCGGAGGACATCGCGCGCATGGCCCTGTTCCTGGCCAGCGACGAGGCGGGTTTCATCACCGGTGCGACATTCGCCGTCAATGGCGGCCAGTTGATGGCATGAAGGCGCGTCGATGACCACTCCCGGGCGTGCGCTGACGCCGCTGCCGGCGCCTGCGGGCAGCGAGCCCGATGCGATCGTCGCGGGCTTCGACCAGCCGTTTCATGCCGCGCTTGCCCGTGCCGCCGGCGGGCTGTCGCCGCTGGCGCTGAGCCTGGCGTACGCCGACTGGGTGCAGCATCTGCTGCTGTCGCCGGACAAGCAGGCCGAACTGGTCCGCAAGGCGCTGCGCAAGGTGGATCGGTTCCTGTCGTACTGCGCACGGGCCGGAAAGAACGCCGAATGTCCCGTCTGCATCGAGCCTCTGCCCCAGGACCGGAGGTTTGCCGCCGAGGCGTGGCAGCAGTGGCCCTATAACGCGCTGTACCAGGGGTTCTTGCTGACGCAGCAGTGGTGGCACAACGCGACCACCGGGGTACCCGGCGTCAGCCGCCATCACGAGGACATCGTGTCCTTCGTGGCGCGCCAGCTTCTGGATGCGGCGGCGCCGAAGAACTTCGCCGTCACCAATCCGGAGGTGATGGCGGAGACGGTGCGCAGCGGCGCAATGAATTTCGTGCGCGGTGCCGCCAATCTGCGGGAGGACTGGCGCCGGCTCGTGGCCGGCGAAAGGCCGGTCGGCACCGAGGCGTTCCGCGTCGGCCGCGAGGTGGCCGTGACGCCGGGCAAGGTCGTCCATCGCAACCGCCTGATCGAACTCATCCAGTACGCGCCGACGACGGCGCAGGTACGCCGCGAGCCGATCCTCGTCGTTCCGGCCTGGATCATGAAGTACTACATCCTCGACCTGTCGCCGGAGAATTCGCTGGTGCGCTACCTGGTCGGCCAGGGCCATACGGTATTCATGATCTCCTGGCGCAACCCGACGGGCGCCGACAGCGGGCTGGGCATGGAGGATTACCACCGCCTTGGCGTGATGGACGCGCTCGACGCGGTCGCGGCCATCGTCCCGGGCGCGAAGGTCCATGCGGCGGGCTACTGCCTGGGCGGCACGCTGCTCGCCGCCGCTGCCGCGGCGATGGCGCGCGACCGCGACGAACGGCTGCAGAGCATGACGCTGTTTGCGGCGCAGACCGACTTCACCGAGGCCGGCGAGCTGACGTTATTCATCGACGAGGACCAGGTGCGGTACCTGGAGGACATCATGGCCGAGCGCGGCTACCTCGACGGAACGCAAATGGCCGGCGCGTTCCAGCTGCTGCGCTCCAACGACCTGATATGGTCGGCCGCGGTGCACGAGTACCTGATGGGGCAGCGCCAGCCGATGATCGACCTGATGGCGTGGAATGCCGACGCCACGCGCATGCCCTATCGCATGCACTCCGAATACCTGCGGCACTTCTTTCTCGGCAACGAGCTGGCGCAGGGCCGGCACGAGGTGGGCGGCAGGCCGGTTTCGCTCAGGGACATTCACGTGCCGACCTTCGCCGTGAGCACGATCACCGATCACGTCGCGCCGTGGCGGTCGGTCTACAAGATCCAGATGCTCGTCGACGCCGACGTCACCTTCGTGCTGTCCAACGGCGGCCACAATGCCGGCATCGTGAATCCGCCCGGGCATGCGCACCGCCAATACCAGATGGCGACGCACGCGGAACACGAGACCTACGTCGATCCGGACGCCTGGCAGGCCGCGGCACCGCCGCAGGACGGATCCTGGTGGCCCTGCTGGCGCGACTGGCTCGGCCGGCAGTCGGGGCCGACGCAGGGGCCGCCCGCGATGGGCGCACCCGCGGCAGGCTACCCGGTGCTCGGCGACGCTCCTGGAACCTATGTCCGGTGAGCGGCCCCGGGCAGGCCGGTGGCCCGCCGCTGCGGCGGCGCCCGGCGCGCGCTCGAGTGCGCACGTCTTCCGGTGCCTTGCAGCGTTCGCCGCCGCGTGCACGCTGCTGTGCGGTTGCGCGGTCGGGCCGGACTACGTCGCGCCGGATGCGCCGGACGTCGCGACGTACGCCGCGGCGCGGGCGCCGGCAGCGCCGCTCCCGGCCGCCGACGGCGGCGAGCCGCCGCAGCGTCTGGTCGCGGCGCACGCGATTCCGGCCGACTGGTGGCGGCTGTTCCACTGCCCGGCGCTGGACGAGCTGCTGCGCGCGGCCGTTGCCGGCAGCCCGTCCCTGGACGCTGCCCGGGCCAAGCTGGCCCAGGCGCAGCAGGCGGCGGCAGCAGCGCGCGGCAGCTACCTGCCGCAGGTCGACTTCGCCGCATCGGCCCAGCGACAGAAAGGGCCGGCCTTCGCCCTCGGCCTGCTGCCGTCGGCCCGCCAGGGGCTTCCGGTCTTCAACCTTTATGCCCTCGGTCCGATCGTGAGCTACTCGCCCGACGTCTTCGGTCTCACCGCGCGGCGCGTCGAAAGGCAGGACGCGCTGGCCGAGAACCAGCCATACGAGCTCGCCGCGGCGCATCTCGTGCTCAGCGGCAACGCCGTGACCCAGGCGCTCACCATTGCGTCGCTGCGCCGGCAGGCGGCCGCGATCGAGGCGATCGTCGCCGACGACCGCAGGAACGTCGCGCTGGTCCGGGAAAAGTTCGGAGCGGGCAGGGCGCCGCGCAGCGACGTGCTCACCGCGGAGACCCAGCTCGCCAACGACCGCGCCCTGTTGCCGCCGCTCGACCGGCAGCGCACGGCCGCCGAGGACGCGCTTGCGGTGGCGGTGGGAAAGTTTCCGGCGCAGTGGACGGCGCCCGCCTTCGATCTGGCGGATTTTTCCCTGCCGCCGAATCTGC
This sequence comes from uncultured beta proteobacterium, assembly GCA_963781975.1. Classification (GTDB taxonomy): domain Bacteria; phylum Pseudomonadota; class Gammaproteobacteria; order Burkholderiales; family Burkholderiaceae_F; genus GJ-E10. The sequence continues at coordinate 83,317 of CAWAHT010000005.1, forward strand.
CGGTGAGTCTGCCGTCGACCCTTGTGCGCCAACGCCCGGACATTCTCGCGGCGGAGGCGCAGCTGCACGCGAGCAGCGCCGCGGTCGGGGTCGCCACGGCGCAGATGTACCCGAGTTTCTCCTTGTCCGCTTCGGTCGACACCGCCGCCTGTCCATGTCGCTGTTCGAGCGATCCAGCGCTGGTATGGACGCTGGCGGGCGGCCTCTCCGCGCCGATTTTCCATGGCGGCGCGCTCGCAAGCCCAGAAGCGGGAGGCGGTCGAAGGCTTTCCGCGCCTCGCTCGCCTCTACCGGCAGACGGTGCTCCAGGCCTTCGGCCAGGTTGCCGACACCCTGCGCGCGCTCGGCCACGATGACGCCCGAGCTGGCCGAGGCCGAGCGACAGGCCGTCGATGCGGCCAACGACACGCTCGATCTGCAGCGGCGCAGCTATGCGGCCGGGCAGAAGCGATGTGCTGCGGCTGATCGACGCCGCGCGCGCCGTCAGCAGGCGCGCCTCGGCTATGCGGCGGCGCAGGCGCAGCGCTATCTGGACAGCGCGCAACTGTTGGTGGCGATGGGCGGCGGCTGGTGGCAGGACCCGGACCTGTGCGCCGATTGCCGCGAGAACGGGTCGGCGCGACCGGAGCGATCGGCAACGCGGCGCAGGGCGCCGCCGCGGAGGCGCAAGGAAATGAGCGCTCGTCGCGGCTGGCCGCGGCATCGTGCTGGCCGTCCTGTTCGCGGGCGGGGCCTGGTGGCTGTACCTGCGCCTGCATGCCGCGCCGGCCGGGCGACAGTCCTGACCCTCTACGGCAACGTCGACATCCGGGAAGTCCAGCCGGCGTTCAACGACACCGGGGTCGATCGCCACGGATGCTGGTCGCCGGAAGGCGCGGCGGTGAAGAAGGGCGAGCTGATCGCCACGCATCGACGACTCGCGCTATGCGGCGCGCCTGCGCCAGGCGCAGGCAGCAGGCCGACAGCCTGAAGGCGGCGCTGGCGCGGGCTCGTCCACGGATCGCGCCCGGAGGAGATCGCGCAGGCCAAGGCGACGATGGACGGCGCTGCGGGCGATCTACGAGAACGACAAGACCATCTACGATCGCACGCCGCGTCTGGTGCCGCAGGGCGTCGCCTCGACCGAGGATCGCGACAACGCCGCGGCCGCAGCTGACGCTCGTCGCGCGCAGAACTACGAGGCCGCGACGCAGGCCTACATGCTCGCGGTCAAAGGCCCGCGCGACGAGGACATCGTCGCCGCCCGGCACGCGTACCAGGCCGCCGTCGCCGCGGCCGCGCTCGCGGCAGCGCGAATTCGCCGACACCAGACTCTATGCGCCCGCCGACGGCATCGTCGAGGATCGCATTCTCGAACCCGGCGACATGGCCTCGCCGAGCACGCCCGTCTATACGATCGCGCTGACCGACCCGCTGTGGGTGCGCGCCTACGTGCCGGAGAGCGATCTCGGCCGGTCGCGCTCGGCATGCGCGCGCCGCGATCAGCACGGACAGCTTTCCCGGGCCGCGTCTATCGCGGCTGGATCGGCTATCTCTCGCCCACCGCGGAGTTCACGCCGAAGACGGTCGAGACCCCGGAACTGCGCACGCAGCTGGTCTATCAGCTCCGCGTCTATGTCTGCGATGCGCGCGGCGAACTGCGCCTCGGCATGCCGGCGACCGTGCACGATCGACTCTGCAGCCGAGACGGCCGGCGCCGGCGCGCGACGCCGGCTGCGGACCGAGCGATGCCGCCGGACGCTGACGCCGGGCCGGCACTCCGGCTCGAGGACGTGCGCCGCAGCTTTCGCGCCGGCAGGCGCGTCGTCGACGGCGCTGGACGGGATCAGCGCGCAGCGCCGCAGCGCGGCGCCGTCACCGGCCTGATCGGTCCCGACGGGGCCGGCAAGACCACGCTGATGCGGCTGATCGCCGGCCTGCTGCGCGCCGACGCCGGCCGCATCGAGGTGCTGGGCATCGACGTCGCGCGCGACCCGCTCGCGGTGCAGGCCCGGATCGGCTACATGCCGCAGCGCTTCGGTCTCTACGAGGACCTCAGCGTGCGGCGAGAATCTCGATCTCTATGCCGATCTGCAGGACGTGCCGGCGGCGGAGCGCGCCGGCGCGCTACGCCGAACTGCTGCACATGACCGGCCTCGCGCCGTTCACCGGCCGGCTGGCCGGGCGGCTGTCGGGCGGCATGAAGCAGAAGCTCGGTCTCGCCTGCACGCTGGTGCAGCCGCCCGAGTTGCTGCTGCTCGACGAGCCGACGGTCGGCGTCGATCCGGTCTCGCGGCGCGAGCTGTGGCAGATCATCGATCACCTGACCCGCGACGCACGGCATGACGGTGCTGTTCAGCACCGCCTATCTCGACGAGGCCGAGCGCTGCCAGCACGGTGCTGCTGATGCATGAGGGCCGGCTGCTCGGCGCCGGCACCGCCGCAGTCGTTCACCGCCGAGATGGCCGGACGCAGCTTCCTCGGCCGCCGCGGCGCATCGGACAGCGGCGGCTGCAGGCGCGCCTGGCGGCAGGCGCCCGGCGTGATCGACGCGATCATCCAGGGCAGCCGCGTGCGGGTCGTGACGGCGCAACCGGCGCCGCGCGGCCCTGACCGTGCTGGTCGCCGGCGCGCCGACCTCGAGCTCGTGCCGACGCCGCCGCGCTTCGAGGACAGCTTCGTCGCGCGCCTGCGCACGCGCCAGCAGCGAACAGCGCGCCGCGCGCCGCCGCGCCGGCATCCGAGACGCTGCCGGCGCCGCCGCGCCGGCGCCCGCCGATGCGGAGCCGGCGGCGACCGTGATCGACGGTGCGGACACCTGACGCGCCGCTTCGGCGCCTTCGTCGCCGTCGACGACGTGACGCTTCACGGTCGCGCCGCGGCGAGATCTTCGGCTTGCTCGGCGCCAACGGCGCCGGCAAGTCCACCACCTTCCGGATGCTGTGCGGCCTGCTGCCGCCATCGGCCGGCACGTCTGCGCGTGGCCGGCTTCGACCTGCGCACCGCCGCGGCCCCGGCGCGCGGCCGCATCGGGTACATGGCGCAGAAATTCTCCCTCTACGCCGATCTGTCGGTGCTGCAGAATTTGCGCTTCTTCAGCAGCGCCTACCGGCTCGCCGGCGCGCGCCAGCGCGCGCGCATCGACTGGGCGCTCGCGGAGTTCGGACTCGGCCGCTGCTCGAGACCACGGCCGGCGATCTGCCGCTCGGGCTTCAAGCAGCGGCTGGCGCTCGCCTGCGCGCTGATGCACGAGCCCGAGATCCTGTTTCTCGACGAACCGACCTCCGGCGTCGATCCGCTCGCGCGGCGCGAGTTCTGGCGCCGGATCAACGCGCTCGCCGGAGTCGGGCGTCACCGTGCTGGTGACCACCCATTTCATGGAGGAGGCCGAGTATTGCGACCGACTGCTGATCCTGGCGCAGGGCCGGGTCCTCGCCGAGGGCGACGCCGGAGACCATCAAGACGCGCCGCACGGCGCGCGGATCGGCCGAGCCGACCATGGAGGACGCCTTCATCGCCGTGCATCGAGGCGGCCGGCGCAGCCGAGCGGCCGCATGAGAGCCCCGTCGCTGCGCCGCGTGCTGGCACTGCTGCGCAAGGAAGCTCTGCAGATCGTGCGCGATCCTTCGGCGCTCGCGATCGCCTTCCTCCTGCCGGCGATCCTGCTGCTGATCTTCGGCTACGGCGTCTCGCTCGACGCCGCGCAACGTGCCGCTGGCGCTGGTCGTCGAGCAGCCCGGATGCGCTCACGGCCAAGCTTCATGGCCGAGTTCGAGCAGCTCGCCGCTACTTTCACGCCGCGGCGCTTCACCACGATTCAGCCAGGCCGAGCAGGCGATGGCGCGCGCACGACGTCGAGCGGCATCGTCTGGCTGCGCGGCGACTTCACGCCGTCTGGCTACGTCGCTCGGGCGCGGCGCCGATCGGCGTCATCGTCAACGGCGTCGATGCCAACAACGCCCGCCTCGTCGAGGGCTACGTGCAGCAGGTCTGGGCCGGCTGGCTCGCCGCGCGCGCGCGGGCGGCCGGCCGACCGGCCGGCGCTGCCGCTCGCGGTCCAGCCGCGGTCCGCTTCAACCCCGCGGTCAGCAGCCGGGACTACCTGGTGCCCGGGCTGATCGCGATGATCATGACGCTGACCGGTGCGCTTGCTGACCGCGCTGGTGATCGCCCGCGAATGGGAGCGCGGCACGCATGGAGGCGCTGATGGTCACCCGCGTGCGCATGCGCGAGATCCTGCTCGCCAAGCTGATCCCGTACTTCGTGCTCGGCATGGGCGGCATGGCCGCCACGGTGGCGCTGGCGGTCTACCTGTTCGGCGTGCCGCTGCGCGGCTCGCTCGCTGGCCCTTGCGGCATCCTCGGCGCTGCTTCATGCTGGCCGTCCTGGCGATGGGCCTGCTGATCTCGAGCGTCGCGCGCAATCAGTTCGTCGCCGGACAGATCGCGATCATCGCGACCTTCCTGCCGGCGTTCATCCTGTCGGGGTTCGTGTTCGACATCGACAGCATGCCGCATGCGATCCAGCTGGTCACGCACGTCGTCGCCGCCCGCTACTTCGTCGCGATCCTGCAGATCGGTGTTCCTGGCCGGCGACATCTGGTCGGTGATCGCTGCCCAATGCGGCGGCGCTCGTGGCGCATGGCGGCGATCTTCCTCGGCCTGGCGCGGGCCGGCGCGCGCAAGCGCCTGGACTGAACGCATGTGGCGTCAGGTCCTGGCCCTGATCGCAAGGAGTTGCTCGCCGTGCTCGCGACCCCAGGAGCCGCATGGTGCTGATCGGACCGCCGCTGATCCAGCTCGTCGTGTTCGGCTACGCCGCCACCTTCGATCTCAACCACGTGCCGGTCGCCGTCTACGACCAGGACCGCAGCCCGGCGTCGCGCGAGCTGGTCGCCCGCTTCCTGGGATCGCCCACCTTCGTGGTCGAGGCGGTGCTGGACAGCGGGCAGCGCGTCGATGATTTGATCGATTCGCGCCAGGTACAGATGGTGCTGGTGATCGACCGGCGCTTCACGCGCGACCTGCTCGCCCATCGCCCGGCACCGGTGCAGCTGATCGTCGACGGCCGCAACTCCAACACGGCGCTGCTGATCGAGGGCTACGCCAGCACGATCATTGAACGACTTCTCCCTGGCGTGGGCCGCCGGGCACGGCGGCCAGGTCCCGCCCGCGACGCTTGCGCTGCGCACGCGCTACAATCCGACCCTCGCCTCGCGCTGGTTCATCGTGCCCGGCATCGTCGCGGTGCTGACCCAGGTGGTGACGCTGCTCGTGGTGGCGCTGTCGGTGGCGCGCGAGCGCGAGATGGGCACCTTCGACCAGCTCCTGGTCACGCCGCTGCGGCAGATCGACATCCTGCTCGGCAAGGGCCTGCCCGGCCTGCTGATCGGCGGCATCGAGGCATCGGTCATCATCGCCGCGGCGGTGTTCTGGTTCCACGTGCCGCTGCGCGGCGCGCTCGTCCCGCTGTATTTCGGGCTGCTGCTCTTCGTGCTCGCCGTCACCGGCATCGGGCTTGCCATCTCCGCGCTGGCGGCGACCCAGCAGCAGGCGCTGCTCGGCGCGTTCCTGTTCCTGGTGCCGTCCATCATCCTGTCCGGGTTTGCCACGCCGATCGCCAACATGCCGGCATGGGTGCAGCATCTGACCCTGTTGAACCCGATACGCTATTTCCTCGTGATCGTGCGCAGCGTTTTCCTGGAGGGCTCCGGGTTTGCGCAGCTGACCGCGCAGTTCTGGCCGATGGCCCTGATCGGGTTCACCACCCTTGCCGCCGCCGGCTGGCTGTTCCGCCGGCGGATGGCGTAGCGCGGGCGGGCGCCGGCGGCGTGCGGCGCTTGCGTCCGGATTAGACTTCTAATAAGATGGAAGCATGGAAGAGACTGAAGTCGTCCGTTCGCTGGCGGCGCTGGCGCAGCCGGTTCGGCTGCGCGTCTTTCGCGCGCTGGTCGTGGTCGGCCGCCAGGGCCTGACGCCGGGGACGATGGCCGAGGCACTGGGCATCCCCGCGGCCACCCTGTCGTTCCACCTGAAGGAACTGGTGAACGCCGGCCTGGTGACGCAGGAGCGCGCCAGCCGCCACCTGATCTACCGCGCGGCCTATGACCGCATGAACGCGCTGCTCGGCTACCTGGGCGAGAACTGCTGCCAGGGCGCCGCATGCCTCGACGGGGTTGCGGCCGCCTGCACGACGTGAAGGAGATCGCATGAAACGGTTTCACGTGCACGCGCATGTGGAGGATCTGCAGGCGAGCATCGCCTTCTACACGCGCCTCTTCGCGGCCGAACCCAGCCGCGTGGAGGCCGACTATGCCAAATGGATGCTCGACGATCCGCGCGTCAATTTCGCGATTTCCACGCGCGGCAGCGGGCCGGGCATCGATCACCTCGGCATCCAGGCGGATACCGAGGAGGAACTCGCCGAACTGAAGGGGCGGGCGCAGGCGGCCGACATGGCGCTGCTCGACGAGGGCGAGACCACCTGCTGCTATGCGCGCAGCGACAAGCACTGGCTGACGGACCCGCAGGGGATCGCCTGGGAATGCTTCCGCACGCTGGGAGGCATTCCGGTCTTCCGGGAAGGCGGCATGGCGGGCGCCGCCGCGGCGCCATGCTGTTCGCCGGCGGCGGCGCGCGGCACGCCGGTCGGCGTTGCGGTGAAGCCGTCGTCATCCTGCGGTTGAGGGCCGGACGTGGGCGACGGGACCTACAACGCGCTCTTCATCTGCACCGGCAATTCGGCGCGTTCGATCATCGCCGAGGCACTGCTCAATCACCTCGGTCAGAATCGATTCCACGCGTATTCGGCGGGCAGCCATCCCGCCGGCGCCGTCCATCCGTTTGCGCTGGCCACGCTGCAGCGCATACATCTGCCGGTCGACGGCCTGCGCAGCAAGAGCTGGGACGAATTCACCGGCCCCGCGGCACCGGCGCTGGATTTCGTCTTCACGGTCTGCGACAGGGCGGCCGGGGAGGTTTGCCCCCACTGGCCCGGCCGGCCGCTGACGGCCCATTGGGGCGTTCCCGACCCGGCCGCGTTCGACGGGCCGGATGACCGCAAGGCCCTGGCATTTTTCGAAGCCGCGGCGATCCTGCGGCGGCGCATCGAATTGATGCTGGCGCTGCCGCTGCAGCGACTGGACGCGATGGCGCTCCAGCGCGAGATCCGGGACATCGGCGCGCGGTAGTTGAGGCTGAAGGCGACGGCAACCCTGCGCTGCGCTTGACCGGCTGCGGCGGTTGCATCGATAGCCCGCCGGTGCAGCAGGCCGGGCCCGGTTGATCTGGCTCAAGACCACGGCGTCCCGCCGCGGCAACGCTGCCGCAACACGCCTGTCCCGGTGTATGAAGGCGGTATCCACCATGACCCGATCGACCCCATCCCCTCGAACCCTGCGGCTGCCGCGACAGCATCCCCGGGCGTTCCTGATCGTGGCGGCGCTGGCCTGGCTGGCGCTGTACGCGTTGTTGCCGGCGGTGTCCGAGGCGATCGTCGCCAGGCTTCCGATCGATCGCAACAGTCATCTGGGCGACGCCGTGCAGTTCTTCTTCTACGACACGCCCAAAGTGCTGCTGCTGCTCATCGCGGTGGTATTCGTCATGGGCATGGTGAACTCGTACTTCACGCCGGAGCGCACCCGCGCGTTGCTGGCCGGGCGCACGGAAGGTGTCGCCAATGTGATGGCAGCGGGCCTTGGGATCGTGACGCCGTTCTGCTCCTGTTCTGCGGTTCCGCTTTTCATCGGTTTCGTCCAGGCCGGCGTGCCACTGGGCGTGACCTTTTCCTTTCTGATCTCGGCCCCCATGGTCAACGAAGTCGCGCTGACGCTGCTATTCGGGATGTTCGGCTGGCGCGTCGCGCTGCTCTACATGGGTCTGGGCCTCGCGGTCGCCATCACCGCGGGCTGGGTGATCGGCCGCCTGAGGATGGAAGCCTACCTCGAGGACTGGGTCCGCGACATGCCCAGGGTACGCGCCGCCGCCGGCGACGAGCGGCTGTCCCTGCCTCAGCGCGTCGATGCCGGTCTTGCCAGCGTCGGCGAGATCGTCGGCAAGGTCTGGCCATACATCGTCGCAGGCATCGCGCTGGGTGGCGCCATTCACGGCTGGGTACCGCAGGACTTCATGGCCTCCGTCATGGGTCGGGAGGCCTGGTGGTCGGTGCCGCTGGCGGTACTGCTCGGTGTGCCGATGTACAGCAATGCGGCTGGCGTGATCCCGGTGGTCCAGGCCCTGCTGGCGAAGGGCGCCGCATTGGGCACGGTTCTGGCCTTCATGATGAGCGTGATTGCGCTCTCGCTGCCCGAAATGATCATCCTGCGCAAGGTACTGAAAGTACGGTTGATCGCCACCTTCGCGGGAATCGTCGCGAGCGGCATATTGATAGTCGGCTATGTCTTCAATGCGGCACTGTGAATGGCCGATGCGACCGGCAGCGATCCGCACCTCGATGCGCCGCGAAAGCCGCATGCACCTGACATCGCTCCATATTCGGGAGATCCTCATGGACATCAAGGTTTTGGGCACGGGCTGTTCGAATTGCAGGAACACGATCGCGCTGATTGAACAGGTCGCCAAGGCCAAGGGCGCGACCGTAGCCGTGCAGAAAGTCGAGGACTTGCGTGAAATCGCGGGCTACGGCGTGATGTCCACGCCGGGCGTTGTCGTCGACGGCAAGGTGGTTCATGCGGGCGGCGTACCGGGCCGGGACAAGGTCGAGCGATGGTTTTCCACCTGAAGGATGGGAGTGACAGTTCAAATGCACGGGGTACGCCAGGACGTGCCTCCGCGATTGGAATCGATTCGCCACGAAATCGAAGTCGATACGGACGAGTCCGACCGACGCCTGGCCCTACTGCACGATAACGTGAAGAGGTATGGCACCGTATTCAACACGGTCGCCCCCGGCACCGATCTATCGGGCATGCTACGTCGCAAGAGTCAGCCGCAGTGAACGCTGGCCACGATCACGGCCATGCACCCGCAAATTTCAATGGCGCGTTTGCCATCGGCATCGCGTTGAATGTGGGCTTCCTGCTGGTCGAGGCGTTCGTTGGCTGGAAGATCAATTCGCTCGCATTGCTGGCCGATGCCGGCCACAACCTGAGCGACGTGGCGGGCCTGGTGCTGGCATGGGGCGGCACCCTGGCTGCCCGGCTGCGGCCCGATGAACGCCATACTTACGGGTGGAAGCGTGCCGGCATTATGGCGGCGTTCACCAACGCGCTGCTGCTGCTGGTTGCCATGGGCTCGCTGGCGTGGGAGGCGCTGCATCGACTCAATTCGCCAGAGCCCATTGAAGGTGCTACGGTAATGATTGTCGCCGGCGTCGGCATTGTCATCAATTCGGCCACCGCGCTGCTGTTCATGCGTGGCCGTGAAGACGACCTCAACATTCGTGGCGCCTTCCTGCACATGGCCGCCGACGCTTTGGTATCTGCCGGAGTAATGCTGACCGGTGGTCTGGCGCTTTGGTTTGGATGGGCCTGGCTTGACCCGGTCGCCAGCCTCATGATCGCCGCCGTCATCGTTGTCGGCACCTGGAATCTTTTTGGGGAGTCAGTTCACCTGCTCTTCGACGGAGTGCCGCAAAGCGTGGATCTGGACCGCGTGCAGGCCCTGCTCAGGGCCTTGCCGGGAGTGGCGCGCGTTCACGACCTGCACGTGTGGGCCATGGGCACCTCGGAGATTGCGATGACCGCGCATCTCGTGATGCCACAGGGCAACGCGGATGACACTTTTCTGCAGGACGCAACCCGGCAGTTGCATGACGGATTCGGAATCGAACATGTGACGCTGCAAGTGGTGCGCGTACCGTTCACAAAACCCTGCATTCAGTTCGCCTTCGAACCAAAGGAGTAACGCGATGACTTCCCGCCAAGTGGTTCTTTGCCATCCCGTCCGGACGGCCATCGGGACGTACGGTGGCAGTCTCAAGGATTGCGCAGCGCCGGAATTGGGCGCAGTCGCGATTCGTGAAACGCTGCGACGCGCCGGTCTGGCTGCTGACCAGATTCAGGCCCTGGTGATGGGCAATGTCATTCAGGCCGGCGTGAAAATGAATCCGGCGCGGCAGGCCGGCATTGCGGCCGGACTTCCAGTGCAGGTGCCTGCGCTCAGCGTCAACCGGGTTTGCGGCTCGGGCGCGCAGGCCGTGGTTAGTGCCGCTCTCGAAATCTGGTCCGGCATGATCGATTGCGCCATCGCCGGCGGCATGGAGAACATGGACCGCGCACCCTATCTACTGGCGCAAGGGCGCTGGGGTGCGCGCATGGGCGATGTGACGATGTTCGACAGCATGCTCTACGACGGTCTTAACGACGCATTTAGCGGCAGGCACTCCGGCTGGCACACCGAAGACCTGGTCACGAAGAATTCCATTTCACGCGAAGACCAGGATCGCTGGGCGCTGCGCTCGCAGCAGCGCTTTTCCGCCGCACAGGCGGCCGGCAAGTTCGAGGCCGAGATCGCCGCCATCGAGCTGCCGGCGCGCAAGGGCTCAACGGTCTTCAACAAGGACGAGCACAATCGGCCCGATACGACGGCCGACTCGCTGGCCAGGCTCAGGCCGGCATTCCGCAAGGACGGCACCATCACCGCCGGGAATGCACCGGGTCTCAATTCAGCCGGCGCGGCCATGGTTGTCGCCGAGCGCGATTGGGCCGGCAAGCACGGTCTGACGCCCATGGCGCGGCTGGTGAGCTACGGCATTGGAGCCGTCGAACCCGGCTTCTTCGGCCTGGGTCCGGTGCCCGCGGTGCGCCAGGCACTGACTCGTGCCGGCTGGTCGGCGGAGGAGGTGGACCGGGTCGAGATCAATGAGGCCTTTGCCGCGATAACGCTGGCCTGCCTGCGCGAGATCGGTCTTGGCGAGGACAGGGTGAACGTCGAAGGCGGCGCCATCGCGCACGGCCATCCGATCGGCGCGAGCGGCGCGGTGCTGGCCACGCGACTGATGCATTCGATGAAGCGCGACGGATGCCGGCGGGGCATCGTCACGCTGTGCATCGGCGGCGGCCAGGGAATCGCCCTGGCGATCGAAGCGCTGTGATCGGCCGGCGCGGCTACAGCGCCTCGGCGGCGTAATCGGCCAGGCGCGAACGCTCCCCGCGCTGCAGGGTCACGTGGCCGGCGTGCTGCCAGCCCTTGAAGCGGTCAACCACGTAGGTCAGGCCCGAACTGCCTTCGGTCAGGTAGGGGGTATCGATCTGGGCGATATTGCCCAGGCACACGACCTTGCTGCCGGCGCCGGCCCGCGTGACGAGGGTCTTCATCTGCTTGGGCGTCAGGTTCTGCGCCTCGTCGATGATGAGGAACTTGTTGATGAAGGTGCGTCCGCGCATGAAGCTCATCGATTTGATGCGGATGCGCGTGCGGATCAGGTCGTTGGTCGCGGCGCGGCCCCACTCGCCGCCGGAATCGTCGCTGCGATTGAGCACTTCCAGGTTGTCCTCCAGCGCACCCATCCACGGCGCCATCTTTTCCTCCTCCGTCCCCGGCAGGAAGCCGATGTCCTCGCCCACCGGCACGGTCGCGCGCGTGAAGATGATCTCCGAGAAGCGCTTGGCCTCGAAAGTCTGGGCCAGGCCGGCCGCCAGCGCCAGCAGGGTCTTGCCGGTGCCGGCCTGGCCGATCAGCGAGACGAAGTCGCAGTCGGGGTCGCACAGCAGGTTGAGGGCGAAGCTCTGCTCGCGATTGCGCGCCGTGACGCCCCACACCGCGTTCTTGGCGTGCAGGTAGTCGCGCAGCACGCGCAGCACCGCGGTCTTGCCGCGGATCTCGCGCACCTGGGCATAGAACGGCGCGCCGTCTTCGAGGTAGACGAACTGGTTGACCAGCAGGTCGGCGACCACCGGACCGCTGATGCGGTAGTAGGTGACGCCGCCCTGCTGCCACGACTCCATGCCCTTGCCGTTGCGGTCCCAGAAGCTGGCGGGCAGCGCATGCACGCCGGTGTAGAGGATGTCGGTGTCCTCGAGCACCTTGTCGTTGAAATAGTCCTCGGCGGACAGATCGAGCGCGCGGGCCTTGACCCGCATGTTGATGTCCTTGGAGACGAGGACGACGTCGCGATCCGGGTGCATTTCCTTGAGCGCCCGCACGACGCTCAGGATCTGGTTGTCGGCCTTGCCGACCGGCAGGCTGGCCGGCAGCGCGGCGCCGATCGCCTGCGTCTGCAGGAACAGGCGCCCGGTAGCATCGACGTTGCCCAGCACCGACAGCAGGATGCCGTCCTCTATGGGCGCCTTGCTCGAGGCCACGAGCGCATCCAGCGAACGGCTGGCCTGGCGCGCGTTGCGCGCCACCTCGGACATGCCCTTCTTGTGGCCGTCGAGTTCCTCGAGGGTCATCATCGGCAGGAACAGGTCGTGCTCCTCGAACCGGAACAGGCTGGTCGGGTCGTGCATGAGCACGTTCGTGTCCAGCACGAACATGCGCCGGCGCCCCTGCGGCCGCGCCTTGCCGCCGCGGCCGGCGCGCGGGGCCGGCGGCGGCGCAACCAGGCTGAGCTTGGTCTCGACGGCCGCCGGCGCGGCGCCGCGTCGGGCCGCCGGCTGGGCCGGCTTGAGCAGCGCCGCCTCCCGCGCGGGGCGGTCGTTGGCATGGGGGCGGGCGGGTGCGGCGCTGTCGGGGTCGAGGAGGGTCGCGGGCTTGCTGGGTGCCTTGGGAAGCGGCATGCGGATGGGAACTCGGTGAAGGGTTGGAAGGAGGATCGGGAGATTGGGCGTTCAGCGTACAACAGTCCGGGCCGGGGGACCCGCCGGCGGCTTCATGCCAGCGCCTTGACGGCCTGCAGCACCGCCTCGACGTGGCCGGGTATCTTGACGGCGCGCCACTGCTGGCGCAGCACGCCGGCGCGATCGACCAGGAAAGTGCTGCGCTCGATGCCGCGCACCGTCTTGCCGTACATTTTTTTCTGCTTCATGACGCCGAACAGGACGCAAAGCGCCTCGTCCTCGTCGGCGACCAGATCGAAGGGCAGCTCGAAGCGGGCGCGGAATTTCGCGTGCGACGCGAGCGAATCTCGCGATACGCCGACGATGTCCGCGCCCGCAGCGGCAAACTGCGCCTGCGCCGCGGCGAACTCCTGCGATTCGACCGTGCACCCCGGCGTGTTGTCCTTGGGATAGAAATAGAGGACGAGGATCCGGCCGCGGCGGGCGGCCATGCCGAATCCGCCCGCGCTCGACGCCGCGGCGATGTCGGGCACGAGGTCGCCCGGCTGCAGCGCGACCGGGCTAGACATGGCCGGCTGCCGCGGGCGGCGGCGCTTCCGGCGCCAGGAAGGCGCCGACCACGCGCCGCCCCTCGGCGACCAGGATGTTGAAGGTGCGGCACGCCGCGGCCGTGTCCATGACCTCGAAACCGACCCCGGCCTGCACCAGCGGCAGCGTCACGGGCGGCGGCAGGAAGCGCTGCACGGCACCGGTACCGATGAGCACGACCTCGGGGGCGCAGGACAGTACCGGGGCAAAATGCCGGGGCTGGACGCCGTCCAGGCTGCCGGCCTCCCAGGCCTGCACCGGGGCGTCAGGCGTCAGCAGCAGGGCGCCGGCGTGCCGGACGCGGTTGACATCGATATAGCCCGGGCCGTAGCCGGTGACGGTATTGAGCGCGGAGGGCGCCTGGGCGTGCAGCTTCAATCGTGCTCCGGGCGCCGCGCCGGAGCGGTCTCCGGGGGTACGCGGCGCAGATCGGGTAAATTATGCAGCGAAAACACTCCGGCGGCAGCGGCCGGCCGGGGGGATTTTCGGCAATGGGCGGTCGCCAGGCCGCCGCACGCCGGTTCGGTACCTTTTCGGGGAATTGATGGACAACGCGACACCGGAGTTCCCGCGCCTGAAGCGCCTGCCGCCGTACGTCTTCAACATCACGGGCGAGTTGAAGATGGCGGCGCGGCGCCGCGGCGAGGATATCGTCGACATGAGCATGGGCAACCCCGACGGGCCGACCCCGGGGCACATCGTGCAAAAGCTGCTCGAGGCGGTGCAGCGCCCCGATACGCACGGCTATTCGGTATCCAAGGGCATACCGCGGCTGCGGCGGGCGATCGCCAACTGGTACCGCGAACGCTACGACGTCGACATCGATCCCGAGACCGAGGCCATCGTCACGATCGGCTCCAAGGAAGGCCTGGCGCACCTCATGCTGGCCACGCTCGACCGCGGCGACACGGTGCTGGTGCCCAATCCGAGCTATCCGATCCACATCTACGGTGCGATCATCGCCGGCGCCGACATCCGTTCGGTGCAGATGACGCCCGGCGTCGACTTCTTCGGCGAACTGCAGCGCGCGATCCGCGAATCGCTGCCCAAGCCGCGCATGATCGTGATGGGCTTTCCCAGCAATCCGACCGCGCAGTGCGTCGACCTGCAGTTCTTCCAGCGCGTGATCGACCTGGCGCGCGAGCACGGCATCTACGTCGTGCACGACCTGGCCTACGCCGACATCGTCTTCGAGGGCGAGCGGGCGCCGTCCATCATGCAGATCCCGGGCGCACGCGACGTGGCGGTGGAGTTCTTCACGCTCAGCAAGAGCTACAACATGGCCGGCTGGCGCATCGGCTTCATGGTGGGCAACCGCGACCTGGTCGCGGCGCTGGCGCGCATCAAGAGCTACCATGACTACGGCACCTTCACGCCGATCCAGGTGGCGGCGATCGCGGCGCTCGAGGGCCCGCAGGACTGCGTGCGCGAGATCGCCCAGCAGTACCAGCGCCGGCGCGACGTGCTGGTCAAGGGGCTGCACGAGATCGGCTGGATGGTGGAAGTGCCGCGCGCCTCCATGTACATCTGGGCGCGCATTCCCGAGCCCTATGCGCAGCAGGGTTCGCTGGAGTTCTCCAAGAAGCTGCTGGCCGATGCCCGGGTGGCGGTCTCGCCCGGTATCGGCTTCGGCGAGTACGGCGACGGGCACGTGCGCTTCGCCCTGATCGAAAACGAGCTGCGCATCCGCCAGGCGGTGCGCGGCATCCGGGAAATGTTCCGCCGCGACGGCGTGGTACTCAAGGCCGCATGACGGCGGCGGGCGCAGCGGGCGGGCGCCCTGCGGAAAATGAATCGATGAATCCTCTTCGAGTGGGCCTCCTGGGCCTGGGTACGGTGGGCCGCGGCACCTTCCACGTGCTGCGGCGCAATCAGGACGTGATCCGGCGCCGTGCCGGGCGCGGCATCGAGATCGCGCTGATCGGCACGCGCGACGTGGCGCGCGCGCGCGCGCAGACCGAGGGCACGATCCCGGTCACCGACCGCCTCGATGACGTCGTGCGCCACCCGGACATCGACATCGTGGTCGAACTGATCGGCGGCATTGAGCCGGCGCGGTCGCTGGTGCTCGATGCCATCGCGCACGACAAGCACGTCGTCACCGCCAACAAGGCGCTGCTGGCGCTGCACGGCAACGAGATCTTCGATGCCGCGCGGCGCATGGGCGTGATGGTGGCGTTCGAGGCCGCCGTCGGCGGCGGCATTCCGATCATCAAGGCGCTGCGCGAGGGACTCACCGCCAACCGCATCGAATGGATCGCCGGCATCATCAACGGCACCAGCAACTTCATCCTCTCGCGCATGCGCGACACCGGTGCGGCGTTCGACGCGGCGCTGGCGCAGGCCCAGGAACTGGGCTACGCCGAGGCCGACCCGCGCTTCGACATCGACGGCACCGATGCCGCGCACAAGATCAGCATCCTGGCCGCCATCGCCTTCGGCGTGCCGATCCGCTTCGATGCCGCCCATGTCGAGGGCATCGGCCACCTGGCGGCCGCCGACATCCGCTATGCCGAACAGCTGGGCTACCGCATCAAGCTGCTGGGCATCACGCGCCTGACGCCCGCCGGCATCGAACTGCGGGTGCATCCGGCGCTGGTCCCGGCCGAGCGCCTGCTGGCCAATGTCGAGGGCGCAATGAACGCGGTGCTCGTCAAGGGCGACGCCGTCGGCACGACGCTGTATTACGGGCCCGGTGCCGGCGCCGAGCCGACCGCCTCGGCCGTGGTGGCCGACCTGGTGGACGTCACGCGCATGCACACGGCCGATCCGGAGGATCGCGTGCCGCACCTGGCCTTCCAGCCCGATGCGCTCGTGCGGCTGCCGTGGCTGTCTATCGCCGACACGGTCACCTCCTACTACTTCCGCATGCGGGTGGCCGACCAGCCGGGCGTGCTGGCCGACGTGGCGCGGATCCTGGCCGACTTCCGCATCTCGATCGACGCGCTGTTCCAGCGCGCCCCGGCCGAGGGCGAGAACCAGGCCGATGTGATCCTGCTCACGCACAAGGCGCTGGAGCGCGACGTCGATGCCGCGCTGGCACGCATCGAAGCGCTGGAAACGGTACTGGCGCCGGTGATCCGGATCCGCCAGGAAGCGCTGGCCTGAGCGATGCGCTATCTCTCGACCCGCGGCAGGATGGCGCCCGCGCGCTTTCGCGACGTGCTGCTCGAGGGCCTGGCGCCCGACGGCGGCCTGGTGGTGCCGGAGGAGTATCCGCGCGTGGACAGCCTGCTGGAACGCTGGCGCACGCTGCCCTATGCGGCGCTGGCGCTGGAGATCATCGGCCTGTATGCCGACGACTATCCGCGCGCGGAACTGGCGCGGCTGGTGACGGCGGCCTATGCGCCGGCCAATTTCGGCAGCGCGGAGGTCACGCCGGTGGCGCTGCTGGAGCCGGGCCTGCACCTGCTGCAACTGTCACAGGGGCCGACGCTGGCGTTCAAGGATATCGCCATGCAGCTGCTGGGCGGTCTGTTCGAGACCGAACTGGCCGCGCGCGACACGCAGCTGAACATCCTGGGGGCGACCTCCGGGGACACCGGGTCGGCCGCGGAAGTGGCGCTGCGCGGGCGCCCGCGCATGCGCGTCTTCATGCTCTCGCCGCACGGCCGCATGAGCGACTTCCAGCGCGCGCAGATGTACTCGCTGACCGATGCCAACATCTTCAACCTGGCGATCGAGGGCAGCTTCGACGACTGCCAGGACATCGTCAAGGCGATCGGCGCCGACCTGGATTTCAAGCGCCGGCACCGGCTGGGCGCGGTCAACTCGATCAACTGGGCGCGCATCGTGGCGCAGGTGGTGTACTACTTCCGCGGCTACTTTGCGGTCGCGGCGCCGGGGCGCGGCGAGGTCGACTTTTGCGTGCCGTCGGGCAATTTCGGCAACGTGCTCGCCGGCTGGATTGCGCGCCAGATGGGACTGCCGGTCGGCCGGCTGGTCGTGGCCACCAACGAGAACGACGTCCTGCACGAGTTCTTCGCCGGCGGCACCTATCGCGTGCGCCGCGGCGCCGAGACGCACGCGACCAGCAGCCCGTCGATGGACATATCGAAGGCGTCCAATTTCGAGCGCTTCATGTTCGACATGGTGGGGCGCGACCCGCAGGCCCTGCGCGAACTGTGGTGGCAGATCGATACCGGGGGCAGCTTCACGCTGGGCGGGACGCCGTTCGCCGCGGCCGTGGCGGCCAGCGGCTTCGCCTCGGGGCGCAGCACGCACGCCGATCGGCTGGCGACCATCCGGGCGCAGTACGCGCGCGACGGCCGCATCCTGGATCCGCACACCGCCGACGGCGTCAAGGTGGCGCGCGAGCAGCGGCGGCCGGGCGTGCCGATGGTGTGCCTGGAGACGGCGTTGCCGGCCAAGTTCGCCGCAACCATCCGGGAGGCTCTCGGCCGCGAACCCGAGCGGCCCGCGGCGTTCCGCGACCTGGAACTGCGGCCGCAGCGCTGCGAGGTGCTCCCGGCCGACGCCGCACGGGTGCGCGCATTCCTGGAGCGGCACGCCGCCTGAGCGCGGCGCGCCCGCAGCAGCGTGGAGCCGGCCGCCGCGTGAAGATCATCGGCATCATCGGCGATTCGGGCATGGGCAAGACCACGCTCATCGAGCGGCTGATCGGGCACTTCGCCGCCAGCGGCCTGCGCGTGGCCGCGGTCAAGCATGCCCACCACGGTTTCGACATCGATCAGCCCGGCAAGGATTCGTATCGCTTCCGTGCCGCCGGCGCGGCACAGGTGATGGTGGCGTCGGCGCAGCGCTGGGTGCTGATGGCCGAGCGCGCGCCCGGGGCGGACGGCGATTTCCTGGCGCGGCAGCTCGCGCGCCTCGATCCGTGCGACCTGGTGCTGCTGGAGGGATTTCGCGGCCAGCCGGGCATCGGCTACATCGAGGTGCGGCGCCGCGGCGACGCCGCGCGCGGCGGCGCCGGCCGCGCGCCGCCCGGCGCCGGGGCGCATCGCGCTGGCCACCGACGAGCCAGGCGCCGACGGTGCCGATGCCGACCTGCCGCGCCTGGACCTGAACGACGTCGAGGCGATCGCCCGCTTCATTGCCCACACCCTGGAGTTGCCGCGGTGCTGAGCCTGGACGAAGCGAGCGCGCGCCTGCTTGCGGCCGTCGCGACCGATCGCCGAGGCGCAGGACGTGCCCACGCGCAGCGGCTCGGGCGCGATCCTGGCGCGACCCGTGGTGTCGCTGGTCGACGTGCCGCCGCTGGACAATGCGCAGATGGACGGCTACGCGGTGCGCTGCGCCGACATCGCGGCACTGCCGTGCGTGCTGCCGGTGGCCCTGCGCATCGCCGCCGGCCAGGGGCCGGCCGTGCTGCCGGCGGGCGCGGCCGCGCGCATCTTCACCGGCGCGCCGATCCCGGCGGGCTGCGATGCCGTCGTGATGCAGGAGGCGACGCAGCCGCATGGACGATGGCGTGCGGATTCAGCGAGCTGCCGGCACCGGGCCAGTGGATCCGGCGGCGCGGCAGCGACATCGTGCGTGGCGCCGAGGCGCTGTCCGCCGGCCAGGCGTTGCGGGCCCAGCACCTGGGAATTGCCGCGTCGGTCGGCGCGGCGCGCCTGCACGTCGTGCGCCGGCCCCGCGTGGCGCTGTTCTGCACCGGCGACGAACTGGCCATGCCGGGCGAAGCGCCGGCGCCGGGACGCATCTTCAATTCCAATCGCTTCGTGCTGGCCGGGCTGCTCGAAGCGCTGGGCTGCGAGGTCCAGGACCTGGGCATCGTCCCCGATCGCCTCGACGCGACCCGCGCCGCGCTGCAGCGAGGCGGCGGCGGACGCGCGACCTCGTTCTCAGTTCGGGCGGCGTCTCGGTCGGCGAGGAGGATCACGTCAAGGCGGCCGCTGACGGCGCTGGGCGAACTGAACCTGTGGCAGATCGCGATGAAGCCCGGCAAGCCGCTGGCTTTCGGCCGCGTGGGCGCCGTGCCGTTCATCGGCCTGCCGGGCAATCCGGTGTCGAGCTTCGTCACCTTCCTGCTGCTGGTGCGGCCCTTCCTGCTGCGCATGCATGGGCGTGGCCAGCGTGACGCCCGGGGCGCATCGCCCTGCGCGCGGACTTCGAGCTGGCCGGCCGACCCGCAGCGGCGCGAATTCCTGCGCGCGCGCCGCAACGACCGACGGCGGCGTCGAGCTGTTCGCGAGCCAGAATTCAGCGCTGCTAAGCTCGGTCGCCTGGGCCGACGGGCTGGTCGACGTGCCGGCCGGCGCCGCCGTGGCGCGCGGCCAGAGCGTGCGTTTCCTGCCGTTCGCGGAACTGACCGGACCGCCCTGACCGACCTGCGGAGGACGCCGGGATGGAATTGAGAATCCTCTACTTCGCGCGCCTGCGCGAGGCCCTGGGCTGCGCCCAGGAGACGGTCAGCGTGCCGCCGGGCATCCAGACCCTGGGCCAGTTGCGCATCTGGATGACGACCCGGGGCGAGCCCTGGGCGCAGGCCTTTACCCAGATCCAGCCGCTGCGCTCGGCGCTCGACCACGAGCTCGCCGGCGACGAGGCGCGGCTGCGCGCCGGCGCGGAGGTGGCCTTCTTTCCGCCGGTGACCGGAGGCTGACATGGCGCCGCGCTGCCAGGTGCGGGTGCAGAAGGCGGATTTCGACCCCGGACGGGAGATCGAGGCGCTGCGCACGCCGGCCTGCGGCGCCATCGTCAGCTTCGTCGGCGTGGCGCGCGATTTCAGCGCCGACGCGGCGGTCGAGCGCATCCATCTCGAGCACTACCCGGGAATGACCGAACGCAGCCTGCTGCAGATCGCGCAGCAGGCCGTGGCGCGCTGGGACCTGCAACAGGTCTGCATCATCCACCGGGTGGGCGAGATCCTGGCGGGCGATCGCATCGTCCTGGTGGCCACCGCCAGCGTGCACCGGGATGCCGCCTTCGACGGGTGCCGGTTCGTCATCGACTACCTCAAGCACCAGGCGCCGTTCTGGAAGCGCGAGTCGGGCGCCGCCGGCACGCGCTGGGTCGAGGCCAGGCCGGCCGACGCGCAGGCCCCCGAACGCTGGCGCGACCCGGCGGCGCCGGCAGCGCCCGCGCCGTTTGCGCCCGACCCGGTACTGCCCAAGCCTTGAAATTCCCGGCCAGGCGCCCCACCTTGCAGGAACGAATCCGAGGATAAGCCGCCATGCGCCAGGACAAACTCACCACCCGCTTCCAGGAAGCCCTTGCCGACGCGCAGTCGATCGCCGTGGGCAACGAACAGCAGTACATCGAACCGCTGCACCTGCTGGCGGCGATGCTGCGCCAGGACGACAGCGCCGCGCGCTCGCTGCTGCAGCGGGCGGGGGTCGCGGTGACGCCGCTGGCGGCGGGCGTGGAAGCCGCGCTCAAGCGCCTGCCCCAGGTACAGGGCGCCGACAACCAGGTGCAGGTGAGCCGCGAGCTGGTGGGCCTGCTCAACCAGACCGACAAGGAGGCGCAGCGCCGCGGCGACCAGTACATCGCCAGCGAGCTCTTCCTGCTGGCGGCGGCCGACGACAAGGGCGAGGCGGGCCGCCTGCTGCGCGAGCACGGCGCCGGCCGCAAGAACATCGAGGCCTCGATCGAGGCCCTGCGGGGCGGCGCCAGCGTCGCTTCGCCCGAAGCCGAATCGCAGCGCGAGGCGCTCAAGAAGTACACCATCGACCTGACCGAGCGGGCGCGCAGCGGCAAGCTCGACCCGGTCATCGGCCGCGACGACGAGATCCGCCGCTCCATCCAGATCCTGCAGCGGCGCACCAAGAACAATCCGGTGCTGATCGGCGAGCCCGGCGTCGGCAAGACGGCGATCGTCGAAGGGCTGGCGCAGCGCATCGTCAACGGCGAAGTTCCCGAAACGCTCAAGGACAAGCGCGTTCTCACGCTCGACCTGGCCGCGCTGCTGGCCGGGGCCAAGTTCCGCGGCGAATTCGAGGAACGCCTCAAGGCCGTGCTCAAGGATATCGCTGCCGACGAGGGCAAGACGATCGTCTTCATCGACGAGCTGCACACCATGGTGGGGGCGGGCAAGGCCGAGGGCGCGATCGACGCCGGCAACATGCTCAAGCCGGCGCTGGCGCGCGGCGAACTGCACTGCATCGGCGCGACGACGCTGGACGAATACCGCAAGTACATCGAAAAGGACGCGGCGCTCGAACGCCGCTTCCAGAAGATCATGGTCGGCGAACCGTCGGTGGAATCGACCATCGCCATCCTGCGCGGCCTGCAGGAGCGCTACGAAGCTGCACCACGGCGTGGAGATCACCGATCCGGCCATCGTCGCGGCGGCCGAGTTGTCGCAGCGCTACATCACCGACCGCTTCCTGCCCGACAAGGCCATCGACCTCATCGACGAGGCCGCGGCGCGCATCAAGATGGAGATCGACTCCAAGCCCGAGGTCATGGACCGCCTCGACCGCCGTCTCATCCAGCTCAAGATCGAGCGCGAGGCGGTGAAGAAGGAGAATGACGAGGCCTCGCGCAAGCGCCTGGGGCTCATCCAGGAGGAGATCCGTGCGCTCGAGCGCGAATACGCCGACCTGGACGAGGTGCTGCGCTCGGAAAAGGCGATGGTGCAGGGCGCGGCCAACATCAAGGCCGAGATCGACCGGCTCAAGGCGAAGATGGCCGACCTGCAGCGCGGCGGCCAGTTCGACAAGCTGGCCGAGATCCAGTACGGCAAGCTGCCGCAGCTCGAGAGCCAGCTCAAGGCCGCCGAGGCGGCCGGCGGCAAGCGCGAGTTCAAGCTGCTGCGCATCGAGGTCGGCGCCGAGGAGATTGCCGAGCTCGTGTCGCGCGCCACCGGCATCCCGGTGTCCAAGATGATGCAGGGCGAGCGCGACAAGCTGCTGCACATGGAGGACCGCCTGCGCCAGCGCGTGGTGGGCCAGGACGAGGCCGTGCGCCTGGTGTCCGATGCGATCCGGCGCTCGCGCGCCGGGCTGGCCGATCCGAACCGGCCCTACGGCTCGTTCCTGTTCCTCGGGCCCACCGGCGTGGGCAAGACCGAGCTGTGCAAGGCGCTGGCCGAGTTCCTGTTCGACAGCGACGAGCACCTGATCCGCATCGACATGTCGGAGTACATGGAAAAGCATTCGGTGTCGCGCCTGATCGGCGCGCCGCCGGGATACGTGGGCTACGAGGAGGGCGGGCAACTCACCGAGATGGTGCGGCGCAAGCCGTACAGCGTGATCCTGCTCGACGAGGTCGAGAAGGCGCACCACGACGTATTCAGCGTGCTGCTGCAGGCGCTGGACGACGGCCGCATGACCGATGGCCAGGGGCGCACGGTGGACTTCAAGAACACGGTGATCGTCATGACGTCGAATCTCGGGTCGCACGAGATCCAGCGCCTGACCGGACAGGATCCGGACCTGATCCGCGAGTCGGTCATGGGCGAGGTGCGCGAGCACTTCCGGCCGGAGTTCATCAATCGCATCGACGAGATCGTCGTCTTCGCCGCGCTCGACCGCGCGCGCATCGCCGAAATTGCCCGCATCCAGCTGCGCCGCCTCGAGGCCCGGCTGGCGGCCCAGGACATGCGGCTGGTGGTGAGCGAGGCGGCGCTGGCCGAGATCGCCAAGGTCGGCTTCGACCCGCAATACGGGGCGCGGCCGCTCAAGCGGGCGATCCAGCAGCAGATCGAGAACCCGCTGGCGCGGCGCGTGCTCGAAGGCAAGGTCGGGCCGCGCGAGGTCGTGCCGGTGGACTTTCGCGACGGCGCGTTCACGTTCGAGCGCACGGTGCACTGAGCGGCGCGCTGCCGGCGAATTGGACGCGCAATGCGCGCCAATTCGCCGGGTAACCCTGCGCCGCCGCGGGGAAACTTCGGCGCCGCGCTGCCGATAAGAGGGGGATGGACGGAAATGCCCACCCCGCCCCGGCGGCCCGCGCCGCGGCGCCCGCGACCGAGCTGCGCCTGTCGGAGCTGCTCGGCGCCCTGAGCCATGCGCTGGATATCACCGAGGGCCAGCCCGAAGGCCACTGCGTGCGCTGCTGCTGGATCGGCATGCAGATCGGCCGCGCGATGGGACTGCCGGCCGGCCAGCTGCAGGATCTCTACTACACCATCCTGCTCAAGGACCTGGGCTGCAGCAGCAATGCCGCGCGCATCTGCGAGCTCTATCTCACCGACGACCTGAGCTTCAAGCGCGACTACAAGCGCGTCGGCGGGGCGCTGCCCGAGATGGTGAGCTTCGTGCTCGACCACACCGGCCTGCACGCCGGACTGGCGGCGCGCTTTCGCGGCATCCTCAACGTCTTCCAGAACGGCAGCGAGCTTGCGCGCGAACTGATCGAGACCCGCTGCCAGCGCGGCGCGCAGATCGCGCTGCAACTGCGCTTCTCCGGCACGGTCGCCGACGGCATCCAGAACCTGGACGAACACTGGGACGGAGGCGGCAAGCCGCTGGGCGTGGCCGGCGCGGCCATTCCGCTGGGTGCACGCATGGCGCTGCTGGCCCAGGTGGTCGACGTCTTCCATGTCAGCGGCGGCCCGGGGAGCGCGCGCCACGAGGTCCGGCGGCGCCGCGGAACATGGTTCGACCCGGACCTGTGCGCGGTCTTCGAACGCGTGGCCACGCAGCCTGGATTCTGGGACACGCTGAACGCGCCGGATATCGACGCGATCGTCTTCGACCTCGAACCGGCGCGCGATCGGCGGCGCCTGGACGACGACTTCCTCGACGACATCGCGGCGGCGTTCGGCCAGGTGGTCGACGCCAAGAGTCCCTACACCAGCGGCCACAGCGCGCGCGTCGCCCTGTACACGGACATGATCGGCGAAACCCTGGGCCTGACGCCCGAGCGGCGCCGGTGGCTCAAGCGCGGCGCGCTGCTGCACGACCTGGGCAAGCTGGGCGTGAGCAACGCCATCCTGGACAATCCCGGCAAGCTCGACGAGGCGCAGTGGGCCGCCATGCGCCGGCACGCCACCCTGACCGGCGAAATCCTGTCGCGCATCGACGGCCTGGCCGAACTGGCGCAGGTGGCGGCGGCGCATCATGAGCGGCTGGACGGGCGCGGCTACCCGCATGGCCTGGTGGCGTCGCAGATCAGCCTGGAGACGCGCATCATCACCACGGCCGACATCTTCGACGCCATCACGGCGGACCGGCCCTATCGCGCGGCGATCCCGGTCGAGCGCTGCCTGGCGATGATGTCCGAGGACCTGGGCAAGGCGATCGATCCGCGCTGCCTGGAGGCGCTCAAGGCCGCGATCCGCGACGCCCGGCTGACCGGCGCTGCGGCGCGGCTGCCGGGCCCGGCCTAGGCGGTCGCCCGGCCCGCCGGCGCCAGCCGGGGAGACGCACGTCAGTGCAGCGGGCTGACGGGCTGTTCGTTGCCGTCCTCGGGCGGTTCGGTATGCACCGAATGCCCCGACGGGTTGGGAAATACCGGCGCGCCGCAATCGTCGCAGTACTCCAGCGGAAATCGATGGCTGTGCGTGGCGATGCGGGTGATGCCCAGGCGCTTGAGCGCCGTCTCGATCTCCTCGAGCGACCGCTCCTCGTCGTCGCCCAGCAGCGGCCAGACGACGCCCTCGATGACCGCATCGTCGTCGGCGACGCGCGAGATGCCGATGCGCATCTCGGTGGTGGGCTGGTCGCGCTTTTCCTCGTAGGCGGCGACGGTCGCCTGCAGCGTTGCCGGCAGCAGGTCGTAGGTGAGCTTCAGGAACGAGACCGCCGCCTCGAGCGAGAACTCGCGCAGCTCGCGGTCGCCCAGCCGCAGCGCGGCGTGAAACGCATTGGGGGCGAGCACGCGGAAGCGGCAGCCGGTCATGACCGGCGTGAGCACGCCCGTGAGCTGCTCGACGAACGCCTCGATGGCCGCGGTCTTGGCGTCGGGGTCGACGCCGGTCTGCTGCCAGTGGTACAGCGGCGCGCCCTGCGGCACCACGATGGCGGCCAGCACGTAGCGCGAATCGGCCAGCATCGCCACCGGCTCGCGCAGCGCCTTGGCGTCGATCTTCAGCCGGCCGTCGTGGGTCGCGGCACCGAACAGGGCCTCGGCGGTGTCGCGCACCTCGCCGAACGATTCGGGCAGCTGGTCGATCGAATAGAGCGTGTCGGCCACCGCGCAGCGCGCGCCGCGCGCCGCCAGGTGGGCGTCGATCTGCACGGCGATGTTGTCGATCATCGCCGCGCTGAGCGCCATGGCCGGCAGCTTGTAGCGCGACCACGCCAGCACCGGCAGCGCCAGCAGCAGGCCGTCGTGCGCCTTGCCGTCGATCTCGATGGTGGCGCTTTCGGCGCAGGACTCGGCCAGGTCGGCCAGATCGTCGTAGGCGCGCGGGTTGCTGGTCGACAGTTCGTCCAGGGCAGCGTCGATGACCTCCTCGAAGCCGCGGGCGAGGCGGTCGTTGAGAAGTTCCACGAGGCGGCGCTCCCACAGCTGGTCTTCGACGCGGCTGCCGGATTCGGACATGCGGCGCGCGAGCTTGGCCAGGGTGTCGGCATCGGCGTGGTGGCGCGCGCGGGAGATATAGCGCGATCGGCGCATGGGATTTTCCTGTGGGTACGGCAAAGCCCGCTATTATCGCACCATGCATGACAGCGACTCTGGACCGGCCCTGGCGCCACGATGCCCAGGCCGCCTCCCTGGTGGGACTGGCGCATCTCAGTTCGCATTTCTTCCAGATGCTGCTGCCGCCCATCTATCCGTGGCTGATGCGCGATTTCGGCATCGGCTTCGCGCAGGCCGGTTTCCTGGCCACGGTTTTCTTCGTGATCAGCAGCACCGGGCCAGGCGCTCGCCGGCTTCGCGGTCGATCGCGTGGGCGCGTTCCGCGTACTGCTCGTGGGCATGGCACTGCTGGTGGCTGCCGGCCTCATGCTCGCGCTGTCGCATTCGTACGCGGGCCTGATGGCGACGGCCGCGCTGGCCGGCGCCGGCAACGCGATGTTCCATCCGGCCGATTTCACCATCCTCAATCGCCGCGTTTCGGCGGCGCGCCTGGGGCACGCCTTCGCGATGCACGGGCTGTCGGGCAACCTGGGCTGGGCGGCCGGCGCGGCGTTCATGGCGGCGGTCACGGCCCTGGCCGGCTGGCACGTGGCGGGGCTCGGTGCCGCGCTGCTCGCGCTGCTGGTGCTGCTGTTCCTGCTGACGCAGGGAGCCGAACTCGGCGGCGAGCCGCTGCATGCGGTGCCGGCGGCCATCGCGCCGTCGGGCACGCCGCGCAAGCAGCGCGGCCAGCTGGCTTTCCTGCGTTCCGGAACCGTCTGGCTGTGCTTCGCCTTCTTCTTCCTGTCGACGGGGGCCGGCGGCATCCTGCAGAACTTCGCCCCGGCGATGCTCAATCACGTCTATGGCATCAGCCTCGCGCTGGGCACCCTGTGCCTGACGGCCTACCTGCTGGGCAGCGCCTGCGGCACCGTGCTGGGAGGCTTCGTCGCCGGGCGCGAACGGCGCAGCGCGGTCGTCGTCGCCGGGGCGCTGTTGCTGGCGGCGCTGGTGTCGCTGCTGGTTGCCAGCGGGGCGCTGGCCGACGCGCTCCTGCTGCCGGCGCTGTTCCTGCTTGGCGTGGGCTCCGGCACCGCAAGTCCGAGCCGCGACCTGCTGGTGCGCCAGGCGGCGACATCGCAATTCGGCGCCGCCTCGTTCGGCCGTGTCTATGGCTTCGTCTACGCCGGCCTCGACAGCGGCCTGGCCACCGGCCCGCTGCTGGTGGGGCACCTGCTGGATCGCGGCCTGTTCCGCTCCGGCCTGCTCGCCATCGCCGGGCTGCAGGTCGCCGCGGTGCTGGTCGCATTGCGGGTCGGGCGCCGGGTCTAGCCCGGCCACCGGCAGCACGCGCCATTGTGGCCGGCAACGGCCGACCGGACGGCGTCGGCCGCACGCCCCCTTTTTCATGACATGAAGTGCATTCCACCAAGTGAAATGCGCATGGCGCGGAGCAATAGATCGAATCCCATATTCGAAAATTACATTCCGTATTGCGGCAATTTCGTCATATATATTTGTTTTGCAACGATAAAAAATAGTGTCTTGTATAAGACAGTAAGCATGTTGCAATGCAAATGATCGCCTAGGATTCCTCCATCGACACGGCGCCTGAAACCAGGGCGCCGCTGGCAGCAGGCAGGCCAGAAAAGCCGTTCCGCGCGGCCGGCAGGGCCGGTGCCGCGCGGCGACCGAATCATGGACCCAGGTGGAGACCGTATGACTGCTCGCAAGCTCGACGCGCAACGACTGCAGAAGGACTGGACCGAAAATCCCCGCTGGAAGGGCATCAAGCGCAGCTACAGCGCCGACGACGTCGTGCGCCTGCGCGGCTCGGTTGCCGTCGAGCACACGCTGGCGCGGCGCGGCGCCGAGCAGCTGTGGACCGCGCTGCAGAACGAGCCGTTCGTCAACGCGCTCGGCGCGCTGACCGGCAACCAGGCCATGCAGCAGGTCAAGGCCGGCCTGCAAGGCGATCTATCTGTCGGGCTGGCAGGTGGCGGGCGACGCCAACGCTGCCG
Organism: uncultured beta proteobacterium; assembly: GCA_963781975.1. Taxonomy (GTDB): domain Bacteria; phylum Pseudomonadota; class Gammaproteobacteria; order Burkholderiales; family Burkholderiaceae_F; genus GJ-E10. Next base: position 111,001 of record CAWAHT010000005.1, read on the forward strand.
GCGACCATGTATCCGGACCAGTCGCTGTATCCGGTCAATTCGGTGCCCACGGTCGTCGAGCGCATCAACAACACGCTGACGCGCGCCGACCAGATCCAGTGGATCGGAAGGCAAGGAGCCCGGCGACGCCGGACTACATCGACTACTTCGCGCCGATCGTCGCCGATGCCGAAGCCGGCTTCGGCGGCGTGCTCAACGCCTACGAACTGATGAAGGCGATGATCGACGCCGGCGCCGCCGGCGTGCACTTCGAGGACCAGCTGGCCTCGGTGAAGAAGTGCGGCCACATGGGCGGCAAGGTGCTGGTGCCGACGCGCGAGGCCGTCGCAAAAGCTGGTCGGCGGCGCGCCTGGCCGCCGACGTGATGGGCGTGCCGACCATGCTGCTGGCCCGCACCGACGCCGAAGCCGCCGACCTGCTGACCTCCGACGTCGACGACAACGACAAGCCCTTCCTGACCGGCGAGCGCACCGTGGAAGGTTTCTACCGCACGCAAGCCGGGCCTGGAGCAGGCCATTTCGCGCGGCCTCGCCTACGCGCCGTACGCCGACATGATCTGGTGCGAAACCGGCAAGCCGGACCTGGCGTTCGCCAAGAGCTTTGCCGAGGCGATCCACCGCCAGTTCCCCGGCAAGCTGCTGGCCTACAACTGCTCGCCGTCGTTCAACTGGAAGAAGAACCTGGACGACGCGACCATCGCCAAGTTCCAGCGCGAACTCGGCGCGATGGGCTACAAGTACCAGTTCATCACGCTGGCCGGCTTCCACAGCCTGAACTACTCGATGTTCGACCTCGCGCACGGCTATGCGCGCAACCAGCATGAGCGCGTTCGTCGAGAAGTGCAGGAAGCCGAGTTCGCCGCCGCCGAGCGCGGCTTCACGCGGTCAAGCACCAGCGCGAAGTCGGCACCGGCTACTTCGACGCGGTGACGCAGGCGATTCAGCAGGGGCAGTCGTCGACGACCGCGCTGCACGGTTCGACCGAAGACGAACAGTTCTTCAGCGCCGGGCGGGAACGCAAGGCGGCATGAGGATGACGTTCGGACACTCTCGCCCGGACCCGGGTGCGGCGGCCATCGCGCGGGCGTTGCGTGAAAGCAACGACGAGGTTGCGGCGCAACTTGTACCGCGATCGAGGGCCTCCTATGCTCGCGCGCTCTTGCGTGGACAGGGTTCGGAGCGAGGCGGAGAGTGGCTAAGGAAGGGGCTTGGCCCAAATAACAACACCATCTACACCAACAAGAACAATTGGGCCGCGTTCGTGCGGCCTATTTTTTTGTCCGCAAAACCATCGTCGCGTGCCGCCGTGCGCGCCGTTCCCCGCAACGGAACCCCGCAGGAGCCTTCATGACATCGCATGCCGGAGTCGACTTCACCGATCCCCGTGACCCCGAACTCGAAGCCGTGCTGCCGGGCGCGGCGCTGGCGTTCGTGGCGCGCCTGCATCGCGAATTCGAGCCGCGCCGCCAGGCGCTGCTGCGCCAGCGCGCCGAGCGGGCACGCCGTCTCGACGCCGGCGAGCGGCCGGACTTTCCCGCGGCGACCGCCGACCTCCGCGCGGCCGAATGGACGATCGCGCCGCAACCGACCGACCTGCTGCGCCGCCGCGTCGAGATCACCGGGCCGGTCGAGCGCAAGATGATGATCAACGCGTTCAATTCGGGCGCCGATACCTACATGGCCGACTTCGAGGACAGCAACGCGCCCGACTGGGCCGAACCAGATCCAGGGCCAGCTCAATCTGGCGGATGCCGTGCGCCGGCGCATCGAATACCGGGCGCCCGACGGCACGCCAGTACCGGCTCAACGAGCGCGTCGCCACGCTGCTGGTGCGGCCGCGCGGCTGGCACCTGGACGAGAAGCACGTGCTGGTCGACGGCCAGCGCATGAGCGGCGGCCTGTTCGATTTCGGCCTGTTCTTCTTCCACAACGCGCAACGAACAGGTGGCGCGCGGCGGCGGGCCGTACTTCTACCTGCCCAAGATCGAATCGGCCGCCGAGGCGCGCCTGTGGAACGACGTCTTCGTGCTGGCGCAGCACGAGCTCGGCATCGCGCGCGGCACGATCAAGGCCACGGTGCTGATCGAGACCATCCTGGCCGCCTTCGAGATGGACGAGATCCTGTACGAGCTGCGCGAGCACTGCGCCGGGCTGAACGCCGGGCGCTGGGACTACATCTTCTCCTGCATCAAGAAGTTCACAGCCGATCGCGATTTCTGCCTGGCCGACCGCGCGCCGCTCACGATGAGCGCGCCGTTCATGCGCAGCCTACGCGCTGCTGCTGCTCAAGACCTGCCACCGGCGCGGCGCGCCGGCCATCGGCGGCATGAGCGCGCTGATCCCGATCAGCAACGATCCGGCCGCCAACGAGCGGGCACTCGCGGGCGTGCGCGCCGACAAGAGGCGCGACGCCAACGACGGCTACGACGGCGCCTGGGTGGCGCACCCGGGGCTGGTGCCGCGTCGCCATGGAGGAGTTCGTCGCGGTGCTGGGCGACCGGCCCAACCAGTCGGACAAGCAGCGCGACGACGTTCAGGTCACGGCAGGCGATCTGCTCGACTTCGCGCCCGAGACGCCGATCACCGAGGCCGGCGTGCGCATGAACATCAACGTCGGCATCCATTACCTCGGCTCGTGGCTGGCCGGCAACGGCTGCGTGCCGATCCACAACCTGATGGAAGACGCCGCCACGGCGGAAATCTCGCGCTCCCAGGTCTGGCAGTGGATCCACTCGCCCAAGGGCGTGCTCGAGGACGGCCGCAAGGTCACGGCGGACATGGTGCGCGCTGGATTCCCGAGGAACTGGCCAAGGTGCAGGCCGATCGTCGGGGCCGGACGGCAGCACCTACGAGCAGGCTGCGCAGGCGCTGGCCGCCATGGTGGCGGACGCCGATTTCGCCGAGTTCGTCACCCTGCCGCTGTACGAGCGCCTGGAGGAACCGCAAGCCGCCGAGCTGGCTGCAGCCGCCTAGCGGCGCGCGCTACGCGACGGGGTCGTCGGGCGCCTGCAGGCGCATCGTCAAGGCGTGGATGCGCGTACGCAGCAGCTGCGCCAGGCGTTCGTTGACCATGCGCTGGCGCTGCAGGCGCGTTTGCCCGCTGAAAGCGGCGCTGGTCAGCGCCAGGCGCAAATGCGCACCGGCGCGGGCGCCGGCGTGACCGGCGTGCGCCGCGCTCTGGTCCTCGAGCTCGAGCGCCAGCGGCTGCAGGTCGGCCAGCGCGGCGCGGATCTGGTCCGGCAGCGTAGCGGGGTGCGGCTCAGGCATCGGAAGACGGCCGGCCGGCCGCCGGCAGGAATCGGGCCATGTACAGGCCGCTAAGCAGCGAGAAGCCCAGCGTCAGTCCCAGCAGGCCGAAGGTCTTGAAGTTGACCCAGGCCTCCGTGCTGGCGCCGTAGGCCACCAGCAGATTGGCCGCGCCCAGCACCAGGAAGAATGCCGCCCAGGCGTGCAGCAGCCGGTCCCAGACGCGCGGCGGCAGTTCGACGTCGGCCGACAGCAGCATGCCCAGCAGATTGCGCTTCCAGATCCAGCGCCCGACCAGCAGCACCAGGCCGAAGATCCAGTACAGGATCGACGGCTTCCACTTGATGAACCAGGCGTTGTGCAGCCACACGGTCAGCCCGCCGAAGATCACGATCAGGATGGCGCTGATCCACACGGTCGGCTTTATCGGGTGGCGCCGCGCCAGCAGCCAGGCGATCTGCAGGATCGTCGCGACGATGGCGCTCAGCGTGGCCACGATGACGGCCGAGAGCTCGGCACGGTCCTCCAGCGCACCGCCGAGCGAACCGAGCAGCGCCGCCACCAGGCCGGTGGCGGCGTCCGGCCATGCCTTGGCCGCGCGGAAGGCGCCAAAGAAGACAACCAGCGGCAGCAGATCGAACAGGATTTTCACGCACAACCTCTGGATGCGGGACCGGTCCCGCCCGGCGACGCACGCGACATGCGGCCGCCCGGGAGCGGACAATCCGTCACGCGCCGGCATTTTACGGTGAAGCCTGCCATCATAGACCCCATGAACCCCATGTCCGCCGGATCGCCGCCGCTGTCGGGACCGACGGGGCCGCTGACGCCCCGATACGGGTCGGCCAGTTTGCCGCGCTGGACAACGGCATCACGCTGCACTTTGCCAGCGCCGGGCAGCCGGGGCGCCCGCTGGTGCTGTTGCTGCACGGCTTCCCGGAATTCAGCGGGGCCTGGGACGAGATCCTGCCCGAGCTCGGCGGCGACTTCTTCGCGCGTGGCACCGGACCTGCGCGGCTACAATCTTTCGAGCGCGCCCGCACGACGTCGGCGCGTACCGGCTGCGCGCGGTCGTCGAGGACCTGGTCCAATTCATCGCCCACCTCGGCTACGCGCGCGCGCACGTCGTCGGCCACGACTGGGGCGGCTCGGCCGCCTGGCGCCTGGCCGGTGCGCATCCGCAGTGCGTCGACCGGCTGGTGATCCTCAATGCTCCGCACCCCAATGCGCTGGCACGCGAATTGTCCTGCAACCCGGCGCCAGCAGGCGGCCAGCCGGCACGTGACGTGGCTGCGCTCGCCGGAGATGGAGACCGCGCTGGCTGCCGATCGACTTCGCGCGGCTCAAGGACTGGCTGCGGCTCGATGCCGCGCGCCGGCCACGCGTGGCTGACGCCGGCGCTGCTGCAGCGCTACGTCGAGGTCTGGAGCCGCGGCCTGACCGGAGCGTTGAACTACTACCGCGCCTCGCCGCTGCATCCGGACGCCGAATCGAGCCAGGCGACGGCAGCGCTGCGCCTGCAGGACGATCAATTCACCGTCGCGGCGCCGACGCTGGTCCTGTGGGGCATGCGCGACGAATCGCTCGTGCCGGAACTGCTGGACGGCCTGGAGGCCTGGGTGCCCCAGGTCGCCGTCGAGCGCTTCGCGGCCGCGACGCACTGGATCGTGCACGAGGAGCCGCGTCGCGTTACGGAACGATTGCGCCAATTCCTGGGTCCATGTCACACCGGTGCGCCGGCGGGGCCGCGATCCTCGTGAAGGCAGGAGCGCTCGCGCCGCCGGGCCCGGCACATGCGCCGGCCCCGGCGTGCGCTGTCCCGCCGGGGCCAAGCCTGCCCTTGCACCACCCGCATCCAACTGGAGCCTGCCGCCGATGTCCCGCCTGTCGCCGCTGAATTTCCGCCTGCGCCCGTTCGCCGGGCTGACCCTGGCACTGTGCCTGATCGCGGCGCCGGCACTGGCCGCACCCGCGCTGCCGGCGGACGTGAGCAAGGTCCGCTCGGTCGAGGGAATCGACGAATACCGCCTGGCCAACGGACTCCAGGTGCTGCTCGTGCCGGACACCACCCGGCCGACCGTGACCGTGAACATCACCTACAAGGTCGGGCTCGCGGATGGAGAACTACGGCGAGACCGGGATGGCGCACCTGCTCGAGCACCTGATGTTCAAGGGTTCGACGCATTTTCCCGCGCCCGACAAGGAGTTCTCGCGCCGCGGTTTCCGCAACAACGGCTCCACCTACTTCGACCGCACCAACTACTACTCGACCTTCCAGGCCAGCGACGACAACCTGCGCTGGGCGCTGGCGCGCGAGGCCGATGCCATGACGCATTCGTTCATCGCGCGCAAGGACCTGGACTCCGAGATGACCGTGGTGCGCAACGAGTACGAGATGGGCGAGACGCGCCCGTCCAGCGTGCTGCTGAAGCGCCTGCTGTCGGCCATGTACGACTGGCACAACTACGGCAAGGAGACCATCGGCAATCGCAGCGACATCGAGAACGTCGCCATCGCCAACCTGCAGGCGTTCTACCATCGGTATTACCAGCCCGACAACGCGGTGCTCATCGTTGCCGGCAGCTTCGATCCGGCACGCACGCTGCGCTGGATCAGCGACGACTTCGGCGCGATCCCGCGACCGCGGCGCACCCTGCCGCCGCTGTGGACGGTGGAGCCGACGCAGGATGGCGAGCGCTCCGTGGTCGTGCGCCGCAAGGGCGACGTCCAGCTCGTGCTGGTGGGCTACCACATCCCCGCGGCGCGCAGCGTCGACAGCGCCGCGCTGGGCGTTGCCGGCGAGATCCTGGGCGGAACGCCCAATGGCCGCTTGCACCACGAACTGGTCGAGACCGGCATCGCCGCCGAGGTCTTTTCCGACCAGATGGCCCTCTACGACCCCGGCGTGATGATATTCGGCGCGCGGGTCAAGCCCGGCGATTCGCTCGAAAAGGCCCGCGACCGGCTGATCGACGTGGTGGAGCATTCGTTTGCCGGGGCGGGGCCGACGCCCGAGGAGATGGCGCGGGTGCGCGGCGACGAGGAGACGGCGGCCGAGCGCGCGCTGGCCGACCCGCAGGATTTCGCCATCGCCCTGTCCGAATCCATCGCCCAGGGCGACTGGCGGCTGTTCTTCGTCGACCGCGACCGCACCGAAAGGGCCAGCGCCGACGAGGTCGGCGCCGCGGCCCAGCGCTATTTCCGCCGCGACAACCGCACCGTGGGCGTGTTCATCCCCGAGGACGCCCCGCAGCGCGCCGCGATCCCGGCGCCGCTGTCCGTCGACGCGATGCTGAAGGACTTCACGCCGCGCGCGGCGGTGGCCGCCGGCGAGAACTTCGAGCCGACCCAGGAGAACATCGATGCGCGCACCCGGCGCGTGGACATCGGCGACCTGAAGCTCGCCCTGCTGCCGAAGAAGACCAAGGGCGCGACCGTCAATGTCGCGATGAGCTTCTCGTTCGGCGACCTGCACACGCTGCAGGGCAAGACGACGGTGCGCGACCTGGCGGGGGCGATGCTGGGGCGCGGCACCACGACCATGAGCCGCCAGCAGATCGCCGACGAGATGACACGGCTGAAGATGACCGGCGACCTGCTCGATTTCCAGGCCAGCCGGGCGACGGTCGCCGACGCGCTGGCGCTGAGCTACCAGGCGCTGCATGACGCCAGTTTCCCGGCCGGCGAGTTCGACCAGCTCAAACGCGAACTGCTCACCGGCCTGCAGGCCAAGCTCAGCGATCCGGGCGAGCGCTCGCGCGACGCGCTGCAGCGGCATTTCGATATCTATCCGCCTGGCGACCCGCGCCATTACGCCTCGCTCGACGAGCGCATCGCGGCGGTGCAGGCGACGTCGCTCGACGACGTCAAGGCATTCTTCAAGCAGTTCTGGGGGACGGCCCGCGGGCAAGTCGCCGTGGTGGGCGATTTCGACGCCGACGCGGTGGAGGCGCGCATCCGGTCGCTGTATCCCACGTGGAAGTCGCAGGTGCCATATGAGGAGATCCTGCGTGATGCACGGCCGATCGCGCCGACGCGCATCTTCATCGATACGCCCGACAAGGAGAACGCCGTGTACCGGGCCAAGCTCGCCCTCGACCTGCGCGACGACGACCCCGACGCGCCGGCACTGATGATGGCCAATGAAATCATCGGCGGCGGTTCCGGCCTGCACAGCCGACTGGCCGACCGGGTGCGCCAGAAGGACGGACTGTCCTACGGCATCGGCTCGGGTCTGCTGGTCGGCAGCCGCGACCGCGCGGCGGCCTGGGCCGTCGGCGCCATCGCCGCACCGCAGAACGTCGACAAGGTTGAGCTGGCGGTGCACGAGGAGCTCGAACGGCTGCGCCACGACGGTTTCGCCAGGGCCGAACTGGACGATGCGCGCCGCGGCGCGCTCGAGGAGCGGCGCATGGCCCGCTCCGACGACGGCACGGTCGCCGCCGCCTGGGTCGGCAACATGGACCTGGGCCGCACCTTCGCTTTCAGCCGGCAGCTCGAGGATCGCGTGCGCGCGCTGACGGTCGACCAGATCAACGATGTCATGCGCCGCTACCTGGATCCGGCGCGCCTGACCATCGTCATCGCCGGCGATGCGAAGAAGGGCGCCCATTGACGGCGCCGCGGGAGACCGGGACATGAGCGATTCCCTGCTGGGGGGAACCACCGGAACGGCCGCGCGCCGGCGCCAGGCCGCCGAGCGGATCGTCGTGCGCGTGGGCGGCTGGGAGCAGCTGCGCGACGCGGCCAGCGCCGTGCGCCGGGCGGTCTTCATCGACGAGCAGGGCATCGCGGCGGCGCTGGAACTGGACGCGCGCGATGCCACCGCCATCCACGCGGTTGCCTTCGACGGCAACGGCACGGCGCTGGCGACCGGACGGCTGCTGCCCGATGCGCACATCGGCCGCATGGCCGTGCTGGCGGCGCACCGCGGCCGCGGCCTGGGCGCCGCGGTATTGCGCTCGCTGATGGCCGTGGCGCAGGGCCGGGGCCTGCCCGAACTGCGCCTGCACGCCCAGGCCGGCGCAATCGGCTTTTACGTGCGCGAAGGCTTCAGCACCGTCGGCGATCCCTACGAGGAAGCCGGCATTGCGCACCAGACCATGGTGCGCCGCCTGGCCGCCAGCGGCTGATAGCCCGCCGCCGCGCCTTTCCCTGACCTTACGGTCCGCCGGCGCGCGCAGGCCAGGGCGAGGGCCATTCGGTCCCGTCATCGCTGGCCGGCAGCAGCGTTCCCGCGCATGTCCCGAATCCGATGCGCGCCGCTCCCGGCCGCTCGCACGCGGCGCGCAGGATCACTTCATCGCCGTCCTCCAGGAACCGGCGTTCGGCGCCATCCGGCAGGCGCAACGCCTGGCGACCCCCCTGCGTGAGCTCCAGCAGGCAGCCGCTTTGCTCGCGCAACGGACCCGACTGGGTCCCGGTAGCCAGCAGGTCGCCGGTGCGCAGATTGCAGCCGGCGACCGTGTGGTGCGCGACCAGCTGCGCCAGGCACCAGTAGGCGTCGCGTGCGTTGCTGCGTGAAACGGCCATGGGCGCCTGTCCGGCGGCACGCATGGCCGCGCTGCGCAACTGCACTTCCAGCGCGATGTCCAGCGCGCCGCCGGTGTGCAGCTGCGGATCGTCGAGGTAGGGCAGCAGCGGCGGATCGGCCGGCGACCGTTCCCAGGCGCAGCGATAGGGGCGCAGCGCGTCGAGCGTCACCACCCACGGCGACACGGTGGTGGCGAAGCTCTTGCCCAGGAAGGGACCCAGCGGCTGGTACTCCCAGGCCTGGATGTCGCGGGCCGACCAGTCGTTGAGCAGGCAAAGGCCGAATACGTGTTCCTCGGCCCGGCCGACGGCGATGCGGCTGCCCAGCGTGTTGCCCGGCCCGATGTAGGCCGCCAGTTCGAGCTCGTAGTCCAGTCGCGCGGATGGCGCGAAGCGCGGCTCGGCGGCGCCGCGCGCCGCGACCTGGCCCCAGGGCCGGATGACCGGCGTGCCGGAGATGACGATCGAGGAGGCCCGCCCGTGATAGGCGATGGGCAGCCAGCGGTAGTTGGGCAGCAGCGGATTGTCGGGGCGCAGCAGTTCGCCGACGCGCGTGGCATGGTGAATCGAGGTGAAGAAATCGGTGTAGTCGCCGATCGTCGCCGGCACGCGCAAGCGCGCCGCGGCAGCGGGGTGCAGGCAGCCGCCAAGGCGCTCCTGCCAGGCGCTGCCCGCGGCGAGCAGGCCGGACAGCGCCTGGCGCAGCCGCCGCCAGTCCGGGTAGCCGCGCTCCAGCAGCGGGTTCAGGGTGGTGGCGCACAGCGGTCCGGCGTCGATGGCGGGGGCGGCGTCGGCCACGGCGCCGCAGGCCACTGCCGCGCGCAGATCGAGAATGCGATCGCCGATCGCCGACCCCGATGCGCCAGTCGGCGCGGTCATCCGCGGCGAACACGCAATACGGCAGGTTCTGCAGCGGAAAGTCGGCACCGGGCGCATTGGCCGACGCTAGCCAGCTGCGCCGGTCCGGGTCGTGCGTTGCATCCAGCGCCGTCACGGCCGGGCGGGATCGAAATGCCGCCGCAGCCCCGCCCAGCAGGCGGCGTAGTCGCGCTGGCGCAGCGGCGATTCGAGCGCGAAGCGCGTCGGCCGCAGCACGCAGCGCGTTTCGAACATGAAAGCCATCGTGTCGCGCAGCACGGTCGGCTGCGACAGGTCCGCGCTCGCGGCGCGTTCGAAGGTGGCGGCATCCGGCCCGTGGCCGGTCATGCAGTTGTGCAGGCTCGCGCCGCCGGGGACGAAACCGCCGTCCTTGGCGTCGTAGCTGCCGTGGATCAGGCCCATGAATTCGCTGGCGACATTGCGGTGGAACCAGGGCGGACGGAAGGTGTCCTGCATCACCAGCATGCGCGGCGGAAAGACGACGAAATCGAGCGTGTCGACGCCCGGGCGTGTCGCTGGGCGACTGCAGCACCAGGAAGATGGACGGATCCGGGTGGTCATAGCTGATGGAGCCGATGGCATTGAAGCGCCGCAGATCGTACTTGTAGGGCAGGTGGTTGCCGTGCCAGGCCACCACGTCCAGCGGCGAGTGGTCCAGGTCGCAGCGGTACAGGCGACCCAGGAACTTGTGCACCAGCTCGCACGGCTGCGCGCGATCCTCGTACCAGGCCACCGGATGCTGGAAGTCGCGCGCATTGGCCAGGCCATTGGATCCGATCGGACCCAGATCGGGCAGGCGCAGCGGCGCGCCGAAGTTCTCGCAGACGTAGCCGCGCGCGCTGCCGTCGGGCAGCGCCGACGCGGAAACGCACGCCGCGCGGCACGACGACGATCTCCTGCGGTTCGACGACGATGCGCCCGAACTCGGTGTCCAGTTGCAGCCGTCCGTTCTGCGGCACGATGAGCATTTCGCCGTCCGCATTGCCGAACACCCGGTCGCGCATCGGGCGATTGGCCGCATAGCCGTGGATCGCGCAGCCGCTTTGCGCCTGCGGGTCGCCGGTGCCGGCGAACGTGACCAGCCCGTCGATGAAGTCGGTCGGCGCGTCCGGGATCGGCAGCGGGTCCCAGCGCAGCGGATCGGGCGGCGTCGGCGGCAGATCGTCGTCGCCGGCGGCGCCGAAGGCGCTGCGCAGCCGGCCGCGCTCGAGCGGGGCAAAGGGCGCCGCCTGGGCGCTCGGGCGGATGCGGTACAGCCAGGAGCGCCGGTTCTGCGCGCCGCGGCGCCGTGAAGGCGGTGCCGGAGAGCTGCTCGGCGTACAGGCCGTAGGCGCAGCGCTGCGGGGAATTGCGCCCCTGCGGCAGTGCGCCGGCCAGCGCCTCGCTGGCGCAGCGTGTTGCCGAAGCCGCTCAGGTAGGCGAAGACGGGCGCTTGCGGATCCATGCCGGTTCGCCGCGCGCCGGTCGGCTCAGCGCTTTTGCGCCAGCACGCCGCGGCGCAGCTGGTCGAGTTCGATGCTCTCGAACAGCGCCTGGAAATTGCCGTCGCCGAAACCCTCGTTGCCCTTGCGCTGGATGAATTCGAAGAAGATCGGGCCCAGCTGGTTCTCGGTGAAGATCTGCAGCAGCAGTTCGCCCTTCTTGCCGTCGATCAGGATCTTGCGCTGGCGCAGCGCCGCCAGATCCTCGCCGTGTCCCGGTATGCGCTTGTCCACCAGCTCGAAGTAGGTGTCGGGCGTGTCGAGCAGCCGCACCTGGTTGCGCAGCATCGCGTCGACCGTCCGCGGCAGATCCGCCGACGCCAGCGCGACGTGCTGGATTCCCTCGCCGTGAAAACGTTCCAGGTACTCGGTGATCTGTCCGGCCTGTTCGTTGCCTTCCTCGTTGATGGGGATGCGGATCCTGCCGCAGGGACTGGTCAACGCCTTGCTCTTGACGCCGGTCAGCCTGCCCTCGATGTCGAAATAGCGGATCTCGCGGAAATTGAACAGCCGTTCGTAGAAATCGACCCACTCGCGCATGCGCCCCTTGTGCACGTTGTGGGTCAGGTGGTCGATCAGCAGCAGGCCGTTGCCGGGCGGATCGAGGTCGGCGCCGGGCAGCGGCTCGAAATCGACGTCGAAGAAGCCGATATTGCCGATCTGGCCGGCGCGCGCGCCGTTCTTGCCGCGCCAGCGATCGACGAAGTAGATGAGGCTGTCGCCGATCCCCTTGATGGCCGGGATGTTGAGTTCGCCGGGCGCGGCGCGCTCGGCGTAGCCCCATGCGCCCAGCGCGATGGCGCGCTCGTAGGCCGCCTTGGCATCGGCGACGCGAAAGGCGATGGCGCAGATGCTGGGTCCGTGCAGGCGCGCGAAGCGCTGGGCGAAGGAATCGGGTTCGCCGTTGACGATGAAGTTGATCTCGCCCTGCCGGTACAGCAGCACGTTCTTGTGTCGGTGGCGCGCGATGGCGGTGAAACCCATGCGCTCGAACAGGCGGCCCAGCTGCGCCGGGTCGGGCGCCGCGTATTCGATGAACTCGAAGCCGTCGGTGCCCATCGGGTTGCCGGTCTGCGGCGGCACGGCATTGCCGGGCGGCGGGGCGTTCATGCGGCAGCCTGCGCGAGCGGATCCGGACCCGATCGGCCCCGGCCGTCAGCCGCGCTCGCCGTGCGGAGGCGTGTCGAGCAGCGGTGCACGGTAGCCGGTACCGTCGATGACGAACTCGAAGCGGCGGTCGATGTGTTCCTGCGGCGCTTCGACATCGTAGGTCCGTTCGAGGAACAGCACGGTGCCGTCGCGCCGCACCGTGATCAGCGTGGTGGCGCGGGTGCCGTAGCCCTTGGCGCGGATCTGGATCGCCGACAGCGCGCGCTCCCAGTCGAGCGGCACCCCCGTATTGGGCAGTTCCGAATCGCGCGCCATCTCGCGATTGGCCATCAGGCGCAGCAGCGCGTCGGTATCGACCGTGCTGGCGATCTGGCAGGCAAAACCGGCCACGCCGCGCGCCAGCTTGGGCCAGGGGGTGTCGAGCAGCGCATTGGATACGCCGTAGATGCCCGGCGCCAGCGGGCGCGGATCGGGTGCGCCGGCCGAATTGCGGTTGCTGGTGTACAGCAGCTGGGCATCGATGCCGTGCGCCGGGACCGGCAGCGGTTCGCCCGCCAGCAGGTTGAAGCCGTTGAAGCTCTGCGCCGTGCGTGCGCTCTCGGTGAACCAGTCGCCCAGCGAGCCGGCGCTCTGCAGCGCCGACAGCACCAGCAGGCCGCGCGACGGTGCGTGCGCGTTGCGCTCGTCGGGCGCTCGCACGTTGGTGAGCATCGCGACCCGGCCACGCCGGTTGATGCCCAGCCAGGTGCCGCCGGCCTCTTCGTCACGCCCGCCCAGCAGCGACACCGCCTGACCCCACCACGCCGCAGGACGGGTGCGCCGCGCGTAGAACTCGTCGCGGTTGGCGGCGATGACCAGCGGGAAATCCGGATGGGACTGCCAGGCAATGAGAATCAGGCACATCGGCTAACGCTAACGCAAACCGCCGGCAATGTCGAATGACAGTGCGGCCGCGCTGCGGCGGGTGACGGCTGCATGCGCCTGCTGCCCGCAGTCGGCCGGCGGTGTCATGCGGTGGGGTCGAACAGCCGATAGGGCAGCGCCCGCAGTTCGAGCGCGGGCGCCTGTGCGCTGCCGGCGTGCAGCCGGCCCGGTTCGACGCGATCGGACGGGCATTCGAACAGCAGGTCCCAGCCGCCCTGCGGCGCGCTGGCGGCGAGCACGATGCGGCCCACCGGCTGCGACTCGCCGTCGACGAATACGTCAGCGGCCGCTCCCAGCCCGGCCGCGTGCGCCAGCCCCATGCGGCGGCGCAATCTGCCCAGATACTGGCTGCGGGCCACGATCTCCTGGCCCGGATAGCAGCCCTTGCGGAAGTCGACGCCACCGAGCACTTCCAGGTTGATCGACTGCGGCACGAACAGTTCCTGCGTCGCGGCGAGCACCGCGGGTATCGCCGCGTCGACCTGGGTCCACCACCACAGCGCGACCTCGACCGGGGCGAAGCCGGCCAGCAACGGCGTCCAATGGGCGTGGCGTTCGCGGCGCGCCAGCAGCAGCAGGCGGTCGGGGCAGCCCGTTCCGCCGGGCAGGCGCACGAGCCGCTCGTCGCCGTCGAGCACGGTGCCGTGCCATGTTGCGGCCGGCACGTCGATGCCGGCCGCACCGAACGGAGCCGCGCAAGCTGCGCCGCACAGGCCGAACGCCAGCCAGTCCGAAGTAACGTCGCGCACCACGACCTTGGCGCGCAGCACGTATTGCGTCAGCCGCTTCTGGATGGCCGGAGCGAGGGCCCGCGGCAGCAGCAGGCGGATTCCGGTGGCGTAGCTCCAGGCCTGGAAGATGGCGAGCAGGCGGCCCTTGGGCGTGCAATATCCGCCCAATTGCCATGCCGCCGGTGCCAGGGCAACCATGTCGATGGTCGTCTGCCCCTGCAGGAAACTGCGCGCATCCGGACCGTCGAATTCCAGGATCGCGTGGTCGGCGAGGGGCGCGGCAACCGCGCCGCGCAGCAGGGCGGCAAAGTCGGCCGGTGCGACGCTCCAGCGATTCGACGGCGCAGGTTCGGCCGGTTCGGCGCGGTGGAAGAGGTCGGCAACCGGGTTCATGTCAGCCATGCGTGCCATGGTAGCCCGATTGTAGGAATGCGCCCGGTAGCGCCGGCGCCGTCGACAGCACGGCGCGTGCAATTGAGCGAAAATAGCCGCGGGCAGCGCCGCCAGCCGTGCCCGCTCCGTCCGCCCGTTTCCGCCGCCCCTTGCACCGAGGATTGCCGCCATCGCCGCCGTCGCCCTGCTGCGCAGGATCGCCCTGATTACCGCGCTCGTCTCGGCCGCGGCGGCCGGCGCGGCCTGGTACGAACTGACCCGCCCGCTGGCGGTGGCCGCCGCAGGCGTCGACGTCCGGGTTCCCGGCGGTTCGTCCGCGCGTGCGGTGGCGCGCCAGTTGCGCGATGCCGGCGTACCGGTGCGCTCCTGGGAATTCATCGCCACCGCCACCCTGGCGCGCGCCACCCGCGCGCTGCGTCCCGGGCGCTATCACATCGAGGCGCCGACGAACCTGCTGGAACTGGTGGGCAAGTTCCGCCGCGGCCAGGTGGAGCGCGAGCAGGTGACCATACCGGAAGGGTCCACCTTCGCGGATATGCGCCTGCTGCTGAACCAGTCGGCCGACTTGCGGCACGACACCGGCGATCTGGCCCGATGCGCGGATCCTGCGCAGCGTCGGAGCCGAGGAGGCGCTGCCCGAGGGCCTGTTCGCGCCCGATACCTACGTGTTCGATCCCGGCTCCAGCGACGTCGAGATCTATCGCCAGGCTTACCGGGCGCAGAAGGAACGGCTCGACCGCGCCTGGAAGGCGCGCCGCGATGGCCTGCCGTATACCGCGATCCCTATCAGGCGCTGGTCATGGCGTCGATCGTCGAAAAGGAGACGGGCCGCACCGACGAACGGCGGCTGATCGCCGCCGTGTTCGTCAATCGCCAGCGCCTGGACATGCCGCTGCAGACCGACCCCAGCGGTGATCTACGGACTGGGCGCACGCTATGCCGGGCGCCTGCACAAGCGCGACCTGCAACTGGACACGCCCTACAATACGTATACGCGTGCAGGCCTGCCGCCGACGCCGATTTCGCTGCCGGGCCGCGCCGCGATCGAAGCGGCGCTGATCCGGAACGACGAGCAAGGCCCTGTACTTCGTCGCCCGCGGCGACGGCAGTTCGGAGTTTTCCGCGACCCTGGCGCAGCACAATCGCGCCGTCGACCGTTATCAGCGCGGCGCCGCCCATCACGGCAGCGCCGCAATACGGCAGCAATGCGGCGCCGGCCGCCGGGCGAACCCGACCATGCAACATCCCGCAGCAACCGCCCGGCGCGGGCGCCTGGTCACCTTCGAGGGGGTCGACGGCGCCGGCAAGAGCACGCAGGTCGACGCCGTCGCGCCGCGTGCTGCGCGAGCGCGGCGTCGATTTCGTCCAGCACGCGCGAACCCGGCGGCACCTCCCTCGGCGAGGCGCTGCGTGAGCTCGGCCTGGGCCGGGAGATGAGCCCGACCGACGGAAGTCCTGCTGATGTTCGCCGGCCGCAATGAACACGTCCTGCAGGTCATCGAGCCGGCGCTGGTCGCCGGCCGCTGGGTCCTGTGCGACCGCTTCGTCGACGCCAGCTATGCCTACCAGGGCGCGGGACGCGGCGTGCCGCCGGCGCGCATCGACGCCCTGAGCGCCTGGGTCGTGGGCGACCTGCGCCCCGACCTGACGGTGCTGGTCGACATCGATCCGGTCCAGGCGCAGCGCCGCCGCGCCCGGGTGCGCGCGGCCGACCGATTCGAACGCGAATCCGCCGAATTCTTCGACCGCGTGCGTGCCGGCTATCACGCGCGCGCGGCCGCCGAGCCGCAGCGCTTCCTGCTGCTGGACGGCGCGGCAGCGCCGACCGCGCTTACCGACCGCATCGTCCAGCGCCTGGCCGTCTGGCTGCCGGCATGAGCGACGGACGCCGGCCCGATCGCCGCGGCCCCCTGGCTGGCCGAGCCGCGCCGGCGCCTGGCGGCCCTGCGCGCGCGCGGCGTCCACGCCATGCTGCTGCATGGCCCGGCCGGCACCGGCAAATGGGACTGCGCGATGGCCTTTGCGGCCGATGTCCTGTGCGAATCGGCGCGCGGGCCGGGGCCAGCCTGCGGCAACTGCGCCTCCTGCCGCCTGATCGGTGCTGGCAATCACCCGGATCTGCGCGTGCTCGTCCCCGATGCGCTCGCCGAGCGGCGCCCGGGCGGCGCGTCCGACGACGAAGACGCCCCGGCGCGGCGCCGAGCCCGCGCCGAAGACCAAACCCAGCCGGGAAATTAAAATCGACCAGGTGCGCGATCTGGCCTCGCTCAGCGACGTCACCGCACACCGCGGCGGCGCCCGCGTCGTCGTGCTCGGACCGGCCGAGGCGCTCAATGCGCCCGCGGCCAACGCCCTGCTCAAGGGTCTCGAGGAGCCGCCGCCCGACCTGATCTTCGTGCTGGTCGCCGACCAGATCGACCGCTGCCTTCCGACGATCCTGTCGCGCTGCGCCCTGGTCCGGGTGCCCGTGCCGGCGCACGCCGCCGCGCTGGATTGGCTGGCCAGCCCGCAATGCCGGCGCCGATGCGGCGCAGCGCCTGGTCGAGGCGGGCGGTGCGCCGCTGGCCGTGCTGCGATCGGCCGAGGGGGCGCTGCTGCCGGAAATGCGTGAGACGTTGCTGCGGCTGTTGCGGCTGGGCGGCGCCCTGGAGCCGGCCCAGGTCGCGGCCGAGGTTCCGCGAACCGTGCCGATTGCCGGGGCGGTCGCTTTGTTTCAGCGCTGGGGATGGGACTATTTTTCGTATCGGACCGGCGCCGGTCTCCGATATCATCGGGCCGACGCCGCCAGTTTCGAGGCCCTGGCGCGCCACTGGCACCTGGATGCGGCCGGTGTCGTGGCTGGATTCGTTGCGCCGGCTGCAGGCCGTCGCCGACCATCCCCTCAATCCGCGCGCGGCAATCGAAGGGGCCTTGCTCGAATACATTGAGTCGATCCGAACATCGTGAACGATCCCGCGGAGACCCGGACCCTGGCCATTCCCGCCGCCAGCATGGGCGTCGTTCCCAATGGCGCCGGAGGCGGGCGCCCGGCCGTGCTGTCGCTCTCCATCAAGGAGAAGGCGGCGCTGTACGCGGCCTACATGCCCTACCTGAAAAATGGCGGGATCTTCGTTCCCACCAACCGCGCCTACAACATCGGTGACGAGGTCTACCTCATCCTGACCCTGCTCGAGGATCCGACCCGGATCCCGGTGGCCGGCAAGGTCGTCTGGATCAGCCCCAGCGGCGGCGGCGCATCCAAGACACCGGGTATCGGCGTGCATTTTCCCGCCGACGAATCGGGCCTCACCGCGCGCAAGCGCATCGAAGAAGCGCTCGGCGCCGCCCTGCGCTCGTCGCGTCCCACCCACACGATCTGATAGCACCCGGCGGAAAACTTGCGGCCCGGCGGCCGGCTGCGGTACAAGGCAATTGCCCGGCCGCGCGGCGGCCGCCATGCCGCCCATGATCGCCGGATCCGGCACCGGGACGACCGCCAACCACCTCCATGCTGATCGATTCGCACTGCCACTTCTGCTTTCCCGACCTGCTGGCCGATGCGCCGGGCGTGCTGGCGCGGATGCGCGCCGCCGGGGTCGGCGCGGCGCTCAACATCTCCACCTCGACGCAGGATCTGGAACCGGTGGTCGCTTTTGCACAGGCGCACGAGGGCATATTCGCGTCGGTTGGAATTCACCCGGACAACGAGGAGACGGTCGAACCCGACGTCGCGACCCTGGTGCGGCACGCCCGGGCCGACAAGGTCGTGGCAATCGGCGAGACCGGCCTGGATTACTACCGGCTGAAGGAACCGCTGGACTGGCAGCGGGAGCGCTTCCGCACCCACATCCGCGCGGCCCGCGAAAGCGGCAAACCGCTGGTCATCCACACGCGCGCCAGTGCCGCCGATACGCTGCGCATCATGCGCGAGGAACGGGCCGATACCGTCGGTGGCGTGATGCATTGCTTCACCGAGTCGTGGGAGGTGGCCCAGGCGGCGATGGACCTGGGGTTCCTGATTTCCTTTTCCGGCATCGTGACCTTCAAGTCCGCCCACGCGCTGCGCGACGTCGCTGTCCGAGTTCCCGACGACTGGATGCTGGTGGAAACCGACGCCCCTTTCCTGGCGCCGGTTCCGCATCGCGGCAAGCCCAACGAGCCGGCCTGGGTGACGCACGTGGCCAGCACGGTGGCGCAACTTCGGAATCAAAGTGTCGATCACGTGCACGCAAAGACAACAGACAATTTCTATAATTTATTCAAATGCATATAGCATATATTTAAAGTAACATATTTAATGTAGTTAATAAGAATTCAACGAATTCATTTCCCGGTGAAGGCACCTTCCACCATGCTGAGCGACATCGACATCGCGCAAAAAGCGAACCTGCAACGCATCGCCGACCTGGCCCGCGAACGCCTGGGAATCGCCCCGGAACACCTGGAACCCTACGGCCACTACAAGGCCAAGGTGCACCTGAATTACCTGCGCTCGCTGCAGGACCGGCCCAACGGCAAGCTGGTTCTGGTCACGGCCATCTCGCCGACGCCCGCCGGCGAAGGCAAGACGACGACGACCGTCGGCCTGGGCGACGCCCTCAACCGGGCATGCCGGCAAGAAGGCGATGATCTGCCTGCGCGAGCCGTCGCTGGGACCGGTTTTCGGCATGAAGGGCGGCGCCGCCGGCGGCGGCTATGCCCAGGTCGTGCCGATGGAGGACATCAACCTGCACTTCACCGGCGATTTCTCCGCCATCGAGCTGGCCCACAACCTGCTCGCGGCGCTGATCGACAATCACATCCACCACGGCAACGAACTGGGCATCGACGTGCGCCGCGTGACGTGGAAGCGCGTGGTCGACATGAACGACCGGGCGCTGCGCGACATCACGATCGGCCTGGGCGGCACGGCCAACGGCTACCCGCGCGAGGACGGCTTCGACATCGTCGTGGCCTCGGAGATCATGGCGATCTTCTGCCTTGCGACCAGCCTGCGCGACCTCAAGGAGCGCATCGGCAAGATCATCGTGGCGAACACCGCCGCCGGCAAGCCGATACGGGCCCGCGACCTGAAGGCGCACGGCGCGATGACCGCGCTGCTGCGCGACGCGCTGGCGCCGAACCTGGTGCAGACGCTGGAGCACACGCCGGCGTTCATCCACGGCGGGCCGTTCGCCAACATCGCCCACGGCTGCAATACCGTGCTGGCCACCAAGGGTGCGCTCAAGCTGGCCGACTACGTCGTGACCGAGGCCGGATTCGGCGCCGACCTGGGCGCCGAGAAGTTCATCGACATCAAGTGCCGCAAGGCCGGCCTGCAACCCACGGCCGTCGTGGTGGTGGCCACGGTGCGGGCCCTGAAGTACCACGGCGGCGTCGAAGTCGCCGACGTGGCGCACGAGGATCTTGCGGCGCTGGAGCGCGGCATGGTCAATCTCGAGCGCCACATCGACAACGTGCGCGAACGCTACGGCCTGCCCTGCGTGGTGGCCATCAACCACCGCACGCACGACACCGCCGCCGAGATCGAACTGCTGCTGGCGCGGGTTGCCGCCCGCGGCTGCCGCGCCGTCATCGCCCGCCACTGGGCCGAGGGCGGCGCCGGCGCCGAGGAACTGGCGCGCGAGGTCGTGCGCCTGTGCGACAGCCCCAGCCGGATGCGCTTCGTGTACGAGGACGCGGCGACGCTGTGGGACAAGATGAAGGCCATCGCCACCCGGATCTACGGCGCCGCCGACATCCAGGCCAGCGCGAAGGTGCGCAGCCAGATCGATCGGCTGCAGCAGGACGGCTACGGCCACTACCCGGTGTGCGTGGCCAAGACGCAGTATTCCTTCTCCACGGACGCGAAGCTGCGCGGCGCGCCCAGCGGCCACGTGGTCGATGTGCGCGAAGTGCGGCTGGCCGCGGGCGCCCAGTTCGTCGTGATGATCTGCGGCGATGTCATGACCATGCCGGGCCTGCCCAAGGTCCCCGGCCGCGCACGCCATCGACATCGACGACGACGGGCGCATCGTGGGCCTGTTCTGAGGCGCAGGCGGGCGCGAACGCCGATGGCCACCGCAGCGGCGCCGGCCGACCTGGCGCAGTGGCGCAAGACCATGCGCGCCGAGCTCATCGCGCGCCGCATGGCCATCGCGCCGGAGCAGCGGCGCGAGTGGAGCCTGGGCATCAGCCTGATGCTGCTGCACGCGCTGCCGGTGCGGCCGGAAATGGTAGTGGGATTCTGCTGGCCGATGCAGGGCGAGTACGACGCGCGGCCGCTCATGCGCCTGCTGCGCGGCCAGGGCGTGCGCTGCGCGCTGCCGGTGGTCGTGCAGCGCGACGCGCCGCTGGTGTTCCGCCACTGGGCGCCCGGCGCGCCCATGAAGAAGGGCGCGCTGGGAATCGCCTATCCGGATGCGACGCCGCAGGTGGTGCCGCAGGTCCTGCTCATTCCGCTGGTGGGATTCGGCCGCGCCGGCGATCGCCTGGGCTACGGCGGCGGCTATTTCGACCGCACGCTGGCGGCGCTGGAACCGCAGCCGCTGAGCATCGGCGTCGGCTTCGAGCTGGCGCGCATCGAGACCAGCTTTCCGCAGGCGCACGACGTGCTGCTCGATGCGATCGTCACCGAATCGAACCTGCGCTGGCGCAGCCTCAATACGCTGGAGGAATTGAGCGCACGCCAGCTGCGCGCGCGCCTGGCCGAACTGGCGCAGAACCGCGCCGACTTCGCCCGCGCCACCGCGCACACGGTGCCGCAGGCTTTCCTTCCCTAGGAGTCTGCGCGGCAGAAGCGCCTGAGCTCCCCTCGCCCGCTTGCGGGAGAGGGGCCGGGGGTGAGGGTGGTAGTGGTGGTTTTGTGTAGACGAGCGAGGCCGAATCGGCGTTAATTGGGCATGACGCCAAGCTACCAACCGTACGAACCGCGCCAGCAGCAATTGCTGCCCTGCGCGCTGCAGGAGTGGTTGCCAGAAGGGCACCTGGCCTACTACATCAATGACGTGGTCGACAGCCTGGAACTGAGCGCGTTTCACGCTCGGTACATGGGCGGGGGACCGCGCAACCAGCCGTTTCACCCGGCGATGATGGTCAAGGTGCTGGTGTACGGGTATGCCACGGGGGTGTTTTCCTCGCGCAAGATTGCCCGCAAGCTGCACGAGGACGTGGCCTTTCGGGTGCTGGGGGCGGGCAACTTTCCGGCGCACCGCACGATTTGCGATTTCCGGGCGTTACACCTGAAGGAACTCTCGGCGCTGTTCGTTCAGGTCGTGAAGCTGGCGCGCGAGTGCGGGTTGGTCAAGCTCGGCACGATCTCGGTCGATGGCACCAAGATCAAGGCCAACGCCTCGCGGCACAAGGCGATGAGCTACGAGCGGATGCAGCGGGCCGAGGTGGAGCTCAAGGCGCAGATTGATGCGCTGCTCAATCGGGCCAAGGCCGCTGATGAAGCCGAGCGCAACGAACCGGACCTGGATGTGCCCGCCGAGATTGCCCGCCGGCAGGAGCGCCTGGAGGTGATACGGGCGGCGCGCGAACGGTTGGAACAACGCCAGCGCGAGGCCGACACGGCCCGTGGCCGATCCGAGGGCGACGAGCGCAAGCCGCGCGACGGCGATGGCAAACCCAAGGGCGGTGGTACCTATGCACGCGAGTTCGGCGTTCCGGCACCCAAGGCGCAAGACAACTTCACCGATCCGCAGAGCCGGATCATGAAGCGCGCCGGTGGCGGCTTTGACTACGCGTACAACGCGCAAGCAGCAGTCGACGACACGGCGCACATCATCGTGGGCGCGGAGTTGAGCAACAACGGTTCGGATTCTGGACGACTGGCGCCGATGCTCGCCGCCGTTGAACAAACGTTGGGGCAATCACCCCAGACGGTGCTGGCCGATGCGGGCTACCGCTCAGAGGCGACCTTCGAGCAACTCAAGGACCACCCCAGCGAGCTGATCGTGGCGCTGGGCCGGGAGGGCAAGCAGCAGGTGGCTATCGACGCGGCACGCCGACCCCTTACAGCAGCCATGGCGCAGAAGTTCCGCCAGCCTCAGACGCAGCAGGCCTACCGCAGACGCAAATGGCTCTCGGAGCCGCCCAACGGCTGGGTCAAGAACGTTCTGGGGTTCCGCCAGTTCAGCATGCGTGGTCTAACCAAAGCCCAGGCGGAGTGGAAACTCGTCTGCACGGCGCTGAACTTGCGGCGAATGGCGACAATGATGGCAACGTAGGGGACAACACGCTCGCTGGTGGGCCAAGAACGCACTCGCAGGCAACCAAAATACCCGGCCCCAGCACATCCCCCACCCTCACCCTGCCCTCTCCCGCCAGCGGGAGAGGGTTCCTTCATCCATCGCGGCTGTCAAACCGTCTGCCGCGCAGACTCCTAGAGCGCGCGCACCCTGGCCTGGCGCCGGAGCAGGGCGGCCAGCAGCAGCGGGCTCGTCTCCACCAGTACCACCCCCATCATGATCAGGAAGGCGCCGACCGACGCCCGCAGCGTCAGGGATTCGCCCAGCAGGACGGCGCCCGCCAGTGCCGAGAAGACGCTCTCCAGGCACATGATCAGCGCCGCTTCGGCCGGCGGCGTATGACGCTGCGCGACGATCTGCAGCGTGAAGGCGATGCCGCTGGAGACGATGCCGGCATAGGCGATGGCCGGCAGGGCCGCCAGCAGGTCGGCGCCGGTGGCCGGCTGCAGCAGCAGGGCCGCCGGCAGGGCGACCAGGCCGGTTATCGCGCACTGCAGGCACGACAGCAGCATCGGGCGCGCGGCAATGCCGTGGAACTGGCCGATCAGCGTGATGTGGAAGCGCCCAGATCACGTCGCTCAGCAGGATCAGCAGGTCGCCGCGCGACCAGCCCAGTGCCGCCGCGGCGCCGCCCCCGAGCAGCCAGGCGCCGTAAAGTGCGATCGCGCCGGCAGCCAGCACGAGCAGGCGCGGACGCCGCGCGCGTCAGCAGCCAGGCGACGAAGGGCACGAGCACCATGTAGACCGCGGTGAGAAATCCGGCATTGGTGGCGCTGGTCGTGCCCATGGCCGTCTGCTGCAGCAGCGAGGCGCCGCACAGGCACAGCGCCGATGAGCGCGCCGGCGGCCCAGTCGCGGCCGCCGAGCGCGCGCGATCCGGGCACGGTGCGGGCGCGGCTTGCGGCCCGGCGTGCCTCCCAGGCCACGAACGGCAGCAGGAAGAGGGCTGCAGCGATGAAGCGCACCGCAACGAAGGCGAGCGGACCGACGCCGGCGCCGCCCAGCTTCTGGGCGACAAAGGTGGTGCCCCACAGCAGGGCAACGAGCAGCAGCAGGGCGTCGGCGCGGGTGCGATTCATCGAAGCGGGATCGGCGTTAGAAGGAGACAGCGAAAAGGAGGACGCGGGAGCAGGGCGCCGGTGCCACGGGCCCGGGAGCCGCGATACTATCCCGATTTGCGCGGCGATCGGTCTGCCGCGCGCCTTCCGCCGCCGCACAGGCCGCGCGGCGCAAACCGCCACCGAAGAGCCGCGCTCGCCTGCCAACGCCGGGATCCCTGCCCATGAGCAATCAGAACCCGATCGATTGCGGCGCGGGATAGGGTCGCGGCAACTGAGCATGATCGCCATCGGCGGCGCGATCGGCACCGGACTGTTCTTCGCCAGCGGCAGCGCCATCGCGCAGGCCGGGCCCGGCGGCGCGCTGCTGGCGTACGCGCTGATGGGCTTCGCCGTCTACTGCATGATGCAGTCGCTGGGCGAGATGGCGACCCAGCTGCCGATACCCGGATCGTTCGAAGCCTACGCCGAGCGCTTCATCGACCCGTCGCTCGGCTTCGCCGTCGGCTGGAACTACTGGTTCAGCTGGTCCATCACGCTGGCCGCCGAATTCGTCGCCGGCGCGCTCATCGTGCAGTTCTGGTTCCCGCACGGCAATCCGACGCTCTGGGCCATGGGCTTCTTCGTGCTGCTGATGGCGCTGAACCTGCTGTCGGTGAAGGCGTACGCCGAAGCCGAATACTGGTTCGCGGGCATCAAGGTGGTGACCGTCGATCATCTTCGTGGCGGTCGGCGTCCTGATGATCCTGGGCATGCTGGGCGAGCAGCAGCGTCGGCTTCCAGAACTGGTTCGCTGCACGACGCGGCCACGGGCCAGCACGCGCCGTTCGTCGGCGGCTTCACGAGCATCGCTGCTGGTGTTCCTGGTGGCCGGGTTTTCGTTCCAGGGCACCGAGGCCGTGGGCCTGGCCGCCGCCGAGACGCGCGATCCGGGCAGAGCGTCCCCAAGGCGATCCGCACGGTGTTCTGGCGCATCCTGCTGTTCTACATCGGCTCGATCTTCGTCGTCGGTACGTTGATCCCCTACACCGACCCCAACCTGCTGCGCAGCGACGACGGCACGTCGCCTATTCGCCGTTCACGATCGTCTTCCAGCAGATTCCGCGCTTCGGCTACTACGCCGCCAACGTGATGAATTTCGTCATCCTCTCGTCGGTGCTGTCGTGCGGCAATTCGTCGCTGTACGTCTCGTCGCGCATGCTGTATGCGATGGCCCACAGCCGCAAGGCGCCCGCGGCTGCTTCGGCAAGGTGAACGCGCGCGGCGTGCCGGTCGCCGCGCGTCTGGGCGACGGGCCTGGTCGGCGCGACGGCGTTCCTGGCCAACGCCGTGGGCGGGCAGCAGAAGATCTACCAGATGCTCTACAACTGCCTCGGGCCTGACCGGGTTCATCATCTGGCTGGGAATCGCCATCTGCCATCTGCGCTTTCGCAGGGCCTGGGTGGCGCAGGGCCGCAGCGTGGACGGACCTGAAATTCCGCTCGCGGTTCTATCCCTACGGGCCGTGGATCGCGGTGGTGCTGTTCGTGGTCGTGATCTTCGGCGCCAATATCGGCGTCTTCCAGCAGCCGGTCTTTTCCTGGTTCGATTTCCTCACCAGCTATGCCATCGTGCCGGTCTTCCTGTCGCTGTACCTCGGGCACAAGTGGTGGAACCGGACGCGGGTCATACCATTGAAGTCCTGCAATTTCGAGGCGGACTGAATCGTGAGCAGCCAGACACCGGCGGTCGGCAGCCTCGAACAGGCATTGGCCCATGCGGCGCGGCTGCTGGCGCGCCAGCCGCAGCTCGCCGCCGAGCAGGCCACCGAGATACTGGCGGCAGTCCCGGGATCGGCGCCGGCGCGGCTCATCCTGGGCCGGGCCTACGGCGCCCTGGGCAGGAGCGCGGAGGCGATCGCCATCCTCGAGGCGCTGGCCGTCGACGAACCGCGCTCGGCGCTGGCCCGGTTCGAACTGGGCAATGCCTACAGCCTGGCCGGGCGCCTGGACGCGGCGATCGCGGCGTTCGGCGCGGCGACGCGACTGCAGCCCGACTGGCCGGACACCTGGCGCGTGCTGGCCGACCATCTGGACGCGGCCGAGGACGCCGCCGGGGCCGATCAGGCGCGGGCCGCCTTCCTCAGCGCCGCCGTCCATGACCCGCGGCTGCGGGCTGCCGCCGCGGCGCTGCGGGCTAACGACCTGGCGCGGGCCGAGGCGCTGCTGCGCGCGCACCTGAAGGAGCAGCCGACCGATATCGCCGCGCTGCGGATGCTGGCGGAGGTCGGCACGCGCCTGCGGCGCTACCGCGACGCCCAACTGCTGCTGGAGCGGTGCCTCGAGCTCGCACCCAGCTTTGCGCCGGCGCTGCACCAGTACGCGCTCGTGCTGTACCGCCAGGCCAGGGCCACCGAGGCGCTGCCGCACATCGAGACGCTGCTGGCGGCGGAACCGCAGAACCTGGGCTACCTGACCCTGAAGGCGGCGATCCTGGCGCACCTGGGCGATACGGCCGATTCGATCCGCGTCTACGATGCCGTCCTGCAACGCTGCCCGGGGCAGGGCCGGCTCTGGCTGAGCTACGGCCATGCGCTGAAGACGGCGGGGCGCACCGACGACTGCATCGGCGCGTATCGGCGCGCGATCGCGCTGCTGCCGACGCTGGGCGACGCCTACTGGAGCCTGGCCAACATGAAGACGGTGCGCTTCGGTGCGGCCGAGGTCCAGGCGATGCAGGCGGCACTGCTGCAGCCCGGCCTGGACGACGAGGACCGCCTGCACTTCGAATACGCGCTGGGCAAGGCACGCGAGGACGAACGCGACTATGCCGAGGCCTTTGCGCACTACGCCCGCGGCGCCGCGATACGCCGCGCGCTGCAGCCCTACAGTCCCGACGAGACCGCCCGCCACGTGGCGCGCAGCGGGGCGATCTATACGCCCGAATTCTTCGCGCAGCGCGCCGGCGCCGGCGCGCCGGCGCGCGACCCGATCTTCATCCTCGGCATGCCGCGCTCCGGTTCGACGCTGCTCGAGCAGATCCTTGCCAGCCATCCGCTCGTCGAAGGCACGATGGAGCTGCCCAATATTCCGGCGCTGGTGCGCGACCTTTCCGACGCGCCCGGCGGCCGCGGCACGTCGTACCTGGAGGCGGTGGGTGCGCTGGCGCCGGCCGAACTGCGCGCGCTGGGCGAGCGCTACCTGGCCGAGACGCGCATCCATCGGAAGATGGACACGCCGCTCTTCATCGACAAGATGCCCAACAACTTCCTGCACGTCGGGCTGATCCACCTGATCCTGCCCAACGCGCGGATCATCGACGCCCGGCGCCACCCGCTGGCCTGCTGCTTTTCCAACTTCAAGCAGCACTTCGCGCGCGGCCAGAACTTTTCCTATGGCCTCGACGACGTCGGCCGCTTCTACCGCGACTACGTCCGGATCATGGCGCATGTCGACGCCGCCCTGCCGGGGCGCGTGCATCGGGTGATCTACGAGCGGCTGGTCGACGAGCCGGAGGCCGAAGTGCGCCGGCTGCTCGACTATTGCGGGCTGCCGTTCGACGAGCGCTGCCTGCGCTTCCATGAAAACGACCGCGCGGTGCGCACGGCCAGCTCGGAGCAGGTGCGCCAGCCGATCTTTCGCGAGGGCCTCGACCACTGGCGCAACTTCGAACCGTGGCTCGGGCCGCTCAAGGCGTCGCTGGGCACGGTCCTCGAACGCTACCCGGACGTGCCGCCGCCCTGAACCGCGGGCACCGGCACCGGCGACCGGGGGCGGCGCCGCCCCCGGCGGCTATCAGAATCTCTGGCCGAACTTGACGCCAATCGTCCGCGGCACCGTCGGGACGATGTAGGTCTGCTTGCAGGCGTTGACCGGATCGCATTCGGCAAAGCGCGTGAGCTGTCCGCGGTTGTCCAGCAGGTTCGACACGTACATCTCGACCGACAGGCCGTTATGCTGGGTGCCGGCCGACACATCCAGCGTGCCGTATGCGGGCTGCGTTCCCAGCGCCTGGGCATTGGCCACCTTGAGGGTCGGCGTGGAGCTCGTCTGATACGCATACGTGCCCTGGACATTGCTCTTCCAGCCGTCGACATTGAAGACGTAGCGCGCCAGCAGGTCGCCCTTGAAGCGCGGCGAAACCGGCAGCCGGGTGCCCGACGGAGCCCACAGATTGCCGGTCGCGCCCGGGATCGTGTTCGGCGCGCAGCCGCCGTCGCAATAGTCCTGCAGCAGGCGGCCGTCGATGAACGTCATGTTGGCGCCGAGCGACCAGCCGCCGGCAACCTTCCATTCCAGGTCGGATTCGATGCCGTCGATGCGCGCCTGGCCGGCGTTGGAGATCCCCGTCAGGCTGTTGGGCGGCACGAGGTACGAGAACTGGAAGTTGTTCCACTTCTCGCGGAAGATCGCGCCGTTCCAGCGCACGCGGTGATTGGCCCACTGCGTCTTCCAGCCCAGTTCGTAGTTGACCAGGTATTCGGCCGCGTACGGCGGGATCACCGACGACGACCCCGGATTGCGGGCACGATTGACGCCACCCGGGCGGAAGCCCTTCGAGTAGGTCAGGTACAGCATCTTGTCCTCGTCGCCGTAGTACGTCAGCGTCGCCAGCGGCACGTGACCGGAGTCCTTGGTCTCGCCGTTCAGGTCCGTGCACGGCGCGCCGTGGAAGGGCGCGTAGGTCGGATTGGAGACCGTCGAGCCGGGCGGTCCGCAGGTGGCCACGCCCTGGTGCGACGAAAAACCGCTGCCGAAGCCGTAGAAGCCCTGCAGCGAGTTGTCGTACCAGAACTGGCGCATGCCGCCGGTAAGGGCCCAGTGCGGGTCGATGTCCCAGGTTGCCTGCGCGAAGATCGCCCGGTCCTTGTCGACGCGCTGCTCGTCGGTCAGCCACAAGGTCTGATTCCAGCCGGGCACGGAAAGGGCATCGGCCAGTCCGTCGCCGTTGTAACCCGGCACGCCGTAGCGCTGGTAGATGTCGTGCACCTGGCGCTGGAAGAAGGCGCCGACCGTCGCCTTGACGGGATTGGACTTTGGCGTGCTGACGCGGATCTCATGGCTGAGCTTCGAATACCAGTCGTCGCCGTAGATCACCTGGGCCGGGTCGATCACCTTGCCGGCATTGTCGGTGAATGCCGTCCCCGAACCGTATAGCGCGTCGTAGAAGAAGGAATAGTCGCTGTACTCGGCAACGCTGTGGACGTCGCGCTTCATCCAGGCGCCGGCATACACGATGTCGAAGTCGTGCACCTTGCCCTCGATCGTCAGCGCCGTCTGCGCGAACGAGTCCGACGCGCCCTCCGGCCCGAAGTGCGTCACCTGCAGGTCGCCGATCGACGGATCGAAACCGAAGAAGCCGTTGGACTTGGTGTTCTGGGCCATGAAAGTCGGCGTGATGGTCCAGCTGTCGTCCAGGTCGATCCTGAGCGCGCCGCGGCCGCCCTTGGTGGCGACGGTGTTGTAGTTGCTCTTGATGTAGGCCGCATTGCTGATCGCGCCGGCGCCGACCGCGCCGGTGCTGCCGTTATAGGCGTTCCACGACGGAAAGGTGCGCACCCCGTTGACGATGCCGGCGGACGGATTGGTTCCCGCGACGTTGTCGATGAAGCCGGCATCGTGCTCGTCCCAGCCCACCAGGCGGATCGCCGCATGCGGCGTTATCGGGATGTTGACGTAGCCTTCCGCGATCGAGCCGATGCCGCCGTGGTCGACCGAATTGACGCCCACGTCGTAGGAAGCCGAGAACTTGGTCGGATCCGGCTTGTTGGTGATGATGCGGATCGTCCCGGCCTCCGAGCTCGCGCCGTAGAGCGTGCCCTGCGGACCCTCCAGCACCTCGATGCGCTCGATGTCGTAGACGTGGACGTCGAGCGCGCCGTCGATGGTCGTGACCGGCTGCTCGTCCAGGTAGGTGCCGACGCTGGGCAGCGAACCGGAGTGGTTGCCGTCGCCGCCGCTCACCACGCCGCGCATGTAGACGTGGGTCGTGCCCGGCTGGCCGTTGCCGCCCTGGCCCTGGCTGCGCACGTAGGAAACGCTCGGCATGTACTTGACGTAGTCGTCGAGGCTCTTGACGTTCAGCTCATCGAGCTTCTCGGTGCTGAACGCCTGGATGCTGAGCGGCACGTCCTGCAGGTTCTCGGTGCGCTTCTGCGCGGTGACGACGATCGCCTCGAGGCCGCCGTCAGTGTCCTTGCTGTCGTCGGCGTAGGCACTGGGCATCGCCGCCATCGCCGCCGAAACGGCTGCCGCGATGGCAGCCTTACGCCCAACCCGCCCGGCCATCCTCTTGTGGATACCCGGTACCGCCGATCCGCCGCCGCGCATGACATCCCCCAAAAAACCGCGATTATTTTTTTATGTGTGGTCTCGCGCTCGCGGCACCTGCGGCAAGGCAGGCATCACGGCACCGCCGATTTGCGGTCATTTGAGCAGAGGCCTTCAAACGTTGTCAAGAAATGCGGGCGGCGCCGTTGCTCGGCCGCTTAAATTGCGCGCGCGGGTGTTGCGCCGCGGCGCACATTGTGCTCAGGATGGAAAAAAGCCGCGCGGACCCGGCGGGGTCGCACGCGGCTGGATGCTTCGACGGTTCGGCCCGGGCGCGGCGCGCGCCCGGGCCGCGCCCGGTGCCGGCGCGGGCACCGCGTGCCGCCATCAGCGGCCGAAAAGATCAGTCATCAGTGCCGAGTCCTTGTCGCAGGCGTGATTCAGGCAGGGCAGTTCCAGGCCGGCCTCGATCGTGCGCAGCAGCGCGTAGTGGTTGTAGTAGCGGTTGCTGACGACCGCCGGCGACTTGCGATAGTTGGTCTCGACGGTGGTGAGCACCCGGTTGTTGGGGCCGCCGACCGGATAGACCGCGCTGCCGCCGCCCGACGCGAGCGCCGCGACGCCGCTGTAGTCGTTCTCGTCCCACAGCAGCACGATCGCGTTGCGACCGTCGCGCCATGCCGGCGACGCCTTGATGCTGGTGACGATGCGTTCGACCGTCGCGTCGCCCTGGGCGATCAGGCCGGGATTGAGGCCGGTCAGCGTGCCATTGGGCGCCGGGTCCCAGCCGCAGAAGGAGTCGCCGTTGCCGCGGCCGTGCTGATCGTTGCACTGGTTGGGGGCGATGAAGGAATAGGCCGGCACGTTGCCCGTGGCCAGGTCGGCGTACAGCCCGTCGATGCCGTCGAATCCGACGACATTGGCCAGGCCCAGGCCGGGCTGGCTGTTTTCCTGCACGCTCTTGAAGTACACGAAGGGATTGTGCTTTGCCGCGTAGGCGAGCACATAGCCGCCGGGGCTGGCCGGCAGGTTGGCGACACCGGGCAGCTTGGCGAACGTCAGGTCGGTCACGGTGCCATTGCTGAAGGTGACGTTGTCGGCGCCGACATTGGGCAGGGTCTCCTGGTAGCTCTTCCAGGTGCGGCGCGCCTGCGCCAGCTGGTCGGCGATGGTCATACCGTAGATGTCGGTGCGGGCGGGCACGGAACGCTGGCCGTCGATATCCGCCAGGAAATTGAACGTGCCGGGCGTCACCTCGTTCCAGTTGTCGATGGCGGGGGTATCGGCGTCCTGGCCGATCCCGGCGATCGGGCATACCGTGCCGGATTCGACGCGCAGTTGCGCCGGCGCCGGCAGGACCTGGTCGGCATTGAGGATGCCCGAGGACAGGTTGGGCGCGCAGCTCGTGTTGTGCCAGGCCGGGCCATTGTCGCTGCGGACGCCGAAATTGGAGCCGCCGACGACTTCCAGGTAGTTGGTCAGGCTCGGATGGCCGACGCCGTAATACTGTGCGGCGACATTGACCTTGCCGCTGGCGAGCATCGCGTTGATGAAAGGGGCGTCGGGATTGCCGACAACCTGCGAGTAGCCATGGTTCTCCATCATGATCACGAAGACGTGATCGAGTTGCGGAATGGCGTCCACGCCGTCGTTGTCGTGTGCCGCTGCCAGGCCGCAGCCGGCGGCGAGGACGGCGGCCAGCAGGCCGCCCGATTTTGCATTCTTGGTCATGCTCACTCCCGTGATGTTGCGTTTCGAACGACAGCCGCGCGTGGCGGCGGTTCGGGGGCGCTGTAGGCCTCCGGGAGCTGACGGTATCGGTGTGACGTTACGCTCGCGTGACCCGGGCGGCAGCCGGCGCATGGCGGCGGCGGGGGGTGCTGGTCCCGTGGGGATCGGCCCGCCTGCGATGGGACGGCGAGAATCCCGATAGTTCTGAAAACGGGTATTTTCAGCAATTCGGACTTGGAGCCGGCGGACCCGGCCGTGCAACCGTCGGCGGGCGCGCTGTCCGCCCGCGCCGGCGCTCAGCTGCCCGCGGTCCGGCGCCTGCCGGCGCGCGCCTGCAGCGCCGCCGCGTTCGCCTCGATGCGCTGCGCCGGCAGCTTGAACGGTGAAAACCGCCGGTCGGCATCGCGCGGACTGCGCACCGCGTCACGTCCGATCTCGGCCACGATATCGTCGCAACCACGGACGTAGGCGTGCAAATCCTCCTGCATGGTCCCCAGCACGCGCCGATCGGCCGCGTCCAGGTCGAGCGCCGCCATGCGGTCGATGGCGTCGGCCAGCGCCCGGCGCGCCCAGCGCCATCAGCAGCGCCGCGGCGCCCACCACCGCAACGGCGATGGTGCGATGCCAGCGGATCCGCATACCGCGCGCATGGCTGGCTGCCAAGGTCGGCACCGGCGCCGCCGCATCGCCGGCCAGCGCCGCGCGCACGAGGCCGGCGGCGACTTCATCGAGCCGGTCGCCGTGCTCCCGCAGCCACTGCTCCACCCCGGCGGCCTGCTCGGCCAGCGTCGGCGGCGTTGCGGCGGCGTCCGGCGCCGCGCCATCCGCGCCGGCGGCTGCGATCCCGGCGCACCGCAGCGAATCGTGGATGGCCATCACGTAGCCGACAGCCACCGCATGCATCGACTTGCCGTTGCCGCCCGAGAGGTCGTTCAGCAGGTCGCGGCCGTCCAGGTAGCCCAGGTAGCGATCGCCGGATGCGCGGGCAAGTCCGATGCCCGTCATGATTGCGTTCATGTCTAGAATTCGTATTCGAGTTGCACGCGCAGGGTCCGATCGGCCGAATGCGCGGTTGTTCCCAGCAGCAGCGCGGCGTTGTACGACAGCGACCTTTCGCCGGCCAGCGACAGGCGCCCCATGGCAACGGGGCCGACGCGATGGGTCTGGCGCTCGTACGTCGTCCACGATTGCGCCCGGCTGCCCATGATGCCGAACGCCTGGATGCCGTATTCGAACTGTTGCCGATCGCGATATTTTATCTGAGCCTGGTAGCGGCTCTGCATTTGCGGAAACTGGGCGGTGTGGAAATGCCGGCTGACCAGCACGTTCGCATTGGCCTGGAAGCGGCCGAATTCCTTCTGCAGCAGCGGGCCCGCGCGCAGCGCGGTTCCTTCGCCGGGATCGCGCGGCTGCTCGACTTCCACCGCAATGCCGACGTCGAGCGGCCACTCGCCGGGTTCGGCCAGCTGCACGATGTTTTCCCACTCGAACGCATCGATCGTCGTCCCGTCGCGGGCGCTCCTGCGGTACTGGATCGCCAGCTCGGTGAACCAGTTCGCCGTAACGCCCATTCCGAAACCGAGGCCGGCATCGTCCTCGTGCCGGGTGCTGCGTCCGGCCGAGCCGACCCCCGCGTGAAAGTCGATTTCGCGCTCGCCCTCGGTCACGGTCGGCGTCAGCAGGTAGATGCTGGCATCGGCGCCATAGGCGCCCGGGCACGCCGCCAGCAGCAGCAATGCCGCCCGGCGCCAGGCGCCGCTGGGGCGCCGCGGCCGCCGCGTCCAGGTGCAAGGTCGCGGCGCCGGCCTGTGCGCGCCCGTCTTCATGGCACCACGATCACCCCCAGCGCGGCCGGACCGCCCAGATCGGCGCTCTCCCCTTCATACAGGTAGCGGCCGGCCTCAAGGGGGCCGATGAACAGGGTGACGCGGGACTTGGCCGGGATATGCTTTTCGCGGTTCAGCGAATGGCTGTCGAACTCCTCCGGCGTGTCGTCCAGGTTCTCGACGACGATGCGCACCTTGCGGCCTTCGGGAATGTGCAGTTCCGCCGGTTCGAATCGATGCTCGTGAATGCGGATGACGAACTCGGGATGGGCGCCCGAGGCGCTGGCCAGAGGCAGTGCGGCAAGCACGACGGGGATGAACAGGCGACGGAGCACGGTTGGACGGATGCGGCAATTGCGGCGTGCGCGCAGCATGGGGCCGGCAGCTTAACGCAGCCTTACGCCGGCTCTGCCGGCGCGGGGGACGATGCCCGGCGCTGCGCCGGCCATGGCGTCCTTGCGCGCGGGTGCCGGCAACGTAAGCTTGCATTAATGTCGCAGGGCAACCATCGGTCCGGCCCTGGGGGCGGCATCGGGCTGCCCCGCACGCCGCGCCGGCGGCGGGAAATCGGAATCATGTCGCACGGCAACGGCAGGCGGACATGCGGATACTGTTGATCGAAGACGACGCCATGGTCGGCCGGGCGCTGAAGGCCGGACTGGCGCAGGACGGACACGCCGCCGACTGGGTGCAGACCAGCGCGGCGGCGGATGCGGCCTGGCTGTCGATGGCCGGCGACGTCGCGCCCTATGACGCGGTCATCGTCGACCTGGGGCTGCCCGACGGCAGCGGAATCGACCTCATCCGCAAGGCCCGCGCGCGCAACATCAAGAGCGCCATCATCGTCGTCACCGCACGCAGCCGCGTCGCCGACCGCATTGCCGGCCTCGACGCCGGGGCCGACGATTATATCGTCAAGCCGCTGGACCTGGACGAACTGGCGGCGCGGCTGCGTGCCGTCGAACGGCGCCTCACGGGCCGGACCGGCGAACTGCGCGTCTTCGGCGCCCTGACCATAGATCCGATCGCCCGCACCGTAAGCCTGCAGGGACAGCCGGTCGACCTCACGGCCCAGGAGTTCGCCATCCTGATGGCGCTCGTCCGGCGCCCGGGCGCGATCGTTTCGCGCGAACGCATCGAGGAGGCCCTCTACAACTGGGAACGTTCGGTGGAAAGCAACACCATCGAAGTCCAGATACACCGCCTGCGGCGCAAGCTCGGCGCCAAGACCATCCAGACCCATCGCGGCCAGGGCTACCGGCTGGTGGAACCGACCGGCGCATGAAGACCGCGGCCTGGTCGCTGCGCCGCCGGCTGCTGACCAGCCTCGGCGCCGCAACGCTGCTGGCGTGGAGTTCGAGCAGCATCTGGCTGTACCGCACGGCGGTCACGGAAGCCGATCAGATGTTCGACGCGGCGCTGGATCATACGGCCCACGCCGTGCTCGCCGTGGTGCGCAACGAGGCATCGGAACTGACCGAAATCAAGGGCGGCATCGGCGTCGAGCTCGCGGTGATCGACCAGTCCGACCAGAACGATATCGTCTACCAGGTGCGCGGGCCCAACGGCGGCGTCGTCTTCCGCTCGCACGGTGCGCCGGTCACTCCGCTGGCCGGCGCCAGGGACCGGGGCTTCGCCGTCGCCCGCATCAAGGACGTGGACTACCGTGTCTTCAGCCTGGCGACCGAACTCAATGCCGCCACCATCCACGTGGGCCAGCCGATGGCGCGGCGGCTGCAAGTCGCCCGTGCCGGCGCCGTGCGCATGCTGGCGCCCGGAGCGGCGCTGATGCTGGCGCTGGCGGCGGCCGTGGTGTGGAGCGTGCGCCGCGTCACCAATCCGGTGGTGCGCTACGCCCGGGTCCTGGATGAGCGCGCGCCGGAGGACGTTGCACCGATCGACGGCACGCGCCTGCCGCAGGAACTGCAGCCGGTGGCGCACGCCATCGACGGACTGCTCGGCCGGGTGCACGATGCGCTGTTGCGCGAACGCACGCTGACGGCCGATGCCGCCCACGAACTGCGCACGCCGCTGGCGGCCCTGCGCCTGCAGGCGCAGGTGGCGCGGCGCGCGAAGGATCGCGCGGAACGCGAGGCGGCGCTCGACGAGCTGCTGGCCGGCGCCGATCGCGCAGCACGCATGGTCGATTCGGTGCTCACGCTGGCCCGGCTCGACGCGCACTCCGGCGCCGAGTCCAGCAAGGACAACGTCGATGCCGGCAAGCTCGCCAGGCTGGTCGTCGGCGAGTTCGCCCCGCTGGCCGAGGCGCGCGGCATCAAGATAACGCTGCGCGCCGAGGATGCCGTATTGCTGGGCGATGCGGACGCGCTGGCCATCGCCGTGCGCAACCTGGTGAGCAATGCGCTGCGCTATGCGCGCTCGCAGATCCGCATCCGCATCACCGGCGACGACCGCTACGTCCACGTCGCCGTGCTCGACGACGGCCCGGGTTTCAGCGAGGAAAGCGCGCAGCGGGCCTTTCACCGCTTCTACCGCGGCGTCGAAGCCGGCGAGAGTTCCGAGGGGGCGGGCCTTGGCCTCGCCCTGGTGGCCCGCATCGCCCAGCTGCACGCCGGCACGGTGAAGATCGTGCCCGGCATCGGCAGCGGCGCCGGGGTCGAGCTGCGCCTGCCGCGCTTTTTCGTCGACTGGATACCGGGTAGCTGAGGCGCCCTCCCCGCGGCCCGGCGCCGCGGGCTAAGCCGATCCGGGCCGCGCCTTGCCGTCGTGCCCGCCCAGCGTCCGCGCCGGCACGTCGGTCCAGGCATCGCTGCGGGCCCGTTCCCGTTCCGGATTGAGCGGATAGTGGATGCGATTCTGCGCCTTGGGCCGTTCGCCGACCACGAGCAGCCGCACTTCCGAGTTGGTGTTGTTCAGGAAGGTGTGGCAGATCCCGGTACCGGCCGGAAACGCGACCGCGGTACCCGGCGTCAACCGGTGCAGGGTGCCGTCGATCCAGGCATCCGGATGACCGTCGAGCACGAACACGAACTCCTCCTCGGCGCTCTCCGCGTGCGGGTAGGAGGTGCGCCGCCCCGGCGGCAGGCGTTCGTGGTGGATGCCGATGCGCGTCAGCCCGAGCAGCCGGCCCAGCGGTGCGCCGATCGACAGCAGTTCCTGGCTGTCCGGGTAGCGCGCGTCGTCGGCGCCCTCGAGTTCGCGCCAATGGCGGATGAAGTCCGGCCGCTCGGTCATGGTCTGCCTCCAGGTCGTACGCGATCGGTCAGGGCCCCGTCGCGGTCAGCGATGGCGCGTCGGTCCGGCAGCGCCTGCCGCCGCGATGTTACTGGACCGCGCCGGTTATCATCGGCGCGCAGATTCCGTTGCAGGAGGGTCCCAGATGACCAAGGCCAGGGCGGTGCCGCGCGCGCCGGCGGCGCACGCCGGCATCGGCGACGCGCCGATAAGACCCCTGGCCCAGACCACCGTGCCCGACGCGTTGTGCGGACGCGACGGCGAAAACCGCGCCGACCGTGCCCGGCGCCAGATCGATGCGGACGAGCGACCGCGAGGCGCTGGCCTGCTTTCTGGCCGAATACGACCGCTCGCCCGGCACGGCGCGCATCTACCAGCGCGAATGCGAACGCCTGCTGCTGTGGGCGCTGCACGAGTGCCGCAAGCCGCTGTCGAGCCTGACGCGGCAGGATTTCGAGGGCTATCTCAATTTCCTGGCCGACCCGCAACCGGCGCAGCACTGGTGCGGACCGAAGGTCAAGCGCGAATCGCCGCAGTGGCGGCCGTTCGTCGGCCCCTTGAGCGAACCGGCCCTGCTGACGGCGATCGCGGCGATCAATTCGCTGATGGCTTACCTGGTCGATGCCGGCTACCTGGCGGGCAATCCGCTGGGCCTCATCCGCCAGCGCCGGCGCAAGCTGGCGCTCGAACCCGGCGCCGGCTCCGCGGCGGCGGCCGCGGTTCCCGCGTCGACCTCGGTGGAGCGCTTTCTCGACGCCGACATGTGGGCGGCCGTTTCCGATGCCGTCGAGGCGATGCCGCGCGCCACGCCGGCGCAGCGCGACGAGTACGAGCGCCTGCGCTTCATCTGCGCCCTGCTGTACCTGCTGGCGCCGCGCGCCGGCGAACTCGAGACGCACCGCATGAACAGCTTTCGCGAGGAGCGCGGCCTGTGGTGGTGGCACGTCACCGGCAAGGGCGCCAAGCAGGCCAAGATACCGGTGCCCGACGACATGATGCAGGCGCTGGTGCGCTACCGGCGGCACCTGGGCCTGCCGGCGGTGCCCCGGCGC
Source organism: uncultured beta proteobacterium (assembly GCA_963781975.1). GTDB lineage: Bacteria > Pseudomonadota > Gammaproteobacteria > Burkholderiales > Burkholderiaceae_F > GJ-E10. The sequence goes on from CAWAHT010000005.1 coordinate 148,616, forward strand.
AGCGACACCACGCCGCTGCTCGTCGGCCTGCGCGACCGTGCGCCGATCACGGCGCGCCGGCTCAATCAGATGCTCAAGCGCCTCTTCGCACAGGCCGCCGACCGCCTGGGCCCGGAAAACGCCCACAAGGCCGACAAGCTGCGCGCCGCGTCCGCGCACTGGGGCCGGCACACCGGCATCACGGCCAAGGTCGATGCCGGCATGGAGGAGCGCTACGTGCAGAAGGATGCACGCCACGCCGACCGGCGCACGACCCAGCGATATATCCACGAGGAAGAACGGCGCTGGCACGAAGAGGCGCAAAAACAACGCCTGCCCTGGCCGCGCACCGCGGGTTGATGCCGCCAGTACGGTATTTACGGCCAGTCGTGCGCCCGCGCTGCACGGAAAATGTGCGGCGAATTTGAGGAAAATCTATAACGCGGGGAAATTAGCGGTAAAAGCGTTTGACCGGCGGGCCGCGCGTGGCGGATAGTTGACGGCCGGGATCCGGCGTCCAAGGATGAAAAGAAACGGCGGCGGTGCAGGAGACGGCACCCAGTTGCCACGGCAGGACGGGATCCGCGGGGAGGAACGAGATGGGAACGCTTTACGCAAGCCAGATCGAGGCAGCCTTGCACGAAGCCGCAATCGATGCCCTCGCCGGCGAGATGCACCGGCCCGCGGCCGAGATCAAGGCGCATTACGAGCGCGAACTGCAGCGCCTCACCGAAGGCGCCCGCGTGCGCGACTTCCTCAGCGTCTGTACCGCCCGCCACCTGCGCCAGGCGCTGCGCCACGGCGAATAGCGGGCTGCGCGCTGGTTGCGCGCCGCCGGCCGGTCAGCGCGTGCCGCCGAGCCGTTCGAAGTGCTCGACGTGCGGCGGCCTGGCAAAATACGGTCCGACGATCTCGCGCCACTGCACGAATGCGGGCGAGCCGCGAAAATCCACCGTGTGGTTTTCCAGCGTCTCCCATTCGATCATCAGCACGTAGCGCTCCGGCGTTTCCAGGCAGCGCTGGATCTCGTAGCGGCGGAAGCCCGTCGCCCGGGAGATGATGGTCTGCACGCCGCGCTCGATCTGCGCGTTGAACTCGCCCTGGGTGCCGGGGCGGATGGTGAAGTCGGCGATTTCGAGGATCATGTTGGGTCCGCTTTCCGCGGGTGACGGTTCCCGCTGCGGGCGCCGATGCTACGCCCATTGTTGCGCCGTCCGCGCCGGCGCGGACCGGCGCTGCGGCTACACTGCGCGCGGCCCCCAATGGAACCCACCCGCACCCCGCGTATGACCTGGACTCCCGCAACGGCGCGCCGGCCGGCGGCTTATCGCGCCGCACGGGGACCGCTTCTGGCGCTGCGCCTGGCCAGCCTGCTCGGCACCGGCCTGCTGGCGGCCTGCGCGTCGTCGCCGGTGCCGGTGCCCGCCGTCGACCAGGCGGCGGTCGCGCACTATCGCGACTCGGGCTATGCGCGCCAGCCGCCGCTGGCGGTCCAGACGCGCCGCGTCAGCGCGTTGCTGACCGAGTCGCCATGGAGCGTCAGCGTGACCCGCGCGCCGGGCCCGGAGGTGCGCCCGCTGGTCATCTTCCTGCCGAGCCTGGGCGAGGACGACAGCGCACCGGTGCGCTGGGTCCAGTCCTGGGCCCAGGCGGGCTATGCCGTTCTCGTGATCCAGCCGCTGGCCGACGACGCGGACGTCTGGAGCACGCCCGACGCGCGCAGCGGCGATTTCGATCGGGTCGCCCGTTCGCGTTTCGCCGCCGACCTGATGCCCGATCGCATCGCGCAGCTCGCCCGCCTGCTGGGCGAGATCCGGGCACGCAGCCTGCGCGCCGAACCGGGGCTCGAAGCCCTCGACTGGAGTCGCCTGGCGCTCGCGGGCGCGGACCTGGGCGCCTACACGACGCAGTGCATCGTCGACGGCCAGGCGGTCGCCCGGCCGGAACTGCGCTGGCCGCTGCAACCGAAGGCCTACGTCATCATCAGTCCGTTCTCCCGCCGTCATGGCGCGCCGGCCGACGCGCCGGCGCATGCGGCGGCGCCCGCTTCGCCGCATGCGCCGGTGCTGATGATCAGCGCACGGGACGACACGGACGCCTACGGACTGGTGGCCGACGTGGCGGTGCGCCATCGCGCGTTCGATCAATTGGGCCCGGGCCCGGCCTGGTATCTGGAACTGGCCGCCGTATCGCACCGCTGGCTGGCTGGTGAATTGCTGCCGACCGCCGGAGCCGAGGCGCCGCACCGCGCCGGCGGCCCGAACCTGGCGCAGTCGCCGGACGCCCCCCCGGACCGGCGGCGCAGCGATTCGCGGCGCGCGGCCAAGGGCGTCGCGGCGCGCGACGCCATGGCCCCGGAAACCGACGAGGAGGAAGCGCCGGTCGACAAGAAGGCGCTGCTGGCGGCGCGCACCGAAATGGCGCTGGCGCGCAGCCGGGCGCTCACCCGCGCCGCCCTAAGCGTGGCATCCTTCGAGGCAGTATCGATGGCGTTTCTTGACGCGACCGTTCGTGACCAGCCGGGCGCCCGTGCCTGGCTGGACGATGCGGCCGGGAAATGGTTGCGGGATGGAGACCGGCTCAAATATCGCTGAGGAGCACAGCCACGGCAATCCGGCCGCCGCGGCGGATGACCCGCGCTCGGCGGCCGCGCTGATCGGCCGCCAGGCCGAGGTGCTGGCGGCGCTGGCGTCGGTGCTGCCGCCCGAGGCGCTGCTGTACCGGCACGAAGACACGGTGGCCTACGAGTGCGACGGCCTGACCGCCTATCGCCAGGCGCCGCTGCTGGTGGCGCTGCCGCGAGACCGAGCCGCAGGTCGCCGCGCGTGCTGCAGATCTGCCATGCGCTGGAGGTGCCGGTCGTCGCGCGCGGCGCCGGCACCGGGCTGTCGGGCGGCGCCCTGCCGCATCGCGCCGGCGTGACGCTGTCGCTGGCCAGCTTCAACCGGATCGTCGCAGATCGACCCGCTGGCGCGCACGGCGCGTCGTGCAGTGCGGCGTGCGCAATCTCGCCATCAGCGAGGCGGCCGCGCCGCTACGGCTTGTACTACGCGCCCGACCCGAGCAGCCAGATCGCCTGCACGATCGGCGGCAACGTCGCCGAGAACTCCGGCGGCGTGCATTGCCTGAAGTACGGCCTGACGCTGCACAACGTGCTGCGGGTGCGCGGCTTCACGGCCGACGGCGAGCCGGTCGAATTCGGCTCGCGAGGCGCTCGATGCGCCCGGGCCTCGACCTGCTGCCGCTGGTCGTCGGCAGCGAGGGCATGCTGGCGGTCGATCACCGAGGTCACCGTGCAAGCTGATGCCGAAGCCGCAGCTGGCGCGCTGCATCATGGCCAGCTTCGACGACATCGAATCGGCCGGCGACGCGGTCGCCAGCGTCATCGCCGCCGGCATCATCCCGGCCGGCCTCGAAATGATGGACAAGCCGATGACCGCGGCGGTCGAGGACTTCGTGCACGCCGGCTACGACCTCGAGGCCGCGGCGATCCTGCTGTGCGAGAGCGACGGCACGCCGGAGGAGGTCGAGGAGGAGATCGCGCGCATGAGCGCGGTGCTCGAGGCGCAGCGGCGCCACGCGCATCGAGGTGAGCCGCGACGAGGCGCAGCGCCTGACGCTTCTGGAGCGGCCGCAAGAACGCCTTTCCGGCCTCCGGCCGCATCAGCCCGGACTACATGTGCATGGACTCGACCATCCCGCGCAAGCGCCTGGCCGAGATGCTGCGCGCGATCCAGGCGATGGAGAAGCAAGTACGGCCTGCGCTGCGTGAACGTCTTCCACGCCGGCGACGGCAACCTGCATCCGCTGATCCTGTTCGACGCCAACGATCCCGACGAGCTGCACCGCTGCGAGCTGTTCGGCGCCGACATCCTCGAGACCAGCGTGCGCCTGGGCGGCACGGTCACCGGCGAGCACGGCGTCGGCGTCGAGAAGCTCAATTCGATGTGCGTGCAGTTCTCGCGCGGCCGAGCGCGAGCAGATTCTGCGCCGTCAAGCGCGCCTTCGATCCGCGCGAGCTGCTCAATCCCGGCAAGGTGATTCCGACGCTGCAGCGCTGCGCCGAGTACGGCAAGATGCACGTGCACCGCGGCATGCTGCCGTTTCCCGAGCTGCCGCGCTTCTGATGCGCACGCATGAGCGCGACCGATCCCGCGCTTGCAGCGCGCTGATCGACCAGGTGCGCGGCCGCGCGCGCGGCGCGCACGCCGCTGCGCATTCGCGGCGGCGGCACCAAGGATTTCTACGGCGAGCCGCCGCGCGGCGACGCCGCTGCGACACTGGCGCGCGCTCGCGCGGCATCACCAGCTACGAGCCCACCGAGCTCGTCGTCACGGCGCGCGCCGGCACGCCGCTCGCGCGAGCTCGAGGCGGCGCTCGCCGAGCAGCGGCCAGTGCCTGCCGTTCGAGCCGCCGCGCTTCGCGCCGCTGGCGGCACCGTCGGCGGCATGGTCGCCGCCGGGCTGGCCGGGTCCGGCGCGCGCGGCCGTCGGCGTCGGTGCGCGACATCGTGCTCGGCGTGACGCTGCTGAACGGCCGCGGCGAGGTGCTGCACTTCGGCGGCCAGGTGATGAAGAACGTCGCCGGCTACGACGTGTCGCGCGCTGCTGGCCGGCTCGCTGGGCGTCGCTCGGCGTCATCTGCGAGGTGTCGCTCAAGGTGCTGCCGACTGGCCGCCGCGCGCCAGACGCTGGCGCTTCGACCTGGACCAGGCCGCCGCGCTCGATGCCTGCAGCGCTGGGCCGGCCAGCCGTTGCCGATGCGCGCCAGCGCGTGGCACGCACGGACGTGCTGCACCTGCGCCTCGCGGCGCGCAGGCGGCGGTGGCCTCCAGCACGCGCGCGGCTGCGTGCCCGGCATGGAGCCCGCAGCATCGCGCCGGCCGCGGCCGACGCGTGGTGGGACGCGCTGCGCGACCAGCGCCACGCGCATTCTTCTGCCGGCGCACGGCTGGCGCGGCCGGACGCCTGTGGCGCCTGTCGGTGCCGCCGGCGCACCCGCCGCTGGATCTGCCGGGCGCCGCGCTGATCGAATGGGGCGGCGCGCAGCGCTGGCTGCCGCACCGACGAGCCCGCCGACGCGCGTCCGCGGCATCGCGGCGCTGGCCGGCGGCCATGCCACCGCGTTTCGCGCCGGCGCCACGCCGGCCGGCCTTTCGCCCCGCTTGCGCCCGGCGCTGATGCGCATCCATCGCGCGCTGAAGGCCGCCTTCGATCCGGCCGGCATCTTCAATCCCGGCCGCCTGTACCCTGGCTCTGAACCGCACGACGCGTGCCGGCGCCATGCAGACCCTGACCGCATCGCTCCGCGACGATTCGCCAAGGCACCGCCCGACGGCGACGGACGCGCGCAAGGCCATCCTGCGCAAGTGCGTGCACTGCGGCTTCTGCACGGCCACCTGCCCGACCTACCAGTTGCTGGGCGATGAACTCGACGGCCCGCGCGGCCGCATCTACCTGATCAAGCAGGTGCTCGAAGGCCAGGCGCCACGCGCAGCACGCAGCAGCATCTGGACCGCTGCCTGACCTGCCGCAATTGCGAGACCACCTGCCCGTCGCGGCGTCGAGTACGGCCGACCTGGTCGACATCGGCCGGCGCATCGTCGAGGCCAGGGTGCGGCGCCCGCCGGCCCGCAAGCGCGCTGCGCTGGCTGCTCAAGGAGGGGCTGACCTCGCGCGCCTTCGCGCCGGCGCTGCGGCGTGGGCCAGCGCGCTGCGCCCGCTGCTGCCCGCAGCGCTGCAGGCCAAGGTGCCCGCCCGCCACGCGCCGGGCGCCGCGCGCGGCACTGGCCCGCGCGCAGCGCACGAGCGCAAGGTGCTGATGCTGGCCGGGCTGCGTGCAGCCGGCGATGCTGCCCAACATCAATCCGGCCACCGCGCGCGTGCTCGATGCGGCCGGCATGCAGACGCATCGTCGCGCCGGACGCCGGCTGCTGCGGCGCGCTGCGCGCGCATCTGGCCGACCAGGACGGCGGGCTGGCCGACATGCGCCGCAACATCGATGCCTGGTTGCCCTACCTGGACGGCAACGGTGGGCGCCGCGCGTCGAAGCGATCGTCATGAACGCCTCCGGCTGCGGCGTCACCGTCAAGGAATACGGCCAGTATCTCGCGCGCGACCCCGCCTACGCTGCCAAGGCCCGCCGCGTGAGCGCACTGACGCGCGACGCCGCCGAGTTCGTCGCCGACCTGGCGCCCGCGCTGGCGGCGCGCCTGCCCGCACAGTCGGGAGGCGCTGGCCGTGCACGTACCTTGCACGCTGCAGCACGGGCAGAAGCTGCCGGGGCAGCTCGAACGGCTGCTGGCCACGCTGGGTTTTGCGGTCCACGTGGCCGCCGAGGACCATCACCTGTGCTGCGGCTCGGCCGGTACGTATTCGGTGCTGCAACCCGCGCTGGCCACGCGGTTGCGCGACCGCAAGCTCGCGCAACTGGGGCAGCTCGATGCGCCGGTCATCGTGTCGGCCAATATCGGCTGCATCCAGCACCTGCAGAGCGGCACCGGACGGCCGGTGCGGCACTGGATCGAGGTGGTGGACCAGGCGCTTGCGCCCGCGCCGTGACGGGAATGCGCCATAATTGCGCGTTTTTAGAAGAATACACATCAACTAGCATTCGCAATACATTGTTATATATTGAAAAAAGCAGAATGTCTCTGTTTTGGTGCGATATGCACTTTTCTGCAAATAGTCCTTGACATTGGTGCGCCGCAGCATACACTACGTCTTGTGCATCGCAGCAACGCCTCCCCCCAATTCAAGGAAACCATCATGGTCACGACCACGAACCAACTGCTCGAAATGCAAAAGACCCAGTTCGACGCCCTTCAGGCCTTCGGCAGTTCGCTGTTCCAGGCCACCGAGAAGCTGGCCCAGTTGAACCTCGCCACGACCCGCGCCTTCATGCAGGACAGCGCCGGTGCCGCGCACAGCCTGTTCGCCGCCAAGGATCCGCAGGAGCTGACCGGCATCGCCACCGCACTGGCCCAGCCCGGCGCAGAAAAGCTGGCCGGATACGCGCGCAGCGCCTACGCGATCACCAGCGCTGCCGGCGCCGAGATCTCCAAGGTCGTCGAGACGCAGATCGCCGAAGGCAATCGCAAGCTGGCCGAAATGATCGACGTCGTGGCCAAGTCCGCCCCGGCCGGTTCCGAGCACGCGATCAGCCTGCTCAAGAACTCGCTGTCGGCCGCCAACACCACGTACGACGCCATCACCAAGGCGGCACGCCAGGCCACGGAAACGGCCGAGTCGAACATCGCGGCGGCGGTCGCCGTGGCGACCAACGCGGCGAATGGCAAGGCGAAGAAGACGACGTAATTAGCCAGAAACTTCGTCCTGGACAAAAAAGGCCGCCTTAGGGCGGCCTTTTTTGCTCGGAAAGTCCAACCTGCCCAGCGCAGATTCGGCGGCACCAACCTGCCAAACGGTTGACCCATTCAATGGGACGCTAGGAAGCAACAAGGCCCGCGACTGCGGGCCTTGGACGTGCAAGATATGACTGCGCTTACAGCGGGCATCGTGATGACACCGCCGCCAATCTTCGACAGCAGCTCGATCGACAGTTCCTGAACCATGCTCCTCGGACGCTTCGACCAGATCGGCACGCTCGCCCGTGATTTCTACGACTTGTTCCATTTCTTCACTCCGCGAAAAAGTACAAAAGTTTCAAATTGGCCTAAAGGAACCGGCAAATCTGCCGATTAACCTGAAAGCCGGGGGATTAGCCTCTGAGTGGGCCTTACCAAGTTGGGAACGTATATGCAGTCGCCAAAGCCGTCAATAACCGAATCAAGCGCGGTATTGCCATTTGGCGACACATTGGCGCCGATGGAGGCGATCTCTTTGCTCGCTAGGACCCTCCGCGAGGCGCCCATGACGGACGAAAGCCGCGCCTTATTCGAGGCAGCAGCAAAGATGCTTGCTGACCTACCTCCGGAACCAATTAGCGTAGATCGGGCAATGTGCTTGCTTTACGTAAGCCGGCACGCGTATTACTCCGGAAACGCGCTTGCTGGACTTGAACCTGCAGCACAAGCGGCGGCATTTGCTAAACAGCTTGGCGACGCCACACTGCAGGCAAAGGCGCTCAACGTTCTTGGCAGCATCTATGTGGAGTCGGGATCCTATCCAGATACCGTCAGCACCTTCACGCAAGCAATGGAAGCAGCGAGAACGGCTGGCGATAAAGATCTTGAGATTTCGGTCCTATCAAACCTTGGACTGGGACACCAATACGCAGGGCATTACAGTGCCGCCGTGCCGTGTTATGAGCGTGCAGTTGCGCTTGCGGATTCTGCTAGATCATCCTCATCCTTACGATCCGCCGCACTCGCCAACCTTGCTCTCGCCTGCTTAAATCTGAAGGACTTTCAAGCCGGAATAGTGGCGGCCGAGCAAGCAATTGAAGGGCTTCTTGAACCATCTGACCCACATGAAAAGACGGTCCGAGTCATGGCCGAGTGCTATTACGCGCGCCTTCTTTTGGAGGTGCGAAATACTTCCTTAGCAAGGGAGCGGCTTAAATTTGCGCGACTCTTTGCGAGCGATGCTAGCGATCTCTCCAGACTGACCACTGAAATGACGCAAGGATTGGTTGAGATTTACGATCCCGCCTCACGTGACATCGGCCTCTCCCGCCTGCAACGCACCGTAAACGAAAGCCGCAAGGGTGCGCAAAGCGCACTCCGCGATGCGCTGGCAATGATGGTGCGCGGCTACGAAGCCGCCGGCCAGCCCAATGCCGCGCTGGTCTACCTGAACGAGGTAGTCCAGCTCAACCGCGACAGCCGCGTGCGCAGCGTGCTGACGCACCACCATAAGCACCTGGCCAAGGTCGGCCGCAACCTGGACCTGCGCGCTCGCGTGATCATCAACGAGCAGCAGGAATCGCTGCGCTTCCAGCGCCTTTCGATGGACGTGCTGCGCGAGTGCATGCTGGTGCTGGAGAAGAACACCGTCGCCGCCGAGCTGCACGACGACGAAACCGGCGAGCACTGCTACCGCGTCGGCGCGCTGGCCAAGGAGCTGGCGCTGCAAAAGCGGCATGGACGGCGAGATGTGCACGCTCATCGACCTGTCGGCGCGGCTGCACGACATCGGCAAGCTGCGCGTGCCCGACTCCATCCTGCTCAAGCCGGGCAGTTCACGCCGGACGAGCGCGCGATCATGGAGGCGCATTGCCAGCATGGCTGGGAACTGATCGGCGAAGGCGGCCTGGCCCAGCTGTTCGTCGCCCAGGAAATCGCCCTGAACCACCACGAGCGCTGGGACGGCACCGGCTACCCCAACCGGCGCGCCGGCAACATGATTCCGCTGGCTGCCCGGGTCACGGCCCTGGCCGACGTCTTCGACGCCCTCACCCACCGGCGCTGCTACAAGGAAGCCTGGACGGTGGAGGACGCGCTGCGCGAGATCGCCTCGCTGCGCGGCCGGCATTTCGATCCGCGAGCTCACCGACCTGTTCCTGGAACTGGTGCCCGGCGCTGCGCGCCCAGCACGGCGACCTGGATGCCTACCTGGGAGTCGAGGCGCGCGCGCAACGACTTCATCACCGACCGGGTCGCGGGTCGCCCGCGAGCTCAAGGCCGACCAAGAGACCTTCGATGCCCGGCGCTGATCCGCCCGGCGCCAAGGCTTCGGCCGACCCGTTCATCTTCGACTACAAGTTCGGCAGCCTGGAGCCGGTGCGCACGCGCCGCGCCTCGGGCGCCGTAATTGACTCGCCGGTGCTCGGCCGACTGGAGTTCGTGCGCATGCCGCCGGGGCGTTCGTCGTTCTGGTTCGGCCACCAGCGCATGCCCGACAGCCGCTTCACGCTGCAGATCGTCTGCGAGGTCATCGACGACGACCTGCCCGGCGCCGACCACATCGCCTGCGTCGTGGGCTTGCGGCGCAACCAGGTGCGCGACGCCGCCGGCTGTGTCGGCCTGATCAATGCGCGCCTGCGCGAACTCGACCTGCCGTGCATGGTGCGCGAGGACGACCTGGTGCTCACCGCCATCTACCTGCGTCCGCGTCCGCTGCTCGATCCGTGCCACGAACTCGAATATCACGCGTCGGTGGCCCCCGAACTTCTGGTGACCGTGGCCTTCGTCGGCGGCGAACCGCAGGCGGTGCGCATCGACCACGAGCTCAGCGACCCGCTGCGCTGAAGAGTCCCAGCGCCGTGGCCAGCATGGCCAGGCCGGCGTGCACCAGCGAATCGCCGGCGATCAGGCCCGAGGCCACCGGCACCCGGAATTGTTCCTCGGCCGCAGCGCCGGCGCGGCGCCAGACGGCCGCCAGCACGGCGCCCAGCGCGATCGACAGGGTCACGCTGAACGGCACCACCCAGCCCATGCCCAGGCCCGTCGCCGACGGCAGATAGCGCCCCGTACGCGGCCAGCGGTATTCCACGACCGGCAGCAGTACGCCGAGCATTGCCGCCAAGCACCACCGCCAGCAGGATGGTCGGCGGCAGGTTTCCCAGGCCACCGGTCAGCGCTCGGGCGGTTGCCACCCAGACCTGGGCCGCCGGCACCGGGTATTTCTCCAGCGCGGCCATGTCGGGAACCAGCAGGAACCAGGCCGGCACGCACACCAGCGTGCCGACGACGACGCCGGCGAAGCTGCGCGAGGAACTGCTTGCGTGGATTACCGCCCAGCAGGTAACCGGACTTGAGGTCGATGAGCAGGTCCGCGGCCGTTGCCGCGCTGGTTGCGGCGATTCCGGCCGACATCACGTTGTGCGTCAGGCTGGCCTGTACCGCCGCCGTCCCCGGCGGTGAAATCAGCGCGAAGACGAGCTGCATGACCTTGCCCAGCGGACCCTGGGCCGTGATGTCGGTCTCGCCCGTCGCGCGCGACACGACGAACGACAGCAGCAGGCAGAGCGCGACCGCGACGGTTCCGGCCCACCAGGCGACGCCGAAGGCCAGTACCTGCAGCACGACCATCGCGATGCCAAGCGGGATCATCCCGGCCACCATCCAGCGAGCCGGCACCTCGACGGCCTGGATCGGGGCATCGGACGCACCATCGCTGCCCAGGGCGCCGCGCCGCGCCACGATGTGGCGCAGATTGGCGAACGCGCGCGCTATCGAACGCCAATGCAGGGCCAGGCTCGTCACGCTGGAAAAGACCAGCACGGTCGATCCGGTCCACAGCGCCCAGCGCAGCGGGTGGTACAGCGTGCCGCCGCCGACCAGCGGCAGCGACGCAACGTAGCCCGTAACGCCGGCGTGCGCCGCGTCGACCGCCTGCAGCCAGGGCGCAACCACCACGAACAGCAGCAGCGCCGAGGCCAGCATCGACAGCGCCACCGCGCAGGCCGATCAGCATGCCGGCGCCGATCACCGCGACCCCGGGTTCGAAGGCGAAGCCGAGCACCGGCTTGCCGGCAATCAGGCCGAAGCCCTGCTCCGGCCATTGCGCGGGCAGGTGGATGTCAAGGAGACGCAATCGCATCCAGGCGAAGAAGCGGCCCAGCGCGGCCAGCTGATCTTCGGCGGTGCTCAACACGCCGACACCGACGCCGGCGGCCAGCGCCACCAGCATCGCGGTGGCCTTGCGCGCGGCCGCGCGGCCGCCCTCGTAGAGGCCGAGCAGGGTCGCCGCCGCGGCCGTGCCGCTGGGAAACGCGAGCTGTTCCTGGTTGATGAGGAGCCGTTTCATCGGGATGGCCAGAAAGACGCCCATCGCGGCGGTCGAGAAACGTGAAGACGCCGACCACCCAGGCCGGCTGGGCGGTGTCCGGGGTCGAGCATCATCAGCGCGGCAAAGGTGATCGAGACGGTCGAACCGGTCGAGAACCCGGCCGCCGACGCCGTCGATTGCATGCAGTTGTTTTCGAGCATCGACATCTGGCCCACGCGGCCGCCGCTCAGCGCCCGCAGCGCTGCCCCAGGCGAAGTACGACAGCAGGCAGGCCGTCAGCGCGACGCCGAAGCCGAGGCCGATCTTCATCGTCATGTAGAGGTTGGCCACGGCCATGACCGCGCCGATGGCCGCGCCGGTGAGCACCGCGCGCAGCGTCAGCTGCGGCTCGTGTCGCCGCGGTAGACGGTCGCCAGCCAGCGCGCCTCGTGGCCTCCGTTGCGGCGTGCGGTCGAGAGCGGAATTCAGCGTGGTTCTCCCTGTCGCCGCGGCGGCGGCCCGATGCACCCCGGCGCGCGGTGCGCCGCCGCGAGGGTATTACAAAAGCTTACCCAGCCGGCGGGCGGCCAAAGCGCGCATTTGCCGGCGAAAAGGCAGCCGCCGGGCACCGCGCGCCGCCCGATCGCGCGGGCACCGGCCGCTGGCGGCGGAGCGCGGCGCTACAATTCGCCATCCTGGCGGCGGTCATGCCGGCCGATTCCGAATTCCTGGTACACGATGAAAATTCTCCTGGTTGATGATCACGCGCTTATCACCGAGGCGCTGAGCGCACTGCTGCTGGACGTCGATCCGGACGTGGACGTGCGCACCGCGCACGACGCCGAAGCGCACTGCGCTGCTGGCCGACAATCCCGACGCCGAACTGATGCTGCTCGACCTGGGCCTGCCGGGCGCCACCGGCACGTCGCTGCTCGAGGCGCTGGTGGCCAGGCGACCCGGACCTGAAGATCCTGGTGCTCTCGGGCCAGCAGGACCAGCGCAGCGTGATGCAGGTGCTGCAGGCCGGCGCGGCCGGCTTCGTGCCCAAATCGATGGCCACCGACACCCTCGTGGCGGCCGTCAAGTTCGTGCTCTCGGGCGGCGTCTATATTCCCAGCGACCTGCTCGACGATGCGCAGCGCCTGGGCCCGCTGTTCGGACCGCCGCCGCGCGTCCATGAGCCGGCCGCCGGCGCCAACGCGCGTATCGCTCACCGAACGCCAGGAACAGGTGCTGCAATTGCTGGCACGCGGCGCCCCGATCAAGGTCATCTGCCGCGAGCTGACGCTGTCCGAGGGCACGGTCAAGACCCACGTCACCGCCATCTACCGCGCCTTCGACGCCAGCAATCGCACCGAGGCGCTGCTGGCCGCGCGGCGCAACGGCTACGACATCGGCTAGAACCCGCGGCGAGGATCCGCTCCTCGCGGCCCTCGTTCACGTTCTGGTGCTGGGCCAGCACCGCCGGTTCCATCGGCGCGATGCCCAGCGCGGTGAGGATGCGGGCATTGAGCGTGCCGGCTTCGGCCGGCTTGGTGAGGACGATGGGCTCCTCCACCCGGCTGCGCGCGATGGCGTTGGCGGCCTCCGGGTTCTGGCGCATGCGGTTCTGCATCTGCTGCTGGAACTCGGCCAGCACCTCGAGCGGCCCCACCGCGGTGAGCATGATGACCGGGATCGGCACGCCGATCAGCTCGCGGATGCGAAGCGCCGCTTCGCGCCGCCGATCGCGCCGCCCAGGTTCTGGTCGGCGATGATCAGGTCGGCGCGGCGGTCGCGGCCCAGGTGCTTGACCAGGGCTCCGGTGAAGCCGGTCGCGGAAATGACGTCGGCGCCCCACGAGCGCAGCAGGCGCGTCAGGCTGTTCAGGATCGCCTCGTTGTCCTCGAGCACCACGATGCGCTGGCCCGCAATGGGCTGGATCGCCGATTCGGTCGCGTGCAGCACGGCGCTGCGCCGCGGAATGGCACCGTTGAGCGCGGCACGACGACGCGAAACATGGTGCCCGAACCCGGGCGCGTGCGCACCGTCAGCGCATGGCCCAGCACGCCGCAGATGCGCTGACGATCGACAGTCCGAGGCCGAAGCCCTTGGTGCCGGCTGCCGACCTCGTCTTGGAACTCTCGCCGCGGTAGAACTCCTCGAAGACCCGATCCAGGTCATGCTTGTGGATGCCCGGGCCGGTGTCCCAGACGTCGACATGTCACCTGGTCGCCGCGGCGCCGCGCGCGCCAGCAGGATGCCGCCGCGCGACGTGTAGCGGATGGCGTTGGCCACGAGATTGCGCAGCACGCGCGACAGCAGCAGCGCATCGGTGGTCACCACCAGCCCGGTCGGGCGGATGCGCAGTTCCAGCCGCTTGGCCGCCGCCAGCGGCAGCAGCTCGCGCTGCAGCACCAGGAAGATGTCGATCAGCGCCACGGAGTCGACCTGCGGCTGGATCGTGCCCGAGTCCAGCCGCGAGATCTCGAGCAGTTCCTCGACCAGCTTGGAGAGCGTCTCGACGCCGGTCGACAGATTGCGCACCAGCGGCACCAGCGGGCCGCTGGCGCGCTTGCGCAGCAGCGAACAGTAGATGCCGATGGCCTGCAGCGGCTGGCGCAGGTCGTGGCTGGCGGCGGCGAAGAATTGCGTCTTGGAGCGCGTCGCCTCCTCGGCCGCGCGCCGCGCCTCGTCGGCGATGCGCTTTTCCGCCAGCAGCTGGCGCACCAGCGCGTCGTTTTCGATGCTGCCGCGCACCGACTCGGCGATGGTGCGGCCGAAATTGCGCCCGAAGAACAGCGTGAAGCCCAGGACCGCCGTCACGATCGCCGCGGCGGTATAGAACACCGGGCTGTTCTGCGCCAGCAGGCGCCAGATGAGCGGCAGCAGCGCCAGCGGCAGATAGGTGAAGAGCGCCGGGCCGTAGGTCGAATACAGGCTCAGCGACCCGAAGGACACGCCCAGGATGACCGCGGCGAACACGAGTTGCTGTATCGGCGAGTCGGGCATGTAGAGGTGGAAGGCGGCGACGCCCCACAGCGCGCCGGCCCCGGCCGACATCCAGACCCAGCGGCCGGCCCAGCGCAGCGTGTCGACCTTCGGCGGCGTGCGCCCCGGCCGGAATGCGCGTGCCATCCGCAGGCGCAGCAGCGCCTCGATCAGCAGGCCGATGAACCAGACGACGAGTTCGGTCTGGTCGTGCGCGTTCCAGTTCACCGCCAGCAGCGCCAGCCCGCCGAATATGGTGACCAGGACCGCCTGCGGCACCTGGCGCACGAGCACCGTGAAGATGCCCGTGAGAATTTTTTCGCGGCGCTGCTCGGGAGTCTGGTCGACCAGTCCCAGCCGCGTGATCGGCCCGGCGCTCATGCGGGCATCATAATTCGGCCCCCGGCCGCTGTGCGCGCCGGCCGGCGCCGCCTGCGGCCGACGGCCTCATGGGCGCGACAGCAGCGGATGGCCGTGGAACTGCAGCTGCGCCTGACCCTCGTGCGTGCGCAGGCGGGCCGGCGCGCCCACCGGCAGCGTCACGCGCCGCGTCCCGTGGCCGAAGGGCAGGCCGGCCAGCACCGGCGTCGCGCAGCGCGCCGCCAGCGCCGCCAGGATCGCCGCGCGGTCGAAGCCGTTGTCGTTGGCCATTGCCGTCACCGGTTCGAAATCGCCCAGCAGCACGGCTTTCTGGGCGCCGAGCACCCCGGCGTGCAGCAACTGCAGCAGCAGCCGCTCGATCCGGTACCAGGGTTCGTTGACGTCCTCGAGAAACAGGATGCCGCCGCGCACGCGCGGCAGGTAGGGCGTGCCCACCAGGCTGCACACCATCGACAGGTTGCCGCCCCACAGGCGCCCGCGCACGTCCAGCGCCGGCGGCGCACCGCCGGCGCCGCTGGCGGCAAAGTCGATGGCGTAGCGTTCCTGCGTCAGCGCCCCGAAGAAATGTCCGATGGTGAATTCCCGCTCGGCGTGGCCGGCAAAGTCGGCGGCCGACGGTCCCTGGTAGCTGATGCCGCCGGTCCGGGCGAGCAGTGCGAGATTGAACGCCGTGAAGTCGCTGTAGCCCACCAGCGGCCGCCCGGCTGCGGCGATGGCGGCGTAGTCGAAGCGGTCAAGCAGGCGCGACAGCCCGTAGCCGCCGCGGGCGGCGACGGCCAGGTCCAGTCCGGGATCGGTGGCAAAGCGCTGCAGCTCGCCGGCCCGCAGGTCGTCGGGCCCGGCAAAGCGCTGCTCGCGGGCGAATACGCTTTCGCCCGCGCTCACCCGCCAGCCGCGGCCGGCGAAGAAGGCGGCAGCCCGGTCCATCACCGCCGGGTCGGGCAGGAAGCCCGATGGCGCGAAGAACCCGACCGCGGGCGCCCGCGCGGCCGGGGCGTGCCGGCCCGCGCTAGCCAAGGATGATCTCCTCGACCGCACCGGGGTTCTCGTCGTCCTTCCTGCGCTGGCGCCGCTCGGCAAAGAAGTCGGCCAGCATCTGCCCGCATTCGGGCGCCATCACGCCGCCGCGCACGTGCGCGTGGTGGTTGAGGCGCGGCTCGCCGAACAGGTCCACCACGCTGCCGCAGGCGCCGGTCTTCGGGTCGGCCGCGCCATAGACCAGGTGAGCGATGCGCGCGTGCTGGATCGCGCCGGCACACATCGCGCACGGTTCGAGCGTGACGTACAGGCTGCAGTGGTTCAGGCGGTAGTTGCCCAGGACCTCGGCCGCGGCGCGCAATGCGCGGATCTCGGCATGCGCGGTCGGATCGGCGCTGCCGATCGGGCTGGTTGAAGCCGGTGGCGATGACCACGCCGTCGCGCACGACCACCGCGCCGACCGGCACCTCGCCCAGCACCCAGGCGTTGTGCGCCTGGTCCAGGGCGAGCCGCATGAAGGCTCCTTCGCGCATGTCCACGTCCCTGTCCGGCACCGCGTCCCCTATCGTTGATTGAAACCACGCGCCCCGGTCGGCGGGCCGCGCGACGCGCGCCGCCGCTTTGGTTCGCCGCGCCCGCCAGCGCAATACTACTGCCCGCGCGCCGCCGCCGGCGCGAGCGGCGCCGTGCGGTCTATACTGGACGGCGGCGGTGCGGTGCGCCGCGCGCGCCCGCAGGATCGTCCGCGCGGGGCTATCGGGGGGAAATCCATGGGCAAGGAGCGTCAGAGCACCAAGGAAAGCAAGAAGCCGGCGAGCATGAGCCTGAAGGAAAAACGCGCCGCCAAGAAGGTGAAGAAGGACGCCAAGGGCACCGGAACGCCGTTTCCGCAGCGCTGAGCCCGCGGCGGCGGCGGCGCGCCGCCCACCGTCGCGGCAGCACAGCCCACACCGCGGCGCATTGGCCGCCGGCCACCGCCGCATCCGCCACGCGTACCCGGCGACGCGGTGGCGCCCGCCGCCCTGCCGCTCCAGCCGGGGCACAGCGCCTAGCCGGCCCGCCCGATGATCTGCGCCGTGGCGATCAGTTCCTCGAGCAGCGCGAGCGAGGTGCGCCCCGACATCGCGTATGGATCCAGGACCGGTTTCTCGCAGTACTTGAGCAGCGTCGACGGATTTACCTTGGCCAGGTTCACCTGGCCCATGGTCCAGCCGGCGAATCGCCGCTCGCCGACCTCCTCGAAATGCAGTACCGCGACATCACGGTGGCGCGGGTCGCGCACGATCTGGCCGTACAGCTCGTTGACCGCCGCGCGGCCGCCTTCGAGCACCTGCAGGAAGATGTCGCCGCTCTGGCACAGGATGCCGGTGATGCCCAGGTCGGGGTTGTGCTTGCGCGATTGCGCCAGGATGGACTCGACGTCAACCGCGCTGATCGGGCGCACCGAGCGGCTGGCGTACAGCAGGCGGACGAGCATCGCGTTCTCCTAGGCGTTGTTGCGCTGGATCAGCGCCAGGAACTCCCGGCGCAGGTCGGCATCCTTGAGAAAGGAGCCGCGCATGACACTGTTGATCATCTTCGAGTTCGCGTCCTTGACGCCGCGCCATTGCATGCAGAAATGGTCGGCCTCCATGACCACGGCCAGGCCGTCGGGCTGCATGCGTTCCTGCAGCAGGTCGGCCAGGCGGGTGACGGCCTCCTCCTGGATCTGCGGCCGGCTCATGATCCATTCGCACAGGCGCGTGTACTTGGACAGGCCGATCAGGTTGGAGTGTTCGTTGGGCATCACGCCGATCCAGACGCGCCCCATGATCGGACAAAGATGGTGGGAGCAGGCGCTGCGCACCGTTACCGGCCCGACGATCATCAGTTCGTTCAGGTGCTCGACGTTCGGAAATTCCGTGACCGGCGGCGTGGCCACGTAGCGGCCGCTGAACACCTCGGTGAGGTACATGCGCGCGACGCGGCGCGCGGTGCCCTGCGTATTGTGGTCGCTCGCGGTATCGATCACGAGGCTCTCGAGCACGTCCTGGACGCGTTCGCTGACCTCGTCCAGCAGCAGCGCCAGTTCGCCCGGTTCGATGAATCCGGCGATGTTGTCGTTGGCGTGGAACGGTTCGCGCGCAGCGCGGATGCGCTCGCGAATGCGCCGGGAAACCGGCAGCGTGCCGGCCGGGGCCAGCGCATCCGGCGGCACGGGTGGAATTTTGCTGGGCATGGGTCTCGATCCGGAGGAGCAAGCCGCCATCGTAGCCCAAGGGCCGGGCCGGCCTGCCGGGGCGCAGCCGGCCGCAGGCCGGCGCGCGCGGCGGCTCGCGTTCAGGGTTTCTGCGCGAACGCGGCGTCGAACGCCGCCAGCAGCGGCGCGCTCACGCGCGGCAGCCCGTCCACCACCTGGCGCGCCCAGTCGAAGTATTCGCGGCGCCGCTCCAGCGTCCAGTGCTCGGGTGGCGCCGAGACGACGTCGCGCAGGTTGCAGGTCTTGTCGGCCAGCTTGACCAGCGCGGCCGCGGCGCTGGCGCCCGGCGCGTGCTCGATCTGCAGCGCCTTGCGCTGCGCCTTCTCCAGCGCCTTGTCGTCGGTCACCTCCATCACGACGTCGGCGACGGTGCGGCCGAACTGCACCACGAGCTCCTCGTACGAGGTGTCGGTGTCCTCGACCGTATCGTGCAGGATCGCCGCCTGCAGCACCACGATGTCGTCGACGCCGCCGACGCTGCTGAGCAGGGAGGCGAGTTCGATCGGGTGGTTGATGTAGGGGCTGGCGTGCTTGTCCTTGCGCCGCTGGTGCCGGTGCTTCTCAGCCGCAAAGCTGATGGCCCGCAACAGGCGCCCCACGTCGCCGGTCACTGCGCCGTCTCGCGTCGGGTTCATAAAGACCCCCTTTCGACGCCATATTATCGCAGTGCAGCGAAAACTGTCCGGCGCCGGACACCGCGTGCCGGCATCGGGCCGCGCCCATTGCCCGGGATCGCCAGGTTGCCGCTGGGCTGCCCCGCGCCGGGCGCATGCCGAGGTTTGCGCAACGCGGCGCAATTGCCGCCCCGGCCGGCTGCACTCGCGAGCGCGCATCGCGCCGGTCGATGCCGGCGGCTGCCGCCTCAGGCGAGGAACCAGGCGTAGATCAGGGTGGCAAGGGTTATGACGGACAGCACCGCGACGGCGATCGCGAAGCCGCCCTCGGCGATCCATTCCAGTTGACGGATACGGTGCGGTGAAACCGGCAGCGTATGCATACGGCCCCCGATGATGGCGGAGCCGCCAGGTACGATGCCGTCCGGCACCGTGTCCACCTGGGGCCCTTGACGACACAGTACTCGTGCGCCACGGCAGCGCTGCACCGCCGGGGCAGCAG
Organism: uncultured beta proteobacterium; assembly: GCA_963781975.1. GTDB lineage: Bacteria > Pseudomonadota > Gammaproteobacteria > Burkholderiales > Burkholderiaceae_F > GJ-E10. Next base: position 167,891 of record CAWAHT010000005.1, read on the forward strand.
CGCGTTGACCCGGATCAACAGAACCGCGCGCAAGGTCGCTGCCGCGTTGCAGCAACTGCGCCGGCCGTGCACGTGACGGTTGCCGTACTTTGCGATTCAAATCTGGCGGCGCCCCTCGATCATCATTGTTGCCGACTCTGCCGGTAGCTGAACACCAGCCCGGGGCGATCGGATCGATCCTTCAGTTCGAGTTCGCCGCCCAGCCGGGCCGCCGCCGCACGCGCTATGGCAAGTCCCAGGCCGCCGCCCGTACCGGTGGCACCAGGCAGCCGGTAAAAGGCACCAAAGACTCTCTCGCGCTCGGCTGATGGAATGCCGGGACCGTTGTCGACAACTTCCACGACCGCCATTTCTGCATCGGTCCTCAGCCGGACCGTTACCTCACCGCCCGCGGGCGTGTATTTGATGGCGTTATCCAGCGCATTGCCAAGTATCGATCGCAGCGACTCCGGCGCTGCCCGCAGCGAAATGCGATCGGCTTCCTCAAGCCCCAGATCGATGCCCTTGGCCTCCGCAGCAGGCAGGCATTGCGCGATCAGATCACGGGCCAGGGCCGAGACATCCACAAGAGCTTCGGTGCTGCCTCCTTCCTGGGTTCTGGCCAGACTCAGCAATTGTTCCGTAAGTCGTCGCGCACGCTCGATGCCGGCCTGCAAGGACGCGGCACGTTCGTGCATCGCCTCCGGCGAGTTCGCCTGGCGAAGGTTCTGCGCCTGCAACGAAAGGGCCGTCAGGGGGCTGCGAAGTTCGTGGGCGGCATCTGCAATAAAGCGCCTCTGTTCGCTCATCAGGTGATTGACCCGTCCCAGCAGGCGGTTGATGGCCAGCACGAAGGGCATGATTTCGTCCGGTAGTCCCTGTTCCTCAATTGTGCCGGGGCGATCCGCCGCCTGGGCATCCAGGTTGCGCGACAGTCGGGCGAGCGATGCGAATTCCCGGCGAATGATGCGAACGATCAGCCAGGTCAGCAACGGCAACAGAAGGAGCAAGGGGATCAGCGTTCGCAGGGCGCTGTCGATGGCGATTTCGTCGCGCGCGTCGGTAGGCTGGGCGACGACGGTGCGCTCCCCGGATGACCCTTCGCGAGCGAAGACCCGCAGCTCCTCGCCCCCGGCAGACAGCGTATGGAACCCGGCCGGCAATTGCGCCGGCAGCCACTGCGGACGAGCATTTCCTGGCAGGCGGACGACCAGAATTCTGGACTCCGGATCGTTGACGGCCGCATCGACCGTACCCGGCTGCGCTTGATCCGCAGCCGCTCCCACCGTCAGGACAGCAATCTGCCGCAGCATGTCATCCTGGAATTCCTTGGCTTCGCCGTACGCCAGCATGAAGGATGCGAAGGCGGCAAGCACGCCGGACAGCAGGATTGCCGTTCCGACCATCAGCGACAAATGGCGCTGCAGCGAACGACTCATGCCTTGTCCACCATCCAGCCGGCGCCGCGCACGTTCCTGATAACGTCGGCGCCGAGCTTCCTGCGTACGCCATGGATCAGGAAGTCCACGGCGTTGCTTTCGACTTCTTCATTCCAGCCATAAATGCGCTCTTCCAGCTCGTCCCGGCCCAGAATCGTACCGGGCCGCAACAGCAGAGCGTGCAGCAGCGCGAATTCCCGCGCACTGAGCAGCTGCGCCACATCACCGCAGCGCGCCTGGCGTGTCGCAGGATCAAGGACGAGCCTGCCATTGCTCAGGACAGGCGCGGCTTGCCCACCCTGACGCCGAATGACGGCCCGCAGCCGGGCCAGCAATTCGTTGACATCGAAGGGCTTCACAAGATAGTCATCGGCACCGGAATCCAGACCTGCGATGCGGTCGTCAACGCCATCACGGGCCGTGATGACGATGACCGGCACGGTGCTGCCTGTTAGCCGCAGGCGCCGCAGCACGTCCAGTCCATCCTGCTTGGGCAGGCTCAAATCGAGCAGAACGGCCTGATGCTCGCCGTGGCGCAAGGTGGCGCTTGCGGCGGCTCCGTCCGTCACCCAGTCCACCGCATAGGCCGCGTCCTTGAGGGCCACCGACACCGCGTCGCCGATCATGGAATCATCTTCGACCAGCAGGACGCGCATCGCTGTGCCCTCCCGCCACCCTAGCCGCGAGCCAATGACACATCATCGCCAGGATCAAAAGGCTTGCGCCGCGCCGGCCGTTGCCGGAACAATGCGATGGACAGCAGGATGAACGCCAGCAAGACGGCCGACGCAGAATAGCGGCTGAGTGCCAGTCCGCCTGACGCAATCGGCTTGTCGAGAAAATCCCCCACCACGGCACCCAGCGGCCGAGTCAGTATGAAGGCAACCCAGAACAAAAGCGCGCGGGATATCCGGGTCCAGAGGTAACCCGCCATGACGATCAGCAACAGGATGCCAAATACCGCGGCGCCGCCCGCATAGCCAAGCCCCGCCGTGTCGGCCGTCCAATCACCCAGTGCGGTGCCAAGCGTCTGCGAAATCATGATGGTCGTCCAATAGAACATTTCCGATCTCGGCGAAGCGACACTGTCCACCGAGACGGATCCCAGTACTTTGTACCAGGTAGCCAACAGGATCATCAACAGTGCGAACAGCGCGGTAGCTCCGCCGGTGTAGCCAATTCCGAGAGACCGATCGGCAAAGTCGGCAAGCGTCGTGCCGACGGTCGTGGTGGCGATGATGGTCGTCCAGTACAACAGCGGATGAAACCGCGTGGCGCGGATCTGGGCGGCAACGGCAAGGAGGAATGTGGCGGCGAAAATGCCGGTACCGACCAGATAACCGAGATGCATCGACATCGACACGGCATCGCCGCCGGTTTCGCCCAGAGTTGTTGCGGCAATCTTGGTGATCCAGAAGATCAACGTGACTTCGGGAACCTTGCCGAATGCCGGCATCGTCGAATTGTTCATGATTATCCGTGCATCCGTGATTGCAATTTCTTCTCTGGCTTCATTGGACGAGGGCGGCAGGGATGATGCGCAGACCTACCGCGCCTTGCCGCATGTCGCTCCGGCTTGCGTGGTCATGCGTCGGTCCGGTTCGGCAGCGGGCCGATTGCCGCACCTCTTGCTACACCGCACGGAATCGCTCAAATCGTGGGAGGACAATCAATCGTCATCCCGCCCCCGACCCGCGCGATTCCCCTCCTCGGGGTCAGGTTTGTCTGCCTGAGCGGAGATGATCCTGCCGTCTCGCGCGTCGACTTCGACATCCGTGGACTGCGTGCCGCGCGCCACTTCCACACCATAGACGGCCGTGCCGTTCTTGCTTTCCAGCTCGGCGTGAACGGCCTTGCCCTGCACGTGCCCTTCGGCCGCTGCAATCGCCTGGGTCAGGCTGATTTTTGCGCGCGAAATCAGGGCAGCGTCGTCTTCCGTTCCTTCGTGCGCGCGGGTTGCGCCGGCGAAGGCCAGGGACGTGCCGAGGATTGTCGAGCCCAAGAACGCGAAAAACAGGGGTCCCTTGGTCTTCATGATCATGCTCCTCTACGGTGGATCGGATTCAGGCAGGCACATTCGCACCAGCGCCGGCCACCACTGTGCCGCGCGACAATTAGCCCATCGTTAGCCAGCGCTGCTGGCTGACGACGCCGTACGGTGGACCCTGTGTCGGCCCCGATCCAATATTGACCCCCGTGCCCGATGCCGAGGTCAACCTCGCGGCCAGCGCATCGGTCTGCTCCGCGAACTTCTTCGCATCGGCCTTCTGCAACTGTGCCAGATTGTGTAGTTTCCAGCGGATGCCCGGCAGTTGTTCGAGATGCGCGACGCCCAGCAGTGACCACTCCGGCGTGCTGGCTGCCAGCGACAGCAGGAAACGCCGCTCGCTGATGTCCAAGCCCAGCCGGATTTCGCGCACCATGCGCTCTCGCGCGGCAAGCAGCGCATCGAGCGGCACTGGCTCGGCCGTCATACCCTGGAAGTTGTGCTCGTAGTCGTGCCGGATGTCCCGCAGTGGCGCGAACAGCACCTCGTGGATCGGCCGGTTGCTGCTGGACAGATAGATCACGAAAGCGCGCCGAATGCCGGGCGTGATGCCCTCATGCGCAAAGAGTTGCATCACGTCGAACAAGTCGCGCGGGTGTTGCCGATCCAGCGCAGCCACCAGCTTGCCGCCGTACACGTCCTCCAGCGACACGACCGGGATGTCCAGATCGGCCATCAACACATCGCGGGCGGCGGGCGTCAGCGAAGCACGGTGCACCGGCTTCACCGTTCCGCGCATAACGAAGTTGACTTCGATCTTGACTTGGATCGAGCCGCGGCTCACCAGCAATTTCGTCGTCCCTGCTGCTGCCGCAGGCGCATGCGTCTGGAATCCTCGCTTCTTCAACCGTTCGGCGGCCTGCCGGACGCCCTCGTTGATGCGTGCGAGCGCCTCGTCGCGCGGCAGCGTGTGGTCGGGAAACACCAGATCGAGATCAACCGACAAGCGCGGCATGTCGCGCACGAACAGATTGATCGCGGTACCGCCCTTCAATGCAAAGGTGTCGTCCACGAACACGAGCGGCGCCACCTGTGTCAGCAGGCGCGCGGTATCGAGATAGGTCTGGTTCACGGCTTGAGCACGAGCAGGCCGTCGGCCGATCGGGACACCCAGGGTCGCTTGCTGCCCGTCGGCAGCGTACCCGGATCGAGCTTGCTCACCCAGGGCAGCGAACCCTCGCGGCCGAGTTGCAGGCACAGCCGCACGGTCTTGACGCTCGTGCAGTGCTGCAACAACTCGCGCAGCACATCGGCGCGCAAGCTGTAGGCGCTTTCGACGAGTTCGCGGCCTTCTTGCAAGGGCTGGCGCACGCCGACTTCGCTCAACAGTTCCAGCAATGCACGCTCCGGCGCCGACACCTGCGGCGCCCCGCTGCGCTTCTCAAAGGGGTGGACGTGCAGCAATGCGTCCGGCTGCTCGTCAAACAGGCGCTTGCGGTGGTACTCGGCCGGGAAGTGTGCGGTGAACCATTCCGGCAGGCGGGCTGCCGTCCATCCATACAGTTGCAGCACTGGCTGCTGCGACACGTACTGGCGCACGCCGTACCAGTCCAGGGCCGACTTGCCGCCGACGTGCATCCCCTCGAATCTGCGCTGCAACAGCAGCAGACTGGGGTGCAGGGCCGGGGTGTCGTTCGGACGGCCATACACCCCGCGGGCCATGCGCACGAGCCAACCTGCACGGACATAGTGGACGGCCAGGTCTGCGGAGATACCAAGCGCCGCCAAGTCCTCCGAGGTCAGCGGAGTTCCCGGTGCCAGCCGCATGTAGAGTGTGTTTAGCTTGCTTGGATTAGTCGTAGCCATGCTACGATTTTTACAACTTTTTCAAGCGAAAGTCAATTTAATATGGTTGCTTCAATCGTAGCGTGACTACGACAAACACAGACTATCAAAGAAACCTACTCCCACTCGATCATCAACGAGCCTTCCAAGCTGTTGATCCGAAAGGAGCTGGGCGTTGCCGCGCAGGTTTTTACCGTCATTTTTACCGTCAATCTGCCGGGCACCAGCATTGGCGCGGGTTTCCGGGCGATTGTCAAAAAAGGCACCTTTCGAGATCTATCGCCATCTATCGGTTGCAGCGATGATTGCCGGCGGGATCAAGGCCCGTCTCTACGGGTCCGAGATGCCCCAAAAAATACGTCGCTATCAAACGACACAACCAATTGATTATCCTAACTTCTCTGTCTAAATTTTTACCGTCACACGTTAGGAGCGCCGCCCCGCGACCGTGCGCAGAACACTGTCGAGTACCAAGTCCAATTCCTTGCCCACATCCTCGGCGAGAAAGCGCAAGACGAAATACCCGCTCTGTTGCAGCAATCGATCCTTGCTCCGGTCGCGCCGGTATGCGACGGGGTCGGCAAGGTGCTGGGGGCCGTCCAGTTCCACCGCCACCCGCATGTCTTCGCACAGGAGATCAACCTCAAGGCTCGCTGTCGCGTCGAAGGCGATCGGTAGCAAGGCGTTCAGTCGGAATCGTCCCTTCGTTTCCGGCAGGGTCTCCAATCGCCGGTACAAGAATGCTTCAGCCGCACTGCGCGCCCGTTCCGTCCCTTCCGCATCTGGCGGGATCGTTCGGGCCGCGTGAACAAACAGGCCTGCCAGAGGAAGGTCGACACCGTCGCGGATGAGTCTGCGGACGCTGCGCGAGTAATCGCGCTTCCACATTGGGTCTGAGGGCAGCGGTACGTCAGCAGGCCAACCCGGGGTGGCGCTCGCCGGCAAATGAATCGTGTAGCCGATGCTCTCGTACCCGCGGCAACGCCGATCAAACATCCGCGCCAACATGGGAACGTGCAGATCCGCATAGTCGTGGATGAGCACCTCGCGCTTGCCATCGTAAAGCCGATGCAAGCGGCCAGCGTACTGAGCGATGGTGCCGCGCCACGACACCGGTAGCGTCAGGAACAGGGTATCGAGGCGCGGGTCGTCATATCCCTCCCCCACGTATTTTCCCGTTGCCAGGATGACCCTGGGTTCCTCGGGCAAAATGGCCGCAAGTCGATCGGCCATTGCTTGCTTTTGCTTCTTTCCCATCCCAGCGCGAAGTGCCAGCACGTGCGCGATGCTTGGCGCGAGCATTTGCTCGAGGCGCTCCAGGTGATCGTTCCGCTCGGTCAGCACGAGCGGTGACCGACCGGCGCGCACCGATTCGACGACATCCGCGCAGATTCGGCGGTTTCGCTGTTCGTCCTCGATCAGTTCCTGGTATAGGGACTGGAATTCGATGCGCCTATCCGCAGACTCCTCCCGGGTTGGCAGGAACGCCGTCGGCTGCACAGTGACAAAATGGTCGAAGGGCCGCTTCGCCGCCTGCTGCTTCGCATCCACGCGGTGGCGCACGGGTCCACATTGCATGAAGATGATCGGCTGATGACCGTCCTTGCGGACAACCGTCGCCGACAGCCCCAGGAAATAGCGCGCCTTGACCTGGCGCGCCACCTCCTCAAATCCCGGCGCCGACAGATGATGGCACTAATCGACGATCACATGGCCGTAGTCGGCAACACGATCGTCGACGACTCCCTTCTTGACCAGACTCTGGATGACGGCCACGTCGATCTGCCCGTTCGGCCGACTTCTCCCGCCGCCAATGCGACCAATCGCCTTCGCAGGCACGCCGAGAAATGCCGAGAGTCGTTCGACCCACTGATCCAGAAGTTGCCGACGATGCACGAGCACGAGCACATTGACACCGCGCTTTGCGATCAGCCAGGCCGCCACCACCGTCTTTCCAAATGCCGTCGTCGCCGCCAACACGCCCATGTCGTGCGCGAGCATCGCCTCGGCCGCGGTCTTCTGCTCGGGCCGAAGTTCGCCGCTGAAGTCGGCGCACAGCGGCTGCCCTGCATAGCGCTCGTCGCGGACAGCGATTCGAATGCCCAGGTCCCGGAGTGTCGCGCGAACGTCGTCGAGGCAGCCTCGCGGCAGGCCGCTATGATGCGGATGATCTTCGGCGCAGGCGATGACGCGTGGCTTGCCATACGTTGACAAGCGCATCGCCTGCGCCTTGTAGAACTCCGGGTTTTGAAACGCGGCCAGCCGAAGCAGGCGATTTCGCAGCGCAGGAGGCAATCCTTCCTTGGCGATGTATATCTGGTTGCCAAGGACCAACTGCAACGCCTGTGGTAGTTCACCGGCAATTGGGGCATCTCTGCCACGGCGTGACGGCGGCGCAGTCCACGGTGCGATGTCATCTTCTTCCGCTGGCGGAAAACGCACACCAAGTACGCGACCCCGTCGTTCCGCCTCCTGGACCAGGCCTTCGACTTGGGCCCGCCCTATCCTTTGCTGGCCTGCGAGAAACGCCCATTGATCCGACCAAGGATCGAGCGCGTCATCCAGAAACACGCTGTTGCCCTGATCGCGCGGCACCTTTTGCAGCGGCAAGGCGATCAGGTTTCCGAATCCGCCTTGCGGCAGGAAATCCTGGTTAGGAAAGAGGCGGTCGTAGGAATCCAGTCCGACGTCCGGCCGGTGTTCCATGGTCTCTGTCAGCAAGGTGGAACCGAGCCGTCGGGTCAGGGCCGCCGGGATGGCCTCCTCGAAGAACAGCCAGACGTGTCCGCCACGCCCGGAGCGTGATCGCTCGAGCGCAGCCGGCAGGTGCATACGGCGACAAGTTTCGAGGAAAGCGCTTACGTCCTTGCACCACTCGGCCTTGTCGAAATCGATCGCGAGGAAGGCGCAGGTCTCATCAGCAAACAGCGGATAGCCACCAGCGACAAAGGGCTCGCCATCAGGGTCGCACCCTGACAGGTGCCAGCGGATGACGTCGTCAGTCAGCGGAAGCAGTCGACGGTTAGGGCAGGCTGCGCATTTGACGCGCGGCTTCTCGCAGATCCCGCGCACCCACTCGTTCGCGCAAGCGGGAGCGTACCCTGACTTGCCCGTCTTTCGGCTCTCGAATCGTCTCGCGTACACGTCGTCGCGGACGCGGAACAGCGACCGGAAGAGCGCGATTTTCGCTTCCGGCAAAGATGTTCGATCGACCTGTCCAGGGTCCACTGGCCTCGGCATGGGTCGCAAGATTTCCACCCGCTGTACTGCCGCCACCAACACGGCCGCGCCGGGGTGGGTGCCCGACGCCGTCATGTCTGCTGGCGCCGAGTCAAGTCGTAAACCAAGGCGATGCGTTGGGAGATCTCGGCAACGCTGCTGTTGATACCAATGGATCTCGGATCGATCGAGCGATCCGCCTTGATACCATCGAGGAAACGATTCAGATCGTTCACAATGCGCGGGGCGATGGCGATCCGAAGCTCCGGCGCGAGAAGTTGCGACAGCCGCATCACGTCGTTCACATGTTTGCGGATGTTCTTGCTGTCAACGGGCTCGCCCCTGGCCTGGCGTTCTCCCAGGTCCAGCCACGCGCTGGCCTTGAGGGGGATGAGCCTGTCTTCGCCGACCCACGGCAACCCATCTGCTTCCCGGCGGCCGGCCAGGACGAACATGTAATACGCCTCATCGAGCAGGATCGCGGACAGGCTCGCGACGGCCTCGTCGATTGGAATGGGCGTGAGGTGACTGCCTTCGGCAAGCTCGATTCCGTCGGGTGCGCGACAGAATAACTCCAGCATGGCCGGGAAGCGCGGATCGGCCGGCTTCTGGAACCGGTAGAAGACGGGCTTGCCGGAGACGCTCGCCTGTCGCACCTCGTAGCCGCCCGCTTCCAAGAAGCTCCAGAACACCGCACCGAAATCCGGCCGGAGCGCTTCGATGTGCAGGACGATGTCCAGGTCCTTCGTGGCGCGAAACTCGAGACCCGCCCCTTCCATCGCGAGCGTCGCGGCCGTGCCGCCGATCAGCACGTACTGATCAGCGTGGCCAGCAAAATGTGTCCGGAAAATGTCGAGTCCCCTCACCACGGGAAGCGCCCCTTTAGTTCATCGAGGGCGAGCTGAACGCGCTCGTCGGGGTTTGCCTGCAGGCTGAGCGTCAGGGAGAGCGGATCGACTGCCTCGCTGCTCGGTACGAGAGCGGGGCTGTAGTGCCAGAGTTCCCATTCCCACGCACCCGGCAGCGGCTCGGGCAGTACCTCGAGGCCGGCCTGCATCGCGGTCTTCCACTGCGCGGGACTGATCGCATAAATCGGGCACCGCGGCTCGGCAAGCATCGTGTATCTCGCCAGCGAGCTCAGGCCCGCCAGCAGGACGTGAGGCGGCTTCCACTTGGGAATCGGGTTTGCCCAGAAGCGGCGTTTTACCGGACTACGCATCAAGGGCTTCGCCCGGTCCCACGTCTGCGCGGCAGTGTGTTCCGTATGTAGCCACCGCGCCCTACCCTCAGTGCGCAACGTCGCGATATCGGCGGCCGTGATCTCCTTCACAGCCCGGGACAGCGTCATCGCGGTGTACCCCAGGTCGGCGACCATGTCGGCGGGCTGCCAATCGGCACGCCAAGGCTGTCGCAGTAGGATTGCAATCAGGATCGCCTGCGTCGCCGGACTGAGTGCCGTGTCCTGCGCAACGGGCGGCGTGCGAAAGTACTCGCGCAGGTCGATCCCCAAGTCCGGCAGATAGAGCTGATTGCCCGGCACCAGGAACGGCACCTTTTGCTCGATGAGTCGTTTTCGCTCATAAGACGCGAGGGCGCTCGTCACATATACCACCGGAGCGCCGGCGAGCTCGCGCAGCTTGGCAATCTGGCCGCGAACATTGGCCAGGCCCGGCTTTGCAGCCCGCTTTTCGATCGCCAGGAGAACCAGCCGATCCCGTAGCGTTAGCTCGCGGACGTCGAAGGCATCAAGCAGGAAATACGGCAATTTGCCAGCGCCGGGCCACGCCCGAACCTTGGGAGCGAGTCCCAGCGTTTCGTGCAGGTACGCGCGAACGGCGATGTCCGCGGAATGCTCTGCGGTGGTTGCATGTAACATCATATTGACACGATAACACCACTCGTGTTATCGTGTCAATATGATGTTACCTACTCCCACTCGATGGTCGCGGGCGGCTTGCCGGAGATGTCGTAGACCACGCGGTTGATGCCGCGCACCTCGTTGATGATGCGATTGGAGACCAGGGCCAGCAGCTCGTGCGGCAGCGGCGCCCAGTGCGCCGTCATGAAATCCTGCGTCTGCACGGCGCGCAGCGCCACCACCCATTCATAGGTGCGCCCGTCGCCCATGACGCCGACGCTGCGCACCGGCAGGAACACCGCGAAGGCCTGGCTGGTGCGGTCGTACCAGCCGCTGCGGCGCAATTCCTCGATGAAGATCGCGTCGGCGCGGCGCAGCAGATCGGCGAATTCGCGCCGCACCTCGCCCAGGATCCGCACCCCCAGCCCCGGTCCGGGAAACGGATGGCGGTGCACCATCTCGGGCGGCAGCCCCAGCGCGAGGCCCAGCTCGCGCACTTCGTCCTTGAACAGCTCGCGCAGTGGTTCGAGCAGCTTCAGGTGCAGGCTGTCGGGCAGTCCGCCGACGTTGTGATGCGACTTGATCGTCACGGCCTTCTTCGACGCCGCCCCGGCCGACTCGATGACATCCGGATAGATGGTTCCCTGCGCCAGCCAGCGGGCCTGGCTGCGCTGCGCGGCCTCCTGCTGGAAGACCTCGACGAATTCGCGGCCGATGATCTTGCGCTTGGCCTCCGGGTCGCTCACGCCGGCCAGCCGCGCCAGGAAACGCTCGGCAGCGTCCACGTGCACCAGGCGCAGTCCCAGGTGGCGCTCGAAGGTGTCGACCACCTGGCGCGCCTCGTCCTGGCGCAGCAGGCCGTTGTCAACGAATACGCAGGTGAGCTGGCGGCCGATGGCGCGGTGGATCAGCACCGCCGCGACGGAGGAGTCGACGCCCCCCGAAAGGCCCAGGATCACCTCGTCCTGGCCGACCTGCGCACGGATCCGCGCCACGGCCTCGCCGACGTAATCGGGCATGTTCCAGTCGCCGCGACAACCGCAGATGTCGCGCACGAAACGCGTCAGCAGCGCCTGGCCCTGCCGCGTATGGGTGACTTCGGGATGAAACTGCACGGCATAGAACCCGCGCTGCTCGTCGGCCATGCCGGCGACCGGACAGCTCGGCGTCGATGCCATGAGCGCGAACCCGGGCGGCATCTGCTCGACCTTGTCGCCATGGCTCATCCAGACGTCCAGCAGTCCTTCGCCGTGCGGGCCCGCGGCGTCCTGCAGGCCCTCCAGCAGGCGCGTATGGCCGCGCGCGCGCACCTGGGCGAAGCCGAATTCACGCTTGGCGCCCTGGCCGACGCGCCCGCCCAGCTGTTGCGCCATGGTCTGCATGCCGTAGCAGATGCCGAGCACCGGCACGCCCAGCTCGAAGACCACGTCGGGAGCCCGGTCGGTGGTGTCTTCGTAGGCCGACTGGTGGCTGCCCGAGAGGATGATGCCGCGCGGCGCGAACGCGCGGATGGCATCGGCCGCCATGTCGCAGGGGTGGATCTCGCAGTACACCGCAGCGGCGCGCACCCGGCGCGCGATCAGCTGGGTGACCTGGGAGCCGAAATCGAGGATGAGGATACGGTCGTGGTTCATGGGTTCCGGTCGCCGCCCCCGTGCCGCCCTGGCCGCCGGCGCGCTGCCGGGCGCACGGGCGCGCGCGCGCGGCGCGGTCAGCGGCGCTTACTCCACGCGGTAGTTGGGCGCTTCCTTGGTGATGTGCACGTCGTGCACGTGCGACTCGCGCATGCCGGCATTGGTGATCTCGACGAACTCGGCGCGCTGGCGCATGTCGTCGATGGTGCGGCAGCCGCAATACCCCATGCTCGAGCGCACGCCGCCGGCCAGCTGGAACAGGATGGAGACGATGCTGCCCTTGTACGGCACCATGCCCTCGATGCCTTCCGGCACGAGCTTGTCGATGTTGGCCTCGTTGTCCTGGAAGTAACGGTCGGCGGCACCGCGCTTCATGGCGCCCAGGCTGCCCATGCCGCGGTACGTCTTGTACGAGCGGCCCTCGTACAGGACCACTTCGCCGGGCGCCTCTTCGGTACCGGCAAAGATGCTGCCCATCATCACGGTGGACGCGCCGGCCGCCAGCGCCTTGGCGATGTCGCCCGAGTAGCGCACGCCGCCGTCGGCGATGATCGGCACGCCGCTGCCCTCGAGCGCCCGCGCCACGCCGTCGATGGCGCTGATCTGCGGCACGCCCACGCCGGCCACGATGCGGGTGGTGCAGATCGAGCCCGGACCGATGCCGACCTTCACGCCATCGGCGCCGTATTCGACCAGCGCCAGGGCGGCCTCGCCGGTGGCGATGTTGCCGCCGATGACGTCGACCTGCGGGAAATTGCTGCTTGACCCAGCGCACGCGGTCGAGCACGCCCGCGGGTGTGCCCGTGGGCGGTGTCGACGACGATGACGTCGACGCCGGCCTGCACCAGGGCGGCCACGCGTTCCTCGTCGCCATCACCCGCGCCCACCGCCGCCCCGACGCGCAGCTTGCCCAGTTCGTCCTTGGCCGCCAGCGGATGCTCGGTCGTGCGCGTGATGTCCTTGACGGTCATCAGGCCGCGCAGGACGAAATCGTCGTCGATCACCACCACGCGCTCCAGCCGGTGGCGGTGCATCAGCGCCTTGGCCTCGTCCAGCGTGGCGCCTTCCGTGCACGGTGACCAGGCGTTCGCGCGGCGTCATGATTTCGCGCACGGGGATGTCCAGCCGGGTCTCGAAGCGCAGGTCGCGGTTGGTGACGATGCCCACCACCCGGCCGCCGCTGTCGATGACCGGCAAGCCGGAAATGCTTGTGCGCACGGGTCAGTTCGATCACATCGCGCACCCGCATGTCGGGCGGTATGGTGATCGGATCGCGCAGCACGCCGGACTCGAGGCGCTTGACCTTGAGCGACTTCGGCCGCCTGCTGCGCCGGCAGAAAGATTCTTGTGGATGATGCCGATTCCGCCCTCCTGCGCCATCGCGATCGCCAGGCGCGCTTCGGTGACCGTGTCCATCGCGGCCGACACCAGCGGAAGCTTCAGCGGAATGCGGCGGGTCAGCCGCGTGCTCAGGTCCGTCTCCCGCGGCAGCACCGCGGAGTACGCGGGTACCAGGAGCACGTCATCGAAAGTCAGCGCCTTTTCTCGGAAACGCATGCCCATCCTCTTGACGCAAAAGCGGATTATAGACAGTTCCCCAAAGCGTCCCGGGCCCCGGCGATTCGGCCGTTTTTCCGGTTTCCACCGGGGCCGATGCACCCTACAATCGCCCGCTATGCGCAATCCGCGACGCATGGCTGTCGCCGCATCGCCGTTGCACCCACCGGTGGCCTGGCGCGCGCGCGGCCAAGGCCATCCGGGCCGCGCCCACCGACCCGCGCAGCCCCCTTTCGGAGCGCCCATGCAGATTCCCCGCCACTGGATCGACCGCCGGCGTGCCGGCCGCGCCGCCATCCTGGCAATGCTCGCCGTGTGCGGCATCGCACACGCGCAATGGGTCTGGCGCGACACCAGCGGCGGCATCACCTATTCCGACGCGCCGCCGCCGCCCGACGTGCGGCCCGACTCCATCCTGCACCAGCCCACCGCGGCCCCGAACCCCGCCGAAGGCGCCGCGGGCAGCGGCTATGGCGGCAATTACGGCGGCACCGGATCGGCCGGCGGCAATCGCCCGGATGGCGCTCCGGGCGCCGAAGGCGATGCGCGCAGCGCCAAGCCGGCGTCCGCACCGCGCTCGCTGGCCGAGCAGGACGCCGATTTTCGCAAACGGCTGGCCGATCGCGACAAGGCGCAGCAGAAGTCGGCGCAGGAGCAGGCCCAGGCCGATGCGCGCGCCGCCGCCTGCAACGAGGCCAGGAGCTACCTGCAGACGATCGAGAGCGGCACCCGCCTGATGCGGCCCGATGCCGACGGCAACCGCAGCTTCCTCGACGACGATCAGCGCGCCGCCGAGGCCGCCAAGGCGCAGGAAGCGATCGCCCGCAACTGCTAGCCGGGACGCGCCGTCGCGCGACGGCGTCCGCCGCGCTCAGGCCGGCGCCTGGGCCCCGTCGGCCTGGCGCACGTGCGTCACCTCCGGCACGAGCGCCGCCACGACCAGGAAGATCAGCGCGACGACGCCCATCATCTTGGCAAAGAACGTGAAGTAGTCCGGACCGACCAGCGCGTAGGTCGACACGCTGGCGCGGGCGCCATCGAACGCGCCGCGCGTCGCCAGCGGCGCTCGCGTCACCGCGTCCATCAATTGGACCCGGGTGCCGTCCGGTTCGATGCGGGCGATCAGGTAGGTGCCCTCCAGCGGCTCGACGCGACCGTCGGCCTGCAGCACCTCGACCCCGGTGGCGCCGGCGAAATCGATCTTCTGACCGGAAACCAGCGGCGCCGGGGCCCCGCCGAGGTCGATCCACGTCTGCGCACCCGTGACCATGGTGCCGGCCTGCAATGGCCGCACCATGTAGTGATTGACCGCCGCGGTCAGCAGGTTGCCGGCGCTGATAGACAGCAGGAACAGCGCCATGATGAAGCTCTTCATCGTCAGCGGCGCCTGCTTGTACGAGTACTCGAGCGCGGTGATCGACACCAGCACCTCGCCGGCCGTGAGCACCACGAACGCCAGGATCTGCCACCACACGCTGACCGTATGGCCCGCCTGGATGCGCGCCTCGATGCCCGCGATGATGAGGAACGAACCCCCGGTGACGAGCAGGCCGGCCCCGATCTTGCGCAGCGGGGTGACCACGGCGATGCGCGCCACGACCGGATAGATGACGTAGGTGAAGATCGGCACCAGCGTCAGGATCAGCACGCGCGTTGACGAACTGAATCTGCGCCGGCAGCAGCGTGATGCCGAAGCCCAGGTTCTTGTCCATCAGGTCGGAGCGGGCCTGCAGCGTCCACGTGGTGCCGTTGCTCTGGTCCCACAGCGCCCAGAAGAAGGCGATGAAGAGGTAGATCAGCAGCAGCCGCGCGACGGTCGCCAGGCCGCTGGCCGACAGGATGTCGCGCAGCCAGACCTTGCCGGCCGGCGGCACCACGGCGAACCTGCTTGCGGCCGAGCCAGAAGACGATCGTCGCGACGAACATCATCGCCGCCGGCAGGCCGAAGGCCACGCCCGGGCCGTAGCGCGGGCAGCAGCCAGGGCACAAGCAGGATCGAGATCGTCGAACCCGCGTTGATGGCGAGGTAGAACCAGCTGAACGCCCGCTCGATCAGGTGCTGGTTGCTTGCTGGTGAACTGGTCGCCGACATTGGTCGAGACGCACGGCTTGATGCCCCCGGTGCCGAAGGCGACGAGAAACAGCCCGGCACCGATCATCACCGGGTCGCGCGCCAGCGCCAGGACGACGCAGCCGGCGCAGTAGGCGAGCGGAAAAGGTGATCACCGTGCGGAACTTGCCCCAGAAGACATCCGAGACCACCGCGCCGAGCAGCGGAAAGAAATACGACCCGGACTTGAACAGCGATACCCAGGTCGTGGCCTGCGCGTCGCCGAAGTGCAGGGACTGCACCAGGTACACCGCCAGGATCGCATTGATGCCGTAGTAGCAGAAGCGCTCGGCGAACTCGTTGGCGACGATGAAGGGTATGCCGCTGGGCATGCGGGCCGTGCCGGAGGAGTTCATGGTGGGTTCCCGTGGATGACGCCGGCGGATCGTACACTCAGGTGGCGGTCCTGGTCGACGCCGCCCGCGCCGCGGCCCGGCGCTTGCGCGCCACCCGCAGATGGCGCGCCGCCTTCGGATCGAGCAGCAGCGGCCGGTAGATCTCCACCCGGTCGCCGTCGCGCAGCGGGGTGTCGGCGGCGCAGGGGCGATTGAAGATCCCCAGGTCCAGCGCCGCCCCCTGCAATTGCGGCAGTTGCCGGCACAGCCCCGAGCGCTCCACCGCGTCGGCCGCCGTCGCCCCCGGCGCCAGGCGCACCGCGACCTCCCACTGGCGCCCGGGCAGCGCGTACACCACCAGGACCTGCAGTGCGCCGGCACTGCCCGGATCAGGCGGCGCCATACAGTTGCTCGGCCCGCGCGGCGAAGGCATCGACCAGCGAGCTGGTGACGCGCTCGAACACCGGCGCGATCAGGCGGCCGAGCACGCCGGCACTGAAGCCGTATTCGAGCACCAGTCCGACCTTGCAGGCGTCGGCGCCCAGGGCCAGGAAACGCCATTGCCCGCGCAGCGTGCGGAACGGACCATCGACCAGGGTGAGTTCGATGCGGGCGGGAAAGTGGTGCACGTTGCGCGTCGTGAAGTGGCTGCGCACGCCCAGGTAGGCGATATCCACGCGCGCCTCGACATCCCCGTCGGTGCCGAGCGGGCGCACGTGCGCCGCCGGGCACCACGGCAGGAACTGCGGATAATGCGCCACGTCCTGCACCAGCGCGAACATCTGCGCGTCGCTGTAGGGAACCAGTACGGATCGGTCGACGCGGTGCATGGCGGTCGTCTTGCCGGGGAGCGGCGCTGCGCTCCACCGGTGCATTCTCCGGGGCTGCTCGCCGGCCGCTGCGGGCGGCCGGTTCGACGGTTGTTACACTCGAATTGTATCGGCCGGAATCGTCCTGCCAGCCCCGGCGCCGCCGGCGCGCTGCACCCGCTCTGCACGCACCCCATGTCCATCACCCAGAACCGCAAGGCCCGCTACGACTATCAGGTCGAGGAACGCTTCGAGGCCGGCCTCGTCCTGCAGGGCTGGGAGGTCAAGAGCATCCGCGCCGGGCGCGTGCAGATGAACGAGGCCTACGTGATCGTGCGCGGCGCCGAACTGTTCCTGCTCAATGCGCACATCAACACGCTGCCCACCACGTCGACGCACATCGTGGCCGAACCGACGCGCACCCGCAAGCTGCTGCTCAAGGCCGACGAGATCCGCAAGCTGATCGGCAAGGTCGAACGGGCCGGCTACACCCTCGTGCCGCTGGACCTGCACTTCACGCGCGGCCGCGTGAAGCTGACCATCGGCCTGGCCAAGGGCAAGCGCGAGTTCGAAAAACGCGCTGCGCAGCAGGACCGCGACTGGAAACGCGAGCAGAACCGCCTGCTCAAGCAACGCTCCCGCTGATGGTCGATCGACCCCGCTGCCGGGCGCCTCAGCGCCCGGCAGCGGCGATGCGCCGCCAGGTGTCGACCACCGAATCCGGATTCAGCGAGATCGATTCGATGCCCTGCTCGACCAGCCACTTCGCGAAGTCGAGTGGTCCGACGGCCCCTGGCCGCAGATGCCGACGTACTTGCCGTGCTTGCGGCAGGCGGCGATCGCGCGCTGCAGCAGCTCCTTGACCGCCGGATCGCGCTCGTCGAAGTCGTCGGCCACCAGCCCGGAATCGCGGTCCAGGCCCAGCGTGAGCTGGGTCAGGTCGTTGGAGCCGATCGAGAAGCCGTCGAAGAACTCCAGGAACTCCTCGGCCAGCATCGCGTTGGACGGCACTTCGCACATCATGATCACGCGCAGCCCGTTCTCGCCGCGCTTCAGGCCGTGCTCGGCCAGCAGCGCGGTCACCTGCCGCGCCTCCTTGAGCGTGCGCACGAACGGCACCATGATCTCGACGTTGGTGAAGCCCATGTCGTCGCGCACCCGCTTCAGCGCCGCGCATTCCAGCTCGAAGCGCTCGGCAAAGCTCGGCGCGATGTAACGCGACGCGCCGCGGAAGCCCAGCATCGGGTTTTCTTCGTCCGGCTCGTAGCGCGAGCCGCCGATCAGCTTCTTGTACTCGTTGCGACTTGAAGTCGGACAGGCGCACGATCACCGGCTTCGGCCAGAACGCCGCGGCGATCGTCGCGATGCCTTCGGTCAGCTTGTCGACGATAGAACGCGCGCGGCGATCGGCATAACCGCGGGACAGCGCGCTCGACGGCCGTCTTCAGGTCGATCGTCCAGCGCTCGGGTAGTCGAGGATCGCCTTCGGGTGCACGCCGATGTTGTTGTTGATGATGAATTCGAGCCGCGCCAGGCCGACGCCGGCGTTGGGCAGCTGCGGAAGTCGAACGCCAGCTGCGGATTGCCGACGTTCATCATGATCTTGACCGGGATGTCGGGCAGCGTCGCCGCGCTGCACTTCGTCGACTTCGGTCTCGAGCAGGCCGTCGTAGATCATGCCGGTGTCGCCTTCGGCGCAGGACACCGTGACGGCCACGCCTTCGCTTCAGCACGTCGGTCGCGTCGCCGCAGCCGACCACCGCCGGAATGCCCAGCTCGCGCGCGATGATCGCCGCGTGGCAGGTGCGCCCGCCGCGGTTGGTGACGATCGCCGCGGCGCGCTTCATCACCGGCTCCCAGTTCGGGTCGGTCATGTCGGTGACCAGCACGTCGCCCGGCTGGACCTGGTCCATCTCGGCGGCATCGTGCGACCACGCGCACCGGACCGGCGCCGATCTTCTGGCCGATGGCGCGGCCCGTCGGCCAGCACCGTGCGCGGTGCCCTTGAGCTTGTAGCGCAGCTCGGCCTTGCCTGCTGCGGCCTGGCTCTTCACCGTCTCGGGACGCGCCTGCAGGATGTAGAGCTTGCCGTCGCTGCCGTCCTTGCCCCACTCGATGTCCATCGGCCGGCCGTAGTGCTTTTCGATGATGACGGCGTAACCGCGCCAGTTCGAGCACGTCGTCGTCGGCGAGCGAAAAGCGGTTGCGCTGCGCGTCGTCGACCGTCGACGGTCGTCACCGCGCGGCCGCTGCGCCGGCCGCCGCCGGCTCGTGAACACCATCTTGATCAGCTTGGAGCCCAGGCTGCGGCGGATGACCGCGCGTACTTGCCGGCGGCCAGCGTGGGCTTGTGGACGTAGAACTCGTCCGGATTGACCGCGCCCTGCACGACCGTCTCGCCCAGGCCGTAGCTGGAGGTGATGAACACGACGTCGCGGAAGCCCGATTCGGTGTCGAGCGTGAACATCACGCCGGCCGCGCCCAGGTCGCAGCGCACCATGCGCTGCACGCCGGCCGACAGCGCGACGTCGGCGTGCGCGAAGCCCTTGTGCACGCGATAGGAGATGGCGCGGTCGTTGTACAGCGACGCGAACACGTCGCGCATGCGTTCGAGCACGTCCTCGACGCCGACGACGTTCAGGAAGGTCTCCTGCTGACCGGCGAACGATGCGTCCGGCAGGTCTTCGGCCGTGGCGCGAGAGCGCACGGCGACGGCGATCGTCCCGGCGCCGCCGGCCAGCGCGCCGTAATGCTCGCGCACGGCCGCCTCGAGGTCGGCGGGAACGGCGCGTCCGCGATCCAGCGGCGGATCTCCTCGCCGGCCTGCGCCAGCGCGCGCACGTCGTCGACGTCGAGCGCCGCCAGGCGCGCCGCGATGCGCTCGCGCAGGTCGTTGTGCGCGCAGGAATTCGCGGAACGCGTGGGCCGTCGTGGCAAAGCCGTCGGGCACGCGCACGCCCGCTTGCGGCCAGCTGGCTGATCATCTCGCCCAGCGAGGCGTTCTTGCCGCCGACGCGCTCCACGTCGGTCATGCGCAGGTCGCGCAGTGCAATGACCAGATTCCCGCTGCTCATGCGATATCCCCCTGCCGTTGCGCCGGCGGAGCCGGCCGAACACCGCCGCCGCCTATGCCAGAATGGCCATTCTACCCCGGCCGCCCGAGTCTTATATATGACTGCCTCCGCCCCGCCGCCGCAAGTGCGCGACATCTTCTTCGTGTCCGACGGCACCGGCATCACGGCCGAGACCCTGGGCCACGCGGTCCTGACGCAGTTCGAAAGCCTCGATCTGCGCCATCACCGCATTTCCTTCATCGACAACCCGGACAAGGCGCTCGACGCCATCGCCCGGATCAACGAATCCTACGACCGCCACGGGCGCCGGCCGATCGTCTTCTCGACGCTGGTCAACCCGGCGATCAATGCGATCCTGCGCAGCGCCAATGCGCTCATCCTGGACCTGTTCGCCTCGTTCGTGGTGCCGCTGGAGAAGGAGCTGGGCGCCAAATCCACCCATACGGTGGGCCGTTCGCACAATATCGTCGACTCCGATACCTACAAGAACCGCATCGAGGCCATCAACTTCGCCCTGGCCCACGACGACGGCCAGTCGTCGGCCGAGCTCGAGCGCGCCGACGTCATCCTGATCGGCGTTTCGCGCAGCGGCAAGACGCCCACCAGCCTGTACCTGGCGATGCAATACGGGGTCAAGGCCGCCAACTATCCGCTTATTCCCGAGGATTTCGAGCGCGGGGCGCTGCCCGCCGCCCTGGCGGCGCACCGGCGCAAGCTCTTCGGCCTGTCGATCGCGCCGGAGCGCCTTGCCGAGGTGCGCTTCGAACGCCGGCCGCACAGCCGTTACGCGGCACTGGAGAACTGCCGCAGCGAGGTCGAGCAGGCCGAGCGGCTGATGCGCCTGGGCAGCATCCGCTGGCTGTCGACCACGACCAAGTCGATCGAGGAGATCGCCGTGACGGTGCTGCAGGACTTCCTGGGCGACCGTTCGGCCTGAAGCCGGCGGCGCGAACCGGCCCGACGCGCCGCCGGACGCCGGCGAATTCGGAAGGTTTTGCCGTCCTAATCCCCGTACCGGGGACTGGCCAATGCCGCTACTCTGAACGTTACCGGTCCGCGGCGGCCGGGCATCTGCCCTGCGCGCTGACTCTTGCCCGCACCAATGCCTTGCAGGGGGATTCGCACGATGGTTTTGCGCCGACGCCCGGTCCGGCCGCCTCGACGTCGACCCGCCACCGCGACCAAACCGCTGGCGCCGCCATGACATTGCACCCGGCAATCGGCCGCTGCGCCCGCCGCGCCGGCGCCGCCCTGGGCGCCGTCGCGCTGCTGGCCGCGCCGCTGGCCGCGCCGCCGGTGCCCGCCGCGGCGACCCCCCGGATCCTGAGTGACGCCCAGTTGCGCGCCCGCTTCATGCTCAATTTCCTGCGCTTCACCGAGTGGCCCGATGCCGCGTTCGCCGACGCGGCGGCACCGCTGCACGTCTGCGTGCTGGGGGCCGCAGACCCGTTCGGCGGCGCCCTGCAAATGCTGCAGGACGCGACGGCGGGCGGGCGGCACATCCACGTGCGCGACGGCGTCGCCGCCGAGCAGGCGCCGGATTGCCAGTTGCTCTACGTGCCCGATGCCCAATTGCGCCGCCTGGCGGCCGCGCACGACGCCATCGGCCACCGCCCGGTGCTCATCGTCGGCGAAAGCGAGGCCGTGTTCGAGCACGGCGGCATGATCGCCGTCCGCGCAGCCGGCGGCCACCTGGCATTCGTGGTCAAGTTGAGCGCGACCCGGCCCAACGCCATCAACTTCTCGCCGCAGATGCTCAACGCCGCCGCCGAGGTCCTGCCATGAAGGCGACGCTGCGCCAGCGCATTGCCGGCGCCACGATCCATACCAAGGTGGTGGCGGTCGCCCTGGCCACGGCCGGTATCGCACTGCTCACGAGCACGATCGGACTGGCGCTGTACAAGTTCCAGGAGGCCCAGGAAACGCTGTGCACCGAGGTCACCAGCACCGCATCGGTGCTGGCGGAAAACCTGCGCGCGGCCGTCACCTTCGAGAACCGCACCGGCGCGAGCGAAATCATCGAGGGCCTGCACGCCAATCCGCACATCCGCTCGGCCGAGATCGACCGCAAGGACGGCAGCGATTTCTTCGCGGTCTGGCACGCGGCGCCCAATCCGGTGGAGAGCGCCTGGTACACGCCGACCTGCACGTATTCGAGCCCGATCGTCTCCGACGGCGACTTCTACGGCCTGCTGTGGCTGCAGGCCGCCGACGTGGACTTCCCCGCAACGGTGGGCCACACCGGCCTGGTGCTGCTCACGGCGGCCGCGGTGGGCCTGCTGCTGGCGCTCGGCATCAGCCGCCCGCTGGCCCAGCTGATCGCCAATCCGATCGCCGCGCTGGCCGCCGCCACCAAGAAGGTCGGCATCGACGCCGATTACCGCATGCGCGTGGCCAACCCGTCCAACGACGAAACCGGCCAGCTCGTGCGCGACTTCAACCGCATGCTCGAGCAGGTCGAGAAGCGCGACGCCGAGCTGGCCTCCTACCGCGATTCGCTCGAGCAGCAGGTGGAAAAGCGCACGGCGGAGCTGCGCGACGCCAAGGAGCGCGCCGAGGCCGCCAGCGAGGCCAAGTCGCGCTTTCTCGCCACCATGAGCCACGAAATCCGCACGCCGATGAACGGTGTCATCGGCATGACCCAGCTGCTGCTGCGCAGCCCGATCGACGACCGCACCCGGCGCTACGCCGAGACGGTCGACCAGTCGGCGCAGGCCCTGATGCACATCATCGACGACGTGCTCGATTTCTCGCGCATCGAGGCCGGGCGCCTCAAACTCGAGCTGGCGCCCTTCGCGCCGCGGCGCCTGGTCGATGACACCGTCGCCCTGTTCGGCGACAGCGCCTCGTCCAAGGGCGTGCTGTTGACCGGGCGCTGCAGCATCGATGCGCCGGAGCAGGCGCTGGGCGACGTGCATCGGCTGCGCCAGATCGCGTCCAACCTGGTCTCCAACGCGGTGAAGTTCACCGCCCGCGGCACCGTCGTGCTGGCCGTCGACTGGGTGCGCCGGCCCGAGGCCGGCGGCGCCGGCCGGCTGCAGCTGCAGGTGCAGGACTCGGGCATCGGCATGCCGCCGTCGGTGGTCGACCGGCTGTTCGAACCGTTCGAGCAGGCCGACAGCTCGATGTCGCGCCGCTACGGCGGCTCCGGACTGGGCCTGGCCATCGTGCGCCGCCTCATCGACCTCATGGGCGGAACCATCACCGTCGACAGCCGCGAGGGCGTCGGCACCACGATTACCGTCGCGGTCGATGTCGGCTGGGCGCCGCCCGTCGTCGAGGCGGCCGCGGCACCCGCCGCAGCGCCCGCGCCGGTGCCGGCGGCCGGCGGGGGGCGCCCGGTGGTGCTGCTGGTCGAGGACAATCCGATCAACCAGATCGTGGCCGCCGAGATGCTGCAGCAGATCGGCTGCGATGTGGTACAGGCCGAAACCGGCGTCACGGCGGTGGCCTGCGCCGGCGCGCGCCGCTTCGATCTCGTCCTGATGGATTGGCAACTGCCGGAGATGGACGGACTCGAGGCGATCCGCCGCATCCGCGCCGACGAAAGGCAGTACGGCCGCGAGCCGATGGCGATCTATTCGCTCACTGCCAACGCGATGGCGGGCGACGCCGAGAAGTGCCTGGCGGCCGGCGCCGACGGCTACCTGGCCAAGCCCTTCAACTTCGAGCAGCTGCGTGCCCTGGTAAGCAACAGCGGCGCGCTGGCACGGCCGGCACAGGGCGCATAGTCCGGCGCCGCGGCGGCACCCCGCTACGGGGCGGCAGCCGCCTGCAGCACGTGAAAGCGCACGGTGACGCGATCGTCGAGGGTCGCCGTGTCGGTCCATTCGCCCTGCCCGATTCCGTAGTCCAGGCGCGACAGCTCGAAGCTGCCATCGAACCACCGGCCCTGCGGCACTGCCGCAACGGCAAATACCAGTGGCATGGCGACGCGCCGTCCCTTGAGCGCCAGGCTGCCCTGGGCCTGGTAACGCCCGGGGCCCAGCGGCTGAAAGCCGCTGGCGTCGAATGCCGCCACGGGAAATCGCGCGCTGTCGAAGAAGTCGGCGCTGCGCAGCAGCGCGTTGGCCTGCGCGGCGCCGCCGTCGACCGAACCGGTCTCGACCTGGGCATGGACGGCGCCGCCGGCCGGATTTGCCGGATCGAAGGTGACGGCGATCCGGAACCCCGCGAAGCTGCCCTCGAGCGGCGTGCTCTGCTGCGTCGCGGTGAACCGCACATAGGCGGCAGCGGCGGATCCGCCGGCGCCATCGGCGACCGAGCGCGCATCGAGCGCGAACAGCGCCGCCAGCGCGGCAGCCAGGACCCGGCAGCACCGCCACCGCTCAGGCCAGCGCATGTTCGTGCACGGCAGGAGCGGCTGCGCCGCCGGCGGCGCGGATGTCGCGCCAGCCCAGGCCCCGGTACGGCCGCCCCGGGTCCCACGCCAGCGGCTTGTGGTCCGCGCCCTGGCCTGGCGGCGGCAGCGGGAAGATCAGCGAATTGGCGGCGTGGTGGTCGATTTGGCCGGTCCGGTGGTGATGCTCCTGGTGGATATGGCCATAGAACACCGTGACCGACGCGTGCGCCTCGAGCAGGGCGATGGCCGCGGCGCCGTCTCCGGTCGTCCAGCCCCATGCCGGCTGCAGTGCAAACAGCGGGCGGTGCGCCAGGACGACGACCGGCGTGGCGGCGGCGACGCCCGCCAGGTCCTGGCGCAGCCAGTCGAGCTGTGCCGCGCCCAGCCCACCGGCCGGATCGGAAACGTTGTCGAGGGCGATGACGTGGATGCCCTTGTGGTCGAAGGCGTAATGGCTGGCGCCGAAGGATTCCCGGTAGGCGGCGCCGCCGTCGGCCGAGGCGTCGTGCTCGCCCGGGAGAAAGCGCAGGTTGCGCACCCGCAGCGCGCCGACCTGGTCGCGGAACCGGGCCAGCCGTTCGCGCCGCTCCCTGCCATCGAGCGTGAGGTGCGTCAGGTCGCCCGTGAAGACGATGAAATCCGGGTCCTGCGGCAGCGCATTCACGGCGGCGATCGCCCGCGCCAGCGTGCCATGCGCATCGGGATTGGCGGCGCCGGCATATCCCAGGTGCGTATCGCTCAATTGAACGAAGAAGAAGTCGCCCGCCGGCGCGCCGCTCCCGGCACCCGCTCGGGCCGCACATCCGCCCAGCCCCAGGCCGGACGCATAGACCACGCCGCCGAGTCCCGCCAGGCGCAGGAATTGTCTTCTGTCGATGGTTCTGTCGTTGGTCTGGTCCATGGATGGCTCCGGTGTCGGTCCGCGCGGGCCGGTCCATGCAATACTGGCGCGGCCGCCGGTTTATTTCCGTCCGGTCGACGCCGAGCCGGCGGCGTAGCGGCTTCTGGCGCCGTGCGGGAATATCTGCCGGCGCGCGGCAGTCAATCCCGGCAAGGACATGACGGCGGCAATTTGAGAGACGACGAAGCGGAATGCGGGACGCGCACGGCGCGCTTTGCCGCGCTGGCGCTGCCGCACCTGGATGCGGCCTATCGGCTGGCGCGCTGGCTGACGCGCAATGACAGTGACGCCCAGGATGTCGTGCAGGACGCCTATCTGAAGGCCTGGCGTGCGTTCGACGGCATGCGCGGCGAGTTCATGCGTCCGTGGTTGCTGGCGATCGTCCGCAATACCAGCCTGAGCTGGCTGGCGCGCCAGCGGCGCAGTGACGCGCATCTGCCGTTCGACGATGCCGATCCGGATCACAACGCCGGATCGACGGCGGCGCCGGCCGATCCCGAAGCCCTGGCGATCCGCCTGCAGGACGGCGCCCAGGTCGACGCCGCGCTGGGCGCCCTGCCGGCGATCTTCCGCGAGGTGATCGTGTTGCGCGAACTGCAGGACTGCAGCTACGAGGAGATTGCGCAGGTGCTGGGCATTCCGATCGGAACCGTCATGTCGCGACTTTCCCGTGCCCGCCTGCGGCTGGCGCGGCTGCTGCAGGCCGTATGAGGGGACACGAATGACGTCCTGCCGCGAGTTCGTCGAACTGCTGGCGCTGGCCGACGCCGAAATCGCCGCGCCGGGCGACAGCGCAGCCCTGCAGCGCCATCTGGCCACCTGCGCGGCGTGCCGCGCGCGCCGGGCCAGCCTGTCCGCGGTGCAGGCCGCCGTCGCACGGTCGACCGCACACGACCGGGCCCCCGCATCGCTGCGCGCGTCCGTGCTGGCCCGCCTGATGGCCGCGGACCCGGGCAACGACGCTTCGGCCGCGACCCCCGCGCCGGCGCCGCCGTGGCGCCGGCTGGGCTGGTGGGCCGGTGCGGCCGGCGGCTGGGTGACCGCGGCGATCATGGCCAGCGTCCTCGTACTGCCGCTGGCGCCGCGACCTGCGACGCCAGCCGCCGAGGCGCTGGCGCCGCTGGCATTCATCGACAACCACGCGCGCGCGCTCGTCACCGACCACCTGATCGACATCGCCTCCTCCGATCGGCACTCGGTCAAGCCCTGGTTCCGCGGCCGGATCGATTACGCGCCGCCCGTTGCCGACCTGAGCGCACAGGGCTTTGCGCTGGCCGGCGGCCGCCTCGACTATGTCGACCGGCGCCGACTGGCGGTGCTCGTGTACCAGCGCCGCCAGCACGCGATCGCGCTCTACGTGTGGCCGCAGGAAAGCCCGGCTGCACCGTCGGCGCCGACGCTGGCCGCGGGCGCTGCGCTCGGCTATCACGTGGTGCAGGCCCAAGCCGCAGGGATGCGCTTTGCCGCCGTCAGCGACCTGGACAGCGCCGAGCTGCTCGAGCTGGCGCGCGCCTACTGGCGCGTGCTGCAGGGACCGGTCTAGCGCCGGCGCGTGCGCTCGAACAGGCAGACGGCCGCGGCGGCGGCGACGTTGAGCGACTCGACCGCCGCACGGGTGGGAATGCGCACGCGCAGGGCGCACGCCGCCAGGGACGCCGCCGACGGGCCGCTGCCTTCGGCACCCAGCACCCAGCCCAGCGCACCGGCCGGCAGCGCCTGCTCCCACAGCGATGGCGCATCGTGCGCCACCGCGGCGACCCACGCACCGGCAAGGACCGAGCGCAATTGCGCCGCCTCGACCCGTTCATGCAGGCCGATGCGAAAGTGCGCCCCCATGGCGGCGCGCAGCACCTTGGGCGACCAGAGCGCGGCCGTTCCCGGTCCGGCCAGCACATGGCCGATGCCGGCCGCCGCTGCCGTGCGGATGACGGCGCCGACGTTTCCCGGGTCCTGCAGGCCGTCGAGATAGACCATGTCGACCGACGCCGCGTGCGGCAGGCCGCGCTGCGGCAGCGGCAGCGCCAGCATCATGCCGGCGCCCTGCTCCACCGGCGCCAGCCGGTCGTACAGGGATGCCGCGAGCTCGTAGCGGTGCACGGACGGCGCCAGCCGCTCCAGCAGCTGCACGGTCTGGGCGTGGCGCGCGCCGCGACGCAGGATCACGGCCTCGACCGGCACCCCCGCCTCGATGGCCGCCTGTGCCAGGTGCAGCCCCTCGGCGAGCGCGATGCTGGCCGCGCGCGCGTCGCGCGGCGTCGTGGCGATGCGCAGCCAGCGGCGGAACAGCGCATTGGCCGCCGAGGTGATGACGCTGGCCCCGGAACTCATCCGGCCCGCACCTGCTGCGCGCGCAGCGCCGCCCGAACCGGTGCGTACGAGCGCCGGTGGATGGCGCACGGTCCCAGGGCCGCGAGCCGCTCGCGGTGAACCGGCGTCGGATAGCCGAAATGATCGGCGAAGCCGTAGGCCGGATATTGCGCGTCCAGTGCCCGCATCAGGCCGTCCCGATGCGTCTTGGCCAGTATCGACGCGCAGGAGATCGCCGCCACCTGCCGGTCCCCGCCGACGACCGCGTGCGCGCCGATCTCGAGCTGCGGCAGGCGGTTGCCGTCGATCAGCGCGAAATCGGCCGCCGGCGCCAGGCCGGCCAGCGCGCGCCGCATCGCCAGCAGGCTGGCCTGCAGGATGTTGAGCGTGTCGATCTCCTCGACGCTCGCGCTGGCGACGTACCAGGCCAGCGCGTGCGTGCGGATCTGCCCGGCCAGCTGCTCGCGCTGCGCGGCGCTCAACTGCTTGGAATCGCGGGCGCCGGCGATCGGCCGCGCGGGGTCGAGGATGACCGCGGCCGCGACGACCGGCCCGGCCAGCGGGCCGCGGCCGGCCTCGTCGACGCCGGCCACGAATCGGCAATGCGCCGGAACGGCGGCGCCGGCCGCAGCGTCCGCGGCCATTGCCGGCGGGCGGCGCAGTCCCATGTCAGCCGGCGCGCCCGTGCCCGGCGGCGCGGACCTGGGCGATGGTCTGCAGGATCGCCTCGGTCGCCAGGGCGGGCGTGTCGCGCCGCAGGCTTTCGTGGATCTGGCAGTAGCGCTCCTCCAGCCGCTGCTGGCCGGGCGCATCTTCCAGCACATCGAGCAGGCGTTCGCACAGGGCCGCGGCACTGGCCTTCTCCTGCAGCAGCTCGGGCACCAGGTCCTCGCCCGCCAGGATATTGGGCAGGCCGACCCAGGGCAGATAGCCGCCGATGCGGCGCATGATCCAGGCCGAAACCGCCGGCATGCGATAGGCGATGACCATCGGCCGCTTGAACAGGGCCGCCTCGAGGGTGGCCGTGCCGCTGGCCACGAGCGTGCCGTCGCACGCCTCCAGGCAGTCGTGCGAACGGCCATCGACGAGATCGATGCGGGTATGCGCCAGCGGCGGCGCCGCGCGCAGGCGCTCGAGCAGCGGGCGCAGGCTGGCATCAGCCACCGGCACGACGAACCGGGCGCGCGGCTCGCGCCGCGCCAGCAGCCGGGCCGCGGCCAGAAAAACCGGCGCGATGCCTTCGATCTCGGCCCGGCGGCTGCCCGGCATCAGGCAGATGAGCAGGTCGCCGGGCGCATAGCCCAGGCGCGCCCGTGCCGCCGCGCGATCGGGCCGCAGCGCAATGGCGCTGGCCAGCGGATGCCCGACGTAGGTCGCCGCGATGCCGGCGCGCGCGTAGATCGCCTCCTCGAACGGAAAGACCAGCAGCACCCGGTCGGCGGCGCGCCGGATGCGCTCGATGCGCTCGGCGCGCCAGGCCCAGATGGACGGGCTGACATAGTGCACCGTGGCCAGGCGCGGGCGCACGGCGGCCTCGAGCGCGAGATTGAAATCCGGGGCATCGACCCCGACCAGCGCCTGGTAGGAGCCCTGCAGCAGGCGCCGGCGCAGCGCGCGGCGCAGCCGCAGCAGGCGCGGCAGATCGCGCAACACCTCCCAGTAGCCGCGCACCGAGAGTTCGCGCACGTGGTGCCAGGCCTCGCAGCCGGCGGCGATCATGCGCTCGCCGGCGACGCCGCCGCAGCCCAGTTCCGGATGCAGCCGCCGCAGGCGCTCGACCAGCGGCGCCGCCAGCAGATCGCCGGAGGCCTCGCCGGCAACGAAGACGATGCCGCCGTCGCCCGCCGCCGGCGCCGGCATCAACGCAGCAGGCCCCGCCCCGGGACGGCGATGAAGTCGGCCAGCACGCGCAGCGGCGCTGCGGCGTCGGCCGGGGTCGCGGCGATCAGGGCATCGAGCGCAAGGCGCGCCTCGGCCAGCGGCAGGCCGTCGCGATAGACGATGCGATAGGCGCGGCGCAGCGCGGCGATGCTGTCGGCGCTGAATTCGCGCCGCTTCAGGCCTTCGACGTGCACGCCGTAGAGCCGGGCCGGATTGCCGTTGCACATGAGAAAGGGTGCCAGGTCCTGCAGCACGATGGTGCCGCCGCCGCACATGGTGTGCGCGCCGACGCGCACGAACTGGTGCACCGCCGAAGTGCCGCCGATGATGGCCCAGTCGCCGACCTGCACGTGGCCGGCCAGCTGAACGGCGTTGGCGATGATCGTGTGGTTGCCGACCACGCAGTCGTGCGCCACGTGCGCATAGCCCATGATCCAGTTGTCCGAGCCGATGCGGGTCAACGAACCGCCCTGCACCGTTCCGGTATTGATGAGGCAGTATTCGCGGATGGTGTTGTCGTCGCCGATCTCGAGCGCGGTGTCCTCGCCGGCATACTTCTTGTCCTGCGGCTCCGATCCGATCGCGCAGAACGGGAAGATGCGATTGTTGCGGCCGATGCGCGTGTTGCCGGACAGCACCACGTGCGCGCCGATCTGCGTGCCGCGATCCACGCGCACGCCGGGACCGACGATGGCATAAGGCCCGATGCCGACGTCGGCCGCGAGCTCGGCGCGCGCGTCGACGCTGGCGCTGGGGTGGACGTCGGCCATCAGCCGGCCCCCGGCGGCAGCGGCTTGCCGCCCTCGTCGTGGATCGTGCGATAGGCGCACATGAGTTCGGCTTCGCAGGCCAGCTGGCCGTCGACCAGGGCGCGCGCCGAGAACTTGGCGACGCCGCGCAGTTCCCGCTCCAGGCTCACTTCCAGGCGCATCTGGTCGCCCGGGATCACCGGGCGCTTGAAGCGCGCCTTGTCGATGCCGGCGAAGTAGTACAGCGCGTCGTCCTGGGCCTTGTGTCCCGCGCTCACGAAGGCCAGGATCGCCGCGGTCTGCGCCATCGACTCGAGGATGAGCACGCCCGGCATCACCGGGTAGTGGGGAAAATGCCCGGTGAACACCGGCTCGTTGGCCGAGACGTTCTTGATGGCGACGATGCGCTTGCCGCTCTCGAGTTCGAGCACCCGATCCACCAGGATGATGGGGAAGCGGTGCGGCAGCAGCGACAGGATTTCACGGATGTCCATGGGGGACCTTTGGTTGATTGGGCACGCGCTTGCGGCCCGATGCCGCATTATCGCCCGGCCTCGCGCCGGCCCGGCCGCCGCGGCGCCCGGCAACGGCGTCGGCCGCGCTCACGCCGCCGCGCCGGACCCGTCCGCCGGATCGGCGCCCGGCGCGCCGGCATCCGCGCCGGGCGCTAGGCGCGCCTCCAGGCGGCGGATGCGGTCGCGCAACTCCACCAGGTGGCGCAGCAGCGCCGCATTGCGTTCCCAGTCGCGGTTGCGCATGATGGGAAAGACGCCGCTGTAGAAATCGGGTTCGGTAAGGCTGCGCGACACCAGGGTGCCGGCGCCGACGACGGTGCCATCGGCGATGCTCAGGTGGCCATGGATCATCGCCGCGCCCCCGAGCTGGCAATTGCGGCCGATGACCGCGCTGCCGGCGATCCCGACGCAACCGGCGATGGCCGTGCCGGCGCCGATGCGGCAGTTGTGCGCGATCTGTACCTGGTTGTCGATCTTCACGCCGTCGCCGACGACGGTGTCGCCAGCCGAACCACGGTCGATGGTCGTGTTGGCACCGATCTCGACGTCGTCGCCGATATCGACGATCCCGGTCTGCGGGATCTTGATCCACTGGCCGCCGAACGGCGCGAAGCCGAAGCCGTCGGCGCCGATGACCGCGCCGCTGTGCACCAGGCCGCGCCGGCCGATGCGGCAGCCGGCCTGCAGGCGCACGCCCGGATGCAGCCGCGTGTGCGCACCGACGTGCGCGCCGGCGCCGACGAAACATGCCGCACCGATCCAGGCGCCGGCTTCGACGACGGCGCCGTCCTCGATGACGGCATGCGCATCGACGCGCGCCTGCGGATCGAGCTGCGCGCCCGCATCCACCACCGCGCTGGGATGGCGGCCGGGCGCCGGCGCCGGGGCCGGCGCCAATACCTGGGCGGCGAATGCGAACCAGGCGTAGGGCTGGTCGCACAGCACCAGCGCCCCGCCGGGACGACCGTCGGGAAAGAGCTCGGCGCCGTGCTGTTCGGCCAGCACGAGGACGCCGGCGGCGGTCGTGCGCGCCTGGCGCCGGTAGCGTGGATTGGCCAGGAACGCGAGGTCGCCCGGCTGGGCCGCCTCCAGGCTGGCGACGCGGACGACGCGCAGGCCGCCATCGCCCTGGAGCCGCGCCGGCAAACGGTCCTGCGCCAGGCGCGCGACCGCGTCGAACAGCTCGGATACGGTACGCGCGGGCGCCATGGGCCTACTTGGCGGCGTCGAGCGTCTTGAGTACCTTGTCGGTGACGTCCGCCCGCGGACCGACGTAGACCGCGTCCTGCAGGATCACGTCGTATTTTTCCTGTTCGGCCAGCTGACGCACGATGCGTTGCGCGCGTTCGAGCAGCGATTGCAGCTCCTCGTTCTTGCGCTGATTGAGGTCTTCCTGGAATTCGCGCCGGCGGCGCTGGAACTCGCGATCCATCTCCTGCAGGTCGCGCTGCTGGCGGGCGCGCTCGGACTCTGAAAGCACCGGCCCGTCCTTGTCGAGCTTGTCGGCGGTGGCCTTGAGCTTGGCGCCGAGCTCCTGCAGTTCCTTGTCGCGCTTGGCGAATTCCTGCGTCAGGCGCGTCTCGGCGGCCTTGGCAGCGGCCGATTCGCGCATGATGCGCTCCGTGCTGACGAAACCGATCTTGAGCTCGTCGGCGCGCACGGCGCCGGCCATCGGCAACAGCGCCAGGCAGGCGACCAGACCCGAGAGCAGCCAGGAAAACCTTCTCATCGACGACCCTTCGACAACCGGAAGGGCAATTCTGCCATAGAGCGCGCCCGGGCGTGGCGGGCCCGCCGGCGCCCGGCCGGCCGGCTAGAAACCGGTGCCGATCTGGAACTGGAAGCGCTGGATGAAGTCGCCCGGCTGGCGGTGGATCGGGAACGCCAGGCTCAGCTTGAGCGGCCCGATCGGCGAGATCCAGGCGATGCCGAAGCCCGCGGCGTAGCGCAGGCTGGACAGCAGCACCGCATCGCTGGCGCCCCATACGTTGCCGCCGTCGAAGAACGCCAGCGCCCGCAGCGACCGGTCCGCCCCCGGCAGCGGCGCCAGCATCTCGACCGACCCGTTGGCCTCCTTGGTGCCGCCCAGCGGATTGCCGTTGACGTCGCGCGGGCCCAGGGTGCCGTCGAGGTAGCCGCGCACGCTGCCGATGCCGCCGGCGTAGAAGTTCTTGAAGATCGGGAAGGTGGCGCCGTTGTAGGTGTTGCCGTAGCCGACCTGGCCGTTGAACGCCACCGTGAACGAATGCGGCAGCGGCATGAACTGCTGGTACTGGTAGGTGGCCTTGAAGTACTGCAGATCGAGCAGCGGCGTGCCCAGTTCGACGAAGGCGCGCTGGTAGTTGCCGCGCGTCGGCGCGATGACGTTGTCGCGGTTGTCGCGCGCCCAGCCCCCGGTGGCGATCAGGCCGGCCGACGTGGTGCCGAACTGGTTGACGTAGTCGATGTAGCGGTAGGGGCTGAAGGTGCTCAGGGTGATGTCGGTCTCCTCGATGCCCAGGCCCAGGAAGACCGTGTCGAATTCGGTGAACGGGATGCCGAAGCGCTCCGAGAAGCCCTTGGTGCCCACGTCGACCGTCGCCAGGTTCAGGCGCGACAGATTGGAGTTGCGCTCGTAGACCTCGTCGGTGCGGCTCACGCCGTCCTCGGTCATGTAGGGATCGACGTGCGACAGCGCGATGGTGCGCGTCGCATAGCTGGTGTTTATCTGGATGCCGACCGCGTGCCCGGTGCCGAACACGTCCTGTTGCGTGTACGCGCCGCTCAGCACCAGGTGCTCGGTGCTGCTGTAGCCGGCGCCGGCCTGGATGGTGCCGTTGGGCTTTTCCTTGACGGTGTAGTTGACGTCGATCTGGTCCTGCGTGGCCGGCACCGCCGGCGTCTCGACCTCGACCTTCTCGAAGAAGCCCAGGCGGTCGATCCGGTCGCGCGACAGCCGCACCTTGTCGGAGTCGTACCAGGCCGATTCGAACTGGCGGATCTCGCGCCGGATCACCTCGTCGCGCGTGTTCGTGTTGCCGATCATGTTGACGTGGCGCACGTACGCGCGCCGGCCCGGATCGATCAGGAAGGTGAACGCGACCTGGCGCTTCTCCTTGTTGGCCTCGGGCACCGGATTGGCCGAGGCGAAGGCATAGCCGAGTTCGCTCAGCCGGTCGGTCATGCGCTTGGCGATCGCCGTCATGCGCTCGCCGCTGTAGGTGTCGCCGGGCTTGACGTCGATCATGCGCTGGAATTCCTCGTCCAGCCCGAGCGTCTCGCCGGCGACCTTGACCGCCGAGATGGCGTATTTCTCGCCCTCGGCCAGGTTGATGGTGATGAAGATGTCCTTCTTGTTCTGGCTGATGGTGACCTGGGTCGACTCGATGTTGAAGTCGAGGTAGCCGCGCGCGAGGTAGAACGAGCGCAGCGTCTCCTCGTCGGCCTGCAGCTTCTGCCGCGCGTATTTGTCGTGGTTGGTGTACCAGGTGAGCCAGCCGGGCGTCGTCAGCTCCATGTGCTCGCGCAGGTCGGCGTCGGAGAAGGCGTGGTTGCCGGTGAACTGGATCGTGCGGATGCGCGCGGTTTCGCCCTCGTCGATGGCAATGGCCACGTTGACGCGGTTGCGCTCGACCGGGGTCACCGTGGTGGTGACCTTGACCCCGTAGAGGCCGTGGCTCAGGTACTGGCGCTTGAGTTCCTGCTCGGCCCGGTCGAGCAGCGAGCGGTCGTACACCCGCGCCTCGGTGAGGCCGACCTCCTTGAGCGATTTCTTGACGGTGTCCTTGTCGAATTCCTTCATGCCGCTGAGGTTCACAGCCGCGATCGACGGCCGTTCCTCGACGATGACCACCAGCACGTCGCCATCGGCCTCGAGGCGGATGTCCTTGAACAGGCCGGAGTCGTAGAGGGCGCGGATGGCCGCGATGCCCTTGGTGGGATCGTAGCGGTCGCCGACGTGGATCGGCAGGTGGCTGAAGACCGTGCCGGTTTCGGTGCGCTGGACGCCCTCGACGCGGATGTCGCGGACCACGAATTCCTCGCCGTACGCGGTGCCCGCGCCCCCGACGAAGGCAGCCAGTATCGCGGCACGCAAACGCTGCGCACCGCCGAACTTCTTCAAGGTACGGCGCATTAACCCAAAACCCGTTGCGAATCGTTTTTCTATTGGACCGGCGACGCGGCGCTCGTCCGCCCGGCCGGATTCCGGGTCCGGCCCGCGCACGCGGCCCGCCCGGCGAAGGGCGACGAGAACAGCCTCACGACAGCAGGCGCGTCAGGTCATTAAACAAGGCAAGGGCAGTCAGGAGCACCAGCATGCCGACTCCCACGCGCTGCGCCACCTCCACCGCGCGCACCGACGGTGGACTACCCTTGACCACCTCGACCGCATAGTACAGCAAGTGCCCCCCATCAAGGACGGGTATGGGCAGCAGGTTGAACACGCCGATGCTGATCGACACGAGGGCGAGAAAGCTCAGGTACGCGACCAGGCCCATGCGCGCCGTGCGTCCGGCAACCTCGGCCGTCGTCACCGGACCCGACAGGTTGCGCCACGAGGCTTCGCCGACGATCATCCGTCCGACCATGCGCAGCGAAAAGACGGTGGTATCCCAGGTGCGGTCGACGGCGTGGCCCAGCGCCGCGACCGGGCCGTAGCGCACCGTCTGCAGGTCGTTGAAGTCGATGCCGACCCGCCCGATGGTGCGGCCGTCGTCCAGCGTCAGCGCCGCCGGCGTGAGGCGATGCCGTTCCATGCGCCCGGCGCGCTCGACCTGCCACTCCTGGGCGCGGCCGGCACTGGCGCGCACGCGGCCGGTGAGTTCGCTGCCGGTCGCGACCGGCACGCCGTCGATGGCGACGATGCGGTCGCCCACGGCCAGCCCGGCCCGGTCCGCCACCTCGCCGGCGACGACGCCGCGGATGATCGCCGGACCGAGGCCGCGCGCGATTCCCAGGTGATCGAACCACGCCTCGTCGATCTCGCCGCCGGTGCCGGCGCTCAGGTCGAGCACCAGGCGCGCGGCACTGCCGTCGAGGCGGCGCACGCCCAGCGGCGCATCGCGCTGCGCCAGCCCGGCCTGGATCAGCGCCCAGCGCAATTCGCTCCACGAGCGCACCGCACGGCCGTCGACGTCCAGCACGCGGTCGCCGTCGCGGACGCCGGCCTCCTGCGCCACGGTGCCGGCGGCGGGCGCGGCCAGGATGGCGGGCGGCTCGAGCGTGCCGATGACGCCGATCAGCCAGTAGAAGAAGATCGCCAGCAGCAGGTTGGCGACCGGGCCGGCCGCGACGATCGCGCTGCGGCGCGCCGACGCTCTGGCGGTTGAAGGCGCGCGGGCGGTCGGCCGCGCCGACCGGCACGCAGTCCGGTTCGCGCTCGTCGAGCATCTTGACGTAGCCGCCGTAGCGGCACGGCGCAAATCGACCCATTCGGTGCGGTCGGCGCCGCGCACCCAGCGCAGCAGCGGCCGGCCGAAGCCGACGGAGAAACGCAGCACCTTGACGCCGCAGGCGCGCGCGACCGCGTAATGGCCGAGCTCGTGGATCACGATGAGGATGCCCACCGCGAGCAGGAATGCCAGGATGGTGGTGATCAGTTCCATTGCATGCCGCCCTTCGTGCCGCCCTTCGTCTGCCCGCGTGCATCCACCGCCGCCCGTGCACGTTGCCGGGCCAGCGCATCGATCTGCAGCACATCGTCGACGGCGCCCGGCGCCGGCGGGCTGTCGCCGTCGAGCACCGCGCCGATGACGGCGGGTATGGCCGTGAACGCCAGACGGCGCTGCAGGAACGCCGCAACCGCCACTTCGTTGGCGGCATTCAGCATTATGCTGGCCGCCGGCCCGGCCTCCAGCGCGCGATAGGCCAGTCCCAGGCAGGGGAAACGCTCCTGGTCGGGTTCCTCGAAGGTGAGCGCCGCCAGCGTACGGAGATCGAGGCGCGCCGAGCCGCTGTCGATGCGCCCGGGGAATGCCAGCGCGTAGGCGATCGGCGTGCGCATGTCGGGGGTGCCCAACTGCGCCAGCACCGAACCGTCGCCGAATTCGACCATCGAATGGATCACGCTCTGCGGATGGATGACGACGTCGATCTGCGCGCGCGGCACGGACGAACAGCCAGCTCGCCTCGATGACCTCGAGGCCCTTGTTCATGATCGTGGCCGAATCGACCGAGATCTTGCGGCCCATGCGCCAGTTCGGGTGCGCGCACGCCTCGTTCCGGCGTGACGCCGTCCAGCGTCGCGGCGCTGGCGGAACGGCCCGCCCGAGGCGGTCAGCATGATCCGGTCGCAGGCCGGCACGCGCGCCCGCGCCGGCCAGGCACTGGTAGATGGCGTTGTGTTCGCTGTCGACCGGCAGCAGCGTCGCGCCGCCGGCGCGCACCGCCTCGAGCAGCAGCCCGCCCGCACAGACCACGGCTTCCTTGTTGGCCAGCAGCAGGCGCTTGCCGGCGCGCGCCGCGCCGAGCGTCGGCAGCAGGCCGGCGGCGCCGACGATGGCGGCCATCACGATCGCGCTGGCGGCGCAGCGCTGGCCACCTCGACCAGCCCGGCCGGGCCGCTGGCGACTGCGGCGGCGCAGCCCTGCCTCGCGCAGCCGCTGGCGCAGGGCCGGCTCGCGCGCCGGGTCGGCAATCACCGCCAGTTGCGGGCTGGTGACGCCGGCACAGGGCCACCAGCTCGTCGACCCGTGCTGCGCCGTCAGCGCGACGACGCGAAAGCGGCCGGGATGCCGGGCGACGACGTCGAGCGTGCTGGCGCCGATCGAGCCGGTGGCACCGAGTATCGCCACGCCGGTGCGCGCATCGGCCGGCTCAGCCATGCGCGGCTCCGGCCGCAGCCCACCATTGCGGGCCAGCGCCACGGCGAGCACCGCCAGCGGCAGCACCGGCAGCGTCGCGTCGATGCGATCCAGTACCCCGCCGTGACCCGGCAGCAGGCGGCCGCTGTCCTTGACGCCGGCCTGGCGCTTGACCAGCGCTCTCGAACAGGTCGCCGACGATGCTCAGGGCGACCAGCGCCAGCAGGACGCCGTGCCGGCGACAGGCGCCTGCTGCAGCAGGCGCGTCGACCACAGCGGCACCGCGCGGCCACGCCCCAGCGCAGCGCCTGCGCCGCCATCACCACGGCCAGCAGCGCGCCGCCGACGCCGTCCCAGGTCTTGCCCGGGCTGATGTGCGGCGCCAGCTTGCGCACGCCGAACGCGCGCCCGCTGAAGTACGCGGCGATGTCGGCCAGCCACACCAGGGCCAGCACCGACAGCGTCCATAGCGGTCCGGTGCGCAGCAGGGCGACCAGGCACAGCCAGGCCACTGCGCCCAGTCCCAGCGCCAGGCCGACCAGGACGGCTCGCGGCGGCGTCGGCTGCGCGCCCAGACCGCGGCGCTGGACCCGAACCAGCAGCAGGCCGATGCCCACCCAGGCCGCGCACGCCAGCGCGCTCAGCAGCGCCAGCAGGCGCGGCGACGGTACGGCGCCCAGGCGCTCGCCGGCCAGCGCCAGCGCAGTGGCGGCGAGCGCCAGCGCGGCGGCCGCGACGGCGGGCAGGCCGCTCAGCCGCAGCCATTCGGCCAGTGCGATGCCCAGGAACAGCGCGCCCAGCAGCACCAGCGCCTGCACCGAGACGGCCGCGGCGCCCGCCAGCAGCGCCAGCAGCACCAGCGCCGTAAGCACCCGGGTGCGCAGCATCAGCCAGCCCTTTTGAGTTGCTCGCTGGTGCGCCCGAAGCGACGCTCGCGCTGCGCATACGAGGCCGATGGCCTCGGCGAGCGCGTCGGCCTCGAAATCGGGCCACAGCAGGTCGGTGAAGTAGAGCTCGGTATAGGCCAGCTGCCAGAGCAGGAAATTGCTGATGCGTTGCTCGCCGCCGGTGCGGATGAACAGATCGGGTTCCGGCGCGTAGGCCATCGCCAGGTGCCGCGCGAACGCCGCCTCGTCGGGCACGCGGCGCCCCGTGCGGCGTGCTCCTGCACGAGGCGCTGCGCCGCCTGCACGATGTCCCAGCGGCCGCCGTAGTTGGCGCAGATCGTCAGTGTCAGGCGCGTGTTGGCGGCGTCTTCGCTCCTGCGCCTGCGCGATGAGCTCGCGCAGGCGCGGTTCGAAAGCGATCGATCGCCGACCACCCGCAGGCGCACGCCGTTGCGCATGCAGCTTGTCGACTTCGCGCTGCAGCGCAGCTGACGAACAGGCGCATCAGGACCGAGACCTCGTCGGCCGGCCGGCGCCAGTTCTCGGAACTGAAGGCGAACAGCGTCAGGTATTCGACGCCGCGTGGGCGATGCACGCCTCGACGATCGCGCGCACCGTCTCGACGCCGCGCGTATGGCCGGCCACGCGCGGCAGGTGCCGCGCGGTGGCCCAGCGGCCGTTGCCGTCCATGATGATGGCGACGTGGCGCGGCACGGCGGCCGGCGGTGGCGGAAGGTGCGCGGCGGCGGGCATCGGCGCGGATGGACGCGGGAGAGCGTGGCGGGTGCAGTGCGATGCGGCGATCCGGCGGTCGGCCCTGGCGGACTCAGACCGTCATGATCTCCTTTTCCTTCTCGGCGATCAGCTTGTCGATTTCGCCGACGAACTTGTCGGTCAGCTTCTGCACGTCGTCCTGGGCGCGCCGCTCGTCGTCCTCGGAGATTTCCTTGTTCTTGAGCAGGTCCTTGAGGTGCTGCGTTGGCATCGCGGCGCAGGTTGCGCACGGCGACCTTGGCGTTCTCGCCCTCGTGCTTGACGACCTTGGTCAGTTCGCGGCGGCGCTCTTCGGTCAGCGCGCGGCATCGGCACGCGGATCACGTCGCCCTGCGTGGCCGGATTCAGGCCGAGGTCGGATTCGCGGATGGCCTTCTCGACCACCGGCACCAGCTTCTTTTCCCACGGCTGGACGCCGATCGTGCGCGCGTCGACCAGCGCCACGTTGGCCACCTGCGACGATCGGCACCATGCGAGCCGTAGTAGTCGACCTGGACGTGATCGAGCAAGCCCGGTGTGCGCGCGGCCGGTGCGCACCTTGGCCAGATCGGCCTTGAGCGCCTCGATCGATCTTGTGCATCTTCTGCTCGGTGGTCTTCTTGATCTCTGCGATCATCGCCATATTCCGGATCCTCTGCAATCGCGACTAGACGTGCACCAGCGTGCCTTCGTCCTCGCCCTGACGACGCGCTTGCAGCGCGCCGGGCTTGAAGATGAGAACACGCGGATCGGCAGCTTCTGGTCGCGGCACAGCGCAAACGCCGTCGCGTCCATGACCTGCAGGTTGCGCGCCGATGGCTTCGTCGAAGCTGATGCGCGTGTAGCGCGTCGCGGCCGGGTCCTTCTTCGGGTCGGCCGAATAGACGCCGTCGACCTTGGTCGCCTTGAGCACGATCTCGGCGCCGATCTCCGAGCCGCGCAGCGCCGCCGCCGTGTCGGTGGTGAAGAAGGGGTTGCCGGTGCCGGCGGCGAAGATCACGACCTTGCCTTCTTCGAGGTAGCGCATGGCCTTGGGGCGGATGTAGGGCTCGACCACCTGCTCGATGTTGAGCGCCGACTGCACGCGCGCCTCGATGCCGGCATGGCGCATGGCGTCCTGCAGCGCCATCGCGTTCATGACGGTGGCCAGCATGCCCATGTAGTCGGCCGTCGCCCGGTCCATGCCGGCGGCGCCCAGCGCCACGCCGCGGAAGATGTTGCCGCCGCCGATGACGACGGCCAGCTGCACGCCCAGCGCGTGCACCTCGCCGATGTCCTGCGACCATGCGGCCGATCGTGTCGCGGTTGATGCCGAAGGCGTCGTCGCCCATCAGGGCTTCGCCGGACAGCTTGAGCAGGACGCGTCGATACACCGCCATCGGATGAACCTTTCCTGTTGGAAAACGGGATCATCGCACCCGGCGCCGGCCGGCGCGGCCGGCGGCGCGCGGCGCGCCGGCCCCGCGTCAGCCGCGCGCGGCCGCCGCCTGCGCGGCCACCTCGGCGGCGAAGTCGGCGGTCTTCTTCTCGATGCCCTCGCCGACCACGTACAGGGTGAAGGCGTTGACCGTCGCGCCGCGCTGCCTTCAGCAGCTGCTCGACGGTCTGCTTGTCGTCCTTCGACGAAGGGCTGGCCCAGCAGCGTCACTTCCTTGAGGTACTTCTGCACCGCTGCCCTCGACCATCTGCGACGGATCTCGGCCGGCTTGCCCGCTTCGGCCGCCTTCTGCTGCGCCACCGAGCGCTCCCGGTGCGATGGCAGTCGGCCGGCACGTCGGACGCCGTGCAGCGACCCGGCTTCGAGGCGGCGATGTGCATCGCCAGGTCCTTGGCCAGCGTCTCGTCGCCGCCGCCGACGTCGACCAGCACGCCGATGCGCGCGCCGCCGTGCAGGTACTGGGCCAGCGCGCCCCTGCGCGTCGATGCGCACGAAGCGGCGGATCGACATGTTCTCGCCGATCTTGCCGACCAGCGCGGTGCGGCGCGCCTCGACCGTGCGCGCCGTCCAGCGCCAGCGCGCCAGCGCGGCCACGTCGGCCGGGTTGCGCTCGAGCACCAGTTGCGCGACGCCGCGGGCGAAGGCCAGGAAGTCGTCGTTCTTGGCGACGAAGTCGGTTTCGCAGTTGACTTCGACCAGCGCGGCGCTCTTGCCGCCCGGCGCCGCGGCGATCGCCACGATGCCTTCGGCGGTGACGCGCGCGGCGGCCTTGCTGGCCTTGTTGCCCGAGCTTGACGCGCAGGATCTCCTCGGCCTTGGCCATGTCGCCGTCGGCTTCGGTCAGCGCCTTCTTGCATTCCATCATCGGCGCGTCGGTCTTTTCGCGCAGTTCCTTGACCATGCCTGCGGTAATTTCCGCCATCTTTCGCTCTCCGATTCCGAATCCGTATCTGCTGCCATAGAAAAGGGGCGATCCGCCCCTGCGCCTGCGTCCGAAGCCCCCCTCGCCCCACGGCGCGCACGCCGGGGCGAGCGGGATGCGCCCCGGTCAGGCGTCCTGCGGCGCGCTTTCCTCGACTTCGACGAACTCGTCGCCGCTCGCCGCGGCCAGCACGATGTT
The DNA here is from genome assembly GCA_963781975.1 of uncultured beta proteobacterium. Classification (GTDB taxonomy): domain Bacteria; phylum Pseudomonadota; class Gammaproteobacteria; order Burkholderiales; family Burkholderiaceae_F; genus GJ-E10. The sequence continues at coordinate 209,412 of CAWAHT010000005.1, forward strand.
CTGCAGGCCGGCAGCCTTGCCTTCGAGGATGGCGTCGGCCACGCCCGCGCGCGTACAGGCGCACCGCGCGGCTCGAGTCGTCGTTGCCCGGGATCACGTAGGTGATGCCTTCGGCGAATGGTTCGTGTCGACCACGCCGATGACCGGGAATGCCCAGCTTGCTCGGCTTCGGTGACGGCAATCTTGTGATAGCCGACGTCGATCGACGAAGATGGCGTCGGGCAGGCCGGCCATGTCCTTGATGCCGCCGATCGACTTGTTCGAGCTTGTCCATCTCGCGCTGGAACATCAGCGCTTCCTTCTTGGTCATGCGCTCGAGGCCGCCTTCCTCCATGATCTGCTCCATGTCCTTCAGGCGCTTGATCGAGGTCTTGACGGTCTTGAAGTTGGTCAGCATGCCGCCGAGCCAGCGCTGGTCGACGTAGGGCATGCCGGCGCGGCGCGCTTCCTCGGCGATGATCTCGCGCGCCTGGCGCTTGGTGCCGACGAACAGGATGGTGCCGCGGTTGGCCGCCAGCTGGCGCACGAACTTCAGTCGCCTCGTTGAACATGCGCCAGCGTCTTCTCGAGGTTGATGATGTGGATCTTGTTGCGATGGCCGAAGATGAACGGGGCCATCTTGGGATTCCAGAAGCGGGTCTGGTGACCGAAGTGGACACCGGCTTCCAGCATTTGACGCATGGTTACGGACATGGACGATCTCCAAGGTTGGGTCTTGCGCAACCGCCGAGTCCCCGCGCCTGCGGATGTACCGCAAGCGCGGCACCTTGGCTGCGGTGCGCGCGATTTCCCACGCGCGAGCCAGGGACAATTCCCAGGCTCGCGGGAGTGCGGCATAATCCGCCGGCCGGCACCCGGGATAACCCTGGCCGCATCACGGCGCCGTCCCAGCACGCAGGTAAGCCTAGTATTATAGCGCTCCTGCGGCGATATTGCCGGTGCCGGCATCGACTGGCCCGGCGCGCGCCCATCCCGGTTCGCTCCGCCACGCCCCGCCGCCCATGCCTGCACACCATCAAGACCGCCGCCGACATCGACGAGCATGCGCGTCGCCGGCCGGCTCGCCTCCGAGGTGCTCGACTACATCACGCCGTTCGTCAAGCCGGGCGTCACGACCGGCGAGCTCGACCGCCTGTGCCACGACTACATGGTCAACGTGCAGGGCACGATCCCGGCGCCGCTCAACTACGCGCCGCCCGGCTACACGCCCTATCCCGAAGTCGATCTGCACCTCGGTCAACCACCAGGTCTGCCACGGCATCCCGAGCGACGCGCGTGCTCAAGAACGGCGACATCGTCAACCTCGACATCACGGTCATCAAGGACGGCTGGCACGGCGACACCAGCCGCATGTTCATCGTCGGCGAAGCCTCGATCGCGGCGCAGCCGGCTGTGCGAGATCACCTACGAGTGCATGTGGCTGGGCATCGTCGCAGGTGCGGCCGGGCGCACACCTCGGCGACATCGGCGCCGCCATCCAGCCGCACGCCGAGACGCAACGGCTTCTCGCGTGGTGCGCGAATTCTGCGGCCACGGCATCGGCCGCCGTTTCCACGAGGAACCGCAGGTGCTGCACTACGGCAAGGCCGGCACGCTCGAGCCGCTCGTGCCCGGCATGATCTTCACGATCGAGCCGATGATCAACGCCGGCACGCCGCGAGATCCGCGAGATGGCCGACGGCTGGACCATCGTCACCAAGGACCACAGCCTGTCGGCGCAGTGGGAACACACGGTGCTGGTCACCGCCACGGGCTACGAGGTGCTGACCGTGTCCGCCGGGTCGCCGCCGCCGCCGGCCTTCGTGCCGGCGCCGACCGCGGCAGCCGCGCCGGCCGGCAGCGCGACGGCCGCTGCGCCGTCGAGCGTCGCGGTCGCCTAGCCCATGCTCGCCGCCGACGGCGTCGCCGGCCACGCGCACGCCGGCCTGGCCGACCTCACCCGCGGCTGGCGCGAATCGCTGGCCGCCGAGCGCGCGCGGCTGGCCCGGCTGTTCCAGGACGGCGCGCCGGTCAATCGCCTGCTGCAGGGGCTGTCGCAGCTCACCGACCGCTACGTGCGGATCGCCGCCGAGCACACCGGCGTGGCGCGCTTTGCCACGCTCGTCGCGGTGGGCGGCTACGGCCGCGGCGAACTGTTCCCCTACTCCGACGTCGACTCTGATCCTCGTGCCGCACGGGCACGCCCGACGCGGCCCAGCAGGCGCGCGCGTCGAGCGCTCGTGCAACTGCTGCTGGGACCTCGGGCTGGAGATCGGCCACAGCCGTGCGCACCGTCGCCCGAGTGCGGCCAGCGAGGCCGCCGCCGACGTCACGGTCATGACCTCGCTGCTCGAGGCGCGGCGCATCTGCGGCCGCGCGCCGGCTGTTCGCGGCCTTCCGCGACGTGCTGCAGCGACGTGCTCGACCCGCGCGCCTTCCTGCGCGCCAAGCTGCTCGAGCATGCAGCAGCGCCACACCAAGTACGAGGACACGCCCTACGCGCTCGAGCCCAACTGCAAGGAAAGCCCGGGCGGCCTGCGCGACCTGCAGGTCCTGCTCTGGGTGGCGCGCGCCGCCGGCCTCGGCGCGCAACTGGGAGGAGCTGGCGCGCAACGGCCTGCTCACCGCCGCCGAGTGCCGCCAGATCCGCCGCACCGCAGCGCATCCTCAAGCAGATCCGCGCCCGCCTGCACATCGTGGCGCGGCCGGCGCGAGGACCGGCTGGTGTTCGACCTGCAGCACGCCGCTGGCCGAGGCCTTCGGCATCGCGGGCAGCGACGGACCAGCCGCGCGCCAGCGAAGTGCTGATGCAGACGCTATTACCGGGCCGCCAAGATCGTCGACGCAGCTCAATACGCTGGTCCTGCTCAGCGTCGAGCAGCGCCTGTATCCGGACGCGGCCAGCGAGGCGGCCCGCCATCGACGGTCGTTCTGCGCGCGCGCCGAGCATGCTGGACATCGTCGACGACCGGGTTCTGCGAGCGCGAGCCCAACGCGATCCTGCGAGCCTTCCTGGTGCTGCAGCAGCACACCGAGCTCAAGGGCATGACGGCGCGGCCGCTGCGCGCGCATCTGGAACGCGCGCGGCCGCATGGACGCGGCCTTCCGCAGCGCGATCCGGAGAACCGCGCCCTTTCCTGGCCATCCTGCAGCAGCGCGACGGCGTGCTGCACACGCTGCGCCTGATGAACCAGTGGACGGTGCTGGGCCGCTACCTGCCGGTCTTCCGCCGCATCGTCGGCCAGATGCAGCACGACCTGTTCCACGTCTACACGGTCGACCAGCACATCCTGATGGTGGTGCGCAACCTGCGCCGCTTCGCCATGCCAGCGAATTCGCGCACGAATACCCGTTCTGCGCCAGCTGATGGCCGACTTCGACCGGCCCTGGCTGCTGCTACGTGGCCGCGCTCTTCCACGACATCGCCAAGGGCCGCGGCGGCGACCACTCGCACGCTCGGCGGCGGCCGAGGTGCGCCGCTTCTGCCGCGACCACGGCGTCGCGCGCGGCCGACGCCGACCTGGTGGCCTTCCTGGTCGAGCAGCACCTGACGATGTCGCAGGTCGCGCAGAAGCAGGATCTGGCCGACCCCGAGGTGATCGCGCGCTTCGCCGCGCTGGTCGGCACCGAGCGCCGCCTGACCGCGCTCTACCTGCTGACCGTGGCCGACATCCGCGGCACCAGCCCGAAGGTCTGGAACGCCTGGAAGGGCAAGCTGCTCGAGGACCTGTACCGGCGCACGCGCCGCGCGCTCGGCGGCCAGGCGCTGGGCGCCGATGCCGAGCTCGAGGGCCGCAAGCGCGAAGCGCTGCGCATCCTGCAGCTGTACGGCCTGTCGCCGACCGGCGCACGAGCGCGCTCTGGCAGGAGCTCGACGTGGTCTATTTCCTGCGCCATTCGGCCTCGGACATCGCCTGGCACGCGCGCTGCCTGCTGGTGCACGTGACGCACCGACCGGCCCATCGTGCGCGCGCGCCTGGCGCCCGGCCGGCGAAGGCCTGCAGGTGCTGCTGTACTCGCACGACCAGAAGGACCTGTTCGCGCGCGTCTGCGGCTATTTCGAGAACCGGCGCCTCAGCATCCTGGACGCCAAGATCCATACGACGCGCGCACGGCTACGCGCTCGACACCTTCCTGGTCAGCGACAACGGCCGGGCGGGCATTTCCGCTCGATGCTGCAGGGAGTCGAGACCGAGCTGACCGCCTGGCTGACCGGGCCGCCCGGACCGCCAGCGCACCGCCGCCGCGGACGCGTGTCGCGCCATTCGCGCCATTTTCCGGTCGCGCCGACCGTGCACCTGCAGCCCGACGAGAGCGGGCGCCAGTACATGCTCTCGCTGGTGGCCACCGACCGCGTCGGCCTGCTCTATGCCGTGGCCCGCGTGCTCGCGCGCCACGGCGTCAACGTGCTGACGGCCAAGATCCTGACGCTGGGCGAACGCGTCGAGGACGTGTTCCTGATCGACGGCCAGGCGCTGGGCCAGGCGCGCGAGCAACTGCAGCTCGAGACCGATCTGCTGCAGGCGCTGGCGCCGCTGTAGCGCGGCGCCCGCCCGCCCGGCCGGCGCTACGTCCTTTCCGAAGCGGCGTTCGCGCCGGGGCAAGCCTCCTGCAAGGTGGCCGAGCCGGTCTCCAGCAGGGACTTCAGGTTGGAGAGGACCTTCGGCCAGCCGCCGGACACCGTCGCGATGAATTTCGACGGTTCGCACCCGATGGTGTGCGTGATCGAGAGCTTGACCGCCGTGCCGCTGGGTTCCAGTTCCATCGTGCAGTGCGAATCACCCTCCGCCTTGAGCTCGGGCTTGTGCTGGTGCTGCCAGCGGATCACCAGCCGCCGGGGCGGATCGGCCTCGACGATCGCACCGGCATCCATGACCGTGCCGTCAGCCGACAGCAGCTGCCACGGCGAGCCGGCCGTCCATTGACTTTCGCAGTGCATGCCGAACCAGTACTGCCTCATGAACTGCGCGTCGGTCAGTGCCGACCACAGCTTTTCCGGGGTGGTGCGGATGTAGGTCACGTACACAAAGGTCGATTTAGCCATCGGTTTTCTCCAGTCGTCGCTTCAGGTCGGCCAGCGCCTTCAGGCGCGGCTTTTCGAACTTCGCTATCCAGCGCTCGTAGATCTGCTGCAGCGGCACCGGATTGAGGAAGTGCAGTTTCTCGCGGCCACGCCACAGGGTGACCACCAGGTTTGCGGCCTCCAGCACGCCCAGATGCTGCGTCACACCCTGGCGGCTCATGTCCAGGTGCTCGCACAGGGCGTTGAGGGTGCGCCCGTCGTGGCTGTGCAGCAGGTCGAGCAGCTTGCGCCGGCTGGGATCGGCGAGTGCCTTGAACAGCAGGTCGGGGTCGGTGCCGGTTTCGGCCATGACGGGCTACATGCAAGTGTTTCGTTGCATGAATGATACGCAAGTTTTTACTTGCATGTCAAGGCCGGAGGATGTCCGTGCGTCGGCCCTCACCCCGGCCCTCCCGGAGGGAGAGGGTGAAGAGCTCCAGCGAGTGACGGCGATTGGCTCCCCTCGCCCGCGCCAGCGGGAGAGGGGCCGGGGGTGAGGGTCTTCAGTCGTCGCCGCCCTGGTGGTCGGGGAACAGCACCTCGGTGAAGCCGAAGCGGGAGAAGTCGCGGATCCGCATCGGGTACAGGATGCCGTCCAGGTGATCGCACTCGTGCTGCACGACGCGCGCGTGAAAGCCCTCGACCTCGCGGCTGAAGGTCCTGCCCTGCGCATCGAAACCCGAATAGCGCAGATGCAGCCGGCGCGGCACCATGCCGCGCAGGCCCGGCACCGACAGGCAGCCTTCCCAGCCGTCCTCGTACTCGCGTCGGTCAGCGGCTCGAGCGCTCGGATTGATGAGCACCGTCGGCGGCATCGGCGGCGCATCCGGATAGCGCTCGTTGTGCTCGAAACCGAAGATCACCACCCGCAGCGGCACGCCGATCTGCGGCGCGGCCAGGCCGGCGCCATCGGCCGCATGCATCGTCTCGAACATGTCGTCCAGCAGCGCGTCGAGCTGCGGCGTAGTCGAACTGCGTCACCGGCACGCTGACCTGCAGCAGGCGCGGATCGCCCATGCGCAGGATCGGCCGGATCATGCCGCCACCCGCGACCGCGGCCTCGAGCACGCGCACGGCGCGCACCATGGCCTCGCGCAGGGCCAGATCGAGTTGCGAGAGCTCGACCCGGATCCGGCTGTCGCCGCGGCCGGCCGCGTGGTTGACCACCACGCCGAGGCTCGCGTACTCGAGCCCCGCTTCGCGCGCCAGCGCCGCCTCGGGCATGCCCGTCATGCCGACGACGTCGGCGCCGTCGCGCTCCAGCCGGTCGATCTCGGCGGCGGTCTCCAGGCGCGGACCCTGCATGCAGGCGTAGACCGCGCCGTCGGCCACCGCTTCGCCGGCGCGCTGCGCGCCCGCGATCAGCCGCTGGCGCAGGCGCTGCGTGTACGGCAGCGTGAAATCGATATGGGTGACCGCCTCGGCGCCGCGCTCGCAGAAAGTTGCCGCGCGGCTGTGCGTGTAATCGAGGATCTGGTGCGGCACGACCAGGCTGCGCGGCGCCAGGTCGGCGCGGATGCCGCCGACGCTCGCCACCGCGAACACGCCCTCGACGCCCAGCTCCTTCAGCGCCCAGATGTTGGCGCGGTAGTTGATCTCGTGCGGCGCGATCGTATGGCCATAGCCGTGCCGCGCCACGAAGACGATTCGCGCGCCCGCCAGCGCGCCGAACGTGAACGCGCCGGACGGTTCCCCGTACGGCGTGCGCATGATCTGGCGGCGCGGCGCCTGCAGCGCCGCGAGCTTTGCCAGACCGCTGCCACCGATGATGGCGTACATCAGACCTCCCCGTTGCCCGTGTTGCCTGCGCCGCGCGCCAGCAGCGCCAGCAGGCCGGCTTCGTCGAGAACCGGCACGCCCAGTTCCCGTGCCCGTTCCAGCTTGCTGCCGGCCTCGGCGCCGGCCACCACGTAGCGCGTCTTGCGCGATACCGACCCGCTCACCTTGCCGCCCGCCGCCTCGATCAGCGCCGTGGCCGCCTCGCGGCTCAGGCCGGGCAGCGTGCCGGTGAGCACCAGGCTGGCGCCCGCCAGCAGCTGGCCCCGGGCCGGCGCCGGCGGCGCGTCCAGCGGCTGCAGTGTAGCGAGCAATGCATCGATCTCGGCGCGATTGCGCGGTTCGTCGAGAAACCCGCGGATCGACTGCGCCACGACCGGCCCTACGTCGGGTACCCGCAGCAGTTCGTCGACGCCGGCGGCGGCGAATGCCGCGAAGCTGCCGAAATGGCGCGCCAGGTCGCGCGCGGTCGATTCGCCCACGTGGCGGATGCCCAGTGCGTACAGGAATCGCTCCAGGGTCGTGCGACGCGCCTTTTCGATTGCGGCCAGCAGGTTCAGCGCCGAGCGTTCGCCCATGCGCTCCAGCCCCTGCAGCACGGCCGCATCGAGCTGGAACAGGCCCGCCGGATGCTCCACCAGGCCCGTATCCACCAGCTGGTCGACCAGCTTTTCGCCCAGGCCATCGATGTCCAGCGCGCGCCGCCCGGCAAAATGCAGCAGCGCCTGCTTGCGCTGCGCCGGACACACCAGGCCGCCGCTGCAGCGCGCGATCACCTCGCCTTCCTCACGCACGACAGCCGAGCCGCACACGGGACACTGCCGCGGCATGTGGAACTCGCGGGCCCCGGGCGGGCGCAGCTCCGGAATGCCGGCCAGCACTTCGGGGATGACGTCGCCGGCGCGGCGCACGATGACGGTATCGCCGATGCGAACGTCCTTGCGCCGCACCTCGTCCTCGTTGTGCAGGCTGGCATTGCTGACCACGACGCCGCCCACCTCCACCGGCGCCAGGCGCGCCACCGGCGTGATGGCGCCGGTACGCCCGACCTGGACGTCGATGCCCAGCACCACGGTGCGCGCCTCGCGCGGCGCGAACTTGCGCGCCACCGCCCAGCGCGGCGCCCGCGCCAGCGTGCCGACGCGGCGCTGCTGCAAGAAGTCGTCGACCTTGAACACCACGCCGTCGATCTCGTAGGGCAGCTGCTCGCGCAGCGCGGCGATGCGGGAGAAGAAATCGCGCAGCCCGGCGCCGCCCTGCACGACCGCACGGTGCTCGCACACCGGCAATCCCAGCGCCTGCAGCGCATCGAGCAGTGCCGATTGGGTGCCGACGGCCAGCAGGCTGCCGGCCTCGGCCGGCGCGGCCCCGGCCGAGGCCGGTGCGCCGATCTCCTCGAGCGCCGCCAGGCCATAGGCGAAGAAATGCAGGCGCCGCCGCGCCGTGATGGCGGCATCGAGCTGGCGCAGGCTGCCGGCGGCCGCATTGCGCGGATTGGCAAATTCCTTTGCGCCCTGCTCCCGCTGGCGCGCGTTGAGCCGTTCGAAGTCGCGCCGGAACATCAGCACCTCGCCGCGCACGTCCAGCAGCGGCGGCGCGCCGCCCGGCAGGCGCAGCGGCACGGTGCGGATCGTGCGCACGTTGGCAGTGACGTCCTCGCCCACTGCGCCGTCGCCGCGCGTGGCGCCGCGCTCCAGCACGCCGTCGCGGTAGCGCAGGCTGACCGCCAGTCCGTCGAACTTCAGTTCGCAGCAGTAGCGCGGCAGCACCGGGTCCAGGGCGGCGCGCACCCGCGCGTCGAACGCCTCGGCCTCGGCATCGGTGAGCGCGTTGTTGAGCGAGAGCATCGGCACCGCATGCGGCGCCGGCGGCAGGTCCGCGCGCGCGGCGCCACCGACGCGCTGCGTGGGCGAGTCGGGCGTGCGCAATCCGGGGTGTTCGGCCTCGAGGCGCTGCAGTTCGCGCATGAGGATGTCGTACTCGGCATCGCTCGCCTCGGGCGCGTCGAGCACGTAGTACGCGTGATCCAGGCGGGCGACGCGCTCGCGCAGCGCCGCCACCTGCGCGGCCACGGAATGCGCTTGCATCGCCGGCGCTACACGTAAAGGCGGCGCGCCCGGGCACTGCCGGGCTCGACACCGGCCGCCTGCATGTCGGCGTACACCTTGCCGAGCTGCGCCTCGATGGCGTCGACCGAGCGCGTCTCGATCGGCGCCCCGTTGTCGTCGACCACCCGCGCACCCAGGATCTGGGCCAGCGCCCAGGCGCTGTCCACCATCGCCCGGAACGGCCGGCCGGACATCGGCGTCGCCGGGATGTCGAGCTCCAGCGTGAGCTTGTGCATCGCCGCCGGGTCGGCCTGCAGCGAATACACCGGGTCGCCCTGGGCGTCGAGGCAGAGCCAGCGCTGCGCACCCACCGCCACGAAGCCGGCTTCCTGGGCCGCATTGCGCAGCTGCGGGCCGGTCCAGGCGCCGCCGGTCGACTCGACCGTGATGCCGATCTTGATGTCGAAGCGCGCGCACAGGCGGTCCAGATCCTGCGCCATGAGCGCCAGCCGCCCGGTGTCCGGCGCGTCGACGTCGGCGTCGAGCGTCGCTGCAAGCTGCTGTACCGCCTGCACGAACCGGTCGAGCAGCGCGCGCTCGATGCGCTGGCGCCGGTCGGCCAGCTGGATCGAGGCCAGCGCATCGGTGTAGTAGCCGAAGCGGTCCGGCAGCACCCATTGCTGGTGGCGTCCGTCCCAGACCACGAAATGCACCGGCAGCGGCCAGTCGGCGTGCGCCAGCGCCGCCGCCGCGTCGATGACGCTGACGCCGTCCACCGCCCGCGAACAGCGGATTTCGAGCGAACAGTCGAGCAGCGGGTCCTCGATCCAGTCGGGACTCAGCAGCGCCGGCGGCGTGCGCAGCGCTTGCGAACTCACGCCGCGGTCGGTTTCGACCGGTGCGCCGGCGGCCGGCGCGGCGGCGCCCGGATCGGCCGGCGCGTCGATGGCGGCGGCCGGCGGCGCAGCCGCGCGACGCTCCGCGGCGACCGGCGTGCCCGGATCGGGGCCCGGGGCGCGCGGATCGCGCCGCGCCCACGCGGCGCCCGGGCGCTCGTCCTGCCCTTCGCGCAGCGGCAGCCCGGCCTGCAACAGGGGGTCGCCGATCCCGTGGTGCAGGCGATCGCGCATGCGCCGCAGCAGCCGGCGCTCCTGCCACTTGCCGTGCAGGTACAAGGCCAGCAGCAATGCGGCGGCCACCGCCAGCAGTGCCAGGTGCAGTTCGCTCATGAACGTGTGCTCATCGCCGTGACGTCGGCCGTGCGCTCCGGGCGCCCCGGGACCTGCGCAGCGCCGGCCCGCCGTCGCCGCCGATCATAGCCGGCCGCCCCGGCCGGCGGCGCGAGCCGGGCGCCCGGCGCCCGGCCAGGCGGTCGGCGCCTCAGGCCGCCTCGGCGGTCATGCGCACCGCGCTGTCGATGTCGACCGCGACGATGCGCGAGACGCCCTGCTCCTGCATCGTCACGCCCACCAGCTGCTCGCCCATCTCCATGGCCAGCTTGTTGTGCGTGATGAACAGGAACTGCGTGGCATCCGACATCGAACGCACGAGCTGGCAGAAGCGCTCGGTATTGGCGTCGTCCAGCGGCGCGTCGACTTCGTCGAGCAGGCAGAACGGCGCCGGATTGAGCTTGAACATGGCGAACACCAGGGCCGTCGCCGTCAGCGCCTTCTCGCCGCCGGACAGCAGGTGGATGGAACTGTTGCGCTTGCCGGGCGGCTGGGCGCTCACCTGGACGCCGGCATCGAGGATCTCGTCGCCGGTCATGGTCAGCCGGGCCTCGCCGCCGCCGAACAGGCGCGGGAACAGCTCGCCGAAGTGCCGGTTGACCTCGTCGAAGGTCTGCTGCAGCAGGGCCCGGGTTTCCAGGTCGATCTTGCGGATGGCGTCCTCGAGCGTCGCCACGGCCGACTGCAGGTCGTTCGACTGCGACTGCAGGAACCGCTGGCGCTCGTTGGCCGCCTCGAGTTCCGGCAGCGCCGCCAGGTTGACCGCGCCCAGGTCGGCCACGGCCTGCGCCAGGCGCGCGATCTGCGCCTCCTGCTGCGCCAGCGGGGCCAGCCCGGGCAATTGCGCCATCAGCGCCGCGCGGTCGGCCTGGGCCTCGGTCAGCAACTGCTCGTACTGCTCGGCGGCCAGGCGCGCCGCCTGCTCCCTGAGGCGCGCCTCGGTGACGCGCTCGCGCCGCGGCTGCAGGCTCTTCTCGATCTTCTGGCGCTGGTCCTCGCTGGCGCGCGCCTTCTGCATCCATTCGTCCACCTGGGCGCGGGCCACCGCCACCGCCTGTTCGGCGGCGACCCGCTGCTGCAGCCACTGTTCCAGGCTGCCGCGCGCGGCGCTGTCGTCCAGGCGCGCGGCCTCGAACTGCGCGCGCTCGATGTCCTGCTCGCGGCGCCGGGCATCGTCCGCGGCCACGGCAACGGCGTGCTCGACGTCGCGGATGCGCTCGCGCGTTGCCGCCAGCTCAAACTCCAGGCGCTGGCAATCGGCCCCCAGCTGCCGCGACTGCTCGCGCATCTGGCGCAGCGCGGCGCTGGCATCGTCGTCGGCCAGGCGCGCGCTCTCGACGAGCTCCTGCACCCCGGCCAGGGCCTCGTCGAGCTCGGCAAAGCGCGCCTCGGCCACCTCGCGCCGGCGTGCCAGGTCCTGCTCTTCGACGGCCAGATCGTCGAGCTCGGTGTCGATCTGGCTGCCGCGATGGCGGATGCGGTCGATGAGCTCGCCCAGGCGCACCGCTTCGAGCTGCAGTTCGTGCGCCCGGGTGCGCAGCTGCGCGCCGCTGGTGCGCGCCGCCTGGACCTCCTGCTGGGCCTGGCGCACCTGCATGTCCAGCCGCGCCAGCGCTTCGCCGGCCTCCTCGTCGATCAGGCGCTGCGCCCGGACCTGCAGTTCGAGGTTTTCGGCCTCGCGCTTGCGCGCCAGCAGGCCCGCCTTGCGGTCGTCGGCCGCGAAGAACCGCACCGCGTGGCGCGACACCAGGTGGCCGCCCGGCACGACGAACTGCTCGCCCGGCGCCAGTTGCGCGCGCGCGGCCATGGCCGCCGCCAGGTCGGCCTGCGTGTATACCCCGGCCAGCCAGTCGTCCAGCACCTGGCGGATGGCCGGCGTGTCGTTTACGCCGCGCACCGCGACGCGCGCCGCCAGGCCGGCAAACGGGCGCTGCGGCGCTGCGGCGGCGGGCGCGCCGGCGGTGATCTCGAAAAAGCTCACGCGGGCCGGGGGCGCCGATTGGGCAAATCCGGCCATCGGTTCCAGGCGGCCGACCTCCAGCGCCTCGATGCGCTCGCGCAGTACCGCCTCGAGCGCGGTTTCCCAGCCGCTTTCCACGTCCAGCCGCTTGAACAGGCGCGGCAGGGACTCCATGCCCTGCTGCCGCAGCCAGGGGTCGAGCCGTTCGTCGGCCTCGATGTTGGCCAGCGTCTCGTTCACCGCGTGCAGGCGCGCCTCGCTCTTGTGCAGCTCGGCCGACGCCTGGCGGCGGCTCTCGGTCTGCGCCTGGCGCCGGGCCTGCAGCTGCTGCTCCTGATCCTCGGCCTGCAGCCCGCGTTCATGGGCCTCCTCGGCCTGCGCCGCGGCCGCGGCCGCCTCGGCCTGCAGCCGCGCCAGGCGCTCGGCATCGGGCTCGCCCAGCTCGCGCTGCTCGTCGATCAGGCGCTCGCGGCGCAGCAGCAGGGCATTGGCGGTGCGCTCGTAGGCCTGCATCTGCTGGCCGGCACCGGCGATCTCCTGGGCCGACGAGGCGGCGCGGGCACGCGCGTTGGTCAGTGCCTCGCGCGCCGCGGCGCTGGCCGCCTCGGCGTCGGGCAGGCCCTCGTCGTGCGCCGCCAGGGTCGCGCGCGCCAGCTCCAGGCGCTGCGCGCCGGCTTGCGCGGCCGCCTCGAGCTCGGCGCCGCGCTGGCGCAGCTGGGCCTCCTCCTCGCTGCGACGCACACGCGCCTCGTTCAGGCTGTCGATCTGCGCCGCCAGACGGGCGCGCGCCTCCAGCGTCGTGCGGATCTCGGCCTCGAGGCGGCCGATTTCACCGTTGATGCGGCCCAGCTCGGCGTGCGCGGCGTTGGCCGCGTCGTTGGCGCCGTAGTGGGCCGCGCGCTCCTGTTCCAGCCGCAGTTCGACGGCCCGCAACTCGGCCATCTGCGCCTCGATCGCGGCTTCGCCCTGCTCGATGTCGCGGGCGTGCCGCGTCTGCTCGGCCACGCTGGCCTGCTGGCGCGCCAGCCACATCAGCGCCTGGGCGCGGTCGTGCTGTTCGCTCAGGTCGCGGTATTCGCGCGCCACGTCGGCCTGGCGCTGCAGCCGCTCGATCTGCCCGTCGAGCTCGCGGACGACGTCGCCGACGCGCGTCAGGTTGTCGCGGGTGTCGCCCAGCCGGGTCTCGGTCTCGCGGCGCCGTTCCTTGTACTTGGTGACGCCGGCCGCCTCCTCCAGGAAGGTGCGCAACTCGTCCGGACGGGCCTCGACGATGCGCGAGATCATGCCCTGGCCGATGATCGCGTAGGCGCGCGGTCCCAGGCCGGTGCCCAGGAACAGGTCATGGACGTCGCGCCGGCGCACCTGCTGGTTGTTGATGACGTAGGCCGAGGCGTTGTCGCGCGTCAGTACGCGCTTGACCGACAGCTCGGTGAAGCGGCCCCATTCGCCGCCGATGCGCCCGTCGTGGTTGTCGAACACCAGTTCGACGCTGGCACGGCCCGCCGGCTTGCGGTTGGCGGCGCCGTTGAAGATGACGTCCTGCATCGACTCGCCGCGCAGCTCGGCCGCCTTGCTCTCGCCCAGCACCCAGCGCACGGCGTCGATGACGTTGGACTTGCCGCAACCGTTGGGGCCGACGACCCCGACCAGCTGGCCGGGAACGTCGATCTGAGTCGGATCGACAAAGGATTTGAAACCGGCCAGCTTTATCTGCCGCAATCGCACGTTGATGCTTCCAATGGGGTTGGGGGCCGGCCGCGCCGCGGTGTCCGGCGGACGGTCCCGGCGCGTTCATTCGTCGAAAGACGACGGCGAAACTATAATGATAGCGAAACGACGCCTGGACTCCGCCGGCCGGTGGCGCAATCGCCCCCGGCCGCGGCCGCGGCCGGGACGACATCCCGGTTTTGCGGGCCAGGCCGCCACCCGGAACGCCATGAAGAACAGCCGCCGCAGCAAGTCCGCCGCCAGTCCCGCCACGCACCTGGCGTCGTTTCCCAATCCGCGCCCGCGGCGCGATTACGTCGTCCGGATAGTCATCCCGGAATTCACCTGCCTGTGCCCGCTGACGGCCCAGCCCGATTTCGCCCGCTTCGAGCTCGATTTCATCCCCGACCGGCGCAACGTCGAGCTCAAGAGCCTGAAGCTGTACGTGGCGGCCTTTCGCGACCGGGGCGCCTTCCACGAGGACGTCACCAACCAGGTGCTCGACGACCTGGTCGGCCTGATCGCGCCGCGTTTCCTGCGCATCACGGCGCGCTGGAACGTCCGCGGCGGCATCTACACCACGGTCGTGGCCGAGCATCGCAAGCGCGGCTGGAAGCCGCTGGCGCCGGTCGACCTGGGCGTGGGCAACCTCGCCGCGGCCGTGCCCCACGAGGCGCCGCGCGCGTGAATCCGGCCATGAACCCGGCCCTCGAGCGCCTGCGCCCCTATCCGTTCGAACGGCTGCGGGCGCTGCTGGCGCCGCTGGCGCCGCCCGCCCACCTGGCGCCGATCAACCTGTCGATCGGCGAGCCGCGCCATCCGACGCCGGCGCTGCTGCTGGCGGCGCTGGCCGCGGCACTGCCCGCTATCGCCCAGTATCCGGCCACCCGCGGCAGCGACGCGCTGCGCGCCGCGATCGCCGGCTGGCTCGGGCGCCGCTACGGGCTGCCCGCAGTCGACCCGCAGACCCAGGTGCTGCCGGTCACCGGGTCGCGTGAAGCGCTGTTCGCATTCGCCCAGGCCGTGATCGACCCGTACGGCCGCAACCTGGTCGTGATGCCCAATCCCGGCTACCAGATCTACGAGGGCGCCGCGCTGCTGGCCGGCGCCGAGCTGCGCTACCTCCCCACCACGCCGGAAGGCGGCTTTCGCATGCCGTGGGAGGACATCAGCGCCGCCGACTGGAACCGGGTACGGCTGGTATACGCGTGCTCGCCGGGCAATCCGACCGGGCACGTGATGGCGCTGGACGAGTGGCGCACGCTCTTCGAACTGGCCGACCGGCACGGCTTCGTCATCGCCGCCGACGAGTGCTATTCGGAGATCTACTTCGACGAGTCGCGCCCGCCGCTGGGCGCCCTGCAGGCGGCGCACCAGCTCGGACGCACGGACTTCGCGCGCCTGGTGAGCTTCAGCAGCCTGTCCAAGCGCTCCAACGCGCCCGGCCTGCGCTCGGGCTTCGTCGCCGGCGACGCGCAGATCCTGCAGCGTTTCCTGGCGTACCGCACCTACCACGGCTGCGCGATGAACCCGGCGACGCAGGCCGCCAGCATCGCCGCCTGGAACGACGAGGCCCACGTCGTCGACAACCGGCGCGAATACGCGCGCAAGTTCCACTTCGCCCAGCCGCGCATCGCGCAGGTCCTGCCCGTCGGGCTGCCGGATGCGGCCTTCTACCTGTGGGCGCGGGTGCCCGGCGGCGACGACGCCGCCTACGCCGCGGCGCTGTACGCCGACCAGAACGTCATGGTCCTGCCCGGCAGCTTCCTGGGCCGGGAAGTCGGCGGCCATCATCCGGGCGCCGGCTTCGTGCGCATCGCGCTGGTGGCGCAGGCCGACGACGTGGTGCAGGCCACAGGCCGTATCCTTGCGCACGCGGCGCATGGCGGCGCCGCCGCGGCCGCTTCACTGTCGGAGTCGTCATGAAACAGCAGGACATCATCGATCAGGCCTGGGAAACGCGCGCGGCGATCGATCCGGGCACGGCGCCGGCCGCGCTGCGCACGGCGGTGGACGACGTGCTCGCCCGCCTCGATGCCGGCACGCTGCGCGTGGCCGAGAAGCGGGACGGCCAGTGGATCGTCCACCAGTGGATCAAGAAGGCCGTGCTGCTGTCGTTTCGCCTGCGCGACAACGCGGTGCTGGCGGCGCCGGGCGACCCGGCGCTGCGCTTCTACGACAAGGTCGACACCAAGTTCGCCCATTTCGATGCCGACCAGTTCCGCGCCGCCGGCATCCGCGTCGTGCCCCCGGCCGTTGCGCGCCGCGGCGCGTACATCGGGCGCAACGTGGTGCTCATGCCCTCGTTCGTGAACATCGGCGCCTATGTCGACGAGGGCACGATGGTCGACACCTGGGCCACGGTCGGCTCCTGCGCCCAGATCGGCCGCAATGTCCACCTGTCGGGCGGCGTGGGAATCGGCGGCGTGCTCGAACCGGTGCAGGCCGCCCCGACGATCATCGAGGACAACTGCTTCATCGGCGCGCGTTCCGAGGTGGTCGAGGGCGTGGTCGTCGAGCAGGACGCCGTCCTGTCGATGGGGGTCTTCATCGGCGCCAGCACCCGCATCTACGATCGCGAAACCGGCCGGATCCTGTATGGCCGGGTGCCGCGGGGCGCCGTGGTGGTTCCGGGCTCGCTGCCGGCCGCGGACGGTTCGCACAGCCTGTATTGCGCCGTGATCGTCAAGCGGGTCGACGCCCAGACCCGCGCCAAGACGGCCATCAACGACCTGCTGCGGGACGCCGGGGCGGCGGCATGACCGGCGCCGCCGGCCGCATTGCACGCGAGGCATGAATGGGAGCGACCATGAACCTGGAGCGACTCTTTGCGCTGATGGCCGAGAAGAAGGCCTCCGACCTGTTCCTGGCGGCCGGCTCGCCGGTGACGATCAAGATCAACGGCGTCTGTGTCCCCATCAGCCAGCAGCGGCTGATGCCGCGCGACGTGCTCGATCTGCTGACCGAACGGGTCAGCGACGCGCACTTCCGCGAGCTCGAGGAGACCTGCGAGCTCAACATCGGCATTCCGGTGCAGGGCCTGGGCAGCTTCCGCCTGAGCGCGTTCCGCCAGCGCGGTTCCATCTCCGCGGTGCTGCGCTACATCCCGACGGAGGTGCCGCACCTGGACGAGCTGCAACTGCCGCCCACCTTCAAGGACCTGGCGCTGTCGCGGCGCGGGCTGGTGCTGATCGTCGGCTCCGCCGGATCGGGCAAGTCGACGTCGATCGCCTCGATGATCGACTACCGCAACGAGCTGCAGACCGGCCACATCCTCACCTTCGAGGATCCGATCGAGTTCCTGTTCCAGAACAAGAAATCGATCATCAACCAGCGCGAGATCGGCGCCGACGCCGTGTCGCTGCAGACGGCCATGCGCAGCGCCATGCGCCAGGCGCCCGATGTGCTGTTCATCGGCGAGATCCGCGATCGCGACACGATGGGTGCGGCGCTGGCGTACGCCATGTCGGGACACTTCGTCATCGCCACGATGCACGCCACCAACTGCGCCAACGCGCTCAACCGCATCATCAGCTTCTATTCCCCCGAGACGCGCGCGGCGCTGTTCGAGGACATCGCGACCTCGCTGCGCGCGGTCGTGTGCCAGCGCCTGGTGCGTTCGCGCAACGGCGGCCGCGTGCCGGCGGTCGAGGTGCTGATGAACACCGGGCACACCCGCGACCTGATCATCAGGGGCGACGTCTCGGGCATCAAGGAGGCGCTGGCGCAGAGCCTCGTGCCGGAGAACCAGTCCTTCGAGCAGAGCCTTTACGGCCTGCTGCAGCGCCAGGAGATCACGCGCGACGACGCGCTGGCCTCGGCCGATTCGCAGAACAACCTGCTGTGGTTCATCAACAACGCGGGCAAGGCGCGCCGCGACACGGCGGCGGCAGCAGGCGGGGACGGCGGCGGCGCCTCCTTCACCGAAATCACGCTGAACATCTGATGACCGCCCAGGCAGCGACGGGCCCCCGCGCAGTGCCCATGCCGGCCGACTCGCCCACGCTGGCGCTGGTCAAGGCGCTGCTGGCGCTGCCCTCGGTCACGCCCGCCGACGGCGGCTGCCAGGAGCTGCTGGCGCGGCGCCTGCACGCCAGCGGTTTCCGCGCCGAACGCTTCGACCGCAACGGCGTAAGCAACCTCTGGCTGCGCCGCGGCGCCGCCCGGCCGACCGTGGTCCTTGCCGGCCATACCGACGTCGTGCCGACCGGCCCGCTCGATCAATGGCGCTCCGACCCTTTCGTGCCGGCCGAGCGCGACGGCTGCCTCTACGGCCGCGGCGCGGCCGACATGAAGACCTCGCTGGCCGCATTTGCCGTGGCGGCCGAGGAATTCGTCGCGCACCATCCGGGCCACCCCGGCTCGATCGCGCTGCTGCTCACCTCCGACGAGGAGGGCCCGGCCGTCGACGGGACCGTCGCCGTGGTCGAGGCCCTGCGGGCGCGCGCGCGAAGCCGTCGACTTCTGCATCGTCGGCGAACCCACCTGCGTCGGGCACCTGGGCGACACGATCAAGAACGGCCGGCGCGGCTCGCTCAGCGGCCGCCTGCTGGTGCGCGGCATCCAGGGCCACGTGGCCTATCCGCAACTGGCGCGCAATCCGGTGCACGACCTGGCGCCGGCCCTGGACGAACTGGCCAACGTCGAATGGGACGCCGGCAACGCCGACTTCCCGCCGACCACCTTCCAGGTTTCGAACATCCACGCGGGCACCGGCGCCGGCAACGTCATTCCCGGGACCTGCACGGTCGACTTCAACCTGCGTTTCGCCCCCGTGACCACCGCCGAGGCGCTGCAGGCGCGCATCGAGGAGATACTGTTCTCCCATGCGCTCGACTTCGCCATCGACTGGACCGTCGGCGCGCGGCCGTTCTACTGCCCGGCCGGCGCGCTGGTCGACGCGCTGGACGGAGCGATCCGCCAGGTGCTGGGCGCGACGCCACAGCGTTCGACGACGGGCGGCACCTCCGACGGCCGTTTCCTGGCGACGATCTGCTCCCAGGTGGTCGAATTCGGGCCGCCCAACGGCAGCATCCACAAGATCGACGAGCACGTGCGCATTGCCGACATCGACGGCCTCAAGGACGTGTACCGCACGGTCCTCGAGCGCCTGCTAACCCCCTGAGCCGGCGCCCCCGGCCTGCGCCCCAATGTCCACATCCGCTTCCAGCATGCAGCCGATCAGCATCGACGCCAAGGCCAACCTGCGCACGATCCGCGACACCGTGCGCTTCGCGGTGACGCGCTTCAACGAGGCGGGGCTGTTCTTCGGCCACGGCCAGATCGATGCCTACGACGAGGCGGTATTCCTGGTGCTGCGTGCCCTGTCGCTGCCGCTCGAGCGCATGGAGGTGTTCCTCGACGCCTTCCTCACCATGGGCGAGATCAACTCGCTGCTGCAGCTGATCGACCGGCGCGTGCGCTCGCGCCTGCCCGCGGCCTACCTGCTCAACGAGGCCTGGCTGCAGGGCTACCGGTTCTATGTCGACACGCGCTGCATCGTGCCGCGCTCGTTCATCGCCGAGCTGCTCAAGGACGAACTGCAGCCGTGGATCGCCGATCCGGCGGCGGTGCACGAGGTGCTCGACCTGTGCACCGGCTCGGGCTGCCTGGCGATCATGGCGGCTCATGTCTTCGCCCACGCGCGGGTCGACGCGGTCGACGTCTCGGTCGATGCGCTGGCCGTGGCCGGCCGCAACGTCGAGGACTACGGCCTGCGCGCGCGGGTGCGCCTGCTCTCGTCCAACCTTTACGAGGCCATCGAGGGCCGGCGCTACGACCTGATCCTGTGCAACCCGCCCTATGTCACCGGCGCGGCCATGGACGCGCTGCCGCAGGAATACCGCCACGAACCGCGGCTGGCCCTGGCCGGCGGCGCCGACGGCATGGACCTGGTGCGCACCATCGTGCGCAAGGCCCGCAGCCATCTCGCCCCGGGCGGGGTGCTGGTCGTGGAGGTGGGCGACGGCCGCGAGGCGGTCGAGCGCAGCTTTCCCGACCTTCCCCTCACCTGGCTGACCACCAGCGCCGGCGACGACATGGTCTTCCTGGCGCACGAGGAGGATCTGCCGCAGTAGGCGGGGCAGCATGCTGCGACTGACGAATCTCAGCCTGGCCCGCGGCGCGCGGGTGCTGTACCGCGACGTGACGCTGCTGGCCGCGCCGGGCGAACGCGTCGGCCTGGTCGGCGCCAACGGCTGCGGCAAATCGACGCTGCTGAGCGCCATCCTGGGCCAGATCGGGCTCGAGGCCGGTTCCATCGAGGCGCCGCGCGCCGAGCGCATTGCGTACGTGGCGCAGGACATCGACACCGCCGAGGCCACCGCGCTGGAGTACGTGCTCGAAGGCCATGCCGCGCTCACGCTGGCACGCGCGGAGCTGGCGCACGCCGAGGCCGGCACCGACGACATGGCACTGGCGCACGCGCACGCCCACCTGGCCGAGATCAATCCCGGCGCCATCACCGCGCAGGCCCTCACGGTGATGCGCGGCCTGGGCTTCGCCGCCGACGCGGGGCAGCGCCCGATGGCGAGCTTTTCCGGCGGCTGGCGCAACCGCCTCGCGCTGGCCCGCGCCCTGCTGCGCCCCGCCGAGCTGCTGCTGCTCGACGAGCCGACCAACCACCTCGACCTGGACTCGGTCGTCTGGCTCGAGGCGTGGCTGCGCCGCCAGCCGGCGACGGTGCTGATCATCTCGCACGACCGCGAATTCCTCGACCGCTGCGTCAACACCATCTGGCACGTCGACGGCGGCGCCACCCCAACCATCCGGCGCTACGCCGGCGACTATTCCGCCTTCGAAACCGCGCTCATCGAGCGCAACCGCCAGCAGGATGCGCAGGCGCGCAGCTACCGGCGCACGGCGTCCCACCTGCAGGGCTTCGTCGACCGCTTCCGCGCCCAGGCCACCAAGGCGCGCCAGGCGCAAAGTCGGCTGAAGATGCTCGAACGGCTGGTCGAGGTCGAACCGTCGCGCGCGCAGCACGAATGGCGCTTCGAGTTCCTCGAACCGCGCAAGCTGCCCGAACGGCTGATCGACGGCGCCGGCCTGCGCCTGGGCTACGGCGCCACGGTGGTGCTCGACGGCGTGCGCGTGGTCGTCGACGCCGGCGACCGCATCGGCATCCTGGGCGTCAACGGCGCCGGCAAGTCCACGCTGGTCAAGGCGATCACCGGACAGCTGGCGCCGCTGGCCGGCGAGCTGCAGCGCGGCACCGGCGTCGTGATCGGCTATTTCGCGCAGCACCAGCTCGACCAGCTCGACGGCGACGAGAGTCCGCTGCAGCAGTTGCGCCGGCTCGCGCCGCAGGCGCGCGAGCAGGAGCTGCGCGACTTCCTCGGCACCTACCGCTTCTCCGGCGAGATGGCCACCGCACCGGTCGGCCGCATGTCCGGCGGCGAAAAGGCCCGCTGTGCGCTGGCGCTGATCGCCTGGCAGCGCCCCAACCTGCTGGTGCTGGACGAACCGACCAACCACCTGGACATGGAGACCCGCGAGGCCCTGACCGTGGCACTGTCCTCGTTCGAAGGCGCGCTGCTGCTGGTCTCGCACGACCGCCACCTGCTGCGCGCCGCGACCGACACCCTGTGGCTGGTGCACGATGGCGTGGTCGGGCCGTTCGATGGCGACCTGGACCAGTACGCGGCGCTGGTGCTGGCCAGCCGGCGCGAGCGCGCCGACGCCGCTGCCGGCGCGCGGCCGGCGCCGGCAGCGCCGGCCACGGAGGCAGGGCGCGAGCTGCGCCCCGGCCGCGACGACCGGCGCGCCCAGGCGCAGCAGCGTGAACGCCTGGCGCAGGTGCGCCGCCCGCTGCAGCAACGCCTGCAGAAGATCGAACGCGATCTCGAATCGAGCAGCGCCGAGTTGCGGGCACTGGACCAGCGCCTGGCCGACCCGGCGTTCTACAACTCGGGCGCGGCCGCCGAGGTCGCCGGCGTGCTCAAGCAGCGTGCGCTGCTGGGCGAGCGCGTGACGCGCCTGGAATCCCAGTGGCTCCAGGGCCAGGAGGAACTCGAGCGCGCCGGCTAGCAGTGCGCCGCCGGCGGCGGATGGGCTACGATGGCGCGGCTGTGTCCGTGCGGCGGGACGCCATTGCGGCTGCGCCGGACGCCCCCAGATCGGCGCCCATGGGACCATGGCGCCGCACCACCGACCGCCCCGAAAGAACGCCATGACCATCGACCTGTACTCCTGGCCAACGCCCAATGGGCACAAGATCCACATCATGCTCGAGGAGTGCGAACTGCCCTACCTCGTGCACGCCGTCGATATCGGCGCCGGCGAGCAGTTCACGCCGAAGTTCCTGGCCATCAGCCCCAACAACAAGATTCCCGCGATCGTCGATCCGGACGGACCGGACGGCCGGCCCATCGCCCTGTTCGAATCGGGCGCGATCCTGATCTATCTGGCCGGCAAGACCGGGCGTTTCCTGCCCGCCGACGATCGCGGCAAGTTCCTGGCGCTGCAGTGGTTGATGTTCCAGATGGGCAGTGTCGGTCCGATGCTGGGGCAGGCGCATCATTTCCGCCGCTATGCGCCGGAGCCGATCGAATACGCCATCGAGCGCTACACGAACGAGGCGCGCCGCCTCTATGGCGTGATGGATCGGCGTCTGGCGCAGGCGCGCTTCTTTGCCGGCACCTATTCCATCGCCGACATGGCGATCTTTCCCTGGACGCGCTCGCACGCCAACCAGGGCGTCGACCTCGCGGCCTACCCCAACGTGCAGCGCTGGCACGAGGAGATCGCGGCGCGGCCGGCGGTCGTGCGCGGCCTGAGCGTGCTCGAAAGCCAGCGGCGCGTCCTCACCGACGACAAGGCCAGGGAAAACCTCTTCGGCGCGGCGCAGTACCAGCGGCGCTGATACGGCCCCGGCGGCAGCCGACGGCGGCAGCGGACGGCAGCAGCGGACGGCAGCAGCCGATGGCGCCAGCCGCTGCAGTAGACTGGGCGCCGGCCCTGGTGGTGAAACTGGTAGACACAGCGGACTTAAAATCCGCCGCTTATCCCGCAAGGGGGCGTGCCGGTTCGATTCCGGCCCGGGGCACCAGCGGCGCCTGCGGGGCGCGGGTGCCGCGCGGACGGCTAGCGGTAGGCCGATTGCGCGGCAGCGGGCCCGCCGCCGCCATGCACGACAAAGTGGACCGGCGTTGCAGCCGGCAGCGCCGGCGGCGCGTGATGCACCGGCCGCGGGCCGCCGCCGTGTCCGTGATCATGGCCGCGATCGTGGTCGTGGTGATGGCCGTCGCCGCCAGGCGCGCCGAAGCCGCCATAGCCTCCATAGCCGCCATACAGGAGACCGGTCGTCAGGTAGGGGCCGTAGTCGTACGACGGCGGACCGCAGTCGGTGGCGTCCTGCGGGTCGCACGGGACGCCGGCCGGTGCGGGGGGCGGCGCCGGGTTGTCGGCCACCTGCCGCTTGCCGCGCGCCACTTCGAACTCGAGCAGGCGCAGCCGATCCTTGAGCGCGTTGACCTCCGAACGGTGTTCGGCCTCGGACACCGCCTGGGGCGACAGCGGCTTTTCGTGGATGACGTCCGTCAGGCGGGCGCCGGGAGGCGGCGGCAGGTTGCTGTAGGTGACGTCGCCGTTGGCATCGACCCAGCCGTAGATCTCGGCCGCACAGACCAGCGGCAGGCCACACATGGCGGCCAGCATTGCCGCCTGCAGCAGGCGCCGCGGCGCACCCCGCGGGCGCAATACCGTCGATGTCCGCATGATCCGTTCCTTCCCGGGCGGGACGACGCGCAGGCCGTCCCTTCAGGCCCTGGAAACGATCATACGCCGCGTGCGCGGTGCGCGTGGTAACGCGGTGTAACGGCCGGCACCGGCGCCGGTGCGCCGCTATTCGCGGCGGGCCGGGGCGCTGTAGCCGTGCCGGCGCACGAGATCGTCGCGCTCGGCCGCCTTCAGGTCCTCGCGCACCATTTCCGTGACGAGTTCGGCAAAGCTGATCCTGGGCGTCCAGCCCAGTTGCCGGCGCGCCTTGCCGGCATCGCCCAGCAGAGTCTCGACCTCGGTCGGCCGGAAATAGCGCGGGTCGACGGCGACCACCGTGCGCCCCTGCGCGTCGAGCGCGTGCTCGCCGACGCCGTCGCCGCTCCAGCGCAGGTCCATGCCCAGTTCGCGCGGCCGCGGCATCGACGAACTCGCGCACGCTGTACTGCACGCCGGTGGCGATCACGTAGTCCTCCGGCTGTCTCCTGCTGCAGCATCAGCCACTGCATCTCGACGTAGTCGCGCGCGTGGCCCCAGTCGCGCAGGGCGGACAGGTTGCCCAGGTAGAGGCAATCCTGCAGGCCCAGCTTGATGCGCGCCAGCGCCGCGCGTGATCTTGCGCGTGACGAAGGTCTCGCCGCGCAGCGGCGACTCGTGGTTGAACAGGATGCCGTTGCAGGCGTAGATGCCGTAGGCCTCGCGGTAGTTCACCGTGATCCAGTAGGCATAGAGCTTGGCCACCGCGTAGGGCGAGCGCGGATAGAACGGCGTCGTCTCCTTCTGCGGGACTTCCTGGACCAGGCCGTACAGTTCCGAGGTGGAGGCCTGGTAGAAGCGCGTCTTCTTCTCCAGGCCGAGGATGCGGATCGCCTCGAGCAGGCGCAGCGCGCCCAGGCCATCGGCATTGGCGGTGTATTCCGGCTCCTCGAACGACACCGCCACGTGGCTCTGCGCCGCCAGGTTGTAGATCTCGTCCGGCTGCACCTTCTGGATCACATGCAGCAGCGACAGCGAGTCGGTCATGTCGCCGTAATGCAGGAAGAAACGGTGTCCGTCGACGTGCGGGTCCTCGTACAGGTGATCGATGCGGTCCGTGTTGAACAGCGACGTGCGCCGCTTGATGCCGTGGACCTCGTAGCCCTTGGCCAGCAGCAACTCGGCCAGATACGCCCCGTCCTGCCCGGTGACGCCGGTAATCAATGCGCGTTTCAATGCCT
Organism: uncultured beta proteobacterium; assembly: GCA_963781975.1. Lineage (GTDB taxonomy): Bacteria > Pseudomonadota > Gammaproteobacteria > Burkholderiales > Burkholderiaceae_F > GJ-E10. Next base: position 234,107 of record CAWAHT010000005.1, read on the forward strand.
GCTCCATCGTGTGCGAGACGTGAAAAGTAGCAGAAATCCGGCCGCTCCCGGCGTTCGCCCCGGCGCCCCGACGGTGCCACTATGACAAAGCCGCGAAAGCCGGTATCTTTCCGCGGCGCGCGCGGTGCGCGCCGCTCCGGCTGCAGCGTCGTGCCGCCACCCCGCCCCGAGCCGCCCATGCCATTGCCCCGCACTGCCCTGATGCCGCGCCTGCGCGGCTGCCTGCTCGCCCTGGGCCTGACGCTGGGAGCGGTTGGCGCCGCCGCGGCGGCCGACGCCGGCGCGCGGCCGCCGGCCGCGGTGCAGGACTACGTGCTGGGCGGCGGCGACGCTATCAAGATCACCGTCTTCCAGAATCCCGACCTGTCGCTGCAGACGCGCGTCTCGGAGAACGGCAGCATCACGTTTCCGCTGATCGGCGCGGTAAACGTCGGTGGCGTGTCCACCGCCGTGGCCGAGCAGCGCATCGCCGCGAAGCTCAAGGATGGGGGTTTTCTCGTCGATCCGCAGGTCACGGTGCTGCTGGAGCAGGTGCACGGCAACCAGGTGGCGGCGCTGGGGCAGTTCAACCGCCCGGGCCGCTACCCGATCGAATCGACGCAGATGCGGCTCTCCGACCTCATCGCCCAGGCGGGCGGCATTGCGCCGACGGGCGCCGACACCGTCATCCTTACGGGAATGCGCGAAGGCAAGGCGATCTGGCGCGAAATCGACGTCGGCGGCATGTTCACGCGCAATCGCCTGGATGACGACGTCGTCCTGAAAGCCGGGGACACCGTGTTCGTCGACCGCTATCCCGTCTTCTACATCTACGGGGAAGTGCAGAAGCCCGGCGCCTACCGCGTCGAGCGCAACATGACGCTGGTGCAGGCACTGGCCGCCGGCGGCGGGCTCACGCCGCGCGGCACGCAGCGCGGTCTGCGCGTGAAGCGCAAGGACGCCCGCGGGCAGATGATGGAAATGAAGCCCGCACTCGAGGACCCGGTGCAGTCCGAGGACGTGATCTACGTCCAGGAAAGCCTGTTCTGACGCCGGGGCGCGAATTGCTGCCGGCTGCAGGGGCATTGCGGCACGGCGCTGCGGGATCGCGGTAGCATCGCGGCGTCGCGCAATGGGGGCCGCGCGGCGCCGGCGCAGCGCGGCGCGATGCGGAATCGGCACCCCGGATTCCCGGCTGCAACCCTCTGGAGACGATCATGGTCCTGTTTGCCCCTTCTTCCCTCGCGCGCCGGCGGCGCCTGCGCGCTCTTCTGCCCCTGCTCGCGCTCGGCGCGCTGGCCGCCGACGCCCACGCCGACCAGGATGTCACGTCCAGCGACGGCCAATGGAAGTTGCACGCCCGGATCGGCGATACGGTGACGGTGGGCAAGTCCGCCGAAGCGATCGTCGACGTCACGCCGGCCGCGGGCGCCAAGGGCTGTCCCACGGTGAGCAGCGTCGTGTTCGAAATGCCCTCCCACGGCCACGGGGGCACGCTCGCGCCGCAATCGATGGAAATGGGCCACTGCCAGTTCCACGTTTCGGACCTGAGCGCGTCCATGGGCGGCGCGTGGCGGCTGCGCCTGGTGCTCAAGAGCGGGGACAAGACCAGCACGGCCGACTTCGCGCTGGCGGCAAAATAAGTCCGCCCGCGACGGCGGCCCGCCTTAGTGCGGCGCCTCGGCCGCGCCGAGCAGCACGGCGGCCATCACGACCGTGATGCCGACGGCCAGTTCCGCGCCGATGGTCCGGCGCAGATCGCGGCCTGCCGCCTGCCGGATCGGAACGGCCGGGTCGAGCAGGCGCGGTGTCAATCGATTGCGGTTGCGCAGCGCCAGCGCGCCCATCACCGCGACCAGCGCCACCTTGACCAGCAGCACCCGGCCATAGCCGGTTGCGGCCAGGTCGCCAAACGTCCCCAGGCGCCACCACGCGCTGGCCGCGCCCGCGCCGACGACCACGGCCACGAGCATGGCGCCGTAGACGGAAAACCGCCGCAGCACGCGCGCCAGGTCGGCGGCGTCCAGCCGGTGGGCCAGCGTCCACAGCGCGGGCAGCGCGCCCACCCAGGCGCCGGCGGCGAGCAGGTGCGCCGCCAGGGCCAGCCGCTGGATATCGCCCATGCCCCCCGTCACGCCGGCCGCGTGCCCCAACAGCGCCAGGCTCGCCAGCGCCGCCGCCACCAGGAAGTAGACGCCGCGGCCGATGGCCAGCAGCGGTGCGAACGACGCCAGCAGGGCCAGCGCGATGCCGGCCTCACGCAGCAGCCATGTGCGGCCGAAGGACGTTTGCGTAAGCAGCAGCGCCACCTGCCGCACATCGCCGAAGGCGCGCGGATCATCGCTCAGTTGCGCCATCTGCAGCCATGGCCAGAGGGCGCCCGTGGCCAGCGCCGCGGCGCCGGCGGCCTGCAGGAAGCGCATCTCGCCGGCGCCCTGCCCGGCACCGAGCACGCGCCGCAACGACAGCGCGCCGAACCACGCCATTAGCGCCCCGGCATGCACCGCGGTGCAAAGATCCAGCAGCAGGGCGCCGGCGCTCATGCCGGCATGCGCCGCCGGCGCCGCCGGGCCGCGCCGGCCGGCACGGTCGAGCGACCCGGCGCGAGGGGGCGGGCGCGGCTCAGCGCGAACCTCAGCGCGATGCCATGAAGGAGTAGCTGCCGCTCACCTTGTGGCCGTCGGCGCCCACCGCGGTCCAGTGCACCTTGTAGATACCCGGCGCCAGCTTCTCGTAAAGATGCACGACCAGCACGCGCGCATCGGCCGGATCGGGCTCGGCGGCGGGCTCGGTGACCGTGCGTTCCTCGGCCGTCTCGAGACGGACGAGCGACAGTCGGGGTTCCACCGCCTCGCTGAACGCAAGGCGCAATACCTGCACCTCGGCGATCTTGCTGTCCGCCGCCGGCGTCGACCGCTCCAGGTGGGGATGCGCTGCGGCTGCCGCCATGACCAATCCGGCACCGCCCGCCACCAGTAATCGCTTCATGCCAACCCCTGAAATTCACGGCGGCGCCGCCGCCCCGGTCGATCGAACGGAAAGTGTAATACTTGGCGCTTTCCCGCCCGCGGATAATGTCGCCCATGAGCTCGGTACCGGTTTCCCCCATCGTCATCCAGCCGCGCGCGGGCACCCGCGCGCCGGCCGCAGAACCCGCGACCGGTACGGCCGCGCCGGCCTGGCCGTTGGCGGCGGTCGCCGAGCTGTTCGAGCTGCCGTTCAGCGACCTGCTGTTCCGCGCGCAGCAGGTGCACCGCGAGCATTTCGACCCCAACACGGTGCAGCTGTCGACGTTGTTGTCCATCAAGACCGGCGGTTGTTCGGAGGACTGCGCGTATTGTTCCCAGTCGAGCCACCACGACGCCGACCTGACGGCGGGCAAGATGCTGGCGCTCGACGACGTGCTCGCGGCGGCCCGCTCCGCCCAGGCGGCGGGGGCGACCCGCTTTTGCATGGGCGCGGCCTGGCGCAGCCCGCAGGAACGCCACGTGGGTGCGCTGGTGGAAATGGTCCAGGGGGTCAAGGCGCTGGGCCTGGAAACGTGCATGACGCTGGGCATGCTCGAACCGGAGCAGGCGCAGGCGCTCAAGGACGCAGGGCTCGACTACTACAACCACAACCTCGACACCGACCCCGAGTTCTACGGGCGAATCATCACCACCCGCGTCTACGAAGACCGGCTCGCCACGCTGCGCCACGTGCGCGCGGCCGGCATGAAGGTCTGTTGCGGCGGCATTCTGGGAATGGGCGAATCGCGCCGGCACCGCGCCGGCCTCATCGCCCAGCTGGCCAACCTCGATCCCTATCCGGAGTCCGTCCCGATCAACCAGCTGGTCCCCATCGAAGGCACGCCGCTGGGCCGGACCCCGCCGCTGGACCCGATCGAGTTCGTCCGCACCATCGCGGTGGCGCGCATCACCATGCCGCGTGCCGTGGTGCGGCTGTCGGCCGGCCGCGAACAGATGGGCGACGGCGTGCAGGCGCTGGCCTTCCTGGCCGGCGCCAATTCGATCTTCTACGGCGAGCGCCTGCTCACCACCGACAATCCGCACACCGGCAGCGACCGGGAGCTGCTCGACCGGCTGGGCATGCGCGCCACGCGCTAGCCCGCCGCGCGCCGGCGCTAGGCCGCGACGCTCGTTGCGCGCCACCGGCGCCAGCCGATCGCCGCCAGCACCAGGAAGAGGACGTACAGTCCCGCCGTCACCGGCAGCGCTTTCACCCAGTAGACGCCGGTATAGGCCACGTCGACCGCCATCCACATCAACCAGTGCGCGCGGATGCGCCGCGACATCCAGAACTGGGCCACGAGGCTCAGGCTGGTCAGCGCGGCGTCCAGCCAGGGCAGCGCCGCGTCGGTGAAATGCGCCATCGCGCCGCCGAGCAGCACGGCGCCGGCCGCCGCCAGCACCAGCGGCAGCGCGTATTCGCGGCGCGTACCGGCACGCACCACGAGGCGCCCGCGATCGGCGCCGGGCGACATCCGCCAGTGCCACCAGCCATACGCCAGCAGCACGGCAAAGACCAGCTGCAGCAGCGCGTCGGAATAGAGCCTGGCACCGGCGAAGATCGCGGCGTAGACGAGCACGGAAACCAGGCCCGCGGGCCAGCACAGCGGATGGCGCACGGCGGTCAGCCATACGGCCAGCGCACTGAGCGCCGCCGCGCCGATTTCACCCGGATCCATGGTCGTGTCGCCCCCCTAGCCGTCAACGTGCCGGACCCTGCATCCGATCACGCGACCGCCAGGGCCTGCGTCAGCGCACGGCAGTACGCCGCCCCCGGAACGCTTTGCAGCCAGCGCACATGGCCGAGCAGGAACTGCGGGCACGCGAGGCGCGCGTTGGTCTCGTTGCCGACGATGCCATGGAAATAATCGGCCTCGGAAAGGGCGTACTCGACGTGTGCCAGCGCGAGCAGCGCCGGCAGGACTGCGCGTTCCTGCGCCGCGAGCGGGCGCTCGGCGCAGTAACCCTGCAGCAGCGCCAGCGCCAGGTCATGGCGCCCGATGCTGCCCGCGGCAAGCGTCGCCTCGCGCGGCAGGTCGAGCCAGCCGATGGTGTTGCGTTCCAGCGCCGTTGCCAGATCGGCCGCCGCCCAGCCGCTGTTGCACAGCCCGAAGTCGATCACGCCGGACACCTGGGCATCGGTCCCGGTGCCGGACCAGAAGAGATTCGAGGCGTGCCAGTCGTTGTGCACCCAAAGACGTTCGAGCCCGGCCAGCAGGCGCTGCGCGCCGGCGTGCACCGGCGCCAGCACTTCGGCGATGGGCGCCATGCCGCCCGTGCGGGCCAGGAAGTCCGCCAGCGCGGGGCGCCGTTCGACGAACGCCTGCAGGGCGGGCGCGAAGTCGGCCGCGCCGACGATGTCGATCCCCGCCAGCAGCGGGCGCGGCGGCCGCGGCGGAGCGTCATATCCCTGCGCCGCCCGGTGCAGGCGCGCGAGCGCCCGGCCCAGCGCGTGTGCATGGGCGGTCGTGCGTGCGGGTATCCACGACGGGACATCGCGATAGAGATCGACGCCTGCGGCGGGCGCGTGCACTTCATACGTGTTGCCGCCCCGGTCGGCGGCCGTGCGCCCGCGCGCATCGGCATGGCGCTGCGGCACCGGCACGCCCTGCGCGCGCAGGTGTTCGACGAAGCGATGCTCTTCCAGCAGCGCGCCGGCGTCCCGCACGCGGCTGTCGTGGCGCTTGACGAAGACCTTGCCGGCACCGGTCTGCACCAGCGCCGCCGCGGCAAACGGCCGCGGGCTGTGCCACAGCAGCCGCAGCGGCCGCTGCAGCACCGGCCATTGCGGTGCCAGCGACGCGATTTCGGCGAGCGTCAGCGCCGGCCAGTCGGGCGGCGCAAGCCGCGCATCCATGCCGTGCACCCAAGCGTCTGCGGCCGGCGCGGACGCGGCACCGATCATTTCGCACCTGCAATCATGCGCGAACTTTACACTGCAGGGCCTGGTGGACGCGTTCGGTGCCGCTGCGCCGCGCGTTGCGCGCGCCGGTCCCGGGCGGCGCACCCCTGGCGTGAAATCCCCCCGGCGCGGCGCCCATGACGCATCGACTCGAACCCGAAACCCTGCACCGCGACGACGACGGGATCCCGTGGTCCCGGCGCTACCTGGACCGCTACACCAGCTGCGCCGGCGGTGCGGCGCAGGCGCGCCATGTCTTCATTGCCGGCAGCGATCTGCCGGCGGCGTGGGCAGGCCGGCGCCAGTTCGTCGTCCTGGAGACCGGCTTCGGCCTGGGCACCAATTTCCTGGCCACCTGGCAGGCCTGGCGCGACGATGCGCAGCGGCCGCGCCACCTGCATTTCGTGGCGCTGGAGCTGCATCCGCTGGGCGGCTCCGACCTGGCCGGCTACGGCGACGGCGCCGATCCGGCCTTGCGGCGCCTGTTGGCGGCGCAATGGCCGCTGCCGCTGCCCGGACTGCACCGCCTGCGCTTCGACGACGACCGTGTCGTCCTCACGCTGGGCTTCGGTGACGCACGCGCGCTGCTGGCACAGTTGACCGCCGGCGTGGATGCCTTCTATCTGGACGGCTTTGCTCCCGATCGCAACCCCGCGATGTGGGACGTGCCGCTGTTCAAGGCGCTGGCGCGCCTGGCCCGGCCAGGCGCCACCGTTGCCACGTGGACCGCGGCGCGCGCGGTGCGCACCGCGCTGGCCGCCAACGGGTTCGCCATGCAGCGGCGTCCCGGCTTCGCCCCCAAGCGCGACATGCTCGTGGGGCGCTACGCGCCGCGCTGGCGCATGCGCCGTCACGAGCCGCCCGCGGCCGATGCCGGCGCGCGCAATGCCATCATCGTCGGCGCCGGCCTGGCCGGCACCAGTTGCGCGCTGGCGCTGTGCCGGCGCGGCTGGCACGTCACCCTCCTCGAGCGCGGCGCCGCGGCCGCTGCCGGTGCCTCCGCGCTGCCCGCCGGCCTGCTCTACCCGCTGCTCAGCGCCGACGACAACCTGGCGGCACGCCTGTCGCGCGCTGCCTTCTTGCAGGCGCGCGCCGCGCTGGAGGCGCTCGGAGCGCCGGCGCGGGCGACGGTATGGCAGCCGTGCGGCGTCTTTCAGCAGGCGGCCAGTCCGGCAGCGGGCGCCGCCCTGCGCGATCTGCTGGCGCGCACCGGCTGGCCGGCGCAGTTCGCGGCGTTTCAAACCGCGGCAGATGCAGCCGGGCATCTTGGCGCGGCCCCGCGGCGTGATGGCCTGTGGTTTGCCGGCGGTGCCGTGGTGCACGCCGGACGCTGGTGCAGCGCGATGCTGGCTGCAGCGCAGGACCATGGCGGGCAACTCACCGCGGAGTACGGTTTCGCCGCGGCGCAATTGCATTTCGTCCCCGCGACGAACGGCTGGGAACTGCACGCGACCGACGGCCGTCGACGCAGCGCCACGGTGGTCATCCTGGCCAACGCCGGCGCCCTGCCCGCCCTCCTGCCCGGGCAGGACCTGCCCTTGCAGACGCTGCCAGGACAGCTCACCTTGCTGGCGCCGCCGGCGCTTGCCGGGCTGCGCGCAGCGGTCGGCGGTGCCGGCTACTGCATTCCGCCGCTGCTGGGTCCGGCAGCCGTGGGTGCCACGTATGACGCCGGCATCGATGCGGCCGCGGCGCCGCCCATCGCCGACCCTGCGCTGGCGGCCGATGCGGCCAATCTGCAGCGCCTGCGCGCACTGCTGGCATCGGCGCCGGCAGCGGCGGCGGCCGGCCGCTTCGCCGGCCTGCGCAGCGCGGCCCCCGACCGCTTTGCGCTGGCCGGCGCCATCGTCGACGCAGCGGCCCTGCTGGCCGATCCGCAACGCCACGCGGGCGCCCACCTGGCCGACCTGCCCCGGCTCCCAGGTCTGTACTGCGTGGCGGCGTTGGGGTCGCGCGGCCTCACGCTGGCGGCGATCCTGGCCGAGCAGGTCGCGGCACAGATCTGCGGGGAACCGCAGCCGCTGGAGCGGGACCTGGCCGCCGCGGTCGATCCGGCGCGCTTCGTGCTGCGGCGGATGCGCGGCCGCTACGGCGCCGGCACGGTGCCGTCGGCGATCGCGGCGCGCGAGGTTCGCGGCACAGTGCGGTAACATTTCCGCGACCGGCGCTGCCGCAGCGCTGCACCATCCAGGGAGTCCATTCGTGGCAAAAGAGCGCCTCAAGCAACGCCTGCCCAATCGCGGCGCGCAGGCCGTGCGGCCCGACTGGGACTTGAAGGCCATCGTTGCGGCGCTGCGCACGTCGCGCGAACTCACGCACAGCGTGCGGCACCTGGGGCGCGTGCGCGAGCTGCCGTCACCGCTGACCATTGCCGATGTCGTCGACGACCTGCGTGCCGCGCTGTTTCCAACCCATTACGGCAGCGCCGACCTGACCGACGACAGCATCGATTTCTTCGTCGGCGATACGCTCAACATGGCGCTTACGCGGCTGTCCGAGCAGATCCGTCGCGGCCAGCTGTTCGATACTTCGCTATGCCGAGCAGCCCGACGCCGAACTGGCGGCCCGCGCCGGCGCGATTGACGCGCGATTTTGCGGCTCAATTGCCGGCGCTTGCGCGCGCTGATCGTCAGCGACCTGCACGCCGCCTTCCAGGGCGACCCGGCGGCCACCAGCCTGTCGGAAATCCTGCTGTGCTACCCGGGCACGCGGGCCATCATGCACCATCGCTTCGCGCACGCGCTGTACGGCCTGGGCGCGCCGCTGATCGCGCGCCTCATCTCGGAGATCGCGCACGCCCGCACCGGCGTCGACATCCACCCGGGCGCCACCATCGGCGCCAGCTTCTTCATCGATCACGGCACCGGCGTGGTCATCGGCGAGACCACGATCGATCGGCGAACGCGTGCGCCTGTACCAGGCCGTGACGCTGGGCGCCAAGAGTTTTCCGGTCGACGCGGACGGCAAGATTGATCAAGGGCGTGCCGCGCCATCCGATCGTCGAGGACGACGTCGTCATCTATGCCGGCGCCACGATCCTGGGCCGCATCACGATCGGCCGCGGCTCGGTGATCGGCGGCAATGTGTGGCTGACGCACAGCGTGCCGCCGCACAGCACCCTCTCCCAGGCGCAGATGCGCACGACCTGAGCGCCGGCCACCCGGAGAGGCGGTCCTTCCCCGGAGAATCCGCCCGCCGTTCTCCGACGGCGCACTGCACAACAAGGGTAAACATGACCGCATCGATACTCGACGGCAAGGCCATCGGCCGAGCGGCTGCGCGCCCAGTACCGGAACCAGGTCAGCGAACTGGCCGCCCGCGGCCGCCGCCCGGGCCTGGCCGTCGTGCTGGTCGGCGAGAATCCGGCATCGCAGGTCTACGTGCGCAACAAGGTCGCCGCCTGCGAGGCGGCCGGCCTGTACTCCGAGAACATCGTGCTGCCCGACGACCGCGGCGCCGGAGCAGGTGATCGAACGGATCGAGCAGCTCAATCGCGATCCGCGCGTCCATGGCATCCTGGTGCAGTTGCCGCTGCCGCCGAATTTCGACGAGGCGGCGGTGCTCGCTGCGGTGGCCGCGCACAAGGACGTCGATGGCTTCCACACCGAGAACGTCGGTGCGCTGGCGCTGGGCGAATCCGCGCTTCGTGCCGTGCACGCCCAAGGGCGTGATGGTGCTGCTCGAGCAGGCCGGGATCCCGCTGCGCGGCCAGGAGGCGGTCGTGGTGGGCCGCTCCAACATCGTCGGGCGGCCGATGGCGCGGCTGCTGCTGGCGGCCGATGCCACCGTCACCGTCTGCCATTCGCGCACCCGCGACCTGGCCTTCCACACGCGCCGGGCCGACATCCTCGTCGCCGCCATCGGGCGCCCCAACATGATCACGCGCGACATGGTCAAGCCGGGTGCGGTGGTCATCGACGTCGGCATCAATCGCCTGCCCAACGGCAGCCTGTGCGGGGACGTCGACTTCGCCGGCGTGAGCCAGGTGGCGTCCTGGATCACGCCCGTGCCCGGCGGCGTCGGGCCGATGACCATCGCGATGCTGCTGGCCAATACGATCGAGGCCGCGCGGCAGACCAGCCGGGCGCTGCAGGCCGCCTGACAGCGGCCTCAGGGTACGGTCCAGCCCCCGTCCGCCAGCAGGCGCGTGCCGCGATTGTCGGCAAAACGCACGACGAAGCCCCCCTTGGATGCGAAGTGCTGGTTCAATCCCAGGGTCAGGTGGGGATAGTAGCCGGTGATGAAGCGGCGCTCGAGCATGGTCTCGATCTGTTCGACCAGGTAGGTCCGGTCGACGGTGTCGGCCATGTGATTGAGCGCCTCGGCGAGCAGGCCGCAGGCCAGGTAGGTATCGGTCTGCACCTGCTCGGCCACCACCGGAATGTGGCGGATCGAGAACCACCCCAGCGGGTAGTCGACACGCACGCGCCGACCGTCGGGCAGGTCGAAGGGATAAGTCATCCAGGCGCGGGCGCGCCAGGCCGGCGGCAGCGGTGCCCGCTCGAGGCCGGCCATCAGGCCCGACAGGTAGACCGTCGCCGGCGCCCCGGTCGCGTCTGCGAGCGCCGCGATGTCGGCCGCACGCAGCCACAGCACCAGCGTCTGCGCGCCGGCCGTCCGCCGTACCGCAGCGGCAACGGCCTTGTCGTCGGCATCGGCGGCGATCACCTGGTCGCGCACGGAGACGCCGCGGGTCCGCAGCGCCGCCGCCAGCGCCCGTGCCGCCGCGGCGCCGCTGTCGCCGGCGCGGTAGATCTGCGCGACCGGACGTGCCGTGCCCGCGTCGCCCAGCCGCTTGGCGATCAGGTCGGCCTCGAGCAGCACGCCGTCGGAAAAGTACAGCGAATAGAAATCGTGGTTCGAAACGGCGGGCACCTCGACATTGGGGAACAGGCACGGCAGCTCGGCTTCCTCGCAAAAGTCGTGCACCGGCGCCCAGTTGCTGCCGCCGATCCCCGACAGCACCGCCATGACCGGTTCCTGCTGCTGGCGCTGCAGCAGCTGCTCCTTCCAGCCGGCCGGCGGGCCCGTGAGTTCCCAGACGTGCAATCGCCACCGGCGGTTGGCCATGTACATGCTCTTGCTGTAGATGGTCCGGGTCGAGGTCTGCATGCGCGGACTCGGGCCGAACGGGAAGTCGTTCTTGTCCGTGACGTACTGGTCGAGCACCGCCAGCATGCCCTGGCGCTTGATGGGGTCGGCGTCGGGCGTGATGATGGTCGCGAAATTCAGCACCGTGTCCGTCACGCCCTGGACGCGCCCGGCCTCGAGGCCGCGCAGGTAGGCGATGAGCGCCTTCATGTCGGCATCGCCGAGGTCGAAGCGCGGCATCAGGTAGCTCAGCGGGCGGCCGTCGGAATCGAGGCCGTCGCGAATGGCACGGGCCAGCAGCGCGTCGGTGTACGGACTGCGCGCACCGTGCACCGCGTCGACATAGGGCAGCGCCGGCGCGTCGCTCGTCCTTTCGCGCGCGTGGAAGAGATATTGGCCGGTAATCGGCGGTATGGCCAGGCCGCCTTCGGTGGAGCCCAGCCCGCTGCGCTGGTGGCAGTTCATGCAGGCGGCGTCCGGGCCGCTGGCGCCGGGACCGCCGAGAGCGCGGCGGGCCTGCAGCGGGGCCCCCGATCCCAGGATGCCGCGCCGGTAGATCGACTCGCCGCCGGCGGCCGTTCCTCCGGCAGCGACGGTTGCCGCGACCAGCCCCGCCAATAGGAGGCCGGTCGCCAGCGCGCCGGCCGGCTTCATCGCGGCGCCGTCGCCGCGGGGGCCGCCGCCGGCGCGCTGGCGAGCGCGCGACGCGGTCCCGGCCGCGCGAAAAGCCGGTCGTCCAGGCGTGGATTGAGCGCAACGCGCTCGATCTCCATGCGGTCCGGCGTCTTGCCGGATCCGACGCCGATCTCGATGACGGACGGTATCTGCAGGCCATCGACCGCCTGGAAGTTCCGGTACTGGACGGTTACGGCGCCGGACGTGCCGGCCGGCGAAAAGGTCCGGCGGTCATAGCGGAAATCAAGGAAGGTCTGCGCGTCGATCCAGACGTCCTCGCGTCCACCGGAGTTCAGGCGCACGGCCAGGTGATAGGCGCTGCGCCCGTCGACCTGCTCGACGCCTTCGAGGTGGATGACGTTGCCCTTGGCCTGGTAGTCGATCAGGGGTCCGTCGATCGTCTGCTCGTCGCGTGCGAATTGCGCCTCGGCCGGTGTAAAGCGCTTGATGTCCGGCTTGCCGCCATGCCCGGGGCGTATCTTCCAGCCATCGACGCCATCGAAGACCCGCAGGCTTTTTTCGCCCATCGCCGTGAGTTCGAAGCGCGTCTTGTTCGGCCGCTTCTGTTCGAGCAGGAACGGCATCGGCGGCAGGCCGCCGCGCGCGCTCGTGATGTGGCCGATCCAGTCCATCGTCTGGATCCGCCGCCACGCCTCCAGGCCGCCGCGCGCCGCGACATTGCGCTCGACGATCTGTGCGGCACTGAGGTCGGGCGCCGGCGCCTGCTCAAGCGCGCCGGCCCCCGCGGCCAGGACGATGCCGGCTATTGCCAGCGCGAACCGAAGCATGTTGTCGGCCGCGTGCGCTCAGCCCCGCTGCGCGCCCGGACGCAGGAAGATGCCTTCGTCGATCCGGGGATTAAGCCGGACCTTGTCGATGACAAGCCTGCGCCTCTCGCGGTAGCCGTCGACCGCGGTTTCCAGCACGTGCGGGATCATCAATCCCTGCTCGGAGCGGAAATCGCGCTGGTAGATCCAGACCGCGTGCGAGCGGCCATCCATCTGCCGCGGGCTGCCCTCGATCTTCACGTCCAGGAAACTCTGCGTGTCGACCCAGACGTGCCGCGGCGTACCGTCCCGGGCGGTCAGCTTCAGCCGGTACGCATCGTGCCCGTCCACCGGCTCGACGCCCTCCAGCTCCACCGCCGTGCCGGCGGCCACCGCTTCCATCAGCAGGCCGTCCATGCCGGCCTGCGCGGCTTCGGCGCGGCCTTCCTCGTCGGTAAACGGTTCCACCTGGCTGCGGTTGAGGAAGGGACGCAGCTTCCAGCCGCTCCTGCCGTCATACGCCTGGACGGCGGTCTTGCCGGCGAATTCGAGCTCGAGCCGAGACTTGTGCGGGCGCTCCATCCAATAGGTGAAGCCGAGTTCCACCTGCGCCTGTGCGTCGCTCGGGGCAGCCGCCGCCGACGCCTTGACCCGCTCTTTCCTGGGCATGGCCATCGCCACGTCGGATATGTAGCGCGAGCTGCGGGTGACCGAATTGCCGCTGCCGGCGTCCATCTTGCCGGACCAGGACATCGCCGCCACGCCCTGCCACGCGCTGCGGCCGCCGCGCGCCGCGACGAATTTATCGACGACCTGCGCTGCAGTCAGGCCGGCATTGCCTGCGTGTTCCGCCGCTGGCGCAGCGCCTGCCGCCAGCGCCAGCGCCAATGCCAGGCCACTCGCGCACCGGCCGACCCAAAGGTTTTCGCGTTTCATCTGCATTGCACTCCCTAGTCCACCACGAGTCCGTCGGCACGGAACGCGCCGATGACGACATTGACGCGGTCACCGCGCTTCACCAGCCGACCCTTGTTCGAGAACGCCATCCAGTACGACTTGCCGGCCTCCGGGGGCGCGCTTTGCCGCAACTGTCCGATGTTTTCCATGGCCGGCACGACGAGACTGACGCCGGCCCGCGGGTCGACCAGCGCAGGCTCGGCGCGCTTGTCGTTGAGCACGCCGGCCTTGTCCGCGTCCAGCACGCGCCAGGCAAAGCGGACGATTTCACCCGACTCGACCGTCTTGACGCTCAGCGAATCCACGCCCCAGACGACCTTGTAGTAGCGCCCTGCCCGCCCGGCGAAGCGGTCGGGCAGGTAATGGTTCGGCGCTCCCGTCGTTGCGCCGGCTGCCGTCGCCGGCGCCGGCGCAGCGTTGTGGCCGTCCGGTTCGGCCTGCGCCGGCGTCAGGCAGGCGGGCCCGGCGCAAACCAGCAGCGCCAGGCCCGCGCGGACCGGGCGTCGTCTCACTGCCGCCGCGCCCGCAGGAACGCCGCCACCGCGGCATTGCCCACCGGCGCCGGCGTGCTGCCGAACTCGATCGCACCGATGTCGATTTGCTTCGGGTTGGCCGGGTCCGGACGGTAGTTCCCGAAGAAATCGAGACCGGGCGCGGCCTCGCCCGCGTCGGAGCCTGCCGGGATGAAGTTGATCACCGGGCTCCCGCTACCGATCGCGTAGTTGCCCAGTGTCGCGCCGGTGACCGGGTTGGTCGCCGCCAGCGGTCCCCACGAGATGTTGACCCAGTTGTTGCCTTCGTCCACGGTCGCGTTCGGCGACAGGCTGAAGTAGGGATTGGGCACGGTTGCGTCCGATATCCCCGGCGGAACCTGCCAGCCCAGCGCCGCCAGCTTCCACCAACCGGTGAGATTGGCGGCCGCCTCCGGCGGCGTGCGGGCCCCGTTGCAGTACTGGCTGACGAAGCCCGGGTTGCTGGTGGTGAGGTCGTGCGAACCGCTGCCGACTTCGGACGCATTGGTCAGCGCGGAGTAGGTGGGCGCCAGCGTCCATCCGGACGCGTGATTGCCCGGCCCGGTATCGCCGCGCACGCCGATGTCCCAGTAGCTCACCCCCGTCACGCACTGGCCCGTCGCCGTCTGGCTGGTCGGCGTGCTCGTCGTGAACGCGTTGTACATCGTGACCAGGTTCTGCTGGTAGCTCGGGCTGAGTCCGCCGACGCCGACGTAGAAGCTGCGGTTCTGCCAGAAGATGTCGTCGGCGATATACGGATAGGAGACCTTGGTGCAATTCGGATGATTATCCGGACAGGTGATCTTCAGCCCGGCGAAGGTCGCCGTCAGGTTGGAGCTGTTCACCATCGTCACCAGGCCGGCCGGTTGCGGCGCCGAGGTCGTCGTAGACGTCGTCTGGTTGGTCGCGCCCGGCGCGCTGGCCAGCGGTGCCCCCAGGGTGTTGAACAGCACGCCCGACGACGCGGTGGTGTCGTTCGAGACGATGGTATTGCTGACGATGTTGACCTTTAGCGCGTCCTGCAGCGAGATGCCGGCCCCGTCCCAGCCCGCCACGTTGTTGGCGATGATGTTGTTCGTGATGGTGACCGAGTTCCAGCGGCCGGGATTCGTCGGGAACAGCGAGACTTCGGTACCGTTCACCGACTGCAGCCGGATGCCGCCGCCGCTGCCGGCGGCCGCCGAGTTGCCCATGATCAGGTTGGCGTTGATCACGAGATCCGGGACCGGTGCCGTCCGGCAGCCCCGGCGCGCAGTCGAGGTCGACCATGCTGCCGCACTCGATGCCGGAGGCCGTGAAGCCGTCGGGTGCCGCACCCATGACGACGATGCCGCCGCCGTTGGCCGCTATGGTCGGATTGGTGCTCTGGTTGAACAGGATCGCGTTGTGCTCGATGTCGCCGTTCCAGATGAAGCCGACATGTGCCAATGCCGCCGCCGTCGCCGGTGCTCAGGTTGCCGCAGATCCAGTTGTGGTTGAACTCGTAGTAGTCCGCACCCGTGCAGAAGGTGACGCCGCCCGCGCCGGCCGGCGTGCCCGAGAACAGCTCGTCGCCGATGGAGGTTGTTGAGCGTGACCTCGTTGTTGTGCACGTTCACGTTCAGGTTGAAGCAGTACGGCAGCTGCAGGTTGGTGACGTTGCTCGTCTCGGCAGGAACCGCGGGTCGGTATCGCCGACGGTGCCCGCGAGATAGCGCATCCGGCGACTCGCCCTGGCCGATGTTGATGCCGCCGGACATCGTGCCGATGTTGTCGTAGATGCGGTTGTTGGCGATCTCCAGGTTGTGGCCCCAGGCGTGCACGAAGATGCCGCCACCGCCCTGCGAACTGTCGGTGATGGAAAGGCCGTCGATGCGCGACGGGTTGCACTGGAAATTGCTCGTACGGATTCGGGCATTCCTGGGCTTGTCCGGTGTTCCCTTGCCGCAGTCCGCATTGCTGTCCGTCAGCACCGTCGAAGCCGGTCGGGAAGGCTGCCTCCGCGCCGCTGCCGTAGATAGCCGGGCGCGCCGCCGGTATTGACGCCCTTGGCCCAGCACGGTGATCGCCGGCGCCCTCGTAGGCGCCCATCAGCGTCGGCTCCTGCAGCATCTGCGCGAGGTTGCCGTTGGTGGTCGCATCCCAGCCGACGAAGCCCTCGAGCGGCAGCCGGTCGACCTGCGGGCTTGCGGCTTGCCGCTGAAGGCGACCCAGCCCGCGGCTGCGCCGCACTGCACGGCGTCGTTGGATCGAGGCATGCGTTACCGCGTGATCGGCGCGCCGTCCAGCGTCAGGCCGAACAGGCAGTTCACCTGGCGGCGCCACGCATCGATCTTGCCGGCCGGCTGGGTATTGGCATTGATGATGATCGATGCCGCGCCGACACCCTGCAGGCGCACCGGCTTCCACATGATGAGCATCTCGTTGTAGACACCGGCCGGCAGCGATGATCAGGTCGCCCGGCAGCGCGGCGTCGATGGCCTTCTGGATGGCGCCCGAACTGGTCGGCGTCAGCGGCGCCGTCGACGTGAGCAGGGTCGGCGCCTTGCCGCCGATCGTCGACGGTCACGGTGTCGACCGATTGCTGCCGTCGCCCGCCGTGGTGATCGCAGCTCGCCGCAGCGCGCGTTGGAGCCGCCGTACTGCGGCCTGCTGCTGGCACCGCGCACTCCGGAACACCCGCCGGCACCGTGACGGAAATGAGGCGTGTCGCTCCAGCCGGTGACGGTCGCGGCCGTTGCTTGCCGATGGTGACCGTGCCGGCGCCGGCGCCGAAGCCGTAGTGGCGCGTGACGGTCTTCTGGTTGAACGGCGTCGCCGTGGCCGCCGGACCCGAGTAGGCGTAGTTTTGCACGGACTGATCACCCAGCGCCTTGATGGTCAAGGTCTTGCCGGCGGCGCTGACCCAGGGGCCGACACCGTCGCCATCGACCTCGCTGACGGCTGGCGTCAGGACCGGATAGGCGCAATCGACGTTGTTATAGCCGGAACCGGCGAAGGCCGACGTCGGCACGACCGGCGTGTCCAGGTACTGCGTCTGGCCCGGCATGAACGGCAGCTCGTAGCAGAACTGGCTGTAGGCCGGATTGAACAGCGGATCGGTGACCGATCGTGCCGTTCGGCCCGGGATCGGCCCGGATCGTTCATGCAGGCGATCATCATCTGCGGCGCATAGCCGGTCGGATTCGGCGGATTCACCTCCCAGGTCGAGTAGGACATGCCGTTGTAGATGCCCCACTGGTCGGCGTAGACACGCGAGCCATCTCGGTGCCGATCAAGTCCGCATGGCGATCGGCAGGTTCGGCGGGCCGAACTTCTCGCCGAACTGCGGCGAGAACGGATCGAACTCCGAGGCGAAGTCGTCGGTGATCATGCCGGTGAAGTGGCCGGCGATGTGCGTCGGCGTGAAGACGTAGAACTTCGCCGTGCGCCGCCATCTGGTCGCCCAGCGTCACTTCCTTGCGGTCGCACAGGTTGCGCGTCGCGCCGGCAAAGGGCGCCACCTGCCTGGACTGCGGGAACAGGCTGATGTAGTCGGGCACGATGCGCGCCGCGCCGACGCAGGGCCAGGTAGGTCTCCGGCGCTGAATCCGGGGACGCTGTCGTTGCTGGGGCTCGATCGCCAGATTGGTGGTCGGGTTCTGGGCGTTGTTCGGCGTTGTAGGCCGCGTTCACCGCGGCCTGGTCGGGCAGGATGAAGATGTTGCCGAGGCCGCCGAACTGCTGCGTGACCGGCGCGATGTAGTTGTCGCCGATCAGGATGTTCTTGTCCTCTTCCTTGACGAGTTCATAGCCGGCCGGCGGCACGACTTCGACCACGTACTTGCCGGCGCGGCAGCATCGGCAGTGCCGGCGTACAGGTCCTTGGCCGGATTCGGCGTCTGCGCGCAGATCGTGCAGTTGGTGCCCGTCGGCCGGCCCGTCGCCGGGTCGTGCTCGTCACGCTCGGGAAGTTGTACATGCCGTCGTAGGGCGCCGGCTGCAGCTGGTTCCAGTTGCGCATGCCGTCGTAGCACTTGAACTGCGAGTTGTACGGCGAGCGGCGTCGTGGCGGTCGCCGTGCCATGCAGCACGTTGTTGTACAGGTCCAGGTATTCCGGCTGGTTGTACAGGGTGAAAAGAACAGGTCGGCCGTGATCCTGGCCCGGGCAGTTCATGTTGGGGATCGTGCCGGCGCCCTGCGTCGACGTCATGTATGCGGTGCCGGCGGCATTCTTGCGGAAGCCCTGCGCCCAGTCGTCCCAGCTGCTGGTCTGGGTCGTGTCGACCAGCGTCAGCGTCATGCTGCCGTCGGCGGCCGTGCCTTCCTGGTACAGGTTGATGGTCACGTGCGGCACCAGCGGTTCCCACTGGGTCTGCACCAGCAGCTGCGGATCGTCGAACGGCCGCGTCGAGGCGTAGATCACATGGCCGCGGATGCCGCCGTTCTCGCCCGGTACGTAGGGCGTCTTGCCGAATTCGATGAAGTTGTTCTGGCCGGAGAAGCCCTGCCAGCCCTCGCACGCCGACCCACGGCGGATCGATGCGGCCGCTGGACATGCCCATGCAGCTGTAGACGCCGTTGACCGTGCTGCAGGTCGGCGTGTCGCTGGCGGACGGGCCGCTCTGGATTGACTTGCCGACGCAATCGGCGCTGGCGCAGTAGATCGCACCGGGCACGCGCAGGTCGACCGGCAGCGAGGCGAGCTCGGCGGTGTTGGCCAGGTACCGGCCGATGGTCGAGGTGCCGCAGGGCGGATAGCCGGCCTGGCCGCAGGCCACGGTGCCGTCCGCGGGGCCGCCGACGTCGTAGACCGCGTGCGTGCCGGTGTTCTTGTAGCGGGTCACGTCGGACTCGACCACATACCAGTTGAACAGCGGGAAGGTCTCGTTGAAATTGGCCGTGCCGGTGAAGTCCGTGTTGTAGCCGATTGGCGAGGCTGCCGTCGCGGTAGCGCACGGCCATCGGAATCAGCGGAATGCCCGCTTCGCCGGCCTGCGACACGCCGTCCATGTTGTCGTCGATGAAGGTGCGCGTATAGAGGTTCGTCTGCCACTGGTTGGTGGCGATCTCGCCCATGTCGACGGTCTGATTCGGCCCGGTTGATCGGCCACGGGCGTCGACAGGCCATCGACCAGCATGTCGTTCCACTGGTCGAAGACTGTCACGCGCCAGGTGCCGGGCGGCACGCCGTGAGCGTGAAATTGCCCTCGCGCGTCGCACTTGGTGAAGGCGAAGTCCTCGCCGTCCGGATCGCCCAGGCTGACGTAGCATTGCGTCCAGTAGAAGCTGTCGTGCGTGTCGCTGCCGTAGAGGCGCTCGTCGGGCGTGCGGCTCATGCGCTCGCCGTGACGTGGCCCGTGACGACGTTGCTGCACGCAGCCGGCGACGGTCAGGTTGACATCGGTGCCCGCGCATACCCCGGCGCGGCGCGCATTGATGATCGCCGGATTGGCGAAGCCGATCACCACGTGATAGCACGCCGGGGCCGAACTCCTGGAAATAGCTCGGCTCGCCGATGCGGATGAAGGTGTCGTGCGCCTTCTGGCCGTCGAGGGTGTTGGTCTGCAGCCATTCCTCGCCGCGCGCGATGCGGTCGGCGCCGGGCGTCGCGATCACCGCAGTAGCGGCCCGGCATCAGGTTCTTGATGACCGCCTGGCCGGCCAGCGGCGAGAGGGTCTGCTCGCTGCCGTCCGCTTCGTATTTGGGACAGGTGACGATCATTCCGGTGATGCCGCCGTTGGCGCTGTTGAGCAGGCCCTGCTTCGTGACCGGACAGGCGTCCAGCCCGGTCACCGGATCGATGGTGCCGTCGAGGCTGTTGGTCAGCGGCTGGTTGAACATGTCGTAGGTCATCTGGCCGGTGAAGTCGCCGTTGCCGCCCATGGCGTCCCACAGATGGATCTGGAAGCCGCCGAGGCCGGGCTCGTTCGGCGCCAGGATGTCGACGCCGCCGCCGGCGTCCTGCTCGCCGTTGAGCGGGAAGTCGTCCTCGAACACGATGCACCGAGAGCTGCCCGGCGGGTAGCGGGCTTGCCTCGGAAAGCACTGTGACGCTGCGGTCTGGCCCGCCGCGATCGGCGCACCGCCCATGCCGTGGCCGCAGCCGGAGCGAGGTCGGGCGACGGTGCCGTTGCGATCGGCGCACGCCGGCGACGAACGGATTGGCAGCGCTCGCCCGGCAGGATCGAGATGTAGTAGCGCTTGGTCGGATCGAGCACGACCTGGCTCGGCAGCACCGGCGTTCGACCTAGCCCGGCGGTGTCGGGCCGGCACGCACCATTGCCGACGTCGCAGATCGCCGGCACGTGCGTGCCGCTGACCGGATCGAAGACCGTCTGGCCCGCTTCGCACGACAGCGGTCCGGTGCACCCCTGGGCGACCAGCGGCATGTGGCTGGTGTGGAAATTCGTGCCGAACGTCGGGACGATGCCGGTGGTCGCTCCCGGACACGGCGGCACAAGCCCGGTCGGCGGCGGGTTCTGCGCGCAGCGCGGATCGACGTAGAAGGTCTGGTCCTCCTCGATGACCCAGCGGTAGTCCTGCGGTGAACCCGGCAGCGGCGCCCTGGTCTGGCCGTCGATGATGGTCACCTGCAGGCCGCTGCCGGCCTGGAAGACCAGGTTCACGGTGCCGGCCGAAGCACTCGTGACGCCCTGCGAATTCTGCGCCAGGAACGTGAAGGTGTAGGTGCCCGGCGCGGCGGCAGTCGCCGTGAATCCGCCGTTGGCATCCATGTTCAGCGTCAGTCCGGCAACACTCGAAATCGACGTCAGGTTGACGGCAAAGCGGATGGCCGGCCGCATCGACGGCACCGGCCAGCACACCGGGCGGCGCGACGCTGATGTGGTTGGACATCGTGGACGTGAACGTCGAGCCCGGCAGCGTTATGCCGCTCGGGGACTCCAGCGTTGCGGCGCCCAGCGCCACCGTGGCGGTGATCGACGACGAACACCCGGTGGTGCTCACCGTCCCGTTGGCGCAGTACGCGAAGGAGTCGGACGTGGCGGTACCCGACGGCGTGTAGGTGAAGGTGCCGTTTTCATTGAGCACGACCGTCCCGTTCGTGGCCTGGGTCAGCAGGCTCACGCCGTTGACGTTGGTGTCGTTGGCGATGACGCCCTTGGACGGATCGGTCACGCTGAACGCCTGGCCGGCGATCAGGCCGTTGTACGTGTCGGAACGCGCGACGGCCGTCGCGAACGTGGGCGCGGCCGGCAGCGCCGAACCGGTGACGCCGATGTACGCCAGCATGCCCGCATCGCGGGTGACCGCGTTGCCCGACAGGCCCAGTGCGCGGTCATAGACGGCCAATGCGCCCGCCGCCGGCGCGTTGATCATGACGTCGTAGGTCTTGCCCGCGGCCATGAAGACCTCGCTCTGCACGCGGGGCACGCCGGGCAGCGCGATTGCCGTCTTCGGCGATCAGCGCGAAGCCCGTTGGCGGCGCGACCGCGGTCCCGGTCTGCGAACCGACGATCGACGGTACGTGCATGTGCAGGCCGGCATTGACCAGCCGGACGAGCACCGAGCCGGCGCCGCCGGTCATCGGCGTCGCGGGCGAACGGGAACATCGAGGCCGTCGGATTGGTCTTGTCGAACGCAACCCCGTTGAACAGGAAATACAGCGGCGTGTAGTTCACCGCCGGCGGATAGCAGGTATTGACGACGCCGGCCGGCGAATCGGGATTGCCGCACTGCCCCGGCTGCCCGGACCATACCGGGTTTCGCTGAAGCCCGCCGTGTTGACGGCCGCGGCCACCGCGGCATTCTGGACCGGGTCGATCTCGCTCAGCAGCAGCGGAACCTCGGCGTCGTAGGGGACGCCGGGATAGGCGGTGCCCGCCGCGGTCTCCACGCCGGCCGTGGCCGTGCGGCGCCGCGGTCACGACCAGGATGCCGTACAGGCCCATCGGCCCCTGGATCGACGGGTGCGTGCCCGACTCGATCAGGTAGGTGCCCGGCCGCGGCGCCTTCCAGACCAGCGCCGTCGTGGCGCCGGCGGCAACCTCCGTTGCGAACGACTGCACGCGCGCGCCCTGGGGCGGCGGCGTGAAGGTGGGATTGCGTGCCGCCCGGGGTATCCACGGTCGACCAGGTGACGCCCATGGCGGCGTGCGCCGGGCTTGGTGTCGATGTCGCCGAATTGCCCAGGCCACCGCCCAGCTGGCCGACGATCGTCAGCGAGGTGGGAACGGTATTGATCGGCGTCGTGCTGCCGGCGGGAAAGGAGAGGCTGTTGGTCAGGTTGATCTGCAGATCCTGGCCTGACGGCACGGTGATGACGACCGGCGACCACGCCCCGGCCGCCGCGGCGGCGGGATTGAGCGCGGCGCACAGTGCCGTCGTGGTGCCGGTCGACGCCAGCGGCGCCGCAGCTGTAGCCCCACATCGGCACGGTCGAACCGTCCGGCAGCGACGGCCGTTGCCGGCGCCGCCGTCAGGCTGACCTGCTGCTGGGCGCAGGCCGCGCCGCTGGCCGCCAGGAGGACGGAACGCCGCGAGCCCCGAGTGCGATCAGGGTGGGCTTGAAGGTATTGGATCGCATTGCAGTTCTCCTGGTCCTAGTTCGATTCGTCGATCACGAATTCACGCGAATCGACGAGCATCATCATGAACATGCCGCCCGGGAAGACGTTGTTGGTGGTGATCTCGCGCTCGTTATGCGAGTGCCACATGAAGGCGAAGCCGCGCTCGTCGGCCGGGATTGGCCTGCGTGTCCGACGGCTGGAAGTCGGCTGTTGGGCCCGGTCGGCGCGCGTGGTCGCGTCCGGCCCGAGGTAGGGACTGCCGCTGTACCAGGCGCCGTTGGTGAAGATGTTCGGATCGGCAGCGTCGCCGGGCCGCCGCCGCGACGTCGCCGAACGGCGTGGCCTCGCAGCGGCTTGTTGTGATCCTGGCACCACTCGAAGTAGTTGATCGCGCGTCGGGCGCGCCGGTGTTGTAGCCGTTGGCGTCCGGCGTGCACGGCAGCGTCGCCAGCGGATCGCGCCGACGTCGGATTGTGGCCGTAGACGTCCCAGTTCAGGCCCTTGCCGGTCCAGTAGAAGATGCCGTCCATCGCCAGGCCCGGCGTGGTGGTCGTCGTGAACAGCAGCGGGCCGGCGCAGGCTGTGTCGGGTCGGTCGGCGGCTCAGGATCAGGTTGCCGTCGCGCGCCAGGATGCGCACGTGGTTGGCATGCTCGTGGAACGGATGCTGCCAGCGGCCCTGGCCGATGATCGCGCAGCAGCACCAGCTCGCCCGGATGCATGTGCGGATTGCCGTTGTACGGCTGATGCGGATACTGCGGCGCGTAGTTGGGATCCATGTCGTCCGGCATCGAGCGCCCGTTGATCAGGAAATACGTCGGGTGATAGGGCTCGGTCGGCACCATCGAGGCTGCAGCCGACCGCGCCGGCGGTGCAGCCGGCTCAGCGGCCGTGACCTGCGCCAGCGCCTGCGTGTGGATGTTCGGATCCATCTCCGAGAACTGGAACAGGTATTCGCGGTCGTAGCAGGTCTTCGGGTGGTCGTAGGCGGCCGCGGCCAGGCGGAAATCGGTCTCGCCCCAGTGTCGCCTCGGCCGGTCAGGTTCGGCGCATGCGAGGCCCGGTGCGTGCAGGCCGCCGGGATGCTTGCGGGCAGCACGATGATCGCGCCGTACAGCCCCATCTCGACCTGCAGGTCGCCCTGCGTGCCGCTGTAGTAGGCGCGCGTTCCCGGCGACGTCGCCATGAACGTGTAGGTCACGCGTGGCAGCCGGGTGCGGCCTCCTGCGCCAGCAGCTCCGGCGCACGCCCGCCGGTCGGCTGCCACCTGGAATCCGGGAAACAGGATCGAGGTGTTGCCGGCCGGCGGTCGGCAGATTGTTGGTCAGCGTCACCGTCACCGTCTCGCCCTCGGTCACGATCAGCGTCGGACCCGGAACCTGCATCGTCGGAGCAGGTCGCCGGTCGGCGATCGCCGTCGGCGCGAAGCCCGCCGGTGCCGCCGTTGCAGCCGTAGCCCCAGGAATAGACCGCCGCGCCGTCCGGCTGGTTGATGATACGCCGGCTGCGCGCGTCAGGTTGAAGGTGCGGTCCGGTCCGCCGTGATGCCGGGCGCCGCGGCCTGGGCCGGGCGCGCGAGCAGCGAGAGCCAGAGCGCCAGCCACGGTGCCAGCAGCAGTCGGTTCATCGCAGTCGACCTTGTTCATGGTCATTGCGCTCATGGCTGCTCCCCTTGCGCTAGTTGATCGCGGACCTCGGTCATCAGGCCGCCGAAGTTCTCGGCGTCGTTCGACAGATGATCGAGCTGGGGCGTGTAGAGGTAGAAGACGCTGCCCGCTCGGGTATGCCGTCGTGTTGCTGGCGTCGAGGATCACGTCGAGCGATTCGCCGCCCGCCGAGCGTGATCGAGTTCGTGTAGTAGTCCATGTTGTTGCCGGCCTGGTCGCGCAGCAGCTTGGCGTTGTAGCCGATCACGTGCATCGGGATGCCCAGCGAGGCCAGCGTCTGGTACTCGGTCACGTCCAGGTCCGAGATGCGCAGCAGCGCCTTGCCGCCCACCGGGATGTTGATGATCGCTGGCAGCGGCTGCGAGATAGTGGCTGCACGCCGTCGGACGACTGCGTCGCCAGCGGGCCGGGCGTGACCGTGTCCGGATAGCTGCGGCCGTTCAGCAGGAAGTACTTGTCCTTCATGTCGGCGAACGCCTCGGGGTTGAAGGTCATGCCGACGAAGTGGAAGTTCGGATCGAAGCCGTGGATCTGGATCGGATACTCGACGTCGTAGGCGGTCGAGCCGTCGCCGTCGTTGTAGGCGTACTTCTGCGGTGCCGGTCGCGTCGCGGCGCTTGCCGCGACGGTCGACCTGCTGCGGACGGTGTTGGCGGTGGCCGGCAGCGGATTGCTGCACAGGATGTCGCTGGCCGAATTGCACGCCGTGCGCAGGTCGCGTCTGCTGCTGTCTGCAGCGCCGCGTAGAGGCTGCTGCCGACCGGCACGCGGTTCTGCCGCGGCCGCACGTAGATCTGCCCGACCATGCCCATCTGCAGGTGCTCGGGCGGCGTGATGTGGCAGTGCCAGAAGTAGGTGCCGGCATCCGGCGCGAGGTAGTAGTAGGTGAAGCTGCCGCCGATGTTGATGGCCACCGAGGCGTCCGGCACGCCGTCGTAGAACGACGAGGCGTTCGGATAGCCGTGGAAGTGGACGGTGTGCTGCTCGAACAGGTCGGGGCGCATGATCATGCCGACGTTGGTCAGCGTCAGGAAGAACTCGTCGTCCTCGTCGATCGCCATCAGCGGCGCCGGGATGTTGCCGTTCATGACGCCGACGTCCATGATCTGGCGCGGATCGACGTGGCCGTCGAGTGACGCCGCGCGCGTTGTCGCCGATCGGGTGACCAGGCCGACCGCGCCGTTGTACGTGAAGGCCGGCGTGCCGGCGGACATGAGCCGACGGCGCCGGTGAGTCAGGTAGTCGGTCGCGCCGTCGGTCAGTCGCCGGATCGCCGGGCATGCAGCGGTGCCGCCGGATAGACCGTGTTGAAGACGTCCGGAAACTCCGTGCCCGGCTGGCCGGCGGCGATATCCGCCAGCCCGGACAGCGGACCGAACGAAAACATGAAGGTCTGCGTGCCGTCGGCCATCGTCGCGTAGCCGTCGCCGCCGGAGATCTGCTGGCACTTGATCGCGCCGTTCACGTTCGCCGTCGGCACCTGGTACGTGTTCGCGCCGGCCGCGCTCAGCGTCGTGGGCCCGTTGTATGCAGGTTCGGCGCTGTTGTTGTTGAGCGCCGCGGGGTGCGTGATCGTCGATGTCGGGCACTGCACCCGGAAGGACTGCCCGGATGCCGGCGTGCCGAAGCTGAGCAGGAGGGCAAAAGCAAGGAGCGGAACCCGGAAATGGGCGCCGAAGGGCGCCTCCAGCGCACTGCCGTCTGAACGGATCTTCATGGAGCCTCCCGATTGACCCTGCGGCTGCCGTCCCTGCCCCGTCGCGTCCGTCGCGTGATGCGTCCTTTGGGTATGAGAAGGGCGCGATTGCGACGAAATAGGTGAGGATCTATCCCGCATAGTCGGCATATTGACGGGGGGTAGTCCAAATGGACAGACGTGTGTCTACTACGAATGAATAGGAAGTATTTCTGTTTTATAAGAAACTTCCTAGAAAACGTTGGGTATTAACCCGCATTTGTCGGATAAGTTCCTACCCTTTGACAATTATGCTTATGCGGTATTAATCTTTGTCCGCATATGGTCGCCGTGGGTATTTACCCGCATGAAAATCGCCCGTCCCGTCAGGAATCGGCGGTTTCTTTAGAAGCCATAACGCGTGATAGGAACAGGAACTTGACGGCGGTGCCGTGGCCATTGCGGACATGGTGTCGGCCGGGTACTTACCAGCGGGCCGCTCGGCGGAGCGACCTTTCTCCCATTCACCGGACAGGTGCGTCGGACCGCGAGGCCGCACCAGGCCAACCGAGGAGAAGAAATGCTTCGCATCCTCATTGCCGATGACCATCGGCTGTTTCGCGAAAGCCTGGCGCGCATGCTGGGCGATCAGGACGACCTCGACGTCGTGGCGCAAGCGGGCAGCTACACCGAGGTCATCTGCGCCCTGCGCGCACAGCCGGTCGACATCGCCGTACTCGACCTGACCATGCCGGGGCGCGACGGCATCGAGCTCATCGCGCACATCAAGGACCTCGAACCGGCGGTGAAGATACTGATCATCACGATGCAGGGCGGCGACTTCTCCGCGGTGCGCGCGCTGCGCGCGGGCGCCGACGGCTACATGACCAAGGAGAACGCGGCCGCCGACGTCGTGTGTGCCATCCGCCAGATCGCCGGCGGCGCGCGCTACGTCTGCCCGCTGGTGGCCGAACGCCTGGCGCTCGGCGTGGCCGGCACGGCGGGGCGGCGCCAGGCGCATGAATGCCTGTCCGACCGCGAATTCAAGATCTTCGAGATGCTGGTCGCGGGCAAGCGCGGCGCGGAGATCGCCAGCGAGCTGAGCCTGAGCGAAAAGACCGTGAGCACGCACAAGATGCACGTGCTGCGCAAGCTCGACCTGCACAGCAGCACGGACCTGGTCCGCTACGCCATCCGGCACCAGCTGGTCACCGTCTGATGCGGCCATGACGCCTTCGGCGGCCGGCGGCCGTGCCGTAGCGCTGCCGTGGTAGACGCTCCGGGCCTGGCCGCGGCGCCGCTGTCCGCCCGGGTGCCATGAACCTGGCCCAGGCGCTGGACGCGGAGCGTCGGCGCATCAGCGAAGACCTGCACGATCACGCCGGCCCGAACCTGGCGGCCGTCGCACTCCACCTGCGCGCCATCGAGGTCCGGCTCGACGCCACCCTGCCCGCTGCGGCCGCGGCCGAATCGCGCCAGTTGCTGGCGCAGGCCCAGGCGCTGCTGGGCGCCACCATTGCCCAGATTCGCGATCTCTCGACCGAGCTGCGCCCGGCCCGCCTGCAATATGCCGGCCTCGTGCCGGCCCTGGCCGAACTGCTGCAGCGCTACCGGGCGCGCACCGGCCGCGCCGCGCGCCTGGAGGATGCCGCTGCGGGCGACGCACCGGCGCCGCGGCTGGCCCCGGCGCTGGAATGGCTGGCGTTTCGCGTGGCGCAGGAAGCCGTGAATAATTGCGCCGGCACGCCGTGGCCGGCGAAGTCGTCGTCACGCTGCGGCACGCGGACGACACCCTGCTGCTGGACATACGCGACGATGGCGTGGGCTTCGACCCGGCCGCGATTGCCGCCGCGGCGGCGCCGGGCCTGGGGCTGCTGACGATGCGCGAGCGCGTGGCCAAGGCGCGGGGACGCTACACCCTGTCCTCCCACCCGGGCCAGGGCACCCATATCGCGGTGCAGTTGCCGCTGGCCGCCGGCCGGCGGCCAGCGCGTGGCTGAACGGAGCGCAGCGCGCTGGCGTGCACCGCGCCGGCCGGCCGGCTGCGCGCCGCGCGCCGCCGTCAGCGCGACACGAACTGCTCGGTGGCCAGCGCGATCTCGCGCAGGAAGCACAACAGGCCGCAGATCAGCGACATCATCGCCGTGATGAACAGCAGGCTCACCAGGCGCGAGGGATCCGCCGCGATCTCCGCGGCCAGGAACAGCACGGCGATGACCACGCAGACGAGCAGCGCGCACACGGTGCACAGGGTGATGGCGCGGTGGATCCAGGTGCGCCGCCGGTCGAGCATCGCCATCTCGCTGCGCTGATCGCGCAGCACGTGCAGCTCGGCATCGAGCGCGCTGCCGCGCGCATGGCCCGACTGCATTGCGCGCACGGACACATCGAGGGTGCGGTAGCGATCGATGATGCGCGAGAGCCGATTGGTCAGCACGCCCAATATCGCGCCCACCCCGGTGAGCAGGAAGACCGGTGCCACCGCCTGCTGGATGACGTGGGCAACGACGTTGATTTCGGTGCTGGACTGGACCATCGACGGCGGTGCGGCTTCGGCAGGGAGGGCAACGGCAGGGAGGGCAACACTAGCACGGGACCGCGGCCCGGCGCGCCGTGCGGCGCCCGGGCGCAGGGCAGCGGCACGCACCCGTTCGTCCGATCCGCCTCGAGGGATGACGCTGCCGGGCGGTTACCGCAGAATAACGCTCATGGCCACCCCGCACCGCATCCACCGCCCGTCCGTCGGCACCGCTCCCGTCAATCCTGCCGGTCACGGCGCCGACCGCGCTGGCGTCGCGCGACGCCGCGCACGATCCCTGGCATATGCCGCTGCCGCACTGGCGCTGCAGCTGTCCGCATGCGGCGGCGGCGGTTCCGGGCCGGCCGGCATGCCGGCGCCCGCCATCAGCCTGCGCCAGGTATCGACTGCCAGCGCGCTGCCCGCGGGCTGCGGCCTGGCCGCGGCCAGCGCGCTCGACGCCTTTGCCCCGGACTCCGCGGTGCAGCCCCAGCTGGCCGCCGATCCGGCGCATGGCACCCGGCTGTTCGGCTTATGGGAGCAGGATCGCTGGAACGCGATCGGCACCCGGGCGATCGATTTCTCCGCGAGCGCCGACGGCGGCCTCACCTGGGGTCCCATCCAGGCGCTGCCGTTTTGCGCCTGCGGCGCGACGAGCGGGCCCGGCGCCGGCTACGACCGCGCGTCGGACCCGTCGATCGCGGTCGGCAGCGGCGGCACCGTGCTGGCCAGCGCCCTGGCGTTTTCCGCCGGCGGTTTCCTCGCCGCCGGCGGCACCAGCGCGGTTCTGGCGTCGCGATCGCTCGACGGCGGCGCCACCTGGCAGGCGCCGGTCGCCGCGCACGCGGATGCCGGCAGCGGCGCCGGCCCGTTCTATTTCAACGATCGCGACGCCATCGCGGCCGACCCCGCCGGGCCCGACGTCTACCTCGTGTGGGACCGCATCGCCAGCGACAACACGGTCGAATCCATACCCACCTGGCTGGCCCACTCCGGCGACGGCGGCGCCACCTGGGATGCGGCGCGGGTGATCTACGACCCGGGCGTCCTCAACTAGACCTTCAACAACCAGCCGCTGGTCCTGCCCGACGGCTCGGTCGTGGTGGTGTTCACGCTCGTCAACGCCTTCACCGCGCAACTGGCGGCGATCCGCTCCACCAACCACGGTGCGAGCTGGTCCGGCGCCGTGATCATCGCCGGCATCCAGTCGGCCGGCACCGCCGATCCGATCAGCGGCGGCGCGCCGATACGCGCCAGCGTCGACATGGCGCAGACCGCCGTCGACCCGGTGACCGGCACGCTGGCCGCGGTCTGGCAGCAAAGCGGGTTCGCCGGCGCGGCGCACGACGGCATCGCCCTGAGCCTCTCCCACGACAAGGGCGCGACCTGGTCGACGCCGGTGCAGGTCAATGCCGTGCCGGGTGTCGCCGCCTTCGACCCTGGCGTGCGCTTCGGCGCCGGCGGGCGCATCGCGGTGACGTATTACGATTTTCGCGATTTCACGGCCGGATCGACAGTGCTCGCGACCAGCGCCTGGCTGCGCGAGTCCGCCGATGGCGGCGCGACCTGGACCGAAACCCGGCTGCTGGGTCCGTTCGATCTGAACCGGGCGCCGCCGACCGACCTGACAGCCGGTTCCACCGGCAATGCGCTGTTCCTGGGCGACCAGCAGGGGCTGGCGTGGAACGGCAGCGCCTGGGCGGCGCTCTTCGGTGCAACCACCGCCCAGGGCGGCCGCGTGTTCGCCGGCGTGCTGCCGTAGCGCCGCAGCGCGCGCGGCCGCCGGCCGCGCCGGCGGCCGTCAGCCTTCGCTGCCCTCGATGGCCAGGCTGAGCTGGGACAGCCCCGCGCCCTCGAGCGGCGCTGGCGCCAGGCGCGCGCGTTCGATGCGGTCCAGGTAGGCGGGGCTGACGTCGCCGGTGACGTAGTGGCCGTCGAAGCACGAGGCCTCGAAGCTCGCCCAGCGCCGGGTTGATGTCGCGCACCGCGCGCTTCAGGTCGTCGAGGTCCTGGTAGATCAGCGCATCGGCGCCGATGAGCTCGCCGGATCTCGTCGATCGCTGCGGCCGTGGCGATCAGCTCGCCGCGCGTCGGCATGTCGATGCCGTAGACGTTGGGAAAGCGCACCGGCGGCGCGGCCGAGGCGAAGATAGACCTTGTTCGCGCCGGCATCGCGCGCCATCTGCACGATCTCCTGGCTGGTGGTGCCGCGCACGATCGAGTCGTCGACGAGCAGCACGTTCTTGCCCTTGAACTCGACGCCGATGGCGTTGAGCTTCTGGCGCACCGACTTCTTGCGCACCGCCTGGCCCGGCATGATGAAGGTGCGGCCGACGTAGCGGTTCTTGAAGAAGCCTTCGCGGTAGTCGAGCGCCGAGCTTGCTGCGCCAGCTGCATCGCCGCCGGACGGCTCGAATCGGGAATCGGCATCACGACGTCGATCGTCGCTCGGGGCAGCTCGCGGCTGATCTTCGCCGCGCCAGGTACTCGCCCATGCGCAGGCGCGCGTGCGTAGACCGAGACGCCGTCGAGCATCGAGTCGGGACGCGCCAGGTAGACGAACTCGAACATGCAGGGATTGCAGGCTCGGGCTGCTCGGCGCACTGGCGTGCGCGAAGAAGCTGCCTTCGAGGTCGATGAAGATCGCCTCGCCCGGCGCCACGTCGCGCACGAGTCGAAGCCGATGCCTTCGATCGCCACCGATTCGGACGCGACCATCCACTCGGTGCCGCTGGTCGGTCTCGTTGTGCCGAAGCACAGCGGACGGATGCCGAACGGGTCGCGGAACGCGAGCAGGCCGTAGCCGGCGATCAGCGCGACGACCGCGTAGGCGCCCGCACGCGCCGTGCACGCCGCCGACGGCGCGTGAAGATCGTCGCCGGATCGAGCACGATGCCGTCGCTGGCGAGCTGCAGTTCGTGCGCGAGCACGTTGAGCAGCACCTCGGTGTCGGAATTGGTGTTGATGTGGCGGCGGTCGATGCGGAACATCTCCTCCTTCAGCTGCTCGGCGTTGGTCAGGTTGCCGTTGTGCACGAGGCATGATGCCGAACGGCGCGTTCACGTAGAACGGCTGCGCTTCCTCTTCGCTCGAGGCCGAGCCCGCGGTCGGATAGCGCACCTGGCCGATGCCCGATGTTGCCCGGCAGCGAGCGCATGTTGCGCGTGCGGAACACGTCGCGCACCATGCCGTCGGCCTTGTGCATGTGGAAGTTGTTGCCGTTCGCCGTGCACGATGCCGGCGGCGTCCTGGCCGCGGTGCTGCAGCAGCAGCAGCGCGTCGTAGATCAGCTGGTTGACGGGCGTGTTCGAGACTACGCCGACGATGCCGCACATAGCCTCAGTCTCCCGACATCAAACCAGCGGCACGCGCCGGGCGGGCAGGCTGCCCGCCATCCAGTGCCAGACCTGCTCGAGGTAGGGTCCGCTGGCCGAATGGCGCCAGGCGCGGCTCTCGGAAAAGCCCCCTTCCACGACAACCCAGGTGATCAGCAGCAGCACCAGGCCGCCGCGCAACGCGCCGAACACCGCGCCCAGCACGCGGTCGGCGCCCGCCAGCTTCGACGCGGTAATCACGCTGCGCATCAGGCGCCCGAACACCGCCGCGGCGATGAGCCCGAGCAGCACGATCAGCAGGCCGCCGAGCGCCAGATGCACGAGCGGCGGCGCGGCAAAGGGTAACAGACGCCCCCAGCGCGGCCGCGTAGCGATACGCCAGCACGCCGATGCAGATCCACGCGATCGTCGACACGAGTTCGCGCGTCAACCCGCGCCATAGCCCCCACAGCACGGAGAGCAGCACCACGGCCGCGAATACGCCGTCGACGAGCTCATGATCGATTGGACCGCGACTGCGGCGCGACGTTGCCGTTCATGCGCCGACGATGTTGGCACTCGACGCCCAGCGCGCGCAGCCGCGCGCGCGCGTGCTCGGCCTCGCTGCGCGTGGCAAACGGCCCCAGCCGCACGCGGTAGCGCACGCCTTCGCTGGTTTCGGAGCGTTCGACGAACGGCGACAGGCCGGCCTTGCGCAGGCGGCTGGCAAGTTCCTGGGCCGCGCTCTGGCGCGCCATGGCCCCCGCCTGGACGAAGAGCTTGCTGCCGGCGTGCTTTTGGCATGCGGCGCGGACTCGGCCGGTGCGGGCGCCGCGGCGGGTGCGCCGCCCGCGGCGGGCGCCGCCGGCCCGCGTCTCGGCGGCAGCGTCGGCGGCCGACCCCGGCGCGGCCGGCACGCCCGCATCGGCCGGCGCCGGCACGGCACTTTGCGGCGGCGGCCGCGGCGCAAATGGGGTCCTGTCGCTGGGCAGGTCGATGGGAATGGAGTCCGGAACGGTGCGCGGCGTCGGATCCAGGAACATCGGGACCAGGATTACGGCGGCCAGCAGCAACGCACAGGCGCCGATGAGACGGCGCCGGGTCCTGACGCGGACCAGATGCGCCGCGGCCTCGTCGGTATCGGCGTCCGCGGCGGGATAAAAGTCGGGCTCCGGACCGGCGTCGACGGCATCCGCCGCCTTGCGCCGGGGCCGCTTGCGCTTCCAGAACGCCCATTTCATTGCGATACGTTCTCCAACCATCGCAGGGCTTCTGCGACGATGACGAAGGAACCGAACACGACGATTCTATCATCCGGGGCACAGTCGGCCCGCAGTTGCGCGAGGGCTGCCGCCACCGATTCGTGCCGGCCGGCGATCGGCTGTCGCCGAGCGCGGCGGCCAGCGCTGCGGCCGGCGCCCGCGCTCTCCGGTCGTGGGCACCAGGTGCCAGTGATCGACGACCCCGGCCAGGGCCGCGTGCACCGCGGCCGCATCCTTGTCGCGCAGCATGCCGAACACCGCGTGCGTGCGCGCACCGGCGGCGCCCGGCGCCGCCGCATGATCGCCGCAGCGCCTCGGCCAGCGCGCGCGCGGCGTGCGGATTGTGGGCGACGTCCAGGATCATGGCCGGTCGCCCCGGAATCACCTGGAAGCGGCCGGCCAGCTGCACCCAGGCCAGGCCGCGGCGCACGGCACCCTGGTCGACCGGCAGCACGCGGCGCCAGCGCCTCGAGCGCCGCGAGCACGCCGGCGGCGTTGCGCATCTGGTGCGCGCCGCGCAACGCCGGCCATGGCAGCGCGAGCCGGTCGGCGCGCCGGCCGCGATAGTTCCACTGGCGCAGCCCCGGTGCCGCCGGCACGTCGGCGAAGGTCGCGGCCGAAGCGCCACAGGTCGGCGCCGATGGCCGCGGCATGGTCGCAGCAGGCTGCGCGGCGGATCGGGTTCGACGCAGATGGCCGGCCGTCCCGGCGCGGAAGATGTGCGGCCTTCTCCAGCCGATGTGCTCGCGTGTCGAGCCCAGCAGTTCCGTGTGGTCCAGGTCGATGGTCGTCACGATCGCGCAGTCGGCGTCGACGATGTTGACCGCGTCGAGGCGCCCGCCCAGGCCGACTTCGAGGATCGCCACGTCCAGGCGCTCGCTGCGCGAACCACGCCAGCACGACCAGGGTGGTGAACTCGAAATAGGTCAGCGTCACGTCCCCGCGGGCCTGCTCGACCGCCCGGAAATGCGGCACCAGTTCGCGCGTCGCTGGCGGCGCGCCGTCGATCGCGCGCGCGCTCGTTGAAGCGCAGCAGGTGCGGCGAGGCGTAGCGGCCGACGCGGTAGCCGGCCGCGCCGCAGGATCGGCGTCGAGCATCGCGCAGGTCGAGCCCTTGCCGTTGGTGCCGCCGACGACGATGGCGGCGCGCGGCCCGGCCAGGC
Organism: uncultured beta proteobacterium; assembly: GCA_963781975.1. Taxonomy (GTDB): domain Bacteria; phylum Pseudomonadota; class Gammaproteobacteria; order Burkholderiales; family Burkholderiaceae_F; genus GJ-E10. Next base: position 268,087 of record CAWAHT010000005.1, read on the forward strand.
GCAGCCGCTGCGCCACGCGCGCTGCACGCGCTCCAGGCCCAGGTCGACCGGACGATGGTGCAGGCGCTCGACAGTAGCGCCAGCCACGCGTCGAGCGTGTGCCGGGCGAGCGTCATGCACCGGTGGCCGCAGGCTATACGATGGCCTCGATGGGCTGGCGCTGCAGCAGCGCCAGCAGGCGCGCCAGTTCGTCGCGCATCTCGCGCCGGTCGACGATCATGTCGATCGCGCCCTTCTGCAGCAGGAATTCGGCGCGCTGGAAGCCCTCGGGCAGCTTTTCGCGCACGGTCTGCTCGATCACGCGCGGGCCGGCAAAACCGATCAGCGCCTTGGGTTCGGCGATCACGACGTCGCCCATGAAGGCGAAGCTGGCCGAGACGCCACCCATGGTCGGATGGACAGCACGGAGATGAACGGCAGGCCGACCTGCCCCAGGCGCGCCACCATCGCGGTGGTCTTGGCCATCTGCAGCAGCGAGAGCAGGCCTTCCTGCATGCGCGCGCCGCCGGTGGCGGTGATGCAGACCAGCGGCATCTTCTGCTCGAGCGCCACCTGCGCGCCGCGCACGAAGCGCTCGCCGACCACCGAGCCCATCGAACCGCCCATGAACTCGAATTCGAAGGCGGCGACGACGACCGGCACGGCGCGGATGGCGCCCGCATAGACGACCAGCGCGTCGGATTCGCCGGTATCGCGCGCCGCGTCGCTCAGGCGGTCGCTGTACTTGCGGCTGTCCTTGAAGCGCAGCGTATCGACCGGCAGCACCTCCTGGCCGATTTCGTAGCGGCCTTCGGGATCGAGCAGCGCGTCGAGCCGCTCGCGCGTGCGGATGCGCATGTGATGGTCGCACTTCGGGACAGACCTGCAGGTTGCGTTCCAGTTCCGCGCTGTAGAGCACCGCCTCGCAGCCCGGGCACTTGGTCCACACGCCTTCCGGGACCGTCTTGCGTGCGCCGCCCGGCTTGATGCGCGGCGGCAGGAGCTTTTCGATCCAACTCATGGTCTGTCCTTCCGGAGAACGAAGCGGGCGCGGCGCGGCACGGGACGGGACATCAATGCACCGCCGGGGCGGCGCGTCGACCGCCGTCCGGATGTCGGCAACGAGGCGGGTCGCGGCGTCGAGCGCGCCGCCGGCCCCGGCTTGTTCGATCACCTCGACCAGCCGGCTGCCGACCACGACGGCGTCGGCAATGCGCGCCACCGCCTGGGCGCTGGCGCCGTCGCGAATGCCGAAACCGACGGCCAGCGGCAGTGTGCTGCGCGCGCGGATGGCGGGCAATCGCGCGGCCACGGCATCGATATCGAGATGCCCGGCGCCGGTTATGCCCTTGAGGCTGACGTAGTACAGGAAGCCGCCGGCGCTGCGTGCCACCTGCTCGATGCGGGCATCGGTGGAGGTCGGCGCCAGCAGGAAGATCGGATCGATGCCGGCGCGCCGCAGCGCAGCGGCGAAGGCACCGCACTCCTCCGGCGGATAGTCGACGACGATCACGCCATCGACGCCGGCCTGCGCCGCCGCGGCGACGAAAGCGTCCGCGCCCATGCGTTCGACCGGATTGGCATAGCCCATGAGCACCACCGGCGTGGTGCGGTCGGTCTGGCGGAACGACGTGACCATCTGCAGGCAGGCGCGCAGGCCCACGCCGTTGCGGATACCGCGCTCGGCGGCGCGCTGGATCACCGGTCCGTCGGCCATCGGGATCGGAGAACGGCACGCCCAGCTCGAGGATGTCGGCGCCGGCGCGTACCAGCGCATGCAGCAGCGGAACCGTGAGCGCGGGCGTCGGATCGCCGCCGGCGATATAGGTGATGAGGCCGCGGCGGCCGCGCGCGCGCATCTGCGCGAAGCGGGCGGCGATGCGGCCGGACGCCGGCGCCGTCATGCCGCCGGCCCGCCGCGCGCGGCGCCCATGTCCTTCATGCCGCCGGCCTCGGCGACGATGTGCAGGTCCTTGTCGCCGCGGCCGCTCAGGTTGACCAGCAGGACCTTGTCCGCGGCCAGTTGCGGCGCCAGCTGCGCGGCGTAGGCCAGCGCGTGGCTGGATTCGAGCGCGGGGATGATGCCCTCGATGCGGCAGCAGTCGTGGAAGGCCTGCAGCGCCTGCGTCGTCGGTGACGCCCACGTACTGCGGCGCGGCCCGCTGTCCTTGAGCCAGGCGTGCTCCGGGCCGACGCCGGGATAGTCGAGGCCGGCGCTGATGCTGATGCGTCTCCTGGATCTGGCCGTCGGCGTCCTGCAGCAGGTAGGTGCGATTGCCGTGCAGCACGCCCGGCGAACCGCCGTTCCAGGCGTCGCCGCGTGCTGGCCGGTGTCCAGGCCCTCGCCGGCCGCCTCGACGCCGATCAGGCGCACGTCGCGCATGATCGATGTAGTCGTAGAAGATGCCCATCGCGTTGCTGCCGCCGCCGACGCAGGCGATCACCGCGTCGGGCTGGCGCCCGGTCATCTCGGGCATCTGCATCAGGCATTCCTCGCCGATCACCGAGCTGGAAGTCGCGCACCATCATCGGATAGGGATGCGGGCCGGCGACGGTGCCGATGATGTAGAAGGTATCGTCGACATTGGTCACCCAGTCGCGCATCGCCTCGTTGAGCGCGTCCTTGAGCGTGCGCGAGCCGCTCTCGACCGGCACGCACCTCGGCGCCGAGCAGGCTTCATCCGGTAGACGTTGGCGGCCTGGCGGCGGATGTCCTCGCTGCCCATGTAGACGACGCACTCCATGCCGAAGCGCGCCGCGACCGTCGCCGTCGCGACGCCGTGCTGGCCGGCGCCGGTCTCGGCGATCACGCGCTTCTTGCCCATCTTGCGCGCCAGCAGCGCCTGGCCGATGCGTGTTGTTGATCTTGTGCGCGCCGGTGTGGTTCAGGTCCTCGCGCTTGAGGAAGATCTGCGCGCCGCCGAGCATCCGGCTCCAGCGCCGGGCCGTGGTAGATCGGGCTGGGCCGCCCGACGAAATGCTTGAGTTCGCCGTGGAATTCGGCCTGGAAGGCCGGATCGTCGCGGCTGGCCAGGTAGGCGTCGCGCAGCGCGTCCAGGGCCCGAAACAGCGTTTCGGCGACGAAACTGCCGCCGTAGGGCCCGAAATGGCCGCGCGCGTCCGGTAGATCGTAAGGGTTCATGCTGCTCCGCCGTGGACTTGCCCGCCTGCCGCGTCGACCGCGCGCACTGCCGCCATGAAGGCCTGCATCGCGCTCGGCGCTCTTGATTCCGTGCGCCGACTCGACCCCGCTGCTCACATCCACCGCGTAGGGGTCGCACTGGCCGATGGCCGACGCCGACGTTTTCGGCACGCAGTCCGCCCGCCAGGATCAGGGGCAGGCGACCGCAGTGCCGGCGGCGGCACCCGCTGCCAGGGAAAGCTGACGCCCCGAGCCACCGAACGCGGCGCATCCCGCGCCGGGGTATCGGCCAGCAAGCCCTGCCGCACCGCGAAACCGAACCTCGGATTCTAGCAAATCGACGCCTTCGGCCAGCGCCACCGCGCGAATGTACGGCCGGCCGAAGGACTGGCACTCAGGCGGCGTCTTCCGTCGCCGTGGAACTGCAGCAGCGCATGGGGCACGATGGTCAGGGCCCGCTCCACGGCCACGGCCGGCGCGTCCACGAACAGCAGCACGGGCGTCACGAGCGGCGCGACCGCCGCCGCCAGGCCGGCCAGCCGCTCGGGCGGGACGAACCGGGGGCTGCCGGAGAAGCAGACGAAGCCGATCGCATCGACGCCGAGCGCGCAGGCCTGCTGCGACATCCTGCACCGCGGGTCAGGCCGCAGATCTTCACGCGTGTTCGCTGCATCATGCGGTCCGGCTCGGCGCGGCGTGATCCTCGGCGACGCCGGAGGGCATGCCGGCGGCCGCCCACCATGCCGCCGGCCCGCGACCGGGTTGCGGAAGACCAAAGACTGGATCGTACTCGACCGCCACCAGGTAAAGACCGGCCGCCTCGATGGTCGCGGCGGCGCGGCTGCGGTCGCGCGACTGCGAGCACCTCGGCCGATCCAGTCGACCGGCCGGCGGCCGCTGCCGACCTCGACCAGCGCATCCGACCAGGTTGCGCACCATGTGGTGCAGGAAGGCGTTGGCGCTGGCGCATACGCGCACGAGGCCCGGCGCCGGCCGCGTCATCTCGCAGCGGCGTCAGCGTGCGCACGGCGCTTGCCGCCTGGCATTGCGCCGAGCGGAAGGCGGTGAAGTCGTGGGTGCCGACCAGCGCCTGCGACGCCGCCTGCATGCGCCGCCAGGTCGAGCGGGCGGAAGATCCAGCCGGCACGGCCGTCGAGCAGCGGTGCGCGCACCGGGTCGTTGAGCAGCCAGTACTCGTAATGGCGCGCGCGTGCGCTGTAGCGTGCATGAAAGCCGTCGCCGGCTTCGCGCGCCCAGCGCACCGCGACGGCGCGCGGCAGGAAGCGGTTGACGCCGCGGACCCAGGACTGCTCGGAACGTCGGCGCGTCGTGTCGAAATGCACGACCTGGCCGAGTCCGTGCACGCCGGCGTCGGTGCGGCCGGCGCAGGTGGTGGCCAGCGCCTCGCCGGCGAACTGCGCCAGCGCGCGCTCGAGGGCGTCCTGCACCGTGCGCCCGTGCTGCCTGGGTCTGCCAGCCCTCGAAGGTGCGGCCGTCGTATTCCAGCCCCAGCGCGATGCGCCGCAGCGACACGGGCGCCGCTACCCGCCGGTGCGCCGGCTCAGGCCTCGACCAGCTTGATCAGCTCCACGGCCTGCTGGCGCTGCTCGCGCGTGCCGTCCTTCATGACTTCCTCGAGCAGTTCGCGTGCACCGTCCTTGACGCCCAGATCGATGTAGCCGCGCGCCAGATCGAGCTTGGTCGCCATCTGCGAGGCCATCGGGCTGCCGGCCTGCGTCTCGGTGCGCCGGCCGGTCAGCGCGGCGTCGGCGCCGGTGAGATCGAAGTCGATCAGCGGCACGGTTGCCTGGTCGGTGTTGGAGTTCAGCCTCGGCATGTCGCCATCGGACAGGCTGCCCACGGCACCGACCAGCGTCGGGCGCGACAGTGCCTCCTCCAGCGAGCCGCTGGCCAGCGCCGCGCTGCGCGCCGGAGGCGCCGCCGCCGGCAGGTTCAGGTCGATGTGGGGAATGGGAGCCGATCCGCTCAATGTGGGCGGCGCGCCCGTGCGCGGGCCGCCCGGCGTCGTCGGCGGGAACATCAAGTCCAGCGACGGGATGGTCGGCGGCTCCAGCACGTTGATCGTGGAATTCCTGGCTGCATCGCCGGCGTCGATGTCGGTCGGCAGTTCCGTCGGCGCCTCGACGGTCAGCTTGCTGGGGCCCAGGTCGAAGTCCAGTGCGCCGAAATCGAGTGCCGTGGGCATGCTCGTGGGCGTTCCCGCGCGCGGAGCCGGCGCCTCGGCCGGCAGCGTCGCCTCGAAACGCGGCTTGACCACGGCGGCCGGCGCCGGCTCGGCGGGCGCAATCGGGTGCGCGTCGACCGGCATGAGCGTCTCGGGCGCCAGGGCCGTGTCGCCGCCGGCCTCGCCGCCCATCAGCTTGGTCTTGTCGCCCACCATGTGCGAGAAGGTGTCGAGTTCGAACTCGGCGCCCGCAACGGTGGCCGGCGGCGTACCGGCATCGGCTGCGCCATCGAGGCGCATCTGCGTCGTCGGCCCGGTCCGGGCGCCGGTGTCGGCCGCGCCGGGCACGCCGGCAAACAGCGGATTGGCCGGATCGAGCGACTTGCCCAGCTTGGCCGCGCGTTCCCAGTCCTCGCCCGTGGCACCGGTCCGATCGTGCAGTTCCTGCGCCACCGCGTTGAACGATGCCTTGTCGCCGCGGCGCGAATAGATCTCGAGCAGCTTGACGCGCACCGCATGGCGGTCGGGTTGCAGGCGCAGGGCCTCCTTGAGGATCTCCTCGGCCTGTTCCTCGCGGCCGTAAGCCACGTAGACATCGGCCTCGGCCACCGGGTCGACCTCGTTGGAATCGAGCCTGCGAGGCTGCCGGTATGAAGCTTGAATTGAACGTGCTGGTTGCGCCGGTGTCGACGCTCTGGCCGCCGGCCGCGCCGAACAGCGAATTGGCGGCCATCGGATCGCCATCCGGCCGGAACTGATCGGACTTGCCGCCCCGGCGTCGGCGCAGGAAATTCAAGCCGACCAGCGCGATCAGCAAGGCGCCGAGCGCGGATACCAGCAGCGTCGGCGATTCGAACAATCCGTTCAGGAAGCCCCCGCCCGGAGCCGGGGCCGGCGCCGCCGGCGCGGTCACGGCCGCCTTGGGTGCTTCGGCCTTGGGCGCTTCGACCTTGGGCGCTGCGCCCGCTTTGGCCGCCGCCAGCTTGTCGGCCGCGGCCTTGTCTGCTGCCGCCTTGTCAGCGGCGGCCTTGTCCGCCGCCGCCCTGGCCGCGGCCGTCTTTTCCGCCGCCGCCTGGGCTGCGGCGAGCTTTTCGGCCGCAGCCTTGTCCTTGGCGGCCTGTTCCGCGTCGGCCTTCTTCTTGGCCGCGGCAGCCTTGGCCTCGAGGTCCATCGCCTTCTTCAAGTCGTCGTTGGCCTTCTTCAGGGCCGCGGCGCGATCCTTCTCTTCCTTGAGCGCCCGCTGGTGCGCGACCTCTTCGTCCTTCCTGGCCGCCGCGGCGGCACCGGCCGCTGCCGCGGCATCGGCCTTGGCGATCTTCAACTGGTCGCCGCTCTTCTTCGCCGCGCTCTTGTCTTCGACCTTGGTCGTGACCTTGCCCTGGCCGGCCGCGGTGGCCTGCTTCTCCGGCACGACCGGTGCCGTGCTGGCAACCTGGGCCAGGCGGCTGCGGTACGCGGCAAAATCGGCGCTCTGCGCGGCAACTTCGCGGCGCGCCGCGTCCGGCGCGATCGCCGACGCGGCATCGGTCGCCGGCACCACGATGTCCTTGCCGGCCAGCAGGCGATTCATGTTGCCGCCGATGAACGCGCCGGGATTGGCCTGTACCAGCGCGACCAGCATCTGGTCGAGCGAAACGCTGGCGGCCTTGTTTTCCAGCGCGATCCGGCTCAGCGTGTCGCCGCTGCGCACGTGCAAGGACGTCGGCGCCGCGGGTGCCGCGGCAACCGGCGCCGGCGCTGCGGGCCGGGGTGCGGGTGCGGGTGCGGGTGCAGGCGCGGGTGCGGGTGCAGGCGCGGGAGCCGGCGCAGGCTCCGGCGCCGGCGCGGCTGCGACCGGCGGCGGAACGGGCGCGGGCACGGGGGCGGTTTGCGCCGGCGGTGCCGCCGGCACGGGCGTCGTGACCGCCGCCGCCGGCGCGGGCATCGTGGCCGGGGCCACGATCTGCGGGCTCTGCTTCAGGCCGGGCGGATCGAGCAGCACCGTGTATTCGCGCAGGACACGGCCGCTCGACCAGGTGAGTTCGAGCAGCAGGTCGAGATACGGTTCGCTGATCGCCTGCGCCGAGGTGATGTGCACGATGTAGGTGCCATCGTCGCGCGCCACGAGATCGAAGTGCAGCTGGGTCAGCGCGGGATTGAACTCCAGATTGGACTGCTTGAAGGCCGCCTGGGACGCGAGCCGCACCTGCAGCGACGGCGCCTCGTCGCGACTGACCGCCGGCACCTCGACTTCGGCGTTGAGCGGCTGTCCGAGTTCGGAATGCACCGACAGCCGTCCAAGACCGGCCGCCTGCGCCCCCTCGGGCAACAGCACCAGGGGCAGCAGCCCCAGCGTCACAGCCAGCATCGCGAGCAGCGTCCGCGTGCCGTGCGGCAGGCGCGGCGGCGCGGATGGGGCGAAATCTGCCGTCCTGGCCGGGTTGGGGTGATCAAACTGCCCGGGGCGCGCCAGCAGATTGGCAAACTCTTGCATTTTTGGCATGGTCAGTCGCGGCGGCACGAGCGCCTCCCCGTTCGAGGAAGTTACGGTTTTCGAAAATAACATCAGACACTTACGTGCGCAAGTTTAGAAAGCTGGAGAGATAGCGTTCTTGACGAAATCAACGGCTTAGATACCGCATATTCGTCGAATGGCCGGCCCCGGCGGCGCGAAAAAAGCGGCCCCGGCTCAATCGGGGCTGCCGACCACGATGCGCACCATGCGCCGCAGCGGCTCGGCGGCGCCCCAGAGCAGCTGATCGCCGACCGTGAAGGCCGACAGGTATTCACCGCCCATTGCCAGCTTGCGCAGCCGCCCGATCGGCACGTCGAGCGTGCCGCTGACGCGCGGCCGGAGACAGGCCCGCGATGCGAATCGTCGCGCCGGTTGGGAATGACCCGCACCCAGCGGTTGGCGCCTGCCAGCAGGGCCTCGACCTCGGCGAGCGGCACGTCGCGGCGCAGCTTGATCGTCAGCGCCTGGCTGTGGCAGCGCATCGCCCCGATGCGCACGCACAGGCCTTCGACGACCAGCGCGCCGGCCCGGCCCATCGGCGGCCGCCCGAGGATGCGGTTGGCCTCGGCCCCGCCCTTCCACTCCTCGCGGCTGAGGCCGTTGCCCAGGTCCTTGTCGATCCACGCGATGAGGCTGCCCGCCAGCGGCGCACCGAAATGCGCGGTCGGGAAATCGCCGGCGCGCAGCGTCGCGCTCGACCGCCCGGTCGATGTCGAGTATCTGCGCGGCCGGATCGGCCACCGCGGCGCGCACGGCATCGTGCACGCGCCCCATCTGCGCCAGCAGTTCGCGCATGTTCTGGGCACCGGCGCCCGAGGCGGCCTGGTAGGTCATCGCCGTCACCCATTCGACCAGATCGGCCTGGATCAGGCCGTCGAGCGCCATCAGCATCAGGCTCACGGTGCAATTGCCGCCGATGAAGTCGCGTCCGCCCCGGTCGAGCGCCGCGCGGATCACCGGCAGATTGACCGGATCGAGGACGATGACGGCTTCGTCGCGCATCCGCAGCGCCGAGGCGGCATCGATCCAGAAGCCGCGCCAGCCGGCGGCGCGCAGGCGCGGATGCACGTCCAGCGTGTAGTCGCCGCCCTGGCACGAGACGACCGCATCGCAGCGCGCCAGCGCATCGAGGTCGAAGGCGTCGCGCAGCACCGCGTCGCCGCCGCGCACCACCGGCGCCGGCGCTCCGGCCTGCGAGCCGGAAAAGAACACGCTGTCGAAGTGGGCGTGGTCCCCGGCGGCGAGCATGCGCTCGCGCAGGACCGACCCGACCATGCCGCGCCAGCCGACGAACCCGATCTTCATCATAGCGCCGCCACCACCGCGTCCCCCATGGCGCGCGTGCCGACCGCCGCCGTGCCGGCGCGCGCGAGGTCGGCCGTGCGCAGGCCGGCGCGCAGCACCGCATCGACCGCGCGCTCGATGCGCAGCGCCAGCGCCTCCTGCCGCAGCGAATGAGCGCAGCATCATCGCCGCCGACAGGATGGTGGCCAGCGGATTGGCCAGGCCCTTGCCGGCGATGTCCGGCGCCGAACCGTGGATCGGCTCGTACAGGCCCTTGTGGTTCTCGTCGAGCGAGGCCGACGGCAGCATGCCGATCGAGCCGGTCAGCGATCGACGCCTCGTCGGAGAGGATGTCGCCGAACATGTTGCCGGTGACGATGACGTCGAACTGGCTGCGGCGCGCGCACGAGCTGCATGGCGGCGTTGTCGACGTACATGTGGCTCAGCGTCGACGTCGGGGTACTCGCCGCGCGACCTGCGGTGACGACCTCGCGCCACAACTGGGTCGTCTCCAGCACGTTGGCCTTGTCGACCGAGCACACGCGCCTGCCGCGCCCTGCGCGGCGCCGAAGCGCGACGCGCGCGATGCGCCGGATCTCGCCTTCGCTGTAGCGCATCGTGTCGAAGCCTTCGCGCTCGCCGGAGGCCAGCGTGCTGGACGCCGCGCGGCTGGCCGAAGTAGATGTCGCCGGTCAGCTCGCGCACGATGAGGATGTCCAGGCCTTCGACGACCTCGGGCTTGAGCGACGAGGCGTCGACCAGCCCCGGAAAGACGCGCGCCGGCCGCAGGTTGGCGAACAGGCCCAGTTCCTTGCGCAGGCGCAGCAGGCCCTGCTCCGGCCGCAGCGGACGCGGCGCCGCGTCGTAGCGCGGCGCGCCGACGGCGCCGAACAGGATGGCGTCGCTGGCGCGCGCCAGCGCCAGGGTCGGCGCCGGCAGCGGGTCGCCGTGGCGGTCGACGGCGATTCCGCCGATGTCGGCGTGCTGGAACTCCAGGCGCAGGCCGGCGGGCTCGAGGGCGCGCAGCACCTTGAGCGCCTCGTCGATGACCTCGGGCCCGATTCCGTCACCGGGAAGTACGGCGATCCGCATGCAAAGACCTCTTCATTGTTGCGGTCGCGCCCCGCGGGCGCGGCCAGGACGACACGACGCCGGGCGGCCGCCCGGCTCACTGCGGCAGCGTGCGCTCCAGCCAGGGAAAGCGGCGCAGGTGCGCGGCCTCGAACGCGCGGATCTCGTCGGCGTGGCGCAGGGTCAAGCCGATGTCGTCCCAGCCGTTGAGCAGGCACTCGCGCCGGAAGCCATCGACCTCGAAGCGCCACGCCGCGCCGTCGGGCGCGCGCACGACCGACTCACCCAGGTCGACGACCAGCTGGTAGCCCGGCTGGCGCGTGACGGCCTGGAACAGCGCATCGATGACGCCCTCCTCCAGCACCACCGGCAGCATCCCGTTCTTGAGGCAGTTGTTGAAGAAGATTTCGGCGAAGCTGGCGCCATGATGGCGCGCAAGCCGAACTCGGCGATCGCCCAGGGCGCATGCTCGCGGCTCGAGCCGCAGCCGAAATTGCGTCGCGCCAGCAGGATCGAGGCGCCGCGGTAGCGCGGCTGGTTGAGCACGAAGTCCGGGTTGGGGGTGCGCGCGCCCGGATCCTGGCCCGGTTCGCCGCGGTCGAGATAGCGCCATTCGTCGAACAGGTTGGCGCCGAAGCCGGTGCGCTGGATCGACTTGAGGAACTGCTTGGGGATGATCTGGTCGGTATCGACGTTGGGCCGGTCGAGCGGCACGACGAGGCCCTGGAGACGCGTGAACGCTTGCATGGTGCCGGTTCCCGTTTCAGGCGAGCAGCTGGCGCACGTCGACGAAGCGCCCGGCGATGGCCGCCGCGGCCGCCATCGCCGGACTGACCAGGTGCGTGCGGCCGCCGGCGCCCTGGCGGCCCTCGAAGTTGCGGTTGGAGGTCGAGGCGCAGCGCTCGCCCGGCGCCAGCCGGTCGTCGTTCATGCCCAGGCACATCGAGCAGCCCGGCTCGCGCCATTCGAATCCGGCGGCGATGAATATCCGGTCCAGCCCTTCGGTCTGCGCCTGCGCCTTGACCAGGCCGGATCCGGGCACCACCAGCGCCAGCTTGACCGACGGGGCCACGTGCCGCCCCTGCACCACGCGCGCGGCGACGCGCAGGTCCTCGATGCGCGAGTTGGTGCACGAGCCGATGAACACCTTGTCGATGGCGATCGCGTCGATCGCGGTGCGCGGCTGCAAGCCCATGTACTGCAGCGCGCGCTCGATGCCGGCGCGCCGCACCGGATCGGCCTCGGCCTCCGGATCGGGCACCGTGCCGCCGATCGCGCCGACCATCTCCGGCGACGTGCCCCAGCTGACCTGCGGATCGAGCAGGCCCGCGTCGATGTCGACGACGCGGTCGAAGTGCGCGTCCGGATCGCTGCGCAGCGTCTTCCAGTGCGCCACCGCCAGGTCCCAGTCGGGGCCCTGCGGCGCCATCGGCCGGCCGCGCACGTAGTCGATGGTGCGGCCGTCGACCGCCACCAGGCCGGCGCGCGCGCCGGCCTCGATGGCCATGTTGCACAGGGTCATGCGCGCCTCGATCGCAGGCGCTGCGGATCGCGGCGCCGGCGAATTCGATGGCATAGCCGGTGCCGCCGGCCGTGCCGATCCGCCCGATGAGCGCCAGCGCCAGGTCCTTGGTGCCGACGCCGGGACGGAATGCGCCCTCGACGCGCACCAGCATGTTGCGCGACTTGCGCGCCAGCAGCGTCTGCGTGGCCAGCACGTGCTCGACTTCCGAGGTGCCGATGCCGAACGCCAGCGCGCCGAGCGCGCCGTGCGTGCTGGTGTGCGAATCGCCGCAGACCAGCGTCATGCCCGGCAGCGTGGCGCCCTGCTCCGGGCCGATCACGTGGACGATGCCCTGGCGACGGTCCAGGAAGGGGAAGTAGGCGGCGGCGCCGAAGGCGCGGATGTTGGCGTCGAGCGTCGTCGATCTGCGCGCGCGAGGTCGGATCCTCGACGCCGTCCAGGCCGCGCTCCCAGTGGCGCGTCGGCGTGTTGTGGTCGGCCGTGGCCACCATCGAGGCGACGCGCCAGGGCTTGCGCCCGGCCACGCGCAGGCCTTCGATACGCCTGCGGGCTGGTCACCTCGTGAACCAGGTGCCGGTCGATGTACAGCAGGGTCGTGCCGTCCGGTTCGGCGCGGACGACGTGTTCGTCCCACAACTTGTCGTACAGCGTGCGCGGACCGATCATCGGAAAAACACCCCGGGAACAGGCAAGAGTAAGTGTTGAATTATGCCACCACCCTCACCCCCGGCCCCTCTCCCGCTGTCGCGGGCGAGGGGAGGCTTCCACCTTCTCCCGCTGTCGCGGGCGAGGGGAGTCTTCCACCTTCTCCCGCTGTCGCGGGCGAGGGGAGTCTTCCACCGTCTCTCGCTGTCGCCGGAAAGGGGGGCTTTCCACCCTCTCCCTCCGGGAGAGGGCCGGGGTGAGGGTGCATGCACAACACGCCCGGTTACCCCACGTGCCCCGGCACCGGCGCGACGTCCAGGCGGACATCGCCGTTCTGCGCCCGATGCAGCAGCGCGTGGTCGATGAGCACCAGGGCGAGCATCGCTTCGGCAATGGGCGTGGCGCGAATGCCGACGCACGGGTCGTGGCGGCCCTGGGTGGCGACGGTGACGGCGGCGCCGGCCATGTCCACCGACCGGCGCGGCAGGCGGATGCTGGACGTGGGCTTGAGCGCGATGGCGACTTCGATGTCCTGGCCTGTCGAGATGCCGCCCAGGATGCCGCCGGCGTGATTGCTCAGGAAGCCCTCCGGCGTCATCTCGTCGCCGTGCACCGACCCGCGCTGCGGCGACGACGGCGAACCCGCTGCCGATCTCGACGCCCTTGACGGCATTGATGGCCATCATGGCGCCGGCGATGTCGGCGTCGAGCTTGGCCGCCAGCGGCGCGCCGAGCCCGGCCGGCAGCGGCCCGGCGCACACGCGCAGGCGCGCGCCGCACGAATCGCCCTCCTTGCGCAACGCGTCCATGTACCGCTCGAGCGCACCGACCATGGTCGCATTGGGCGCGAAGAACGGGTTGCGCCCGACCTCGTCCCAGCTCTCGAACGGCACCGCCAGGTCGCCCAGCTGCTGCAGATGGCCGCGGATCACGGTGCCGTGGTGCAGGCGCAGCCATTTGCGGGCCACCGCGCCGGCGGCCACCATCGGCGCCGTCAGGCGCGCCGACGAACGCCCGCCGCCGCGCGGATCGCGCACGCCGTATTTGCGCCAGTAGGTGTAATCGGCGTGGCCGGGACGGAAACTTGTCGGCGATGTCGTCGTAGTCCTTGCTGCGCTGGTCCTGGTTGCGGATCAGCAGCGCGATCGGCGTGCCGGTGGTGACGCCCTGGTAGACGCCCGACAGGATCTCGACCCGATCGTCCTCGCGCCGCTGCGTCACGTGGCGCGAGGTGCCCGGCTTGCGCCGGTCGAGGTCCGGCTGGATGTCCTCGACAGCCAGGTCCATGCCGGGCGGACAGCCGTCGATGACGCAGCCGATCGCCGGTCCGTGGGATTCGCCGAAATTGGTGACGCTGAAAATCCGGCCGAAGGTCGAGGTGCTCATGGGGATCCGCTGCTTTGCCTGCGCGCTGCCGCAGCCGCAGCCGCATCTTACCGGCTCGGATCGCCGCCGCGCCCTGCCGGGCCGCCTACGTGGTTGCCGCCTGGGCCAACGCCCGACCCGACAGGAAGGCGCTTTCGATGCGCGCGCCGCCGCACCAGTCGCCGGCCAGGCCGATGCGCAGGTCGGCGTCCCACAGGCAGTCATGCGGCAGCGGCGCCGCCGGTGCCGCCACCCGCCAGCGCAGCGCGCTGCAGGACTTTTGCGCCAGCGGCCGCGCCAGGCGCGCGGCAAAGGCGCGCTGCATCCAGCGTGCCGCCTCCTCGTGGCTCAGGTCGAGGAAACTGTTCGACCACGATGGCCGCGCCTGCAGCACCCAGCGCTCGGCCACGCCCTCGGAGGCGCCGCGCAGCGGCTTGGAGGTCTCGCGCGCCGCCCAGGCGAGGATCGGGTCGTCGTTGATGAATGCGCCGTCGAATTCGATGCCGCTCGGGCGCGACAGGGCCAGCGACGCGGCCCAGCAGGCATCCCAGCGTACCGACTCGAGCAGCGGCGCGAACGCGGCGTGCGCCCGCACCAGCGGCAGCGCATCGATCGACGGCATGGCCAGCATCAGCGCGACGTAGCGCCCGGTGCCCAGCGGACGCTCGTGCGCATCGAGCAGGCTCCAGTAGCCGTCGGCGCCGCGCGCGATGCGCCCGACCTCGGCGTCGAGCACGACCTCCAGGCCGCGCGCCAGGAAGCCGGCGATGCTCTGCATGGCGGGGACGCCGACGTAGCGGGCCGCTCCCGACGGCAGCATCACGCCCTGGCCATTGCTCAGGTCGGCCAGGTTGGCGCCCCAGGTGCGCAGCAGGTCGGCCTGCACCCAGCGCACGCACCTCGTCGGCGAATTGTTCGTTCTGGACCGTGAGGTACTGCGCGCCGACGTCGAAGCTGCCGGCATCGGTCTGCAGGCTGGCCAGGCGCCCGCCGATGACGCCACCGCGCTCGAACACGGTGACGCGCAACCCGCGGCGGCGCAGCTCGCGCGCGCAGGTGAGGCCGGCGACGCCGGCGCCGACGACGGCGACGTGCGGCGACCCGCCCGGGCGCTGTTCATCTTCCGCTGCCGACTCCGCCATCAACCGCTGACGCTCTCCGGCTGCGGCCAATCGCGGATGTAATCCTTGAGCATGCGATTCTCGTAACCTTGTTCTTCCAGCACCGCGCGCGCGACGTCGTGAAACGAGATCACGCCGGCCAGCGCCTGCCCGTCCATCACGGGAATGTAGCGCGTGCGGTGCTCGAGCATCAAACGACGCAGGTCATTGACATCGGTGCCGGCCTCGACGACGGTGGGCCAGGCGTTCATCGACTCGCGCACCAGGCCCTTGCCCACGCGGCCGTCGTTCTTTCGCAGTACCTGGAAGACTTCGCGGAAAGTGAGCATGCCGCTCAACTGGCCGTGATCCATCACGACCACCGAGCCGACATCGAATTCGGCCATCGTCTGCACCGCCGACCAGAGGCTGGCATCGGGACTCACCGTGTACAGCGCGTTGCCCTTGGCACGCAATACGTCGCTCGCATTCATCGATTCCTCCCATCGGGATAGTCGGAACGCTTCTCCGGCACGCTGTCACGATACGGCAAAGCCGCGTCGCCCGGTGATGCAACCTGTGCTGCATCGCCACACGGCGCGCCGGCGCCGGCAGCGTGGCCGCGGTGCAACACCAATCCCGGCATAATCGCGCCATCCCAGCCTGCAGACCCTATGGACGCGCGCGCCGACCTTTACGCCCCGATCGAGCCCTACGACAGCGGCATGCTGGCCCTCGACGAGGTCCACACCATGTACTGGGAAACCAGCGGCAATCCCCGCGGGGTGCCGGTGGTCTTCCTGCACGGCGGTCCCGGCGGCGGCTGCGCCCCCGAGCACCGGCGCTTCTTCGATCCGGAATTCTTCCGCATCGTGCTTTTCGACCAGCGCGGCGCCGGCGCCTCGACGCCGTTTGCCGACACCACCGACAACACCACGGCGCATCTCGTGGCCGACCTGGAGCGGCTGCGCGCGTACCTGGAGATCCCGCAGTGGCTGCTGTTCGGCGGCTCCTGGGGCAGTACGCTCGCGCTGGCCTATGGGCAGGCCCATCCGCAGCGGTGCCTGGGATTCGTGCTGCGCGGCATCTTCCTGGGCCGCGCCAGCGAGGTCCACTGGTTCTTCCACGGTGCCCGCCAGATCCATCCGGAGGCCTGGCGCCGCTTCGTCGAAATGCTGCCCGAGAACGAACGCGGCGACATCCTGCGCGGCTACCTGAGGCGCCTGTTCGACCCGGATCCGCAGGTGCACCTGCCGTTCGCCCGGGCCTGGAGCGTCTACGAAGGCACATGTTCGACGCTGATCCCCAACCCGGAGCTGGTGCGCGAGTTTTCCGACGACGCCCTGGCGCTGGCGCGCCTCGAGGCGCATTTCTTCGCGCACAACTGCTTCCTGGCGCCCAACCAGCTGCTGGCCAACCTGTACCGCATCCACCACCTGCCGGCGGCCATCGTGCATTCACGCTACGACGTCGTCTGTCCCATCGTCAGCGCCGACGAACTGGCGCGGGCCTGGCCCGGCGCGCGCTACACCGTCGTGCCCGATGCCGGCCATTCGGTCTGGGAGCCGTCGGTGCGGACCATCATCGTGCGCGAGGTCGAGCGCTTCAAGCGCCATCTGGGCGCAGGCGCCGTGGCGCCGGGCCGCTGAGCGCCCGCGCCGTGCTCCGGCCCGCCGGCCCGCCCCTGCACTGCCCGCGACCGGATCGGTGGTCCGGCGTGCTGCTGTTCGTCCTGGCCGTAGTGCTGGTATGGAGCGCACTGCCCGCGCTGCTGCAGACGGTGCCCCACGCCGACAACGTCGAACAGCTCAACTGGGCGCACGGCCTGCAATGGGGGTACCTCAAGCACCCGCCGCTGCCCACGGCGCTGCTGTGGCTGGGCATCGCGCTCTTCGGGCCCAGCGCGTTCCTCACCTACGCGCTGGCGATGGCCTGCGTCGGCCTGACGCTGCTGCTGCTGTGGCGCGCCGCCCGGCTGCTGCTCGACGCGCGCGCCGCGCTGCTGGCGCTGCTGCTGAGCAGCGCCAATTACTACCTTATGGGGCGTGGTTCGTTCCTGAATCACAACACCGTAATGCTGCCGTTCATCGCCGCCAGCGCCGTGGCGGTGCTGCATCTGGTGCGTTGCCCGCCCGCGGCGCGCCAGTGGCACGGGTGGCTGCTGCTGGGCCTGGCGCAGGCCCTGGGCCTGCTGACGAAATATCAGATGGCGATCATCATCGCCGCCAACGCTGCCGCGCTGCTCGCCTGCTATCCGTGGCGCGGTGCCGGCGGCGCCCGGATCGTCGCCGGGCGCGTGCTGCTCGGCGCGCTGGCCACCGTGCTGCCGCTGCTGCCCCACCTGGCGTGGCTGCAGCAGCACGCCTTCTCCAGCTTCACCTACGCCGGGCAGAATCTGCTGGCCGACCTGCCGCCGCTCGAGCGCCTGCGCCATACGCTGGGCTTCCTCGCCCAGCAGTGCGGACGGCTGGCACCGGCAGCGATCGCGCTGGCGCTGGCACTGCTGCTGGCGCGCCGCGCCGCCGGCGCGCCGGACGCCGGAGCCGGCGCCAGTGACACCATCGCCGCCGCCACGGCCGATCCCGATGCGGCCGGCGCGGACACCGCGCGGCGCCTGCGCCGGGCATTGACGCTGCTGGCCCTGGTGCCCGGCGCCATCGTCCTGGGGCTTGCACTGCTGGGCGGTGTCGCGCCGCAAAACCATTGGGGCGCCAGCGCCACGCTGCTGCTGCCCCTGCTGGCGGTTGCGCGCTTGCGCTCCGCTGCACGGCCCGACCCCGCACCGACGCTGCTGGCCGTGCTGGCGGTACACGCGCTGGCCGTGGCCTGGAACGTGGTCGCCGCCGCGCACGCGCCGGATTTTCACCATCGCTTCGCGGCCCAGCCGCTGGCGGCGCTGGCACTGGCGCACTGGCAGCAACAGGTGCCCGGGCCATTGCGCGTGGTGATCGGGCCGGATTGGGAAGCCGGCGCGCTGGCGCTGGAGCTGCCGGGCGAACCGGCGGTGCTGGCCAGCGGCGACCGGCGCCAGGCGCCGTGGATCACCGACGCGCAGCTCGAGGACTGCGGTGCACTGGTGGTCTGGCGCCCGGAGCAGACGCCGGAGTCGCAGATCGGCGCCATCCTGGCCCGACGCATCCAGGCGCCGGTGCTGCTGCAGACCCGCGTTCCGCATGGCGCGCTTTCCGCGCTGGCGGCCGGCATCCTGGCGCCCGCCGGTGCCGGCTGCCCGCCGGGCCCGTGAGCGCCGGCGCCTGGCCTGCCGCAGATCCGACCGCATGAAACCGTTCCCGGACGCCCTGCTCGGCCTGTGCCGCCGGGTCGATGCGCTCACCGACCGCCTGGCGGCCGTGGCGGCCGTGGCGGTGCTGGCCGCCTGCCTGATCAGCGCCGGCAACGCCCTGGTCCGCTATGCCTGGGACATTTCGTCCAATGCCTGGCTCGAGATCCAGTGGTACCTGTTCGCCGCCACCGTCATGCTCGGCGCGCCCCAGGTACTGCGCCGCAACGAGCACGTGCGCGTGGACATCTTCTATGGCCGATTGGCGCCGCGCTGGGCGGTGGCGCTCGACATCGCCGGCCTGGTCCTGTTCCTGCTGCCCGTCATGATGCTGCTGGCGGTCCTTTCGTGGCCGCTCTTCACCCGCGCGCTGCACAGCGGCGAGGTCTCCTCCAATGCGGGCGGCCTGCTGCGCTGGCCGGCACTGCTGCTGCTGCCGCTGGGCTTTGCGCTGCTCTGCCTGCAGGCGCTGGCCGAGATCGTCAAGCGCATCGCCCACCTGCGCGGCCACGCGGCGCCGGCAGCCGACTACGAAAGGCCGTTGCAGTGAGCATCGAGAACTTCCCGCCGGTGATGTTCGCCGGCCTGGTGCTCATCATGCTGCTGGGGTTCCCGGTGGCCTTCTCGCTGGCCGCGCTCGGGCTGGGCTGCGCCGGCTACGCGATCGCGATGGGCTGGTTCGAGCCGGTCTTCCTGGTAAACCTGCCGCTGAACATCTTCAACATCCTGTCCAACGACCTGCTGCTGGCCATCCCGTTCTTCACGATGATGGGCAGCGTGCTGGAGAAGTGCGGCCTGGCCGAGGACATGCTCGACTCGATGGGCCAGCTCTTCGGCACCGTGCGCGGCGGCCTGGGCTATTCGGTGATCCTGGTCGGCTTCATCCTGGGCGCGATCACGGGCACCGTCGCCGGCCAGATCATCGCGATGGCGCTCATCGCCATGCCGGTCATGGTGCGCTACGGCTACAACCTGCGCTACGCCACCGGCGTGCTGGCGGCGTCCGGCACCATCACGCAGCTGGTGCCGCCTTCGCTGGTGCTCATCGTGCTGGCCGACCAGCTCGGCCGGCCGGTCGGCGACATGTACAAGGGCGCCTGGGGACCGTCGATCCTGCAGGTGCTGATCTTCGTCGCCTACACCTTCGTACTGGGCATCGTGCGCCCCGCCGACGTGCCGGGAATCGCGCCGACGGACCGCAGCGAATCGCGCGGCCGGCTGTGGCTGCGCTGCCTGCGCGGCATCGTGCCCTCGGCATTTCTCATATTCGCGGTGCTCGGCAGCATGGGCGGGCTGCCCTGGATGGACAGCGCCATCTGCACGCCGACCGAGGCCGGGGCGATGGGCGTCGTCGGCGCGCTGCTGCTGGCCCTGCTGCATCGCCGCCTCAGCTGGCCGCTGCTGTGGGAGGCCATGCAGGGCACGATGCGCATCACCTCGATGGTCGTCTTCATCCTGATCGGCGCACGGGTGTTTTCGCTGGTGTTCCAGGGCGTGGACGGCGCGCGCTGGATCGAGCATCAGCTGACCGCTCTGCCCGGCGGCACGATCGGCTTCCTGATCTTCGTGAACGTCTTCGTCTTCTTCCTGGCGTTCTTCCTCGACTTCTTCGAGATCGCCTTCATCATCATTCCGATGATCGCCCCGGTGGCCGACAAGCTGGGCATCAACCTGGTGTGGTTCGGCGTCATGCTGTGCGTGAACATGCAGACCAGCTTCATGCACCCGCCGTTCGGCTTCGCGCTGTTCTACCTGCGCGGGATCGCCGACACGCTCTTCAAGGAACGGCGGCTGCCGCGGCCGGTGCTGTCGTCGGACATCTACTGGGGCGCCCTGCCCTGGGTGGCGATGCAGCTCATCCTGGTGGTCATCGTCATCTTCGTGCCGTCGTCGGTCACGATCTTCCTGGACAAGCCGCAGCCGCTCGACCTGGACAAGGTTCGGATCGACGCGCCCGCGCCGGAGCCGCCGCCGCCGGAACAGAACATGGACGAGATCTTCCGGCGCAGCGGCACGCCCGTGCCCAAATGATCCATTGATCCCTGCGCCCCCTGCGCGCGCGCGGGGGATTTGCGTCGCGGCCGACCAACGGACTGTCGCGCAGACTAGAGCTTCTGCTCCTGCATGAAGCTGTCGAACCCCATCTCGGCGAAACGGAACCACAGGTTCTGGTCGCGGCGGAAGGTGTTGTAGTCGGCGTAGATCTTCTTCCAGGCCGCGTTTCTGGCCGAAAGCTCGTCGTAGTATTCCATCGAGGCCCTGAAGGCGGCGTTCATGAGGTCGCGCGGGAAGGCGTGCAGTCTGGTGCCGCCCGCATACAGTTCCTTGAGTGCCTGCGGGTTCTTCACGTCGTAGTTGGCCTGCATGTCGACGTGGGCATGGGCTGCGGCCGATTCGACGATCGCCCGGTACTGGGCCGGCAGGGCGTCCCAGGCCTTGCTGTTGATGAAGAAATCGAGCTGCGCCCCGCCCTCCCACCACGACGGGTAGTAGTAGTTGGGCGCGATCTTGTTGAAGCCCAGCTTCAGGTCGTCGTACGGCCCGACCCATTCGGCCGCGTCGATGGTGCCCTTCTCCAGCGCGGCGTAGATGTCGCCCGCCGGGATGTTCTGCGGCACGCCGCCGATGCGCTCGATGATGCGCCCGCCGAAGCCGCCGATGCGCATCTTCAGGCCCTTCATGTCGGCCACCGAGCGTGATCTCCTTGCGGAACCAGCCGCCCATCTGGGCGCCGGTATTGCCCCCGGGGAAATTGACGATGTTGTAGTTGCGGTAGAACTCGCGCATCAGCCTGAGCCCGTTGCCGTGGTACATCCACGCCGTGGTCTGGCGCGAATTGAGCCCGAAGGGGATCGCACAGCCCAGCGCGAAGGCCTCGTCCTTGCCGAAGAAGTAGTACGCCGCCGTGTGCGCGCATTCGACCGCGCCCTGCTGGACGGCATCGACCACGCCGAACGCCGGCGTGATCTCGCCGGCCGCGTGCACGGAGATCTGGAAGCGTCCCTCGCTCATCAGGCCCACCTGGCGGGCGAAGAGCTCGGCGGCGCCGAATATGGTGTCGAGGTTCTTCGGAAAGCTCGATACCAGGCGCCAGCGCACGGCCGGCGACGCCGCGATGGCCGGCGCGGCCAGCACGGCGGCACCGGCGCCGACGCCCTGGCCGGCCCGGGCGAGAAAGTTCCTGCGTTGCATGGCGTCTGCTCCTTTTGCGCGGTCCGACGACCCGCGCCGCAAGAATACTATCGCTGCGCCGGGGCGACCCGTACCGCGACGCGCAACTGGTGCTCCCCGCCGCCCTGCACCACCCCGCGCAGCGGCGCCACGTCGCCGTAGTCGCGGCCGGTCGCCAGGCGCACGTGGCCCAGCGCGGGGACGACGTCGTTGGTGGGATCGAGCTCGAGCCAGCCCAGGCGCGGGCAGTACACCGCCACCCAGGCGTGCGACGCGTCGGCGCCGACGACGGCCGGCGCCACGGCGCCGTCGGCGGCCGCCGCCGTCGCGGCGCGCGTTGCGGTGGCGCCTGGCGCCGGCGCCGGCCGGGTGACGAGGTAGCCGCTGACGTAGCGCGCCGCCAGCCCCAGCGATCGCAGGCAGCCGATCATGACGTGGCTGAAGTCCTGGCAGACTCCGGCACGTGCGGCGAAGGCCTCGAGCATCGGCGTTGCCACGTCGGTTGCGCCGGCGGCGTAGCGGAAATCGGCGTGGATGCGGTGCATCAGGTCAACGGCCGCCTCCAGCACCGGCCGCCGGGGGGTGAAGGACGCGGCCGCGTAGTCGCGCAGCGCATCGTCGCGGCCGACATAGGCCGATCGGAAGGTGAATTCGACGGCCGGCACGAACAGCCCGCCCGCCACGTACTGCAGCGCCGCGCGCACCTGTTCCCACGGCAGGCTGGCCGCCGGGGCCGGCAGGGGGGCCGGCTCCAGCCGTACCCGGCTGCGCGTACGCACCAGCAGCGTTTCGTGGGCCGAGGTGAGCGCGAAATAGGTGCGCGTATTGCCGAAGGTGTCCAGGCCATCGTGGCGCAACGCGGGCGGCGGTTCTATGTCCAGCGTGAAATCCCGCACCGCCTGCCCGCGCGCGTCGGCCGGCCGCAGATGCGCCAGGTGCTGCGCGAACGCGACCTGGCTCGAATACGTGTAGGCCGTGTCGTGCTCGACCAGCAACTCGACGGCGCCGCTCATGCGATCTGGCTGCGCAGCGGCTCGGAATGGCTGAAATAGCGCAGTCCGACGCGGCTGGACAGCGAACGCGCGTCGGCGGCCAGCGTGGCCGTCAGCGCCTGCAGCGGGGCGAACGCCCCCTGCGCGTCGCGCGCGCACAACTGCGCGAGCAGCCGCTCGCGCGGCCGGTCGAAGTGCGCCGGCGCCGCCCAGTCGAGGCGGTGGCCGGTGGCGGCGCTCAGTTCGGCCAGCTCGCGGCCGATCAGCGCCACCGCGCAAGCGAGCGCGCGCGGGTTGGCGTTCTCGAGCACCAGCAGGTCGATCAGCGCCGCGACTTCGCGCTGGCCCTGGTAGCGCGAGCGGTAGGTGATCGTGCTGTTGAACATTGCCAGTACCTGGTCGAAGCCGGCCTCGTGCAGCACCGCACCGGTCGCGACATACGCCTGCAGCACCGCGCTCATCGCGATCAGCCGTTCGAGCTGGCGGCCGATGGTCAGCAGGCGCCAGCCGTCGTCGCGCGTCATGCCGTCGGTCTGGGCGGCGGTGATGGCGCCCAGGCCGGGCACGAGCTGCCCCATCGCCGCCAGCGCATCGTCCACCGATGGCCCGGCGTCGGCTTCCTCCCCGGCGACGCCGCCGCCCGTGCGGATCGCATCGCCCGGCCGCTGCCCGGCGATCGCCGCCGTGAAGCGTTCGACGGTCGCCGTGATCTGGTGCCAGTGCTCGAAGGCCAGGCGGTCGCGGATCTGCGCCGCCGCGCCCGCCAGTGCGGCCAGGTCGCAGGCCACGCTGGCGGCGCTGCCGTCGCGCAGCCCGGACAGCACGGTGCGCTCGAAGACGCGCAGCCCCTGGGCCGGGCCCGGCACGCCCGGCGGCACGAGGCCCAGCGCCAGCGCCGTCGCGCCCAGCGCGTCGAGCACCTCGAGCGGCAGCGTGTGCACGTTGCGCAGCGCCGCCAGCAGCAGCTGCGCCCCGCGCACCGCGTTTTCCGCGCGCTCGGTGTAGCGCCCGAGCCAGAAAAGGTTCTCGGCCGCCCGGCTGGTGACGATGCGCCGGCGGAACACGACCTCGTCGACGCGCAATTCCTGCTGCAGCATCGAGAAGGGGTTGACGTCCTCGCCGGTCATCACCCAGGTGTCGGCGCTGCTGCCGCCGCGCTGCATCGAGACTTCGTCCTGGCGGTCGGCGATGCGCGTCAGGCCGCCGGGCATGGCATGCCAGCCGCCGCTGCCGTCGGCGATCGCAAATACGCGCAGCACCGCCGCGCGCGGCACGATGGCGTGCCGGCTCCAGCAGGGCGACTTGGAATACGGCAGGTACGACTGCACGGTATACAGGTCCGGGCGCCGTTCGATCTCGGCGCGCACGTCGGCCAGCGGCAGCAGCCCGGTGCCGCGGGCCAGCTCCGGTTCGTGCGCCGAGCGCCGGTAGGTGGCGCGCACGCGCGCCGTCTGCAGCGTCGCGAAGGCGCGCTCGCGCGCCGCCGCCTCGCCGCACCACCAGCTGTCGCGCGGCGGCAGCACCAGTTCCTGGTCGAGCAGGCGCCGGGCGATCGCCGGCAGGAAGCCGTGGATCGCCGGCGACTCGAGGAAAGCCGCGCCCAGCGCATTGGCGATCAGCACATTGCCGCAGCGCACCGCCTGGATCAGGCCGGGCACGCCGAGCGCCGAATCGGGGCGCAGTTCCAGCGGATCGCAGAACAGCGTCGTCCAGGCGCCGGATCACCGCGTGCACCCGTTCGAGACCGTGCAGCGTCTTGAGGAACAGCCGATCGTCGCGCACCGTCAGGTCGTCGCCTTCGACCAGCGGCACGCCCAGGTAATGCGCCAGGTACGCCTGCTCGAAGTAGGTCTCGTTGTAGCGGCCCGGCGTGAGCAGCACGATGCGCGGCGCCGCGCCCTTGTCGCCGGCATCGCGCGGCGCGTGGTGCACCAGGGTCTCGAGCAGGCGCCGGAAGCTCGCCGCCAGGCGCTGCACGCGCATCGCCGCGAAGTTCTCGGGAACAGGCGCGAGACGATGACGCGGTTCTCCAGCGCATAGCCCAGCCCCGAGGGCGCCTGCGTGCGGTGCGCCCAGCACCCACCAGCGGCCGTCGGGGCCGCGCGCCAGGTCGAAGGCGACGACGTGCAGGTAGATGCCGCCGGGCGGCCGGACCCCGGCCAGCGGGCGCAGGTAGCCCGGGCTGCCCAGCACCAGCGCCGGCGGCAGCAGGCCCTCGTGGAGCAGGCGCTGCGCGCCCGTAGACGTCGCGCATGATCGGCCGAGCAGGACCGCGGCGCGCTGCACGACCGCCGCCTCGATGACCTTCCAGTCCCGCGCCTCGACCAGGAACGGCAGCAGGTCGAGCGACCAGCGTCGCGGCGCGCCCTGCTCGTCGCTGTAGACGTTGTAGGTGACGCCGTGCTCGCGCACCTGGCGCTTGAGCAGCTCGGCGCGGCGCTGCAGGTCCGGCAGCCCGGTCGCGCCCAGCGCACCGAAGAAGGTGCGCCAGCGACGGGCGCAGCGCGCCGTCAGGACCCAGCAGCTCGTCGTAATGGCCGGGCGTGGCGGCGACGGCAAGGCGTCGCGCGGCGGCGGCGCTGTCGGTATCGTCGTCGAACTGGAAGAGAGTCTGCGACACGGGATCTGGCCGGCGGCTGCAATGGCGTCATCATCGCCGCAGATCGAGCGTGAAGGGAAACTCCAGGCTGCGCTGCGCCGGCACCGGCGTTCGACCCGGCCCGGGCGTGTGGCCCATCGCGGAAGAAGCGCGCCAGGCGGCGGCTTTCGGCCTCGTAGGCATTGACCGGGAAGGTCTCGTAGCTGCGCCCGCCCGGATGCGCCACGTGGTAGGTGCAGCCGCCCAGCGAGCGCTTCATCCAGGTGTCGACCAGGTCGAACGTCAGCGGCGCGTGCACGCCGATGGTCGGATGCAGCGCCGACGGCGGCTGCCAGGCGCGGTAGCGCACGCCGGCCACGAACTCGCCGGCGCGCCCGGTCGGGCTGCAGCGGCAGCGCGCGCGCCGTTGCACGGTGACCACGTGGCGGTCGTCGGTCAGCCCGGTCACGCGCACCTCCAGCCGCTCGAGCGACGAATCGACGTAGCGCACCGTGCCGCCGGCGGCGCCCTCCTCGCCCATCACGTGCCACGGCTCGAGCGCGCTGCGCAGCTCCAGCTCGATGCCGCGCGGCGGCGATCTCGCCGAACAGCGGGAAGCGGAACTCGAAGTGCGGCGCGAACCAGTCGCGGCTCGAACGGCATAGCCGGCGCCGTTCAGCTCGGCCAGCACGTCGTCGAAGTCCATGCTCGACGAAGTGCGGCAGCATGAAGCGGTCGTGCAGCTCGGTGCCCCAGCGCGCCAGGCGTGCGCTGGTACGGCGCGTCGCCAGAAGCGCGCGACCAGCGCGCGCAGCAGCAGCTGCTGCACCAGGCTCATGCGCGCGTGCGGCGGCATCTCGAAGGCGCGCAGCTCGAGCAGGCCGAGGCGGCCGGTCGGGCCGTCGGGCGAATACAGCTTGTCGATGCAGAACTCGGCGCGGTGCGTGTTGCCGGTGACGTCGATCAGCAGATTGCGCAACAGCCGATCGACCAGCCACGGCGCGCACCTCGGCGCCCGGACGCGCCAGGCGGTGCAGCTCGGCCGAACGCGATTTCGAGCTCGTAGAGCTGGTCGTTGCGCGCCTCGTCGACGCGCGGCGCCTGGCTGGTCGGGCCGATGAACAGGCCGGAGAACAGGTAGGACAGCGACGGATGGTTGTGCCAGTAGGCGACCAGGCTCGCGCAGCAGGTCGGGCCGGCGCAGGAACGGGCTGTCGGCCGGCGTCGCGCCGCCGAGCACGATGTGGTTGCCGCCGCCGGTGCCGGTGTGGCGGCCGTCGAGCATGAACTTCTCGGCCGACAGGCGCGACTGGCGCGCCTCCTCGTACAGATGCTCGGTGCGGTCGACCAGCTCGGCCCAGCTCGCGCCGGATGGACGTTGACCTCGATGACGCCCGGATCGGGCGTGACCTGACAGCGCTTGCAGGCGCGGATCGCGCGGCGGCGGATAGCCTTCGAGCGATCACCGGCATGTCGCAGCTCGCGCGGCCGTCGCCTCGACCGCGGCGAGCAGCTCGAGGTAGTCCTCGAGCCGCGCCAGCGGCGGCAGGAAGACGTAGAGCTTGCCCTCGCGCGGCTCGACGCACAGCGCGGTGCGCGTGACGTCCGCGGCCGAGCGCGAAGCGCGCCGGCGCCGCGGCGGCGGGCGCCGCCGCCGGCGCCGGCGACTTCGCCGGCGCCGCCAGTCGGCGGCCGCGGCGTCGCTGCCGCAGCGGCGACCGGACCTGTTCGTGCAGTTGCGCGGCCTCGGGCAGGTCGGGCCGGGGCGCGAACGGATCGCGCGGCTCGGCCGCCAGCCGGTCCTCCGCCGTGGCCCAGGGCAGCGAGTCGAGCGGCAGGCGATAGCCCATCGGCGAATCGCCCGGCACCAGGTACATGCGCTCGTCGCGCAGGAACCAGGGCCCGCTTGCCAGCCGGCTCCGGCCAGGGCCGGATCGCGCTCGCGCGCCGCAGCGGCAGCGCGTAGCCGACGACGGCTCGCAAGGCCGCTGTCGAAGACGCGGCGCAGGCGCGTCGCGCTCCAGTTCGTCGTCGAGCCGGCTGTCGAACGGGATCGACGTTGACCGGCAGGCGCCGCTCGCGCCACAGGTAGTACCAGGCGTCTTCGTAGGCCGGCGATGGACGTAGCGCCGGCGCCAGGCCGAGGCGCTGCGCCAGCGCGCGCATGAAGCGCGCGCGCGTCGTCGACGCCGTAGCCGCGCGGCGCGCGTTCGTCGGCGAACAGCGTGCGGATCGCGCCAGAGCGGCTCGCCGTCCGCGCGCCAGTAGACACGACAGCGCCCAGCGCGGCAGCGGCTCGCCCGGATACCACTTGCCCTGGCCGAAGTGCAGGAAGCCGCCCGGCGCCGAAGCGCGCGCGCAGGCGCGTGCACCAGGTCGGTCGGCGTAGCCGCGCTTGGTCGGGCCCGAGCGCGTCGGTGTTCCACTCGGCGCCGTCGCGGTCGTCGATCGACGACGAAGGTCGGCTCGCCGCCCATGCGTCAGGCGCACGTCCTGCGCTCGCAGGTCGGCGTCGACCGCGCGCCCGAGCGCGTCGATCGGCCTGCCACTGCGCCTCGCGTGTACGGCTTGGTGACGCGCGGCGCTTCGCGGATGCGCGTGCACGGTCATCGCGTGCTCGAACTCGACCTCGCACGTCTTCGAGCGCGCCGCGTGACCGGCGCCGCGCTGCCCGGCTCCGGCGTGCACGCGAGCGGAATGTGGCCTTCGCCGGCGAGCAGGCCCGAGGTCGGATCGAGGCCGATCCAGCCGGCGCCCGGGCAGGTAGACCTCGCACCAGGCGTGCAGGTCGGTGAAGTCGCCGCTCGGCGCCCGACGGGCCGTCGAGCGCCTTCGACGTCGGGCGTGAGCTGGATCAGGTAGCCGGAGACGAAGCGCGCCGCGAGCCCGAGCTGGCGCAGGCATCTGCACCAGCAGCCAGCCGGTGTCGCGGCAGGAGCCGGCGCGCCGGCGCAGCGTCTCCTCGGGCGTCTGCACGCCCGGCTCCATGCGGATCAGGTAGCCGATGTCGTGCTGCAGCGCGCTGGTTGAGGTCGACCAGGAAGTCGATGCGTGCGCTGGCGCGCGACGGTCGACGCTGGCCGAGGAAGGCTCGCAGCAGCGGCGTGGCCGGCTCGGCCGCGAGGTACGGCGCGAGGTCGCGGCGCAGCTCGGGCGCGTAGGCGAACGGGAAGTGCTCGGCGCCCGGCTCGAGGAAGAAGTCGAACGGGTTGAAGACCGCCATCTCGGCGACCAGGTCGACGTCGATGCGCAGCTCGGCGCGTGCGCTCCGGGAAGACCAGCCGCGCCAGGTAGTTGGCGAACGGATCCTGCTGCCAGTTGACGAAGTGCGTCTGCCGGCTCGACCGTCAGCGAATAGGACAGCGATCGGCGTGCGGCAGTGCGGCGCCGGACGCAGGCGTACGACGTGCGGCGACAGGGCGACCGGCGCGGTCGTAGCGGTAGTCGTGCGATGGTGCAGCGCGACGTGGATGGCCACTGGCGTTCCTTGCCGGTCGGCTGTTGCACCGCCAACGGGGCCGGCGGCGGCGTGCCCGCGCCGGGCCCGGCGGCAGCCCCTTCGGCCGCCGCCGGCAGCGGCGCCCGCACCGGCGCCGACTCCTGGTTCTCGAGCGGCAGGCCGTCGGCCCCGGCGGCGCCGCCGCGCCAGACCGGATCGGGAATTTCGGCGAAGACCTGGCGCAGCCGCGCGCCCCAGGTGGAACGGATCATCTTCATGTACGCGTTGGCCTCGTCGATGCGCACGAAGCGGGTAACGCGCAGGCTGTCGGCCTCGTAGACCAGCAGGTCCAGCGGCAGCCCGACCGAGATGTTCGAGCGCAGCGTCGAGTCCATCGAGATCAGCGCGCACTTGGCGGCCTCGCCCAGCGCGGTTTCGGGCGTCACGATCCGGTCGACGATCGGCTTGCCGTACTTGGATTCGCCGATCTGGAAATACGGATTCTCCGGCGTCGCCTCGATGAAGTTGCCGGCGGCATAGACGTGGAACAGCCGGCTCGCCTCGCCGCGGATCTGCCCGCCGACGACGAAGCTGCAGTTGAACTCGATGCCGGCCTCGTGCAGCGCCGCGCCGTCGCGGCGCTGCACCGCGCGCACCGCGTCGCCGACCACCCGCACCGCGTCGAACAGGCCGCGCGCGCTCCACACCGTCGCTTCGGCGGCCTCGGGGTTCTCGCACACGATCTGCCGCACCGCCTGGGTGATGGCCAGATTGCCCGCGCTCATCATCACCAGCAGCCGTTCGCCGGGGCGCTCGAACACCGTCATCTTGCGAAAGGTCGAGATCTGGTCGACGCCGGCATTGGTGCGCGAATCCGACAGGAACACGAGCCCCCGGTTGAGTTGCATGGCCACGCAGTAGGTCATGCCGCGCTACGCCTGCGCCTGGCGCGTCGAGCCATGCAGCGGCACGAGGAAATCCTGGCTGATGCGCTGGCCGATGTCGTCCACCCGCTCGCAGGAAGCCCGTCAGGAAGGCGTGCATGCCGCGCGCCAGCAGGTCGTCGACGCGACCGAATTCCAGTTCGGCGCGCAGCAGGCCGGCGCGCCGCGCCGTCTCGCCCGAGCGGTCGTTCTTCACCTGCTCGAGATTGCTGCAGACCTCGTCGACCGACGCCGCCAGCGAGCGCGGCATGTCGCGCGCGCAGGATCAGCAGTTCGGCGACCCGCGGCGGCGTGATCACGTCGCGGTAGACCTTGCGGTAGATCTCGAAAGCCGACACCGAGCGCAGCACCGCCGCCCAGTAGTAATAGTCCAGGTATCGCGGCGCCGCGCCGCGCGTCGCCGCCGGCCGCCGCCGGCGCATCGTCCACCGCCATGGAACTTGACGTCGAGGATGCGCGCCGTGTTGTCGGCGCGCTCGAGGAAGGTGCCGAGGCGCGTGAAGTAGAAGGCCTCGTCCTGCAGCATCGTGCCGATGGTGACGCCGCGCGACAGGTGCGAGCGGAACTTCACCCATTCGAAGAACTGCTTGGGGTCGCGCCGCAGCACGCCGTCGCGCAGCTGCGTCTGCAACTCGCAGCCAGGTGTAGTTGAGCGTCTCCCACACCTCGGTGGTCAGCGTGCCGCGCACGGCGCGCGCGTTCTCGCGCGCCGCCTGCAGGCAGGCGTAGATGCGACGACGGATTGCTCGGATCGCGCACCATGAAGTCGAGCACGCGCGGCGGCGCTCATCGTCGCGTAGCGCTGCGTCGAAGCTCGGCTGCAGTTCGCGAGATGCCCAGCAGGCCGCGCCAGCCGCGCTCGGCGCGTGCGCGGCGACTGCGGCAGCAGCGCGGTCGTGCAGTGTGACGTCGAGCATGCGCGCGGTGTTCTCGGCGCGCTCGATGTAGCGCGCCATCCAGAACAGGTGATCGGCGGTGCGGCTGAGCATCGTCGGCGCTCGGCGCGTCACGTCATTGCTCCAGCACCCAGGTGTCCTTGGTGCCGCCGCCCTGCGAGGAATTGACGACCAGCGAGCCTTCGCGCAGCGCCACGCGCGTCAGCCCGCCCGGCACCATGGTGACTGTCCTTGCCCGGACAGCACGAAGGGCCGCAGGTCGATGTGGCGCGGCGCGATGCCCGCCTCGACGAAGGTCGGGCAGGTCGACAGGGCCAGCGTCGGCTGGGCGATGTAGTCGTCCGGGCTGCGCGATCAGCGCGCTGGCGGAACTCCTCGATCTCGGCGCTGCGTCGCCGCCGGGCCGACCAGCATGCCGTAGCCGCCGGCGCCGTGCACTTCCTTGACGACCAGCTCGGGCAGGTGCGCCAGCACGTAGTCGCAGGTCGTCGGGCTTGCGGCAGCATGATAGGTCGGCACGTTGTTCAGGATCGGCTTCTCGCCGAGGTAGAACTCGATCATGTCCGGCACGTACGGATAGATCGACTTGTCGTCGGCGATGCCGGTGCCGATGGCGTTGGCCAGCGTCACGTGGCCGGCGCGGTAGACGTCGAGCAGGCCCGGCACGCCCAGCGTCGAGTCGTCGCGGAACGCGAGCGGATCGAGGAAGTCGTCGTCGATGCGCCGGTAGATCACGTCGACCCGCTTCGGGCCGCGCGTGGTGCGCATGTAGACGCAGTTGTCCTGCGACGAACAGGTCCTGGCCCTCGACCAGTTCGACGCCCATCTGCTGGGCCAGGAAGGCATGCTCGAAGTAGGCCGAGTTGTACATGCCCGGCGTGAGCACGACCACGGTCGGATCGTCGACGCCCGCGCGGCGCGACCGAGCGCAGGTTCTCGAGCAGCAGGTCCGGGTAGTGCTCGACCGGCGCGACGCGATTGCTGCGCGAACAGCTCGGGGAACAGCCGCATCATCATGCGGCGGTTTTCGAGCATGTAGGAGACGCCGCAGGGCACGCGCAGGTTGTCCTCGAGCACGTAGTACTCGCCGTCGCGCCGGCGCGCACGATGTCGACGCCGGCGATGTGCGCGTAGATGTCGCCCGGCACGTCGACGCCCTGCATCTCCGGCCGGTACTGCGCGTTGCGCAGCACCTGCTCGGCGGGCATGCGCCCGGCCTCGCAGGATGTCCTGCTCGTGGTAGATGTCGTGGAGGAAGCGGTTGAGCGCCTGCACGCGCTGGCGCAGGCCGGCTTCGAGCATGCGCCACTCGTGCTGCCGGGATGATGCGCGGAATCATGTCGAACGGGATCAGGCGCTCGGTGCCGGCGCCATCGCCGTACACGGCGAAGGTGATGCCGACCCGCCGGAAGACCTGGTCGGCCTCCGTGCGCTTCAGGCGCATCAGGTCGTCGCTCTGGCCCGCCAGCCAGTGCTCGAACCTGCCGTAGTGCGGCCGTACCTGGCCGTGGGCCACGTACATTTCGTCGAAGACTGTGCCCTGGCTCACATTGCACCGATCACGTTGCCCGCCCTGCGCCGCGCCGGCGTCCCGGCCGCGCCGCTGCGCCCCGGATCCCCACGCCGGCGACCTTGTCCTTCGGAGGAGTAAGCAATAAATGCGCCACGGACGTCGATGGTCTCGCGCACGACCCAAAATGCAGCGTCGCTGCGGCCGCGACATGCACGCGCCCGCATGCGCGCACCAACTTGATGCAGGTTGGCGATGACAGCGCCCGCCCGGTGTGCAGGTGGCGTTGACCGGCCGTATACTTTCCGGCGATGGCCGCGCGCCCGCCGGTATCGATGCCGGTATTGCGCGTGAAAAATAAAATCGACGTGCACGACGGCCGCATGCGCCCGGCACCGCCGGCCACCGGAGCACGGCCGGCCGCTATCCGTTGGAGACGACATGAAACGACGCGCCTTCATCACCGCCGCCGCAGGCGGGGCCGGGCTGCCGCTGCTGGCGGCCGCGCAGTCGGGCGGCGCCCGGTCGGCGGCTGCGGGGTCCCCCGCATCCGCCAGCCGGCCCGACCCATTGCCGCCGAGCGGCCGCAACGGCCCGGACGTGCCCGCGGCGGGCCTGACCGTCGCCAATTTGCGCGGACCCGATGGTCCGCGCCTGGCCGTGCGTACCGACAGGGGCCTGGTGGACATCACGGCGGCGGCACGCAGCCTGGGCTATTCCGTGCCCGCGACCACCGATGCACTTGTCAACCACGGCGAAGGGCAATTGCGCGCCTGCCTGAGCGCCGCGCTGCAACACAAATCCGGCCGGTGGCTGGTGCCGGAGGCCGACGCGCTCTTCGCCCCTGCGGTTACCAATCCGCAGAAGATCATCTGCGTCGGGCTGAACTACCGGCGCCACGCGCGTGAAATCGGCATGGCCGAGCCCAAGGTGCCGATCCTCTTCAACAAGTTCAACAACGCTCTCACCCATCACCGCGCCGTGGTGCCGACCGAAGGCCTGCCCGGCAACCACTTCGATTACGAAGTGGAACTGGTCATCGTCATGGGCCGGCGCTGCGTGTCCGTCAGCGAAGAACACGCCCTGGACCATGTCTACGGCTATTGCACCGGCAACGATTTTTCCGAGCGCAGCTACCAGCTTATAACCAGCCAGTGGATGTCGGGCAAGTCCAGCGACGGCTTCGCGCC
Organism: uncultured beta proteobacterium; assembly: GCA_963781975.1. Lineage (GTDB taxonomy): Bacteria > Pseudomonadota > Gammaproteobacteria > Burkholderiales > Burkholderiaceae_F > GJ-E10. Next base: position 300,877 of record CAWAHT010000005.1, read on the forward strand.
ATTGGGCCCGTTCCTGGTCAGCGCGAACCTGGTAGGCAATCCCAATGCGCTCAAGCTCGAGACCTATGTGAACGGCGAACGGCGGCAGTCGTCCAGCACCTCGGACTTCATCTTCAACTGCCAGCAGATCATCGCCTTCGCCTCGCGCCTGTTCCCGCTGGAGCCCGGCGACATCATCTACACCGGCACGCCGGAAGGGGTCGTCCTGGGCATGCCCAAGGATCGCCAGGTCTGGCTCAAGACCGGCGACCGGGTCCTGACCACGATCGAGAAGCTCGGCGCACTCGAGATCACGGTCGGCTAGCGCGCTCCAGGAAGCGCTGCTTCACCTGCCACTCGTTCCATTCGTCCGCCGGACGCGAGTCCCAGGTGATGCCGCTGCCGATGCCGCACTCGGCCGCGCCTGCCGCGCGGTCGACCATCACCGTGCGGATGGCGACATTGAAGGTCGCGCGGCCGCCGGGACGCAGCATGCCCATCGCGCCGCAGTAGACGCCGCGCGGTGCCGGCTCCAGCGCGCGGATCGCCGCCATCGCGGCGACCTTGGGCGCGCCCGTCACCGAACCGCAGGGAAACAGCGCCGCGAATACCTCGGCCAGGCCGATGCCGGCGCGGCTGCGGCAGCGCACCGTCGACGTCATCTGCCACGCGGTCGGCAGCGCCTGGGCCTCGAACAGCGCCGGCACCTCCACCGAGCCGGGCACGGCGATGCGGCCCAGGTCGCTGCGCAGCAGGTCGACGATCATCAGGTTCTCGGCACGCTCCTTGGCGCTTTCCTGCATCTGCCGCCGCGCCGCGGCGTCCGCCAGCGGATCGGCATGACGCGCCGCCGTGCCCTTCATCGGCTGCGTCGTCAGGCGCCCGGCGGGTGTCCAGTCGAAGAACAGTTCCGGCGAAACCGACAGCAGCTGCCACGGGCCGCCATCCAGGAAGAGGCAGTAGCCATCCGGTTGCGCCTGGCGCAGGCGCTCGAAATACGCGCGCGGTGCGCCGGCAAAGCGCGCCCGCAGGCGTGTGGTCAGGTTCACCTGGTAGACCTCGCCGGCGGCGATGGCCGTGCGGATGGCCTCGATCCGATCGCCGGCTTGCGTCCGTCCCAGCAGGGACTCCCAGCGGCCGACGACGGCGTCCGCGCCGGCCGGCGCCGGCGGCGGCGCCGGCGCGTCGAACACGGCAAAGTACGCCAGCGGCAGCGGCGCACGGCCGGCCGCGACGGCCAGCGCGCGGTCGAACGCCGGCGCGGCCTCGTAGGCGACGAAACCCAGCACCCAGGCACCGGCGCGGGCCTGCTCGTGCGCCGCGCCGATGACCGACGCAACCGCGCCCAGGTCGTCGGCCTGCAGGCAGGCGCGCGGCCGGTCGAACGCGAGGCGGCACCGCTGCCCGTCGAAGGGGAAATCCACCAGCGCCTGCACGTCGTCAATCTCCCTCATTATGGCGCGGTGCGTCCGCCGGCGCCAAGCGACGCGGCCGTCGAGCGCACGCCGGGCGATCGCCGCACCGCGTGCGTGGACATTGCCCCGATCGTTCCTGGATAGCGTACTCACGCCGCACGACGATGCCGCACGCAGCATGCCATGCGGCCCCCAACCGCGCGGCGATCAGGGTCGAACGCCATGTCCCATCCGCTACTATCGCCACACAGCGCGCTACCGCGATCCGGCGGCTGCGGCAACGTCTCAGGAAAGGCAGGCAACACATGCCCACCGGAGAAGATCGGAACGACAGGCGCAAGCCGGCGTCCGGTGCCGCACGCCCGGCGTCGCCCGGCTCCGCCGCGCGATCGAGCGGCGAGCCGCTGCCGCCGTTGCACGACGACGCGATCATCGAAATCGATCTCGACGGCACGATAACCCAGTGGAGCGACCGGGCCGTCGACCTGTTCGGCTACACCGCCGCGGAGATGGTCGGGCAATCGGCCGCCCGCCTAATTCCGGCCGACAAGCTGGGCGAACCGCGCGCGCTGCTCGCCCGCATCGCGCAGGGCGACCGGGTCATCAACATGGAAACCACGCGCATCGCCAAGGGCGGCCGCATCATCCGCGTTGCCATGAGCTATACGCCCGTCACCGGCATCGGCGGCGGGATCACCGGCATGTGCGGCCGCGCGCGTCCGGCGGTAAGGCGCGGATCGGCGCATGACTTCGATGCGCACCTGGCCGCCATCGTCGACTCGACCGACGACGCGATCATTTCCAAGCGCCTGGACGGCACCATCCTGACGTGGAATCCGGCGGCCGAGCGCATGTTCGGCTACGCCGCGGCCGAGATGGTCGGCCGCTCGGTCACGCGGCTGTTCCCGCCCGAACGCGTGTCCGAGGAGGACCTGCTGCTGACCAGCATCGCGCGCGGCGAGCGCGTGGCCCATTTCGAGACCGTGCGGGTGCGCAAGGACGGCACGCGCCTGCCCGTGTCCGTGACGCTGTCGCCGCTGCGCGACGAGGCCGGCCGCATCGTCGGTGCCGCGAAGATCGCGCGCGACATCTCCGAGCGCCAGCGCATGATGGCCGCCCTGTCGGAACAGGGCGAGCGCTTCCGCGTCACGCTGCGCTCGATCGCCGATGCGGTCATCGCCACCGACGCGCGCGGCAATGTCGATTTCATCAATCCGGCCGCGCAGCGCCTGACCGGCTGGCAGCAGGCCGAGGCGGTCGGGCGGCCGATCGAGCAGATCTTCCATATCGTGCGCGAGCACGGCGGCGCCGCGGCCGAGAACCCGGTGCGCCGGTGCCTGGGCGAGCTGCAGCCGGTGGCGCTGGCCGACCAGACCCTGCTCGTCGGCCGCGACGGCACGGCGCGCAACATCCAGGATTCGGCCGCGCCGATCTTCGATGCGTTCGGCGACATGCGCGGGTCGGTCCTGGTGTTCCACGACATCAGCGAACAGCGCCGCATGGCCAGCGAGATGATGTTCCGCAGCACCCACGACCCGCTTACCAACCTGCTCAACCGCGCCGAATTCGAGTCCCGCGTCGAACTGCTGCTGCGCGAACCCGCGGGCGAACGCACGGATGCCGTGCTGTACGTCGACCTCGACCAGTTCAAGCTGGTCAACGACGCCTGTGGCCACGCGGTGGGCGACCGGCTGCTGCAGCAGATCGCCGAATTGATCCAGCGCCACATGGCCGTGCGCGACACGCTGGCGCGCGTGGGCGGCGACGAATTCGGCGTCATCGTGAAGGGCGGCGGGCCGGATACGGCCCAGGAGCGGTCGTGGCAGATCTGCCAGGCGGTGGATGAATTCCGCTTTGCCCACGACGGCCGGCAGTTCCGCATCGGGGCCAGCATCGGGGTGGTTTCCCTGACCGGCAACTGGGCGTCGAGCGCCGCGGTGCTGCAGGCGGCCGACGCCGCCTGCGCCGCGGCTAAGGAGGAAGGCCGCAACCGGGTCCACTCCTGGTACGACGTGGACGAGGCCATGCGCGTGCGCAAGGGCGAAACCGAGCTGATCACCCGGTTGACCCAGGCACTGGAGGAGAACCGGCTGCAGCTGTACGCGCAGCGCATCGTATGCGCCACCGGCGACGGTCCGCCGCATTATGAAATCCTGCTGCGCATGCCGGATGGCAGGGGCGGCATGATCTCACCGGGCAGTTTCCTGCCGGCCGCCGAGCGCTACCAGATCGTCTCCCGCATCGATCGCTGGGTGGTGGGCTCCGTGTTCTCGTGGATGGCGGCAAACGCCGACGAATTGCGCCATATCGGCTCGATCGCGGTCAACCTCTCCGGCCAGAGCATCGGCGACCGCGCCTTCCACCGCCTGCTGGGCGACGCGCTGTCCGATCCGGGATTCGACGCCGGCAAGCTCTGCTTCGAGATCACCGAGACTGCGGCGATCACGCACCTGGCCGATGCCACCGAGTTCATGCGCCAGCTGCGCGCCCGCGGCGTGCGCATCGCCCTCGACGACTTCGGTGCCGGCGCTTCCTACTTCGGCTACCTCAAGGCGATAACGGCCGACCTGATGAAGATCGACGGGCAGTTCATCCAGAACCTGGTGCACGATCCCATCGACCAGGCGGCGGTACGCTGCTTCTGCGATATCGCCCGCTCGGCGGGCATGCAAGTCGTGGCCGAGTGCGTCGAGACCGAGGCGGTGGCCCAGATGCTGCGCACCTTCGGCGTGCAGTACCTGCAGGGCTACCATTTCCATCGGCCCGAACCGCTGGAGCGCGTGGTGGCCGGCACCCGGAGCGTCACGTAGGAAAAAATCCAGGCCGGAGCCCGGGATAGACGGGCTGCGGCCTGATCAGACAAAAATCGTGTCGAGTGCGCCGGGATCGGGCAGGGAGAGAGAGAAGTGATCCGGGGCGCGGGGGGATCGACACCGCCTGAAGGAGAAGGCCCAAGTGTGCCGCGCGTGCGTTAACGAATCCTGAACCGCCCGGCCCGTGCACCACCCGATTGGGCTAGTCCGGCCGCCATATCCATTTTCCCGGCACGCCGCTCCCGGCGCCCGCCGCGGGCCGCTCAGCCGGCCAGGCGCCCGCTCTGGTAGTCGTTGATCGCCTGCTCGATTTCCGCGCGCGTATTCATCACGAAGGGGCCGTACTGCACCACCGGCTCGCCGATCGGCGTGCCGGCCAGCAGCAGGAAGCGTGCACCGTCGGCGGCGGCGCGCACGGTCAGCGCGTCGCCGGGTCCCAGGACCCCGGCGCTGTTGGCGGGCAACTGCTGGTCCTGCGGCCCGACCGTGGCTGCGCCTTCGTAGAGGTACAGGAAGCCGTTGTCGCCCTCGGCCACCGCGGTCTCGAAGACGGCAGCGGGCGGCAGATGCACGTCCAGGTACTGGGTCACCGCCGAGCGGGCCGGTGCCGGCCCCGTCCACTGCCCGGCGCCCAGCTGCAGGGTGCCGCAGATGACGCGCACCTGCACGCCGTGCGCCAGCTGCGCCAGCGGCACGTCGCGCGCCGGGATGTCGCGGTACCAGGCCGGTTTCATCTTGTCGCGCGCCGGCAGATTGACCCACAGCTGGAAGCCGCGCAGGCGCCCGGCGACCTGCTGGGGCATTTCCGAATGGATGATGCCCCGGGCCGCGGTCATCCATTGCACGTCGCCGGGCCCGAGGTCGCCGCGATTCCCCAGGTTGTCCTCATGGCGCATATGGCCATCGAGCATGTAGGTGACCGTCTCGAAGCCGCGGTGCGGGTGCGACGGGAATCCGGCGATGTAATCGTCGGGATCGTCGGAGCGGAACTCATCGAGCATCAGGAACGGATCCAGCCGCGCGAACGGGGCGCTGCCCAGGCTGCGGCGCAGCTTCACGCCGGCGCCATCCGACGTCGCCACCGCTGGCACCATCCGTTGCAGGTTGCGCTGGTTCATGGCTTTTCCTTCCTGTGCGTGTGGGGATGGCGCGCAGCGCCGTTACGGCCGGTTACCCCGATCGCCATCGGTCGCCGGCAATCCCGCCCGCCAGCGCGGTAAACTTCGATTTTCCGCAGTGCAGCGCACGTCGTGCCGCACCCCTGGGGTGCCCCCGGCCGTCCTGCCGGGGCCGCCGCCGCAAAACGACGTGCCGTCGCGCCCGCGCGCCGGGCCGCGATCATTTTGCCTGATTACGCCTTGACGGGGACCCCTGCCCGATGTGGATCGTCCAGATTGCGCTGCGCCGGCCCTACACGTTCATCGTGATGGCGCTGCTGATCCTGCTGGCGACGCCGCTCGCGCTGCTGAACATGGCCGACCGACATCTTCCCGGACATCAACATCCCGGTCGTCAGCGTCATCTGGAACTACGACGGCCTGTCGGCCGAGGAAATGGGCCAGCGCATCACGTCGGTCACCGAGCGCGCGCCTGACCACCACGGTCAGCGACATCGAGCACATCGAGTCGCAGTCGCTCGCCGGGCATCGCGGTCATCAAGATCTTCTTCCAGCCCGACGCGAACATCCAGACCGCGATCGCGCAGGTCGTCGCCATCGCGCAGGCGCAGTTGCGCCAGCTGCCGCCGGGCATCACGCCGCCGCTGATCATCAAGTACTCGGCCTCGAGCATCCCGGTGATCCAGCTGGGCCTGTCGAGCCCCACGCTGTCGGAGCAGGCGCTGTTCGACACGGCGATCAACTTCCTGCGCCCGCAGCTCGTCACGATTCCCGGCGCGGCGGTGCCCTATCCCTACGGCGGCAAGATCCGCCTGATCTCGGTCGACCTCGACACCGCAGGCGCTGCTGGCGCAAGGGCCTGACGCCGGCCGACGTCGTCAACGCGGTCAACGCGCAGAACCTGATCCTGCCGACCGGCACGGCCAAGATCGGCGACGACCGAATACACGTCGACATGAACGGCTCGCCCGATACCATCGCCGGGCTGAACGACCTGCCGGTGCGCACGCGTCAACGGCGCGACCACCTACCTGCGCGACGTCGCCCACGTGCGCGACGGCTTCTCGCCGCAGACCAACATCGTGCGCCAGGACGGCGCAGCGCGGCGTGCTGCTGTCGGTGCTGAAGAACGGCGGCGCCTCGACGCTGCGACATCGTCAACGACCTGCGCGCGCATGCTGCCGCGTGGCGCTGCAGAGCGCTGCCGCGAGACGTTCAAGATCACGCCGCTGTTCGACCAGTCGGTGTTCGTCAAGGCCGCCATCACGGGCGTGGTGCGCGAGGCGCTGATCGCCGCCTGCGCTGACGGCCGCGATGATCCTGCTGTTCCTCGGCAACTGGCGCAGCACCTGCATCATCGCGGTGTCGATTCCGCTGTCGATCCTGTCCTCGATCGCTCGCGCTCTGCGCGCTGGGCGAGACGCATCAACATGATGACGCTGGGCGGCCTCGCGCTGGCGGTCGGCATTCTGGTCGACGATGCCACCGTGACGATCGAGAACATCGAGCGCCACCTGCACCTGGGCGTCGAGACTGCACGAGGCCATCCTGACGGCGCCGGCGAGATCGCGCGTGCCGGCCTTCGTGTCGACGCTGTGCATCTGCATCGTGTTCGTGCCGATGTTCTTCCTGACCGGCGTGGCGCACTTCCTGTTCGTGCCGCTGGCCGAGGCCGTGGTGTTCGCGATGCTCGCCTCCTACGTCCTGTCGCGCACGCTGGTGCCGACGCTGGTGATGCTGCTGATGGATCGCGCGCCACCAGCGATCCGCATGCGCACGCCCGAGCCTGTCTGCAGCGCGTATACCGCGCTTCGACGCCGCGCTTCGAGCGCATGCGCGGCGGCTACATCATGATCCTGCGCCGCTGCTCGACGCGGCGCGCATGCTTCGGCGCCGCCTTCCTGGCGTTCTGCGTGCTGTCCTGCGGCCTCGTATCCGTTCCTGGGGCGCGACTTCTTCCCGAGCGTCGACGCCGGCCAGATCCGCCTGCACATGCGCGCGCCGACCGGCACGCGCATCGAGGAGACGGCGCGCCTCGCCGACGAGGTCGAAGCGGCGATCCGCGAGCATCGTGCCGGCCGACCGAGCTCGGCACCATCCTCGACAACCTCGGCCTGCCGAACAGCGGCATCAACCTGTCGTACAGCAACGCCGGCACCATCGGCACGCTCGACGGCGAGATCCAGATCTCGCTGAAGCCGGACCACGCGCCGACCGCACGAACTACGTCGAGCAGCTGCGCGCGCGAACTGCCGCGGCGCTTCCCGGGCATCGAGTTCTTCTTCCAGCCGGCCGACATCGTCACGCAGATCCTGAACTTCGGCCTGCCGGCGGCCATCGACGTGCAGATCTCCGGCAGCGACCTGGCGCGGCAACTTCGCCGTCGCCGCCGAGCTGATGAAGCAGATCCGGCAGATCCCCGGCGCGGTCGACGCGCACATCCAGCAGCGCCTCGACGAGCCGACGCTCGACTCTGCAGATGGACCGCACCCGGCTGCAGCAGCTCGGCCTGAGCGCCAGCGAACGTCGGCGCAGAACGTGCTGATCTCGCTGTCGGGCAGCTCGCAGACCGCGCCGGCTTTCTGGCTCAATCCGACCAACGGCGTCGTCTACAACATCGCGGTGCAGACGCCGCAGTACCGCGTCGATTCGCATCGACGCGCTGCTGCGCACGCCGGTCAACGCGCTCCGGCAGCGCCGGCGCCGCACGCAGCTGCTGGGCAACCTGGTCAAGGTCGACGCCGGAGCGCCAGCTCGCGGTCGTGTCGCACTACAACATCCGCCCGGTGATCGACCTCTACGTCAGCGTCGCAGGGCCGCGACCTCGGCAGCGTCGCCGGCGAGGTCGACAGAGCTGGTCGACGCAGATGCGCGCCGAAGCTGCCGCGCGGCAGCCAGATCGTGATGCGCGGCCAGGTGCAGACCATGCAGGCGTCGTTCATCGGCCTGGGCGTCGGCCTGGTGATGGCGATCGTGCTGGTGTACCTGCTGATCGTCGTCAACTTCCAGTCGTGGATCGACCCGTTCATCATCATCACCGCGCTGCCCGCGGCGCTGGCCGGCATCGTCTGGATGCTGTTCCTCACCGGCACGCACGCTGAGCGTGCCGGCGCTGACCGGCGCCATCATGACCATGGGCGTGGCCACCGCCAACAGCATCCTGATGGTGTCGTTCGCGCGCCAGCGCCTGCACGAAGGCGCGCCCGCCGCTGTCGGCCGCGCTCGAAGCCGGCGCGACCCGCATCCGGCCGGTGCTGATGACGGCGCTGGCGATGATCATCGGCATGATCCCGATGGCGCTGGGCCTGGGCGAAGGCGCCGAGCAGAACGCGCCGCTCGGCCGCGCCGTGATCGGCGGCCTGCTGTTCGCCACCGTCTCCACGCTCTTCTTCGTGCCGGTCGTCTTTGCCGGCATTCACCAGCGTCTCGCCCGCAAGGCGGCGCGCGCGCCGCGCCGCGCACCGCCGGCCGGCGGATTGCACAGGAAGCTGCCGCCCATGACTGAAAACCGTCACTCCTCGATCGGCATCCACCACGCGGCTGCCGGCGCGGCCCCGCGGCGCTGCAGCGCGCGCCATGCTCGCGCCTGGCGCGGCGCTCGGCGCTGGTCGTCCTCGTGCTGCTCGCGCTGGGCGCCGCGCGCACGGTCGTCGCCCGATGTCCTGCATGCGCGCGACCTGCGCAGCGACCACGGCCGAGCGGGCGATCACCTACGTCAACGACGACGACGCCGCAGGCCGGCGACCGGCGGCGAGTCGCTGTCGCTGCCCGGCACGCTGCAGGGCTTCGTCGAGTCGCCGATCTACGCGCGCACCGACCGGCTACGTGCGTGCACTGGTACGCACGACATCGGCGCGCACGTCGCAAAGGGCGAGCTGCTGGCCGAGCTCGAGACGCCGGAAGTCGACCAGCAGCTCGCGCAGGCGCATCGCCGCGCGCGAGCAGGCCGCCTCCAGCCTGGAGCTGGCCAGGAGCATCGGCCGAGCGCTGGGAGAGCCTGCGCCAGCGCGATGCGGTCTCGCAGCAGGAACTCGACGAACGGCGCAGCGCGTTCCGCCAGGCCGAGGCCAATCTCGCGGCCGCCGCGCCAACGTGGAGCGCCTGCGCAAGCTCGAGGGCTTCAAGCGCATCGTGGCGCCGTTTGCCGGCGTCGATCACGCGGCGCAACGTCGACGTCGGCGACCTGATCGACGCCGGCAACGGCGGCGCGGCCCGCGCGCTCTTCACGCTGGCGCAGACCGATCCGCTGCGCCTGTACGTCTACGTGCCGCAGAGCTACGCGCAGCTGGTGCATGTCGGCCAGCACGTCATCGTGACGCAGGCCGAATTGCGCGGCGCCAGCGTTCACCGGCGACGTCAGCCGCACGGCCGGCGCGATCGATACGGCGACCCGGACGCTGCAGGTCGAGATCAGCGCTGCCCAACCATGACGGCCGCCTGCTGCCGGGCGCGTACGTCGCAGGTGCACTTGCCGGTCGGCGCCAGCGACCAGCTGCTCGCGCCATCCAATGCGCTGCTGTTCCGCGCCGAGGGGCCGCGCGTGGCGGTGGTCGACGCGAGCGGACACGTGCACTTGCAAGCCGGTCACCCTGGGCCGCGATTTCGGCCAGAACGATCGAGATACTCAGCGGCATCGCAGGTCGGCGACCAGATCGTGCTCAATCCGTCCGATTCGCTCGCCGAGGGCGACGTCGTCGCGGCGCCGCCCGCCGGCGGCGCCGAAGGACAAGTCGTGATCCTGCCCGGCGGCGCGGCGACCGGCGGCGCCGCGCCGCGGCGGCATGCAGCCTGCTGCTGGCGGCCTGCGCCGTCGGCCCCGACTACACGCCGGCCGGCCGCGACGCTGCCGGCCGCCTGGACCACCGAGGCGCCCTGGCGCGAGGGCACGCCCGACGACGGCGCCGACGGGGCGACGTGGTGGCAGGCCTTCGGCGACGCGCGGCTCGATGCGCTGGAAGCGGGCCTGATGCCGACAAGCCAGAGCCTCGCGGTCGCGGCCGGCGCGCCTACGCGCAGGCGCGCGCCCTGGCCGGGGTCGCCGCCGCCGCGCTACTTGCCCAGCAGTCAGCGCCGGCGCCGGCGCCGTGCGCGAGCGCATTTCGGCCAGCCGTCCGCTCGGCCAATTACGCGTCCCGAACAGCAGCACGGTGCAGAACGACTTCACGGCCGGGCTCAGCGTCCACTACGAGCTCGACCTCTTCGGCGCGCGTGCGCCGCCAGGTCGAGGCGGCCCGCGCCACGGCCGAGCAGGCCAGCGCGGATCTCGTCAATGCCCGGCTGATCCTGAGCGCGGAACTGGCGGCCGACTACTTCAGCCTGCGCGCGCTGGATGCCGAGATCGACGTGGTGCGCCAGAACATCACCGCGGAACGCCGCGCGCTCGAATTCGTCACGTCGCGGCACGACATGGGCGTGGCCTCCGGGCTGGACCTGGCCCAGCAGCAGTCACAGCTCGACACCACCATTACGCAGATCGACCTGCTGCACGTGCAGCGGGCGCAGTTCGAGCATGCGCATCGCCACGCTCACCGGCACGCCGGCGCCGGCGTTCTCGCTGCCGCCGCACGTGCTGCAGTCGCGAGCGTGCCGGCGATACCGGTGGGCGTACCGTCCGACCTGCTGCGAGCGCCGGCCGGACGTCGCCTCGGCCGAACGCGCGATGGCCGCCGCCAATGCGCAGATCGGCGTCGCCAAGGCCGCGTATTTCCCGAGCATCCCGCTGGCCGCCGGCTACGGCGCGGAGAGCAATGCACTGGGCAGCCTTTTCCAATGCGCCGCGCCAACCTGTGGTCGCTGGGCGTATCCGCGACGCAGGCGCTGTTCGACGCCGGCCGCATCGCGCTCGACGTGGATTTTGCCCGGGCCGGGCTACCAGGCCACGGTGGCGCAGTACCGGCAGACCGTGCTCACCGCGATGCAGGAGGTCGAGGACGGCATCACCGGCCTGTCCAGCCTGGAACGCGCCGCGGCCGAAGCCTGCCGCCGCCGTCAGCAGCGCGCAACGCGTGGTCGACGTGGCCAATGACCGCTACGCGGGCGGCCTGACGACCTACCTGGACGTGATCACCGCGCAGCAGACCCTGCTGGCCAATCAGCGCCAGCAGGTGCAGATCCACGGCCAGCGGATGCTGGTTGCCGTCTACCTGGTGAAGGCCCTGGGCGGCGGCTGGCGGGGTGCCGCTGCGGCGCCCCCGCAGGCGGGCAACGCAGCCGGTGGCCCGGCGGGCGCCGCGTCCTGACGCGGGCGCGGCGACCCGCAGCAACTCAGGACGGCAGGAAGTCCAGCGGCCAGCTGATCGACATCGGTTCGACGTCCTTGGCGCCGAAGTCGAACTGGCGGATGCGCGCCAGCAGCTTGCGTTCGAGCTCCGGCGCCTTGAGTTCACTCGACGCGATCTGGCAGTCGACGACCTGGCCGGAGGGCGCGATGGTGAGGTTGAGCACCACCTTGCCTTCGAGCGACGGCTCTTCGCGCAGCGCGCGGATGTAGATCGAATATATGGCCGCCTTGTTGCGCTCGAACACCAGCTTGATCTCCTCGCTGGAGCGCAGCGCCTTGCCGTGGCGGCCGCGCAGCGGCTCGCCGTCGTTGCCCGCGGCGCGGCCGGCACCACCACCGCCGCCGCCGCCGGCCACGCCCCCGACCAGGGTGGTCGACCTTCCTGCCAGCCCGCCGCCGCCGGTATCGCGGCTGTAGCCGGCGGTATTGATGCCGCCGCTGCCGCGCGTCGCATTGGAGGTGATGAGCGAGCGCACCGGCAGGCCCAGGCCGGCGCCGCTGCCCACGCCGGCGCCGACGCCGGCGCCGACGCCGGGGCCCTGCTTGATGTTCTGGTTGATCTGCACCGCCATCGGCGCGCCGCGCAGGTCCGCGAGCTCGTCCTTCATGGCCAGCAGACCCACGCCGGAGGCCTTCTTGCGCGCCGCCTCGAGCTTTTCGCCGGGGGCCTTGTCCGGCACCGGCACGCGCGCCTCGGGAACCGGCTTCTTGATGACCGGCGTCTTGGCGTCGGGCGGGGGCGCCGGCTTGCGCTCGGCCAGCGGCTCGCGCTTGACCACGGGCGGCAATTCGACCGGCTGGCGCTCGAGCAGCATCTTGGCATAGCGCTGCGGCAGTTCCTCGGCATGCTCGCGATCGAGCACCGGGCGCGGCAACCACGGCATCACCAGCCCGAAGAGCAGCGTCAGCAGCAGGACCGTCGCCAGGATGCGGCGGAAACGCCGTTCGTCCTCTGCCGCGACGGTCCAGGGCAGCACGGCGCAATGGTACGAGTACGTCATCGCGGTCATCACGTTTCGCTCTTCGTGGTCACCGCGAACGACACTTCGCTGTAGTTGGCGCGGGCGCAGGTGATACATCACCTTGCGCAACAACCGGTAGGGAATGGACTTGTCGCCCATGATGGTGATGGGCTGGTTCTCGGGCGTGTTCTCCTTGCGCACCAGCGCATGGCTCGCCTGGTAATCGAGTTCGGCCTTGAGCGGCGCGATCAGGTCGCCGTCGGCGGCCAGCACCTCGGCCACCGACGCCACCTTGCGCCCCTGGACCAGGATCTCGTCGCCGTTGACGACCACCACCACCGTTTCGCGCGGGCTCTTGTCGGCCAGCGACTCGGGCAGCCGGACCGCCTTGGAACTGGTCAGCGTCTGCACTTCGGTCGAGTTGGACAGCAGGAAGAAGATCAGGATCGTGAAGATGTCGATCAGCGACACGAGGTTCATGTCGACCAGCGGCGCGTTGCGTTCGCGCCGGATCTTGCGGCGCTGCAGGGGGGTGACGTTTCATGATCCGGCCCGGCGCGCACGCAGCGGCGCGTCGCCGATGGAGATGTCGGGGAACAGTTCGGCGCGCACCACGCTGGCGCCCTGCGCCCGGTGGCCGACGCGCACCGCGTCCATCACCTGCACCAGCACGTCGTAGGGCGTATCGGCCTCGGCCAGGACCGTGGCGTCGGTCTTGTCCGGGAAGCGTCCCTTGATCTGTTCCATCAGTTGCGACAGCGTCGCGTAGTCGTAGCCCTTGGGCGTGTTGGCGATGCGCTGCACCAGGCCGCCGATGCTGTCGCCGACCTCGAGCGCGTCGGGGCGGATGACGACCTCGAGCTTGCAGATCGCCCTTTAGCGTCTCCACGCCCGACGTCTGCGCCGGCAGCGTCAGCTGCAGCACCGCCATCCGGGAGAACACCGCCGTCGACAGCAGGAACGGCACCAGAACCACGATCAGGTTCAGGAACGCGGTGATCTCCAGCGCCGCCGGCTTCTTGTGCAGGCGTCGGACGGGCATGGCTAGTGCGACTCCCTCTGCTCGGCGCCCATCTTGCCGTCCGACGCCGAGCTTCTGCACGAGGTTCAGGAAGCTGATCTTGGCTGCCTCGAGGCTGTCGACGATCTCGGTGGTCTGCGCGGTGAGGAACGCGTGGATCAGCAGGAACGGAATCGCCACCGTCAGCGCGAAGAAGGTGTTGTTCATGGCCACCGAGATGCTGGCCGACAGCAGTTCGGCCTTTTCGGCCGGATTGACCTGCGCCACCGCGGTGAATGCGTGGATCAGGCCGCTGATGGTTCCGAGCAGGCCGACCAGGGTGATGACGTTGGCGAACGTGGCGATGTAGTGCGTGCGCTTCTCCAGGCGCGGCACGATCTCCATCATGCCCTCTTCCATCGCCGCATCGATGTCCTCGCGTCGCCGCGAGCTCTGCAGCCGGTTGAGGCCGTTGTGCACCATCATGCCGATGGCCGCCTCCGACTTTGAGGTCGCGCTGTAGACCTGCTGCAGCTTGCCGCCCTGCAGCAGCGGCAGGATGCGGTCCCACATCTGCCGGTTCTGGCTGCGCGAGCGGCGCAGGAAGATGAAGCGCTCGATGGCGATGGCCAGGCCGCCAGCCATGATGACCAGGCTGGGGTAGATGAAGAACCCGCAATCCTGGAAGAACTTGACTATCACACCGAATGCATCCATCGAATCATCTCCAATATCGAAGCCTGGGTCTGGCGTGCAGCCGCCGGCCATCGTCCCCGGACCGGGCCGGGGGCGATCGCTACGGGCGGCCGGGCGCCGTCTTTGCCGCCGCAGCCGCGCGCTGCGTCTCGTACTGCGTCTCGCGTTGCGTCTGGCCCTGCGACTCGTACTGCACCTGCCGCCGAAATACATCGCGATCGATGGGCTCCAGCGCCTCGTCGAGCACGCTCTTCATCGGCCGCCCGGGCAATTCTCCCGGCTGCGGCTTCTTCCAGGGAACGATGTACAGCACCTTGGGCAGTTCCCGATTGCCGATGATCTTGGTCCGCTCCATGTTCATGTGCTCGTCGCCGGTCGGCGGCGCCGCCGCTGCGGCCGCCGCCATGGCCGGCCCCTGCAGCAGCGCGGATGCCGCCAGCGTCGCCCATGCGCGCGCACGGCTCATTGCTGTTCCTTGGGCCGGGCCGCATCGGCCTGCCGGTTGCGGTTCTTCAGGTCGGCAACCCACTTGACCACCTTGGCGTCCCCCGGCGTCATGGCGAGATAACGATCGTATAGCTCCAGCGCCCGGTTGCTGTCCCAGAGATAAAGGTCGAAAAGCATCCCCAAATTAACGATCGGTGCCGGATACGAGGGATCCAGCTTCATTGCCCGTTCATACGCGTCCCGCGCCTTGGCAAACTGCCCCTGCAGCCGGTACGTGATTCCCAGTTGATTCCAGAAGACCGGTTGCTGAGGATTGCACTGTACCGCCCGTTCGAGCTCGCTGACCGCTTGGTCTAGCTTGTCCGCGCGACGGTAGACGATCGCCAGGTTGGCATGCGGGCCACCAAGCCCGGGATTGGCCTGCGTCAGGGCCAGGAACCCCTTCTCCGCCTCGGCCATGCGGCCGGCATCGAGCGAGCGGACGGCGGCATCGAAGCCGTCGAGCACCGCGGGCGCGAGGTCGGGAACCAGCGGCGGCTTGCCGGGCGCCGGCACCGCCGCCACCGGCGGCGCGCCGCCGCCCAGGCTGGAGCAGGCGCCCAGCGCCAGCAGCAGCGCCGCGCCGATCCAGCGCACGCCCGCGAAACGGTCAGCGGATCGCATCGATGGAGTCCTCGCTGAGCTCGCTCTTGCCGTAGCGCAGCGGACGCAGCTGCGCCAGGGCCCGGTAGCTGGTCTTGATCCATTGGTCGTATATGCCCTCGGCGCTATGGTGCGCATTGGCCTCGTGCATCGCGACCGCCTTTTCCTCGAAGGGGAACGCCTGCTCTTCGAGCAGCACGTTGTATTGGTCGAGTTCGTCGGCCGACAGGCCCTTGGGCCGCTCGGAGGCCAGCAGGGCCTGGCCGAACTCGTGGTACAGCTCCGCGGTGTGGAACGTGGCGTTGGTCGAGACTTCGGCCACGCCGTAGTCGGCCGCGACCGCATAGGCCTTGAGTGCGGCCTCCATGCGGCTCTTCTTGAGCGCCAGCTGCTTCTTGAGCGGTTCCACCAGCGCAACCTGGTGGAAATCCTCGTACGGCCGCTGCGCCAGCGCGAGCGCCGCCTGGGCGCCGAGATAGCGCGTGCGCTCGGTGCGCGCCGCGCCGCCCGCCCGCTCGGCGTCCATCAGGCTGCGGGTCCAGGCCAGGACGCCGGCCTGGTCGCCCCGCTGGTTGGCGATGCGCGCCAGCCGCGCCCGCGCTTCGATTGCCGGCTCGAGCGGCGCCGGATAGGCCTGCACATAATGCTCGTAGGTGCGGGCCGCGGCCGCGGCCGCCGCAGGGTCGGCGCGCCCGCCCGTTGCGCCCGCCGCCTTGTCGTAGAGTTCGGCGGCCTGCCAGAGCGCGGCGCGGGCCAGCGCCGGGTCGCCCTTGCGCCGGGCCACGCGCTCGTACTCGCCGGCGGCCAGCGCCCACTGCCCGCTCTCGGTGTAGACGAGCACCAGCTTGTCGCCAGCCTCGTCCAGCAGCGGACTCGCGGGAAAGCGCGTGCGGAAATCCTCGAGCGTGCGCGCCGCGGCCGGCCAGTCCTTGAGCGCGATCAGCGCGGCGGCCGCATCGTACTGCGCGCTGGCTCGCACCGGCGACAGCGGCGCCACCACGGCCACCCGGTCGAAGTGGCCGACGGCCTCGCGCAGGTGTCCCTGGGCCCGCGCCTGCTCGCCCTGCTTGTAGACGCTCGCCGCCAGCCGTTCGGTCAGGCCCGCGCGCTGCGGGTCGTTCGCGCCGGTGCGCGTCAGCAGTTCCTGGTAGGCGCGCTCGGCCTGATCGAAGGCGCCGGCATCGAATGCCGCCAGCGCGATCACCGTCCAGGCCACCCGCTGCTGCGCCGCCGCCGCCGGCGGGCTCAGCGCCAGCACGCGGCGCGCGACGTGCGAAGCGCCGTCCAGGTCATGCAGCGCATACCGTCTTTCGGCGGCGTTGGCCAGTACCGGACCGTTGCGCGGGTCGACGGCAAAGGCGTCGGCAAAGCGCAGCGCGCTTTCGATGCCGGTGCGTTCGAGCGCCGGCCGGTCCGCCGCCGGCGCGCGCTTCTCCTGCTCGGCGTACGCCAGCAGCGCGGCGTAGCCGGCGTCGGCGGACTTCGGATGGGGCGGATACTGGTACGCGGACTTTTCGTATTCGGTCGCCGCCTCGCCGAAGCGCTGGCTCTCGAACAGCAATTCGGCCAGCAGGAAATTCTCGCGGGCGGTCGCCGGATCGCTGGGAAAGGTCTCGATCAGCTGGCGGTACCAGCCGGCGGCGGCCGCATAATCCTCCGGCTTGTGGCTCTTCTGGGCGATGGCGTGGTCGCGCTGTGCCAGTTCGGTCAGGAAGTTCTTCAGCAGCGGACGCCACTTGTTCCACGCCGCCGGATTGGCCGCATGGAACGGGCTGTGCAGGCCGTAGCGTTCCACGTACTCGCGCTTGCCCGCCAGCACCAGCGTGTCGAAACCGGCCTGCTGGTACATGTCGATGACGCGCGCCCGCAGCGCCGGCGCCTGCGTGTGCAGCGGATAGCGGCGGGCAAAGGCGAGGAAGGTGTCGGCCGCGTCCTTGATGCGCTCCTGCGACAGGTAGAGCTCGCCCAGCTGGCGGTAGATGCGGAATTCGTAATCGCGCCGCAGCGCCGACGTCATGAACGGCGGAATGCTGTCGGCGCCCTGCAGGTTCTCCAGGCACAGCCCGACCACCCGCAGCGTGTCTTCCACCAGTTCGCGGTCGGCACGCGACAGGCCGGCCACCGCATCCAGGCCGGCCTCGCTGTCGCGCGCGATGAGCTTGAGGTCGAGCACGCCGAAGAAGCTCTGCAGCGCCTCCTCGAGCTGGTCCTGCTTGTACAGCGACCAGCCGTGCATGTACAGCGCCCGTTCGAAGTACGGCGTGTGCCGGGGCGTCGCCAGGATGGTGGCGTAGGCCTGCGCGGCACCGTGGTAGTCGCGCATGGCGAACATGAGTTCGCCGCGGCGGAATTGCGCCTCGTCCAGGGCCGCGGCATGCGGATACTCGCGCACCAGGCGATTGAGGACCTGCAGGGCCGTCTCGAGGTCGCCGCCCAGTTCATAGGCGTGCGCCAGCTGATACAGCACCTTGTCGTTGTCGGGTGCATGCGGGTAGGCGGCCAGCAGGTTCTGGTAGAGCGTCACCGCGTGCTGGTAGTTGCGCGCGTCGGCGGCGTTGCCCTCCGGGGGCAGGCGGGCCATCGGGTTGGCCGACCCGGGCGCTGGCGGCTGCCTGGCCGGGCCTGCCGCCCCGTCGCCCCGGCGGCCGCCGGCGGCCGCCGGGGCGACGGGCGCCGGCGCGGCGCCGGCCAGGCGCTCGTCGGCGCTCTCCATCTCCAGGTCGCCGAGCCGGCGCAGCGCCTGGGGCCGCTGCTGGTCCAGCGGGGCCTTCTTCAGGAATTCCCGGTACGCGGCGATCGTGGCCTCGTCGCTGGCGGCCACGCCGGCGTCGGCGGGCAGGTCGTACTGGCGCCCGGCCAGGCTGCCGACAGTCGGTGTCTCGTCGCGCGGCATGCGGCTGGCGCAGGCCGCCAGCAGCGCCGCCAGCAGCGGCACCAGGCGCGGCCACGGCCGCGGCAGCGCGCTAGTGGGCCGGTGCATGCGTTGCATCCCGCGACAGTTTTGCCCGGTCGTAGATCTCGGCGATCGCGAAGCGCGCCTGGTTGCCGTAGGCCACCAGGCGCTCGCGCTGCTGCTCGAGCTCGGCCACGGCGAGTTCCTGCACCACCTGGCGCTGTTCGACGACCAACTGCTCGATCGACGGCTGCAGCGCCGCGATGCGCCGGCGCAGGACCGCGATGCGCGTCGCGAAATCCTCGAAGCGCCGCGGCTCGGTTGCCTGGGCCGCGGCCAGCGCGTCGTCGCTGGCATGCGCGTGGTCGAGGACCGCGCCCAATGCCTGCAACGCCTTCTTGGCCTCCCACAGACGCACCGGAAAGCTCTGCGCCAGTTCCCAGCCCAGCGCGCCGGCCACGCGCCGGTAGCGTTCGCGCGCCGCGCGCTGCTCCTCCGGCGCAACCGCCGGATCGGCGCGCAGCCGCTCGAGGGTGGCGCGCACGCGCTCGAGCCGCGCGGCCAGCGCGCGCTCGCGCGCATCGGCGAATACGCGGCCGTCGCCCCAGTCCTCGGCCGCATGCAGCTCGTCGGCCAGCGCGGCGCGGCGCGCATCGAGGCGGCCGAGGTCGATCCTGCGCTGGCCGGCCCTGGTCTGCGGCAGGCGCTGTGCATAGGCCTGGCGCCGGTTCGCCAGCATGTCGTCCATGATGTCGAGGCGGCCATCCCAGTCGCGCAGGTTGCGCGCCAGGAACTGCAGGTCGCGATAGTTCTTGAACGCCTTCCTGGAAGTCGTGCTGCGCCATCACGGCGGCAAGGTGGGCGGGGTGCGGCAGTTGCGGCAGGCGCCCGATCTTCCAGAACCAGCCCATCTCGTCGCCCGGGTTGCTGTTCGAGCAGACGGTCGAGGAACTGGCCGGAGCGGATCGCGGCGATCGTTTCGTCCAGGTTCGCGTTTTCCTGGTCGTAGGCGGCGATGGCCTTGCCGTAGGACTCCAGCGCCTGCGCATTGGCGCCGACCTGCGCCAGCGCGTAGGGCACGGCCAGCTGCGCCTCCTGCACCGCCGGATCGCTGATGTCGCGCGCGGCCAGTTCCGTCCACGGCACCAGCGCCTCGCGCGGCAGCTGCTGCGCGTCGGCCGCCCAGCCGAAGGCCAGCAGCGCCCGGTTGGCTTCCATGCCCGTCAGGCGCACGCGTCCGAGGTACACCCGGGCGCGATCCGCATCCTTGGCCTTGACGGCGGCAAAGCCCAGCGCGACGTTGGCCTTGTCGCGCAGGCTGCGCGTTTCTTCGGAGTCGGCAGGTTCGACGCCGATCTCGTCGAGCAGCTCGCTGCCGCGCGCCGTGGTGCCGCTGCGGATCAGCGCCACGCCCAGGTTGAAGCGCACGTAGCGGCTCGCATCCTCGTCGGCGGCCAGCGGCTTGAGCAGCGTCGCGGCCCCCGGATAGTCGCCGCGCAGCATCAGCAGGTTGGCCTTGAGCAGCGCGCGATCCTCCTCCAGTGCCGGCGGCAGCGGCGCCTGGATGCGCGCGAGCGCGTCCTCGGCCGCGACCGGCAGGCCGCGCTGGTAGCGGATCTTGGCCAGGTAGATACCAGGCCCGGTCGCGGATCGCCGGTGCAACGCCGGCGTCGATCAGGCGCGCGAAGATGGCGCCGGCCTCGCGATGCAGGCCGTAGGACAGGTACAGACCGCCGCGCAGCACCTCGGCCTCGTCGCGATCGTGCTGCACGCGGCCGAAATGTTGCGCCACCATCAGGTCGGCCAGCGACGAGAAGTAATGCTCCTGGAAGAAGTCGAACAGCGCCACCCCGTAGTACGGATCGCGCACCGGTCGCGGCTGGCCCGCCGGCGGCGCCGGCGCGGCGGCCGCGCCGGCAAGCGCCCGCCAGCGCGGCCAGGGCCGCCAGCCCCCGCCGTACCGGAGCGAGCATGGGATTGCGTCGACTGCATCGCCCGCTACTGCCAGACCTTGACGTCGAACTCCGGCTGCAGCTTTGCCGGTCGAATCCTTGATCTGCAGTTCGATGTACTTCGGATCGGTGCCCTTGTCGAACTTGAGCGGTCGCGCCGCGCCGGTAGTCGCGGTCGTGCGGCCCCTTGCCGATGAAGAAGGCGACGAGTTCGTGCGCGCCGGTGCTGCAGGTTGCCCAGGTAGACGCGCTGCACGCCGCCGCGGTGCAGCGCCTGCGACCTCGAGCGGCGTGTACAGGTAGTTGGCGACGACCTTGTCGTCGAGCTTGATCTGCACCGAGTCGAGCGCGAACAACTTGCCGACGTCCATCGACACGAACACCGCCACCTGGGTGTTGGCGGGAAACAGCAGTTCCTCCTCGAGCACCAGCAGGTCGCGGTTGAGCTCGATGCACGTCGCCCTTGACGTCCTGGATGCGGCCGTCGAGGTTGCCCGGCGGCGGCGCCGCGGCGCCGCCGGGCTGGCGGGCTGACCGGATCGGCGCCGACGGCACGGCGCCGGCGTCGGCCGGCGCCGGCCGTCCGCCGGTGCGGGCTGCGGCGGGCGCGCGCATCGGCCGCGCGCGCCGGCGCGACCAGCAGTCGGCCAGGGCCCCGGCGGCGATGATTGCCCTGCAGCGTCGATTGATCACGCCGCCTCCTCTCTCAGAAAGTTGCCGACACGTACAGTTCGCAGCACGGTGGCATCGAAGCGAGTACGCCTTGCCGGTGCGGATGTCGGTGAAGTCGCTGTACTGGAAACGCAGGCACTCGAGCGCGCCGTTGAGCTTGATCTCGTAGCGCGCCGGCACGCGCACAGGCCGAATACGTGACCTTGCGCGCCCACGCCCAGGTCGTGGAAGGTGCTCAGCTGGCGGTTGCGCGACATGTACGTCATGTCGCTCGGTGAAATTGTCGCTGTAGAAGGAGCGCGTCCGTCCTGCTTGTAGTAGCGCAGGTAGCCGTCGAGCAGCCAGCGGCGCGCCTGGACATAGCGGCTGTAGCCCACCTCGAGCGTGTTGGCCCGGATCGCCCAGGTGTCCCAGAAATAGCGGTACACCGCGCGCACGGCGCTGTCGCTGTCGAGGCTGCCGACCGCCCGCAGCGCCAGCGCGCGGCTCGACCGCGCGTGCGCCGGATCGCGCTCCGGGACCGCCGCGCCGAAGACGCGCGCCGCCCGGTACGGGCTGCCCAGGTAGCCGTCATCGGAAATGGCCTCCAGGTTTGCGCTCATCACCCACTGCGGCGTGAGGATCTGGGTGACTCCGAGGCGGTACTGCCAGTGGTCGGCCGGCTCGGCAAAGGAGGGGCTGCCGCGCTTGCCGACGGTGTCCCAGCCGCGGCTGTATCCCAGGTTGAGGGTGGTCATGCCGCCGAAGAAATCCTGCGCCACGTCGACGCTGGCGCTGTCGGCGAGGTAGTCCGGCTCCTGGCTCTTGCTGGCCGCCAGGCTGATCAGCGCGTCGCGGTAGACATAGTCGAGGCCCACGCCGCGTTCGATGCCGCGTCTTCGTGGTAGCGGCTCGCGGTCGTCACGACGTCGATCGAGGCGTTGCTGACGGAATCGACGTAGTAGGAGGCCGACAGCGAGACGGTGTCATCGATGCTCTTGCGCACCAGCATGGCCGGCCCGGTGGCGGTGACGCCGCCGCCGCTGTAGGAGTGGTACATGAGGTCGACGCGGTCTTCGGGCAGATCGGTCGCCGCGGCGTGCCCGCTGGCCAGCACTCCGCCCGCGGTCCGGCCAGCCGGGTCGCCAGGCGCACCAGGCGCCTAATTGCAGCCACAGCCGCCCCCCTTGCACGCCGGTGGCCCCGCGCGCGCCCTCGCGCACGTCGCGGACGTGCTCGTGGTGCTTGTCGGCGAGTGCATCGCGCCCCGGATTCATGATCGGATCGGCCAGCCGCTCGCGCTCGTACGGCTTGACCCACGGCTCGATGCCGCAGCCGCCCAGCAGGGTCGCGAGCAGCGCCGCGCCCAGCGCCAGCGCCGCGCGGCGGCGCAACGCGGCGGCCGGCATGCGCATGGGACAACCAGGTTCGCGCATCACGGTCATTCCCGCAGCAGTTCCGCGATCTGCTGATCGTAGGTGTCTTCGTAGGCCGTCGCGGTAGCCGCGGATGAATGAAGCGCACGCGCCCGTCGCGGTCGATCAGGACGGTCGACGGCATGGTGTCGAGGTCGTAGAGATGGCTGACGCGCTTGGCGCTGTCGAAAACCACCGGAAACTGCACGCCCAGCTTGGACGATACGCCGACCGCATTGCGCGGATCGTCATCGACGTTGACGCCGACCAGCACGAAGCCGGAGGACTTGTACTTGGTATAGAGCCGGTTGAGCTGCGGCATCTCGCGGCGGCACGGCCCGCACCAGGTGGCCCAGAAGTTGAGCATCACCACGCGGCCGCGCTGTTCCTGCAGGCGCAGATTGGGCCCCGCCGCGCTGGGCAGGGTGAAGTCGGGCGCCGCCTGCGCCAGCGCGGCGGCGGCCGCGCCGGCCGGCGCGCCCAGCGGCAGCGCGCACGCCACCAGCAGGGCAAGGCCGCGGCGACGGAAACGGGGCAAGGCGAGCGTCATGTTGGCAGCGTCCTAGAAGAAAAAGGTCACGCCCGCCGTGGTCTCGAGATTGTTCGTGTTCTTCTTCGAACCCAGCAGGTCGATCGAGTACATGTGGTCGCGCACGTCCAGCTGCACCGCGACCCAGTCCTTGAGGAAGACGCGCATGCCCGCGCCGACATTGACGGTCTGGTGGCTGGCATCGTTGAACTTGGTGCTGCCCAGGCCGGCGATCAGGTAGAAGGCCGAGACCTTGGCATGGTTGCGGCCGAGGAAGATCTCGCCGGGGAAGATGTTGTAGCCGACCGACAGGTCGTAGTAGCGCAGGATTTCCTTGGGCGCGGGGAAGATGCCGCCGGGCAGGATGTCGCGAAAGGTCGAGTCGCGAGACCTTGGTCTGGCCGTAGACCGCCTCGACGAAGAAGTCCTCGGTGATGTGGTAGCCCAGGCGCAGCCCGCCGACCAGGCTGGCGCCGAAGTTCTCGGCGTTGTAGGCGCCGGTGAACACCC
The DNA here is from genome assembly GCA_963781975.1 of uncultured beta proteobacterium. GTDB lineage: Bacteria > Pseudomonadota > Gammaproteobacteria > Burkholderiales > Burkholderiaceae_F > GJ-E10. Next base: position 324,179 of record CAWAHT010000005.1, read on the forward strand.
CGGCCTCGAAATCGTTGGAGGGGATGTGCGGCACCCGGACATCGCGCCGGTCGACCTGCGGCACGACCACCTGGTCGTTGGCAGGCTGGGCCTCGGCAGCGCGGGCGGCGCCGGGCGGCAGTCCGGCCAGCAGCGACAGCACCAGGAAAAGCGGCGGTAAAGCGGCGTAGGTACGCATGGGTCGCCCGTGTTGGGTCAGAAGAAAAAGGCCAGGCCGAGCGTCAGCGCATGGTACTGGTCCGTGCGCCCGGTGGAGATGAAGGCGGTGTATTCGGTCCAGTCCAGGCGCGCGATCAGCCGGTCGGTGAGGTGGTAGCGCGCGCCGATCCCGGCATCGGCCATCTTCGCGTTGTTGCTGATCGCGCTGACGAGGCTGGCACTGGGAACGTTCTCGATCTCGCCCCACGCCGATGCCGAAGTACGGTGACAACCGTCGATCCGACCACGGCTCGAGCTGCAGGTCGACATTCCAGAAACTGGTGCCCGAATACAGCCCCTGCACCTGGCCGCCGCGTCAGTTCGACGGCGATGCTGTCGGTCAGCTGGTAGGCGGTCCACACCTTGAGCATCGGCGAACCGCTGAAATGGCCCCAGGCGGCGCCGAGCTCGGCGCGCCGGTGCAGGTAGTCCTCGATCACGATGTCGCGGAAGCTCTTGCGGCTGCCGGCCGCAGTCAGCGTCGAATCGAGCTGGGCGCGCTCCACCCAGCCGACCTTGCCGTCCTCGGTCAGCACCTTGTACCAGTCGGTATGCCGGCTCTGGACGCCGACCCAGGAGCCGCGCTCCACCACGAAGAACACCGGGTATCCGCGGCCGGGCCCGGTGTGCAGCTCCAGGAAGGGGTCGGCGACCTGCAGCCGTTCGGCGATTGCCGTATCGAGAAACATGCCATTGGCGGGCCGGGCGCTGCCGGCAGCGTCCTTCTCCTCCATCACCGGCGCATCCGGCGCCGGTGCATCGGCTGCCGCCCGCGCCGGACGCAGGCCCGCCGCCAGCAGCAGCAGGCCGGCGAGGAGCCAGGGCTGCACCGCCCGCCGCGCCGCCGGACCGTGCAGCGCATCCCGGCGCCGGAACGCGGCGCTGATTTGGCTCAATTGGTATTGCACGCGCCGGTGTTCGCGTTGGGGGGCGTGAAGAGGTTGTCGGCGGCGCTGCTGAATTCGTCCTGTCCGACCGGCATGGGATGGCTGATCCAGTATTCGAAAAGCCGGACGTGCGGGTCCTGGTCGCTGGCGAAGATGAGGCCGCCGCCGTGCAGCACATTGCGCAGCAGGGGCTTGTTCACCAGCAGGCTCTGCGTCGGATCGTTGACAACGACTTCCCCCTGCGCCGAATAGAAATTCTTGTACATGTCGGAAGCGCGAATGACGTCCGGCGTGTTGGACGGATTGGCGACATCCAGCGATTGCGCGGACGGGAATGATACGGAAAGCGCCGCCGGTTCCGGTAGCGTTAGCATGGCAGCCCGAATTCGAGCAACTGTTGACCGATGTCACGCCATTGAGCGTGATGGACAGCGGGGCAAGGAACACCGGGTTTACGCAACGCTGAAAATAAGCAAAGGAAAGACTCTGCCCGCCGCTGCCCGCGGAATTGACCACCAGCGGCGGATTGTCCAGCGGATTACCGCTGCCCGAGCCGCCGCAGGCGCCCAGGCCGCCGGCGGCGGCCAGCAGCAGCGCCGCCCGGCGCATGCCGCGGGGCACCCGCTGCGCCGCCGTCATGGCACCGGGCACCCGGTCGCGATCCAGTTGGCGATCGCCGTGTAGTTGGCGCCGCCCGGCGGCAGCACGGCCACGGTCTGGTTCTGGGCACCGGCCGGATGCGGGATCGTCGAGGGCCTGCTGAGCAGGTAATTGCCTGCCGGATTGCAGGTGTCGCTGATCATCGTCAGGGTGTTGTTGAAATCGCCCTCGGGATTGCCGGTCAGGACGAACTTGTTCTCCACGAACGAGGTTCCCGCCGGTGCCGTCTGGTTGCTGCCCACCGCCATGTGGCAGCCGGTGGCGCAGGAAGCCTTGATTATCGGATACACCGTCGCTTCGAAGGTGGCCAGGTTCAGCGTCGACACGGTACGCACGCCGCTCGCGCCGTTGAACGGATCGTTGTAGTACTTTCCGCCCAGGTCGATCCATTCGACCAGCAGGCGCTTTTCGGCCGCGTTGAGCAGCGTCGAATGGTCCGGTGCCGTCGACGGCGGGTTCGGGTACTGCGCCTGCGCCGCCGCGCTGGACATCACCGTCCGGCCGAACAGGATCTCGGCCAGGCGGCTGCTTCGGGCCAGGCCGATGACCGCGCTCTCGCTGGCCATCGTTTCCACCAGCGCTGGGCCGCGTGCCACGACCAGCACCCCGTCCTGGATCTGCAGCACCGGCGCGCCGCCGGCGTCGAGCAGCGGCGGGCCCACCATCAGGCTCTCGTACGACGACAGGCGGCCGGTGCCGGCCATCGTCGCGCTCAGGTCCAGGAGCTGCGGATCGGCATGGCAGTTGGTGCAGGTGTCGGCGCCGCCCGTGCCGCGGCTGCGCGACCACAAGCGGCTGGATATGGTCCGGGTAGTTGATGACGCCGTTGACGGGCACGGCCGTGGCCAGGTCGTCGGCGGCTGCTGGGATTGCCGGTGTAGCGCAGCGCTGATCGACGGCGCGCGCCGTGACGCCCGCCTGCGTCGTGTCGGCCCAGACGTCGGTGTAGACCGGATCGGGCTGCAGCGTCAGCGACGTCGGCGTCGAGCGCGCGTACGCGTCGACGGCCATGGTTTCGCCAGCCTGGTGCGCCGTCGCCAGCGCGGCCACCCAGGCCGTCGGTATCGTATTGGCGACCGTGCCCGAATTGATGCGCACCGCCGCGCCGCGGGCTGTGGCAGCCGTCGCAGGTGCGCCGCTCGCCGGGGCGCGCCTGGATCCAGTTGGTGTGCGTCTGGAACGCGCGCCCCTGCGCGTCGAGCACGGAGAAGGCGATCGGCGTATCGGCCGGGATGTTGAGCTTGAACGATCCGTCCGGTTCGACCACGCGCATAGCCCAGGATCTGGCTCTGCTCGAAATTGGTGTCGCCGATCGCCTGGCGCGTGCCGATCGAGTCTGGCGGGCGGCGCCACCGCGCGCACCGCGCGCACGAAGCGCGCCGGCGCGCAGCCGTAGGCCGTATTGGCGGGATCCTTGATGTGCAGGATGTCGGCCACCAGCGGTGCGCGTGTCCAGCGGATCGGTCGGCGTCGGTCTTGGCGATCGCGCTCGTGCAGCCGCTCGCCAGGTCGGCCGCGGACAGCACCGGGTCGCCCATGCGGCCGAAGCAGGTCGGTGTCGTAGACGCTGCGCACCTCGAGCGTGGCCAGCTTGTTCTGCGCCAGCGAGCGTCGGATCGACGCTGGTGGGCACGGACGCCGTGGGTTCGGTGCGCGCCTGCAGCGGTATCGGATCCGTGTACATGTAGCCGGCCGGCGGCGAGGCGACCAGCAGCCAGGTCTGGCTTGGCCGGATCGAACATGTAGATCGCGTACGACGGCGGCACGTTGTCCTGCAGGTAATCGGCCGCGACGTCGGTGTTCAGGCGGTTGCTGTTGCTCAGCCGGGCGACCTCGGCGGCGGTCAGCGTCGAGCACGACACGACCACGCCGTACTTCGTCACTTCGCAGGGCGTGTACGGCGAGCAGCACGCGATCGGTGCCGTCCCACAGCGGATACGGCGTGGTGACGCGGCCGTACATGGAGATGCCCATGCCGTAGTTGAGCGCCTGCGCCGTCACCTGGACCTGCCCGCCCTGGGTCGGCACGGTGTTGTTGGCGGGGACGTTCTGGTCCGAGTAGTTGGCGGCGTCGATGAACATCAGCGCCCCGCCCTCCTGCGTGCGATCGAGCGGCATCAGGTCGGAGGCGACGAAGCCGGCGTACTTGCCGCCGGGTCCATGTCGCGCGGGTGCAGGAAGCTGTTGCCGTCGGCATGCGCGCCGTACAGGACGAACATGTTCGTGCCGTCCGGCTTGACGGTGAAGATCGAGAAGCGGTTGCGGTCGGCCACGTGCTCCCAGCGCGAGAACATGATGTTGCCGTCGGGCCGCACCACCGGGTTGCGATCGTGGCTCTGGTTGAACGAGATCTGCGTGATGGCATTGCCGTTGGCGTCCATCGTGTGCAGGTTGAACACCGTTTCGCGCTCGTACTCGTCCAGCGCGAGGTAGCTCTGTCCCAGCGCCTGCTGCGCCGCGGATGTCGCCTGCCGGTTGGACGAGAACACGAAGCCGCGTCCGGCCGGCAGGTAGGCCGCGCCGACGTCGTCGGACTGGGTGGAACTCGTGATGCGGCGGAAGGTGCCGGCGGTGATGCCGGCGCTGACATGTCGTATTCCCAGATGTTCCAGCGTCCGGTGCAGGCCGGGGCGCCGCCGATGGTGGCGCTGTTGGAGGCCGGGCAGCGCATCGAGAAGACGAGTTTCTTGCCGTCGTAGGACACTTCGGGATCGGCCACGTCGCCCGCGCCCTGGGTGAAGTTCGCCGTGATGTTGTGCTCGGGTGCGCTCGCCGAGGACGCGTCGCGGATCATCAGGTCGCCGCCGGGCGCGCCCGGCGCGGCGTTGAGCGGATTCTGCGCGAAGGTGTTCACCCGCTTGACGTAGGCCACCGGCACGTCGCCGGCAACGGTCGTCGAGTCGCTGCCGCTGCACGCGGCCAGGGCCGCGACCAGGGCCGCGTGCAGGGCCAGTACGCCGCGTGCTTGCGGCCGGGCGTCGGCGCGGGGATGTCGGTGTATCTGCTGGCTCGTCATGATGTCTTCTCCCGATTGCGGGCCACCGGGCTGCAGCCCGCTGGAGTAATGCAGGACGCCCTGCGCGTCCACCACCACCGCGTCGACGTTCCTGAAGACTGCGATGAGGTCCATGCCGCTTGGCGACGCCCAGGACGAACACAGACTTGGACAGGGCCTCGCTGGTGAGGCCGTCGGGCGCCATGATCGTGACGCTGCGTGCCCCGCGTCGCCGACGCGCCGGTGCGCGGGTCCAGCACATGGTGATAGCGCACGCCGTCCTCCTCGAAGTAGCGCTCGTAGTCACCGGAGGTCGAGATCGCCACGTCGGCAAGCGGCAGTACCGCGGCCAACTCGCCCGGGCGGCGCGGATCGGCGCACGCCGATGGTCCAGGGACGGCCGCGGCGGTCGCCCAGGACGTGGCTGTCGCCGCCGGCCGCGACGATGGCATGGCGCACGCCGCGCCCGCGCAGGATGGCCACGCTGCGATCCACGGCATGGCCCTTGGCGAAGCCGCCCAGGTCGATGCGCATGCCGGGCCGCGCGAAGCGCACCGTGCGCCGCGCCGGGTCGAGCAGCAGGTTGCGATAGCCGATTGCCGCCCGTGCGCACGCCAGGTCGCCCGGCGCCGGGCGGATGCGTTCGCGGTAGTCGTACAGGTGACCGGCGCTGGCGAAGGTGACGTCGAATGCGCCGTCGGTACGCTGCGAGAAATCCAGCGCCCGTTCGAGCAGCCCGAAGAACTCGGCACCCACCGCCACCGGTGCGCGCGCCGCATCGCGATTGACGCGCGACAGTTCCGAATCCGGCTTGTGCGGGCTCATCAGGCGATCGACGTCGTGCATCTGCGCCATCACCGCGTCCATGGCCTGTTCGGCCGCGCCGCGATCGGCGCTCCACAACTCGACGCGGATCGCCGTGCCCATGATCGCCTCGTCGCGGCTGTACCAGTTGCCGCCGCTGTCGGTCGCCGCGGAACGTGCTCGCGCCGGCAGCAGCGCGCGCTGCGCGGCCCGGCGCAGGCCCGGCAGGACCTTCAGCATGCGCACCCCGCATGCGGGTTGCGGGCTGCGTGCGGCAAGCGCGGCGGTGCGGGACGTCGACATGGGAAGTGACAGGCCTCGGGCGCCGGACGGCGGCAAGCGTGCGTGATCGTACGGCCGCGCGGCGGCCGGCGAAGCGTCGAACAGCCGGCAAAAACGGGCCTGCCGCCGGCATTTCGCCGAGGTGCGCATGCCGCTGGTTCCCGCCTTGCCCACGCGATTGGTCGCGAAGCGCTCATGGATATCCCTGGATGAAATCGGATGACATGGCCGCAAATGCCCGCAAAATGGCGCCGGCCCGTCCCGCATGGGGCTTTATAGCGCCGCAGTGACGGTATCGCCGCGCGCCGCACTCCTCTTATGCGGGAGTCCTTTCATTGGATTACCGCAAGCGGCAGCGGCTTGCGCCGCGCTCCGCTCCGGCGGACGCGCGCGATATCGGCAGGTGCGCGCAAAACTTGAGGCGCGAGGCGGGGACATGTCGCTTGCGCGGTCCCGCGCACCACGCGGGCGCAGCGCGCATCGAACGGCCGCGCCTGCCGCCCTTGTCGGCCGATGGCAATGCGGCTAGCATCGCCGCTCGGGCGCACATCGCGCCCGCCGCAGCGTTTTGTGCCGGCCGCCCATCATTCTCCTGCCTGGACGCGCGCGCCGCGCAGCACGGGAGCAGCGCCCATGAGCGGATTGCCCGGCACCTTGTTCTCGAGCGACGGATTCCTGCCGCACGGCCATTGTTTCGCCTGGACCGCGTCACTGCTCTGGACCTACGTGCTGTCCGATGGCGTCATCGCGCTGTCGTATTTCTCCATTCCGGCTGCGCTCTGGGTGTTTCTCGGCCGCCGCCGCGATATCCCGTTCAACGGCATCTTCCTGATGTTCGCGATCTTCATCTTTGCCTGCGGCACGACCCACCTGATGGCGATCGTGGACATCTGGCAGCCGGTGTACTGGCTCGATGCCACGGTAAAGGCGGGCACCGCGGCCGCGTCGCTGGCCACCGCCATCATGCTGTGGCCGCAGCTGCCGCGCGCGCTCGCGCTGCCCAGTCCCAACGCGCTGCTGCAGGCCAACGCCAGGCTGCAGGCCGAGATCGCCCGGCGCGTGCAGGTCGAGGACGAACTGCACGGCCTGAACCGCCGGCTCGAAGAGCGGGTGGCGGCCCGCACCGCGGAGCTCGAGGCCGCCAACCAGGCGTTGCGCGACCGCTTTGACGCCGGCCAGCTGGCGGCCGGGGCGCTGGAGGCCAAGGAGGAGCAGCTGCGCGCCGGCGAGCAGCGCCTGCGCGAGGTCGTCGAATCCGTGCTGCATGGCCTGGTCGTGGTCGATCACGAGGGCCGCATCGAGCTCGTAAACCGCCAGCTCGAGCTCATGTTCGGCTACCCGCGCGCGCAGCTGGTCGGCCGCACCATCGACCAGCTCGTGCCACAGCGCTACCGTTCGCACCACGGCAACCTGATCGCGCACTTCTTTTCGGCTCCCAGCCGCCGCGAGATGGCCGGACGCATGGAGCTGTTCGCGCTGGCGCGCGACGGCACGGAGATCCCGGTTGAGATCGGCCTCAACCCGATCAGCGCCGGCCGGCAGCTGCGGGTGCTGGCCACCATCACCGATCTGAGCGCGCCGCGCGCCGCGCGCCTCCAGCTCGAGAGCGCGCTGGCCGAGAAGACCGCCCTGCTCAAGGAGGTGCATCATCGGGTCAAGAACAACCTGCAGGTCATCATCAGCCTGCTCAAGATGCAGGCGCGCAGCGCCAGCGCCGAGGTCGGCGAGGTCCTCACGGAAAGCTGCTCGCGGGTGCTCGCCATGGCCACCATCCACCAGCTGCTGTACGAGCACGGCGACCTGTCGCGCATTCAGCTCGGCGCCTACCTGCAGCAGCTGCTGGGGCTGCTGCGCGACAGCTACGCCGAACGCCGCGGGTTCGTCAACCTGGTCCTGAAGAACGGCGCGCAGGACTGCCACCTCGACATCCAGCGCGCCATTTCCTGCGGCCTCATCGTCAACGAATTGGTGACCAACGCCTACAAGCATGCATTCCCGCAGCAGCGCCGGGGCATCATCGTGGTCGAACTGGCGTGCACGGCCGACGGTCTCATCACGATCGCCGTCAGCGACGACGGCGTCGGGATGCCGGCAACCGCCACGCTCGGCCAGGGCCGTTCGCTCGGACTGCGCCTGCTGCCCATTCTGACCGACCAGCTGGGCGGGAAGCTCACCCTGGTTCGGGAGCCCGGCGCCCGCTATGAACTCCGTTTCCGTTCCTGAGGCCGCGGGCGCCCTGGCGCCGGCGCCCGTGGCGCCGCGCATCCAGATCGTCGAAGACGAGCGCATCGTCGCGCTCGACCTGAAGGAAACGATCGAATCCTTCGGCTTCGACGTGATCGGCACCACGGCGCGCGGGGTCGATGCCATCGCCATGGCCGCCCTGCATCGTCCCGACCTGATCCTCATGGATATCAACCTCGAGGGCGACATGGACGGGACCGAGGCGGCGCTGCGCATCCGGCAGGATCACCGCATCCCGGTCATCTTCCTCACCGCCTATGCGGGCGACGCCGACCTGGCGATGGCGCGTGCCGGCGCGCCCTATGGCTACCTGATCAAGCCGTTCGAAACGCGCGAGCTGCGCGCGACGCTGACCATGGCGCTGGCGCGCCACGAGGCCGAGCGTGCCACCGAGCGCTCGGAAGAGCGCCTGCGCCTGGCGCTGCAGGCCGCCGCGATGGTGGCCTGGGAATGGGATCCGGGCAGCGACGGCAACTGGGTCTGCGGCGCGCTCGCCGCCCACGGCAGCGCGCCGCTGGACATACTGGCGCTGGGCCCCGACGCGCTGCTGGCGGCCGTGCACGAGGACGACCGCGCCGACATCGCCGCGGCGGTGCGCGCCGGCGAAGCCATCGACGCGCGCGTGCGCATCCGCCTGCGCTCGAACGATGCCTACCGCTGGGTGCAATTGCATGCCAAGACTTTCGCCGCCGCGCCCGGCAGGCAAAGCCGACTGCTCGGCGTCGCCCAGGACGTGACCGATCGGCTGGTGCTCGAGGAAAAATTGCGCAGTTCCGAGGCCGCGATGGCGTCGACCATCGACGGCATCCTGATCCTCGACGGCGCGCGCCGCATCCTCTCGGTCAACAATGCCTTCTGCCGGCTTTCCGGCTACAGCGTGGACGAGGTCATCGGCCGCAATCCCGACGACTTCCTGCATGCCCGGCGCCACGCCGACCAGGCCGTCGCGGCGGCGGTCAGCGGCAGCGGCGGCTTCTGGCGCGGCGAGATGGCGTGCCGCCGCAAGTCGGGCGAGATCTTCCCGGCGCTGCAGACCGATTCGGCGGTCAGCAACGACAACGGCGCCGTCACCAACTACGTGCTGACCGTCACCGACATCACCGACCTGCGGCGGCGCGAGGCCAGGATCTCTCACCTGGCGCTGCACGATGCCCTCACCGGCCTGGGCAACCGGCGCCTGCTGGAGCAGCACCTGCAATTCGAGCTGGCCAATTCCCGCCGCCTGGGCCGGCAGCTGGCCTTCTTCTTCCTCGATCTGGACGGCTTCAAGGTCATCAACGATTCAGTCGGACACGACGCCGGCGACGCCATGCTCAAGGTGATCGCCGGCCGCATCGAGCGCAATATCCGCTTCAACGACCTGGCGATCCGAATCGGCGGCGACGAGTTCCTGGTCATCGTGCCCACCACCAGCGAAGCCGAATGCGCGCGCATGGCCGACAAGCTGCTGCAGATGCTGGCGCAGCCGGTCAGCGTCCAGGGTGAGTACGTCCGGGTCACCGGCAGCATCGGCATTGCGCTGCATCCGCAGCACGGCAGCGAAGGCTCGCAGCTCATCAAGGCCGCCGACAGCGCGATGTACGAAGCAAAGCGCGCCGGCCGCAACCGCTTTGCCTTCTACACGACGGAACTGGCCCAGCGCGCCCGCACCCGCCTGGTGGTCGAGCAGGGACTGCGGCGCGCGATCGTGCAGCGCGAGCTGTTCCTGCACTACCAGCCGATCGTCCACCTGGCCGACTTTCGCGTCCTGTGCTTCGAGGCGCTGGCGCGCTGGCACCATCCGGAAGTCGGACCGATCCCGCCCGCGCAGTTCATCCCGGTGGCCGAGGAGTGCGGGCTGATCGACGACCTGGGCGATGCCATGCTGCGCCACGCCTGCACCGAGTGGAAGGACCATGTCGTCGGCGCCCCCACGAACCTGCGCGTCGCCGTGAACGTCTCCGTGCGCCAGTTCCAGGGGCCGGACCTGGTCGGGCGCGTGCAGCGCATACTCGAGGAGACCGGCTTCCCGCCCGAAGCGCTCGAGCTGGAAATCACGGAGAGCGCGCTGCAGGAGAATGACAACGGACGTCAGTTGCTCGAACGGCTCAAGCGCATGGGCATTGCGATCGCGATCGACGATTTCGGTACCGGCTATTCGTCGCTTTCACTGCTCAACCGCCTGCCCATCGACACCATCAAGATCGATCGCAGCTTCGTCTCGATGCTGCCCGCCGATCCGGCGGCCGGCGCCATCACCCGCGCCGTGCTGGCGATGGCCCGCTCGCTGCATCTGGAGGTCGTGGCCGAGGGCATAGAAACGGTGGCGCAGCTGCATGAACTGCAATTGCTCGGGTGCGCGCGCGGCCAGGGCTACGTGTTCAGCCCCGCCGTTGCGGCGCCGGCGGCGATCGACCAGTCGCTGGCGCGCTGGCTGCCGCCGGCGAAGTAGCCGCGCGTTTGCCGCCAACGTTTGCGCCGCGTCAAGGATGCGCGCGCACCGCGGTGTAGCGTTGGTTCCGAAAGGGGCGACATCATGCTCAGTGCGGAACGTCTGGAAGAACTGCGTCAGCGCCTGCTGCGACGCGTGGATGAATTGAATGCGCTGCTCGGCGCCGATCAGGAGTCGGAGCGCGCGACGCGCGAACTGCGGGGCGGCCACGAGGTGCTCGACCCCGGCGAGATGGCCACAACCGCATCCAGCGGCGATGTGGACCTGGAGCGCGAGGCCCAGCACATCCGCGAGGGGCTGCGCGTGCAGGCCGCGCTGCACCGCCTGGCCCTGGGCGATTACGGCCACTGCCTGGACTGCAACCAGGAGATCGACGCCGCGCGGCTGCTGGCGGATGCGGCAGTGGAGCGCTGCCGCGCGTGCCAGCAGGCCTTCGAGCTGTCGCAGCGCAAGCGCCACGGCGACAAGATCGCGGTGTCGAGCTAGACTGTCCGCCGCCGCGCGCCGGACCCACCTCCGGGGGGTGCGCCGGAGTGCGGCGCAGGAGGAATGGCCATGAAGGTCCGAGGCTTTTTTTCAGCGCTGTGCCTGTTCGGGCTCGCGGCGTGCACGGGCGGGCCGCCGGCAGCGGCGCCGGCCGCCGCCGCGGCGGGTGCCGCCGTCACCAGAGGCATCATCGTGACGCGCCGCGAGTACGAGGCGGCCGACCTCGCGGCGGTGCCCGGGGCGACGTCGCTCGACGACTACTTCAGCCGCTTCCCCGCCGGCGCGCCGATGCGCACGCCGATGATTCCACAGCGGCACATGGCCGAATTCACCGTAAAGACCGATGACGGCCGCGAAGTGCAGGTCAACCAGGAGACGGCGCCCGATCTCAAGGTCGGCGCGCGCGTGCAGGTCGGCACGGCCGCTGGCAAGCCGGTACTGACCGTCCTGCCCTGAGGCGCCCGGGCGGGTTCAGGAGCCCGGCCGGCCGGCCGATGATCGGCGGCGCCCGATTGCGGCTACGATTTGCCTTTCCGCTGCGTCGATCGCTCCCCTGATGAACTGGCTGAACCGTCTGCTGGGCAAACCGCCCATCCCCCCCGCCCGGGTTCCCTCCGCGCGGCGCACGGCCGCGCCGCCGCCGGCGACGGTCGATGCCGCGGCGCTGCGCCAGGCGCTGGCGGCAACGATGGGCGAGGCCGACCGGCTGGCCCGCGAGGCCCAGCTGGGTGCGGTGCTGGGCGCCGCCCTGCAGGTTCCGCTGGCGCACGACGGCCCGGCGGTCTGGCAGGCGGCGGTGTGCCACGCCGCCGACAGGACGCTCGCGCTGTCCTGGCTGGCGAACCTGGGCGCGGAGTCCGACCTGGCCGTCGTTGCCCGTGCCGCGAGATTTGCCGAAGTGCGTCTGGCGGCGGCCCAGCGCATCGACAGCAGCGCCGCGCTCGACGCGCTGGCGCGCGCCAGCCGCAACCACGACAAGAGCGTCTACCGCCATTGCGCGGACGTGCTGCGCCAGCGCCGTGACGACAACGCCCGCCGCGAGCGCGCGCTGGCGCTGGCCGCGGCGCTGCAAGAACGGCTGCGGGCGGCACCGCTGTCGGTATCGCACATATTGGAGCTCGAGCGCCAATGGAAGGCGCTGGAGGCCGACGGCGCGTCCCTGCCGCCGGCGCCCGCCACCGCGCAGGCGCTGCAGGCGGGCCGCGACCTGCTGGCCCTGTCCAACGCGCGCCTGCTGCAGGAGGCCGAGGCGCAGCGGTCGCTGCAGAATCTCCACGGCACGGTGCAGGCGCGCGCCGCCGACGCGGCGGCCGCCCGCGACCGCCTGGTCGCTGCCGATGCCGCGCTGGCGCTGCCGGCCGAGCTTCTGGCGGCCTGGCGGCAGGAGCACGACCGCCTGGCGCAGGCGCGCCTGGGCCTGCCCGCCTGGCTGCATGACCAAGTCGCGGCGCGGGCGCTCGATGCTGCGCTGGCCGACCTGTCCAGCCATTTGGACGCACTCGATGCGCTGCGCGGACGGATCGCCGCGGCGGAATTGGCCGCGGCCGATGCGGCGGCGGCCCTGGCCGCTGCGGTAACGATCGCAGCGCCGCCCCCGGACCGCGATCCGGCACCGGCGGCGGCCGGCGAGCAGGCGCCGGCGCAGCCGGCGGGCCCCGCGCCGGACCCGGACGACCTGCGCGCCCGCATCGACACCCTGGAACAGGCGATCGAGGACGGCCAGCTGGCGCACGCCGAAAGCGCGGCGCAGCAAATCAAATCCGCCCTGGGCGAGCACAGGCTGGAGGCCAGGCTCGATGCGCGGCTGCAGCGCGCGCAGGCGCAACTGGCCGGCCTGCGCGGCTGGGCCAAGTGGGGAGCCACGAAGAAGCGCGAGGACCTGGTGGGCGCGGCGCAGGAGCTGCGCGCCGCCGTTGCCGCCGGCACCCATGACGTCGAGCATCTGGCCGTGGCTATCCCGGCCCTGCGCGAGGAATGGAAGCGGCTCAATTCCCAGGCGCCGGCGGCAAAGGGCCAGTGGGACGCGTTCGACGGTGCGCTCGCGGCGGCCTACACGCCGGTGGCGGTGCTGCGCGCCGCCGAATCGCAGCGGCGCGCCGCGGCACGCGCAGTGCGCACCGCGCTGCTGGCGGACTGGGACGCGGCCGCTGCCGCAGCCCTCGCGGCCGAACCGGCGGACGGCGGCGCCATCGAAGCGCTGCGCGAGCAGATGATCGCGCAGTGGCGCGCCGCGCCGCATGCCGGGTACCGCGATGAACGCGCCCTGCGCGCGCGCTTCGACGCGCTGCTCGAAGCGCTGGACGGGCGGCTGGAGAACCTGCGCCGCGCACAACTCGAGCGGCGCGAGCAGCTGATCGCCGAAGTGTCGGCACTGGTGGATCTGCCCGACACGCGCGCGGCGATCGCCCAGGCCAAGGGCCTGCAGGAGCGCTGGCGCCTCGAGGCCGGTGCCATGCGCCTGCGCCGTGCCGACGAACAAAAGCTCTGGCAGCGCTTTCGGGCCGGCTGCGATGCGGTCTTCGCGCGGCGCGACGCCGAGCGCGAAGCCGAACGCGCGCTGCGCGCACAGCAGCAGCAGGCGCGCAGCGCGCTCGTCGACGCCTTCGCCGGCGTGCTGGCGCAGGCCGACGAGGCGCAGGCGCTGCAGCGTGCGCTGCAGCAGTTTCGCGCGCAATGGGGCGACGGCGCCGCCGCGGACGCCGATGGCGGCGCGGCCGCCGCGGCGCTGGAGCACCGCGCCCGGGCCGTGCAACGCCAGGCGCAACTGCGCATCGACGAACTTCAGCGCGCCGCCGTGCACGCGCGCTACGCGCGCCTGGCCGCGGCGGCGCCGGCGCCCGACGGCCACGATGCGGCCACGCTCGAACGGGGACGCCAGCAGCGCCATGAACTGCTGATCGACCTGGAGATCGCCCTTGGCCTGGCATCGCCGGGCGCCAGTGCCGAACGGCGCCGCCAGCGCCAGCTCGAACAGTTGCAGCACCGCTTCCGTCCCGGACCCGCCGTCGCTGTCGCCGAGGCAGACCCGGACGCGCTGGTGGCGCGCTGGTACGGCCTGGCTGCGGCGCCCGATGCCGACCACGAGGCCCGCATCGCGCTGGTGGTACAGCGGCTGGTCGAGCGTGCGACGGCGCGCACCGTGACCGCCGCGGCGCCGGTCGCGGCGCCGCGCCCGCGCGCGGGCGGCCGTGGCGCCGCGGCGCGCCCCGCCGGCACGCCGGCCGGCCGAAGCCCGGCGCGCTGACGCCATATTCATGACAATCCGCACTGCCGCGCCGCCCGGCGGGCCGGCCTACCGCGCGAAGGCGAACGCCCCTTGACCCCGCTGCACGAAACCGGCTACGCCGAGCAGCTGCGCCGCGTGCTGACCACGCGCGATCTGGTCGTCTACGGCCTGATCTTCATGGTGCCGATCGCGCCCTACTCGGTCTTCGGCTTCGTCTGGCACGAATCCCGCGGCATGGTGCCGCTCGCCTATCTGCTCGGCCTGGTCGGGATGTTCTTCACCGCCACGAGCTACGCGGCGATGTCCCGCGCCTTTCCGGTGGCGGGCTCCATCTATTCGTATGCGCAGCGCGGCCTGCACGAGGTCGCCGGTTTCTTTGCCGGCTGGCTCATCCTGCTCGACTACATCCTCATCCCGGCGCTGCTGTATGTCGCCAGCGCCATCGCGCTGCGCCCGTTGCTGCCGGGCGTTCCCGAAGCGTCCTGGATCATCGCCTTCATCGCCTTCAACGCGACCGTCAACCTGCTGGGGATCGGCTTCACCGCGCGCGCCAACGGCTACCTGCTGGCGCTGGAACTCGTCATGCTGGGACTGTTCATCGTGCTGGGCCTGGCGGCGCTCCACGGCGGCAAGGGCGCCGGCGGCCTGACCCTCAGGCCCATCTACGACCCCGGTGTCTTCTCGCTCGCCACCGTGGCCGGAGCCACGTCCATCGCAGTACTTTCCTTCCTGGGATTCGACGGCATCTCCACGCTCGCGGAGGAAACCAGCGGCGGCCGCGAATCCGTCGGCCGCGCCACGCTGCTGTCGCTGCTGCTGGCGGGCGCCCTGTTCATGGCGCAGACCTGGATCGCCGCCGACCTGGCCCGGGGGCTGCGCTTTTCCTCGCCCGAAGAGGCGTTCTACGACGTCGTCGGGCTGGCTGGCGGCCCCGTATTCAAGGTCGCGACCCTGGTGACGGTGGTGGTCGCCCTGGGCATCGCCAACGCGATGGCCGCGCAGGCGGCGGTGTCGCGCGTCCTCTTCGCGATGGCGCGCGACGGCAGGATGCCCGCGGCGCTGGCGCGCGTCCATCCGCGCTTTCGCACGCCGCACGTCGGCACGTGCGTCGTGGCGGTGATCTCGGCGGTGGTGGGCTTGCTGTTCGCCAGCCACCTGGACGAGCTCAACCGTGTCGTGAACTTCGGCGCCCTGAGCGGTTTCCTGCTTCTGCACCTGGCGGTGATCAACCATTACTTCATCCGCGGGCGCAGCGGCGACTGGGCGCGCCACCTGCTGTTCCCGCTGGCGGGCTTTGCGGTGATCGCCTACGTGCTCTACGAGATGGACGCCGCCGCCAAGTTGATGGGCGGCTGCTGGATCGGCGCCGGGGTGCTGGTGTTCCTCGCGCAGACCGCGGCCCGCAGAAAGCCTGCCGTGACGCGCGAGGCCTAGCCTGGCCGCCGAATGGACGCCCGATGCACACCTGCTTCCACGACGCCGCCGGAACCCCCGCCGGATTCATCCGCGGCAATTTCATCCACGACATGCACGGCTCGGCCATCGGCCAGATCCGCGGCACGCACGTCTACAAGCTGAGCGGACCCTACGTGGGCGAGCGCTACCGCGACGTGGTCGTCGACCGGCGCCTGGGCCGCCGGGACGATATCGGCAACCCCGGCGATCCGGGCAACCCGGGCATGCCCGTGATGCCCCGCGGGCGCGGCGCCGTCGCCATTGCCTTTGCCGACGTCTTCGCCGAACTGCACGTCCGCTGAGGCGCCCCGCCGTCATTGCGCCATGACGCTCACGCTCGACCAGCTGCGGCGCTACGCCGTGGCCCGTTCGCTGTTCCGGCCGACGACGCTGGGCCGGGCGATCCGCAAGCTCGGCTTCGTGCAGGCCGACCCGATCCGCGCGCCGGCCCGCGCCCAGGACCTGATGCTGCGCCATCGCGTGGCCGGCTACCGGGCCGGCGACCTGGAGCGGCGCTACCCGCGCCTCGGCCTCGAGGAGGACTTCTTCGTCAATTACGGCTTCCTGCCGCGCGCGCACAGTGCGCTGATGCACCCGCGCACGCCGCGGCAGGCCTGGACCGCCGCGCGCCGGCGCCAGGCCGAGGCGGTGCTGGAATTCGTGCGCGCGCGCGGCGCGGTCCATCCGCGCGATGTCGACCGGCGCTTCGCCCATGGCAAGGTGACCAACTGGTTTGGCGGATCCTCCAATGCCAGCACGCAGCTGCTCGATGACATGCACTATCGCGGCTGGCTGCGCGTCGCGCGGCGCGACGGCGGCACGCGCGTGTATGCCGCGCGCGCGCCGGCCGCCGCCGCGGCGGACGCGCACGCGGCCGATGCGCGCATGGACGCGCTCGTGGATCTCGTCGTGCGCCAATATGCCCCGCTGCCCGCGAACGGCCTGGGGCACCTGATGAGCCTGCTGGGCGGCGGCGCACCGCAATGGGCGGGGCGGCGCGCGGCGGCGCTGGCGCGCGCCCGGCAGCGGCTGGGGCAGGCGCAGGTCGATGGCGTGACGTGGTACTGGCCGTCCGGCGAAAATCCTGCCGCGCGCCGCTGGCAACCGGACGAGCAGGTGCGCCTGCTCGCGCCCTTCGACCCGATCGTCCACGACCGCGGGCGTTTCGAGCGCTTCTGGGGCTGGCCCTATCGCTTCGAGGCCTACACCCCGGCAGCGCGGCGCAAACTGGGCTACTACGCACTGCCGCTGCTGTGGCGCGAGCGCATCATCGGCTGGGGCAACCTTGCGGTCGTCGACGGCGCGCTGCGCAGCGCGTTCGGCTACCACGACGGCAGCGCGCCTGCCGATGCCGCGTTCCGGCGCGAACGCGACGCGGAACTGGAGCGGATGTGCGGATTCCTGGGCGTGCGCGGATCGTAGGCGCCGGCAGGCGCCGCGGTCGCTCTGCGGCCGTCGGCGCGGCGAGCGTCAGGGCAACGGGCGTTCGGGCAGCCGGCGCGGCGACGTCATGGCGTTGGCGCGGCCGGTGGTCTGGGGGGCCGCGGCCGCACCATGATGCGATTGCTCAGGAACGCGGATTTGAACACCCGGCCCTCGGCGGCGTTCAGCGCCTGGCGCACCCCGGGTAAGGCGATGCCGCTGGGCGCCGGGCAGGCCTGGCCGGAGCGGTACTGCAGTGCGGCCGCCAGGCGGCCTTCGTTCGGATCGCCCAGCGCATGGGCGAAGTCGTCGCCGACCGAGCAGCCGGCCAGCACGGCACCTGCGGCGATGCCTGTGGTGACGCCGTTTTGCGGCACGAAGCCGTCCGGGTAATCGCCGAAGCCCAGCTGGTTGACGCCCTGGAACTGGATGCTGAAGTAGGTGGTGCCGCAGTTGTCCGCGGGATAGAACCCGTACGGCTTGCCGCAGGTGGTCGAGCCGATCTGGATCACCTGTATGCCGACGCCTGTCAGGCCGTTGATCACCGCCTCGCTGGCCGAGCACGTGCCCGAACCGGTCAGGACATACACGCGCCCCAGGCCCAGGTAGGGCAGTGCCTGGCCGGGCGGCGGCGAGGCGGTAAACCCCAGGCTGAGGTTATGAAACGGCGTGGGCGCGATGGCCGTGCCCAGCACCGGATCCACGGTGGGATGCCTGGCATTGAACTGGATCCGGTCGAAGACCTGGCCGGCGGTCGGAGTGGGCCCGGCGATCATGTACGCGAGTTCGCTGGCGATGTCCAGGTAGCCACCGGCGTTGTAGCGGATGTCGAGCACGAGATCCGTCACGGCCGCCGCCTTGAGCATGTTTATCGCCGCGATCAGCGCCGGTTCGGCGGTGGCGAGGTGATCGTTGAAGAGCATGTAGCCCACCGTGCCGCCGGCGCTGCCGCCCGCAAGGGTGGTGCTGACGGTGGGCACCGGGTTGGCCGTGATGTCGGCCGACGTCATCGTGATGGTGCGCGTGCTGGTGGCGCCGTAGTCCTGCACGACGAAGGTATGGGTCTGCCCCGCCGCGGCGGGAAACAGTCCGGCATTGAGCGCGTCGACGCCGGCCTGGGTGTTGACGTTGACCAGATCGACGCCGTCGACGAAGAGCACCTGTGCACCGCGCTGCAGCGCGACGCCGCTGGCCGTTGCCGGCGAGTTGGCCTCGGTATAGGCCACGACTGCCTGGCGCGGCGGCGCCACGGCGAGCAGGTCCCAGGTCGCGCCGTAGCCGGCCTGCACGCCGGTGGTGGACAGCGATTCCCAGTACGCGGTCGGGTAGGTGAAATGGAACTGGTCCTTGGGCTTGCCGCTGGGCGTGCTCAGGGGGGACTTGAGGACGTCGAAATAGCCGATGGCGCTCGCATAGCTTGCCGGATCGACATAGTTCACGTCGCCGAACCACAGGTAGGTGTCGTCGGTCCATGATGCCAGCCAGTCCTGTTCGTCGAGCAGCGAGCCCTGGCGGTCCGGATAGGGCTGGCCGGTCGCCGGATCGGTACCGGTGCGCGGCACCGCGCATTGCGCCGCAAGCGTCTGCCAGGCGCCCAGGTTGTTGACGTTCCACGGCGGCGGTGGCGCACTGGCGCCCCCGCCCCCGCCCCCGCCGCAGGCCGCCAGCAGCAACGCCAGCAGCGCCGGCGCCAGCGCGCGCGAATGGCCGCTCGACAGCGTCCTGCTCGACAGCGGTGCACGTCCACCCGGATCGCGGCTTTCCTGGCGCATCGTTCGGCCCCCTCGTTCGTATTGGTCTTTTTGCAGGGGGCGAGCATGGCAGCGGCCGGGGCGCCTGTCCATCGATCACCGGAGTTGGCGCGCCCGCAGCCGCCGGCGGCATCGATGCAGGCGCCGCAAACCCTGCCCGCCGGCACGGATTGGCGCTGGCGGCGCTGGTACAGTCGCGGGCCCGCGTTCCGCCCGCCGCCGCACGGCGGCGCCGCCTCCATGACCGCCATCGCCGCGTGCCCGCCATGTTGACGCTGCTCTGGTTCAACCGCGACCTGCGCCTGGACGACAACCCGGCATTGGCGGCTGCCGTCGCCCGCGGCGCACCGGTCGTGCCCGTCTACCTGCTGGACGACGATGATGCCGGCGCCTGGGCGCCCGGCGCGGCCTCGCGCTGGTGGCTGCACGGAGCGCTGGCCGCGCTCGGCGCCGACCTGGGCGCGCGCGGCAATCGCCTCGTCCTGCGACGCGGCGCGGCCCATGAACGGATCTGCGCCCTCGTCGCGCAGACCGGCGCCGACGCCGTGTACTGGAACCGGCGCTACGAACCCTGGGCCCGCGCGCGGGAGCAACGCGTACAGGCGGCGCTGCAGGAGCAGGGCGTGGCAGTGCGCAGCTTCAATGCCGCGCTACTGATGGAACCCGGCACGCTGGTCACCGGCAAGGGCGATCCCTTCCGCGTCTTCACGCCCTTCTGGCGCGCGCTGCAGGCCCGGACCATAGGCGACGACGTGCACCCGGCGCCGGCCCGCATTGCCGCACCGGCGGTTTTCCCCGCCGGCGATATGCTGGACGAGTGGCAGCTGCGGCCGCGCCACCCGGACTGGGCCCAGGGCCTGCGCGCGCACTGGACGCCCGGCGCCGCCGCCGCCGGCGCGCGCCTGGACGGGTTCATCGCCGCCGGCGCCGCCGACTACGCGCGGCAGCGCGACGTGCCGGGTGCCGAGGGCACTTCGCGCCTGTCGCCGCACCTGCATTTTGGCGAGATCGGGCCGCGCCAGGTCTGGCGCGCGGTGCACGCCGCGGCGCGCGGCGGGGTCGCACCGGGCACGGGCGCACACGCGTGGCTGGCCGAACTCGCCTGGCGCGAGTTTTCGTATCACCTGCTGTACCACCATCCGCAATTGCCGCACGCGCCGCTGCGGCCGGACTTCGCCGCGTTCCCGTGGGACGACAACCCGGCGGCCCTGGCCGCGTGGCAGGCCGGGCGTACCGGCTACCCCATCGTCGACGCCGGCCTGCGCGAGCTCTGGCACACCGGCTGGATGCACAACCGGGTGCGCATGCTCGTCGCATCCTTCCTGGTCAAGGACCTGCTGTTGGACTGGCGCCTGGGCGCGGCCTGGTTCTGGGACACCCTGGTCGATGCGGATCTGGCCAACAACGCCGCCAGCTGGCAGTGGGTCGCCGGCAGCGGGGCCGATGCCGCGCCGTACTTTCGAATCTTCAATCCGGCGCTGCAGGGCGCGCGGTTCGACCCCGATGGCGACTATGTCCGGCGCTGGGTGCCGGAACTGGCCGGGCTGCCGGCTGCGCTGGTTCACGCGCCCTGGGGCGCGCGGCCGGTCGACCTGGCCGCGGCGGGCGTGAGGCTCGGGCGCAATTACCCCGCGCCCCTGGTCGACCATGCGGCCGCGCGCCGGCGTGCGCTGCTGGCCTTCGAGCAGATCCGCAGCGCGGACGCCCGCCCTGGCGGGACGACGCCTATTGCCCGAAACGGTCGAACCACCGGTCGATGACGCCCAGGCGCTGCAGGACGAAGAAAAGGGCGACGCCGGCCAGGATGCCGATTTCCAGTGCGTGAATGGTGCTCATGTCGGGTTTTCCGGGTTACGGACCTTGTCGGATGCGGTGGCGCCAGGCCGTGTCCGCCGCGCGCCGCCGGGAAACCGGCGCCCGTTGACCGGATCCCCGCCGGCACTGTGCGCCGGATGCGCACTCACCTACTGACGCGGATCAAGCAGCCTGCTCGGCACCGGCCGCCGGGCGCCCCGCGTGCGGCATGATTTGCCGCATGCGCGCCGGCGCCGGGCTTGTCGCGACAGCGTACGCCGCACCCTGCTCCGACCGCCATCCCACATGTATATGCCCATCGCCGCCCCACCGCCACCGGCACTGCCCGCATACGGGCGTCAGCGCCATGCCGTGCAGTTGCTCACCCTGCTGGTCCTGGTCGTCTTTCCCGCATCGGGAGGCTTTCGCATCGACCTGGCGCGCGGCGCGCTGCTGGTCCTGGGGCATGTCGTCAACCTGCGCAACTTTCCCGCCGTGGCCGGCCTGGCGCTGGTGCTGGCCACGGGCCCGCTGCTGATGGTATCCACACTGGGCCCGTTGTGGTGCGGCTGGGCCTGCCCGCAGAACACGGTCTCGGAGTGGGCCAATGCGCTGACGCATCGCTGGCTCGGTCGGCGCGCCGACGTCGACGTGATCGGCGCCGGACTGCGCGTGGCGCCGTCGAAGAACCGTCCCCGCAACTGGGCCGTGCTGGCACTGGGTTTTGCCGCGGCGTCGCTGCTGCTGGGCGCGATCCCGCTGTTCTACTTCCTGGCGCCCGGCGACCTCTGGTCGATGGCGACGGGCGCCGACGCGCAGTTCCGCACATTCGTCGGCCGGCTGTACGTCGTGAGCGCGGGGCTGGCCTTCGCCGACATCGCGCTGGTGCGCTACTTCCTGTGCAACTACGCCTGCCTGTACCGCATCGGCACGCTGCTCTTTCACAACCCGGACGGCCTGCACGTGCAGTACGACCCGCAGCGCGCCGCCGATTGCGCCAGGTGCAATGCGTGCCGCATGTCCTGCCTCACCGGCATCGATCCGACCGCGATCGGCCGCTACGACCGCTGCATCGACTGCGGCGAATGCATCGTGGCCTGCGCCCGCCTGCACGGCCGGCGCGAGCCGCGCGCGGATGGGCTGCTGCGCTTCGTCCGGGGCCGGCGCGGCGCCGCCGCTGTACTGGCGCGCCTGGGCTGGCATGGCCTGCTGTTCCTCGCCGGCGTGGGACTGCTGGCGGTCGGACTGCGGTCCTGAGCGCCCGCGCGCCATCGTCGCTGGTCCGGCGCAATACCTTGCTAGTATCGCGCCCTTCCGGCCGGGCGCGCAGCGCCCCGGCCCGCACCCGCAATCTTCGGAAACCCGCTTCCCATGGCCGCTGACCGATCGAGCATGGCGTCCGTTGCCGCGCGACCCGTGCGGCGCGTGCTGCTGGCCAGCCTGGCCGGCACTGCAATCGAATTCTTCGATTTCTACACCTATGCCAATGCGGCAGTGCTGATCTTTCCCCGGCTTTTCTTTCCGGCCTCGGACCCGGCCGCCGCGCTGCTGCAGTCGCTGGCGACGTTCGCCATCGCTTTCTTCGCCCGACCCATCGGCTCGGCGTTTTTCGGCCACTTCGGCGACCGCATCGGCCGCAAGGCGACGCTGGTGGCGGCGCTTCTGACCATGGGGCTGTCCACGGTGCTCGTCGGCCTGCTGCCCACCTACGCCAGCATCGGCTATGTCGCGCCCCTGCTGCTGGCGCTGTGCCGCTTCGGCCAGGGCCTGGGCCTGGGCGGTGAATGGGGCGGCGCCGTGCTGCTCGCCACCGAGAACGCTCCGCCCGGCAGGCGCGCCTGGTACGGCATGTATCCGCAGCTGGGCGCGCCGATCGGATTCATCCTGTCGGGCGGCGTCTTCCTGCTGCTCACGCGCACGCTCTCGGAGGAGCAGTTTGCCGCCTACGGCTGGCGCATCCCGTTCATAGCGAGCGCGGTGCTGGTCGGTGTCGGCTTGTACGTGCGCCTGAAGATTGCCGAGACGCCGGCCTTCGAAGCGGCGATGCGCGCCGAGCGGCGCGTGCGCGTGCCGCTGGCCCAGGTACTGCGCCACCATCCCGCGACGCTGGTGCGCGGTACGCTGATGGCGACCGTCACGTTCCAGCTCTTCTACCTGGTCACGGTCTTTTCGCAGAGCTGGGCCACCAGTGCGCTGCGGATGCCGCGCGCCCAGGTGCTGGTGATCCAGCTCTTTTCCGTGCTGTTCTTCGCAGCGACGATCCCGCTTTCCGGGTGGCTGGCCGACCGCCATGGCGGCGTGCGCACCATGAGCGCGGTCACCGTCGGCATCTTCATATTCGGGCTGGCGTTCTCGCGGCTGTTCGGCGCGGGCGACCCGCTGCAGTTCGCCCTCGTGCTGTCGCTCGGCATGGCGCTGATGGGCGCCACCTATGGTCCGCTGGGCGCCGTGCTGGCCGAGCTCTTTCCCACCGAGATCCGCTACACCGGACTGTCGCTCACGTTCAATCTGGCGGGCATCGTGGGCGCCTCGCTTGCCCCGTACATCGCACTGTGGCTGGCGCGCACCTATGCGCTGTCGTACGTCGGCTACTACCTCGCCGGCGGCGCGCTCGTGACTCTGGCGGCGCTGCTGGCGGGACCGGCGCGGCGGCCCGCCGCGCCGGCCTGAACGAACGGCAACCGCCGCGTCGTGCGCGCGCGTCGTGGGCCCGATGGCCGTGGCCTGCCCCGGCGAGATCTACACCGACACCCGGGGCATGCAGGCGCACAGCCTGCCCCACGCGCTGAACGAGACCGAGATTGCCCGGACGGTCGGTGAATATGCCCAGGCCGCGCGCCTGGCCATCGAGGCCGGGTTCGACGGCATCGAGCTGCACGGCGTCAACGGCTATCGGATCGAACAGTTCCTCAACGCCAACGTGAACCGGCGCCTTCCCCGATACCGAGCAGCAGAACCTCGCGCTGGCCAGGGCACTGTCGGCGCTGGGCCTGGCGTACCTGCACGTGCTCGATCACTCGGCGATGGGCGCGCCGGCCGCGCCGGCGACGACGCGCGCCGCCCTGCGCGCGGCGTTCAAGGGAACGTTCATCCTCGCCGGCGGCTTCGATGCGGCCAGGGCCGAAGCCGCGCTGACCGGCGGCCAGGCCGACCTGATCGCCTTTGGCCGCCCGTTCATCTCGAACCCGGACCTGGTCGAGCGCCTGCACGCCAGCGCGGCGCTCGCCACACCCGACATGGCGACGTTCTACGTTCCGGGAGCCAAGGGCTATACCGACTACCCGCGCCTGGCGGCCTGACGGCCAAGCCGTCGCGCTGTCCGCGCCGGCGCACGCCGCGCGCACGGCGCGGCGCGGCACCTACATGAACTTGCGGCGTTTGAACGCCGCCACTTCCTCGGCGGTCAGCGCATACCACTCCCCGCTGGTCTTGCGCGCGGCAAAGCGCTGCTGCCAGTAGGCAAGAATGCCGGTCGGATCGTCGGTGCGGATGTTATGCACCGGCCTGGCATTGCCGGAGGCCGCGATGGCCTGCTCGTACTCGGCGCGGTTCATCGTCAGCGCATGGCCCAGCCGGCAGTGCTTGCCCGACTGCAGCAGAAATACGTACCCATCCTCGGCCTGGACGTCGCCGCGGCGCGCCGGGTCGCGTGCGGGGTCGCGCGCGGGATCGTTGAGCGACGGCATCAGCCCGGCATCGAGCAGCGCTCGCACGTCGGCGAACTCCGGCAGGTCGCGGCACCAGGCCCGCAGGCGGTCGAAGCGCTCGGCCGCGCTGCCGAGGCGCTCGATCGCACCGCTGCCGGGAAAGGCCGGATTGGCGCCGCGCTCGGCGCGCAATTGCGCCAGCGTCGGAAACCCGCCCAGGCGGCGGCTCAAGTGCGCCAGCGCCGCCAGCACCGCCGCCGCATCGGGCGGCGCCGGTGTGCCCGCGGGTGCCAGGCCGGCTTCGGCCAGCGCGTCGGCCCAGCGCTGCCAATGGCACCCGCGCCAGTCGCTCTCGCGGATGCCGGTCTCGTGCAGGAAACGCGTGCGGCCCGGCGCCACGCCGCCGTTGCGCGCCGCGGTGCGGCGGATCTCATCCAGTATGTGCTGCTTGTCCATCGCTGCCGCCCGCCCTGCCTGCCGCCACGGCGCGGATCGCCGTACGCCGCGAGTAGAACACGAATTCGAACCGGGCACGCGCCGCGGCGCCCGGTCGCCGGTACGTCATCGTATTTATCGATCACGATGATGCATTTAATTCATTGGATGGATTTCGCGCGCCGCCGCAAGATGCCGCCATCAGGTCTTTCCCTTCCATCGCCAAACGCACCGGAGCATCACCATGTCGCTGATCAACACGCAGGTCAAACCCTTCAA
This sequence comes from uncultured beta proteobacterium, assembly GCA_963781975.1. GTDB lineage: Bacteria > Pseudomonadota > Gammaproteobacteria > Burkholderiales > Burkholderiaceae_F > GJ-E10. The sequence continues at coordinate 349,175 of CAWAHT010000005.1, forward strand.
GGCCAACGCCTTCCACAACGGCAAGTTCATCACCGTGAGCGACGAATCGATCCGCGGCAAGTGGTCGGTGTTCGTCTTCTACCCGGCCGACTTCACCTTCGTCTGCCCGACCGAACTCGAGGACCTGGCGGACAACTATGCGGAGTTCCGCAAGCTCGGCGTCGAGGTGTTCGGCGTGTCGACCGACACCCACTTCGCGCACAAGGCCTGGCACGACACCTCCGACGCTATCCGCAAGGTCGAATACCCGCTCGTCGGCGATCCCACCGGCAGGCTCACGCGCAATTTCGAGGTCATGATCGAGGAAGAGGGCCTGGCGCTGCGCGGCACCTTCGTGGTCGACCCGGCGGGCCAGATCAAGCTGTGCGAAATCCACGACAACGGCATCGGCCGCGACGCCAGGGAGCTGCTGCGCAAGGTCAAGGCCGCCCAGTACGTGGCCTCGCATCCGGGCGAAGTGTGCCCGGCGCGCTGGAAGGAAGGCGAAAGGACCCTCACGCCCTCGCTGGACCTGGTCGGCAAGATCTAGCGGTTCGCGCCCCGACCCCGGGGCATCGGCAAGACCCGCACGGGCGCCCGCGCAATGGCGGCGGGCGGCCCCTGCGGCCACGTTCAACCGGGAGCGCACCATGCTCGACATCGAACTCAAGGGCCGGCTCAAGGCCTATCTGGAACGCATCACGCAGCCGATCGCCCTGATCGCCTCGGTCGACGACAGCGACGCCGCACGCGGCATGCTCGCGCTGCTGCGCGACGTGGCCGCGCAATCGGCGCAGGTCGAACTGGCGGTCCGGCCCGGCCCCGACCCCGACGGCCGCTGCCCGACGTTTCGCATCGAGCGCAAGGGCAGTGCCGTCGGCGTGCGCATTGCGGGCATTCCCACCGGCCACGAATTCACCTCGCTGGTGCTGGCGCTGCTGCAGGTGGGCGGCTATCCGCCGCGCCTGGATCCCGCCCTGGTGGAGCGGATCCGCGCGCTCGACGGCGACTACCGCTTCGAAACCTACATGTCGCTGAGCTGCCAGAGCTGCCCGGACGTGGTGCAGGCGCTCAACGCGATGGCGGTGATCAACCCGCGCATCCGCCACGTGGCCATCGACGGCGCCCTGTTCCAGGACGAGGTCGAGCAGCGCCAGGTCATGGCGGTGCCGTCGATCTTCCTCAATGGCCAGCCCTTCGGCCAGGGGCGGATGGGCGCGGACGAAATCCTCGCCCGACTCGATTCCGGATCGGCGGCGCGCGACGCCGCGCGCCTGGACGCGCGGGCGCCGTACGACGTGCTGATCGTCGGCGGCGGCCCGGCAGGTGCGGCCGCGGCAATCTATGCCGCGCGCAAGGGCATCCGCACCGGCCTCGTGTCCGAGCGCTTCGGCGGCCAGGTGCTCGACACCCTGGCCATCGAGAATTTCATTTCGGTGGCCGAGACCGAAGGCCCGCGCTTCGTCGCCGAGCTCGAGCAGCACGTGCGTCGGTACGACGTCGACATCGTCACCACGCAGCGCGCCGAGCGGCTGGTGCCCGCTGCCGGGCCCGGCGGCCTTGCCCGCGTCGAACTGGCCAGCGGCGCGCGCCTGAACGCCCGCACGGTTATCCTGGCCACCGGCGCGCGCTGGCGCAACGTCGACGTCCCGGGCGAGCAGCAGTACCGCAACCGCGGCGTGGCCTACTGCCCGCATTGCGACGGCCCGCTCTACAAGGGCAAGCGCGTGGCGGTGATCGGCGGCGGCAATTCAGGCGTGGAAGCGGCCATCGACCTGGCCGGAATCGTCGAGCACGTGACGCTCGTCGAGTTCGCGCCCCGGCTCAAGGCCGATGCGGTGCTGGTGGACAAGATGCGCAGCCTGGGCAATGTCACGGTGCACACCAACGCGCGGACGACCGAGATCGCCGGCGACGGCGCGCGCGTGACCGGCCTGCGCTTCACCGACCGTGCCGACGGCGCCAGCCATTTCGTCGAGCTGGCCGGCGTGTTCGTGCAGATCGGCCTGGTGCCCAATACCGAATGGCTGAAGGGCACGGTGGAACTGAGCCGTTTCGGCGAGGTGGTGGTCGACGCCCGCGGCCGGACCAGCGTGGCCGGCGTATTTGCCGCCGGCGATGCGACCACGGTGCCGTACAAGCAGATCATCATCGCCACCGGCGAGGGCGCGAAGGCGGCGCTGTCGGCCTTCGACCACCTGATACGGGCGCCGCTGCCCTTGGCCAAGGCGGCCTAGCTGCTGGCAACCAGGACCTTGACGTTCCCCCTCTTCCTCCGGGAGAGGGCCGGGGTGAGGGTGCAGATATTCAAATCGCCGCAGCGATGGCCTTCCCCATCTCCTGCGTGCTCGCCCTGCCCCCCATGTCCGGCGTGCGCGGCCCCTGCACCAGCACCGTGCCGATCGCCTGCAGGATGGCGTCGTGCGCGGCGCGATAGCGGGCGTCGCCGCGGCCGAGGAAGTCGAGCATCATCGCCCCCGACCAGATCATGCCCACCGGATTGGCGATATTGCGCCCGTGGATATCCGGCGCCGAGCCGTGCACCGGCTCGAAAAGCGAGGGAAAGTTGCGTTCGGGATTGAGATTGGCCGACGGTGCGATGCCGATGGTGCCGGCGCAGGCGGCGCCCAGGTCGGAGAGGATGTCGCCGAAGAGGTTCGATGCCACCACCACGTCGAAGCGCCCGGGGTCGAGCACGAAGCGCGCCGCCAGGATGTCGATGTGATGCTTGTCCCAGCGCACGTCGGGAAAATCGGCCGCCACCGCCTGCACCCGCTCGTCCCAGTACGGCATGCTGATGGCGATGCCGTTGGACTTGGTGGCCGAACTCAGATGCTTGCGCGGCCGCGAGCGTGCCAGCTCGAAGGCAAAGCGCACGATGCGGTCGACCCCGTGGCGCGAAAAGGCGGCCTCCTGCAGCACGACCTCGCGCGCCGTGCCCTCGAACAGGCGCCCGCCCACGGACGAATACTCGCCCTCGGTGTTCTCGCGCACCACGTAAAGATCGATGTCGCCGACCGACCGCCCCGCCAGCGGACACGGCACTCCCGGCATCAGCCGCACCGGCCGCAGGTTGACGTACTGGTCGAACTCGCGGCGCAAGCGCAAGAGCGACCCCCAGAGCGCGACGTGGTCCGCAACGACGGCCGGCCAGCCGACCGCGCCGAAATAGATGGCCTCGAAGGTCTTGAGCTGCGCGATGCCGTCGTCGGGCATCATCTGGCCGTGCTGCTCGAAGTACCCGCAGTTGGCCCAGGGAATGGTCGTGAACGCCAGCGCGATGTCGAAGCGGCACGCCGCCGCCTCCAGTGCGCGCAGCCCCTCGGGCATGACTTCATTGCCGATGCCGTCGCCGGCGATGACCGCTATGCGATGTGCTTGCATGATCCCGTCCTGTCCGTTATCAGCGCCCCTTCGATCGGGGAAATCGAAGGGCAGCAACGCACCCAGCCGCCAGCGTGCGGCTTTCCGTTCCGGGTCACGCCGCCGCGCGGCGCTTGCGCGCGCGCGACGTGCGGGCCCTGTTCAGTGTCGCGGTCTGGGCCTTGAGCGCCTGGACGATGGCCGGCAGCAACCCCGGAAAGCGCCCGTCGATCTCCGCGCACCGCGACGTATTGCGCATTTCCACGCCGCTGCGCTCGCTGCGAATCAGTCCGGCGTCGCGCAGGATCTTGAAGTGCTGCGACAGCGTGGATTTGGGGATGTTCCTGTCGGTGACGTTGAGGAAGTTCGAGCAGGTACGCGTGCAGTTTCCGCCCGCAAGCTCGGTGAAGATGGCCACGCGCACCGGGTCGGACAGGGCGTGCAGGATGCCTTCCACCGTCACGTCGTCGATGGCAGGGTGGAGCAGCGGTCTCATAGGTGCGCATGATATCGGGCCTTGACATCTTGTTCAATAGTTCGTACTCTGCGAACTATTGTTCTTATTTCCCGCACCACGGGACTATTGCGCCCGGTCCCGTCCGCTTCCCGACCCTTTCAAAGGAAAGTCGCCACCATGAGTCATCTCGCCGGAAAAGTCGCCATCGTCACCGGTGCCTCCAAGGGCATCGGCGCGGCAATCGCCAAGGCACTCGCCGCCCAGGGCGCGGCGGTCGTCGTCAACTACGCGTCCGGCCGGCAAGGCGCCGACACCGTGGTCGATCAGATCACGCGGGCCGGCGGCAAGGCGCTCGCGGTGCGCGCCGACATCGGGCGCGCCGCCGACGCGCAAGCGCTGGTCGACGCGGCGATCGCGAAGTTCGATCGCCTCGACATTCTCGTCAACAACTCCGGTGTCTACGCCTTCCAGCCGATCCAGGAGGTCACCGAGGCCGAGTTTCATCGCCAGTTCAACACCAACGTGCTGGGGCTGCTGTTGACGACCCAGGCGGCCGTGAAGCACATGAGCGAGGGGGCGAGCATCGTCAATGTCGGCTCGGCGGTCACCCGTCTCACGCCGCCCGCTAGCGCCGTCTATTCCGGCACGAAGGGCGCCGTGGATGCGATCACGGGCGTGCTTGCCAGGGAACTGGGTCCGCGCCGGATCCGGGTCAATTCGGTCAACCCGGGCATCGTTCAGACCGAAGGGGCGTTGACCGCCGGCTTCATCGGTTCGGACTTCGAAAAGGCCCTGATCGCCCAGACCGCGCTGGGCCGTTCCGGCCAGCCCGCCGATATTGCCGACATCGTCGTGTTCCTTGCCTCGAACGCCGCCCGGTGGATCACCGGCGAGCGGATCGTCGCCTCGGGCGGACTGCACTGAAGAGCCGGCTGCGGCGCCCGCGCGACCTCGGCCGCGCTGGCCCGCTCCACCGGCGCGGCTTGTCCTGCCACAGGCAAGGGAGCGGCGCGCCGGGCGGCGCGACTGACCAACGACGCAATCGTCGATGTACCGTCGACCGGACATGGACCGAACGCCAGGCGCGGGCGGCGAGATCGATCCCGCCACGGATCACGATCAGCCGGTCGGCGGCTTGCCGGCGTTGACCGCCAATTGCGCGGCGAAAGCGCGCTTGTAGGCCGGCCGCGCTTCGCCGCGCGCGACGTAGGCGGCAAGGTCGGGATATTCATTCAGGATGCCCGACCATCTCAACCTGAGCAGCACCGACACCATCATCAGGTCCCCCGCGCTGAACGGGCCATCGAGCCAGTCGGCATCGCCCAGGCGACCGGACAGCGGGCCCAGCCGGGCGCGGACGCGATCCTCGACCAGAGGCAGGCGCTCTTCGTACCAGGGCTTGTCGCGCTCCAGGAGCCTGGCATTTGAGAGCTCAAGGATCGGCGGTTCCACCGTGTTGAGCGCGGCAAACATCCAGGTGATTGCGCGCGCCCGCGCATTGGCATCATCCGGCAGCAGGCCCGCATGGCGCTCGCCGATATGGATCACGATCGCCCCGGTCTCGAACATGGCGAGATCACCGTCCTCGCAGGTCGGAATCTGGCCGAAGGGATTGAGCGCCCGATGCGCGGATTCCTTCAGTGCGCCGAATGAAACCAGGCGAACCTCGTAGGGTTGGCCCACTTCTTCCAGCGCCCAGCGAACGCGCGTATCGCGCGCCAGCCCCTTGCCGCCGTCGGGTGACCGCTCAAAGGCGGTAATCGTGATGGTCATCGTAAGGCTCCGCGAGGTACCCACCCGCCTTGGCGGCACGCTCGAGCAGGACGATAGCATCGCCGTTGTAGTTCGCCCGCGCGTATTCGACAAAGCCCAGCTTTGACGCAATATGCAATGACGCGGCATGATCGGGGCGAATGATGCAGGTAACCCGCCTGGCCGCATGAACGGCGTCTGCCCATGCGAGTGCGGCCCTCATGGCTTCTTCGGCCATGCCCTTGCCCTGGCTGGCAGTCGACAACGCCCAGCCTGCTTCCATGCTCCCATCGATCGAAGGCGTGATGTTCCGGTGAAGATCATGAAATCCGGCCACGCCAACGAAGGCTCCGCTTTGCTTCTCTTCCATTGCAAAGACGCCAAATCCGAGGTAATGCCACATCCCCATCTGGCGCAGGAACCGCGACCAGGCATCTTCCCGCGCAAGCGGAATGCCGCCAACAAAGCGAACGACGCCTGGCTCGCTCCACATGGCGGCGAAGGCTTCGAAATCCTCGATCTTCAACGCACGCATCCGCAATCGCGCCGTTGCAAGCTCCGGAATGTCGGACGTGTTCATGTGCAAGCCGGTCAAGCAATGCCCTCCAGGCGATCGCCACCGATGCGCGATAGCAACCCCACTTTCGACCCGCTGCTGCCGTCGCGTCCGCCGGGAAGCCGTCGAGCCGGGCGGGAGGTATCCCCGTTATCGATGTGCCGGCGCGCCTTGCGACGTCGCCGACGGCAGTTCATATTCGAGATCGTATGAGTGCTGTCCATTGGCGATCTCGATGGCGAATGTGCCGGCCAAGCCTTCGAGTTCGCCGGTCCCCGAACCCGGAACGACGACGACGGTCATCTTCCGACCATTGGCATCCATGGTCGCCATATGCTGGAGCGCGAAGCCGCCGTGCTTCCCGTGCAGCCTGCCCGTGACAACCTCGATGGCCACGTAGCCGGCGAATCCCTGCTTTGGATCGCCGCCGGAGAACATTTCGCCGCTGGTCGTCGCGTCGATGTCCCCCTGCAGGACCTTGTTGATCGAGAAGCGGGAGAGGCCTGCGGCCGGTGCGGGGGTCAGTGGCACGAGCGCAACCGTAAACGTGCCGCGAGCATGCTGCGTCATGACGTCGTTCCTTTCCTGATCCACGCCCGCCCGGGATTGCGCAATCACGGCCGGCACGGTTGCATCCGCGGCGCCAGCTGATCGCGCAGGCGCTGCAGCACCTCGGGTTCGCCGCGCAGGCGAAGGTGCGTGCCCTCGCCGTCGGAGCGTTCGTCCAGCACTTCGCAGCGGCCGAAGATCTCGCCCGCGCAGCTGCTGGGCCGACCAGGGCAGGAAAAGCTCGGTCACCTCCAGGCCCTGGCGGAAGAAGCCGACGAGGGTCTCGCGCAGCATCTGCACGTCGCCCTCGCGGCGCGCGCTGATCACGATGCAGCCGGGATGGTCCGCGCGCAGCAGCGCCTCGCGCTGCGCCTGTCCGGCCGCGTCCCCCAGCCGATCGATCTTGTTGAAGACCAGGATGCGCGGCACGTCGCGGGCACCGATCTCGTCGAGCACGGCCTCGGTGACGGCCAGCTGGCGCTCGATACGCCGGATCGCTGGCGTCGACCACGTGCGCCAGCAACGAAGCCTCGAGCGCCTCGTCCAGCGTCGATTTGAAGGAGGCCACCAGGCCGTGCGGCAGGTTCTTGATGAAGCCCACCGTGTCGCTGACCAGCACCCGCGGCACCGATTCGGGCTGCAGTGCGCGCACGGTGGTGTCCAGCGTGGCAAAGAGCTTGTCGGCCACCAGCACGTCGCTGCCGGTCAGCGCCCGCACCAGCGTGGACTTGCCGGCGTTCGTGTAGCCGACGAAGGCCACGCGGGCAATGCCGGCGCGCTCCTGGCGGCGCGAGCGCTGCGTGCGCCGCTCCACATCCAGGGTTGCCAGCTCCTCCTGCAGCTCGGCGATGCGGTCGCGGATCTTGCGCCGGTCCAATTCCCCCTTGGATTCGCCGGCACCCCGCCCGCCGATGCCGCTGCGCTGGCGCCCCTGGGGTCCGGCGATCTTGGCGGCCTCGCGCAGGCGCGGCGCCATGTAGCCCAGGCGCACGATCTCGACCTGCGCCTTGGCGGCGCGCGAGCGCGCGTGCCGGTGGAAGATCTCGAGGATGACCATGGTGCGGTCCATGACCTCGCAGCCGACTTCCTTTTCGAGATTGCGCGCCTGCGACGGGGAGATCTCGTGGTCGACCAGCACCAGGTCGGCGCGCCAGGCATCGGGATCGGTGTCGGTGGGTTGGTCCGCAATCGCGGACGCCTCGTGCGGCCACGCGCCGGCGTCGTCCGGCGCGAGCGGCGCGCCCTGCGCCAGGACCGCAGCGGCTGCCGGTTCGGGTTCGTTGCGCACGAAGCGGCGCAGTTCCTGGCGCTTGCCGGTGCCCAGGTAGGCCACCTGGTCGAAGTTCGAGCGCTTCTGCGTGATGGTGCCGACGACCTCGAAGCCGAGCGTCTTGGCCAGCTGGCGCAGCTCGGTCACGGAGGCCTCGAACTCCACATCGCTCACGCTGGGCAGTTGCACGGCCGCCACCACCGCGCGTTTCGTCTTTTCGCGGATTTCTTGCATCATCGGGAGTGTAGGGCATGAGCGGAAACCGGCCCAGGGGGTGGCGAGCGTGCGCATGCGCGTGCTGTCGGATCTGCACCTGGAATTCAGCGGCATGAGCCCGGCTCCGGTCGGCTGCGACCTCGTCGTGCTCGCCGGCGACATCCACCAGGGCAGCGCGGGGCTGCGCTGGGCGCGGCGCAATTTTCCGGACGTGCCCATCGTCTACGTCCCGGGCAACCACGAGTATTACGGCCACGACTGGAACGTCCTGCCGGGGCAGCTCGCGCAGGTGGCCGGCGAGCTGGGCATTCGCCTGCTCGACCGCGGCGAGCTCGTGCTGGACGGCGTGCGCATACTGGGCTGCACGTTGTGGACCGACTACGACCTCTTTGGCGCGCAGCGGCGCGAAGAAGCCATGGCGGCGGCCGCGCGCACGCTCTTCGATTACCGCCAGATCCGCCAGGACGGCGCGCCGATCACGCCGGCGCAGACGGTCGAGCGCCACCGGATCGACCGCGCCTGGCTCGAAGCGCGGCTGGCCGAGGCGCCCGCCGGGCGCTGGCAGCGCACGGTGGTCGTCACCCACATGGTGCCCACCTTCCGGTCGACGGCAATGCGCTTTCAAAAGCAGTTGCTGTCGGCCGGTTTTGCCAGCCACCTCGACGGCCTGCTGGCCATGGCCGCGGTATGGATCCACGGCCACACGCACGACAGCTACGACTACCTGCTCGAGGGCTGCCGGGTGGTGTGCAATCCGCGGGGGTACGAAAAGCGGACGAAGGCCTTTGAAAACGGCAAATTCGATGAGCGCAAGATCATCGATCTCTAGCTAGCTCGCCGCGCCGGAAATCGCGTCGGCTTTTGCCAGCAGCGCCTCGGCCATGCGGATGCTGGCGATATCGATCAGCCGCCCGTCCAGCGACACCGCCCCCTTGCCGTCGCGCGCGGCCTGGGCCATGGCTTCCATGATGCGGCGGGCCCTGGTCACTTCGGCCGCCGACGGCGTGTAGACCTGGTTGGCCAGCGCGATCTGCGACGGGTGGATCGCCCACTTGCCCTCGTAGCCCAGCACCGCCGCGCGGTTGGCCGCGGCGATGTAGCCGTCCGGATCGCTGAAATCGCCGAACGGTCCGTCGATCGGCCGCAGCCCGTAGGCACGGCAGGCCACCATCATGCGTGTCTGCGCCGCGTGCCACGGGTCGGTCCAGTAATACGCGCGGCGGCCGGCGTCGTCCTTGTCGGCGAGCACCCCCGAGTCGCGGTTGACGCCGCCGATCACGGTCGTGCGCGCGCGCGTCGAGGCCGCGTAGTCGGCAACGCCGAAGCTCATCGCCTCGAGGCGCCGTGCTCGACTGCGCGATGGCCTCGACGTTGGCCATGCCCAGCGCGGTCTCGATCAGCACCTCGAAGCCGATGCGCTTGGTACGCTGCCGCGCCGCTTCGATCTGCGTCACCAGCATGTCGAGCGCGTACACGTCCTGCGGCACGCCCACCTTGGGAATCAGGATCATGTCCAGGCGCGGGCAGGCCTCGACGATGTCGACCACGTCGCGGTACATGTAGTGCGTGTCGAGGCCGTTGATGCGCACCATCATCGTCTTGCTGCCCCAGTCGAGGTCATTGAGCCCCTGGATGATGTTGGCGCGCGCCCGCTCCTTGTCGTCGGGAGCGACGGCATCCTCGACGTCCAGGAAGATCACGTCGGCGGCGCTGCGCGCGGCCTTTTCGAACATCGACGGGTTGGAGCCGGGCACGGCAAGTTCGGAGCGGTGCAGGCGCGGCGTGGCTTGTTCTATGGTGGTGAAGCTCATGGCGGATGCCTTCAAAAGAGTGGGGTTCTTGTCGTCGCGTGGCGCTATTTCGATCCCTCACCCCGCCCGTCAGCTGGCCTGCGCCAGCGCCTTGGCCACGGTCGCCCCCAGATCGGCCGCGCTGGGCGCCACGAACAGGCCATGCGACTTCATGATCTCGGCCTTTTCCGCCGCGGTGTCGCCGAGCGCCGAGATGATGGCGCCGGCGTGCCCCATGCGGCGCCCTTTCGGGGCGGTAAGGCCGGCCACGTAGCCGACCACCGGCTTCTTCATGTTCTGCTCGATCCAGGCCGCGGCCTCGGCCTCCTGCGGGCCGCCGATCTCGCCGATCATCACCACGGCCTTGGTCTCCGGGTCGGCGTCGAACAGCGCCAGGTGGTCGAGGAACGAACTGCCGTTGATCGGGTCGCCGCCTATGCCGACGCTGGTGGTCACGCCGATGCCCAGCGCCTTCATCTGCGCGGCGGCCTCGTAGCCCAGGGTGCCCGACCGCGACACGATGCCGACGCTGCCGCGCTGGTAGATGTTGCTGGGCATGATGCCCAGCATCGCCCTGCCTGCGCTGATGATGCCCGCGCAGTTGGGCCCGACGATGACGGTGCGCGACTTCTCCGGGTAGCGCAGCAGGTAGCGCTTGACGCGCATCATGTCCTGCGCCGGGATGCCGTCGGTGATGATGCACACCAGGCGCAAGCCGGCATCGGCCGCCTCCATCAGCGCGTCGCCCGCGTACGGCGGCGGCACGAAGGCCAGACTGGCCTGCGCACCGGTGGCCTTGACCGCGTCCTTCACGGTATCGAACACCGGCCGGTCCAGGTGCCTCTGGCCGCCCTTGCCCGGCGTGACGCCGCCCACCACGCGGGTGCCGTAGGCGATCATCTCGCGGGCATGGAAACTCGCCTTGTCGCCGGTGATGCCCTGCACGATCACCGGCGTGGTCTCGTCGATCAGAATGCTCATCGCTGTTCTCGTCTCCCGGCGCCGCGCGTCAGCGGGCCGCTTCCACCGCCAGCCGCGCCGCGCTGGCCAGGTCGTCGGCGCTGATGATCGGCAGGCCGCTCGCGCGGATGATCGCCTGGCCGGCCTCGACGTTGGTGCCGGCCAGGCGCACGATCAGCGGCACCTTGAGCCCGGCCGCCGCCTGCACCACCCCCTGCGCGACCCAGTCGCAGCGGTTGATGCCGGCAAAGATGTTCACCAGGATTGCCTTGACGTTGCGATCCGACAGCACCAGGCGGAAGGCCTCGCCCACCCGCTCCGGCGACGCGCCGCCACCGACATCGAGGAAGTTGGCCGGCTCGCCGCCGGCATACTTGATCATGTCCATCGTGGCCATGGCCAGGCCGGCACCGTTGATGATGCAGCCGATGTCGCCGCTCAGTCCCACGTAGTTCAGGCCATGCTGGTTGGCCTGCGCCTCGCGCGGGTCCTCCTGCGCGGGATCGCGCATGTCGGCCACCGCGGACTGGCGGAACAGCGCGTTGTCGTCGAAGGACATCTTGGCATCGAGCGCCAGCACGCGGTCATCGGCAGTCACTACCAGCGGGTTGATCTCCACCATCGTGGCATCCAGGTCGCGAAAAGCGCGATAGCAGCCGAGGATGGCGGTCGCGGCCCGGTTCACCTGCCTGCTGCTCAGCCCCAGGCCGAAGGCCAGCTCGCGCGCCTGGAAGGGCTGCATGCCCACCGCCGGCTCGATCCGCGCCTCGAGGATCGAACCCGGATCGTCCTGCGCGATATCCTCGATCTCCATGCCGCCCTGGGCGGAGGCGATCACGCGGATGCGCTGGATCTTGCGGTCGAGCACCAGGCCGAGATAGATCTCGCGCTCGAACGGCTCGGCCACTTCGACATAGACGCGGTGCACCGGTTTGCCTTCGGGACCGGTCTGGTGCGTGACCAGCGTGCGCCCCAGCAGGTCACTGGCGGCCGCGGCGACCTCGTGGTGCGTGCGGCACAGGCGTATACCCCCCGCCTTGCCGCGGCCGCCGGCGTGCACCTGCGCCTTGACCGCCCAGAAGGCGCCGCCGAGTTCGTCGGCGATGAACGCGGCCTGTTCCGCGCTGTAGGCGACATTGCCGCGCGGCACGGCAACACCGAAACCGGCCAGCAGTTCCTTGGCCTGGTACTCATGTATGTCCATGGCGAACTCACCCCTCGAGTTTGATGCGCCCACGCCATCGCGCCAGTTCCCGTGTCGCTGCCTCGGTCGGGCAAGCGGGACTGGCGGGCAACCGCTCAAGCCAGGGTAATGGAATGTCGGACGCGCGCTGCTGCGACGCCGGCCTGTTCCTGCCGACCGGCGGACCGAGTATCGCCGGGACCGGGGGATTGGGCAATGTGCAGTGCAGCTAAACGCAGCGGCCGCGCATCATTGCGCAACACAGGCCCCTCGCACGGAGCCTGTCGCACAAATGAAACAGCCGAAAAAGGCGGCGCGAAAAGGCGCCGCACCCACGGCGGTTGATACGCATTCCCGGCGGCATCCCCTTGCGTCACGCGCGCCGCATCGGCCTGATCTCGCGCAATATGCTCGCACGCGCGGCGCGCACTATTTTCCCAGGGGATCGGGCTCGCCCCGTTCATGCCTGACTGTTTTTCCAACCGCGGGAGACCCATCATGAAGCCGATCAGCAATGGAGCCGCCGCACCCAATTCCCGCCACGCCGGCGCGCGGCACCGTCTGCCGAGTCACCCCGCCACGCTCAGGCCGGGCGATGGACGCGACGATTCCGAGCATCCGTTCGAAGAAGGCGCGCACGACGCGATCGGCGCGGACTTGCGCCAGCGCCTGATCAGCAATGCCGCCTTCGAGCTCTACGCCCAGCGCGGGTTCGTCGATGGGCACGATGTCGAGGACTGGCTGAGCGCCGAAGCGCGGATCGATCACCTCCAACTCGGCCCCAAGCCCACCGAAACCGAGTAGAACTCGCTTCCGCCACGACGGGGCGAGGGGCGTCGCACCGCCAGGGGGCCGGCGCGTGTCCAGCACACCGGGATAATCAGGCCGGACTGGCTGTCCCGGCATGCGCAGCGCCTTCCGGAGTATGCTGCACCGCACCACGCCAATCGCGCCCGACAGCCGCGATGGCGGTCCGGCACCGGAGGAAACGATAGCGTATGAGGTTAGTTCGCGTCCGGCACAAGACCATCAATCTTGCCCTGCAGGGTGGCGGCGCCCACGGGGCCTTCACGTGGGGCGTGCTCGACCGCCTGCTCGAGGACGGGCGCCTGCGCTTCGAGGCCGCCAGCGGCACCAGCGCGGGCGCGATGAACGCGGTGGTGCTGGCCAGCGGCCTGCTGGCGGGCGGCCACGAGGGCGCCCGCGCCGCCCTCGCCCGATTCTGGACGGCCATTGCCGGCGGCATGCCTGCCGCCGCGACGGTGGTATCGGCCGACGGGCAAAGCGTGACGCTTGCACCCGCTTTTCGCCGGATGTTGCGCTGGGCCAATTATTTCTCGCCCGAGCAGCTCAATCCTTTCGACCACAATCCGCTGCGCGATGTCGTCAATGCGCAGATCGACTTCGAGCACCTGCGCAAGCGCAGTCCCATCAAGCTCTTCGTGGCGGCGACCAACGCCAATTCGGGCAAGCTGCGGCTTTTCCACACCCATGAACTGAGCACCGACACGATCCTGGCATCGGCCTGCCTGCCCACCGTGCACCGTGCCGTCGAGATCGACGGCGAGCCCTACTGGGACGGCGGTTATTCGGCCAATCCCGCGGTCTTTCCCCTCTTTTACGAATGCCGTTCGCGCGACATCCTGCTCGTGCTGCTGTCGCCGCTCAAGCACAAGCAGACCCCGAGCAGCGTCCAGGACATCAACGAGCGCGTGCTCGAATTCGCGTTCACCGCCACGTTCCTGCGCGAGATGCGGATGTTCGCCCACCTGCGCGACTACGTGAAGAGCCGGTCGCGCTTTCCGCTGGGCCGCTTCGAGCGGCGCGTGGCCAACACCAATTTCCACATCATCGACGCCCAGGAATTCATGAGCGACCTGACGTCGGAGACGAAGCTGGCGGCCAATCTCAAGTTCTTCGAGACGCTCAAGGAACGGGGTCGCGCCCACGCCAGCGCGTGGCTCGAGCAGCATTTTCCGAGCGTGGGCAAGGCATCGTCGGCGCAGATCGCCGACCTGTTCTACTAGGCTGGAGGGACGGCGCGCCAGCGCCCCGGCGTCAGGGGGGCGGACGCCGGCGGGGCTTTCAGCGGGTGCTGCCGGGCCAGCCGTGCTGCAGCAGCCACCACGACACGGCAGTGACCGCGTGAAACGGCACGGTGAGCACGCCGACGAAATTGAAGCAGATGGCGGCCACGTGGCCGGCCAGAATGCCCTCGCAGAACGCGCCGACGGAAAACAGCAGGACGGTGATCGCACCCCAGCGCCGCAGGTACGTCGGCAGCCAGCGGCATTGTTCACGGTTGTGATTCCAGGCCGCCGAGCGCTCCCACATGCTGCCGCGACTGGCGTCGCGAAAGAGCCAGCCGTAGAAGAAGAACCGATACAGCAGCGTGGGATCGATCAATGTGGCCATGGTGACGGCGGCTGTCGAATCCGGCAATCCGGCATGTGACGACAGTCTTCCATGCCCTGGCGGATAGTAAAGCGCGAAACGACGGCGGAATCGGCCGCAAATTGGCTAGGGCATTCGGCACGGCGTGCGGCGAAATCCCTCTCAGTCCCGCAGCCGCACGCTGGCCGCGAGCAGGCGTTGCCGATCGGCGCAGGGGCCGACGAGGATCTCGACCTCGCCCGGTTCGAATACCGGCGCCAGATCCGGTCCCGGGAAGCGCAGATCGGCGGCGGCGATCGTCATTACCAGGGTACGGGTCTGCGCAGGCTGCAGCGTCACCTTGCCGAAGGCGCGCAGTTCGAGCGCCGCGCGCGCGATGCGGGCGACTTTTTGGTGGGTGAAGACGAAGACGGTTTCCTGCGCGGTGCGCCGGCCGCGATTCGTGACATCGACCTGCACGGCGATGGTCGCGGCCACCGTAACGGCCGGCGGTGTCACCTGCAGCCGGGACAGCGTGCAGGCGCCATATGTAAGGCCATGGCCGAATGCAAAGAGCGGCTGATTGGGCAGGTCCAGGTATTTGCTCGTGAACCGGTCTGCCGCCGCGGCGGGGCGCCCGCCCGTCCGTTGCGCATGGAAGATCGGTATCTGGCCGACCGCGCGCGGCCAGGTGATCGGCGTGCGTCCGCCCGGCGAGACGCGCCCGCACAGCACGTCGGCCAGCGCGTTGCCGGCCTCGGTGCCCAGGAAGCCGGCCCAAAGCAGCGCATCGACGTGCTCGACCAGCCACGGCACGACCAGGGGCCTGCCGGAAAAAAGCACCGCAACGACCGTGGCATCGTGCGCGCGCGCAAATCGCACGACAGCCTCGGCCAGCGCCTGTTGCCGGCCCGGCAGGACAGGGTCGGCCCGGCTCGCCGCCTCGCCGCTCAGCGCCACCGATTCGCCCAGGCACAGCAGGATGGTGGTCGCGCCATGGCAGGCGGCAATCGCCTCGGCGATGCCGGATCCGTCGTCGCCGTCGATGGCAACTCCCGGCGCGTGCGCGATCGGCGTTGCCGGAAGCGCCGCGCGCAGGCCGGCCATCACGCTCACGTGCGCCGCCTCGCCGCCGGCCGCCCACCATGGGCCGCCCATTTGCGCCGCCGCGTCGGCCAGCGGACCGACCACGGCCAGGCGCCCGGGTGCGGCGGCGAGCGGCAGCGCGTCGTGCGCATTCTTGAGCAGGACGACGGCACGCGCCGCCAGGTCGCGCGCCAGCCCCCGGCGCCGGTCGACCGCCGCCGCGCCCTGCGGCTGCGCACCGCGCCGGTAAGGGTCGTCGAACAGGCCCAGGCGGTCCTTGAGCTGCAGGACCCGCAGCACCGCCGCATCGATCTGCGCGGTCGTGACGAGCCCGCATTCGAGCGCCTGCGGCAGACCTGTGGCGTAGGCCCCGGACATCATGTCCACGTCGACGCCGGCCGCCAGCGCCAGCGCCGCGGCCTGCGCGAGGTCGGCGGCGATACCGTGGCCGACGAGTTCGGCGATCGCGTTGTAGTCGCTCACGATCACGCCGGCAAAGCCCAGGCGGTCGCGCAGGTGGCCGCGCAGCAGCGCGGCATGGGCCGTCATCGGGATGCCGGCCAGGTCGGTGAAGGCCGGCATGATCGCGCTGACGCCGGCCTCGACCGCAGCGGCGAATGCCGGCAGGTGCACTTCATGCAGCGTGCGCTCGCAGATGTCGACGCTGGCATAGTCGCGCCCGGCCGTCACCGCGCCATAGGCGCAAAAATGCTTGGCCACCGCGGCCATCGCATCGGGCGCTGCCAGGTCCGCCCCCTGGAATCCCTGCACCTTGGCGCGGGCGAAGCAGCTTGCCAGCCAGGGGTCTTCGCCGGGTCCCTCGACGGTACGGCCCCAGCGCGGGTCGCGCGCCACGTCCAGCATCGGCGCGAAGGTCATCGCGATTCCATCGGCCGCGCCTTCCGTGGCCGCCTCGCGCGCCGACCGGGTCCAGGCCTGCGGATCGAATATTGCCGCCTCGGCCAGCGGCACCGGAAACAGCGTGCGGTGCCCGTGCAGGATGTCGAGGGCGAACAGCAAAGGAACGCCCAGGCGCGACCGCTCCACCGCCGCGCGCTGCAGCGCGTGCACCGGCGCCGCGCCGTACAGGTTCAGCACGCTGCCGATCGTGCCCGCCTGCACGCCTGCATCCAGGTCGCCGGCGGCGCGCGCGCCCGTCACCGCCAGCCCCGCGGTCGTCATCGTGAGCTGGCCCAGTTTCTCCGCCAGCGTCATGGCGTCCAGCAGATCGGCGATCCGGCTCATGGCAGCCGCCCGGTGGTCGATGGCGTGCGCATCAGTGCGCCTGCTGGCGCTGCGCGCAGGCCGCGTCGCTTGCCGCGGGCAGCGCCGGCCCCGGCGCGTCCTGCGCCCTGACCAGATGCAGCACGGTGGTGAAGAACGGATCGCGCACCTGCGCCGCCCGGCCGATATAGATGAGCGCGGTGCGCGCCAGTTCGCCGGACAATACGTCGACGACGCGCGCCAGCGCCTCGTCGCTGAGCGCACTGAAGGCATCGTCCATGAGCACCCACGGCGGCGCCTGCAGCACGATCCGCGCGAAGGCCAGGCTGATCTGTTCGTCCTGGCTCAGTTCTTGCTCCCAGTGGCGCGACAGGTCCAGCATCGGCCCGAGCCGTTCGAGGCCGAGGCGGGCCAGCGCGTGGGCGAATGCCGCCGGGGCGAAGCGCTCCGCCGCCTGCGGATAGGCCAGGATCTCGCGCAAGGTGCCGCGCGGCAGGTAGGGCGTCCCGCGCGGCACGTACAGCGTCATTTCGTCGGCCGGCCGGGTGATCCGGCCGCGACCCCAGGGCCACAGGCCCGCCAGCGCGCGAAAAAGCGGTGCGTGGCCGGTGCCCGGCGCGCCCACCACGAGAATGCGTTCGCCCGCCTGCACGGTCACGTGCCGCTCCAGCAGGACCTCCAGGCCCGCATGCGAGGCGACCTCGAGTCCGTCGATCGCCAAGCGGCCGGCGGGGCCGGTGGCGTAGTCGATACGGCAGTCGAACTGCGGCGGCACCGGCGTCTGCATCAGGGCGTGGCGGAAGTTGGCGACCCGCAGCAGCGTCGCGCGCCAATCGGCGATGACGCTGAAATTGTCGACAAACCAGCGCAGCGACGACTCCGCCTGCGTGAACGCCGCCGCCGCCATCATCATGCCGCCGAAGGAAATGGCTTGCCGGCGAAGTACAGCGGCGCCGCGACCATGATCGGGGCGACATTGGTGACCCAGCCGAAGCCGGCCGTCACCCAGGTGAGATTGGTCAGGCCGGTGACCAGCCGGCGCGTGGCGCCGCAGCACCTCGGTCAGGTCGATTTCAAGGCGGCGCCTTTCGTCGGCCTCGCCGGCGGCCAGCGCAATGCCGTCGAGATGCTCGTTGATGCGCACCAGCGAGAATCGCAGGTCGGCCTCGCGCGCGTAGCGCAGCGCGTTGCGGCGGATCAGCCCGCGCCCGACCCGGTAGCTCAGCAGCGACCCGGCGCCCGCGTAGGCGATGGCGGCCCACAGCATGAATCCGGGGACGCCGTAGCTGTCCGCGCCCACGCGGATGCGGAAATCCGCCGACACCACCCAGAGCACGCCGGCGAACGTGACGAAGAGGATCACCGACTGCAGCAGGCCCGCGCCGAGGTCGGCCGACAGTTCGCACAGCTTGCGCGCGTCCTCGTGCATGCGCTGGTCCGGGTTGTCGCCGATCGCGCCGGCATTGGCGAGCCAGAAGGCGCGGCGCGGCTGCAGCCAGCCCTGCAGCAGATCCACCACCAGTCCCTCGCGCAGACGCACCTTCAGCATCTCGACCAGCCAGCGCTGCGCGACGTTGAGGACCAGCAGCACGGCGGCGATCGAGAAGAAGACCCCCAGTTGCACGACGAATTCGGCCATGTCGCGGCGCGACAGCGCGTCGAAGAACGGCTTGTTCCAGCTGTTGAGGCGGATCTGCCCATAGGCGGTGGCGACGATCACCAGCACGATGGCGGCCACCAGTGCCAGCAGCGGCCTGCCCGCCGGCGAGGCGAGCAGCGCGCGCGCCATCAGTCCGAGCTGCGCCGCCAGTCCCGAATGCGGCGCCACGGCCGGATCGGCGGCGATCTCGGCGGCGCCATCACCGGAATCGTCGGCACGCGGCTTCATCGGCTCCGGCCTGTCGTCAATGCGCGCCACGTGGCCCCGGTCTGCGCTTCAAGGCGTACCGGCCGCCGCGCGGCGTGCGGCCACGCACGAGATGAAGGCCGCATGGCTCCATGCCAGCTGCGGGGCGGATGCCGGCGCGCCGGTGCGCTGGTCGAACTGTTCGGACATCGCACCGCTGGCCGGCGTGAACGCGCGCACGGTCTCGAGAAAGGCATCGCCGCGCGCGCGCCAGGCAGCCGCCCCGGGGCCGTCGCGCGCTGCGCGAAAGCAGAATTCGGCCGCTCCCAGCGTCGAAAAATAATAGGCTCCACCCGAATAGTACGAATCTCCAATATAGCGCCCCATCGCCGGCGCCCGCCCGGCAGGCCGGTCGCGGTTGATCGGATACGCGGCCGCGAAGGCGGCTTCGAGGCGGTCGAGCGTCGCCTGCTGGCGCACGTCGGCCGCACCATGCGCGGCGCCGCCGGCCGCATGGTTCGCCGCCAGGATGACGGCGCTGTCGAGGTCCTTGGGCGACCGTCCGCCGCCGGGCAGCACGCGCGAACGCAGGTAGCCCTCCTGCGACAGCCAGTAGCCGTCCAGGATGGCCAGTATCGTCCCGGCCTGCGCGCGGCAGGCCGGCGCGTGGTGCGCGGCACCGGTCGCTTCGAACCAGTCGGCGCCCGCGTCGAGCGCCGCCGCGGCGACGCGCAGCGTGTAGTAGTGCGCGCCCGCCTCCTCTTCCCAGATGTCGAACGACGGTTCGCGCCAGTGGCGCAGCGTGTAGGCCAGGTCGGCGCGCACCAGGGTCCCGATGCGCTCGCGCAATCCGGCATCGACGGTTGCGCCGTCCAGCCAGCGCAGCAGCGCCAGCGCCCGCAATGCCGGCCCGTCGTGCTGCGGCCGCGACCAGCGCAGGATGTCCAGCGTCGCGTCGGGATTGACGCGCGCCTCGGCGGCGACCGCGGCGCCGTGCACGGCGGCCAGGTCGGCGGCAGCGCGCAGGTGATGCGCGCGACCGGGGGCGACGGCGCTGCGCCATGCCGGGGCCGCGACCAGGGTCCGGCCATCGAGGTCCCGCAGCGCCATGTTGAAATCGACGAAATCGGCCAGGTGCCCGAATGCCGCCGTGCCGACGATGCCGCCGGCGTACAGCAGGCGCAGCGCATCGATGACCAGGGCCGCATCGCGGTACCAGTGGAAGAAATAGTCCGGCTCGGGATCGTAGGCGCCCGGGCCGAGCGCGGCGACGATGGCGCCGCGGCGCGGCCGCACCGTTTGCGCAAAAGCCGGCCGCTGCCTGACGGTGGCCAGCGGCGAGATGTTCGACAGCAGCGCGGCAGCGGCGCGCGGCAATTGCCGATCGAGCCAGCGTTCGAGCGTTCCGGTATCGCGCGGTTCCGGTTCCATCAGTCCGTGGCGGCGGCGGGCAGGCGCGGGCTGCTGAAGCCCAGGCGGCGCAGGCCGGCCTGGACCTCGGGTGCGCCCATGAAGAGCCGCCACAGCAGCGCGCTGCGATAGTTCTCCATCATGACGACGATCGGCCCCTGGTCGATGGCAAGGCAGGCGTCGGCAACCCAGTCCAGCCGCGTGCAAAAGGCGTCCACGAAACCGAATCGCCCCCAGGCGCGATCGCCCAGTTCCGTCAGCAGGTGCCGCACGACCGGCATGACCTCGGCCGGCGCGTAGGGCAGGCTCGCGAGCGCCGCCGTCGGCGTGATCGTGCCGTTGTCGTGGTCGGGCGCGTGCAACGCGTAGCCGGCCGGATCGTCGCTGGCGCTAAGACCCCAGCACGACGGGCCGTAACCCGGGTGGGCATGCGGATTGGCGATGCAATGGGCGCGGTTGATCCGCACATGGCGCCGGTTGAGTTCCCCATAGTCCGCATAGCGGTCGCGCAGGCCGTGCGGATCGAGCCCGCAAAACGAGTAGTGGGCGAAGAACAAGGGTCCGCCATAGGGCGGACCGAGCGCCAGTTCGATGCCGTAATAGGCATTGCCGTTGCGAAAATCCTGTCCGCCGGCAAAACCATCGTGATAGACCTGCGGATCGATGCCGTGGCGCGGCGCCGCGGCCGCCAGCACGTAGGTGACCAGGCACTCGTTCCAGCCGCGGATCGCATGGTTGAGCGCCCAGCCGTGATGGGGGCTCCAGTGCCAGTACAGCAGCCGGCGCCCGCCCTGGGTGTACCAGTCCCATTCGACGGCTTCCCACAGCGCCGTTATCCGCGCGCGCAGGTCGTGCTCGAGCGGCGCCTCCCGGTCGAAATACTGGCGCGCGCACAGCAGGCCCATGCACAGGAACGACGTCTCGACCAGGTCGCCGCCGTCGTCGCGGGCGCTGAACGGAATCGTCGCGCCGCTGCTGCCATCGAGAAAATGCGCAAACGCGCCGTGATAGCGCGGCGCGCGCTCCAGCAGTTCCACCATGCCGGCCAGGCGCGCCAGCGCAGCGGCACGCGTGACCCAGCCGCGATCGACGGCCGCCAGCAGCGCCATGATGCCGAAGCCCGAACCGCCCACCGCCACCGGGCCATCGGCTGCGCCGCCATGCGCCGGGCGCCGATCGAAGGCCATGCCGCTCGACGGATGCGCACCTTCCCAGAAATAGCCGAAGGTCCGGCGCGCGACAGCTTCGAGCAGCGCGGTATCCGGCAATGCCGCCAGCGCCCCGGCGCTCGGATCGCGGCCGCGCTGGCGGGGAACGCGGCCTGGTGGCGGATTCATGGGTTCGAGCTTATCGCGCCGCTTCGATTCCGGCTGTTTTGCAGCGCGGCAACACGATCCAAATCAAAGTGCGATGCCGGTGGCGGCGTGTAATCGCGGCATGGAAACGCGATTCCTCTTCACCGACCGGGCCGATGCCGGTCGCCAGTTGGCAGAACGACTGCGGGCCATGGTTCCGGAGCGCCCCGTCGTCTATGCACTGCCGCGCGGGGGCGTGCCCGTGGCCGTGGCGATCGCGCGCAGCCTGGATGCCCCGCTCGACCTGATGCTGGTGCGCAAGATCGGCGCGCCAGGCGCACCGGAACTGGCGCTGGGCGCCGTCGTCGAGGGGCGCGAGCCGCATACCGTCATCAACGAGGACGTCCGGCGCCAGACCGGAGCCGACGACGCCTACCTTGACCAGGAGCGCCGCCGCGAGTTGCTCGAGCTCGAACGCCGGCGCCGTCTGTACCTGGGAGGCCGGGCGCGCGTGGATCCGGCCGGGTGCACCGCCATCGTCGTCGACGATGGCCTGGCGACCGGGGCCACGGCCCGTGCCGCCCTGATCGCGCTCAAGCGCCAGGGCGCGGCACGGATCGTGCTTGCCGTGCCGGTCGCACCGATCGAATCGCTCGACGACATCCGTCATTACGCCGACCGCGTCATATGCCTGCACCCGGTCCGGCATTTCAGCGGCGTCGGCGCCTATCTACAGCGACTTTCACCAGCTCACCGACGAGGAGACGATCGGGCTGCTGCGCCAGGGCTGGTCCCAGGCCGCGGGCCCCGGCGCGGATCCGCCCGCCGCGCGCGCGGCGCTGACCGCACGCCAGATCTCGGTCCCGCCGCTGGGCCTGGTGGGCGACCTGCGCGTGCCGGCGGAGCCGCGCGGCATCGTCCTGTTTGCGCACGGCAGCGGATCGAGCCGGTTGAGCCCGCGCAACGCGGCGGTGGCCGCCGCACTGAACGACCAGGGTTTTGCCACGCTGCTGCTGGACCTGCTCACCGATCAAGGAAGCGACGGACCGTCGCAACGTCTTCGACATCCCTTTGCTCGCCGAGCGCCTGGTCGAGGCGGTCCTCTGGATCCGCGCCGAACCGGACATTGCCGAGCTGCCGCTGGGCCTCTTTGGCGCCAGCACCGGCGCCGGCGCGGCGCTGATGGCGGCGGCCGAGCTGCGCGACCAGGTGGCGGCGGTGGTGTCGCGCGGCGGCCGGCCCGATCTGGCCGGAGCGCGCCTGCACGATGTCGATGCGCCGACCCTGCTCATCGTCGGCGGCGACGACCACCAGGTCATCGAGCTCAACCGCCAGGCCCTGGCCCAGTTGCACGGCGAGAAGCTGCTGAACATCGTGCCCCGGGCCGGCCACCTGTTCGAGGAGCCCGGTACCCTGGAGACGGTCACCGAGCTGGCCGCCGCGTGGTTCCAGCACTACCTGGCGCCCGTAGCGCACGCCGGCGCGGCGGCGCCGGCAATGCCGGCGTCCCCGGACGCATCGGCCGCGCTCCCCGGGGTGCTGCGCGCGGCGGTCGAACCGTTGCCCGACCCCGACGATCCGGCCTTTGCCGCCGCCTTCGATCGCTTTGCGCAGGCGCGCGTCGTGCTGCTGGGCGAAGCCTCGCATGGCACCACCGAGTTCTACCGGGCACGCGCCGCCATCACCCGGCGCCTGATCGAGCGCCACGGCTTCAGGCTGGTGGCTGTCGAGGCCGACTGGCCGGACGCGGCCGCCATCGATCGCTACGTGCGGCAAAGCCCGCATCAGCCGATGCGCGCGGCGCCGTTCGCACGCTTTCCCGACCTGGATGTGGCGCAACACGGATGTCGACGATTTCGTCGCGTTCCTGCGCCGCCACAACGCCGCGCGCGCCGGCCGCGAGGACGGCCCGGCCGTGGGCTTTCACGGCCTCGACCTGTACAACATGACGGCCTCGATCGCGGCCGTGCTTACCTACCTGGAGCGCGTCGATCCGCCCGCGGCGGACCTGGCGCGCCGGCGCTATGCCTGCCTGGCACCGTGGTCGCGCGAGCCGGCGGCCTATGGCCGCGCGGCGCTCACCCAGGGCTACGCGCTGTGCGAGCGGCCGGTCATGCGTATCCTCACCGAACTGCTGCAAAGGGAACTCGACTACGCGGCCGCACGATGGCGCGAGCTTCCTCGACGCGGCGCAGAACGCGCGCCTGGTGGCCGACGCCGAACGCTATTACCGGGTGATGTACTACGGCGCGCAGGAATCGTGGAACCTGCGCGACCGGCACATGTTCGAGACCCTGCAGCACCTGCTGGCGTGGTACGGCCCGCAGAGCAAGGCCGTCGTCTGGGCGCACAACTCGCACATCGGCGACGCCCGCTTCACCGACATGGGCATGGCCCGCGGCGAGCTGAACATCGGCCAGCTGTGCCGCGAGCGCTATGGCCGCGAGGCGGCGCTGATCGGCTTCGGCACGCACACCGGCACCGTCGCGGCGGCGTCCGAGTGGGACGCGCCGATGGAGATCAAGACCGTGCGCCCGTCGCGCGCGGACAGCTACGAAGCGCTGTGCCACGAACTGGGCGTGGAGCGCTTCGTGCTCGACCTGCGGGCGGGCGTGCACGACGACGTGCGCGCGGCGCTGGCCGCGCCGCGGCTGCAGCGCTATATCGGGGTGATCTACCGCCCGGATACCGAGCGCTGGAGCCATTACAGCCACGCGATCCTGCCCGAGCAGTATGACGCCTTCATCTGGTTCGATGACCACCCACGCGGTCGTGCCGCTGCCCGCGCCGGTAACGGCCGGGGAGGATGAAACCTACCCGTTCGGCCTTTAGCCACCCAATGCCGAACAGCCGGCACAGCCGGCGGCGGCCCGCGGGCGGCGCCTCTGCGTCCAGGCCGGCCACAGCCGGCGCCAGGAGGTTCCCTGCATGAAACGCACCCTCCCCCTCTCCAAGGTCTACGGCCTGCTCGAACCCGGCCCGGTGGTACTGCTGACCAGTTGCCGGCACGGCAAGCCCAACGTCATGGCGATGTCCTGGCACATGATGGTGGAGTTCGAACCGCCGCTCATCGCCTGCGTGATCAGCGAGGCCAACTATTCCTACAAGACCGTGCGCAAGACGCACGAGTGCGTGATCGCCATCCCGACGGTGGAGATCGCCCGGAAGGTGGTCGCCTGCGGCAACAGTTCGGGCCGCAATACCGAGAAGTTTGCGGCGATCGGCCTGACGCCGCTGAAGGCCGCGCTCGTCAAGGCACCGCTGGTTGGCGAGTGCTACG
This sequence comes from uncultured beta proteobacterium, assembly GCA_963781975.1. Taxonomy (GTDB): domain Bacteria; phylum Pseudomonadota; class Gammaproteobacteria; order Burkholderiales; family Burkholderiaceae_F; genus GJ-E10. Next base: position 373,764 of record CAWAHT010000005.1, read on the forward strand.
TCAATCTGGAGTGCGTGCTGGCCGACGCGCGCCTGGCCAAGCGCCACAATCTGCTGATTTGGGAAGTGAAGAAAGCCTGGATCGACCCCAGCCGACGGCGCCCGCGCACCATCCACCACATGGGCAAGGGCGATTTCATGGTCGCGGGCCGCACGATCCATATCCCGTCGGCGATGCCCTAGTTTCGCGACGCAACGGTATGCGCCGGGGCCGCGCGGGCGCAGGGCTTCCCGCGCCGGGTGAATCGACGTACCCTCGGAGGTCCGGGCACGCCACAGCCGCCGCCCATCCGCAGCCGCCGCCCATCCACCGCCACGCGCGGCTGTGCCGCCACCATCCGCGCTGGAGAAGACCATGGTCCACCCTCTTGCCGGCCAGCCGGCTCCGTCCACCTCCCTTGCCGACATTCCGGCGCTGCTGGCGGCCTACCAGGACGTACCCGACGTACGCCACGCCGCCGAGCGCGTGGCCTTCGGCACCAGCGGCCACCGCGGCAGCGCATTCAATCGCAGCTTCAACGAAGCCCATATCCTGGCCATCGCCCAGGCGGTCGCCGAATACCGCGCCCAGGCCGGGATCACCGGCCCGCTTTTCCTGGGCAAGGACACCCACGCGCTCTCGTCGCCGGCCCAGCGCACCACCATCGAAGTGCTCGCGGCCAATGGCGTCGTCATGCACCTGCAGGCCGACGACGGCTACACGCCGACCCCGGTGATCTCGCGCGCGATCCTGGCGCACAACGCCGGCGGCACGCGGGCGCGGGCCGACGGCCTCGTCATCACGCCCTCGCACAATCCGCCGACCGACGGCGGCATCAAGTACAACCCGCCTCACGGCGGCCCGGCGGACACGGACGTCACCGGCTGGATCGAGCAGCGCGCCAACGCGCTGCTGGCGGCAGGCGGGCACGGCATACGGCGCCAGCCCTACGCCCAGGCGCTGGCGGCGCCGACGACCCGCGCGGTCGATTTCATGCGGCCCTATGTCGAAGGGCTGGACAGCGTGATCGACATGCAGGCCATCGCCCGGGCCGGGGTACGCATCGGCGTCGACCCGCTGGGCGGCGCCGCCGTGGCGTACTGGAAGCCGATCGCCGAACGCTATGGCCTGGACATCACCGTGGTGAATCCGCGCGTCGACCCCGCCTTCGGGTTCATGACCCTGGACCACGACGGCAAGATCCGCATGGACTGCTCCAGCCCCTACGCCATGGCAGGCCTTGTCGCACTCAAGGACCGCTTCGACATCGCCTGGGGCAACGACGCCGACGTCGACCGCCACGGCATCGTCACGCCATCGATGGGCCTGCTGAACCCCAACCACTACCTGGCCGTCGCGATCGACTACCTGCTCGGCCACCGCCCGCAGTGGCGGGCCGATTCGGCCGTCGGCAAGACTCTGGTCTCGAGCAACCTGATCGACCGCGTCGTCCAGGGACGCGGGCGCCGCATCCTGGAGGTGCCGGTGGGCTTCAAGTGGTTCGTCGGCAGGTTTACTCGACGGCACCCTCTGCTTTGGCGGCGAGGAAAGCGCAGGGGCGAGCTTCCTGTGCCGCGACGGCTCGGCGTGGACGACCGACAAGGACGGCATCATCCTTGGGCTGCTGGCCGCGGAGATCATCGCCGTCACCGGCACCGAGCCCGGCCGCCGCTACCAGGACCTGGCCGCGCGCTACGGCACGCCCCACTACGTCCGCATCGATGCTCCCGCCAGCCCGGCACAAAAAGCCGCCTTCAAGCAGCTCACCGGCGACCGCGTGAGCGCATCCACGCTGGCCGGCGACCCCATCACCGCGCGCCAGACGCGCGCCCCGGGCAACGATGCCCACATCGGCGGCCTCAAGGTCACGACCGCCAACGGCTGGTTCGCCGCCCGCCCCTCGGGTACCGAGGACATCTACAAGCTGTACGCCGAGAGCTTCACGAGCGCCGAGCACCTGCGCCGGATCGTCGCCGAGGCGCAGCAAATCGTGGATACGGCCTTGGCGGCCGCATGAGCAGTCGGCGCAACGCAAGCGCAGTTTCCCCTCGCCCGCGCAGCGGGGGTTGGGGTGAGGGAGCAATCCGCTACGCCGGGTCGATCGCGTCCCGCGATCGCGCCCATTCCCGCAGCGTGAACTTCTGGATCTTTCCCGTCGAGGTCTTCGGAATGTCGCCGAAGACGACCTTGCGCGGCACCTTGAAACCGGCCAGGTGCTGGCGGCAGAACTCGACGATCTCCTCGACGGTGGCCGTCGCTCCGCTCTTGAGCTCGATGTACGCGCACGGCGTCTCGCCCCACCTGGGATCGGGCAGCGCCACCACGGCCGCCACCATCACCGCCGGATGCCGGTACAGCACGTCCTCGACCTCGATGCTGGAAATGTTCTCGCCGCCCGAGATGATGATGTCCTTGCTGCGATCCTTGATCTTGATATAGCCATCGGGCTCCACCACGGCCAGGTCCCCCGTGTGGAACCAGCCGCCGGCGAAGGCCTGGCGCGTGGCCTCCGGATTGCCCAGATAACCCTTCATCATGATGTTGCCGCGGAACATGATCTCGCCCATGGTCTGGCCGTCGGCGGGGACCGGCGCGAGCGTTTCGGGGTCGCGCACGGTGGCCGCGCTCTGCAGGTGATAGCGCACGCCCTGGCGCGCGTTGAGCCCCGCGCGCCGCGAAACGGGCAGCCCGTCCCACGCCGCCTGGCGGGCGCAGACGGTGGCCGGACCATAGGTTTCGGTAAGACCGTAGACGTGGGTCAGGTCGAAGCCCATGGCCTCCATGCCCTCGATCATCGCGGCGGGCGGCGCCGCCCCGGCCACCATGGCGCGCACCGCGTGGGTGATACCGGCCTTCATTTCCGCCGGGGCCGTCACCAGCAGGTTGTGGACGATCGGCGCACCACAATAATGCGAGACCTTTTCGCGGCGGATGAGATCGAACACCGCCCGGGCATCGACCTTGCGCAGGCACACGTTGACGCCCGCGCGTGCCGCCACCGTCCACGGAAAGCACCAGCCGTTGCAGTGGAACATGGGCAGGGTCCACAGGTAGACCGGGTGCCGGGGCATGTCCCATTCGAGGATGTTGGATACCGCATTGGTGTATGCGCCGCGGTGGGAATAGACGACGCCCTTGGGCTTGCCGGTGGTCCCCGAGGTGTAGTTGAGCGAAATGGCATCCCACTCGTCGCCGACGCCGTCCGGCACCGCTTCGGCCTGCCCGTCCGCCAGCAGCGCCTCGTAGTCGGTTGCGCCGGGGTAGGCGCCCGGCAGCCCCGCCTGCGGGTCGGGCACCTCGATCACCAGCGGCGCGGGCAGCCCCTGGCGCGTTGCCAGCTGCACCGCACCGGCGATGACGCGCGCGAATTCCGGATCGACCAGCACGGCCCGGGCGCCGCCATGCACCAGCATGTAGGACAGTGCCTCGGCGTCCAGCCGGGTGTTGAGCGTATTGAGTATCAGCCCGGCCAGCGGGACCGCGAAGTGCGCCTCGACCATCGCCGGCACGTTGGGCAGCATGGCCGCGACCACGTCGCCGCGCTGCAGCCCGCGCTGGCGCAAGGCCGACGCCAGCCGGTGGCAGCGCTGGCGCGTCTGCTCCCAGGATTGCCGCAGGCTGCCGTGGACGATCGCCGTGCGGTCCGGATAGACGTCGGCCGCCCGTTCGAGAAATCCCAATGGCGTCAGCGGCGCGAAATTTGCCGCATTGCGGATAAGGTCCGCATCGTTCATGCTGTTCTCCCCTGCTGCCCCGCTACCGGGTAGAGTCTGTCACCTACGCGGCCGGAGTCAAGATCAATGCGGGTCGATGTGCCCGCCCATCGCGCCGGCGCACGCAGGAACTCCATGAACGACGCGTTCGATTACATCGTCATCGGCGCCGGTCCGGCCGGCTCGGCGGTGGCCGCGCGCCTGGCGTCGTCCCCCGGCGCCCCGGCCGTGGCGATCGTCGAAACGGGCCCGGCCCGACCGTCGCTGCTGTCCGACATCCCGGTCGGCATCGCGGGACTCGTTCCCTTTCGCGGCGCGCACAACTACGCATACCAGACCCTGCCCCAGGCGCAGCTGATGAACCGCCGCGGCTATCAGCCGCGCGGACGCGGTGTCGGCGGCAGCAGCCTCATCAACGCGATGATCTACATGCGCGGCCAGCCGCAGGACTACGACGGCTGGGCCGCCGGCGGCTGCGCCGGCTGGGCCTGGCAGGACGTGCTGCCCCTCTTCCGGCGCTCCGAATCCAACGAGCGCGGCGCCGACCCATGGCACGGCGCGTCGGGTCCGCTGCACGTCGCCGACCAGCGCTCGCCCAGCGGCGTCGCGCACGCCTTCGTCGCCGCCGCACAGGAGTGCGGCTACCGGCTCAATCCGGACTTCAATGGCGCGTGCCAGGAAGGCGTCGGGCTCTATCAGGTGTTCCAGCACAATGGGCGGCGCCGCAATGCGGCCGCCGCGTACGGCATTGGCGCGGGCGCGCGGCCGAACCTGGCCGTGATGGCCGAATCCCCGGTGCGGCGCATCCTGTTCGACGGCCGGCGCGCGGTCGGCGTGCTGGCCGGCACGCCGGCGCATGAACGCCGCCTGACCGCCCGGCGGGAGGTCATCGTTGCCGGCGGCGCCTTTGGGTCGCCGCAGCTGCTCATGGTCTCCGGCGTGGGTCCTGCCGAGCAACTGCGCCGGCACGGCATCGCGGTCGTGTACGACGCCCCCGAGGTCGGCGCGAACCTGCAGGATCACCTGGACTACACCATCAATGTCCGCATCCAGGACCGGGAACTGCTGGCCATGAACCCGGCGGCGCTGTTGCGCATGCTGGCCGCGATTCCGGCCTACCGCCTGGGTCGGGGCAGGCTGACCAGCAACGTCGCCGAGGCCGGCGGATTCCTCTGCAGCGACCCGGGCTGCGACCGTCCGGATCTGCAGCTGCACCTGTGCATCGGCCTGGTCGACGACCACAACCGGCGCATGCATCTCGAATCGGGCATCGCCCTGCACGTTTGCGCCCTGCGGCCCCGCAGCCGGGGTACGGTCGGCATCGCCGGCGCGGACATCCGGCTGCCGCCCGTCATCGACCCGCGCTTCCTTTGGGCGCCCGAGGATCTCGATACGCTGGTCAAAGGCGTGCGGATCGCCAACCGGATCCTCGCGGCACCGGCGCTGGCCCTCTATGGCGGCCGCCGGCTGCACGACACCGGCAGCGAGGACGACGGCGCACTGCGCGACCTCATCCGCCGGCGCGCCGATACGATCTATCACCCGGCCGGCACCTGCCGGATGGGCGGCGACGACAATTCCGTCGTCGATGCCAGGCTGCGCGTGCGCGGCATCGGCAGCTTGCGCGTGGCCGACGCTTCCATCATGCCCACCCTGGTCAGCGGCAACACCCAGGCGCCGTGCGCGATGATCGGCGAGAAGGCGGCCGACATGATCCTGGAGGATGCGTCCCGACCCCGGTAGATTCGACCGCTTTGGCACCATCGCCCTTTGCCCGTCCCGGTACGCTCGCGCGGCAGGGCTTTACGTCAATCGATCCACCCACCTGTGCAAAGGAAGCGGAAGATGACAACGAACGTCACGTTCAAGCGCCCCGACGGCAAATCGGTCCATGGTTATCTTGCCGAACCCGCCCACCCGGCCGGCGCTCCGGCCATCGTCGTGATCCAGGAATGGTGGGGGCTCAATGCGCAGATCAGGGGCGTCGCCGACCGGCTGGCATGCGCCGGCTTCGCCGCGCTCGTGCCCGACCTCTACCGCGGCAAGGTGACCGTCGAGGCCGAGGAAGCGCACCACCTGATGACGGGCCTGAACTTTGCCGACGCCGCGACGCAGGATGTCCGCGGCGCCGTGCAGTTCCTGAAGTCCCGCGGCGCCAAGGTGGGCGTCACCGGCTTTTGCATGGGCGGCGCGCTGACGCTGCTGTCGCTCTGCGCGACGCCGGAGCTCGACGCCGCCGCCGTCTGGTACGGGTGCCCGCCGCTCGACTACATCGACGCGACCCGGATCAAGGCGCCCCTGCTCGGGCACTGGGCGACGCAGGACGCGTTCTTCACGATCGACAGCATCGACAAGTTGCAGGAAAAGCTGGACGCCGCCGGCGTGGCGTACAAATTCCACCGTTACCTGGCGCATCACGCCTTTGCCAACGAAACCGCCGTCGGCCCGGGGCGCATTGCCGCGACGCAGTTCGACCCGGTGTGGGCGCAGCAGGCATGGGACCGCACGCTGCGGTTCTTCGGTCGTACGCTGGGATGACATCGGAGGGCCGGGCGCGGACGCTTGAGCGGCGTTAGGCCAACACCATAGGCGCGTCGCGCGCGCGGCGTCCTCTGCGACGCGCGCGAAAACCTTGCGATCAATGCGCTGCAGCTGCGCCATTTACAAGGCTATCGCCCATGATTCGCTGCGCCTGCTGAACCTCCGGCGGATTTACGCGGGCGGCAACGGCCGCCAGTTTTCCGATCCCGGCTCCGCGATCGAGACTCGCTCCGTACCGGACTGCGCGGTCAATTCGCGAATTTTTTCCATGGGCAATGGACCTTTGGGGACGCTTCCCGCCTCGATGTAGAAATAGACCGGTGTTGTCCTGTCCCTGATCTGCTCCTTGACCGAGTCCGAAAGCAGGCGACCGGCCTGTCCCGCCTGGCCGGCGAGCATCCTCGACACATCCGCAACCTTGCCCCCCGCGCCGGCAAGGAGCTGCTGCAGGCGCTCGCCGTCATCGGTCTTGAACTCCTTCAGCGCTGTCACGTCCTGCACGCCGGACGTGTCGAACTCCAGGTAGGGAGCCTTGGAAAACCCGATGAATCGCGCGACGAACACGGCGGGAATCGAAAGACAAACCTTGTTGTACTCGCGTGCAGCCGCGTTGTAGCTCTGGCGCTTGTTCTGGATGTCGCCTTCCCCTTGCTGGATGCTGTCGATCAGGCGATGGTATTGCTCACTTGCCTTCAGGTCCGGAAAGCGCTGCGCCATTCCCTGCAGCGACGACATCACGGCGCCGGATTGCTGATATGCGGCTATCAGCCCGGTGTTGGTCGAATCCTGATTGATCTTCAGGTAGGTAAATTGCTCGCTCGCCTGGAAATTCTTTACGACATCGATCAGCTGGTTGATGAGGGTGAGCTTCTTGCTGATGGCAATCTGGATGTTCGACGTCTGTTCCTTGACCGGCTGCGCCAGATGCTGGAGCTTGTTGTACTGGATCAGCGCGATGACACCCAAGATCAGGACGACCCAAAACAGCAACCAGAAGGCGGTGGATAGGAAGTTCATCATGACCTGCACCCTTTGCTCGATGCGTTTGCGTGCTATGGCGTGACCTTGAACACGACGTCCGCATTGCTGGTTCCGTCGCTGGACGAATGGACGAGACTCTCCGTACCCGAGGGCGAGATCCGGTTCACGGCTCCGTAGATGGGGCCGCTGGCGGCCGCAAATGTGGTGCCGCAGAAGGTTCCATCACTTGCCTGGATCAGTGCGCTCTCGGGGTCGGCACGGTAGGTCCAGCTGAAACGCACCAGGCCAGGTTGCTCAGAAAAAGCCGGCCATCGCATACGCCGTCTTTTGAAACATCAGGTCCTTCGCTTCCACCAGTTCGAGATTGACCTTCTCGGCGGTGGTCACGATGCGCGTGCGGTACTCCTTCTTGTTCGTCGCCTCGGATACCGATTGCTGGCTCGATCCGGCGTCGGAGACCTTCGTGTTGATCTGCGTGTCCTTGCGCACGAGGACGCCCTTGGCGGCCTTCTCCTTGATCTGCACGTCCGCTACCAGCATGTACGTGACGTCCTTGACCAGCGAGCCGCTGACGAACTCGGCGGCGCCACCCATCAGCCCGCCACCGACGACGCCCCCGGCTCTCCCGCCGCCGGCCAGACCTCCGGCTGCGGCACCTGCCAGCACCGCGCCACCCATGTACCCCTGGTGCAGCGCGACCTCGGCTGCCGTCGGACTGGTCTTTTCCAGGTTGAGCACGTAGACCACCATTTGGAATTGCGCTTCATCGGGATCGTCGACGATCCGATATCCGTTATCGTTGAATTTCGTGAACTGATCCTTGGTGAATTCCTTGAAGGACCGACGGTCAAATTCCATCACCCCGCTCTTGACGTCCAGGTATACGGTGCGCTTTTCCCGGGCGACCGGGTCGACGAAGATCGCCGTACTCGTGCGCGTCTGGACGTCCAGGTCCTTTTTCGACAATGCGACCTGGGTTGCGGCGCAGGCGCCCAGGATGTACGCCACGGACAGCACCGCGGTCCATGCCAGAACGCGCTTTGTGAAATTCTTCATGCTCTCTCCCAGCCTTCGATTGAATTGCCTCGGAATGACCTGGCACGCACCGGAATTCGTCGATACCTCACCAGTAGCGGCCGTAGACACGGTAGTAGTACACGCAGTCGCGATACTCGTAATACGAATAGCGCCACAGGTTCATGCAGGTATAGCCCGGTACCCAGTGGGGCGGCGGCGTCTGTCTTGGCTTTAGGTCCTTCTTCATGGACTCCTTGACGTAGGCATCGATCTTTGCCGAGTCCTCGACGGAGAACGGCTTTTGCATCACTTCCGCGTTGAGCTGCTTCTGCATCTCGGCCATGTCGTCGTCCGTGCCGGCGACGGCTGACGTTGCGGCCAACATGCACGCGGCCGCGACAAGAACGGGCGCCGTCAAAAGCTTCATTGCGTATCCCCTTCCGACATGCTTCCCCCCACGGCAGCAATTCCCGCAAACTGCAATTCACCTTTGAGACGTTTGCATCAAGACGCTCCAGCCCCTGCTCGACCTGACGAATCGACTGCTGTTGACCAGGTGCTGGGTTCCGGCCACGAGGCCACCGCTCACGTCGAACTCGACATCGCACAGATAGCCGCCCCGCTCCGAACGCGCGCAGCCGATCTTCTTGACATTGGTGATCGTCGGTGAAAGGGCATCGGCTACCGGTCCCATGCCGACCTTTGCCTGCGACAGGGTTTCTTGCAGTGCAGCACTGATGTCCTGGTCGGAAGGCTCGGCGCTGCAGGCCACGAGCAGTCCTGCGGCAAGCGCGAGCAATGGGCCGTACCGGTTCATAAAGTGATCCTCGTGGGCGAAAGTCGCCTTTCCCGCCAAGACACGGTTTCACCGGAAGAACCGACATCGAAGTTCAATTTTTTTTGTGCAAACCTTTCCAAAATGTCAGAACTGCAGTCCAATTGGCGTTTTAGGGAGGCCTTGTGCAGGCGAGCCAAATCACCGAACTCCTGCAACAGATCCATGCCGGCGATGCGAAAGCCCGCGAGGATCTCTTTGCCGTGGCGTACCCGGACTTGCGGCGCCTGGCCCGCGCACGCCTGCGCAATGGGGGGTCCAGTACGGTCCTGGATGCGACATCCCTGGTCCACGAGTCGTACTTGCGCTTCGTGCAGACGGACCGGTTGCGGGCCGAGGACCGGCGCGCCTTCTTTGCGTATGCATCCCAGGTCATGCGCTCGGTGATTCTGAATGCGGCGCGGGAACGTCAAACCGAGCGTCGGGGCGGCCATCTGCGCAAGGTAATGCTTTCCACTGACCTGCTTGAGGAAACCGGGGCGGAACAGGCGATCATCGATCTGCACGAGGCGTTACTGGCACTCGAGCAGGTCAATCCCCGCCTGGCTGAGCTTGCGCAGATGCGTTATTTCGCCGGATACAGCAGCGCGGAAATTGCGCAAGCGCTGGAGGTAAGCGAGCGCACGGTCGAGCGCGACCTGGAAAAGGCGCGCCTTATCCTCGCGCAGGCGCTCAATTGAGTACCGCCCGTATCGCGCAGACCACTGGACACGCGCCGCGTCCCGCCAGAATGGATCTACGCGGTCGATTGCACTGACCACAAGCGATGGCGCTTACGACGGAACAGATCGCCAGGCTTGATCGACTGCTCGACCAGTCGCTCGACCTGGACCTGGGGCAGCGGCGACGCTGGCTGGAAGACCTGCCGCAAGCGGAGCACGATCTTCTTCCAGCTCTGCGGGACGCCCTCCTGCAGCAGGGTGGCGAGAAGTTGCGCACCCTGCCCAAATTCGCCGACATGGATGCTGTCGCCGATCTGTTCCACGTCGGCCAGCACGTTGGACCCTACGAATTGATCCGGCGCCTTGGGGAAGGCGGCATGGCCCAGGTGTGGCTGGCTCGCCGTGGCGACGGGGCGTATGACCGGCACGTCGCCCTGAAGCTGCCGGTCGCGCTTCACCTGCGCGGCGACATGCTTCGACGCTTTGCCCGCGAGCGCGACATTCTGGCGAGCCTCGAGCATCCCCAGATCGCGCGGCTCTATGACGCCGGCACCGGGGCAGACGCAATGCCGTACCTGGCAATGGAGTACGTGCCGGGCCAGACGCTCACCGACTGGAGCGACGCGCAGCACCTTGGTCTGCGCGCGCGCCTCGAACTCTTCCTGCAGGTGCTCGAAGCGGTGCATTTCGCGCACGAGCGGGGTGTCCTGCACCGCGATATCAAGCCATCCAACGTGATGGTCAACGACGCCGGGCAGGTGCGTCTCCTGGATTTTGGCGTGGCCAAGCTCCTTGTCGATGACGACGAGCACACCCAACTCACCAAGATATTCGGCCGTGCGTTGACGCCGGAATACACGTGCCCGGAGGTGCTGCGCGGCGAAGCGCCGGAACGCGCCAGCGACATCTACGCCCTCGGCGTGCTGCTTTGCGAACTCCTGACCGGCAGCCGGCCGCATCGACTGAAGCCAGGCGCGGCACTCGCCTACCTCGAACGATCGATCATGACGGTTCCGCCACGCGGCCCAAGCGCCCAGGTGCTGCCCGGCGCCGCTGCCGCGCAGCAATGCACGGTGCGCGAACTCTCGCGCCGGCTGCGTGGCGACCTGGATTCGATCGTTCTCAAGGCGGTGGCGCCGCAGCCGGAGAATCGATATTCCGGCGCTCACGCCATGTCCGACGACCTGCGACGCTACCTTGCGGGGCAGCCGGTGGGCGCCCGCAACGCGCGGCCCGCCTACCTTGCCGCCAGGTTTGCCAGACGGCAGGCCCTGCCGCTGGCCGCTATCGGGTCGGCCGCACTGCTCGGCGCGCTCGCGAGCCACTGGTGGCTCGGCGAACGGCCGGCGGGCATCGCGTCGACCGCAATCGCTGCTTCGGCCAATGATTCTTCCTCGACCGGCGACGCCGCGCGCGGCGCGTTGCCACCCAGCGAGAGATCCGTTGCCGTGCTTCCCTTCGTGAACGTCGATGGCGACGCGACGCATGAAGCCCTGGCCGAAGGCCTATCCGAAGAACTCATCGGCCGGCTCGGGGCGCTGCCCGACCTGCGCGTGCCGGCGCGCGCCTCGTCCTTTTTCTTCAAAGGAACGTCGGACGATGTCGCGTCGATCGCCGGCAAGCTCCACGTGGCCAACGTGCTGGAGGGCAACGTACGGCAGGACGGCAAACGCCTGCGCGTGACGGTAAGCCTGGTCCGGGCCCAGGATGGACATCAGCTGTGGTCACAGGACTACGACCGAAACGTGCGGGACGTCTTCCAGATTCAGGACGAGATTGCCCGTGCCATCGCTGCCACGCTCGGGACGCGCATGCTTGGCGGTGCCAATCCGTTTAGAACCGCCAGCAGCGAGGCGCACGATCACTACATGCGTGGCCTCCTGTTAAGGGATCATTTCGATCACAATTCCATGACGCAAGCTGCGGGCGAATTCCGCAAGGCCATCGTACTGGACCCCGACTACGCGGTGGCGTACGCCGGACTTGCGATTGCCGACCTCGTCGTGGCATCCAACGAGGGCGACGAGGCGAAACAACGCGAAGCCCTCGCGATGGCCGATCGCGCCGTCGCGCTTGCGCCGCAACTGTCCGAGCCACGCGCCTTTCGCGCTCTCATTCACCTGTACCAGTGGGATTGGCCCGCCGCGCAACGTGATGTCGATGCGGCGCGGAGCCTGACACCCGTCAATGCATGGACGCTCATCGCGCAGGCCGAACTCGACTACGTGCAGGGGCGGGTCGCGATGTCCGTGCGCGAAAGCGGTGCCGCCGTCGATGCCGACCCGCTGTCGAGCCTGGTCTGGACCTTGTTCAGCGACTGCCTGCTTTGGAGCGGCGACCTCGCCGCCGCCCGGCGCGCCACCCAGCGCGGCCTGGAACTCGCTCCGCAATCGAGCAATACGCAGATGCGTGCCGCGGTCCTGGAGGTCCTGGACGGCCACCCGGACACGGCACTCGAAATTGCCCGCGGCATCTCTTTTGCCGCGGCGCGCCTGTACAGCGTCGCACTGGCCGAATCCGCGCTCGGGCACGGGCCCGCATACCGCAGTGCGCTCAAGGACCTGACCGCCAATTACGCGGACAGCTATACCTATCAAATCGCCGCCCTTCACGCCTTCCGGGGCGAGATCGACCAGTCCTTCGACTGGCTCGAGCGCGCATTTTCCGTGCACGACCCCACCATGATCTACCTGAGGGTCGACCCCCTGTTCAAGAAGCTGCGCACCGACGCGCGCTACGCGCTGATGCTGGCGCGCATGAAGCTGGACCCGGCGTGAAGCTAGGCGCCGCTTGAAGTGTCCGTTTCTCCAGGGCCCGGGTACGGAATTTGTCCGGTATTGACGGCAGACGGCGACGTCGGCAAAGCTCGCATCAGCGTCACCCGTCAAATTCAATCGCGGCCGGCCTGGCAGGTGTCGGCCACGAGAAGGCGCCGGTCCGCCTCGGTCGACGGCGACAAGGAGGGCACGCTCACCACGTTTGCGGGAGCAGGCGCACCAGCCGGCAAGGCTCTTGAACCGGTAGTTCGAATCGCAGGCCGAAGGGTTGTTGGCGAATCGCCCCAAGGTACAGGGGCTTTTCGGAATGCACGTTTATCCGGTTGTATCCATCTCGCATAGAGGAGAAGAATATGAAGAAAATCCTGGTGAATGGTCTGCTGCTCGTGTCGCTCTTCGCGATTTACGTGGGAATCCCGAAACCGGCATGGGCCGGTGACTGGCCGATGGTCCCCGGAGACTTCTACGAGATTACGGGAGTCAAGCTGAAGGACGGTGGCGAGCTCGCCTATGCGAACTTTCTCGCCACGGAGTGGAAGGCAGACCAGGAATTTGCCAAGTCCAAGGGATGGATCAAGTCCTACATGGTCCTAGGCAACAACTACCCCCGCAAAGGCGAGCCTGATATCTACCTCGTCATTGTGTCGGAGCGCCTGCCGAGCGGACATGAGGGCGATAAGCGCCAGGACGAGTACATTGCCTGGAAGAAGAAGAGCCAGGCTCAATTGGTGAAGGAATCCGGCAACCGTCTCGAGATCCGCGAGATTGAAACGAACTCGCTGCTGCAGGAGTTGAAGTTCCGCTAGCGCACGTCCGCGGCGCCGGCGATCGCGCAGGACATGTCCGGAAGGCGATCGCCGGCTCGGTGGGTCGATATTGGATCGGCGCCAGCAGCAACAGTCACAAAACCCTCCCGCAAGGGGCAACGGGGACGTCCAATCCCGGCCGAGCCTGAGTGAAGGCGCGCTGAAATATTGGCGAGTGGGAGCGTCAATTTGCGCTTCACGGAACGGAGTTCGAATGATTGATCACGTGAGCGTTGTCGTCAGCGACTACGAGAGGAGCAAAGCGTTTTATTTGCAGGCACTCGCGCCGACTGGCCATTCGCGAATAGTCGAGGTGCCCGCCACGCCCGGTCGCCATACGGGCAGCGTCGGCTTCTGCCATGACGACGGATCCGACTTTTGGATCAGCCAAGGCGACGCGATCGAGCCACCCATCCACATCGCATTTCGCGTGTCCTCGCGCGTGGCGGTGGATGCCTTCCACAGGGCGGCCATCGCGGCAGGCGGCAAGAACAACGGCGCGCCGGGTTTGAGGCCCCACTACCACCCCAACTACTACGGCGCCTACGTGCTCGATCCGGACGGTCACAACATCGAAGCCGTATGCCACGAGGCGCAGTGACCTCAATCGGCCCAGTGCATTTGAAAGGCAACTGTCGCCGCAGGAGTTCAGCCGTTGGAGGTCACAAATCGTGATGTCCAATCCGGGCGCCAGAATGGGCCTGCGCCGGCCACCATACGCATTCACCGAACACGGAGCGCTGCAACACGAGGTGATTGCGGGGTTTTTGGGAATTCATATAAACATCAATAACATACTGCGGTTTTTGATTTTCGCTGAATTTCCGTGAAATGGTGTGCTGGCGGAGAGAGTGGGATTCGAACCCACGATAGGTTTGACCCTATACACACTTTCCAGGCGTGCGCCTTCGACCGCTCGGCCATCTCTCCCGGCACATTGCATGCCGGGCCGGATTCTACCGGTTCCCGGGTTCGGCCGGATTTTCCTCGCCGCGCCGCTCCGGCATGCGCACGTAATCGACGAAGCGGTCGCTTTGCGGCCCCGGCCTGGCCGTCAGCAGGCTGCCGATGGCGATCGCGGCAAAGCCCAGCGGCACGGCAAACACGCCGGCGGAGATGGGCTCGATGCCGAACCAGGGCGCCCAGTCGTCGGACACCAGGCCCAGCATGGCCTGGAAGAAAGGATAGCGGGTGGCGATGTAATACGAACATACGCCGAAGCCCGTCAGCATGCCGGCAATTGCCCCCCAGCGGTTGGCCCGCCGCCAGAACACGCCCAGCACCAGCGCCGGGAACAACGACGAGGCGGCCAGCGAGAAGGCCAGGCCGACCAGCGACACGATGCTGCCCGGGCGCATCAGGGTGACGAAGGCGGCGACCAGGGCCACCAGCAGCAGCAGCACCTTGGCCATCGTCACGCGCCGCGCCGGGCTGGCGTTGCGGTTGATCATCTTGAAGTACAGGTCATGCGACAGCGCATTGGCGATGGTGAGCAGCAGGCCATCGGCGGTCGACAGCGCCGCCGCCAGGCCGCCAGCGGCCACCAGGCCCGTGATCACATAGGGCAACCCGGCGATCTCTGGCATGGCGAGCACGACGATATCCGGGCCCAGCTGCAACTCGGCCAGCTGCACGATGCCGTCGTGATTGATGTCCTCCAGCCGCAGGAACGAGGGATCGACGCGGCTCCACGCGGCCACCCACGCGGGCAGGTCGCTGAAGTGGCGCCCAACGACGTTGGTGTAGATGTCGAACTTCACCAGGACGGCAAGGGCCGGCGCGGACAGGTAAAGCAGCAGGATGAAGAACAGCGCCCAGAACACGGACTTCCTGGCCTGGTTCACCGTGGGCGTGGTGTACGAGCGCATCAGCACGTGCGGCAGTCCCGCCGTGCCGGCCATCAGACAGAAAACCAGGGCGAGGAAGTTCCAGCGCTTGGTGGCGCTTTCGCGCTCGGCGCGCACCGGGTCGGCCTGGCCGCTCCAGAAGGGCTCGGCATGCGGCATCAGGGCGGCACCGCGTTCGGCGTAATCGTCGGCCTGCTTCTGCCACACGCGGCGCGCCATCTCCGGGTTGGCGGGGTAGCGCGCCAGCGCGCGCTCGGCCGTGCGCAGTTCGCTGTATGGCGCGTGGCGGGCCTTGAGTTCGTCGATGGCGCCGCGGGCCGCGGCCTGGCCGTCCTGCCAGCTCTGCGGCAGGTGGGCCACCTGGGCACTGGCCTGGTCGGCGCGGGCCAGCAGGACGTCGCGCACGGCGCGTTCGCGCGGGTCGCGCGCCAGTTCGCCCTCGCGCTGCGCCAGGCGCTCCATGACCTGGCCATAGGAGATCTGCGGCAGCGGCGAATTGGTCGTCTTCAGTCCTAACCACGCCACGGGGATGAGGAAGGCGACCAGCAGGATGATGCACTGGGCCACCTGGGTCCAGGTGACGGCGCGCATGCCCCCCAGGAACGAACACACCAGGATCCCGGCCAGCCCCAGGAAGACGCCGTAGCTGAAGTCCACGTTGGTCAGGTGGGTGGTGATCAGCCCCACGCCGTATATCTGCGCCACCACGTAGACGAAGGAGCACATCAGCGCCGCCAGCATGGCGATGGCACGGGCCACGTCGCCGCCGTAGCGCGCGCCGATGAAGTCGGGAATCGTGAACTGCCCGAATTTGCGCAGGTACGGCGCGATCAGCAGCGCCACCAGGCAATAGCCTCCGGTCCATCCCAGCACGAAGGCCAGGCCGTCGAAGCCCAGCACGTAGAGCGAACCGGCCAGGCCGATGAAGCTCGCGGCCGACATCCAGTCGGCACCCGTGGCCATGCCGTTGAAGAAGGCGGGCACGCGCCGGCCCGCGACGTAGTACTCGGCGACATCCGTGGTGCGGCTCATGATGCCGATGCCGGCATACAGGCCAATGGTGGCAAAGAGGAAGATGTAGCCGATCAGCGTTCGCGACAGGCCCATCCGTTCGCCGATGCCCAGCAGCAGCACGAAGCCCAGGAAAGCCGCGGTGAACCACAGGTAGTACCGGCCCAGCCGGCGCGAGAAGCTGCGGGCTTCACGGCGCTCCTCTGCCGACGCGGCGCTGACGGGGAAGATGGACACGGCGGCGCTAGTCGTCCTGCGGGTCGCCAAAGCCGAAGGCGATATCGCGTTGACGCTGGCGGCGGGCGTACACGTAGACGATGAGCAGGTAGAGGAGCAGCGAACCTTGCGCCGCCATGTAGAAGGAGAAGGGCCAGCCGAGGAAGACGAAACGCAACGATCGGGCGAAATAGACGAGGACAAACGTCGCCAGGAACCACGCGCCAAGAAGGACGAAGGTCAGGTTGCGGGTTTGGGACCAGTAGTCGGACGGCGGCCCTGCGGTGGACATGGATTTCGGTGTCGCCATTGGGATCGCCCTTCTTCCACCCCTCTCCCTCCGGGAGAGGGGTGGGGGTGAGGGCTGCCCGCCCCCGTTAAAGCGTTACCTTGAGCTGCTCGAGAATGGCCGGGTTCTCCAGCGTTGACGTGTCCTGGGCGATGTTCTCGCCCTTGGCCAGGGAGCGCAGCAGGCGGCGCATGATCTTGCCGGAGCGGGTCTTGGGCAGGTTGTCGCCGAAGCGGATGTCCTTGGGCTTGGCGATCGGGCCGATCTCCTTGGCCACCCAGTCGCGCAGGTCCTTGGCGATCTTGAGGCTTTCCTCGCCCTCCGGTCGCGTGCGCTTGAGAACCACGAAGGCGCAGATCGCCTCGCCGGTGAGATCGTCGGGGCGCCCCACCACGGCCGCCTCGGCCACCAGCGGATGCGACACCAGCGCCGATTCGATCTCCATCGTTCCCATGCGGTGGCCCGAGACGTTGAGCACATCGTCGATGCGGCCGACGATGGTGAAGTAGCCGGTTTCCCTGTCGCGGATGGCGCCGTCGCCGGCAAGGTACAGCGTGCCGCCCAGCTCGGCCGGGTAGTAGCTCTTGACGAAGCGCTCGGGATCACCCCAGATGGTCCGGATCATCGACGGCCAGGGGCGCTTGACCACCAGCAGGCCGCCCTGCCCGTTGGGCACGTCGTGGCCGGTTTCGTCGACGATGGCCGCCTCGATGCCGGGCAGCGGCAGCGTGCACGATCCCGGCACCAGCGGCGTCGCGCCGGGCAGCGGCGTGATCATGTGGCCGCCGGTCTCGGTCTGCCAGAAGGTGTCGACGATCGGACAGCGCTCCTTGCCCACGTGCTTGTAGTACCACATCCAGGCCTCGGGGTTGATGGGTTCGCCCACGGTGCCCAGGATGCGCAGGCTGCGCAGATCGAATTTGTCCGGGTGCGTGCTGGTGTCGCCCTCGTTGGCCTTGATGAGCGCCCGGATGGCGGTCGGCGCGGTGTAGAAGATGCTGACCTTGTGGTCCTGGCACATGCGCCAGAATCGGCCGGCGTTGGGATAGGTGGGCACGCCTTCGAAGATGATCTCGGTCGTGCCGGTGGCCAGCGGGCCGTAGCACACGTACGAATGACCGGTGACCCAGCCCACATCGGCCGTGCACCAGAACACGTCGTCCGGACGCACGTCGAAGGTCCACTTCATGGTGAGCACGGTCCACAGCAGGTAGCCGCCGGTGGAGTGCTGCACCCCCTTGGGTTTGCCGGTGGATCCGGAGGTGTACAGGACGAACAGCGGATGTTCGGCCTCCACCCATTCCGGTTCGCAGGTCTGCGGCTGGCCCTGCATCACCTCGGCCAGCTTGTGGTCGCGCGGGTGCCACGCCACCTTGCCGCCGGTGCGCTGGTACACGATCACATGGCGCACGGCGTCGCAGCCGCCCATCGCGAAGGCCTCGTCGATCGCGGGCTTGAGCGGCACGGCCTTGCCGCCGCGCATTTGCTCATCGGCGCAGATCACCAGGCTCGCGCCGACGTCGACGATGCGCTCCTGCACGGACTTGGCCGAGAAGCCGCCGAAGACCACCGAGTGTATGACGCCCAGCCGGGCGCAGGCCTGCATGGCAACCACGGCCTCGATGGACATCGGCAGGTAGATGATGGCGCGGTCGCCCTTCTTGTAGCCGAGCGCCCGCAGGCCGTTGGCCAGCTGGCATACCTTGCCATGCAGTTCCTGGTAGGTGACCGTCGTGACCGCGGCGTCGTCGGCCTCGAAGATGATCGCGACCTTGCCGCCATTGCCGTTTTCCAGGTTGCGGTCCAGGCAGTTGTACGAAGCGTTGAGCTTGCCGTCGGCGAACCAGCGGTAGAACGGGGCCCTGGACTCGTCGAGCACCTGGGTGAACGGCTTGCGCCACAGCAGGTTCTCCAGTGCCAGGCGGCGCCAGAACGCCTCGGGCCGGCTCTGCGCCTCGGCGCACAAGGCCCGGTAGGCGTCCATTCCGGAAATGGCGGCGCCGGACGTGGCGCGCTCGCCCGGCGCGAATACGCGTTTCTCGAGCAATACGGATTCGATGCTGGACATTGGCGAAATCCCCTTGGAAGGCGGCTTCTTTTTTACCTGCGGGAGCCGGGAGCACGGTAAGAATACCCGCTTACGGCCACCTTACGCATTCGCCGCGCCAGGCGCACCCCGCCGCGCGCCGCCGCCGGTGAACGGCATTGCCGATCGCAGGTATTGGCCGGAACTTCGCCGGTCCGGTCCGGCTCCGCGGTGCTAGCGCCGCCGCTAGTCGCGCCCGTGCTCGGCGCGACCGCGATCTTCGCGCCAGCCGCCTTCGTGCAGGCGCCAGCCGCGATCCTCGTGCACCCAGCGGTGCGGTTCGTAGTAATAGCCCGGGCGCGGCGCTTCCCAGCGGCCGGGCACCCATTCGTGGCGTCCGCCGGCCCAGCCCCAGTAGCCCGTCAGCCACAGGTAGCCCGGGCCGGGCGCCACGCCCATGACCTCGACCCGCGGTTCGGGCGGCGGCGTACTCACGTACGCATAGGGTCCCGGCGTGTAGTACGCCGCGCCGCCATAGCCGTAATCCGGGCCGACCGGCTGTACCACGCAGGCGCCCAGGGCGAGCGTGGCCAGCGCCACGGCGGCCTGCGGCAGGCGCAGGCGGCGCGGATCAGCGGCGTTGCGAATGAAGCGCATTATGTTTCTCCTGTTCATTGGGCGTTCTGCGCTGCGGCGCGGCGCCGGCACGCCCCGGCGCCGCCGCCATGCACTGCCGGGCCGCTACTCGTGCTCGCGGTACGTCTCGCGCGCACGCTCGCGGTCGATCATCACGCTCTCGGTGAGGCGGATCGCCTCGTCGATGCGCCTGACGGCGTGCAGTTGCAGATCGCGCACCTGCAAATTGTCCTCCTGCCGGGCCACATCGTCGCGCGCCCGGCGCAGCAGTCCGGAAACCCGGCGCAAGCGGCCGCGCGGCTCCGGATAGGCGTCTTCGCGCGGATGCTCGTACGCGTCCTTGCCGTCGTAATAGGCGGCGCGGCGCACCTGCTCGATGGCGCGGTCGACCGCGACCACGGCGCGGTGCTCGCGCTCCTCGAGCGGCGCGCCATCGCGCGGGTGGGCCAGGAACCAGCGTGCGTCGCGCAGGTCGGTGAGCGCGTGCAGGTACGCCGGGTGCATTCCGGGCGGCGGCATCTGCGCCCGGGCGGTGCCGGCCAGCAGGGGCAGGGCAAGTCCCAGCAGTACGGCCGTGAGGGAAAGTCGCGTGGTCATGGTTCCTTCCTTGGATCGTGGATGCGGTGCGAACAGCCTACCGCAACAAACGCGCGGCCAGCACGGCCCGCCGACCGCGCGGATGTAAGCGCGACGATTCGGTTGTAATCAAACCTTGCCGCACGCGGCGCCGCATGGCGCCGTGGATCGGCTGCCCGGGCGGCGGCTAGACGCGCGAATGGTCCAGCGCCGGGTCGTCGGCCTCGGCCGCGCCGGCACGGTCGTAGCGCTCCTTGAGCGCCTTGAGCGGCTGGCCCAGGGCCGCGCGGGTCTGCACGTCGGCCGAATCGGGCCATTCGGTCCCGAACAGCCGGTCCATGAACGGCGTGAGCAGGCCGTAGTTGTTGATGTAGCGCGCGTGGTGCATCGCATGGTAGGCCGAGGTCGTGAAGAGCCGGCCGAAGAAGGTTCCGGCATAGCCCGGCGCGTTGTACTCGACATTGGCGTGGCCAATCGTGTTGGTCGAGAAGTACAGCAGGTAGTAGGCCACGATGCCATAGAGCGATATCGGGTGGATCCACGATAGCGCGCTCAGGAAGGTCATCACGCCGATGGCGAAGAAGAATTCCTCCCACAGCGAGAACGAGATGGACGTCCACGCATTGGTGATGCGCGAGCGGTGGTGCTCGCGATGCGTGAAATGGAAGGCCTTCAGGTGCATCGCGCGGTGCAGGAAATAATGGTAGATCTCGGTCCACACGAACGTGATGCCGAAGGTGACCACCGCCGCCGGCACCGATTCCGGCGCGATGCGCGCCGCGCCGGTGAGGATGCACAGTGCGATGACGGCCGGATGCATGGGCGTCGTGTGCAGCGCATTGCGGATCTCGCGGCGGCGCTGCTCGGCCGTCACCGGCACGTCGTACACCGGCTTGAACAGGCCGCGGCGCACAGCCCACTCCATCGCCAGCACGAAGGGGTAGTTCACGAAACACAACAGCAGCAACAGCGCAATCTGGTCGGCGGACATGGCAAAGTACCCGTGCAGTGGGCGAAGGATGTGCCCGGGAGCACGCGACGGCCGGGCGCCGGCGCGCACGGGCCGGGTAAACCCCGATCGTAAACGTCTGCGCGATTTCTTGCCGGCCGGCGCTGCGCCAGAATACGCGCGGGAAGGCCGCAGGTGCAAAATGCGCCAGCGCCATGCCCGTGCCGCGCGCGGCGCCGACCGGCCCGCCGCCCGGGGCCGTGTCCGCGCGTGCCAACCCTGATCGGATGTCCTCCATGCAGGAACTGATCCACCTGACGAACCATTACGGGCTGCTGCTGGTATTTGCGGCCGTCCTACTGGAAACCGTCGGCATTCCGCTGCCTGCCATGCCGCTGCTGATCGTCGCCGGGGCGCTGGCCGCGGGCGGCACCCTCTCGTTTGCGGCAATCGCGGCGGTGGCGCTGCTGGCCGTGCTGCTCGGCGACGTGGCGTGGTTCATGGCGGGACGGCGCTACGGCAGCCAGGTGCTGCGGGTCCTGTGCCGAATTTCGCTGTCGCCCGACTCGTGCGTGCGCCAGACCGAGACCCTGTACGAGCACTGGGGCGCGCGCATGTTGCTGGCGGCAAAGTTCGTTCCGGGCCTGTCTACCATCGCGCCGCCACTGGCGGGCGCCATGCGCCTGGCTCCCGCGGCCTTCGTGCTCTACGCCGGCGCCGGCGCGCTGATCTGGATCGGCGTTTCGCTGGCCCTGGGCGCGGCGCTGCACGAGCAGATCGAACTGGCCGGCGATTACCTGGCGCGCTTCGGCGTGCTCGCCGTCTACGCGCTGGGCGTCGCCTTCGCGCTCTTCCTCTTCTTCAAGTGGTGGGAGCGCCGTCGCTTTTACCGCGCGCTGCGGATGGCGCGGATCTCGGTCGACGAGCTTTTGCGCCTGGTGCAGGGGCCCGACAAGCCGGTGATCCTGGACGTGCGCTCGGGCGCGGCACGGCGCATCGATCCGCGCCGCATCCCGGGCGCGCGGCCGGTCGACATGGACAATGCCGCGCAGCACCTGCAGGGCGTGCCGCGCGACGGCCAGATCGTCGTCTATTGCACCTGCCCCAGCGAGGCGTCGGCGGCGCGCGTGGCGCGCCTGCTGATGGATCACGGCTACCGGCGGGTGCGCCCGCTGGCCGGCGGCCTGGACGCCTGGGTCGACGCCGGCCATGACGTGGAGACCGGGCCGCCCCTGGATGCGCTGGGTGTCGAAGCATCCGATGGCGCCGGGCCGGCGGTCGACGCACAGGCGGCGCGCCCATGAGCGTGGCCCCCGCGGGCGACGAACCCACGCCGGCGGACGGCCCGCACGCGCCGCGCCTCGAGCGGCGCCTGGCCGCGGACGGCCGGGCCCGCATCGTGCTCAGCGGCAACTGGGTGCTGCGCGCGCTGCTGCCGCATGCCGTGGTCCTGCGCCGCCAGCTGCTGGGCTTCGTGCGCGAGGGCGATGTGCTGTGGGACTTGCGCGCGGTGCGCACGCTGGACGATGCCGGCGCGCTGCTGCTGTGGCGCAGCTGGGGCCGGCGGCGGCCGCGGCTGCAGTTGCGGCCCGAGCAGGAATCGATGTTCGCGCACCTTTCGCCGGTGCCGCTGGCGCCGCCCGCGCCGGCGGCGCACGACCCGCTGGCGCTGGTGGCGGCGCTGGGGCGCCCGCTGCTGGCGCTGCGCGAGCACATGCAGCAGATCGTGCTGCTGTCAGGGCACCTCGTGCTCGACGTACTGCACCTGGTGCGGCGGCCGGCGCTCGTTCCCTGGCGCGAGATCTCGGCCAACATCCACCGCACCGGCGCGCAGGCGCTGCCCATCGTCGCGCTGGTGGGCTTCCTCGTGGGCGTGGTGCTCAGCTACCTGTCGGCCAAGCAGCTGGCCAGGCTACGGCGCCAACATCTTCATCATCAACATCCTCGGCATCGGCATCGTGCGCGAGCTCGGCCCCATGCTGGCGGCCATCCTGGTGGCCGGGCGCTCCGGCTCCTCCATGACGGCGCAACTGGGCGTGATGCGCGTCACCGAGGAGCTCGATGCGCTCGCGGTCATGGGCATTTCGCGGACCCTGCGCCTGGTGCTGCCCAAGGTGCTGGCGCTGGCGATCACGCTGCCGCTGCTGGTGCTCTGGTGCAATGCGATCGCGCTGCTGGGCGGCATGCTGGCGGCCAACTGGGAACTGGGCATCAGCTACCGCGAGTTCCTGCACACCCTGCCCGCCACGCTGCCGGCGTCGAATTTGTGGCTCGGCATCGGCAAGGGCATGCTGTTCGGCATCCT
Organism: uncultured beta proteobacterium; assembly: GCA_963781975.1. Classification (GTDB taxonomy): domain Bacteria; phylum Pseudomonadota; class Gammaproteobacteria; order Burkholderiales; family Burkholderiaceae_F; genus GJ-E10. Next base: position 396,930 of record CAWAHT010000005.1, read on the forward strand.
GATCGCGGTCATCGCCTGCCACTACGGCCTGCGCATCAAGCCCAACACCGAGAGCCTGGCGACCGGCACGACCGACTCGGTGGTCACCTCGATCACGGTGGTGATCCTGGTCGACGCGGCCATTGCGGTGCTGTTCTCGCCGGTGGGGGTGTGAACGATGGCGCACGAATGCGTCATCGACGTGCAGGGCCTGTGGACGCAGCTGGGCGGCAAGTTCATCCACCGCGGCATCGATCTGTGCGTGCATCCCGACGAAGTGCTGGCGCTGATCGGCGAATCGGGCAGCGGCAAGACCACGCTGATGCGCCTGATGCTCGGACTGGACACGCCGGCGCGCGGCAGCATCCGCGTATTCGGCACGCCGCTGCAGGAGCTGCGACCAGGAAGCGCTGCAGCGCACGCGCCGGCGCTGGGGCGTGCTGTTCCAGGAGGGCGCTCTGTTCTCGGCGCTGAACGTCTACGACAACGTCGCGCTGCCGCTGCGCGAGCTGCGCGCCCTGCCCGAGGACGTGGTGCGCGAGCTGGTCATGATGAAGCTCGCGCTGGTGGAGATCGACGCCGACAGCGCCGGCAAGCTGCCGGCGCAGCTGTCGGGCGGCATGGTCAAGCGCGTGGCGCTGGCGCGCGCGCTGGCGCTCGATCCCGAGCTGCTGTTCCTCGACGAGCCGACGGCCGGCCTCGATCCGGAGCGCAGCGCCGGCTTCGTGCAGCTTATCGAGCGCCTGCGCCAGGAACTGCACCTCACCGTGGTGATGGTCACGCACGACGTGAACACCCTGATCGCGCTCACCGACCGCGTGGCGGTGCTGGCCGACCAGCGCCTGATCGCGGTCGCGCCGCTGTGGGACGTGGTGCAGCTGGACCACCCGTTCGTGCACAGCTTCTTTCTCGGCCACCAGGCAGCGCTGCGCGCAGGACAGCGTGGGCGACGTGCGCCGCTCGCTGACGCAGGCGCGCCGCGCGCTGGCGCGCGGGGCGGCGCAGGGCGCCGGCGCCGATCGCAGCACCGTCGGGAACACTTGAGGAGGGCAAGGCATGGAAAGCCGGGCCAATGTGATCGCCGCGGGTCTGTTCGTCATTGCGCTGACGGTGGGGCTGATCGCCACGGCCCTGTGGCTGACGCGCGACAGCATCGACCGCGTGCCCTACCTCGTCGTCGCGCGCATTCCCGTCTCGGGGCTGCACGCCAAGGCGGCCGTGCGGCTGCGCGGCGTCGACGTCGGCCGGGTCGACGGCGATCGCGCTTCGATCCACAGGACCGGCGCACCGTCCTGGTCGACATCGCGGTGGACCGCGGCGGCCGGACTGACCCAGCGGCACGTTCGGCGCAGCTCGCCTACCAGGGCGTCACCGGCCTGTCGTACATCGCGCTGGACGACGACGGCAGCCGGCCGCAGTTGCTGGCCACGTCGGACGCGGCGCCGGGCCGCATCGACGCTGCGACCGTCGCTGATCGACGGCCTGAGCGATTCGAGCCGCGACCTGCTGCACGACGCCGCGCAGGTGGCGCACCGGCTCAACCTGGTCCTGGGCGACGACAACCTGGCGCGCATGTCGGCGGCACGCTTGCGCAATACCGAAGCGGCCGCGCACCAGATGGCCGACTGGCGCAGGAGCCTGCAGCCGGTGCCGCGCAACGCTGCAGGCCCTGGAAGCCGACACGCGACGCTGCGCTCCAGCACCTGGACCAGCTGCTGCGTCGACCTGCACGGCGCTGACCGCACGCAGCTGGGCCAGCACCTGGGCGGCGCTCGATCAGCTCGGACAGGGCGCGCAGGCCGTCGGCGAGGCCAGCCGGCGCTGCAGCACGGCCGTCGTCGACGACACGCTGCCGCGCCTGGATGCGCACGCTCGACGAACTCTCGCGCACGGCGCGCAGCTCGATAGCGCCTGCTGGGGCAGCTGCAGCAGCGACCGCAAAGCCTGGTGTTCGGCGCGCCGGCCGCCGCTGCCGGGTCCGGGCGAACCCGGCTATGCCGCACCGCCCGCGGCGCTGGCGGCGGAGCGCGCTGATGTCCGCCCGCATCGCGCCGCCCTGCTGCTCGGCCTGCGGCGGATGCCTGCTGCGCGCGCTGGCGTGCGCGCTGGCGCTGAGCGCCTGCTGACCGCACCGCCCGCTCCCGGGCGCTACGATTTCGGCCTGCCGCGCGCCGTGGCCGGCGCTGCAGCGGGGACGCCGGCACTCGATGCCTCCCAGGCGATCACGGTTGCGCGCGCCGGCCTGGCTCCAGACGCCCGGCCCTGCTTTATCGCCTGGCGTATGCGGACCCGGCGCGCCTGCAGGCCTATGCCCAAAGCGCCTGGGTCGCGCCGCCGGCCGCGCTGCTCGAAGCAGCGGCTGCGCGAGGCCCAGGCGGCGCGCCTGGCGGCTGGCCGCCGCCGGCGGGCACCGCGCGGGCGTCGGCGCCGCGCGACGCACCCGGCGCTGCGCCTGCAGGTCGAACTCGACGAATTCAGCCAGGTCTTCGCCAGCGCGAGCGCCAGCCGGGCCAGGTGCAGGCCCGCGTGCGCGTCCTGGCCGAAGGGCGCACGACCGCGTGCTGGCGCAGCGCGCTTCGTCGCTCGAGAGCACGGCGGCCGAACGCCCGACGCAGCCGGCGGCATGCAAGCGCTGCGCGGCGACGTTCGTCGACGCAGGCGCTCGATTGGGCCGACGCGACCCTGCGGGCTGGAGCGGCCAGCCCCATAGCCAGGCGGTGCCGCGACGGCACGCTCGCAAAAATCCAGCCGCGTCGCGGCACGCCCCGACGCCCCGCAGGGTTTTTTTCAAATCTTGACCCCGGTCAACGGCAGATCGATCGCGCTTCAGTCCATCATGAAAAACGTTCACCCGCCCGCCGCGATTCGCCGCGGCGCGGATGCATCCCCGGGCGCGGTGCAACGCGCGCCGCAGGCCCGTTGCCGAGAACAAAAGGAGAATCATGTCTTCCGTCCTGGAAAACCGGTCGGCCACCACGACTGCCGACGACACGCTGCAAGCAGAAAAGCCGTGACGCCAATGTCATTTCCGGCGGCCACCTGGTGGCCCGCGCCCTGAAGAACGAGGGCGTCGACACGATTTTCACGCTGTGCGGCGGCCACATCATCGACATCTACGACGGTTGCGTCGATGAAGGCATCCGCATCATCGACGTGCGCCACGAGCAGGTCGCGGCGCACGCCGCCGACGGCTATGCGCGCCAGACCGGCAAGCTCGGCGTGTGCGTCACCACCGCCGGTCCGGGGTGCACCAATGCCGTCGACCGGCGTGGCCACGGCCTTTCGCTCGGAGACCCCGATGCTGCATATCGGCGGCCAGGGTGGCATGACCCAGCACATGATGGGCTCGCTGCAGGACCTGCCGCACGTCGACATGATGCGGCCCATCACCAAGTTCGCCGCCGGCGTGCGCTCCACCGAGCGCGCCGCCGACATGGTCTCGATGGCCATCCGCGAGGCCTTCAACGGCGCGCCCGGGCCGTCGTACCTGGAGATTCCGCGCGACGTCCTCGACCGCGAGATCGACATCAAGACCGCCGTCATCCCCGAGCCGGGCCGCTACCGCGCCTCGATCGCGCTCGGTCGGCGATCCGGCCGACATCGAGAAGCTGGCCGATCTGCTGGTCAACGCCGAGCGCCCGGCCATCCTCTACGGCCAGCAGGTCTGGACCGCGCGCGGCCACGAAGAGGCCGTCGCGCTGCTGCGCGGCCTGGACATCCCGGGTTACTTCAACGGCGCCAGCCGCGGCCTGCTGCCGCCGAATGATCCGCACCACTTCGACCGCACGCGCTCGCAGGCCTTTGCCAAGGCCGACGTCATCGTCATCGTCGGCACGCCCTTCGACTTCCGCATGGGCTACGGCAAGCGCATCAGCAAGAACCTCAAGCTGGTGCAGATCGACATGAACTACGGCACGGTCGGCAAGAACCGCGACATCGACCTGGGTCTTGCCGGCCATCCGGGCGCGATCCTGGGCGCGGTGCTGCAGGCGGCCAGCGGCCGCATCAAGAACGACAAGCGCCAGGCGCGCAAGGCCTGGATGCGCGAACTGCAGGACGCCGAGCAGGTCGCCACGGAAAAGCTGATGCCGCTGTTCAAGTCCAACAACGCGCTCATCCACCCGTACCGCGTGGCCTACGAAATCAACGAATTCCTGGCCGACAACACGGTGTACATCGGCGACGGCGGCGACGTCGTCACCATCTCGGCGCAGGCCGTGCGGCCGCGCCGTCCGGGCCAGTGGATGGATCCGGGCGCGCTCGGGTCGCTGGGCGTGGGCACCGGGTTTGCCATTGCCGCAGGCCTGGCCAATCCCGACAAGGAGGTGCTGTGCTACTACGGCGACGGCGCCTTCAGCATGACCGCCTTCGACATGGAGACGGCCAACCGCTTCAAGGTGCCGTATATCGCGGTGGTGGGCAACAACTCGGCGATGAACCAGATCCGCTACGGGCAGCTGGCCAAGTACGGCCAGGAGCGCGGCAACGTCGGCAACCTGCTGGGCGACGTCCCCTACGGCAAGTTTGCCGAGATGCTGGGCGGCTACGGCGAGGAGGTGCGCGATCCGGCCAAGATCGCCGGCGCGCTGCTGCGGGCCCGCGAGTCGGTGCAAAAGACCGGCAAATCGGCCGTGATCAACATCTGGGTCGATCCGGCCGTCTATGCGCCCGGCACGATGGCCCAGACGATGTACAAGTAGGCCGACCGTTCGCGGCCGGGCGCTTGCGCCAACCCTGACTTCACCGCAATACCGATAGACAAAGGAATTCAAGGCACCATGGATAAACCGCTTAGTGGCATTCGCATCATCGACTTCACGCACGTCCAGGCCGGCCCGGCCTGCACGCAGATGCTGGCCTGGTTCGGCGCCGACGTGATCAAGGTCGAGCGGCCCGGGTTCGGGCGACGTCACCCGCACCCAGTTGCGCGACATCCCCGATGTCGATGCGCTGTACTTCACGATGCTCAACAGCAACAAGCGCTCGCTGACGCTGGACACCAAGAAGCCCGAAGGCAAGGTCGTGCTCGAGAAGCTGATCCGCGAGTCCGACGTGCTGGTCGAGAACTTCGGCCCGGGCGCGCTCGACCGCATGGGCTTCTCCTGGGAACGCATCAAGGAACTCAATCCGAAGATGATCGTCGGCGTCGGTGAAGGGCTTCAGCGACGGCCACCACTACGACGACCTGAAGGTCTACGAGAACGTCGCGCAGTGCGCCGGCGGCGCGGCCTCGACCACCGGCTTCTGGGACGGCCCGCCGACCGATCAGCGCGGCCGCGCTGGGCGACAGCAACACCGGCATGCACCTGGCCATCGGCATCCTGACGGCGCTGATCGGCCGCGAGAAGACCGGCAAGGGCCAGAAGGTCGCGGTCTCGATGCAGGACAGCGTGCTCAACCTGTGCCGCGTCAAGCTGCGCGACCAGCAGCGCCTGGACCGCCTGGGCTACCTGGAGGAATATCCGCAGTATCCGCACGGCGACGTTCAGCGACGTGGTGCCGCGCGGCGGCAATGCCGGCGGCGGCGGCCAGCCGGGCTGGGTGCTCAAGTGCAAGGGCTGGGAAACCGACCCGAACGCCTACATCTACTTCACGATCCAGGGCCACGCCTGGGAGCCGATCTGCAAGGCGATCGGCAAGCCCGAGTGGATCGACGATCCGGCCTACACCACGGCCAAGGCGCGCCAGCCGCACATCTTCGACATCTTCGCGACGATCGAAGACGTGGCTGGCCGACAAGACCAAGTTCGAGGCGGTCGACATCCTGCGCAAGTTCGACATTCCGTGCGCGCCGGTGCTGACGATGAAGGAACTCGCCAACGATCCGTCGCTGCGCGCCAGCGGCACCATCGTCGAGGTCGACGCACAAGGAACGCGGCAAGTACCTGACGGTCGGCAGCCCGATCAAGTTCTCGGACATGAAGCCCGAGATCACCGGCGTCGCCGCTGCTGGGCGAGCACACCGACGAAGTGCTGGCGAGCCTCGGCTACAGCAAACCCGAGATCGCCGCGCTGCACGCCGAAAAGGCGGTCTGAGCGGTTGCCAACGACGCGTGCCGCGCTGGTGTCTGCGCGGCACGCGGCCATCACCGGGTCGATCGCATGAGCGAAGCACAACGGTTGTCGGTTGATCCGGCACAACTCCTGTCCGCGGTCGGCGACGCGCTCGTCGTCTCCGACGCGGCCGGGGCCATCGTCCTGTGGAACGCCGGCGCCGAGCGCATGTTCGGCTTCACGCGCGGCCGAGGCGCTGGGCCGGTCGATGGACATCTTCATTCCCGAGCGGCTGCGCAAGCGCCACTGGGACGGTTACCACGAGACCATGCGCACGGGCCACACCCGGTACGGCACCGACGTGCTGCGCGTGCCCGCCGTCGACAAGGCCGGCCGCTCGCTTTCGATCGCGTTCACCGTGGCCCTGCTCACCGACGCCGCCGGCAAGCCGGAGGCGGTGCTCGCCGTCATCCGCGACGAGACCGTGCGCTTCCAGGAGGAGCGGGCGCTCAAGAAGCGCGTGGCCGAGCTCGAGGCCCAGCTTGCGGGCAAGCCGCAGGCCTGACAGCGCTCAGACGTAGCTCAGCCACCAGTCGCGCCGGCGCGACTTGAGCGCCGCCACCCGGCGGCAAAGCGTGTACAGACCGACGACCACCAGCGCCCAGGCCAAATCCCCAGCGCAGCAACAGTGCGCGGCGCCGCGCGGCCGGCAGCTCGAACAGGATGGATGCGCCGAACCCGAGCAGCATCACGCCGACCCACGGCAGCAACGGAAAGGCCGCCACGATGCGCAACCCGGGCAGGTCGAGGGACATGCGTACGTGCAGCGCCGCCCAGGGCGGCGACGCCCGCCGGCGCGAACGTCCAGCCGTTGGAGACCACCAGCGCCTCTACGACCACCAGCCACAGCCCGCGCAGCAGCAGGAAGCGGCCGAGTTCGGCGGGCGCCTTGCGCGCACCCATGAGTCCCGCGCTGGTGCCCGCCAGGAAGACGAAGGTCGGTGCGCAAAAGTGGGTGATCCAGCGCGTGGCGAACAGGCCCGGCGTGATGTCCGGGTTGGACATCGGATCCTGCGAGGTCCCCAGCATGAGGAAATCGCGGCAGTGGTCCAGCGCCATGATGACGATCACCAGGCCGCGCAGCGCATCGAGCGCCGTCAGGCGATAGGCACGGTAATCTGCGGTCGATGCTCTCATGCCGACTCCGCTTGCCAGACTGCCGTCGACGCGGTGCGCATCCGGGCGCCGGCGCCGAGCGGCGCATTGTGACAGGTAGCGCGCGCGGCGCGAATCCATGACCACGCCGTCCGGACTGCGCATCGTGCACGCGCAGGCGGTGGCCGCCGGGCGCTGGCGCAACGGCGGCGGCTGGACGCGCGAACTGCTCGCGCTGCCGGCGCCCGCGCGCGCCGGCGGCCTGCCCTGGCAACTGCGCATCAGCCTGGCGGATGTCGCGCACGGCGGCCCCTTCTCGCGGTTTCCGGGCGTCGAGCGCTGGTTCGCGGTGGTCGAGGGTAGCGGCGTGCTGCTGCGCATTGCCGGGCGCGAACACCGGCTCGAAGTCGCCAGCATGCCATTGCGCTTCGATGGTGCGCTGGCGGTGGACTGCGAACTGCTCGATGGCGCCACACGCGACCTGAATCTGATGGCCGCCGCGGGCCGCGCGGAGCTTCTGCCCGCGGCAAGCGGCCGGGCCTGGTCTGCCGCACCGGCCATGCGCGGCCTGTTTACCCGCGTGGCCGGGCACTGGAGCGATGGGCGCGGAACCGCCTTGGCGCTGCCGGCGCAGACGCTGCTGTGGGCGACGGATGCGCCGGGCGCCGCCTGGACCTTTGCGCCGCAGCCGCAGCCGCCCGCCGGCGCGCCGGCGCCACCGGGCTGGTGGCTGGCATACGACCCCGGTTGAGGCCCGCCATGCCGGCACCGCATGGCGATTTTTGACCTAGCATAAGCATGGATGCAATCCCGTGCGCGGCGCCGGCGATGGTGCGCCGGGGCGGTGCTAGGATGAAATCCGTCTTCTGAGGAGATTCATCATGGACGCAAGCCGCGGGAAACTCGTTGGCGATATCAAGACCGTGCTCACCGATGTCGACGATCTGCTGCGCCAGGCTGCCGACGCCACCGGCGACGAGGCGCGCGAACTGCGCCGCCGCGCCGAGAACATGCTCGAAAGCGCGCAGGCCAAGTTCGATGCCGTGCGCGAGGACGTGGTGAACCGGGGCAAGGCCACGGTACGTGCCACCGATGACTGGGTGCACGACAATCCCTGGAGTTCCATCGGCGTGGGCGCCGCCGTGGGCGTGCTGGTCGGCATGCTGATTGCGCGGCGCTGACGCTGCGGCCGGCCGCCGTGCCTATCGACGCCTTGCGCCGTGCGGCGCGAGCGCTGCTGAGCTTGGTGCTGGCGCGGGCCGAGTTCGCCAGCGCGGAATTGACGCTGGCCGTCCAGGACGCGCTGCGCTGGCTGCTGGCGGCGCTGGGCGCCTGCGTACTGGCGATGCTGGGCCTCGTTGCGCTCAGCGCGGTACTCGTGGTCGCTCTGTGGGAGCGCTGCGGGTGGTATACGCTGGCCGTGCTGGCGCTGCTGTATTGTGCGGCGACGGCGATCCTGGTCCTGCGCCTGTTGCGTGCGCTGGCGCAAGCCAGGCCGCTGCTGGCCGAGACCATCGCGGAACTGGCGCGCGACGGTGCTGCCATCCGCCGGGGGCTGCGCCGCCGGAGTCGACTGACGATGACCACCGAACCGCGCCGTGACCCCCGCCTGAGCCCGTTGCGCATGCAGGGCGCGCGCCGGCGCCTGGAACTGGTCGTTGCGCTCGACGAACTGGCCGGGCAGAGGGCGCCGTGCGCCGCGGCGCCCGCGTCGCGCTGTCGCTGGTCGGGCTGTTCACCGGCGCGGGCCGCCGCGGCCCCGCTGCCGCCGGCGCCGGCCTGCTGCTGCGCAGAGTGCTGCCGCTGGTGCTGGCGGTCTTCGCCGGGCGCGGGGCCGCGCGCACGTTCGACCGGGTGCGCCACGGCGTCGAAGCCGGCGCCCTGGGGCTGATGGCCTTCCAGGTCGTGCGCCGCCTGCTGCAACGGCGCCGCAGGAGCGCCCGCAATGCGCAATAGCCTGGTGCGCTTCCTGCTGCACTGGGGCACGACCGCCCTGTCGCTCTGGGTCGCCGGTTACGTCTTCAAGGGCCTGCATTTTGCCGGTCCGGCGGCGCTCGTCGTATCCGCGCTGCTGCTCGGATTTGCCAATGCGATCGTGCGGCCGCTGCTCGTGCTGCTTACGCTGCCGCTGACCGTGCTGACGCTGGGATTGTTCCTGCTGGTGATCAACGCGCTCGTGCTCATGCTGGTGTCCGCGCTCGTCACCGGCTTCACCATCGACGGCTTCGGCACCGCATTCTTCGCCAGCATCTTCATCTCCGTCCTGAGCTTCCTGATCGGCGCCGGCCTGAGCGACGGCACGGCGCCGCGCTGACGCATGGAAGGCCCGCGCTTCGGCTTTGCCAACAGCTATGCGCGCCTGCCGGAGCGGTTCTTCGCGCGCGTGCAACCCACCGGCGTCGCCCGGCCGCGCCTGCTGCTGTTCAACCGGCCGCTGGCCGACGAACTGCGCATCGCGCTGATGGGATCGATGACGACACCGTCGCGGCGGTGTTCGCCGGCAACCGCGCCGCGCAGGGTTCCGAGCCGATCAGCATGGCCTATTCCGGCCACCAGTTCGGCGCGTGCCGCGATGGGCGACGGCCGCGCCGCGATGATCGGCGAGATCGCGCGCCGCGACGGCCGTCGGCGCGACGTCCATCTCAAGGGCTCCGGCCCGACCCGATTCGCCCGGCGCGGCGACGGCCGCGCCACTTTGTCGGCCATGCTGCGCGAATATATCGTCAGCGAGGCCATGGCCGGCCTGGGCATTCCGACCACCCGCGCGCTGGCCGTCGTCGCCACCGGGGCGCCCGTCTATCGCGACGGCCCCAGCCCGGCGCCGTGCTGACCCGGATCGCGCGCAGCCATGTCCGGGTCGGCACGTTCGAATATGCCGCCAACGAGGACGCCCGGCGCAACCAGGGCCCGGTGCTGACGAAAGCGCTCGCCGACCATTGCATCGACCGGCTCTATCCCGAATTTGCCGGCCAGCCCGACGCCTATCTCGCCTTCTATTCGCAGGTCGTGGCGCGGCAGGCGCGGCTGGTCGCGCAATGGATGCAGGTCGGCTTCATCCATGGGGTGATGAACACCGACAACATGTCCATTTCCGGCGAAACCATCGACTTCGGCCCCTGCGCCTTCATGGACGGATTCAAACCGGCGGCAGGTATTCCTCGGTCGACGCCGACGGGCGCTACGCCTTCAACCGCCAGGCGCCGATCGCCTCGTGGAACCTGGCCCGGCTGGCGGAATGCCTGCTGCCTCTGTTCGACGCCGACGAGGCCGTGGCTTTGGGCCGCGCCCGCGAAATGCTGGACGCGTTCCAGCCCACCTATGGCGCGGCTCTGGCCGCAGGGGCTCGAGCGCAAGCTCGGTCTCAAGCCGCGCGATCCCGCCAACGAGCCCTTCATCGCCGGCCTGTGGCGGCTGCTGGACGACTCGAACGCCGATTTCACGCTGTTTTTCCGCCGCCTGACGCGCGTCGCCGGCGGCGCCGACCCGTCGGACTTCCTGGAGCTGTTCGCGCCAGCCGAAGCCGCCACGCGCGAGGAGGCGGCGCGTTTCCTCAACGATTGGCGCGGCCTGACGGCGGGCGACGATTTTTCCGCGCGGGTCAAACTGATGCGGGAAGCCAATCCAATCGTCATCCCGCGCAATGCCAATGGCTACTCTGAGGGCATCGCGCTCGACGTGAATGGCTACCTGTCCGAAGGCTCTGGCGAGAATCTCTTCATCGTCCGCAACGGCACGCTGTACACCACGCCGCTGGCCGATTCGATTCTCTCTGGCATCACGCGCGACTCCGTCATCACGCTGGCTAAGGAGATGGGCTACACGGTGGTTGAACAATCCCTGCCGCGCGAATTGATCTACATTGCCGACGAAGTCTTCTTCACCGGCACGGCGGCAGAGGTCACACCCATCCGCTCCGTGGATCGCATTCTGGTTAAGGATGGCAATACCGGGCCGATCACCCAGCAACTGGCAGCGGAGTTCTTTGGCATCACCAGCGGCAAACGCCCGGATCGCTACGGCTGGCTGACTCCGGTCAAGGTCAAAACCGTGGAAACGGTTCCGGCATAACGCACAGCAATTTTTTCTACATCAAAAAGTCCGCGCTCTGCACGGATCTGCCGAGCGCGGACTTTTCTATTTTCAAAAAAATTAAAAAGACGAAGGCGTGAGCAGCGTATTCATTCTTTCTTACATCCATCAATAGTTAGCAATGCCCGTGCGGGCTTTCTTCCGTACTGATTTTTTCTGTATGTGGATTCCGTTACAGTAGGACTGAGTTTTTATTTTTTTTGAAATGTGGATTGGTCTATGCCAACTCTTGCTCCCTTTCGTCTTCGCCCCTGGTTTCGCACCCGCATCTGGGGCGCGCGAACACTCGCTCCCTGGTACAACTACACGGTGGGCGGGGATCCAATTGGCGAAGTCTGGCTGAGTGGCGACGATTGCACGGTAGACTCCGGCCCGTTGACCGGAACCACGCTGGCCAAAGTATTTTCAGATCATCGTGAGAGCTTGCTCGGCTCCGGCAGCGCCCATGCCGAACGCTTTCCACTGTTGATGAAGGTTCTCTTTTCGCAGGAGAAGCTGAGCGTGCAGGTTCATCCCGATGACGCGCTGGCCCGTCTGCATGGCGAGCCGCACGGCAAGACGGAGTGCTGGTACGCGTTGGAGGCTACGCCCGATGCCCAGGTCGCGCTGGGTTTTCTGCCCGGCGTGACCGAGCAGCAGGTGCGACAGGCTATCGAGCAGCAGACACTTGAAGCGCTCTTGAACTGGATTCCCGTTGCCCAGGGCGACATGATCTTTGTCGATGCCGGCACGGTTCACGCCATCGGGCCAGGCCTGGTTCTATTGGAGACGCAGCAGAACTCCGACATGACTTATCGACTCTACGACTACGGGCGTCCCCGCGAACTGCATCTGGAGGAGAGCTTTCGCGCCCTGCGCATGCAGACGCAGGCAGGCAAAGTTGCTCCACGCGAGCAGAAAGACTCCACTTTGCTCATCGAATCGCAATACTTTCGCGTCGATCGCATCACGCTACACCCAGCCGCTACGCCGCATTCCTTTACCGTGGGCGCGCAGCAGGCCGCTGCGCAGTTGCTCTTTGTCGCCAGCGGCCAGGGCAAGCTCCACGCAGCGGGCTGCGATCCCATCCTGTTGCGACGCGGCGAAATGGCCGTGGTGCCTGCCTCTACCTCCGCCTGGCAGATGGAAGCAGCCGAGCCGATGGAAATTCTGCGCGCCCTGCCGCGCTAGCGCTCGCGACCTCTGGCATAAGCGACTCCGGGCAGGTTCGACGCATCCAACTACATTCGCTACCATAGGTCATATTGAAACCGCATACGATAGATCTTCGACCCATCATTCTTGCAGGCGGAAGCGGCACGCGCTTCTGGCCGCGCAGTCGCCGTCGCCAGCCCAAGCAGGTGCTGGCTCTTGATGGCGAACGTAGCATGATCCAGCAGACCGTTGACCGTTTGCTGCCCTTGGCCGCACTCGACCAATTCTGGGTGATTACCAACAGCGAGGTGCAGCCGACCATCGTCGAACAGCTTCAGGGCCTTCCCTCTGCGCAGATTCTTGCCGAACCCGCAGCGCGCAACACCGCGCCCGCAGCAGGCCTGGCGGCATTTCTATTGGAGCGCACTGCGCCCGATGCGATTCTCGGCATCTTTCCCGCCGATCATGTCATTGGCAATCCAGCAAATCTGCGGGCCACGTTGCAGCGCGGATGCGAACTGGCTGCGCAACCGGGCAACATCATCGTGCTGGGCATTCAGCCCACGCGCCCGGAGACAGGCTATGGCTACATTGAAACCGGTGAGCGCGTTGCCAGCGACACCCTGCGTGTGCGGCGATTTACCGAGAAACCGAACCGCGAACGCGCCGAAGAATTTCTGAGCGAAGGCAATTATTTTTGGAACAGCGGCATCTTTCTCTGGTCGGCGCGCACGCTGGCCGATGCCGTTCGCGAACATCTGCCAGAGACGGCTCCCTATCTGGAAGAGATTGCCGCCAGCTATGGCACCAACGATTTTTCGCGGCGCTTTGCCGCGCTCTACCCGAAGTGCGAAAACATCAGCGTGGATTATGCCCTGCTGGAGCCACGCTCGGCCAAGGGCGAACATCACTCCAATCTGTACTGTCTGCCCACCAATTTTGGATGGAACGATCTTGGCTCCTGGAGCGCGCTGTACGATCATCGCGTCGCGGCAGGGCAGCATCTTCGCGAAGGAGCCAACGTTGTCGAGGCTGCCGCAGAGAGCCTGTTCGATGCCACAGGCAATTACATCTACGCGCCCGGAAAGCATGTGGCACTGGTCGGCGTTGAAGGCCTGGTGATCGTCGATACCGGCGATGTGCTGATGGTTACCACCCGCGACCGCTGCCAGGATGTTGGCAAGCTGGTCAAGCAGTTGCAGCAGACACAGCAAGAAAAAATTATTTGAACCCGTAACGGTTATAGATTCCTATGTCCCAGACAAACAAAATCAAATTTGGCACCGACGGCTGGCGCGCCGTCATCGCCGACGACTTTACCTTTGAGAATGTCCGCATCGTTGCGGCTGCCATCGCCAACTACACACTGGAGAACGAGGGCACCTCGCGCGGCCTCTGCATCGGCTATGACACGCGCTTTGGCTCCGCGAATTTTGCGCGCGCAGCGGCAGAGGTCATCGCCAGCGCGGGCATTCCTGTCTATCTGGCCTCGCGCGTCACGCCAACTCCGGCGCTTTCCTTCGCGGTGCGCGAACGCGGCACGGCAGGCGGCATCATGGTTACCTCCAGCCACAATCCCGCGCAGTGGAATGGTATCAAGTACAAGGCCAGCTATGGCGGCTCCGGCAAGCCGGTGATTATGGCGGCGATTGAAGCGCTGCTGGGCAAGCCGCTGCCCATATCCGCAATCCCCGCAGCCATCACGCTGGTGGATTTCTGCCCGCCCTACATTGCCGCCATTGCGCGCTTCGCTGATGTAGACAAGATCGCCAGCAGCGGCCACAAGTTTGTTCTCGACAGCCTGTATGGCGCGGGAGCAGGCATTCTTGCTGGAATTTTTTCGCAGGCAGGCATTCCCTTCGTAGCGATTCACGATTATCCCGATCCCCTCTTCGGGGGTATCCACCCGGAGCCAATTCCGCCGCACATTCGCGCCGCGCAACTGGCCGTCGTTGAACAGAAATGTTCTGCCGGATGGATTACTGACGGCGATGCAGACCGCATTGGCGCAGTCGATGAGCATGGCAACTTTGTCGATTCACATAAGATTTTCTGCATCCTGCTGCGCTGGCTGCTGGTGCGCAAGCAATGGCCCGGCGAAGTCGTCCGCTCCTTCAACGTCACTCGCATGATTGATCGCCTTTGCGACCAGCATGGCCGCAAGCTGCATGAGGTCGGCATCGGCTTCAAATACATCTGCGATCTAATGCTGGAGCGCGAGATTCTGATTGGCGGCGAAGAATCAGGCGGCATCGGCATTGCACGGCATCTGCCGGAACGTGATGGCCTGCTGAATGCGCTGCTGCTGGCTAACGTTATGGCCGACGAGCAACGCACGCTGGGCGAGCTGGTGGCCGATTTGCAGCAGGAGTTTGGCGAGCATCACTATGACCGCATCGACCTGCACCTGCCCGAAGCCGTGAAGCTGGCGACGATGGCCCGCGCGCGCGCTGGCGTAAAAGAGTTTGCCGGCATGGCCGTCGAGCGCATCGAAACTCTCGATGGCATTCTCTTCTATCTAAACAATCCAGCGGCGGCGGCAAAACTGAATGCTGCGGAAACCTGGCTGCTGCTGCGCGCCTCAGGCACGGAACCCTTGCTGCGCATCTACTGCGAATCCGTCTCGCCAGAATCGGTTCGCGCAATTCTGGAGGCTGCGCGCGCCTTCGCGCTTTCCTCTGCCGAACACTTAACGGGAATCCCCCGGAACGCTGGCGCAGCACAATGAATGGAGAAAAGTTTTGAAGTCTTTGCAAACGATGCAACTGGAAGTCAGCGGCCTGCTCTTTGACATGGATGGCGTGCTGATGAGTTCTCTCGGCTCGGTCGAGCGAAGCTGGAAGCGCTTCGCGCAGATGCGCGGTGTCGATCCAGCGCTCGCTGTCAAAATCGCGCATGGCCGTCGCGCCCTGGAGACTATCCAGTATCTGCTGCCAAACGCGGATGCCTATGCGGAGTTGCGCGTTATCGAGCAGTTGGAAGTGGACGACAACGAAGGTCTGGTTGTGTTGCCCGGCGTGCTGGAGCTGCTGCGCGCGCTGCCCGCCGATGCGTGGACTATTGTCACTTCGGCCACCGAGCGACTGGCGCGCAGTCGGCTGGCCTGCGCGGGCATCGCGCCACCGGAGCACTTCATCACCTCGGAGATGGTTACAGAAGGCAAGCCGCATCCTGAACCCTATCGGCGCGGCGCGCAGTTGCTCGGTTTTGCGCCGCAGGATTGCCTGGTGATTGAAGATGCGCCCGCCGGAGTTGCCGCAGGTAAGGCCGCAGGCTGCCCGGTGCTGGCCGTGCTGACCACCCACGCCGCAGAAACCTTGCAGGCCGCCGATTGGCGCGTAGCAACACTGGCCGATCTCACGCTGAACATCCAGCAGGCTGCGCCCAGGGGCCGCAGGCTGGCGCTTGCCTTTAGCCCCCACTCCTGATCGTTGGCAGGTAAAATATCGCTGGCTGGTAAAAAAAATAGCCCCCGTAGAAATGAACTCTACGGAGGCCATTTTCTATGACGCGAGAGCCGCGAAAATTATGCGTGGCCGTGCGTGCCGGTTCCCTGTGCTGGCCGCTGCGTCTGGTGGACAAAGTGGTACGGTGCCCATGGGCCGGATAGCGCCATGCTGCACTCGTGCAAAGTCTGGCTGGCGCTGGAGTATTTGTTCTGGTACCGCTCGACACTACGGTGGTCGATCAGATGCGCGATATCCAACTGCATCCGGCCCGACTCCGTGCGGCGACAGGTAATTTCCTCTTCCAGCGGCGCAAACATCCGGTGCATCTGCATACAGATGGAGCGCGCCTTGGTCTGGCGATCGCGCTGCACGCAGGCCGTCTCCCGCAGACGCGACAGATACTCCTGCCCTGCGCAGGCGGCAGAGGCATACTTGGGCAGATCGGGGCTGACATCGCGCAGCAGCACCTTCAGGTGCATCTCCGCCTTGCCCCGCAGCCGCTCCACATTGGCTAGAAACTGCCGGTGGTTGCTGCGTACCGAGCGGCGCAGCGCCGCGTCGTCGGCAAAAACCGTGCCAAAGCGGAAGGGAAGAACGGTGGAGATTTTGAAGCAATCACTAATGACGCGCGCGTGATCGACGGCGGCCTTGGGGTCTAAATGGTCTTCTGGGGTGTGTTCGCTGACGATCATCGCGAAGTCGCTGGCTGGGTAGAGGAAGATTTGATTGCCCAGTACCCCTAGGAACTTTTCCATAGGTACCGGTTTCCGATGGTGGGCTACTTCAGGAAATGCTTGCTTTTCTGCAATGCAATACGCATACCACGCCATACAAAGTCACTCCGTCCTGCTGGTGTTTGTGGCCGATCCGGCAAGTACATCCAAGTTCCGTAACAACACAAAGACTGCTGGCTTTGTCGCACTGGCGCGCCCAGAAAATGGGCTGTACCGAACGTCGTCCACATACTAGCCCCTGGGATAGAGAATACGCAACCCAAAAAGTGGGGGGGCTTGGCCAAAAGAAGGCATTTCATCAAAATTAAGAGGCTGCGGCGGAAAATGGATACAAACGAAGCTTGCCTGCCCAAAGATAGCCGTTCTCTAGGCTGCTTTCTGCAATTCACTCCACTCGTGATTCTTACTCATTTGGAGAACGATTTTTCCCTTTTCTGGCATCACGCTCAAAGCAAGAGCATTCAGAATATTTATCGCAATCTCTCTGAGATTTGGATCTTCGGAAAGAATCGCGTAGGTAAGTCTGGCGAGCTTGTCTGTTGCACCAGATGCTGGCATTTTCCCATTCTCAATTCTCGACAACGTCTCTGGCTCTATCGCAAGGAACTTGCAGTACTCTGTTGCTTTCTTACCCAATCTCTTTCTAAGAAATTTGATTTCAGCGCCCTCTAAGTTGGATTGTGATTTGACGATATCGCAAGCAATCAATTGCATCAGTCGTTTTAGGGCAGGAATCTCCGCGCTGATATTCCCACACTCGCAGGTGAAATACTTGATGCCAACCAGATACACATTGTCCAAACCGCTATCTGTAAAATGAAACGGCTTGTCTTCCGTAGCAAAATGCTCAATCAGATTCTTGTGGCTACATGCTAATCGGGCTTCCATCGCGTTAAAACCTCAAAACTCCTGTTAGCGGTATCTACAGCTATGATGATCGTCAACTCGTCGCCGTCTAAGGTTTCGGTTACGATTCTATATTTCCATTGCCACTGTTCTTCGTTGAATTCAGGGGTGCGCTCGTAGTGCCACTTTTGTTCGAGTCCGTAGATAACATCATCGACCGAAATTCCTCTTTCAAGATGATGGAATCGAGCATGATAGGTCTCATTGGCATGTCCTGGTGCCTCTTCGAGGGCAGCCTTTACAAGTGTCTTTAGATCACCCTCACTCAGACAAGGAGGACGATATCCCATTATTGACATAATATCAAGTCTTTCTCGATTCAGGTTCATCTGTTGTTTTGGTGCAACTGCATGCCATATGTATTGAGAGTAGAAAAACAGGGGTCGAGTCCTAATTCTGCGTTGCTGTCTTGCTGGCGGTCTCGGAAGAGAAAGCCGCCAGAGGATCATTGCTCTGTCGCCTTCGCGGTGCGGGCCAGAGCCTTAATGGTTAGGTCAATATGGGCGCGGAGCAACTCCAGATCGTCGGGCGTGACATTGCCTTGGAGGGTTAGTTCTGCCCGAACATCAAGGGATAGCGGGAAGGAATAGCTTCCGCGTGCCGTCTGGTGCTCTTAGTTGCAGTACTGGGTGGACGGCAGGAGCAGGAGGATGTGTTTTAATTTTGGTTTCACTTTCAGGATCAGTATACGATCCATCTGATAGACCTGCAAACTGCATTGTTGAGCGAAAATTCCCTAGTGATCTCTCGATTACGGCGGGGTTAAATCCCTTATCAAGCAGCGTCATCCTAAGTGTAGCGTCGGACGCTGACAGATCGGGGTACATACCTATTAGTTCACCATAGAGTGCCGGAGCCAATGCTGCGCGACGCACCGCCGCCTTCCATTGCTCTGAGTCTTGAGAATAGTGCAGCAGTGCGAAAGCATCATCTGAGAGCTTATAGCGACCGGCCACCTCTTCCAGGAGACCAAATTGGCGCAGTCCAGACAGCGTTCTCCCTCCCGGCCCGTTGAGTGCGCTATAACCCAAGTGCTTCACAATAACCTCAGGTGTGGTCGCAGATCGTTTTTCCTTCTCGTAAACGATGTTTGCTTTGGCAACTGCTTCTTTGAGGTCAAAGAACGGGTGATTCGGACTTCTAAGCGTCTTGTTTCCTGTAGTGCCTTCCGCCATCGGACTATCCTCCACGAACCAACGATACATAAATTGGCGTGGATGATCAAGATAAAAATCGTGCATTGGCTAATTTATATCTCTGCAAGCTGGAGATGTATTTTCAGTCTACCTCCAGAAATAAGAAGCCCCGGCCATCGCGCTAACGATAAACCGGGGCCATGAATCCACCGTTGACGAAGCCGCGATAGACCCGCAAAGACATTGTCCCGCGACCAAGCAGAGTTACAACGGGAAACCACAGTGACCTGCCACCATTGCCATACCACATGCAAGCGCATTGGAAAGCATAGAAACGGTCTCCCGTGCTTTCGCTGCAACCAATGCAGCAAGACAAGATCACAACCGCCCTTTAGATCACAACCGCCCTTTAGTACTACAGTTGTAGATAGCTGATACACTTAGTTCCTGCTCTGGGATGTGATTCTCCGGCGTGATTGATGGAGAAGCGACTATCTGGTTGGAAGCGTGAGTTGTTGCGGTCGCATGACCGCATAGCGGGGTTGTTTGCGCGCTCGGAAGCACGCGAGCGCAGTCTTGCCTATCTTCAGGGCTTGTTGAGCCACTGTGAGCGGAAGAACGGCTGGCAGTTGGCCGAGTGGATGGGCGAAGCAGCTCCTTATCGGGTGCAGCATCTGTTGGACCGGGCGCGTTGGGATGCGGACGCGGCGCGGGATCAGCTTCGCAATTACGTACTGGAAGAATTGAGCAGCCCGGATGCCGTGCTGATCGCCGATGAGACGGGTTTTCTGAAGAAGGGCGAGCATTCGGTTGGGGTCAAGCGCCAGTACACGGGCACGGCGGGGCGCATCGAGAACAGCCAGGTTGGCGTGTTTCTCTGCTATGCCAGCGACAAGGGCGCGGCGTTGGTGGATCGTGAGTTGTATCTTCCAGAAGAATGGGCCGCCGATCAGCGATCGTCGCCGCACCGCAGCGGTGCCGGAAGGGACGGAGGTTTGCCACCAAGCCAGAGCTGGCGCGACGCATGATCGAACGAGCGTTGCGAAGCGGGCGCACCTTGTAACTGGGTGGCTGCCGATGAGGTCTATGGCAACAACAGCAAGCTGCGCCAGTGGCTCGAAGAGCGGCGATTGGGTTATGTGCTGGCCATCGCCTCAGATCAGCGCATGCGTTGGCCCGATCACCAGCAGCGACGCGTGGATGCGATTGCACAGAGCTTACCGAACTTGGCCTGGGAGCGCATTTCCGCAGGCTCAGGCAGCAAAGGCGAACGGCTTGTACGACTGGACGCTGATTCCGGGTTGGCAAGAGGATGACTGGAGCCACGGGTTGCTGGTGCGGCGCAGCATCGAAGAACAGCCTGAGTCATGCCTACTACTGGTTTTATGCGCCCACGCGCAAAAGCCACGCTGAAAACCTTGTGCGCGTGGCTGGACAACGCTGGCAGATCGAGCAGGCCTTCCAGGCCGCCAAGGGCGAGTGCGGACTGGACCACTATGAAGTCCGCCACTGGCAAGGCTGGTACCGGCACATCACGCTGGCCATGCTGGCCCACGCGGTGCTGGCCATTCTGCGCGCACGGGGAGAAAAAAACTCCCGGCGGGCAGGTGCCGCTCAGCGTCCCCGAACTGCGCCATCTGCTCACTCATCTACTCTGGCGCGGTTGGCACGGCGTTGAACATCTTCTGCACTGGTCTCAATGGCGAAGACAACATCAATTCCATGCTCTTTGCTGCCACTATCGTAAACGTGGCTCGCCACTGCCGATCTTCTATCTACAACTGTAGTACTAAGTAG
>CAWAHT010000006.1:0-110593 GCA_963781975.1 uncultured beta proteobacterium
CACATTCGCCGGCTTCAGGTTCAGCCTCAAGGGGTTGGGCGCGACCTCGATCGCCGTGATCCCGACGTCCTCCCGGGTGTCCGCGTGGGCCCAGCTCTGGACGCCTCCAGCGTTCAGCTGCAGCACCCCGCTGGAATGCGTTTCGCTCTCGAGCGTCCAGCCGGCCGCCAGGAACGCGGCCTTCACGGCGCCCCAACGCTCTTCGGCACTCTTGGCTCCATCGACGGGGCCCGCCAGCTTCCAGTACTTCCCCCGCTTCTTGCCGGCCGCGCCGAACTCGGCTTCGCTCCAATCGAGGTGGGTGTACCCGGGGTAGCCGTACGCTTCGTCGTAGAGGTGGACGAGCTTGGTCACGAAAGCGAGCTGGGGCGGGACCGGTCGGTCGTCGGCGCGCGCCGGCTGGCCGTGGAACAGCGGGAGCGCGAGCGCAGCGAGGCTCAGCCAGCGCGCCGTGGGCGCCGAGGGACGGTCGAGTGGACGGGGCATGCCAGGGAGCGTCGCAAGAATGCGCGCTCGTGGGAAGGAGAAGTTCGGGCTGGCCTAGGGCACGTAGACGCCGACGACGGTGCCGGTGAAATCGTTCTGGCTCTGCCCCGACAGCACCATCACCGTCGCATAGCTCTGCGACGGCGTGCCGCCCGGCACCGAGACCGTGAGCGTCGCCGTTTGGCCGTTGTTGAGCGTGTTGGCGCTGAGGGACACTCCCGGCTGGAACGTCCCCTGGTAGGTTTGGGCGAAGATCTGCCAGTCCGGCACGGCAGATGTGGACCAGCCGGAGACGCTGAAGGTCGTCTGCGAGCCGGCCCCGAGCGGCACGAAGTTCTGCGGTTCGAGGATCGGTGGCGTAGTAGGGTGAGCCCGCAGGCTCGGGGAGGCAGGGGTCGCCTCCTTTCGCCGCGGAGCTGTTCGACCAGACCCGGTTGATGGCGCCGTAGCCGCCCTCGGACCACTGCGGGAACAAGAGGGTGCAGAGGTCGCCCACCTCACCGCCGACGAGGGCCCACGGGCTGGTGGTGGAGACGTTCGCGGTGGGGATGAGCTGCCAGCCGGGGCTGCTCTGCGGAAACGGATCGGTCGCGGCCTCGATGAACTCGTGAGACGCGCTCCACTCGATGTTCTGCGGCGGGGGGACCGGCAGCTGCCCCGCGCAGTCGGTGACCACCGCGTACGAGAAGGGCTGACCGATGGAGGCGAGGGTCCCCTCGCCGTGGTAGCCGCCGGCCGAGAAGGTGCACATCGTCTGGCCCGAAACCGTGATGGCGGTGCTGGCCGGGTAGTAGGCCATGTAGACGGCGTTCTGCAGCGTCACGGTGCCCCCGTCGAGGCCCGGCGCGGTGCCGGCCTCGATGAGGGCGGCCAGGTTGCTCTGGATGACGGTGTCGTCGATCGTGGTCGGCGCATTCTCCGCGAGCTCGATGTTCACCTCGGCGGCCGTGCCCAGGCCGAACTGGGGCGAAACCTGGGAGTACCAGCTCGATCCAACCAGGAACTTGCCGAACTGCTCGAGCGTCGTCCGGTTGGGATCGTTCTGGAAGGTGATGGTCACGAGCACGGGATCGGTCAGGACGGCGCCTCCCTGGTATGTCACCTGGGTCATGCTGTGCTGGGCCTCGACGAAGTTGCCTCCGCTGCTCGAGCTGCTCGACGACGTCGACGAGCCGCTCCCCCCGCTGCTCGAGCCGGAGCTGCTCGAGGAGCTGCTGCTGGAGCTGCTGCCGGAGCTGCTGCTCGATCCCGATTGGCTCGAGGTGAAGACGCAGAGCGCGTTCTCGCAGGTAAAGCCGCTGCAGCAATCGGCGGTGGCGCTGCAGCTGTTGCCGCCGGAGCCGCAGACGGCCTTCGGTCCGTCCGCGGCCGGTTGGTTGCAAGCCAGGATCGAGAGGAGCGCTGCGCAGAGGGAGAGGGCCGGGAGGGATGACTTCATAGCCCTCGTGCGTACCATCTGCGGATGTCGGCTGGCAAACGGCTCGATCGGGCGCTCCCACCGCGGCGGCAAAGCCCCGACATCCGGATGGCCGCCTACTGCGGAAGCGCCAGGAGGTAGCGGCGGTGGCGCCAGGCGTAGCGGACGATCGCCGCGCCCGCCGAGCAGGCAGCCGACGTTGATGAAGAGCTCGACGGCGACGTCGCCTGAGTTGCCGCGGACGCGGTAGATGCCGTTCTGCGAGGTCGAAGAGGATGTCCATCCCGGCGAGGTAGAGGCTGGCGCTGCCGGCGCAGGGCAACCAGAGCAGGGCGCTCTGCCGGCGGCGTTGCAGCGCGATCGCGCCCAGGGCGCCGGTCGCGGCCATCCAGCCGTCGGCGAGCGGAAAGGCGTTCTCGAACGTGTAGTAGACGGGGGTATCGGCCGTCGCGAGCCAGCTGCGGTCGACGCCGAACCAGACGATCCAGTAGGCGAGGGTGGCCAGGGCGCCAAACCAGAGCAGCCCGATCATCAAGCGGAGCCCGGTGAGGCTGGGGGTCTCGTCCAAGGCGGCCACGGCGCATGGTAGAGCGCAGCTCGCATCCGCCTGTCAACGGATTCGCGACGCAGGCGACTCTGGTAGTGTTTTGCTCGTGAGCCTCCCCGCGCCCCGCGGCCGCTTCGCGCCCAGCCCCACGGGGGATCTGCACGTGGGGAGCCTGCGCACCGCGCTGCTCGCCTGGCTGCAGATCCGGCGCGCCGGTGGGCGCTTCGTGCTTCGCCTCGAGGATCTCGATCGCGAGCGCTGTCGGCCGGAGTACGCGACGGCGCAGGTGGCCTCGCTGCGGGCCATCGGGCTCGACTGGGACGAGGGGCCGGAGGTGGACGGGCCGTTTGGGCCCTACGTGCAGAGCGAACGGCTCGAGCTCTACGGTAGCGCGCTGGAGAAGCTCCGCGCGGCCGGGCTGGTCTACCCCTGCTACTGCTCGCGAGCGGAGGTCGCAGCCGGGTCGGTTGGACCCGGCGAAGGACCTGGGGCGCGGGGGCATTGGAGGAGCGCAGGGCGTAGCCAGAGCACCGCAGGGGTCCCCGCTGTGGACGACGCGCAGGCGGCGCACGCCCCGCACGGCCCGGGTGACGATGGGCCTCGCTACCCTGGGACGTGTCGGACCCTCGACGCCGGGGCTCGAGGGACGAGGGAGCGGGCGGGCCGCAAGCCGGCCTGGCGCTTTCGCGTGCGGGCCGGAACCGTCGCCTTCGACGACGGGGTGCTGGGCCGGATCTCCCAGGATGTCGAAGCAGAGGTGGGAGACTTCGTGGTGCGCCGCGCCGACGGGGTGTTTGCCTACCAACTGGCCGTGGTGGTGGACGACATCGCCATGGGGATGAGCGACGTGCTGCGCGGGGCCGACCTCGCCCACTCGACGCCGCGGCAGTTGCTGCTTTACGAGGCGCTGGCGGCGCCGCCGCCGCGTTTCCACCACGTGCCAATCCTGCTCGGCCCGGACGGCGAGAAGCTGAGCAAGCGCCACGGGCCCGTGGGCGTGGGCGCGCTGCTCGAGGCCGGCGTCTCCTCCGCGCAGCTTCTGGCCGAGTTGGCCCGACTCTCGGGCTTCGAGGCCCGCGGGGTTCGCTCGGTGGCCGAGCTGCTGCCCGCCTTCGACCTGCGCAGGCTCCCGCGAGGCGAACAGCGCTGGTCGCCGGCACGGCTCGTGACCGAGGCGGCGAGAGGCTCGAGCTTCCCGCCCTACTTCCCCAGGGCTCCCCAGGGTCTTCACGTAGGTCTCGCTGAGGCCCGCCGCCCGCGCGCCCTCGACGAGGATCTTCAGGAAGGCCGGAGCCGGCGCCACCTCTCCGAGCAGGCGCCGGTCGGCCGCAGCCCGGAAGGCCACCGCGTCCAGGGGCTGGCCTCCCGCGAGGGGCGTCACCTTGACGCTGAGCGGCTGGTAGAGCCCCGAGATGACGCCCTCCTTGTGATCGACGAGCCCGCGGGCGCTGCCGGGCAAGGGCAGCGCCAGCCCCTCGACTGAGTGGCCCGGCGCCTCGGCGAGATCGGCGACCGCGCCGCCCCAGAAGTTGCTGATGACGTCGAAGGCGAGCCGGAAGCCGTCGAGTCGCGCCGGCACGGCGGCCGAGAAATCCGGCACGCGGTAGCCGTGCTGCTCGGCCCAGGTTGCGAACGCGGACTGGCTCAGGGACGATCCGTAGATGAACCAGCGGAAGTCTTTGGCGCTGGAGGCCTCGTGGGCCTTGCCGACGACGGGGAGGGGCATGCCCCGCGTCGTAGCGCGGAGGTCTCCGTCGGTCAACAACCGCGAAGCCACGCCTGCGGCGACCGGACGGGCTGGAGACCGGGCGGATTGCGTCGTAGCGCGGAGGTCTCCGTCGGTCAACAACCGCGAAGCCACGCCTGCGGCGACCGGACGGGCTGGAGACCGGGCGGATTGCGTCGTAGCGCGGAGGTCCCCGTCGGTCAACAACCGCGAAGCCACGCCTGCGGCGACACCCCTCTCTAGCGCGAAGGGGCCGGCAGGTGAAGGGCCAGACGCTCGGCGGCGCGCAGCACGGTGATCGTCACCGGCAGGCCGGGGGCCGTGAGGGTCAGCCAGCGGCGCAGCGTCTGCTCGCCGG
The DNA here is from genome assembly GCA_963781975.1 of uncultured beta proteobacterium. GTDB lineage: Bacteria > Pseudomonadota > Gammaproteobacteria > Burkholderiales > Burkholderiaceae_F > GJ-E10. The sequence continues at coordinate 4,535 of CAWAHT010000006.1, forward strand.
CGGCGGGCTCGCCCTGGACGGCGACGATCAGATCGCCCGGCAACAGTCCGGCCTGGGCGGCGGCCGGGGACCGCACGGCCGTGACGTAGAGCCCTTGCGGCAGCCGCTCGAAGAGCTCGACCTGTTTCGTCTCGAGGCTCGGGTCGAAGTAGAGGAGCCGATCGAGTCGCGCCGCCTCCTTGTCGACGGGCTGGACCCCCGCGAGCAACGTGGCGAGCGACGGGCGGCCCGGCAGCTCGAAGGCTTCTTCGTCGCGCGGATCGAGCGTGAGATCGACTCCCACGTCGGCCACCTGTGGCACGGTCTGCAGGCGATCGGCGCTGGCGGCGATGACGGCGCGCGTGAGCTTCTGCGCCCAGCGCCGCAGCTCGGGATCGGGATCGTACGACGGGTGATCTGCGAAGGGGTCCACCGGCACCTCGGCCCAGGCCTCGGCCACCGGGCTGCCTCCGGCCGGCCCGAGCAGCTCCTCGTGGATCACCACCCTCACGTCCGTGTTGTGCCGCTGGCCGATCGGTCGGCCGCTGTCGTCGTAGAGCACCTCGACCCCCCGGGCCTCGCGGCGCTCAGCCCAGCCCCGCAGGGCCAGCACGTTCTCGGGCCGCAAGCCCCACGCGGCGAGGGACCCGGCCAGGCTGGTGGCCGCGAAGAGCGCATCGCTCTCGTAGCTGCGCACCTGGAACTCGGTAGGCCCGATGGCCCCGAGCATTCCGTCGTCGAGCACCGCTGCGACCTCGTCCATGGCGAGCTCGTACGCGCGATACGCGGGCGCCTTCCACCTCAGCCCGAACGGGTAGACGGCGACGACCCTCGCCGGGATCGGTGGCCCCGGATTGACGCTCTGGCGGACCGTCACGCCGCTGCAGGCGGCGCAGCCGAGGAGCGCCAACAGGATCGCCCCGTCCCTCATGCTCGTCAGGGGCCTTGGGGGGCTTGCAGCAGGGAGTCGAGCTTGCCGGCCCGCTCGAGCGCATCGAGATCGGTGAAGCCGCCGACGTGCGTTTCGCCGACGAAGATCTGCGGCACGGTCCGCATGTGGGTGGTCTCGACGAGCCTTTCGCGGGCCGCGTCGTCGCCGGTGACGTCGAATCTCCTGGTAGGGCACGCCCTTGCGCTCGAGCAACTCCTTCGCGCGCGTGCAGTAGGGGCAGTAGGTCGTGGTGTAGATGCGGACGGGTTGCATGGCCACTCCTTCAATACCGCATCTTAACGCGTGCGGCAGCCGGTTTCCGCCGACCACCCCAAACGCAAACAGCCCCGGGGGATTTCTCCCTCGGGGCCGTCTGGACTGCTGTGTTCGTTGGGGCGCTGCCTACATCGGGGGCATGCCGCCGCCGCCGCCGGCCGCCTGGCCCTCGTCCTTGGGCTTCTCGGCGATCATCGCCTCGGTGGTGAGCATCAGGCCGCGACGCGACGCCGCGTTCTGCAGCGCGCGTGCGCACGACCTTGGTCGGGTCGATGACGCCGGCCTTGACGAGGTCCTCGTACTCGTCGGTCGCGGCGTTGTAGCCGAAGGCGCCCTTGCCCTCGCTGACCTTGTCGACGACGATCGAGCCTTCGACGCCGGCGTTGCCGGCGATCTGGCGCAGCGGCTCCTCGAGCGCGCGGCGGATGATGTCGACGCCGAACTGCTGCTCGTCGCTCGACCTTGAGCTTGTCGAGCGCGGTCTGGCGCGCGGATGAGCGCGACGCCGCCGCCGGGGACGATGCCCTCTTCGACCGCCGCGCGGGTCGCGTGCAGCGCGTCCTCGACGCGGGCCTTCTTCTCCTTCATCTCGGTCTCGGTGGCCGCGCCGACCTTGACGACCGCGACGCCGCCGACGAGCTTGGCGAGGCGCTCCTGGAGCTTCTCGCGGTCGTAGTCGCAGGTGGTCTCCTCGATCTGCGCGCGGATCTGCTTCGATGCGGCCCTCGATGTCGGCCTTCTTGCCGGCGCCGTCGACGATCGTGGTGTTGTCCTTGTCGATCACGATCGCGCTTGGCGCGGCCGAGGTCCTTGAGCGTGACGTTCTCGAGCTTGAGGCCGAGCTCCTCGGCGATCACCTGGCCGCCGGTGAGGATCGCGATGTCCTCGAGCATCTCCTTGCGGCGATCGCCGAAGCCCGGCGCCTTGACGGCGGCGCACGTGCAGCGTGCCGCGGAGCTTGTTGACGACGAGCGTCGCGAGCGCCTCGCCCTCGATGTCCTCGGCGATGATGAGGAGCGGCTTGCCGGCTGCGGGCGATCTGCCTCGAGCACCGGGAGCAGGTCCTTCATGTTCGAGATCTTCTTCTCGTGGATGAGGATGTAGGCGTCCTCGAGCACGGCCTCCATGCGCTCGGGGTCGGTGACGAAGTAGGGCGAGAGGTAGCCGCGGTCGAACTGCATGCCCTCGACCACTTCGAGCGTGGTCTCGAGCGCTCTTGGCCTCCTCGACCGTGATGACGCCTTCCTTGCCGACCTTCTCCATCGCCTCGGCGATGATGCTTGCCGATGGTCGTCGTCGCCGTTGGCGCAGATGGTGCCGACCTGGGCGATCTCCTTCGGGTCCTTGGTCGGCTTGGCGAGCTTCTTGAGCTCGTCGACGACGGCCTCGACGGCCTTGTCGATGCCGCGCTTGATCTCCATCGGGTTGTGGCCCGCGGCGACGAGCTTGCAGCCCTCGCGGTAGATCGCCTGGGCGAGCACGGTGGCGGTGGTGGTGCCGTCGCCGGCGACGTCGCGAGGTCTTGCGACGCGACCTCCTTCACCATCTGCGCGCCCATGTTCTCGAACTTGTTCTCGAGCTCGATCTCCTTGGCGACGGTGACGCCGTCCTTGGTGACCGTCGGGCGCGCCGAAGCTCTTCTCGATGACGACGTTGCGGCCCTTGGGGCCGAGGGTGACCTTGACGGCGTCGGCGAGGGCGTTGACGCCGCGCGAGGATCGCGTTCGCGGGCGCTTCGCGTCGAAGACGATTTCTTTGGCTGCCATGGTCTGTCTCCTCTAGGTCTCTGGAGCTGGTCGAAGCTGCGGGGATCAGCTTCTCGATGACGCCGAGGATGTCGTCCTCGCGCAGGATGAGGTGCTCCTCGCCGTCGATCTTGACCTCGGTGCCGGCGTACTTGCCGAAGAGGACGCGGTCGCCGACCTTGACGTCGAGCGGGCGGACCTTGCCGTCCTCGAGCACCTTGCCGTTGCCGACGGCGACGACCTTGCCCTCGATGCGGCTTCTCCTTGGCGTGTCGGGGATGATGATGCCGCCCTTGGTCTTCTCTTCTTCCTCGACGCGCTTGACGATGACGCGGTCCTGCAGCGGCCGAATCTTCATGGCTGCTACTCCTCGGTGGGTCGCGGGGGTCACCCGCGAGCTGTGTTATGTCAGTTGGCACTCGGCAGCGATGACTGCCAAGCGCGACCGCAATATAGGCATAAAGGCCCGTTCGTCAAGGCACCGCGCCCGTGCATGTAGGGCATTGTGGGCCAAGTCCTTGATTCAATGTGGGATTCTGTAGGCATGAATCGGCTGCTTTGTTTGCCCCACCGGGAATCCGGTGGTACGCTTTCTTTAGCTATCGGCGATCCATGCCGATACCAAGGCTGGAGGCCCTCGAACGAGGAGAACCCATGGACGACCACCCGCCGATCGTGACCAGCACCAGCCTCCGTGAGTATTTCAAGGACATGGTGGGCACCGCCATGGAGAACCAGAAGATCACGGTCGCGCCGCCCACGGAGTTCTATGTGGTGAACCTGCTCGCCGAGTTCCTCGACACGGAGAACCTCTTCCGCGCGGAGGGCAACGGGCGTTCCGAAGACGAGCCCCTCGCCTTCATCTTGAAGCGCGCCCAGGAACAGCAGGGCTTCGAGCGCGTGCGCGAGCTGAAACGGCTCGGCGACACCAGTCTCTACGTCTCGGGCTTCTGGGGCGACAGCCTGGGAAACAAGCTGGTCGACGTGGACTACTACGTCTCGATGGGTGGCCGGGCGTATGCGGCGCTCTCGGAGATGTTCCACGGCGAGTCTCTGGCGAGCCTCTACGAAGAGCTCTCCGGGCAGTTCCTGCGGCTGGTGGATCTCTTGTCCGAAATCAGCGACCGCACGGCCGTTGGAACCAACCAGGGCCTCGTGAAGCTCTACGAGCGCTACGTGAAGACCGGCAGCGAACGGATGGCGCGCCTGCTCTCGGAGCAAGGCGTGCTGCCGACCCGCCGCGACCCGGGCTTCGTCCAGTAGATGGCGTCGCCGCTCGAGCTGATCGACCACATCCAGGGGCAGCTCGAGGCCATCCACGACCTGAAGAGCCCGCTGCGGGCGCGCGACTTCCTGATGGCGCGCCGCACGCTGCTCGGCCTGGGCCGCCCGGCGCTGGCGCCCGAAGAGCTGCTGGTGGTGGAGGGTCCGGAGGGGTTGGACATCGGTCTCTACCTGGCCCCGGAGCTCTTCCAGCAGCTGCGCAGCGCACACCCGGAGCGCCGCTCCGGCGCGAGCCTGGCCCTCGAGCAGCTGCCGGCGTTCGCCGCGATCACGGAAGGCGTGTCGCACTTCCTCTACCTGACCGCAGCCGCCGACGCGAACCGGCAGCTCTCGCGGCTGGAGTTGGAGGTCCAGGGCGAGGTGGACAAGTTCGCCGCGGCCGCGCTGCACCTCTGGGGGCGCGGCCTGCGCCGGCTCACCGCGGGGCTCTGCGACCGGCTGTTTCGGCGGGTGAGCTACTTCCCGCACCTGTCCGTCGACGAGCGGCACCGCTACGAGACGGCCAATCGCCTGGCGGGAGGCTACGCGCGAAGCCTGGTGACTCGCTTCGTCGCCCGGGGCCGCCTCGACCGGTTCCTGGCCGAGCTTCGGCAGAGCTTCCGTCTCTGGTCGGGCGACAAGCTGCACCACCTAGAGGTCGGCCGCCGATAAGGGCGCATCTGCTTCGTTGGCTCCCTCGCTCGGTGCTCACGTACAGAATCGTACGCTCCGCGCCTCGCTTCGGTCGCCGCCTCGCAGTCTGCACCCTTCTCGTCAGCCTCCGCCAGGGGGGGTGTTGCGAAGCACCTTGAAACTTGGTTGAGTTAGCGCCCTCCAGGAGAGGCTCCTCCATGGCCGGACGCTTCACCGTCATCGTCCTCGACTCGGTCGGCATCGGCGAGATGCCGGACGCCGCGCAGTACGGCGACGCGGGCAGCTCGACGCTGGGCAACCTGGTCAAGGAACTCGATCCCGAAGATGATCCTGGCTTCGGTGAAAGGCTTCAGCGACGGCCACCATTACGACGACCTGAAAGTCTACGAAAACGTCGCTCAGTGCGCCGGCGGCGCGGCCTCGACCACTGGCTTCTGGGACGGTCCGCCGACGATCACCGCGGCCGCGCTGGGCGACAGCAACACGGGTATGCACCTGGCCATCGGCATCCTGACGGCGCTGATTGGCCGCGAGAAGACCGGCAAGGGCCAGAAGGTCGCTGTCTCGATGCAGGACAGCGTGCTGAACCTGTGCCGCGTGAAGCTGCGCGACCAGCAGCGCCTGGACCGGCTGGGCTTCCTGGAGGAATACCCCCAGTATCCGCACGGGACGTTCAGCGACGTGGTGCCGCGCGGCGGCAATGCCGGCGGCGGCGGCCAGCCGGGCTGGATCCTCAAGTGCAAGGGCTGGGAAACCGACCCCAACTGCCTACATCTATTTCACGGTCCAGGGCCACGCGTGGGAACCGATCTGCAAGGCGATCGGCAAGCCCGAGTGGATCACCGATCCGGCCTACACCACGGCCAAGGCGCGCCAGCCGCACATCATGGACATCTTCGGCACGATCGAAGCCTGGCTCGCCGATAAGACCAAGTTCGAGGCGGTCGACATCCTGCGCAAGTTCGATATTCCGTGCGCGCCGGTGCTGACGATGAAGGAGATGGCCAACGATCCGTCGCTGCGTGAAAGCGGTACCATTGTCGAGGTCGACCACAAGGACGTGGCAAGTATCTGACGGTCGGCAGCCCGATCAAGTCTCGGATATGAAGCCGGAGGTTACGGCATCGCCGTTGCTGGGCGAGCATACGGACGAAGTGCTGGCGGCCTCGGTTACAGCAAACCCGAGATCGCCGCGCTGCACGCCGAAAAGGCGGTCTGAGCGGTTGCCAACGACGCGTGCCGCGCTGGTGTCTGCGCGGCACGCGGCCATCACCGGGTCGATCGCATGAGCGAAGCACAACGGTTGTCGGTTGATCCGGCACAACTCCTGTCCGCGGTCGGCGACGCGCTGGTCGTCTCCGACGCGGCCGGGGCCATCGTCCTGTGGAACGCCGGCGCCGAGCGCATGTTCGGCTTCAGCGCGGCCGAGGCGCTGGGCCGGTCGATGGACATCTTCATTCCCGAGCGGCTGCGCAAGCGCCACTGGGACGGTTACCACGAGACCATGCGCACGGGCCACACCCGGTACGGCACCGACGTGCTGCGCGTGCCCGCCGTCGACAAGGCGGGGCGCTGCTTTCGATCGCGTTCACCGTGGCCCTGCTCACCGACGCCGCCGGCAAGCCGGAGGCGGTGCTCGCCGTCATCCGCGACGAGACCGTGCGCTTCCAGGAGGAGCGGGCGCTCAAGAAGCGCGTGGCCGAGCTCGAGGCCCAGCTTGCGGGCAAGCCGCAGGCCTGACAGCGCTCAGACGTAGCTCAGCCACCAGTCGCGCCGGCGCGACTTGAGCGCCGCCACCCGGCGGCAAAGCGTGTACAGACCGACGACCACCAGCGCCCAGGCCAAATCCCCAGCGCAGCAACAGTGCGCGGCGCCGCGCGGCCGGCAGCTCGAACAGGATGGATGCGCCGAACCCGAGCAGCATCACGCCGACCCACGGCAGCAACGGAAAGGCCGCCACGATGCGCAACCCGGGCAGGTCGAGGGACATGCGTACGTGCAGCGCCGCCCAGGGCGGCGACGCCCGCCGGCGCGAACGTCCAGCCGTTGGAGACCACCAGCGCCTCTACGACCACCAGCCACAGCCCGCGCAGCAGCAGGTAGCGGCCGAGTTCGGCGGGCGCCTTGCGCGCACCCATGAGTCCCACGCTGGTGCCCGCCAGGAAGACGAAGGTCGGTGCGCAAAAGTGGGTGATCCAGCGCGTGGCGAACAGGCCCGGCGTGATGTCCGGGTTGGACATCGGATCCTGCGAGGTCCCCAGCACTTCGAGGAAATCGCGGCAGTGGTCCAGCGCCATGATGACGATCACCAGGCCGCGCAGCGCATCGAGCGCCGTCAGGCGATAGGCACGGTAATCTGCGGTCGATGCTCTCATGCCGACTCCGCTTGCCAGACTGCCGTCGACGCGGTGCGCATCCGGGCGCCGGCGCCGAGCGGCGCATTGTGACAGGTAGCGCGCGCGGCGCGAATCCATGACCACGCCGTCCGGACTGCGCATCGTGCACGCGCAGGCGGTGGCCGCCGGGCGCTGGCGCAACGGCGGCGGCTGGACGCGCGAACTGCTCGCGCTGCCGGCGCCCGCGCGCGCCGGCGGCCTGCCCTGGCAACTGCGCATCAGCCTGGCGGATGTCGCGCACGGCGGCCCCTTCTCGCGGTTTCCGGGCGTCGAGCGCTGGTTCGCGGTGGTCGAGGGTAGCGGCGTGCTGCTGCGCATTGCCGGGCGCGAACACCGGCTCGAAGTCGCCAGCATGCCATTGCGCTTCGATGGTGCGCTGGCGGTGGACTGCGAACTGCTCGATGGCGCCACACGCGACCTGAATCTGATGGCCGCCGCGGGCCGCGCGGAGCTTCTGCCCGCGGCAAGCGGCCGGGCCTGGTCTGCCGCACCGGCCATGCGCGGCCTGTTTACCCGCGTGGCCGGGCACTGGAGCGATGGGCGCGGAACCGCCTTGGCGCTGCCGGCGCAGACGCTGCTGTGGGCGACGGATGCGCCGGGCGCCGCCTGGACCTTTGCGCCGCAGCCGCAGCCGCCCGCCGGCGCGCCGGCGCCACCGGGCTGGTGGCTGGCATACGACCCCGGGTTGAGGCCCGCCATGCCGGCACCGCATGGCGATTTTTGACCTAGCATAAGCATGGATGCAATCCCGTGCGCGGCGCCGGCGATGGTGCGCCGGGGCGGTGCTAGGATGAAATCCGTCTTCTGAGGAGATTCATCATGGACGCAAGCCGCGGGAAACTCGTTGGCGATATCAAGACCGTGCTCACCGATGTCGACGATCTGCTGCGCCAGGCTGCCGACGCCACCGGCGACGAGGCGCGCGAACTGCGCCGCCGCGCCGAGAACATGCTCGAAAGCGCGCAGGCCAAGTTCGATGCCGTGCGCGAGGACGTGGTGAACCGGGGCAAGGCCACGGTACGTGCCACCGATGACTGGGTGCACGACAATCCCTGGAGTTCCATCGGCGTGGGCGCCGCCGTGGGCGTGCTGGTCGGCATGCTGATTGCGCGGCGCTGACGCTGCGGCCGGCCGCCGTGCCTATCGACGCCTTGCGCCGTGCGGCGCGAGCGCTGCTGAGCTTGGTGCTGGCGCGGGCCGAGTTCGCCAGCGCGGAATTGACGCTGGCCGTCCAGGACGCGCTGCGCTGGCTGCTGGCGGCGCTGGGCGCCTGCGTACTGGCGATGCTGGGCCTCGTTGCGCTCAGCGCGGTACTCGTGGTCGCTCTGTGGGAGCGCTGCGGGTGGTATACGCTGGCCGTGCTGGCGCTGCTGTATTGTGCGGCGACGGCGATCCTGGTCCTGCGCCTGTTGCGTGCGCTGGCGCAAGCCAGGCCGCTGCTGGCCGAGACCATCGCGGAACTGGCGCGCGACGGTGCTGCCATCCGCCGGGGGGCTGCGCCGCCGGAGTCGACTGACGATGACCACCGAACCGCGCCGTGACCCCCGCCTGAGCCCGTTGCGCATGCAGGGCGCGCGCCGGCGCCTGGAACTGGTCGTTGCGCTCGACGAACTGGCCGGGCAGACGGGCGCCGTGCGCCGCGGCGCCCGCGTCGCGCTGTCGCTGGTCGGGCTGTTCACCGGCGCGGGCCGCCGCGGCCCCGCTGCCGCCGGCGCCGGCCTGCTGCTGCGCAGAGTGCTGCCGCTGGTGCTGGCGGTCTTCGCCGGGCGCGGGGCCGCGCGCACGTTCGACCGGGTGCGCCACGGCGTCGAAGCCGGCGCCCTGGGGCTGATGGCCTTCCAGGTCGTGCGCCGCCTGCTGCAACGGCGCCGCAGGAGCGCCCGCAATGCGCAATAGCCTGGTGCGCTTCCTGCTGCACTGGGGCACGACCGCCCTGTCGCTCTGGGTCGCCGGTTACGTCTTCAAGGGCCTGCATTTTGCCGGTCCGGCGGCGCTCGTCGTATCCGCGCTGCTGCTCGGATTTGCCAATGCGATCGTGCGGCCGCTGCTCGTGCTGCTTACGCTGCCGCTGACCGTGCTGACGCTGGGATTGTTCCTGCTGGTGATCAACGCGCTCGTGCTCATGCTGGTGTCCGCGCTCGTCACCGGCTTCACCATCGACGGCTTCGGCACCGCATTCTTCGCCAGCATCTTCATCTCCGTCCTGAGCTTCCTGATCGGCGCCGGCCTGAGCGACGGCACGGCGCCGCGCTGACGCATGGAAGGCCCGCGCTTCGGCTTTGCCAACAGCTATGCGCGCCTGCCGGAGCGGTTCTTCGCGCGCGTGCAACCCACCGGCGTCGCCCGGCCGCGCCTGCTGCTGTTCAACCGGCCGCTGGCCGACGAACTGCGCATCGCGCTCGATGGGATCGATGACGACACCGTCGCGGCGGTGTTCGCCGGCAACCGCGCCGCGCAGGGTTCCGAGCCGATCAGCATGGCCTATGCCGGCCACCAGTTCGGCGGCTTCGTGCCGCAGCTGGGCGACGGCCGCGCCATCCTGCTGGGCGAGGTGATCGACCGCAACGGCCGTCGGCGCGATATCCAGCTCAAGGGCGCCGGCCGCACGCCCTTCTCGCGCGGGGGCGACGGGCGCGCCGCCCTGGGTCCGGTGCTGCGCGAATACATCGTCAGCGAGGCCATGCATGCGCTGGGCATTCCCAGCACCCGGGCGCTGGCGGCCGTCGCCACAGGCGACGCCGTCCTGCGCGACGGCCCGCTGCCCGGTGCCGTACTCACGCGGGTCGCCGCCAGCCACATCCGCGTGGGCACCTTCCAGTATTTCGCGGCGCGCAACGACACCGACGCGGTGCGCCGGCTCGCCGACATCGCGCTGGAACGCCACTACCCCGAACTGCGCGCGGGAAGCCAGCCGTATTACGCCCTGCTAGAGGCGTTCGCGGCGCGCCACGCCGCCCTGGTGGCCGCGTGGATGGGCGTGGGATTCGTTCACGGCGTGATGAACACCGACAACACGGCCGTATCGGGCGAGACCATCGACTTCGGCCCGTGCGCGTTCATCGAATCCTACGATCCGGCAGCGGTGTTCAGTGCCATCGACGAGCACGGCCGCTATTCCTACGCCAACCAGGCGTGGGCCGCGCAATGGAACCTGGCGCGCTTTGCCGAGACCCTGCTGCCGCTGATCGACGCCGATGCCGGGCGCGCGGCCGACATGGCGCAGACCGTGATCAGCGCCTTTGCGCAGACGTTCGAGCGCGAATGGCTGGCGCTCATGCGCCGCAAGCTCGGTCTGATGACAGCGCGCGCGGACGATGCCGACCTGATCGGCGGCCTGCTCGAGGCCATGCACGCCAATGGCGCGGACTTCACGCTGACCTTCCGGCGCCTGTGCGATGCCGCGGCACAAACGACCCTCGCGCCCGGCGCGCGGGAATGCTTCGCCGATCCGGCCGCCTTCGATGCCTGGGCTGCCGGCTGGCGGGCACGCCTGCAGCAGGAAGCGCACGCGCCGGCGCTGCGCGCGCACGCCATGCGCCAGGTAAACCCGGCACGCATCGCGCGCAATCACCGCGTCGAGCAGGCGCTGGCCGCCGCCATCGAGCAATCGGACCTGGCGCCGGCCGCGGCGCTGCTGGCCGCGCTGGCGCAGCCTTGGGACGACGCTCCCGGCCTTGCGGCCTACGCCACCCCTGCGGCGCCTGGCGAGCGCGTGCTGCGCACGTTCTGCGGAACCTGAGGCTGGCGGCGCCGCCCTATTCGTCTTCCTCGCCCTTGTATTCCTTGGGCAGCAGGTGGGCGATGCCCTTGTGGCAGTCGATGCAGGTCTTGCCGGTATCCCGGGCGAGCAGGTGGTTCTTCTGCGCCAGCGGTTTTTGCTTGGCCGCGAGCATGGCATCGAAGCTGTGGCAGTTCAGGCATTCGCGCGAGCCGGCCTTTTCCATGCGCGCCCACTCGTCGGTGGCCAGGCGCATGCGGTTGGCCTCGAACTTCTCCGGCGTATCGACCACGCCGGTGAGCTTGCCCCAGACCTCGAAGCTGGCCTTCATCTTGCGCGCCATCTTGTGCGTCCAGTCGTGCGGCACGTGGCAGTCGGGGCAGATCGCCCGCACGCCGGTGCGGTTCTTGTAGTGCATGGTCTGCTGGTATTCCTGGTAGACCGTGTCGCGCATCTCGTGGCAGGAGATGCAGAACGACAGCGTATTGGTGGCTTCCAGGGCGGTGTTGAAGCCGCCCCAGAAGATGATGCCGCCGCCGAAACCCAGGGCCAGCAGGGTTATGAGCGAGATCTTCGCGCTCGGCCGCCCCAGCATCCGCAGGAACCGCCGTATCGCACCGCCGTCGTTGGCACCCATCGTCTTTCCTATCCTTCCGTTGCCGTTCGTGATTCGGTCGTCGTCCGCACTGCGCTACTGGAAGCTGATGACGTAGCTGAGCCCCACGGCGCTGACCTTGTAATCGGGCGTGGGCGACATCACCGGCATCACCGAACCGGACGTGTAGGCCGGTAGGGTCGTGCCATAGGTGTAGTCGTTCACCTGCAGGCGGCGGAAACTGTAGGCCAGGCGCACCGCACTCACCTTGCTGATCTGGTAGCCGCCGCTCAGGCGCAGCTGCAGCGAGGCGATGACCACGTCGGGCATGGCCGAGGCGTTGATGAAGCTCGTCGCCGGCACGCTGGTGGTCGCCGTGTTGGCCACGAAGGCCGCCAGCGGATTGGCGTAGTAGAAGCCGCCGTTCATGCCGTTCACCGTGACCGCGCGGCTGTAGCTCAGGTCGCCGGCGAGGCTGAACTGCTCCACCACCAGGCGCTTCTTGCGGAACGCCACGCCGACGGTGTCGGTGCGGTCGCGCACCTGCGACTGCCAGGTGGTGCACGGCGCGATCTTGGCGTTGTTGTTGTACACCTGGTACTGCGTATAGCCGGCCGGCAGGCCCGCGGTGCTGTCGCCCGCGCACAGGCCCGCGACGTTGGTGTTGTAGCCGGTGGCGCCGGTGGCGGTCGTGTACCTGGTGCCGGTGGACGCCAGGGTGTTGGCCACCGCCGACACCGTGCCGTTGCTCGCCGAATCGCCGGACGTGTCGCTGCGCTGGTCCTCGTGCGTCACGTAGCCGCTGAAGCTCAGGTCCTCGTCGACCGCGACGTCGCCGTCGAAATTCAGGCTCCAGCTGCTCGAGCTCGTCAGGCCGTAGGTCGAGTCCGGATACTTGTCATGGCGGTAATCGGCGCTGCCCTGGAAGCTGATGGTTTCGCTGGCCCGCCAGTCGGCCGCGGCGCGCACGCGCTGGCGCTCGCGGGTCGCCACGTTGTAGACGTCGAGTCCCGGCCAGTTCTGCGTCGTATTGGCATTGCCGTAATAGGCGTTGGCCAGGCCGCCGTTGCCGCTGCCGAACAGCAGCTTGTAGTTGGCCAGGGTGTTGCCCGTGAATGGCGACGTGCCGTTGGCCGGCAGCGGCAGCCCGTAAGGGGTCAGGCCATTGGCCTGCAGGAAGCCGTAGGGCGAACCGCCGTAGCCGTTGCCCACCAGGTTGGCGATATTGGTCGCCCCCAGGGCCGGATTGAGCGACATCCACGCGTCCGGGTTGTAGTCGGCATTGCGGCGCGCAAAGTCCACACCGATGCGACCGCTCAGGCTGCCGCCCGGGCGGTAGCGGTATTCCAGGCGCCCCGTGGTCTCGCGCGAGGTATCGGCCTGGGCGCAGTCGATCCAGGTGCCGTTGCAGTTGCGGTCGATCGATTGCCACTCGACGCCGGCCTTGACCGAGTGGCCATGCACCACCGTGTAGTCGGCGTTGGCGCTGAGGTCGTTGACCTTCTTGCTGTACGGGCGATTGGCCACGATGTTGACGCCGCCGTACAGCGGCGTCGTGACGGGGATGCCCGGGATGCTCGCGCCGTTGAGCACCGATCCGGGGGCGCCGAAGTTCTTCGCACCGGCGTCATACCAGCTGTAGGTGTTGACCGGCGTCTGGTTGTCGCGGTCGTCGTACTTGTAGGTCGCGTCCAGGTTGAGCGCGGCGATCGGGCGCGCCGTCAGCTTGAGGTCGAACGACTTGTTGACCACCAGGCCGTCGGCCGAATTCACCGGGACCACCGTGCCGTTGTTGGCAGCCGCGCCCGCCGCCCCGGTCGGCGTGGCGAACATGCCCGGGTCCAGCACGTAGCCCGAGTTCTGTTCGTTGCGGCTGTAGGCCGCGTCGGCCACCAGCCGCGTGCTGCCGGTCAGGTTGTAGCCGCCGGTGACGCGGAACTGGTTGAACGTGCTGTCCGGTTCCTGGCTGATCGTGGCCGAGGAGACGCCATAGGCGGTCTGCGAAACGCCGTTGTAGCTTCCGGTGGCATAGGGATTGTCCACGGTCATCGAGCGGGCCTTGTTCTCGAACATCGAACCGAAATAGGCCAGCGTGAAGAATGACTTCTCCCCCTTGAAATTGAGCGCAGCGTTGTACTGGTCGGTCGTCGTGTAGATCAGCTGCGGAATCGTCACCGAATTCTCGCCGGCATAGCCGCCGCCGCTGGAGTTCACGATGCCCAGCGGCTTGAGGCCCTTCTTGTCCTCGCGCTGCATGCCGACGCTGACCGACCAGCGGGAACTCAGGTCGTAGCTGGCGCTGTAGTTCTGCTTCTCGCGCTTGGTCGACAGCGTGATCGACTGGAAGTCCGCCAGGTCGATGCCGTTCTGCGTCAGCATCGCGCTGTTGGCCGCGGTCACCGGGAAGCCGGTGGTATAGGCCCCGGCGAAGGCGGCATTGGCGGCGCAGCCCTGGGTGGTGGAGCGGCAGATGAAGTGCGTGTTGCTGACCAGCGGACTGCCGTAGCCGGTGGCCGCCAGGCCCAGCATCGAGGCGCCGGGCGCCGGATAGTTGTTGCCGCTGGCCATGGTGGCCGATGTGGTGTAGAGCGGCGCGGACCAGTTGGCCGGCAGCGTGAGCGTGGTGCCGCCGACGCCCTGGTAGGGCGAATTTATGGACGGATACACCGCCGAGCCGTTGCGCAGCAGTTCGTCGTAGCCGATGGAGATGCGGTACAGGCCCTGCTCGCCGTACTCGGCCTGGATCTCGCGCGTGTCCAGGCCCAGGTTGGTGCCCGACAGGCGCCAGCGCGTGGCGTCATTGGCATTGTAGGGTGCGCCGCCGCGCAGGTCGAAGTTGCCGATGGCGTACGCGCCCTTGTGCGACAGGCCGTCGTACTCGCCGGCCTTGGGCGACCCGCTGCTCAGCGTACCGCCGCCGACCTCGACGCTTTGCGTCGGCGTGGTCAGCTCGGCGGCGGTGGGTTCATCGGCTCGGGCCCGCGAGGCGATCACCGCCGGCCCGGCCAGGACCACGGCCAACAGGGCAACACGCAACAGGCTCGGTGCGGTCGACCGCACCGGCGCTTGGGGATTGACTGTCATGACGATTCATCCTGTAGTCGAAGCGGTTAGCGCTGGAACTTGGCACCGGCGGGACTGTTCGAGCCGTGGACCAAGGAGTGGCAGTTCAGGCAATCGCGGCCGACGATCTGTGCATTGGGAGCCTGGTTCTGGAACGGCTTGGCGCCGTTGACCGTCGTAACCATGCCGCCGGCAAGATTGGCGCCGCTGTAGACGGAGCGGGCGTGGTCGCCGCTGTGGCAGTCCTGGCACAGCCAGGGCAGGCGCGCCTTGAGCAGCGGCTCGTTGCTCGACCCATGCGGGGTATGGCAATTGGTGCAGTCGTCGGAGACCGGCTGGTGTTCCCACAGGAATGGCCCGCGCTTCTCGTCGTGGCACGTCAGGCAGGTCTCGTTGACGGTGTTCTTGATCAGCAGCTTGGGGCCGGTGGAGCCGTGCGGGTTGTGGCAGTCGCTGCAGCCCATCTTCCCGGCCAGCACCGGGTGGGTCGAGATCCGGTGCAACTGGGCCCGCTGTTCCTTGTGGCACGAGAAGCACACCTCGGGCTGGGTCACCTTGTTCAGCACCGGGTCGCGGGCGATGTGCACCTGGTGGCAGTTGACGCAACTCAGGTCCTCGCGCTCGTGCTGGCTGCCGGCCCAGTGGCTGCGTGCGCCGCTCTTGTGGCAGTTCAGGCAGGTTGCGGCGATCGTCGCCGGCTGGTCCGGCGTATACGTCCCGCTGCCGCGCGCAAAGACCACGTCGGGCCGCGCGCGCCCCTTCTGGCCGGGTGCGCCGTTGACGTGCTTGTCGCTCTCGCCGTGGCAGTCCTGGCACGACGGCGCGCGCGGGTCGGCCTTGACGCCGTGGCGCGTCTGGTAGATCGACAGCACCGGCCTGGCCTCGCTTTCGTCGTGGCAGCGCGTGCACACCGCGTCGCGCTTGAGTGCCTTTTCCGCGACCGTGGCCTCGTCCGCCAACGCGGGCGCAAGCCCGCCCAGGGCAGCCAGCAGGCCGGCTGCCGCGATGATCTTCCCGAATCTCATGAAATCTCCCCTTGGGGCGTGGTTGCCGGGCAGCCACCGTCGAGCGACGGGCCGCCCGGTTGGGCTCATGCCATCAGAGCGACAGGATCCAGTCGACCAGGTTCTTGATCTGGGCCGGGTCCTTGCTCATGACGATCTTGTGATCCTCTTCGTGCCCATCGTCGAACTTGACGCGCTCGCCCGACGTGATGTGGTGGATCAGCTTGGCCTCGGCACCCGGATTGCCCTTGTACTTCTTGGCGACCTCGCGCCATGGCGGCGCTTCCTTGCGCTTGTCGACCGCGTGGCACTTGAAGCAGTTGCTCTGGCGCGCCAGCGCGCGCGCGGCTTCCTCGTCGACGGCGCTCGCCCGCGCCGACAATCCCAACGCCAGCGCCGCACCGAGCACCGTGATGCCAAGCCTTGCTGCAAATCGAGTGTCCATGCCCTTCTCCAGTTCGTTGAATCCTGGCGGACGCAGGTGCTCGGTTTGCTGCCAGCTTGCGATGCCGGCACCGGGTCCGTCTTTATTGGGTGCAATTAGGCGCCCGTATTGCGCCGCGCAATTTGACGCGTATCAATCCGCGGCAAAGTCTTGTAGAGGACATTGGCACGGCTGCACCCGCCGCAACCGTGGCCCCGGTTTCGACCGGTGCCGGATTCCGGTCCCCGGCCACACGCGCCGGCTGCGGCGCGCCGGCGGCCGACACGTCGCGGGCGGACCCTACAATGGCCCATGCTGTCGATCCGGGAATTGACCAAGCGCTACGGCCCGCGCACGATCCTCGATCGCCTGTCCCTGGTGCTGGCGCCGGGCAGCGTGCTGGCCATCGTCGGCGAATCGGGTGCCGGCAAATCGACGCTGCTCAACGTGATCGCCGGCCTTGAATCGGCCGACGCCGGCCAGGTGTGCATCGCCGGCACGGACCTTTCGGACCTGGACGACGATGCACGCACGCGCCTGCGCTGCCGCAGCATCGGCTTCGTCTTCCAGGCATTCCACGTCCTGGCGCACCTCACCGCGCAGGAGAATGTCGAACTGCCGCTCGTGCTGCTGGGCACCGCGGCGCGCGAACGGCGGGCGCGCGCGATGCAGATGCTGGCGGCGGTGGGTCTGGGCGACCGGCCCGATGCGCTGCCGCGCGAACTCTCCGGGGGCGAACTGCAACGCGTAGCGATCGCGCGCGCGCTGGTACACCGCCCGGCATTGGTGCTCGCCGACGAGCCGACCGGCAATCTGGACCCCGATGCGGCCCGCACCATATTGGAAGTGCTCGTCGGCACCGCGCGCGCAGGCCATGCCGCCGTCGTGGTCGTGACCCATTCGGAGCGCGCCGCCGCCGCTGCCGATCACGTGCTGCGCCTGGAGCATGGGCGACTGGTAACGGACGCCGCCTCCCGGGCCGCGCCGCTGTGATGCCACCCGCACCGCCGGCGCCTTGCGGACGGCAGCGGCACCATGCGCTGCCGTGGCTGCTGCGGCGCCTGGCCGCCCGCCCTGCACTGCTGCGGCCCGGCCGGGCGTTCATCCAGGTAGGCGCCATTGGCACCGGCGTCGCCCTGGGCTTTGCGGTGCACCTGATCAATGCGTCGGCGCTGGCCGAATTCTCCGCCGCGCAGCGCAGCCTTTCCGGCGCGGCGGACATCGCCATCACCGGACCGGCGGACGGATTCGACGAGGCCTGGTACCCGCGCATCGCCGACGATCCGGCCGTGGCGCTGGCCGCGCCACTGCTGGAGCTCGAGGCCACGCTCGCGCAGCCGGACGACACGCGCGCCCGCAACGCCGCGGCGCCCGGCCCGGCACGGCCCGTGGCGCTGCGCATCGTCGGCCTGGATGCCCTGCGCAGCGCGCTGCTCGAGCCCGACCTCGTCGGCGTGCCCGCGCACCCGGCGCGCCGCGCAACCCTCGACAGCGACCTGCTGGGTCCGGGCCTGTTCCTGTCGCCCGCGGCGCTGGCGCAGCTGCAGCGGACGGCCGGTCAGACCGTAACCGTGGTCGTGGGGGCCCGGCGCCAGACGCTGACCATTGCCGGAACGCTGCCGACCGCCCGCGATGCGGTGGCATCGATGGACCTGGGCTTCGCCCAGTGGCGGCTGGATCGCCTGGGGCGCCTCACCCGCATCGCGGTGAAGTTTCGCCCCGGGGCCGACGTTGCGGCGGCCATCGAACGCTGGCGCCTGCCGCCCGCGCTGCGCATCGAACGCCCCCAGGACGCCCTGGATCGCCAGCAGGGACTGTCGCGCGCCTACCGCGTCAATCTGGACGTGCTGGCGCTGATCGCGCTCTTCACCGGGGCCTTTCTCGTGTTCTCGCTGCAGTCCCAGGCCGTCGTCGTGCGCCGGCCGCAACTGGCGCTGCTGCGCATGCTGGGTGCGACCCGCGCTGCCATCGTGCGGCTGCTGGTGTTCGAGTCGCTGGCCTTTGCCGTGGGCGGCGCCCTGCTGGGACTGGCCGCGGGCGCGGCACTGGCGGCGCTGGCGCTGCGCACGCTGGGCGGCGACCTGGGTGGCGGCTATTTCTCCGGACTGCGGCCCGCGCTGCGGATCGACCTGCCCGGCACCGCGCTGTTTTTCGCGCTGGGCCTGGCCGCGGCCGTTGCCGGCACCTGGTTGCCGGCGCGCGAAGCCAGCCGCGAGGCGCCAGCGCCCGCGCTCAAGGCGGGCGCACATCCGGCACCGCGCTCGCAGCGGGTGCACGCGTGGACCAGCGTGGGCGGCATCGGCATCGCGCTGGGACTGCTGCAATTCCCGCCGGTGCGCGGCGTACCCGTGGGCGCCTATGGCGCAATCGCCGTGCTGCTGGTCGCCACCATCGCGCTCAAACCGCTGCTGGCGCCGCACGTCTTCGGTCCGCTGGCGCACTGGGTGGCCGCCAGCCGCTGGACGGCCGGCCAGGCGTGGGCCTGGCTGGCGGCAACCCGGCTGGCGCGCCTGCCGCGCTTCGCGGCCGTGGGTGCGGCCGGCATCGTCGCGAGTTTTGCGCTCATGGTGGCGATGGCGACCATGGTCGACAGCTTCCGCAGTTCCTTCGACGCCTGGCTGTCGACCCTGCTGCCGGCCGACCTGTACGTCCGTGCCGCGCCCGCCGGCGCGACCGGGCAGCTTTCCGCGCGCGACCGGCAGCGGCTTGCGTCCGACCCCGACGTCGTGCGCGCGGAGTTCGGGCGCACCGTGGCGCTGACGCTCGATCCGGCGCGGGCACCGGTGACGCTTACCGCGCGCAGCATCGATCGCGCGCGGCCCGAGCAGCGCCTGCCCATGGTCGGCACCGCGCGCGCCGTCGCCGCCGCCGTCACGCCGGTATGGGTGTCCGAGGCGATGGTCGACCTCTATGGAGTGCACCCCGGCAGCGTCCTGACCCTGCCCCTGGGCGGTGCCGGAGTCCCCGTCACGGTGGCCGGCGTCTGGCGCGACTACGCGCGCCAGGGCGGCAGCATCGCCATCGACGCCGGCGACTACGAGCGCCTGAGCGGCGATGCGGCGCGTACCGACGCGGCACTGTGGCTTCGCCCCGGCGCCAACGCCGCGCGCGTCCAGCAACGCCTGCTGGCCGCTCTCGATGCGCCGGCCGTGCAATTCGCGCAGCCGGGGCAGATCCGCGCCGTCAGCCTGCGCCTGTTCGACCGCAGCTTCCAGGTCACCTATCTGCTCGAATGGGCCGCCGTCGGCATCGGCCTGCTCGGACTGGCCACCACGTTTTGCGCACAGGCCGTGGCGCGCACGCGCGAATTCGGCATGCTGCGGCACCTGGGCGTAAGGCGGGGCCAGGTGCTGATGCTGCTTGCCGGCGAATCGACTCTCGTAACGATGCTGGCGCTGCTGCTGGGCCTCGGCGCCGGGCTGGCCACCGCGTGGATCCTCGTGGCCGTCGTCAATCCGCAGTCCTTCCACTGGACCATGGCGCTGCACGTTCCGGCGGGCGAACTGGCTGCTCTTGGTCTCGCGCTGCTCGTCGCGGCGGCCTCGAGTTCGGCATTGGCGGGACGCCGCGCGCTGTCGGTCGATGCGGTGCGCGCGG
Source organism: uncultured beta proteobacterium (assembly GCA_963781975.1). Classification (GTDB taxonomy): domain Bacteria; phylum Pseudomonadota; class Gammaproteobacteria; order Burkholderiales; family Burkholderiaceae_F; genus GJ-E10. The sequence continues at coordinate 24,180 of CAWAHT010000006.1, forward strand.
TGAAGGAGGACTGGTGAGCCGCCTGCGCCGCCGCCTGCTGCTGGCCGCTGCCGCGGGCCCGCTGCTGCGCGCCGCGGGCAGCGTGCCGCCGGGCGGCCCGGCCGCGGGCGTCGACGCGTTCGCCTATGCACAGGTGCAGCCGCGGCCGCTGCGCTTTCCGCGCGACTTCGGCGCCCATCCGATGCATCGCATCGAGTGGTGGTACCTGACGGGACAGCTCGACGCGGCGCCGGACGCCGGCCTGCCCGTTCTGGGCCTGCAACTGACCTTCTTCCGGATGCGGCCGGCGATCGATGCCGCAAATCCGAGCGCCTTCGCCGCCCACCAGTTGATCCTGGCGCACGCTGCACTGGCCGATTCGCGCCGCGGCACGCTGCTGCACGACGAGCGCATCGCCCGCGCCGGCTTCGGCCTGGCGCAGGCCGACACGACCGATACGGCCGTGCGCGTCGACCGATGGGAACTGGTGCGGGAGTCGTCGCGCGACTCCGGTGGCGGCGGGTATCGCGGCCGCGTGCGGGCGGCCGCGTTCTCGATCGACCTGCTGGCCCGTCCGACCCAGCCGCTGTTGCTGCAGGGCGCCGGCGGGTATTCGCGCAAGGATGCGTCCCGCCCGGGCCAGGCGCCGGCCAGGACCGCCGCCAGCGCCTATTACTCCGAGCCGCAACTGGCGCTGGAGGCGACCGTCGCCATCGCCGGCGACACGGCGACGCCGCGCGCGCGCCGCGGCCGCGGCTGGCTCGATCATGAATGGTCCAGCACCCTGCTGCCGGCGGCTGCCATCGGCTGGGACTGGGGCGGCTTCAATCTGGACGATGGCACGGCGCTGACCTTCTTTCGCATCCGGGCCCGCGCCGGGGTCCGCACCGGGTCGAGCGCGGACCCCGGTGCGGGCCCGGTCCTTCATGCCTACGTGTCCCTGCGTCGTGCCGGCCGAGCGCTGCAGACCTTCGTGCCGGCGCAACTGCAATGGGCACCACTGCAGTACTGGACCTCGCCACGCAGCCGGGCGCGCTATCCCGTGGCCCAGGCGCTGGTCGTCGCCGGCCGCCGTTTCGAGATCCGACCGCTGATGGACGACCAGGAAATCGAATCCCGCGCCGACGGCGGATTCGTCTACTGGGAAGGCGCCTGCACGCTCGACGAGGACGGCTGCGCCATCGGCCGGGGCTACCTGGAGCTGACCGGCTATGCCGGCGCGGCACTGGGCGGCGCCGACCGGGACGCGGGGCCCGGGAGTTGACGCCCGCCCGTGCAGCGGCGGACGAGAGCCCGCACGAGCGCGGGCGCAACGCGTTGCCGGGTCACGCCGGGCGCGCCGCCGCGCGCCGGGTCACGCGCCACCTGCGCAGGCCAAGCGCGCCGAAAACCACCGCCACGGTCAGGGCGCTGAGCGCCAGCGTGCTCTGCTGATCCGGGATGAATGCCAGCAGCACCAGCACGCCCAGGATGCCGGCGATCACCGCGTAGCTCGACCACGGAAAAAACCACACGCGATACGACAGGACCACTCCCTGCGCCTCCAGGCGCCTGCGCTGGCGGATCTGCGCCAGCGCGATGATCATGTAGATGAAGAGGATGATGTCGCCCGAGGTGCTGGCCAGCAGCGTGAATACGTCGTCGCGCAGGTAGAGCTGGCCCAGCGCCGCGAGCATGCCGGCACCGCAGCCGATCAGCAGGCCGGCCGCCGGCACGCGGTTGCGCGCGATGCCGGCCAGGAAGGCCGGCGCGTCGCCGTTGCTGCCCAGTTCGTGCAGCATGCGCGAGGTGATGTACAGGCCGGAATTCAGGCAGGAAAGCACCGCGGTGATGATGATCATCGACATCAGCGCGCTGCTGCCGGGAATGCCGATGCGGTCGAGCACCGGCGTGAAGGGCGAGAGTCCCGGCACCAGGCTCGACCAGGGCAGCACGGCAACGATGACGGCAATGCTCGCCACGTAGAACACCAGGATGCGCAGCGCCACCGTCCGGGCCGCGCGCGCGATGTTCTGCGCCGGGTCGGCCGACTCCGCCGCGGCAATAGCGGCCACCTCGCTGCCCATCATGGAAAAGATCACCACCGGCAGCGCCGCCAGCAGGCCGCCGGCGCCCAAAGGCAGCAGGCCGGCGGTACCGGCCAGGTTGGCCGCGGCGGCGCCGGGCTGGATGAACGCGATGTACGCGGCGCCGATCGCGATGAAGGCGCCGATCGCCGCCACCTTGATCACCGCGAACGCGTATTCGAGCTCGCCATAGGCGCGCACCGACAGCAGGTTGGTCAGCATCATTAGCGCAACCAGCACGAAACCGATGAGCCACACCGGTGCGTGCACGCCTGCGGCGTGGATGAGCTTGGCGCCCGCGACGGTTTCCGCCCCGACCGTGAAGACCCAGAAATACCAGTACAGCCAGCCGGTGACGAAACCCGCCCAGCGGCCCAGCGCCAGCGCGCAATACTCCACGAAGGACCCGTGCCCCGGCCGGGCCATGGCCATTTCGCCCAGCATGCGCATGATGAGGAAGATCAGCAGGCCGCAGCCGGCATAGGTCAGCACCACGCCCGGGCCGCCCTTGGCGATGGCGCTGCTGCTGCCCACGAACAGGCCGGCGCCGATGATGCCGCCGAACGAGATCATCGCAACGTGGCGCGGGCGCAGGGCCTGCGCCAGCCCCTTGGGCCCGGCACCCGTGCCGGCATCGGTGGCGCTGGCATCCATCTACGTCATTCTCCGCCGTCGCGGCGCGCCGCCGCGCCGCTCGCGCACGCCGGACGTCGACGCGCACGCCATTGCATCCGTCGCGCGGCCGCGCTAGGCCCTCGCGACCAGCGCATAGACGACCAGCAGCATCAAGGCACCGGTCACGATGATGGTCAGCGGCAGCAGGGCCATTCCGACCAGGCGCAGGCGCGACGGCGGCAGCGTACCGGCAGCCACGGCATCGGTATGGCGGTCCAGGTCTTCGCCGGCCCGCTTGAAAAGCACCGGCGCGCTGGTGAAGAACAGCCCGGCCAGCGACCAGGCGACGCCGACGCCCGCGGCAGCGCGCGCGCCAAGTGCCAGGTACGCGAGCAACGGCTGCAGCGCGAACAGCAGCCCGGCCGCCACCCGCTGCCAGGGCGCTGCCAGCCGCTGCGGCGCCGCCCGCAGCAGCAGCGCCCCCAGCGCAACTCCGATGACGACGGCAAGAATCAGCGCGTGCTCCCGAACGACGGCGACATGCGTGGCGGCGCCTCGCCGCCCACGCGCCAATCCGACCCAGCGCGCAGCATACCGAAGCGGCGGCGGCGCCGCAGTGCCGTGCTGCCCCTGCGCCACGGCGCACGCTGCCCCCCGGCGGGCATGGGCGCAAATTCGCGTATCTTCGGTCTGGACAAAAAAATGATGGACGGCCGCACGGGCGGCGGCGCGCGGCGCCGCCGGCGATCGATCCGGACACGAGGGACAGGCAAAGCATGGTGCGTCGGACGGGCAAGGCGGCGGTCAATTTCTCCCTCGGTGCCGCCCTCGGCCTGGTCGCCGCCGGCGATGCGCTGGCGCAGCAGGCGGACGAGCAGGTCCTGCCCGAGATCGTGGTCACGGCGCAAAAGCGCGCCACCAGCGCCGACAAGACGCCGATCAGCATGACCGCGGTGAGCGGCGACGAGCTGCAGGAGCGCGGCATCATCGACTTTCGCGCTCTGGCCGCCGCCACCCCGGGGGTGTCCATGAAGACCAACGGGCCCGGGCAGACCGAATTCGAGATGCGCGGCATGACCTCGGGCGGCGGCAACTCGCCCACCGTCGGCTTCTACCTTGACGACGTTCCGCTGACGGCGCCGGCGGCGGCGCAGAACGGCAAGGTCGTCATCGACCCGTCGCTCTACGACCTCAATCGCATCGAGGTGCTGCGTGGACCGCAGGGCACCTTGTACGGCTCCGGCTCCATGGGCGGAACGATCCGGCTGATCACGAACGCGCCCGACCCCGCGGCCTTCGCGGGCAGCGCCCAGGCGATCCTGTCGGGCACCAAGGGCGGCGGCTTCAATCACGACGAAAACGTGATGCTCAACGTGCCGCTGATCCACGACGAGCTGGCGCTGCGTATCGTCGCATCGCAGTCGACGACCAGCGGCTGGATCGACCGGATCGTGGCCGGCGATTTCCCGCAGCCGGTCAACGGCGGCGCGACCCGCGGCAATGTGGCCGCGGCGACCGTGCTCGAGGACCACAAGGGCAGCAACGCCGAGACCCTCAAGGGCACGCGCGTGGGCCTGGCGTGGAAGCCGACCGAGCGGCTGACGATCACGCCCACGCTCTTCTACCAGCGCATCGCGCAGGACGGCCCGAACGCCTTCGACAGCAACCCCGGCACCGCTGCCCACTACCAGCCGTTCGGGATCGCCGAGCCCTATGCCGACTCGATCACGGTCAATGACCTGACGATCAATTACCGCTTCGACGGTTTCGACCTGACGTCGGTGACGTCCAAGTGGCACCGGCTTTCCAGCCAGGTGCAGGATGGCAGCGAGAATTTCCAGAATCCGCTCGATGGCTTCAACGTGGCGTATGCGGCGCCCAGCGGCTTCTACGGCGCCGGCGGCACCGGCCCCATCTTCGGCCTCGAGCTCGATCCGTCCGACCAGTTCACCCAGGAGCTGCGCGCCGCGTCCACCGGCTCCGGCCCGCTGCAGTGGGTGGCAGGCGTCTTCTACAGCGATTTCCATTCCAACTGGCAGTTGTTCACGGATTTTCCCAACCCGGTGGCATTCGGCTCCCCGATCAGCAACGTCTGGACGCTGGACGAGCCGACCAACATCAAGCAGTCGGCGCTGTTCGGCGAGGCCGGCTATGCGCTGACGGACAAGCTCAGGCTCACGGCCGGGCTGCGCTGGTACACCTACCGCAATGCGCTGGACATGACCTTCTCCGGCTTCGGCTCGACGCTGGGGACCAACGTGCCGACGATCACCCACGTGGCGCAGTCCAGCGCCGGCGTCAACCCGAAAGTCGACCTGTCCTATGACGTCGACCGCGACCTGATGGTCTATGCCACTGCCGCCAAGGGATTTCGCCCCGGCGGCGGCAACCAGCCGCTGCCGGCCATCGCCTGCATCCAGAACCAGCTCGTGCAGCTGGGCTACGCCAACGGCGTCGCGCCGGCCAGCTACGCCGCCGATTCGCTGTGGAACTACGAAGTGGGCGAAAAGGCCCGGTTCCTCGACAATACGGTTCGGCTGAACACCAGCGTGTACTTCGAGAACTGGAAGGACATCCAGCTCGAGGAGCTCCCCTGCAACTACCCGATGTTCGACAACGCCAACTCCGCGCACATCTACGGCGGCGAGGTGGAACTGCACGCCGTCCTGGGGCGGCACGTCCTCATGGGATTCAGTGCCGGTTTCACCCACGCGCAGCTGGCCCAGACCGCGCACGGATTCAAGGCTGGCGACCGTCTCCCGGACGTGCCCCCGGTTACCGCCAGCGTCGACCTGGGCTACCACACGGCCGTCAGCGCCCACCAGGACTTCATCGCGCGGATCGAGAACGTCTATACCGGCACGCGGGTCGATCTCACCTTTCCGGGCGGCTTCCCCGATACCCAGTCGCCGCTGCCCGGCTACGACCTGACCAACCTGCGCGTAGGGATCGCCGCCGACAGCGGCTGGAGCGCGACGCTCTTTGCCAACAACCTGTTCAACAAGAGGGCATTCCTGGAGAACACGGTGCAACTGACGCTGGCCAACGCCAGCTTCAACCGCGTGGCGACAAACCAACCGCTCACCATCGGCATAGACACGTCGTACCGCTTCTAGGATCCGCGGCCGGCGGGGATCGCGCTGGCGCCGCTAGTACCCGCCGGGCGCGTGCCGCTGACCGTGCAGGAAGGCCAGCAGCTTATCCTTGGGCACCGGCCGGCTGACCAGGTAGCCCTGGATCTGGTCGCACCCGAGGCGGGCCAGCGCCCGGGCCTGCTCTTCCTGGTCGACCCCTTCGGCCACGACATCCCGGTTCAGCGAATGGGCCATCGTGATGATGGTCGCCACCAGCGTCATGACATTGCGGTCGTCCAGCATGGAAATGACGAACGAACGGTCGATCTTCAGCGTCTGCGCGGGCAGCTTGGCCAGGTAGCCGAGCGAGGAATAGCCGGTGCCGAAATCGTCCACCGCGATGCGCACGCCCATCGCCTGCACGGCCTCGAGCTTCTTGACGTTTTCTTCGACATCCTCCATCAGGACGCTCTCGGTGATCTCGATGTCGATGGCCGGTGCCGACGCGTCGTCGGCCATGGCGTCGCGCAGGGTCTGCACGAAGTCCCAGCGGCGCAGCTGGCTGGCCGAGACATTGATGGCAATCCGCGGCGCGGCTATTCCGGCCGCGCGCCATTCGCGCTGGTCGAGCACCGCGCGCCGCATGACCCAGGTGCCGACGTCCAGGATAAGGCCCGTCTCCTCCAGGATCGGGATGAACTGCATCGGCTGCACGAGGCCCAGGTCGTCGGTCTGCCAGCGGATGAGCGCCTCCACGCCCTCGACGGTCCCGGTCTTCAGGTTGATCTTGGGCTGGTAATGCAGCACGAACTCGTCGTTCGCCAAAGCCACCTGCAGCCGGCTTTCCAGCGCGAGCTTCTCGGCGACCTTTTCGTTCATGTGGCGCGCGTAGAACAGGAACCTCTCGCCGGCGGCCTTGGCCTTGCGCAATGCCGCTTCGGCATTGCGCTGCAGCATCTCCGCGTCGCTGCCGTCGGTGGGCGACAGCGCGATGCCGATCTTCATCGCGATCCGCAGTTGCACGCCGGCGCCAAGCGCGAACGGCGCCTCGATGCATGCCTTGGCCAGTTCGCGCACGAAATGGGCCAGTTCGTTCTCGCCGCCCGGCGCCGGGACCACGACGCCGAATTGATTGGAGGCGACCCGCGCCAGCCGGGCCGGATCGATCACGAACTGCAGCAGCCGCTGCCCTATCTGGCGGATCAGCTCGTCGCCCGCGGCGCGGCCCAGCGATTCGTTCACGGCGCCGAAGCGATCGACATCCAGCATCAGGACGCCCACCGGGTCGCGGTTACGGGCCGCCGCCACCAGCCGCTGGCTCAGCCGCTCGTGGAAGAGCGCACGATTGGGCAGGCCCGTCAGTTCATCGTAGTACGCCAGGTAATGCACCCGCTCGGACTTGCCGATGTGCTCGAGCGCGAAGGAAATGTCGCCGGAAAGCTCGGTGAGCAGGCGCAGCTCGGCGTCGTTGAAGAATCCGACCTCGCCGGAGAACAGCGTGAAGATGCCGATGACCTTGTGGTCGATCACCAGCGGCATGACCGCCACCGAGCGCACGTCGCGCGCCGCCGCGGCGGTCGCGAACGGCACGCCGGGGTCGTTCGCGACGTCGTTGCAGACGATGATCGCGCGCTCCGCGATGGCCCGGCGCACGAGCTCCGCGTCGCTGCCCCCGCGGGCCGCCGTCCCCAGCAGGATGCCGTCGGCCAGTTCGCCGCCATCCGCGTCCCAGGCCACGGAGCTGGCGATGCTGCCGCCGGCGTCGAGCATGCCGATGCCGGCAACCTTGAACTGCCCCGCGTCGATGGCCAGGCGGCAGGCCTCGCGGAACAGCTCGTCGCGGTTGCGCACCCGCACGATCAGCGCATTGATGCCGCTGAGCAGCGCGTAGATCCGGTTCAGGTACTGGATATGCAGCGCGGCGGTCTTGCGATCGGTGATGTCCTCGGCCGTGCCGACGATGCGGTAGATCCTGCCCTGCGCATCCCTAACCGGAAACGCGCGATCACGGATCCAGCGCATGGAGCCGTCGGGCCGCAGGATCCGGTATTCCTCGTCGTAGCTGCCCGCCGCCATCTTCTCCTGCACCGCCCGGCGGATGCGGGCGCCGTCCTCCGGATGGATGGAATCGAGCCATTGCTCGGGATCGGCGGCCAGCGCCGTCGCGGAGCGCTGCCAGATGCGCTCGTAGGCCGGGCTCACGTAGACGATGTTGCCGCCGTCGGTGTCGCTCACCCAGAACGCCTCGCTGACGTTGTCGGCGATCTGGCGGAACCGCTCGATGCTTTCGCGCTGGCTGCGTTCCAGTTCCAGGCGTTCGGTGACGTCGCGAAAGTTGATCACCACGCCGGCGACGTCCGGGTCGCCCAGCAGGTTGGTAAAGCTTCCCTCGAGCCAGCGCCAGGCGCCGTGCTTGTTGCGCGCGCGCGCCCGCGCGTGGGTCAGGGCGCAGGGCGTCATCGCGCACTCCTGCAGCGCCGCCAGCACCGTCGGCGCGTCGTCCCCGTGGATGTATTCGAGGGCGCTGTGCCCTTCCATTTCGCCCGGAACGTAGCCCAGGACCCCGGTGATGGACGGTCCGACGTAGGCCAGGGTGCCGTCGAACGACGCCAGCACCACGCCGTCGGCACTGTGCTCGACCAGCGCGCGGAAGCGCCGACCCTGCTGCTCGATCAGCTGCTCGGCAAGCAGGCGGCGCGCCTCATTGCGCAACGACTGGATGCCGTAATTGAGGTCGCTGGCGAGCTCCAGCAGCAGGCGCACCTCCTCCTCGTCGAACCGCAGCGGCAGGTCCGAGTAGATCATCAGCGCACCCGTTGCCGGCAGCGCAGCGCCCAGCGGCAACGCGATCGAACTGCGGAAGCGCGAACGCCGGGCCGCGTCGTGCCAGGGCTCGAATTCGGGCGCCTGCAGCGTGTCGCGGACGATATGCGGCTGCCCGGAGCGCAGGGCCAGCCCGGTGGGCCCCCGGCCCGTGCGGGCATCCCCCAGCGCGATTTCCAGGTTCTCGAGATACGACGTCTGGCCGTGCGCCGCCGCGGGACGGACATGCATCAGTTCATCCTGCTCGACGAAGCCGATCCATGCCAGCTTGTAGCCGCCCTCCTCCACCAGGATGCGGCACATGGCGTCCATCAGCTCCTGTTCGCTGGCGGCGTGCACCAGGGCCTGGTTGCAGTCACTGAGAACCTTGAGCGTGCGATTGGTATCGCGCACCCGCTGCAGCGCGGCCTGCAGCTGCACGGCCTGGTTGCTGCGACGCAGCGCGATATGCGTGATGGCCACCAGCAGCGCGCAAACGAGGACATAGATCGCGCCGAGTTCGACGCCGAGCGTCCGCTGCGCGGCGTAGACCGGATCCAGGTCCACCTCGACGTACAGCACCGCCGCGCGGTGGTAGGAATAGGCAAACTGCTGGTCCAGCGCCACCACATGCGCCGCCGCGCGCGGGCGCCGGTATTGGGCGATCGTGAACCGGTTGATCGCATCGAGGTGGATGCTCACGATGCTGTCGTCGGATTCGGCCAGGCGCTCGAACTGCGGCTGGATGTCCTGGTAGCGTTCCGCCTGCAATTGATTCGAGACGATGGCGCCGATCAGCATCAATTGCTGGTCGGCCCGCTGGCGCGCCAGGCGAAAGTCGGTGCCAAAAGACTGAAAGACCGCAGCCGCCAGCAGCATGCCCAGCAGCATGACGACCGTGATCAGCGTAGGCCAGGCCCAGCGCGCGATGCGGGTCTCGTCGCTCAATTGGGGTCAGCGCACCGTACCGCGGCCGCCGGGGGCCGGCACGTGCATGATCTTGCGCAGGCTGTCGTAGTCGCTGTCCTGCGCCGCGACCAGGTCCGACATGCCCGGATGGATCGCGCGCAGGATCGCCATGCCGCGCGGCGTCCGCGGCAGGTCGAGCAGGATGCGGCGCAGGGTCGTGACAAGCGGCGGGGCGAGCCTGCCGCTGGCGACGAAGACATGGTCGGGCGCGCCCGGTTCGTGGGCGATCGAGCGCAGGCCCTTGGCGGCGAATTCGGCGAACACCTCTTCCTTGACCGCGCCGGCGTCGTAGTCGCCGGCAAGCACGGCCAGCGCGACATTGCGATGCGAACCCAGGAAGCCGCTGCCGGCCAGGGCCGCCGGCGGGACGCCGGCGCCGCGCAGCATCGCCTGGGGCAGGATGCTGCTGTCGGTGGACGCCGGGTCGCCGAAGGCAAAGCGCTTGCCCTTCAGATCCTGCAGCGTCCTGATGGCGCTGTCCTCGCGGACCACGATCTCCCCGTGCAACATCGGGTCGCCATTGACGACCTGGCGCGCCAGGAGCGGCTTGGCGCCATAGCGCGCGACCAGGTTGACGTAGAGCGCCGGTCCCAGATAGGCGATCTCAACGTTGTCGCCGCCGATGGCGGCGAGGTGCTCCTCGTAGTTGCGTCCGACCCGCACCACGACCGGACGCTTGATGACGCTGGCAATCTCATTGGCCAGCGGACCGAAGCGCCGGTTGATTTCCGCGGTGGGCAGATACGGATGAACCGCGAGAATCAGCGGCTCCGGCGCGGGATCTGCTGCCACCGGGACGGCCACGGCGATGCCCAGGAGCAGCACAAGTGCCTTGGCCTTCCGCGTCCAGGACGTGTCCATCGACTTAGATTCGAATAAGGTCTGGCGCCCGGGCGCGTACCGGCCCGCGGCGCACGCGTTACGTCCGGCGACATTACGCCCGAATGCGGACAATGTGACGCCGTTATCCGGTCCGTTTACCCTGTATTTTGCCCCCTATGGTGCACGCGCCAAGCCGCGCGGGCAGGTCCGCGGCGTCAGGCGGGCATTGCCGCGTCGTCGGCAGCGCCCGGCGCACGGTCGTCCCAGCTGCCGGCCATGGCCGCTGCCGCCCACTTGGACGCCCGCGGCGCATCGGCGCCGGCGGCCTTGGCCAGGTCGGGCCAGCGCTGCGTGATGTCCATCGCGACCTGCCGCAGATGCCACAGCAGTTCGCGGGCGATCGCCTGCAGCTCCACGCCGACGCTGGCCTGTTCCTCGCCGGCGGCCACGGCCGCGCTGGCCCGGCCGCTGCCGATGCCGGTCTCGGCCAGCCACTTCCTGAGGCGGGCGATGCGCCGGTCGAGCGCGGCATCGGCGCTGTCCGGCGCCAGCACGGCGTCACCGCTCAGCAGCACCCAGTAATCGAAGAGCGACATCACGCGCTCGTACTCCTCGCGGTTGAACTTCGCCGCATTGCGCGGCAGCGCGACCTGCGGCAGCGACTGCAGCAGGACCGCAGAGAAGTCCGGATCGAAGCTGCCGCGGTTGAGCCGCAGGATCATCGAGATCTGCAGGTCCAGATCATCGCGCCCGCCCTCGATGACGGCCGCCACGATCTCGACCAGCATCAGGATGCGGGCGAACTTGCAGATCCCCTCGTCCTTGAGTCCGCGCGGATAGCCGGTGCCGTCCAGGCGCTCGTGGTGCTGGGCCACTGCGGCCGCGACCATCGGGCTGAGGGCGGGTTCGCGCCGGACGATCATCTCGGCGGTCAGCGGGTGGGTAAGCAGCGTGCGGCGCGCGCCCGCGTCGAGCGGCTTGCCCTGGATCATCTGCGCCGGATCGATGTGCATCATGCCGACATCGTGCAACAGCGCGGCATAGACGAGGATCTCGAGATCGCGATCGGAGAAGGCCGACTGCATGCCGACGAAGAGCGCGATGAAGGTCGCGCGCAGCGCATGATCAAACAGGTCCGTACGGGTCTCGCGGACCACGGTCAGGCGCGTCTGGATCGCCGGCGGAAAGCTGCAGGACGCCAGCACCGCCCACAGCCGCTCCTCCCGGCCGCCGAGCGTCGCCGCAAAATGGGCCAGCAGGCCGCACTGGACGACGATCTCGCGCGCCCGCGCGACCATCTCCTGGCCGCCGATGGCTTCCGCGGCGCTCACGCACTGGTCGATCGGCTCGCGCAGGCTATGGTGGAACAGGCGCTCGAAGATGCGGCTGTCGATCCGCGCGCCGGTATCGAGCAGCTTGATGCCATTGGCCGAATAGATGGGCTGGGCGACGACCAGCGCCTTGCGGTCGCCGGCGCGGGCGACGGCGCGCAGATAGGCCGCCTCGCCGCCGTCCGGCGCCGCCTGGGTCAATGAATTGGCGTCCATCATGCCGCCAGTGCGCCGCGCGCGGCCGCAATCAGGCATTCCGGCGTGTCGTCGCGCGACCCCCGCGCCGCGATGCCGATGCTCAATGCGACCTGTGCCAGTCCGGCCGGCAGTTCGACCGGCTCCTGGCGCACCGCATCGCGGATGCCCTCGACGACGGCGCGCGCAGCCCGCGGGTCGCCGTCGCGCAGCACCAGCAGCAGTTCGTCCGTGTCGAAGCGGCCGACCGCATCGCCCGGCGCAACGGCGCGCCGTACGCGATCGGCGATTTCCGCCAGCAGCGCCTCGGCCGCCGTGGCGCCGTCACGGCGGCGAACGCCCGCCGCATTGTCCACGCGCACGAGCACGACGCCCGGGTTGTCGGCTTGCGCCCCGGCGTCGAGTTCCGCATGAAGAATTTCCATTATGGCGGCCCGGCTCCAGACCCGCGTCAGCGGATCGGTCATCGCGCGGCGCTGGCTGTCGTCGCGCGGGCCCACCAGGGCCCGCTGCACCGCACTGAGCGTCGACCGCTGCAATTGGCCTTCCACCAAGTGCGCCAGGTCGCGCAGCACCCCCAGTTGCTCGCCGGACAGCCGCCGCGGTTGCCGGTCGATGACGCAAAGGGTGCCGATGCGGCTGCCGTCGGCCGAGCGCACCGGATGGCCCGCATAGAAGCGGATCGACGGCGGACCCACGACGAGCGGGTTGTCGCAAAAGCGCGGATCGAGCGCGGCGTCCTCGATGACGAAGGTTGCATCGGCGAGGATCGCGTGGGCGCAAAAGGAGACGTCGCGCTCAGTCTCCGTGGCCGCAAGGCCCTGCGCCGACTTGAACCATTGGCACTCGTCGCCGATGAGGCTCACCAGGGCGATGGGCGCGCCCAGCAGGCGCGAGGCCAGCCGCGTGATACGGTCGAAGCGCCCTTCGGCAGACGTGAACATCATGTCGAGCGAACGCAGCGCCGCAATGCGTTGCGACTCATCCACTGGCACCGCCGGTCTGAGCATTTATGCGCCCTTTTGGTGAAAATGCCGTCACAAGTTAGCGCCTGACGGAGCGCAGCAATGCCGCCGTAACCGGCCCGGATTGCCGCCAGTTCCACCGATAGTCGCGCAAGGGTTGGGTGGGGCGGCGCTCGTGTCGCCACGATACCGCCCGCAGGGTAAGCACGTGATGACGCCGAGCGCGGCAGCGGGCCTACACTCGCGCTTTTTCCACGATCGGGAGAACGGCATGCGAAAGACTACCCTGCTTGCGGCGACGGCCATTTTCCTCGGTGCGCTTGCCAGTGGCAGCGCACTTGCGGTCGACGTCAAGGTCAAGCTGAGCGGCGCCAATGAAGTGCCGCCGGTGACGACGTCAGCCAGCGGCGACGCGGCGCTGACCATCGCCGATGACGGGCGCGTATCCGGCAGCATCACGACCCACGGCATCGACGGGACGATGGCGCACATTCATGGCGCGGCGCCCGGCAAGAACGGGCCGGTCATCGTGAAGCTGGTCAAGGACGGCGACACCTTCCGGGTGCCGGCCGACGCCCGCCTCGACGCCGGCCAGATGGCCGCGTTCAAGGCCGGCGACCTGTACGTCAACGTCCATAGCGCCGCCAACAAGGCCGGCGAGATTCGCGCGCAATTGAAATAAGGCAGCAGGGAAGGCAGCTGGCCAGGGAGGACCCGGCGCCGCCGGCGCGGCGCCGGGTTATTTCCGGGAAATGAAATAGATCGCCGTGATGAGCAGCAGCAGTCCAAGCGACATCTCGAGCATGAAAAGCCCTCCTTCGTGAATTGCGGATTATGACGCCACCGGCGGCACGCCGGCGTCACGCCTTCTGTGCACCACCGATGCGGATCAGCACCTCGCGCTCGCGCTCGTGGCGCACGGTACTGGCGCGCACCTTCAGCAGGTCGCTGCGCCCGACCATGCCGACGAGCGCATCGTCGACGCGGCGCAATATCGGCATGCGGCTGACGCCGGTCTCGGCCATGCGATCGGCAATGTGCCCGGCAAGCTCGTCTTCGTAGCCGCAGACCATGGCGTCGCGGTCGATGACGTCGCGCAGGACGGTGTGGCCGGGAGCGGCGGCAAGGCGCGGCAGTTCGGCGGGCGCAAACAGGCCGATGACGCGTCCGCCCTCCTCGACGACCGGATAGCACTTGTGGCGCGGCGCGTCGGGCGCGGCAAAGCAGGCCGCGACCTCGCCCAGCGTCGCCGCGCCCGACAGGCTGTCGACCGGCCGGGCCATGATCTCCGCGGCGCGGATGGATTCGAACGGGTCGACGGCGTACTCGCGCGCGACATGGTGCCCGCGGCGCGCCAGCTTTTCGGTCAGGATCGAACGGCGCAGCAGCAGGACCGTGGTGGCATGCGCCATGGTGCAGGCGATTGCCGTCGGCAGCAGCGCCCCCATGTTGCCGGTGGTCTCGAGCGCGAAGACGATCGCCGTCAGCGGCGAGCGCATCGTGCCGCCCATCATGGCGGCCATGCCGACCAGCGCCCAGAGCCCGGCATCGCGTCCCAGGACCACGTCGCCGCTGATGGCGCCCAGCGCCCCGCCCATGATGAGCAGCGGTGCCAGCACGCCGCCCGACGTGCCCGAGCCGAGCGCGACGGACCAGATGACGCCTTGACCAGCATGAGGCCAAGCGGCGGCGGGGGCGGCCAATTTGCCCTGCAGCAGCGCCGCGATGTTGTCATAGCCGACGCCCAGCGCGTGCGGTTCGATCAGTCCGCCGACGCCGACGACAGCGCCGCCCAGTGCGGGCCACCACATCCAGTGGAGCGGCAGCCGGGCGAACAGGTCCTCGCTGCGCGTAGACCATCTGCGTCAGCAGGCCGGAGGCCAGACCCGCCGCCACGCCCGAGCCCGGCGGCGAAGCAACAGGCCCGGCGGCAGCCTGTGCCAGGCTCGGCGCCATCGGAAACAGGACGCCCGAGCCCAGCAACCACGGCCGCCACGCCGCCGCGATGACGGCCGCCACGGCGACCGGCACGAAGCTGCGCGGCTTCCATTCGAACAGCAGCAGCTCCACGGCCAGGAGCATCGCCGCGACCGGGGTGCCGAAGGTCGCCGCCATGCCGGCCGCGGCGCCGGCGACGAGCAGCGTCTTGCGCTCGGCGTTGGACAGGTGGAAGAACTGCGCGAACAGCGAGCCGAACGCGCCGCCCGTCATGATGATCGGCCCCTCCGCGCCGAACGGGACCGCCGGTGCCGATGGAGATGGCCGACGACAGCGGCTTGAGCACCGCGACCTTGGGCTGCATCCGGCTGCGGCCGATGAGGATCGCCTCCATCGCCTCGGGAATGCCGTGGCCGCGGATCTTCTCCGAACCGAAGCGGGCCATCAGTCCGATGACGAGCCCGCCCAGGACAGGAATCAGCGCCGCCGCCGGACCGAGCGCATTGCCGCCAATCGTCGCGGCGGCCGCGCTCCAGCGTCCGAAGTACGCGAGGTTGGTTGCCAAATTGATTAGATGAAACAATGCCCACGCGGCGGCCGCGCCACCGGTTCCGACCACGCACGCCATCGGCAGCAGGAGCAGCAGGCGCCGGTCGGTGGTGAAGTCGCGCAGGCGGTCCGTCGTGCGATGCGGCACCGCCGCAGCAGGAATATCGGTTCGGGGGGACACGGATGTCATTGGCCGGAAGGTTGGCGCTGCGCGCACGAAATACCCACGACGGTCGCACAAGGAAGCGCCTTGCGCTTGCGCGGGCTTATTATATCGTAGTACGATATGTATGCGCGCTGGAACTGCGCCGCGTCGGTGCCGGAGTCGGATCATGGTGACGCGCCGTGCGGCGGCGCCGGGCCGGCGCGCGCTGGGGAAGGCCGACTACGAGGCCCTGGCGCAGTTCCGCTACCTGTTGCGCCGGTTCCTCGAATTCAGCGAGAAGGCCGCGCTGGACACCGGCTTGACGGCGCAGCAGCACCAGGCATTGCTCGCGATCAAGGGTTTCCCGGGGCGCGAACAGGTATCGACAGGGGAACTGGCGGAGCGGCTATGCATCCGGCACCACAGCGCCGTCGGGCTGGTCGACCGCCTGGCGGCCAAGAAGCTGGTCACGCGCCGCAGCGTGGCCAGCGACCGGCGGCTGGTGCTGGTGGAACTGACGCCGCACGCCGAGACGATATTGGCCCAGCTCTCGATGATGCATCGGGAGGAGCTGGAACGACTTGCACCGGTCCTTGGCGGCCTGCTGGGCCAGATCAGGGCCGAGACGTAACGACGCACGGGCGACGGAACAACTTCTCATCGGAGTGGACACATGGCCATTGAACTCCTCATCATCATCGGAATCTTTGCCGGCGGAGTCGTCGTCGCCCACATCGCGGCCGGCACCGCCATGAAGAACCTGGAGCACCCGGGCAATCGGGACCGCGACCAGCGCGGCTGACGCGACCACGCGCAGGCGCTGCGCGCTGCCGCCGCGCCCTGCCGCTGCGCCCGCCGCTGCGATCTGCCGCCGCGCACTGCCGCCGCGCACTGCGCGTACTGGCGCTGCGTTCTTCCGCTGCGTTTTTCCGCTGCGTACGGCTGCCGCGCGCGGCTGGCGATTGCCGCCGCGGCGAACTACCGGCTCACCTGCATGAAGCAGCATTGACCGGCCGATCCATGGCGCCGGGCGCGCGCCGCGTGTCCCTCGGCCGGCGCTGAGCGCGCCCACCGCTCCCCCGCACCCATCCGCCGCCCCCCCGGCGCGCGCGTATCCCGCACCGCGCAAAAAATCCGAAGCCGCGCATGACCTTACAATGCGCGAGGCCATGAAATTGGACACCGCATAAATGACCGCCAGCACGAAGCCGGCAATATCGACCGGCAAAAGTCCTCGTACCGCATCCCGCGCCAACTGGCAGATATGGGTTCGGGCCTTTCTTCCCGCCCCGATGGCGATCAACGCGCGCGAACGCGCCCGCGCGATGTTCGGCGGCTTCATCGGCATCCTGGTTGCGGCGGCGATCTGCCGCGTGCTGCTCGGAGGTCCGCTATTGACCGCCTGGCTGGTGGCGCCACTGGGCGCCAGCGCCGTGCTGGTATTTGCCGTTCCTGCCAGCCCGCTGGCCCAGCCGTGGTCGGTGGTCGGCGGCAACACGATTTCCTGCCTCGTCGGCCTGCTGTGCGCGAGCTGGGTGCCGATGCCGATGCTCGCCGCCGCACTGGCCGTGGGACTGGCAATCGGCGCGATGACGTTCTTTCGCTGCCTGCACCCGCCCGGCGGCGCAATGGCGCTGTCCGGCGTGCTGGTGCATGCCGCCGGCGGTCATTTTTCGGCGGGCACCGCGCTGCTCAATTCGTGCCTGCTGATCATCGCGGGCGTCGCGTTCAACAGCCTCACGGGCCGGCGCTATCCGCACGGCCAGGTTGCCGCAGCACCGGCGACGACCGGGGTGGCGACGCGCTTCAATCCGGCCGACCTGGACACCGTATTGACCCGCTACAACCAGGTGCTCGACGTCAGCCGCGACGATCTAGAGACGCTGCTGGCGGGTGCCGAGATGGAAGGGTACCGGCGCCGGATGGGGGACGTCCGCTGCAGGGACGTCATGACGTCGAACGTCATCGCGGTCGAATTCGGCTCCACGCTGCAGGAGGCCTGGTCCCTGATGAAGTCCCACCGCATCAAGGCGCTGCCGGTCATAGACCGGGTCCGGCGCGTGATCGGTATCGTGACGATGGTGGATTTCATGCGCAGCACGACGGTCGACGCCGGCCTGGGCTTCGGCGCCAGCCTGCGCAAATTCGTCCTGCCCGACGGACTGTCGCACTCGAACAAGCCCGAGGTCGTCGGCCAGATCATGACGCATCACACCACGGTCGCGCGCCATGACCGGCACGCCGTCGACCTGATGCCCATCTTCACCGAAACCGGCCACCATCACGTGCCGATCGTCGATGACGACAACCGCATCGTCGGCATCGTCACGCAGTCGGACTTCATGCGCTATCTCCACCAGCGCAATTACCTGGCGCTGCCGCAGGCCTGAATGGCCGGCAGGGGCCGGCGCGCCGCCGCGCGCAGCGCTATCGCTGCGCCGCTTCACCACCTACACTGGCGCGCGCGCCGTCGCGCGGCCGTCCAAGGCCCATCGTGAATTCGAACCTGACGCCAGCCCGCCCGGAGCGCCCGGCCGTTCCGGCGCGGATACCCGCCGCGATCTGGGCCCTGGGATTCGTCAGCCTGCTGATGGACGTCTCGTCCGAGCTGATCCATAGCCTGCTGCCGGTGTTCCTGGTGACGACGCTGGGCGCGAGCGCGCTGACGGTCGGCGCGATCGAAGGGACGGCGGAGGCCGCGGCGCTGATTGTCAAGGTCTTCTCCGGCACGCTATCCGATCGCTGGGGCCGGCGCAAGCCGCTGGCGCTGCTCGGTTATGGCCTGGGCGCGGCCTCCAAGCCCCTGTTCGCGCTGGCACCCACAGTGGCGTGGGTGTTCGCGGCCCGCCTGACCGACCGGCTCGGCAAAGGCATCCGCGGGGCACCGCGCGACGCCCTGGTTGCCGACCTCGCGCCGGGCGCGATCCGCGGTGCAGCGTTCGGCCTGCGGCAGGCGCTCGACACGGTCGGCGCCTTTCTGGGTCCGCTGCTTGCGCTGGTGCTCATGCTGCGATGGGCCAACGACTTCCGGGCGATCTTCAGCGTGGCGGTCTTGCCGGCATTTCTGGCCGTCGTACTGCTGCTGGTCGGCGTGCGCGAGCCGGAACATCCGCCGGCCCTTCCGGTGGCCCGGCCGACGCGCGGCGCCGGCCGGCGCCGCCTGGCAAGCGGTTACTGGTGGGTGGTGGCCATCGGCGCGGTCTTCACGCTGGCGCGCTTCAGCGAGGCCTTCCTGGTACTGCGCGCCAGCCAGGGCGGCTTGCCGCTCGCGCTGACGCCGCTGGTATTCATGGGCATGAACCTGGTCTATGCGCTTTCGGCCTATCCATTTGGCCGGCTGTCCGACCGGGTCAGCCATGCGACGCTGCTGGCGTGGGGTCTGGCAGTCCTGATCGCTGCCGACCTGCTGCTGGCGCAGTCCGCGCACCCGCTCTGGGTCTGGGCCGGGATCGCGCTCTGGGGTCTGCACATGGGCATGACGCAGGGCCTGCTGGCGACGATGGTGGCCGATTCGGCGCCGGCGGAGCTGCGCGGCACCGCGTTCGGCTTCTTCAACCTGGCAAGCGGCGCCGCGCTGTTGCTGGCCAGCGCGATCGCCGGGCTGCTGTGGGACCGGCTGGGCGCGCCGGCGACGTTTTTCGCCGGCGCGATCTTCGCGGCGTTGACGCTGCTCGCGCTGGTGTTGCGCGGCGCCGTGGCGGCACGGCGCGCATGAGCCCGCCTGCGCTGGCGCACGGGCCGGTGCTGCGCGGTCGGCGCGCCGACCCGGATGAAAGCGTCATTGGGCGATTTCGGGTTCGACCAGCCTGGCCAGGTTGCGCAGCGATTCCTGCCAGCCCAGATAGCACGCCTCGACCGGTATCGCATCCGGCAGGCCTTCCTGCACGACGTTGACTTCGGTGCCGAAAGGCGTTTGCCGCAACGTCAGCGTCACGTGAATTTCACCGGGCAGGTTCGGATCGTCGAACGTGTCGGTGTAGCGCAGGCGTTCGTTGGCGACCAGTTCGAGGTAGCGACCGGCGAACGCATGGACGTGGCCCGTGGTGAAGTTGCGAAACGACATCCGGTAGGAGCCGCCCGCCCGCGGGTCCATGTGCTGCACGGTGCACGTGAAGCCGTTTGGCGGCAGCCACTTGGTGATCGCGTCCGGCTCGATGAACGCGCGGTAGACCTTCTCGGGTTTCGTGGCCAGCATGCGATGCAGCCGCACGGTATTGGGCATGGCGGACCTCCTCGGATTGCGCCGCTCCCGTGGCGGCAAAGGGCGATTCGACGTCGCGGCCGGTGCGCGCCGTTGGCGCGCCGCCGGCAGCGCTCACGCACCGGGTATGGGCAGCACCGGCATGATCTGGACCGCGTCGCCGGGAAAGATGCTGAAATGCGGATGCTGCTCGAAGAGCCGGGCGGCGGCCTCGAGCGACGGCGCGCGCACGATCGTGAACGCCGCCAGGTTGTTGCTCGTTTCGGCGCTGCCGTTCGCGGTGACCTCCCGCGTCTTGCCCAGCGGCCCGCCCATCTCGACGATGGCGCCCTGGTTCTTCTGGGCCCACGCCGTCCAGGCCGCCATGCCCTCGCGTTCCCGGGCCCGGCGCTCGTCGTCGGCCAGCGCATTCCAGGCCAGCATGCTCGGGCTGGACTTGCTGCCCAGGAAAACCGCGAGATACGTATCTTTCGTGCCCATGATGTCTCCTCTGGTTGGCGCCTTGCGGGTTGACGCTGCATCTCGATGCAGCGGGGCAAATCGTCGATGCCGGCGGCCGCGCATGCGGCGCGAACGTCGCGTTTTGCCGCCGCGGGCCGCCTGTAGCATCGTTGCGGCCGGCGGGCAGGCTGTCAAGATCCGCGTTCCTGCATAAGCGTGCGCGGGCGCCGCGTCGGCTCCCTGGCGTTCAGCGCGTAAGGGAATTACCCCGAGGCGGTCGTGCGCGCGCCGCCAAACCCCAGCGGTGATCCTGCAGGGATGCGGCGACGATCCACGCCGATGCCGCCAGCAGCATGGTCACGATCAATTCAGTCCATTGATTCTGCGGCGGCCGTGCCCATTCGGGCGCGGTATGCGCAAATAGCGTCGGCAGCCAGACCAGCAGGCCGAAAGCGCTCATCATGGTCGCTTCGAGAGTCGCCGCCAGGCGCGGAAGTATCGCGAACGCGATGCCGATACCCGCCGCGGCGTGAGCGAGGCCGGTGGCCAGTGCAATGCCGCGGCGGCCGGGCAGCCAGAGCGGCACCATGCTCGCGGTGTAGTCGGCATACGCGAAATGCGCCAATCCGAACACGACGCACGCGAGCCCAAACAGCCGCTGTGCGGCGCGCACGCCACGCACGGCGCCGACCGGCGCCGTCGGCGTCGCGCACGAATGCCGGCGCAGCAGGCCATAAAGAATGCCGACGCCAAGCAAGGGCGCCGCGGCTTCGCAAATCCCGTACCACGAGGCGACGCTGATGGGTTCGGCGACGGCCGGGCCTGCGCGCACCAGTAGCCACGCCGCCAGGTACGTGCCGATCGCCAGCGCGCTCGGCAAGGCCGTCCGGGCGAAGCAAAGGCCGCCACTGGCGGCCAGGACGAGCAGCGCGATCACATCGACCGCGCCCGTGCGCCAAACCAACTCGCCAGCCAATGGCTGCCCCATCGGCGCGAATTCGCCGTAGGTAAGACTCAGGACGGCGAGGCCCGCTCCGGACAGCGCGAACAGACCACGACCGAGTGCAAGAACGCGCATCGGCACTCCCTTCGTGCCCCGCCGCGCGGCACGTCGCCCGCGACGCCGCTGGCGCAGCAGCGCGCAATATTCAGGCGCAATCGCCATGTGGTCAATCGCCGCCGCCCGTCAATGTCCGCCGGATCGACGCCGGCGGCAGCAACGCCGCCCGCCAGGCCGGTCTCGTGCAACCGCCACCGCCGGGCTGGAACGGTCCGGGGCACTGGTATATTGTCCGCGTTCCACCTTGTATGGCTCCTGCGAAGCCCACCGCCCTCATGCGCCGCCTGTTCTCCTGCCTGCTGCTGGCACTGCTCGTCATCGGCGCACAGCAATCCGCGCTCGTGCACGAGATCGGCCACGGATTGGGCCGGGCGTCGACAACCCCGTTCGTGCTCGCCCGGGGCGGCGACGCCACACGCCCCGGGTCGGCGGACGCGGGTTCGTACTGCGAAAAGTGCTTCCAGTTTGCCCATGTAACGGGTGCATTGACCGGGCATTGCCCGGGACTCGACGGCAGCGGCGCCACGGCCGAATCTGCCCCGTTCGACGGGACGGCGGCCATTTCGGCCGATGCGCCCCAATCCAGAAGCCGGGGACCCCCGATCGTCCTCTGAATCCCGATTGCACCCCGTCGCCTGCGCTTCGGCGCAAGACGGCGATCCGCATTCCCGTTTTCGGAGGCGCGTTGATGCTATTCCAGTCCACACGGCGGCTCGCCCTGCCGCTATTCCTGCTGCCGACCAGCCTGTTCGCGCAGCAAAGCCCCCCCGCGCCGCCCGATTCTTCGGTCGATGCGCTGGCCGCTGCCGCAGCGCCGGCCGACATCGCAGCCAAAGACCCGGCGATGCTCGAACCCATCGAGGTCGTGGCGCGCCGCCTGAACGACGCGCGCACCGGCATCGAGACCCAACTGGGCGCATCGACCTACACGATCGACGCAGCGGCGATTGCCGCCATGCCAAGCGGCGACAACAGCCTGCTCAACCAGGTGATCATGCAGGCCCCCGACGTGGCGCAGGACTCGTTCGGGCAGTTCCATGTCCGCGGGGAACACAACGGCCTGCAGTACCGGCTCAACGGCATCATCCTTCCCGAGGGCATCAGCGTCTTCGGCCAGTCGCTCGATCCCCGGCTGATCTCATCCATGCAGCTGATCACCGGCGCCCTGCCGGCCGAGTACGGACTGCGCACCGCGGGGATCATCGACCTGACCACGAAAAGCGGAGCGCTCGAGCCGGGCGGCACGGTGTCCATCTACGGCGGCAGCCATGGCACCGTCGAGCCGAGCATCAATTACGGCGGCGCCTCCGGGCGCTACCACTACTTCGTATCGGCCGATGCGCTGACAAGCGACCTCGGCATAGAATCGCCCGACGGCAGTTCGACGCCCCTGCATGACCGAACCCGGCAGTACCACGGATTCGGCTATCTCGAAGACGTGCTCGATTCGAGCAACCGGCTCAGCGCGATATTCGGCGCATCCAATGGAACCTTCCAGATTCCCAACCTGCGCAACGCCCAACCGGGCCTGGGACTGACGGTAAGCGGCCAGACGGACTATCCGAGCGCGGCCCTCGGCGAGAACCAGCGCGAACAGACGCAATTCGGGATATTGAGCTGGCAGCACTCCTCGGAGGCGCTCGACCTGCAATCCTCGGTCACCGCCCGCCAGTCGACGCTGCAGTTCACGCCCGATCCGCTGGGAGACCTGCTCTTCAACGGCATCGCGCAAAGCGCGTACAAGCAAAATCGCGCCTACGACTGGCAGACCGACGCCGCCTACCAGCTCGCGCCAGAGCACACCCTGCGGGCCGGCGTGTTCGTGCAGACCGACACCTCGACCAGCGCCACCGCTTCACAGGTGCTGTCGCTGTATACGGGCGGGCCGCTGGCGGGCCAGCCCAGTTCGGACGTGCCGGTAACCATTGTCGACAACGGCAGCAGGACCGAACACATCGAAAGCCTGTACCTGCAGGACGAATGGCGCTGGACCCCGACCGTCACCGTCAACTATGGCCTGCGCTTCGACACCTTTTCGGCCTATACGAGCGCGACGCAGCTGAGCCCGCGCCTGAACGTGGTCTGGAAGGCGACGCCCGGCACCACCGTCCATGCGGGTTACTCGCGTTATCTCTCGCCGCCGCCGTTCGAACTGGTCGGCTCGGAAACGGTCTCGAAATTCAGCAACACGACGGCGGCGCCGGCGGTGACCCTGGCCGATACGCCCCGGGCCGAACGCGCCAATTACACGGATATCGGTGTATTGCAGGTGGTGAACCAACAGCTGAGCCTCGGCCTGGACAGCTACTTCAAGCTGTCCAGCAACCTGATCGACGAGGGTCAGTTCGGCGCGCCGATCATCCTGACACCGTTCAACTATGCGGCCGGGCGCCAGTACGGGGTCGAAGCCACGGCCAACTACGCGGCGCAGAATCTCTCGGTCTACGCCAATCTCGCCTGGCAGTCGGCGATGGGCCGGCAGATCAATTCGGCGCAGTTCAATTTCGCCGCCGGCGAGCTGGCCTACATCGCCGACAACTACATACCACTTGACCACGAACAGCGCGTCACCGCGTCCGGAGGGGCGGCCTATCACTGGGGTGATAACCGTGTCAGCGCCGATTTCCTCCTCGGGTCGGGCCTGCGCGCCAACCTGCTGCTGCCGGACGGCAGCACCATTCCCAACGGCACCCGGCTGCCCTATTACACCCAGGTCAATGCCGGAACCAGCCACGTGTTCCACCCGCGGGGCAGCGGGGCTGTGACGGTACGCTTCGACATCGTCAACCTGTTCGACCGGACGTACGAGATCCGCAATGGCACGGGCGTCGGCGTCGGCGCGCCCCAATACGGTCCGCGGCGCGGGTACTTCATAGGGGTGTCGAAGAACATATAGGCAGGCGCGGGCGCACCAACGCGGTGGCCGGGGCCAATGGCCGGCAGTGCCGGCCGCCTCAGAAGCCCTCGTCGGGCGCCGGATAGCGGGCGCCGCCGACCACTTCGTCGATGGCGACGCGGTTCCAGTCGAAACCGGCCACCTCGGTGCGCTTGCGACAGAGGATTGCGCTGTGGCAGTACAGCTCCGCGACGGGCTGGTAGCGCAGGTAGCGGTCCGCGCGCGGTCCAAAGTAGCCGCAGATGGGGTTGCTCATGCCGCTCTCGATCAGGTCGAACCCGAGCGAATCGTTGAACAGCGCGCGCAGGCCCATGTCCGAAAACTGGAAGAAGTGCCAGGGACGCTCATGGGACGAGTACGAAAAATGCGTCTCGATGTAGACGTGCCCGCCCACCTTGAGCAGTTTCTGAATTTCCACTGCCACGACCCAGGGCATGTACAGATGCTCGAACACCGCCGACGAGAATATGAGGTCGAAGCGCTGATCGGCGGCAAAGTAGCTCGACAGCCTGTGGGCGTCGCCGACGACGTCGACGTTCTCCCCGCCGTAGAAATCGAAGCCCACGTAGGTGGCCTTTGAAAATGTCCGGCGAAGATTCCTGCCGGTGACATTGCGCGAGCCGATCTCCAGGACACGCAGGCCCTCATGGTTGAACCGCCCGGCCAGTTGCTCCGGCCAATTCGAATGCCGGACGGTGTCGGGAGGAGCGATGCGATCCTTCCGGAAACGGAAGGGAATCGATGCGACGAACCCGAATCCCCGGGCGAGGTACCGAAAGCTCGCGTGCATGCACGGTTTCCTTGATGATGACGGCGCCGACGCAATCTTGTGCCGCGGGCGGGGCGCCCGCCGTCGCAGCGGACCGCCCGGCGCGCGTATCGTACCGAATGGGGCGACCAGCGCCGAATCTTCTGCCTACCGACGGGCAGCGCGGCGCCAAGCGCCGGCGCCAGGCGGCACGCAATCGGCCGCGCGCGGATGACGGTGCGCGATAATCCCGCTCCATGATCGACATCCGCCCCGCCGAACTGCCCGGCGACATTGCCGTGGCCCGCCAGCTGTTCCGCGAGTACGCGCAGTACATCGACGTCGATCTGTGCTTCCAGGACTTCACCGAGGAACTCGCATCGCTGCCAGGACGGTATGCGCCGCCGACGGGACGCCTGCTGCTGGCCTGGGAAGGCGCCCAGTCGGTGGGCTGCGTCGCCATGAGGCCCGTCGATGCCGCCACCTGCGAGATGAAGCGCCTCTACGTGCGATCGGCTTTGCGTGGCCGGCACCTGGGGCACCGCCTCGCCGAGCGCATCTGCCAGGAGGGCCGGGGCGCCGGCTATCGACGCATCTGCCTGGACACCCTGCCGACGATGGCGGCAGCCATGGGCCTATACGTAGCCATGGGCTTTCGGCCGATCGAACCCTACGTATTCAATCCCATTGCCGGTGCCGTCTTCCTTGGACGGGATTTGTGACGGCTATCACGGGTCCACGGCGCGCTCGGACCGGTTGAGCGCCTGCCCTGGCGGGGCCTGCCCGCTGAACCGGGGCGCGATGTCCGCAGGATGCCTTGCGTCCTGACTGCCCTTTTGCGCGGGTTGTGGAACAATGGCCCCGGAGATGGCATTCCTCCCGGCGCGTCCACCATCGGCGGGCCTGCCGAACCGCCCGGTGTTTGCGGTTGATGATGCCTACGCTCGGCCCGGACGGGCAGCGCAGGCCGTATGCCTGTCCATGCATGGCGAACATTAGGACAGGGTCATGTGGAAACCGATACTTGCCATTTCGCTGGGGTCGTCACTCGGTGCGCTATTGCGCTGGGTGCTGGGCAACCAGCTCAACCGCTACTTCCCGACGGTGCCGCCCGGCACGCTGGGCGCAAACCTAATCGGTGGGTACATCATCGGTGTGGCGGTTGCTTATTTTTCACAGGCGCCTGACATCGCGCCCGAGTGGCGCCTTTTGATCGTCACCGGCTTTTGCGGCGGCCTGACGACCTTTTCCACTTTCTCCGCCGAAGTGATGGCCCTGTTGCAGGACGGCCGCCTTGCCTGGGCCCTGGGGGCGATTGCGATTCACGTCAGCGGCTCGCTGCTCATGACCGCAATTGGATTCACTTCCTGGCAATGGATTCAGGCTCGCTGAGGAGAACGCGATGGACGGCTATCTGATCACCTTCTTTACGCAGCAGGACAAGCGGCACCATGGCAAGCCGCTGGGCGATTGGCTGGTAAGGCTGGCCAAGGAGTTGCAGCTGCCCGGAGCGACGCTGATCGCCGGCAGCGAAGGATTCGGCCACCACCGCCGCATCCACTCGGCCCATTTCTTCGAGCTCGCCGACCAGCCCCAGGAAATTCAGATAGCGGCCAGCGCGGCGGACACAGTGCGCCTGTTCGACCGCCTCAAGACCGAAGGCGTGCAACTCTTCTACATCAAGAGCCCGGTCGAATTCGGCACGCTTGGCGACCACCCCGTCAAATGAGCGAATTCCTTGCGCTCGCGGCGCCTTGCGTACAAGCGCGTCAACCCGGATCAGTCAGGCTGGTCGTATTCGAGTTTCGTCTCCTTTTTCTTGCCCCCGGCGCCGAAGGTATATACCACTCCTACGTAAAGAACCCGGCCCTGAATCGCACGCAGGTAGTCTCCCGCAAATGTGGCTGTCGATTCGATTCTTTCGGTGCGCTGCCCGTTGAACAAATCCGTTAGTGTCGCGACCGCGTCCAGGTCACGCCGAATCCGATGCCGGAAGCCCAAATTGACCATGTCGATGGCACTGATGTATCCCTGCGGCGTCAGCCGCCTGGCCGTGCGCGTGACGATCACTTGCGTGCTGTCAGCGGCCGCCAGGTGGAAGTCGACTTTCACCTTCGCGTTGAGGCCGTTGGTCGAGCGCAGACCGGGCGCTCCCAGTGCCGACGCATCAATCTGGCTATGAAACAGATTGCCGCTCGCGCTGCAACTGACGCTGCGCGTTAGTTCGCCGCTGGCGATGACTTCAAGCCCCGCGGCATCATTTCTCGGCAGGTTGGTCTTCGTGGTGAGCGAGAGTCCGCTGCCCAGGTACTGCGTGACATCAGTAAGGCTGTCGCGGTTCTGCCGGTAGTAGGCGGTCACCTGGTATCGCAGCCGGTCCTTATCGTAGGCATAGCCCAGTTCGTAGGATTGGGTGATTTGCGGCCGCAAGCCGGCATTGCCGGCGCGCAGGTTGGGGGCGTATTCGCGGTCGACATACGGATCGAGATTGCCCGGATCGGGACGGCTCACGCGGCGACCGGCAGCCAGCGTCAGTGACGACACGTCCGACAGGCCTCGATCTATATTTACGCTCGGGTAGAGGCCGAAATAGCTGCCCCTATGAGTCAGCCCGTCCGTGCGCTGCTCGGCATCGGTGCTGGTCTGCTCCGCGCGCATTCCGGCGAGCCAGTTCCATGGCCCCGTACTTGCGCGATAGCTGGCGTAGCCGGCGTCAATCCGCTGACGCAACGCGAAGTCGTGTGTGACGGCTGGATCGACCACCTGGGTGCCGTTCAAGGAGTCGATATTCGTGCCAAAATTTCCCAATCGCGAGTCGTCCCGCTCGAACGCATACCCTAACTTCAGGGTACGGGAAGCCGAGAGCGGCAGCGCGTAATCGACACCAAGCTCGGTAGTCGCCTGGTCTTCCAGAATGCTCAAGTTGCTCAGGCCCGTGGCGCCCGGCGGCACGAAGGACTGATTCGTGTAATCGTAATGCTCGCGCTGCTGTGATGTCGCTCGATGCACGGTGATGTCGACGGTTCCGCCATCGGTACCCACCTTCTTCGAATAGCCCAGCCGTTCGTCGTGATTGAATTCGGGATCGTGACCCGAACTCAGGCGCTGCGCCAGACTTTCGACGGCGCCGGCCTGCGTTACACCGGTGTTGCGCTGCGTATAAGTTCGCAGGCCGCCGCGTTCGGACCAGTCTACCGACGCGCTGATCGACTGGCGGTCGTCCAGCGCGTATTGCGAGGACAGTGCCAGTGACGGAACCTGGCGGTGGATTCTCTCGTTGAGCACGCTGCGGCTGTCAAGCACGCCGCCGCCAGCCGGGTCGGGAGCCCGAACCTCCGATTGCAGCAGGCGCGCCCGATAGTCATGCCGGACAGCGGCAGCCAGGGCGAGTGTCCACGGACCCGCAACGCAGCTGGATTGCGTTCCGAAATTGAATCGTCCGCTGCTCCCAATGCTGGCCTGGGCCGAACCCGCCAGTCCCCTGGGCCGTGTCTTGCGCGTAATGATATTGATCACGCCAGCGGCGCCATCGGCCTTGAATTGAGCGGGCGGGGTCGTCATCACCTCGATGCGCTCGATGTCCGCGGCAGGAAGCAACTGGATATTGTCGCCGGCTGCGGTGCCGAAGAACTGCGGTGAAGGCTTGCCGTCGATCAGAATGAGGACATTGCTGTCGCCGCGCATGGACACGAGGCCATCGGGATCGACGTCAATGGATGGAATCGCGTTCAACACGTCGCCCAAAGTGCCAAACGTGGATTGCAGATCCGACTTTACGTTATAGACCTTGCGATCGATGAGCGTTTCCGCCGATAGCTTCGGGGCAGCGACAACGACGGACTCGAGCGATGGCGCGGGCCCGGGTGACGGGGGATCTGTCGCCCGTGCCGCCGGCGAGATTGCCGTGAGCGCTGCGGTGAACGGCCCTGCCCAACGTCCGAATAGGCCTGGCCAGCACACGCGTCCGCGAACTGCGGCCTGCCTAGGTTTGATCACGGGAGATTTTGCGCTCTGCAATCGCTAGGTGTGCGACAACATTGCGATCTGCAGCAGCGATGGCGTCGTACCGTGCAGCCTGGTCGACATTTCCTTCCGCGTTGGCCCTTATTCAATTGTGATCACAAACGTCCTCACGATCCCCGGCTGAAAAGCCGCCGGAAATGAAGGGGGCTACTTGCCGGTTGGATTTACATGGCGTTTATGTCAATCCAATGACTGCGGTCACGCATGATCCTGATAATTGCATTCGCCCCGGGCGGTCCGGGAGGGCCGTCTAGACGCGGTGCTTGACGTCAAAACTCGCGCCAGGCCGCTGGCTCTTGCGCCAGCGCAAGGCGCGCCTTGCCTGCGCCAGCCCGCACGTGCGTGGCAGTGGCGACATGGCTGCGGCCGGGCGCACAGCACTTTCGCAAGAGCCCGTTTCCCGGCGACCGAACTGTAAATCGGGCGACGCCTTCGGCGTAAACACTTCCGCAAGACAGACGGGAAGAAATCTCCTCTTGACCGTCTTGCGGCTTGACGTCTGCAACGGGTCCAGATTGTGCGAAGACTCTTTGCATCGTGTGAGAGGCAATGTAGTCTTCCGCGTAGGCGAGGAGGCTCTTGTGAAATGATTCGTCGAGGAGGGAGGAGATCGCAAGGCGTGCTCTTTCCGGAGCGGTTTGAGTACTGGATCTCCGAGGACAATCCCGTGCAGGTGATCGATGTGATTGTCGACGAACTCGATCTGAAAGCACTGTCAACCCTCCACATCTCTCAATGGTGCAGTCGCTCATGATGGCCGTTTTGCTGCGGATTGCCCGGCTTGCACTCGATCCCGATGCCCAGGCGGCCGCCACCAGGCGGAGAGCTTGCAGCACTACGCATCGGCTTCCTCAATGCGTCCGTCAAGCGGCCATGAGTCAATGACTGCAGTGAGTAGACAGGAGCAAGACGCGGTCGGTGACGGAGAATTGGCGCCAGATCCGGTCTTCCGCCTATTGCATCGACCGTGGCGAATCACCATGACTCGAGGCGCACTTCGGAAGGCAGAATTCCCCGGGCGTCCTATGCTAGCAATGCTTGCAATTGCTGCTTAAAGGCGATAGCATTGCTATCAGAAGTTCTTGCATCGGGGGACGCTATGGCGCAGCTAGTGGTACGAAATCTAGACGAGGACCTCGTTCAGGCCCTGAAAAAGCGGGCAGCAGCGCAGGGCAGCAGCGCCGAAGAGGCTCATCGCCAAATTCTGCAGGCGGCGCTGCGCAGGCCGAAACGACGACGCTTTGCGGACGTCCTGGCGGCTATGCCCAACGTTGGGGAGGATTCAGACTTCGTTCGCCAGCAAATCGATCGACGGGGCTGACGCGTGTACTTGGTTGATACTGACGTCATCAGCGAATCCCGAAAGGGGGACGGGGCAAACGCGGGGGTCAGGGAGTTTTTCCGCAAGGCAAGCCTCGATGATGAACCCCTATACATATCTGCCATCACGATTGGGGAACTGCGTCGAGGAGTTGAAAAGCTTCGCCATCGTGGCGACATTGAGCAGGCCAATCGATTAGAGCGCTGGCTCCTGCGAATAGTCGAGGAATACGGCGACGCGATTCTGAGCTTCGACGAGGAAATCGCGCAGATTTGGGGTCACCTACGCGTTCCGCATCCGGAGAATCCGCTCGACAAGCAGATTGCGGCGACGGCATTGATACATGACCTCACGCTCGTCACGCGCAACGTTGCCGATTTCAATTCGACGGGGGTGCGTGTAATGAACCCCTTTCTTCATGAGGATGCGCCTGCAAAGACGCGAACTTGCGCTTCGCTGCTATTTCACGCTGCCGAATACCGGACCTATCCGAAAGGCGCCTTCGGGTCGAGTTGCCCGAAGGTGTCCGCAAAGCGGGGGTGATGCAAAGTCCACAACCCATCCGACGGCGGGAAAGGTCAAACCCGAGGGACTTGACATTCGTATCCCATGGGATACGATATGCCGAAGCGCATGGAGATGACCGAGGACTATCTTGACTGGATCAACAATCTGCGGGATGTCGTCGGTCGCGCCAGGATTCAAATGCGGGTTGATCGCCTGGTGCACGGGAACCCTGGGCAACATCGCGTCCTGTCCGGCGGTGTATCCGAACTAAAGATCGATGTCGGACCTGGGTACCGCGTCTATTTCACGGAGCGCGGTGGCGTGCTGATCGTACTTCCCGCGGGCGGAGACAAGTCCTCGCAGGCAAAGGACATCCGGTTGGCGATCGCTTTGGCGAAAAATTTGTAGGAGTAAAAAGGATGGTCACGAAACGAACCGTAAAAATTGTCAAGGCGAAGACCGTCGCATACGACGTAGCCCAGCAACTTCGTACGCCGAAAGAAATGGCGGCGTACCTGGACGCTTGGCTTACGGAAGCTCCCGATGATGTTGCTGGAATCGCGCGGGCGCTTGGAGACATTGCGCGAGCGCGGGGAATGACCCAGGTGGCGCGTGATGCCGGACTCAGTCGCGAAAGCCTTTACAAGGCGCTGAGCGAGGGAGGCAATCCAAGCTTTGCAACGGTACTCAAGGTGGCGCGGGCGCTCGGAGTTCGCCTGCAGGCGCAAGCCGCCTAACTGGCCGCGATTGGAAATCCGAATGTCCGGTAGCCGAAAGTGAAGAAGTCCGGAACGGGTCGTGTGGGTGAGAATCGGTCGGCTTCCAGTGTTGCGGGGCCTTGTCCGAAAGAGAACCGGGAGCGGCCAAACGAACTGCGCGCGCGTCAGCGCCGGGGGCTTCTATTCGAGCCGCTACGTCTTGAAAAGACACACCCATTCCGCTTGACAGGTTCCGCGTCGCAGATCAACCTGCGGCATGATTCGATCCTTCGCCTGCAGCGACACGGAGGCACTGTTTCACAGTAGTGTCGTCGCGCGGTTTCGAAACATTGGACGAGTGGCGCGTCGCAAATTGCTGCAGTTGCACGCGTCGTCGGAACTTGGGACCCTTCGTGTACCTCCGGGAAATCCGTTGGAGGCATTGAAGGGCAATCGCAAAGGCCAATGCAGCATTCGTATCAACGACCAATGGCGGATCTGTTTTCGTTGGGATGCGGAGGGCGCGCACGACGTTGAGATTGTCGATTACCACTAGGAGCGAGATCAATGGCCAGGAAGCTTGACGAAATTCATCCCGGCGAGATTCTGCTGGAGGATTTTATGCGGCCGATGGGAATCAGCGCCCGTCAGTTGGCGTCGGACATCGACGTCTCGCCAAGTCGCATCAGCGAGTTGGTCAATGGCCAGCGCCCGGTTACTGCGGATACTGCCTTGCGCCTCGGCATCTTTTTCCGCATGGAACCGCGCTTTTGGCTCAACCTCCAGTCCGAGTACGACATGCGAATGGCCGATCGGGAATTGCGTCCGAAAATCATCAGTCGCATTCGGGTCTTTGAACCCCAAGCCGCATAGCGGACAGATCAGGAGGTTCGGTCAGGGTCGTGAACGCAATCACACAGCCGCTATTGGGGTAGCAATTCGATGTCGGCGATGCAATTCCAAACCGGTCATCGCGTTCGATGTTGGCACTGCTGCGTATTGCAGCGAGGGGAATCAACCGCGTCAGGGCTACCAACGTCGGTAGAGCCAGGTTTTTCGGCCCAATTTGAGCTGGAGGCGGGGGGGAATCGAACCGGCGTACACGGATTTGCAGTCCGTCTACATCGCAATAAAATCAATGCGTTATCGAATTTTCGACCCATTTTTCGGGTGGCATGGCCAAATCCGTTACAAGATTTCCGCAACGCGAAATCACTTTCAAAATGACGAATTTTGTCCGGACAACGTACGGATGGTATCGTAGCCACAGAATGCTTTGAAAGGTGTGAAGAGCCATGAATCTGCAATTGGAAGCCAAGTCGGAACGAATCGACATTCGTACCACCCCAACGGTGAAACGAACCCTGCAAGAGGCAGCGACGGCCAGGAACAAGACCGTGACTGAATTCATGCTCGACGTCGCGCTTACGGAGGCCGCAGAGTTGCTTGCTGAACAACGACACTTTTTGCTCGACCATAACCAATGGAACACTTTCATCGCCGCACTCGACGCGCCGAGCAAACCCAGGCCGCGGCTGGAAACGTTGCTACGTGAGCCGGGCGTGTTTGATTGAGCGAAAGCCCGGTCTGCGCCGGGCGAGCGGCGCTCTCGTCGATTGAGAAGATCAATGTCGCCCATGACGCGGAAACCTTCGACTGCGGCAAGGAAGAGCTCAACCGATTTCTCAAGCGCTTCGCCCTTACCAGCCAGCAAGCGAATAGCGCGCAAACCTATGTGGCAGCCCGCGATCATGTCGTTGTGGCCTATTACACGCTGGCCGTTGGCAGCGTCGATCATCAGGACGCAACCGCGAGAGTCGGCAAAGGTCTCGCCAAGCACCGGATTCCAGTCATGGTGTTGGCTCGCCTGGCGGTTGATCGCAACGAGCACGGCACAGGAATCGGCAAAGGGATGCTAAAGGACGCCCTGCGCCGAACGGCGCAGGCTGCCGACATTGCGGGAATGCGCGCATTGTTTGCTACCGCAAAAGATGCGGAAGCGCAACGCTTCTACGAGCACTTCAACTTTGATCCCTCCCCCGCCGACCCGCACCAGCTCTTTCTGGTCATGAAGGATCTAAAGAGAATGGTCCTTGCGATGTGATCTCTCCACGTCGAAAACTAGCGCTGGGTTTGGTACGGAAAAGGGGAGCGCTTCAATCGAACCGCAGTCGGCGCGCGCCTTGCGCGCGGTCTCGATCCGGCGCATCGATGACAATCTGGCGGCGCTCGAGGACCTGCTGGTGCGCGCGTCCTGGGGCGCTGCGCTGGACGAGGTGCACGTCGCGTGGCTGGTCCTCGAACGCATGCTGCCGGAGGCGGGCGCGATGCCGGACCCGACCGCCGTCGATGGCGCGGCGCAGGGTCTGCTCGATGCGGCCGAGCGGCTCACCACGGCGCTCGAATCGGACAGCGCGGAGGCAGGCCGCGATCTGGCGAATTTGGCCGGGCGCCAGCGCATGCCGGCGCAGCGCGCCGTCAAGCGGGCCCTGTTCGACGTGCTGACGGCGGGCGCCGGCGCGGCGGAATCGGCGCGCCAGGCGGCCGGCGTGGCGGCGGATTTCGAGACCGCCCTGGCAGCCCTGCGTGCAGCGCACCAGGCGCCGGCGCCCCTCGCGCTGGCTCGCTGCAGCGAAGAACTGCTCGACCTTTTCGATCGCTTCACGGAAAACTACGAGAACCGGCTGAAGATCCCCATCGGTCGAGCCGCCGCCACGGCTGCCTCAATCCTCGATCGCGTGCAAGACCCCGAGCCCCGCGCGCAAGCCCAGCCACCGCAGGGGCTCGTTGGGCAGCGCCGGCGGCAGCCGATTCAAGTAGGGCACCCACGCCCAGCGCTGCGCAGCGCCGGCAATGCAATCGGCGAGGATGCGCCCGAACACCGAGCTGAGATTGACGCCATGTCCCGAGTACCCCGCCGCGTAGTAGATGCGGCGCTCGGCGTCCAGGGAGCCGAGCGCCGGCCGCGTATCCACCGCCATGTCGACGGCGCCGGACCACGCTGTCTCGAAGGGGCTCGTGGTGAGCGTCGGATACAGCTGCAGCAGCTTCTGCCGCATCCGGCGCAGGCGCGATTCGATCCAGTCGCGCGGCGGCGGCGCCCCGTTGAACCCGTAGTACGCGGCACCGCCGCCGATGTGCACGCGCCGGTCGCGCGTCAGGCCCAGGTACCAGGGATCAATGCGATCGTCGCTGAACGGGGCGCGCGAGTTCCAGCCCAGGCGCGCGAAGGCATCCGCATCGAGCGGCGCCGTGATGGCCACCGTGTGCCAGACCGGCGTGATGGCGCGCTCCAGGTAGCCCAGGCGCGCGGTGTAGGCATTGCTGGCCAGGACGAGCACCGGGGCGCGCACCTGCGCGCCGGAATCGGTGTGCAGGCGATGCGGCGCGCCTTCCTCGATGCGCGTCACCGCCGCGCCCTCGAAGATGCGCACGCCGGCGCCCTCCGCAGCGCGCTTCCATAGCGCCACGAGCTTGCCCGGATGGACCTGCCCGGCACGGTGGTCGACCAGCGCACCGGCGTAGGCCTGCGTGCCCAGGGCGGCCGCGGTCTGCGCCGCGCTCCACCACTCGACGGGCAGGCCGGCCGCCCGCAGGCGGCGTGCCTGCTCCTGCGCGGCGGCGGTCGCGGCCGGATCTTCGATGACCTGCAGGGCTCCGGGCGTGTCGATCTCGGCGTCGATGCCCAGTCGATCCTGCAGGGCGCGCAGGACGGCAATATTCTCCACCGTCAACTCGTGCAGGCGCCGGTCCAGCGCCGCATCGGCGCCCGCCACGAGGTAGCGGTCATCTGTTGTCGTCAGCAGCATGGCGCCGTTGCGCGCCGAAGCGCCGTTGCCGCAGCGCTGCGCCTCGATCAGCACGACCTTGCTGTCGGCCAGCGCCAAACGCAGGTAGTACGCGGTGGACAGCCCGGTCAGCCCACCGCCGATGATCGCGATGTCCGCCTGCAGATCTGCGGGTAGCGGTGTCGTGTTGGCCGGCGGCAGGGCATGCGACCAGTGACTCGCATTGCGATCGATCTCCCAGCGCGGCGGCGCCAGCGCAGGCGCCAGCACATCCACCCCGAGGCCGGCCGCCGCCAGGCCCACGCCGGCGCCGCCGGCGCGCCGCAGCAGCGTGCGCCGCGATCGCACGGCGCCACGGCCGCTCAAGGGCCGGCCCGCTTCAGCACACGTTCCCTCGCGCCAGATCCATCGGGTAACCTCGTCGCGCCTTGCGCAGGAACACCTGTCGGCCGCGCCGGATGGTCTTGCGCAGACCTACCAAGGCGGGTGCGATGCTACCGGTCCTGCGGCCGCGGCGCAATCGGCCGCGCCCGGCTAACTGCCGGCGAGGCTGACGAGTTCCCGCACTTCGCCGGCCTGGTCCTGGATCAGCCAGCGCGTCAAATCCCCGCTGGACACGACGGCGACGAGCTTGCCGTTCTCCACGACTGGCAGGGGGCGGAAGCGGCGCGTGGTGATCAACTCCATGACGGCGCGCACCGTCGTACCCCCCCGGAGACGACGGTGGGGTCGCGCGTCATGACGTCCGCAACCTTCACCGCAGACGGATCCAAGCCGGCCGCGAGCACCCGCGTCAGCGCATCGTGATCCGTGAAGATGCCGCGCAGTTTTTCGCCTTCGAGCACGACCAGCGCGCCGATCTGGCTCGCCGTCATCCGGCGCACGCACTCTGCAACCAAGGTGCCCGGCCCGACCGAGTGCACCGCCTCGCCCGTCTCGAAGATCCGGTTCAGCGGATCCCTAGGAGTCTGCGCGGCAGAAGCGCCTGAGCTCCCCTCGCCCGCTTGCGGGAGAGGGGCCGGGGGTGAGGGTGGTAGTGGTGGTTTTGTGTAGACGAGCGAGGCCGAATCGGCGTTAATTGGGCATGACGCCAAGCTACCAACCGTACGAACCGCGCCAGCAGCAATTGCTGCCCTGCGCGCTGCAGGAGTGGTTGCCAGAAGGGCACCTGGCCTACTACATCAATGACGTGGTCGACAGCCTGGAACTGAGCGCGTTTCACGCTCGGTACATGGCGGGGGACCGCGCAACCAGCCGTTTCACCCGGCGATGATGGTCAAGGTGCTGGTGTACGGGTATGCCACGGGGGTGTTTTCCTCGCGCAAGATTGCCCGCAAGCTGCACGAGGACGTGGCCTTTCGGGTGCTGGGGGCGGGCAACTTTCCGGCGCACCGCACGATTTGCGATTTCCGGGCGTTACACCTGAAGGAACTCTCGGCGCTGTTCGTTCAGGTCGTGAAGCTGGCGCGCGAGTGCGGGTTGGTCAAGCTCGGCACGATCTCGGTCGACGGCACCAAGATCAAGGCCAACGCCTCGCGGCACAAGGCGATGAGCTACGAGCGGATGCAGCGGGCCGAGGTGGAGCTCAAGGCGCAGATTGATGCGCTGCTCGAATCGGGCCAAGGCCGCTGATGAAGCCGAGCGCAACGAACCGGACCTGGATGTGCCGGCCGAGATTGCCCGCCGGCAGGAGCGCCTGGAGGTGATACGGGCGGCGCGCGAACGGTTGGAACAACGCCAGCGCGAGGCCGACACGGCCCGTGGCCGATCCGAGGGCGACGAGCGCAAGCCGCGCGACGGCGATGGCAAACCCAAGGGCGGTGGTACCTATGCACGCGAGTTCGGCGTTCCGGCACCCAAGGCGCAGGACAACTTCACCGATCCGCAGAGCCGGATCATGAAGCGCGCCGGTGGCGGCTTTCGACTACGCGTACAACGCGCAAGCAGCAGTCGACGACACGGCGCACATCATCGTGGGCGCGGAGCTGAGCAACAACGGTTCGGATTCTGGACGACTGGCGCCGATGCTCGCCGCCGTTGAACAAACGTTGGGGCAATCACCCCAGACGGTGCTGGCCGATGCGGGCTACCGCTCAGAGGCGACCTTCGAGCAACTCAAGGACCACCCCAGCGAGCTGATCGTGGCGCTGGGCCGGGAGGGCAAGCAGCAGGTGGCTATCGACGCGGCACGCCGACCCCTTACAGCAGCCATGGCGCAGAAGTTCCGCCAGCCTCAGACGCAGCAGGCCTACCGCAGACGCAAATGGCTCTCGGAGCCGCCCAACGGCTGGGTCAAGAACGTGCTGGGGTTCCGCCAGTTCAGCATGCGTGGTCTAACCAAAGCCCAGGCGGAGTGGAAACTCGTCTGCGCGGCGCTGAACTTGCGGCGAATGGCGACGATGATGGCAACGTAGGGGACAACACGCTCGCTGGTGGGCCAAGAACGCACTCGCAGGCAACCAAAATACCCGGCCCCAGCACATCCCCCACCCTCACCCTGCCCTCTCCCGCCAGCGGGAGAGGGTTCCTTCATCCATCGCGGCTGTCAAACCGTCTGCCGCGCAGACTCCTAGGTTGTCGTGGGTGGACTTCGCTGTCTCTCGTATCGCAAAGACGGGTGGGTTGGGTGTGCCGAAACGCCCGCTTCGGGTCGCGAGGACGAAAATTGGTCGGGTTACAGCGGTGCGCCGTTGGGACCGGTGCCCGCTCCAATCGCGACAAGATTTCGCGCGACGAAAATGCAACTCGTGTCAGCGGATCGAAAGTCCGTTTCTCGCCGCCCGGACAATCAAAACTTTTACAGGGCCAAATTGTGTGGTTGTGTGGCGGAACGCTCGATCCAAATATTCTCGGCAGCCGCAAGTGCTTGAATCTTTGGAGGCGGGGGTCGGAATCGAACCGGCGTACGCGGATTTGCAGTCCGCTGCATGACCACTCTGCCACCCCGCCATGCGTCAACACTCCCGCGGCACGTAACGGGTGTGCCCCCTTTGCCGGATGTGGACTCACCCGATAACAGGGAAAAGCCGCCGGGCGACGGCTTCCGGAAGAAACTGGAGCGGGAGACGAGTCTCGAACTCGCGACCTCAACCTTGGCAAGGTTGCGCTCTACCAACTGAGCTACTCCCGCAGAGTAGCCCGCGATTATAGCGGGGCCGCAGCGGCTGTCAAAACCGGCCGGCGCCCGGCGGCTGCCCCGGGCCGGGCTGGGACGCCGCCAGGTGGGGCCACGCCAGGCGCAGGTAGAGCAGCATCGAATAGATGGTGAGCAGCGCGGCCAGGTAGATCAGCCAGGTACCCACTGCGTGGACCGGAACGACCCCGAAAAGGGGGTCGTTGAACAGCAGCACGGGGATGGCGATCATCTGCACGATGGTCTTGAATTTCCCCATCCAGTTGACCGCCACATTCTGCCCGGCACCGATCTGCGCCATCCATTCGCGCAGCGCCGATACGGTGATCTCGCGGCCGATGATGACCAGTGCCACAAGTGCGTTTACCCGGTGCAGTTCCAGCAGCACGATAAGGGCCGCGCAGACCATCAGCTTGTCGGCGACCGGATCCAGGAAGGCGCCCAGCCGGCTGGTCATGGAATAGCGGCGCGCAAAATATCCGTCGAAGGCGTCGGTGATCGCGGCCGCGGTGAACAGCACGCACGCCAGGAGGTTCTTGTGCGATGCGCCCAGCCAGCTGTCAGGAAAGTAGAAGATGCCGACCAGGAACGGGATCATCACGATCCGCGCCCAGGTCAGCAGCATTGGGAGATTCAACAGCCTATTGCGCATTGCCCGTCCCGGAAGATTGCAAGATCGCGCGCGCCGCTCCGATGATCGCATCGCGGTCCAGGCGCTCCAACGCGATGACCTGGGCCGCGCCCGCCCGGCGATACAGGGCGTCGCCGCCGCGCCGGTAGGCCGGATCATAGTGGCTGCAGACCATGGCCTGCGCCAGATCGGACCAGCGGCCCTGCTCGATCCATTGCTGCCATTGCGCGACGGCCTTGTGGCCCACCAGCGGAAGAAAATAATCGAGGCGGCGGCGCAGCGCCTCCGGCCGCTGGTAGATGTCGTCGTAGCGCTCCACCAGGTGCGCCACGCGCGCCGCCAGCGGCGCGGCGATGCGCAGGCAGGGGGAGTCGATCAGGGTCTCGAACAGTCCCGGCGGGATGCTCAGCCGGCCGATGCGGCGGCTCTCCGACTCCACGTAGACCGGGCGCGCGCTGTCGAGGCCGCGCAGGGTATGCCAGATCCCGGTCTCGAACGCCTTCTGGCCCGGCTGCGTCCCGCCCGCCTCGCGCTCGTCGTCCCCATCTTCGGGTGCGCCGCCGACCCCGCCCAGCACCGACCCGCGGTGCCGCGCCAGGGCCTCCAGGTTGAGCACCTGGCCGCCGGCCGCGCCCAGGGCTTCGAGCAGCGCCGTCTTGCCGCTGCCGGTCGGGCCGTGCAGCACGACGAATCGGTGGCGCCCCGTGCCCTGCTCCAGGTCGTGGATCACCTGGCGGCGAAACGCGCGGTAGCCACCCTCGAGCTGGCGCGCGCCCCAGCCGACCTGGTTCAGCACCAGGGTCATCGCCCCGCTGCGCTGACCGCCGCGCCAGCAGTACACAAGCGGCCGCCACACCTTGGGGCGGTCGGCCAGCGCCTGTTCCAGGTGGCCGGCAATATTGCGCGCCACCAGCGCGGCCCCGAGCCTGCGCGCGGCAAAGGGCGAGTCCTGGGCATACCGCGTTCCCACCTGCGCGCGCTGCGCATCGTCGAGTACCGGCAGGTTGATCGACCCGGGTATGTGGTCCTCGGCGTATTCGGACGGCGAGCGGACGTCGATGACGGTGTCGAAGCGGTCCAGGTCCGCCATTGACGCCAGCTGGGGCATGCGGTGGTCGTTCACGGCGCCGCCGGCCCGGGCAGGTCCGCGTCGACTGCGCCGCCGGCGGCATCGGCATTGCGCGGGTCCGCGTCCGGCACTGCATCGGTGCCGTGCAGGCGTGCATGAATTTGCTGGGCCAGGCGCCGGGATATCCCCTGCACCTGCGCAATGTCCTCGATCGAGGCGCCCAGCAGGCCGCGCATGCCGCCAAAGCGCGTCAACAGGCGCTGGCGCCGTTTTGGTCCGACGGCTTCCAGATCGTCGAGTTGCGAGCTGTTGCGCGTGCGCGCCCGGCGCGCCCGCATGCCGGTGATGGCAAAGCGATGCGCCTCGTCGCGGATCTGGGCCACCAGCAGCAGCGCGACCGAGTCCGGCGCCAGGTGCAGCGGCGGCCGCCCGTCGGCAAACACCAGGGTCTCCAGGCCGGTCTTGCGGCCTTCGCCTTTGGCGACGCCCACGATCGACCCCGGATCGAGGCCGTACTCCTCGAACACCTGGCGCGCCATCTCGACCTGGCCGGCACCGCCATCGATGAGCACCAGCCCGGGCATGGCGCCCTCCCCGCGCGCCGCCGCCGCATAGCGCCGCGCCAGCACCTGGCGCATCGCGCCGTAGTCGTCGCCGCCGACAAGGCCCTCGATATTGAAGCGCCGGTACTCGGCGCTGCGCATGTCGTGCTGCGCGTACACGACGCACGAGGCCTGGGTCGCCTCGCCGGCGGTGTGGCTGATGTCGAAGCACTCGATGCGCAGGCTGGCCGGGTCCTCGATCTCCAGGCCGAGCGCGTCGATCAGCGCCAGCGTGCGCGCCTGTTGCGATCCTTGTTCGGAGCGGTGCCGGGCCAGCGCCAGGCGCGCGTTGCCCAGCGCCATCTCCAGCCAGCGCCGCTCCTGCGGCTTGAGGCGCTTGTCCTGCGGTCCCAGGCAGCGGGTCTTGCCAGGCCTGCCGCCCTGCAGGGCGCGCAGCGCATCGGGGTCGACCGCGGCGTTGACGATGAGCACCGGCGGGCAGGCATGCTCGACGTAGTGCTGCGACACGAAGGCCTCGACAATGGCGGCCAGGTCGCCGTCGGCATCGCCGTCGGCCGGAACCTGGCTGGGGAAATACGCCTTGTCGCCCAGGTGGCGGCCGCCGCGCACCATCGCCAGGTTGACGCACGCCCGCCCCTGCTCGCTCACGACGGCGATGATGTCGGCATCGGTGTCGGCGCCGGCCATTTCCACCGACTGCTGGTGCAGCACCCGCGTGAGCGCACCCAGCTGGTCGCGCAGCTGCGCGGCCTGCTCGAAATCGAGCGCGGCGGAGGCCTGCAGCATGCGCGTTTCGAGCTCG
This sequence comes from uncultured beta proteobacterium, assembly GCA_963781975.1. Taxonomy (GTDB): domain Bacteria; phylum Pseudomonadota; class Gammaproteobacteria; order Burkholderiales; family Burkholderiaceae_F; genus GJ-E10. Next base: position 65,511 of record CAWAHT010000006.1, read on the forward strand.
CGCGTGATGTCGCTGGCGCCGCCGCGCAGGAAGCGCAGCGCGGCATCGACCGACCTGCCGTACGCCTCGGCGTCGATCAGGCCCACGCAGGGCGCGCTGCACAGGCGGATCTGGTGCAGCAGGCAGGGACGCGACCGGTGGCGGAAGACGCTGTCCTCGCAGGTGCGCAGCTGGAACACCTTCTGCAGGATCTGCATGCTGTCGCGCACGGCCCACGTGCTCGGAAACGGCCCGAAGTAGCGGGCGCGCCGGTCGATGGCGCCGCGGTAGAACGCCATGCGCGGGAAGGCGTGATCGCTGAACTTCAGGTACGGGTAGGACTTGTCGTCGCGAAACAGGATGTTGTAGCGCGGCGCCAGCGACTTGATGAGGTTGTTCTCGAGCAGCAGCGCATCGCTCTCGGAGGCGTCACCGTGGTCTCGATGCCCGCGATGCGCGCCACCATGAGGGCGATGCGCGGCCCCAGGGTTCGGCCGAAGTACGATCCGACGCGCTTGCGCAGGTCCACCGCCTTGCCCACGTAGAGCACGGTACCGGCGGCATCGAGCATGCGGTACACGCCCGGCAGGTGCGGCAGGCGCCGGACGACCGCCTTGGGGTCGAAGGGCGCGGGCGCGCTGGCGCTCTTCACGGCGCCCCAATGCCCCGGACATCCTCCAGCGCCGCGCGGTAGCGGGCCGTATCCAGCATTGCCGCGGCGCCGTCGGCGCGCGGCGCGAGCCGGGCCCGGCGCTCGCCGAAGGCGGCCGTCGGCGTCCATTGCAGGCGGTCCAGCACCTGGTCGGCCGCGGCCGCGTCATTGCAAACCAACACGAAATCGCAGCCCGCCGCCAGCGCCGCCTGGGCCGATTGCACGACGTCGCCGGCGACGCGCGCGCCGGCCATGCTCAGGTCGTCGCTGAATACCGCGCCGGTGAAACCCAGGCGGCCGCGCAGGATGTCCCGGATCCAGCGCGCCGAGAATCCCGCCGGCAACGCGTCCACCGCCGGGTACACCACATGCGCCGGCATCACGGCATCCAGACCGACGCCCAGGTAGCCGTAGGGCGAGGCATCGTGCGCCAGGATCTGCTCCAGGCCGCGCTCGTCCGTGGGAATGGCCACGTGCGAATCGGCAGCCGCCCAGCCGTGGCCGGGGAAATGCTTGCCGCAGTTGCTCATGCCGGCCAGCGCCAGGCCGAAGTTCAGGTGGCCGGCCAGCAGCGTGACCACGCGTGCGTCGGCGTGGAACGCGCGATCGCCGATGACGCCGCTGCGGCCCCAGTCAAGGTCGAGCACCGGCGTGAAGGACAGGTCGACGCCGCGGGCGCGCAGTTCGGCGCCCAGCACGAAGCCGACGGACTGGGCGCTGCGGCAGGCCTGCAGCACGTCGCGCTCCCACAGGCGGCCCAGCGCCGCCATCGCCGGCAGGTGGGTGAAGCCCTCGCGGAAGCGCTGCACGCGTCCGCCCTCGTGGTCCACCGCGATCAGCAGCGCCGGGTCGCGCAGGGCATGGATCTGGGCGCACAGCGCCTCGAGCTGCGCGGGCGCGCGATAGTTGCGGGCGAACAGGATCACCATGCCCACGCCGGGGTGGCTCAGGCGGCGGCGGTCGTCGACGCCGAGCTCCGGGCCGGCGATGTCAACCACGACCGGGCCCGGCGGCAGATGCAGACTCATGCCGGCTCTCCGCCGTCGCTGGCGGGTGCCGGCGCCGCACGGTCCGTGGCGGCCGCGGTGCTGCGGGGCCGGGACTCGGCGACGGCATAGGCCAGGGCCAGGTGTTCCAGATCGCTCACCGATATGTGCAGCGTCAGGTCGCGCGCATGCAGGAATTCCTGCAGGTTCGCATCGGCCAGCACCTCGGGTCGGCCCGTGGGGCCGTTGACGATCTGCACCGCGCGCCAGTGCATGGGCGCGTGCATGCCCAGTCCCAGGGCCTTGGAGATCGCCTCCTTGGCGGCAAAGCGCGTGGCCACGAACATCGTGCCGCGCGCCACCGAGCGCGCCGCGCGCCGCGCGTGCACCGCCTGCTCGCGCGGCCCCAGGATGCGCTCGAGAAAGCGCGTGCCGTGGCGCGCCAGCGCCGCCTCGATGCGCCGCACCTCGACGGCGTCGGTACCGATGCCGTAGATCATTGCCCGCCCTGCTGCACCGCGCCGGCGCCCTGCCCGGGGCGCCCGGCGGTGCGGATCAGCGCCTGGTAGCGCTGCACGGCGGGACCCAGGCCGAACTCCAGCGCGTCGGCAATCAGCGCATGGCCGATCGACACCTCGCGCACGCCGGGCACGGCGCGCAGGAAATCGCCCAGGTTGTCCAGGTTGAGGTCGTGGCCGGCGTTGACCTCCAGACCGACGCTCAGCGCCGCCTCGGCGGCGCGCCGGTAGCGCTCGAGGCTGGCCGCCTGGCCGGGGCCGCCATGGGCGCGCGCGTAGGGTTCGGTGTAGAGCTCGACGCGGTCGGCGCCGAGCGCGCGTGCCGCGGCCATGGCGCCGGGCTCGGCATCCAGGAACAGGCTCACGCGCGCCCCCAGCGCATGGGCCTGCTCGATCAGCGGGCGCAGGCTGGCGCCGTCGCGGGCCAGGTCCCAGCCGTGATCCGAGGTTGCGGCATCGGCCGCATCGGGCACGAAGGTGCACTGCTGCGGGCGCACGGCGGCGACGTGCCCCATGAGCTGGTGCAGCGGATTGCCTTCGAGATTGAATTCGGCGCCCGGCCAGCGTGTGAGCAGCCGGGCGATGTCGCGCACGTCGGCCGGGCGCACGTGGCGCTCGTCGGGCCGCGGATGCAGCGTGATGCCGTCGGCGCCGGCCTCGAGCGCCAGCGTGGCGGCGCGGGTCACGCTGGGGATGGCGAGCGGGCGCGAATTGCGCAGCAGGGCGACGCGGTTGAGATTGACGCTCAGGGCGGTCATGGCGGGTTTCAGATCCGGCGCAGATCGGCGAGGATGCGATGGGTATTGAGCGGGCGCCCGTGCAGATGGTAGCCGATCAGCTGGCGCAGCAAGGCGCGCGCGTCGCCGGCCGCCTCGACCGCGGCCAGGTCGCGCCGCGCCAGCGCGTGCATGCTGCTGCCGCGCACGCAGTATTCGGCGCCCGGGGTGCGCGGTTCGGCGATGCCGTGCACGCCCTGCTCCGGATCGACGCGGTACCAGGCGTCCGGATCGATGGCGGCGCCGTCGCCGGCCACGTCGAATGCGGGCGCAACCCCGATCCCGCGCAGCAGGTCGAGCTCGAAACCGCGCAGCGCCTGGTCGCGCAGCGCGCCGTCCAGCGAGAGCGCGCGCAGCGTCTGCGCGTACGAGAAGAAGAGCTCGCCGTGCGGGTCGTCGCGCGCCAGCAGGCGTACCAGCAGCTCGTTGAGGTAGAACGCGCTGAGCAGTTCGGCGCCACGCAGCGGCGCCAGGCCGCCCACCCACTCGGCGCGCACCAGCGACCTGATTTCGGCGCGCCCGCTCCACGAGACGCTGATGGGCGCGAACGGCGCCAGCAATCCGCGGAACTGCGAGGTCGGCCGCTTGGCGCCGCGCGCCACCAGCGCGACCCGGCCGTGGTCGCGCGTGAGCGCATCGACGATGAGGCTGGTCTCGCGCCAGGGATACGAATGCAGGACGAAGGCCGGCTGCTGGTCGACCCGGCTGTCCGGATGGCGGCCGGCGCGCGCGCTGGCGCGCCGGACCGGCGCGCGCGCCGCGCCGGGGCCGGCGGCGGCGGGCGGTGCACCGTCCGCACTCACGGCCTCTGGGGGGCCTCCACCCCCAGGCGGTCGAGCGAACGCGCATCGTTGTTCCAGCCGGCCGAGACGCGCACATGGGTCTGCAGGAAGACCGGCTTGCCCAGCAGGCGTTCGATGGCGGCCCGCGCCTTGCTGCCGATCTCGCGCAGCTTGGCGCCGCCGGCGCCGATGACGATGCCGCGCTGGGAATCGCGCTCCACGACGATGAGCGCCGATACCACCGCCCGCCCGTCGGACTCTTCCCAGGACTCGATGGCCACGGCCAGGCCGTAGGGCAGCTCGTCGCCCAGCAGGCGGAACGCCTGTTCGCGCACGAGCTCGGCCGCCAGGAAGCGCACGCTGCGGTCGGTGATCTCGTCGGCCTCGAACAGCGGCAGGCTCTCGGGGAGCAGCGTGCGCAGGGCGGCGAACAGGTCGTCGAGCTGCCAGCCGCGCGCCGCGCTCACCGGAACGATTGCGGCAAACGGATAGCGTGCCGCGCTGGCGGCGATGAGCGGCAGCAGCGCCGCCTTGTCGCGCAGCTGGTCGGTCTTGTTCAGCGCCAGGATGACGCGGCTGGCAAACGGCGCTGCGCCCGCGGCGGGCGCATCGGCCGGCGCGCGTGGCAGCAGGCGCAGCACGGCATCGTCCTCGCTGCGCCACGCCTGGGCGTCGACCACCATGACGATCGCATCGACGCCATGGATCGCCGCGCTCACGCCGGCATTCATGCGCCGCGTCAGCAGGTTGCGGTGGCGGTGCTGCAGGCCCGGCGTGTCGACGAAGACGAACTGCGCATCCGGGCGCGTGGCCACTCCCATGACGCGGTTGCGCGTCGTCTGGGGCTTGCTGGACGTGATCGATACGTGGGTGCCGACCAGCGCATTGAGCAGGGTCGACTTGCCGACATTGGGGCGGCCGACAATGGCGACCATCCCCGCGCGAAACGGGGACGCTTCGGGTGCGGGCGGCATGTCAACCCGGCCTGGCCGGCTCGACGGCGATGCCGGGTTCCCGTACCGCGGACTTGGCGTGCTCGGCGCTGGCTGCTGGCGCTGCCGGCGCCGCCGGCGCCAGCGCGGCGGCGGGCTCGGGCTCGGCGGCCGCGCCCTTGCGCTTGGCGCGACGCAGCGCCTGCGCGGCGGCCTGGGCCGCCTCGAGCGCCAGCTTGGCCGCCGACTGCTCGGCGCCGCGCCGGCTGCGGCCGTTGCCGCGCACGCCCACCTCCAGCTTGGGAATCGCGCACTCGACCTCGAATTCCTGGTTATGGGCGGCGCCGCGCGTCTCGACCACCGTGTAGACCGGCAGCGGCAGGCGCTTGCCCTGCAGGTATTCCTGCAGCAGCGTCTTGCTGTCCTTGCCCAGGGTCTTGGGATCGACGACCTTGAGCACCGGTTCGAACAGGCGGCCGATGACCTCGCGCGCACCCTCGAAGCCGCCGTCGACGAACACGGCGCCGAAGACCGCCTCCATGGTGTCGGCCAGGATCGACGGGCGGCGAAAGCCGCCGCTCTTCATCTCGCCCTCGCCCAGGCGCAGAAAGTCGCTCAGGCCCAGCCGTTCGGCGATCTCGGAAAGCGATTGCTGCTTGACGAGATTGGCGCGCAGGCGCGACAGGTCGCCCTCGTCGAGGCGGGCATATTTCAGGAACAGGAGCTGGGCCACCACGCAGTTGAGCACGGAGTCGCCCAGGAACTCGAGGCGTTCGTTGTGCACGATGCCATGCGACCGATGGGTGACGGCCTGCTGCAGCAGCTCGGCGCTGCGGAACTTGTATTGCAGGCGCTCTTCAAGCGCGGCCAGGTCCATGATGATTCGCGCGGATTCCCGGTCACGGTTGCAGGGCGCGGCCGGCATGGTCGCGGTTGGTGCCGGAGAAGTCGATGACGATGCGCACGTTGTCCATCAGCGGGATGGAATACGAGTACGTGTAGGAGACGACGATGCGGTCGGCATCCTTGGTGATGTCGAGGTCCTTGCTGGTGATCGACTTGATGTCGTCGATCGTGGCGTAGCGGTCGAAGGCGCGGCGGATGTCGCGCACGGTCTGGCCCTCGTCGCCGGCCTTCTGCGACGGCCTTTTCCACGGCGAAGTATTCGGCCAGGGCCGGCACGGTCTTCATGCCGATGAACAGCAGCAGCACGACGACGATGCCGACGAAGATCATGCTGACGAGGCTGAAGCCGCGCTGGCGCGCCGCCGCCCGGCGCACCGCGGCTGCGCGGCCCCCGGCCGGGGCTTACTTGAAGCTTCCGATGCGTCCAACATTGCCGAAGTTCATCCATATGAAAAATGCATGCCCGACGATGTTCCGGTCGGGTACGAAGCCCCAGAAACGGCTGTCTTCGCTGTTGTCGCGATTGTCGCCCATGACAAAATAACTCCCGGCGGGCACCGTACAGGCCACTCCCCCGTCACTGTAGACGCAAGCGTCCATATTTGTATGCTGCACAGCAGCATACGCCTGGGTGCCGTCGCCGTCCATTGCGATGATGCGATGCTGCACCGCACCGAGCTTTTCCAGGTACTGCTGCGTAAGTTTTCATGCGCCCGGCTCGTAGTACCGGTCCTGCGGCGCGAGCGCCACCGCCGCACCATTTATGCGCAGGCTGTGATTGCGGTATTCGACCCGGTCGCCCGGGCAGGCCCACCACGCGCTTGATGTAGTCCTGGCTCGGGTCGTGCGGATAGCGAAAGACGATCACGTCGCCGCGCTTGCGGCCGGCCGATCTCCAGCATCGTGCGGTTGACCACCGGCAGGCGGATGCCGTATTCGAACTTGTTCACCAGGATCAGGTCGCCGATCTGCAGCGTCGGGATCATCGAGCCCGAGGGGATGCGGAACGGCTCGTACAGGAACGAGCGCAGCAGGAAGACCAGCGTGATGACCGGGAAGAAGCCGGCCGTGTAGTCGAGCCACCAGGGCCGGATCGAGAGCCGTTCCTCCAGCGCCTTGCGCTCGTCGCGCCACGGCGGCCGGGTCGGCCTCGCCGGCGGCACGGTTGCGCCGGTCGAATTCGAGCAGTTCCTGCACCACCGCCGCGCGCCGGCGCGGCGCGAACAGCGCGTAGTCGGCGGCGAAGTAGACGCCGCTGACGACCGTGCACAGGAACAGGAAAAGGGCGAAATCCGTGGGCAGCTGGCCGGTGATCATCGCCAGCACGTAGGCGCCCAGGGCGCCGAGCACCACCGCGGTCAATGCATTCATTTGTCCTCCACCTGCAGGATCGCCAGGAACGCCTCCTGCGGGATCTCGACGCTGCCGACCTGCTTCATGCGCTTCTTGCCGGCCTTCTGCTTCTCGAGCAGCTTCTTCTTGCGGGTGATGTCGCCGCCGTAGCACTTGGCGAGCACGTTCTTGCGCAGCGCCTTGACGTTCTCGCGCGCGATGATGTTGGCGCCGATGGCGGCCTGGATCGCCACGTCGAACATCTGGCGCGGAATCAGTTCGCGCATCTTGGCCGCCAGCTCGCGGCCGCGGTACGCCGAATTGGCGCGGTGCACGATGATCGACAGCGCGTCGACACGGTCGCCGTTGATCAGGATGTCCACCTTGACCACGTCGGCGGCGCGGTACTCGAGGAACTCGTAGTCCATCGAGGCGTAGCCGCGCGAGACCGACTTGAGCGGTCGAAGAAGTCGAGCACGATCTCGGCCAGCGGCATCTCGTAGGTCAGGTGCACCTGGCGGCCGTGGTAGGCCATGTTGCGTCTGGATGCCGCGCTTGCCGATGCACAGCGTGATGACCACGCCGACGTACTCCTGCGGCACGAAGATGGTGACCGTGACGATCGGCTCGCGGATCTCCTCGATGCGGCCCGGCTCGGGCATCTTCGACGGGTTCTCCACGGTGATCACGCTGCCGTCGCGCAGCAGCACCTCGTAGATCACCGACGGCGCCGTGGTGATCAGGTCCATGTCGAACTCGCGCTCGAGGCGCTCCTGCACGATCTCCATGTGCAGCAGGCCCAGGAAGCCGCAGCGGAAGCCGAAGCCGAGCGCCTGCGACACCTCGGGCTCGAACTGCAGCGCCGAGTCGTTGAGCTGCAGCTTCGTCAGCGCGTCGCGCAGCGCCTCGTACTGGTTGGCCTCGACCGGGTACAGGCCGGCGAAGACCTGCGGCTTGATCTCCTTGAAGCCCGGCAGCGGCTCGGTCGGCGGCACGCGGCAGCGAGGTGATCGTGTCGCCGACGCGGGCGTCGCGCAGCTCCTTGATGCCGGCGATGACGAAGCCGACCTCGCCGGCACCCAGTTCCGGGCGCGCCGTCGACTTGGGCGTGAACACGCCCACCTGCTCGCACAGGTGCACCGCGCCGCGTCGCCATCAGCAGCACCTTGTCGCGCGGCTTGAGCACGCCGTTGATGACGCGCACCAGCATCACCACGCCGACGTAGTTGTCGAACCAGGAGTCGATGACCAGCGCCTGCAGCGGCGCGTCGCGGTCGCCGCGCGGCGGCGGCATTCGCGCGATGATGCGCTTCGAGGATCTCGTCGATGCCCATGCCGGTCTTGGCGCTGCACAGGATCGCGTCGCTGGCGTCGATGCCGATGACGTCCTCGATCTCGGCGCGCGCCTGCTCCGGATTGGCCTGCGCCAGGTCCATCTTGTTGAGCACCGGCAGCACCTCGACGCCCAGTTCGAGCGCCGTGTAGCAGTTGGCCACCGTCTGGGCCTCGACGCCCTGCGATGGCGTCGACCACCAGCAGCGCGCCTTCGCAGGCCGACAGCGACCGGCTCACTTCGTACGAGAAGTCGACGTGGCCGGGCGTGTCGATCAGGTTGAGCTGGTAGCGCTGGCCGTCGCGCGCCAGGTAGCTCAGCGCCGCCGTCTGCGCCTTGATCGTGATGCCGCGCTCGCGCTCCAGGTCCATGGAGTCGAGCACCTGCTCGCGGATCTCGCGCTCGGCCAGGCCGCCGCAACGCTGGATCAGGCGGTCGGCGAGCGTGGACTTGCCGTGATCGATGTGGGCGATGATCGAGAAGTTGCGAATATGCAGCATATTGTGGCCGGGCGCAGCGCCCGTCAGGCCGGCGCCGAGCGCCGCCGGAATTTCCGTGTGCGCAACATAAAGGGGGGAGACATCCGCCTCACCCCCCCGCGAGCCGCACTGGAAGAAGCGGGGATTCTAGCGCGTCGCTAGCGATCCCCCTGCCGGTCACTTCGCGTCGACGTGCAAAATTACCCACTGCGACTGCTCGCCCCGGCGTACCAGCAGCGGGATCGGCTTCGCCAGATCGAGCTTTGCAACCAAGTCATTGAATTGCTTGGCATTTTTGACCCGGACGTTATTGACGCTGAGGATCATGTCGCCTGGCCGGACGCCGGCGCCGCCCGCCGCCCCATCGGCGGTCTCGACCTGGACCGCGCCGTCGAGCTTGAGATCCTTGAGCTGGGCCGGCGCCGGATCGGACACGATCAGGCCCAGGGCATCGGGGTGGGAATCGGGCGCCCGGCCCGGACTGGGCGTGCGCGGGCCGGCCATGCGCGGATTGTCGGGCGGCATTTCGCCCACCGTCACGGTCAGGTCGCGCGCCGCGCCGTTGCGCCACACCGTCGCAGTGACCTTGGTGCCCGGCGCCGTCGCCGCCACCATGCGGCGCAGGTCGACCGAGCTCTCGACCGGCTTGCCGTCGAACTTGGTGATCACGTCGCCCGCCTGGACGCCGGCCTTGTCCGCCGGACCGTCGGCCTCGACGCTGGAGACCGATGCCCCGGCCGCCTTGGGCAGGCCGATGGCGTCGGCGACCTCGTGCGTTACTTCGCCGATGAGCACGCCGATCTTGCCGCGTACCACCTTGCCCTGGGTGCGCAGCAGCTTGGCGATCTTCTGCGCCTCGTCGATCGGAATGGCGAAGGAGATGCCGGCATAGGAACCCGAGGTGGTGAAGATCTGCGAGTTGATGCCGACCACCTCGCCGCGGCATGTTGATCAGCGGGCCGCCGGAGTTGCCCGGGTTGACCGCAGCGTCGGTCTGGATGAACGGCAGCAGCTCGCCGGTTTCGCGCGCCCTTGGCGCTGACGATGCCGGCGGTGACCGTGTTCTGCAGGTTGAACGGCGAGCCGATGGCGATCACCCATTCGCCGACGCGCAGCTTGGCCGGGTCGCCGATCTTCAGGCGTCGGCAGGTCGGTGCCGTCGATCTTGACGAGCGCCACGTCGCTCTTGGGATCGGCGCCGATCAGCTTGCCCTTGAACTCGCGCTTGTCCTGCAGCGTGACGGTGATTTCGTCGGAGCCCTCGACGACGTGGTGGTTGGTCAGCAGGTAGCCGTCCGGCGAGATGAGGAAGCCCGAGCCGACGCCGCGCGGGATCTCACGGTCGATGCCACCGTGCGGCGACCGCGGCGCGGGGCCGGGCACTGGCCTGGCCGGGCTGTCCCGGGCCCGGTTGCGGGAAGAAGCGGTGGAAGAAGTCGTAGAACGGATCGTTTTCGTCCAGGTCGGGGGCATCTGCGGCCCAGCGGCCCCTGCTGCGCCACGCTCATCTTGGCGGCGGTGCGGATGTTGACGACGGCCGGCGCGGTGCGCTCGACCAGGTCGGCGAAGTCCGGCATGGTGGCCGGTTGCGCACGCACCAGCGGCGCAGCGCCGACCAGCAGCGTCGCGGTGAGGCAGTGGACGAGGCCACGCGCCAGGCCTTGCGGAAGGGAGACAGTCATGGTTTTCGTCTTCATGTGGATGGATCGATCGGAATGCACGCGCGGCCGTGACCGCACACGCTCAATGCGCCGGTGCGCGGAGTGCACGACCGACTCGGCAAAGGACTGTGCGGTTGCGGGCGGCACTTCGCCCACGACCGTGACGCGGGCGTCGCCGACCTGGCGCGATATGGCGGTGACCGGCCCGCGGCGCTGCGACTCGGCCGGCTCGGCCAGCAGCGGCGCCGACCGGCTCGATGAACACCGAGACCGTCGCCAGCCCGTCGGAGTAGACCGCCTGCAGCGCCGAGCGCGGCGCCGGATCGCCGGCACCGATGAGGTGGCGCATGACCTCGGCCAGCCGGTGAAACCCGCTGGGCGGCGTCACGCTCCAGCCCTGCTGGCGCAGCTCGGTGGCCTGCGACTGCTGGCGCTCGACGGTCCACCCGACGGTCGACCAGGACGGGCGCAGCAGCGCCGCATCGACGGGTTCGCCGATGCGCACGTCGGTGAAGGCGATCTGTTCGAGCACGGCGCCATGCTCGTTGAGCGTCTGCGCCTTGAAAAGCAGTCCGCTGGTGGGCTCGACGCACAGGCGGTAGCCGTAGCGCAGGTGGTCGCGCGGCACGAGCTCGGCGACGTCGCATTTGCGGCTTGCGACCCGTTCCGTGCCTTCGCGGCGCAATTCATAATGGCTGAGCACGTCGTCGGCCAGCGATTGCGCGAAGGACGGGAAGGAGCGCGCGCGGCCGTGCTCGATGACCACGCGCTTGAGCTGCGGATAGAGGCACTGCACCTCCTCGCCCTGGCGGATGAACTCGCGCTGCTGGCCATCGAGCGTCAGCACGCGTTCGCGCGACTCGACGCCGTCGAAGAGCTGCACCACGCGCGAGGCATGCACCTCCTCGCCACGCTGATAAATGATCGTGCCGCTGAAACTCTGATGCCGCGCCGCGTCCTGGACAGCCTGCAGCCAGGCGGCGTCCGCGCGAGCGGCAGCCGTGGCATCGGCCGCCGGAGCTGCCGGCGGCAGCGCCGCCAGCACGAGCGGCACCAGCGCGATCCGGCCCGATCGCGCCAGTACGGCACGGGTACGCCGCGCGGCGGAGCGCACGCGGACGAAGCGGCGGACGCGGTGCGGCTGCGCAGCGATCACCGGTCGCCTTCGCCGCTGGAGCGCAGATACACCGCCGCCGCCGGCATCACGCCGGAGCTCATGAAGTCGCGGTGCGCCTGCAGGTACGGGTCGAGCCGCGGATTGTGCGGCGCCGGTGCGGCCGCCAGCGCGGTCGCGCCCGGATCGGCCAGGTTGAGGGCGGCGGCAAGTGCCGGCGCCTGGGCGCTGCTGACGAGCGCCGGGCTTTCGCCCGGGCCGGTGCCGGCATTGCGCAACTGCGGCACCGCCACCAGCGCCAGGACGACGGCCGCGGCGGCAACGCCGAAGCCGCTGGCGAGATGGCGCCGCAGCTGCGGGCGCAGCGACGACGGTGCCAGCAGCGCCGGTTCATGCGCCAGCGCCTCGGCAATGCGCGGTCCCAGGCGCGGCGAATGCCCGGCGAGCACCTCCTCGGAACGCAGCGCGTCGCTCACCATGCACCAATCCTGGTAGCGCTGGCGCAGCGGGCGCTGCTGCATCAGGCCGGACAGCACCGGTTCGGCCGCCCCCGGATCCAGTTCGCCATCGAACCACGCGGAAAGATGCTCGGCTTCGGCGTCGGCCTCGCTGGCGGGCGCGCTCTGGGGCATGGATGCGGAATTCATTGCGTCACTCCCTGACTACATTTGCCGTCGGCACGTGCCGCCGGCCGCGCGGCTACCATCGTTCGTCCTCGCTGGTGCCGAGCAGCGGCCGCAGCTCCTGCGCGATCGCCTCGCGGGCGCGGAAGATCCGCGATCGCACCGTTCCCACCGGGCAATTCATCGCCGCGGCTATTTCGTCGTAGCTCAGGCCTTCGAGTTCCCGCAGGACGATCGCGGTGCGCAGGTCGGCCGGCAGCTGGTCGATGGCGCGATTGACCGCCAGCCCGACCTGCTTGGACTGGTACAGCGAGTCGGGCGTCGCCGTGTCGCTCAGGCGCAGCGCATCCTCGCCGCTTTCGTGGTCCTCGATGTCGTTGGCCACGACCGTCGGTGCCCGCCGCCCCTGGGCCGCAAAATGGTTCTTCGCGGTATTGATCGCGATCCGGTACAGCCACGTGTAGAAGGCGCTCTCGCCGCGGAAGTTGGGCAGCGCCCGGTAGGCCTTGATGAAAGCCTCCTGCGCCACATCCTCGATATCCGATGGATCACGAATCATGCGCGACAACAGCCGGGAAATCCTGCGCTGGTACTTCTCCACCAGCAACTCGAAACGCCCGCTTGTCGCCCAGCTGGACGCGGCGCACCAACTGCAGATCGGCGTCGCGCTCGCTCATCGGGACACGCCCAACTCTAGCAACAAGACGTTCTCCGGCATTGTGACAGTCGCCCGTTGGATAAGTTCTCGCGTTCGATGAAAAAACAACGGGGACAAGACCCCGCAATTCATCGCGATCCGCCGCGGTACGGCCAGCGCGCCGCGACGGCCAGCCGCCGATAGGCGGCCGGTTCGACGGCATCGCGCCACACGACGATGCGGCCGCGGGTGCCGCGCAGGACGATGCGGCCGGTACCGACGTACTCGGCGATCGGCGCCCCGGGCGTCAGGCCGGGCGCGCCGGCGTGGGCGTCCCCGGCATCCGGCCCGGCGCAACGCGCTGCGCCGCACGGCCGCAGCGCAGCGTGCAGGAGCGCCGCGGCCGCCGCGGCGCAGGCCAGGCCGCCCAGGCGCGCAGCCGGCGCGGCCGGGGCATGCGCCAGCACCGGCGCGAGGGCCGCCAGGGCGCCGGCGCCCAGCAGCAGCCAGCGCCGCCGCGCCCGCGATGCCGGCAGCTCGCGCCAGCCGCGCGGCGGGTCAGACACGCTTGAAAACGAGGGTTCCGTTGGTGCCGCCGAAGCCGAAGGAGTTCTTCATGGCGTACTCGATGCGCAGGGGCCGCGCGCTGTTGGCGCAGTAGTCCAGGTCGCAGTCCGGATCGGGCGTGTCGAGGTTGATCGTCGGCGGCGAGACCTGGTGGTGCACCGCCAGCACCGTGAACACCGACTCGACGCCGCCGGCGCCGCCCAGCAGGTGGCCGGTCATCGACTTGGTCGAATTCACGACGAGCGCGCGCGCCGCGTCGCCGTACGCCAGCTTGATGGCGTTGGTCTCGTTGACGTCGCCCAGCGGCGTGGACGTGCCGTGGGCGTTGAGGTACTGCACCTGATCGGGATTGATCTGCGCGCTGCGCAGCGCGGCCGTCATGCAGCGGCGCGGACCGTCCACGTCCGGGGCCGTCATGTGATACGCGTCGGCCGTCATGCCGAAGCCGACGAGTTCGCAATAGATGCGTGCGCCGCGCGCCCGGGCATGTTCGTAGTTCCTCGATCACCAGGACGCCGGCGCCTTCGCCCAGGACGAAACCGTCGCGGTCCTTGTCGAACGGGCGGCTGGCCGCGGCCGGATCGTCGTTGCGCACCGACAGCGCCTGCATGGCCGCGAAGCCGCCGATGCCCAGCGGGCAGACGGTGGCCTCGGCGCCGCCGGCGAGCATGACGTCGGCGTCGCCGTGCTCGATCAGCCGGGCGGCGATCCCGATCGAGTGCAGGCCGGTGGTGCAGGCCGAGACGATGGCGAAATTGGGACCCTGCAGGCCGAACATGATGGACACGTTGCCCGCGATCATGTTGATGATGGCGCCCGGTATCAGGAAGGGCGAAATGCGGCGCGGCCCGCGCGTGCGCATTTCCTCGTGGTTGTCCTCGATCATCGGCAGGCCGCCGATGCCCGAACCGACCATGCAGCCGATGCGCTCGCGGTTGGCGTCGGTCACGGCAATGCCCGAGTCGCGGATCGCCTGCACCGAGGCGGCGACGCCGTAATGGATGAAGGTATCCATGCGGCGCACGTCCTTGGCCGGGACGTAGTCGGTGATATGGAAATCGCGCACTTCGCCGGCGATCTGCGACCGGTAGGCCGAGGCGTCGTAGCGGCTGATGCGCGTGACGCCGGAACGGCCGGCGAGAATGTTTTCCCAGGCCGCAGCCACGCTGTTGCCCACGGGCGCGACGATACCCAGCCCGGTGACGACAACCCGCCGCTTTGCAGTCATGTCCTGACCCCGTCTGCCATCCGTTCCCCGCAGCGCCGCCGGGGCCGCCGTGTGCCGCGTGCGCCCGACCGGCCCCGCTGCACTCAGGCCTTCTTCAGGTGCGTGCTGACGTAATCGATTGCCTGCTGGACGGTGCGGATCTTCTCGGCTTCCTCGTCCGGAATCTCGCACTCGAACTCGTCTTCCAACGCCATGACCAGCTCTACCGTGTCAAGCGAATCGGCACCGAGATCGTCGACAAACGCCGATTCGTTCTTGATGTCGGCTTCGTTGACGCCGAGTTGCTCGGCGACGATCTTTTTGACACGTTGCTCAATGCTATCCATAACTCCTCCTCCGTTGCACGGCCGCAATATGCAGAACTTGTGCGTTGAGCACACCACTTTGCCGTGATGCGAAACCCTCCCACCGCCAACACGGAACCACGGCCTCGCCGGCGAAAAGAGCGCGCGATTCTAACAGAGCGCCCGGAAGCGGGACCACGTTGCCGGCCGCCGCATCTGGCGCATCCGTCAGGCCATGTACATTCCGCCGTTGACGTGCAGGGTCGCGCCCGTAATGTAGGCCCCCGCCGCGGATGCCAGGAACAGCACCGCCGCGGCGACCTCGGTCGTCTGTCCCAGGCGCCCCAGCGCGATCTGGCCCAGCAGCGCCTGCGTCTGCTGCTGTGTCAGGGCGCGCGTCATGTCGGTGTCGACAAAGCCCGGCGCCACGCAATTGACCGTGATGTTGCGGCTGCCCAGCTCCCGCGCCAGCGCGCGCGTCATGCCCTCGAGGCCGGCCTTGGCGGCGGCATAGTTGGCCTGGCCGGCGTTGCCGCTGGAAGCGACCACGGACGAAATATTGATCACCCGGCCCCATTTGGCCTTCATCATGCCGCGCATGCAGGCGCGCGCGAGGCGGAAGGCGGCGGTCAGGTTGGTGTCGAGCACGCCATCCCATTCGTCGTCGCGCATGCGCATGGACAACATGTCGGCCGTGATGCCGGCGTTGTTGACCAGGATGGAGAGCTTGCCGTGGCGCCTGGCGATATCGTCGACCAGCGCATCGCAGCCGGCGCGGTCGCGCACGTCGAGCACCCTGCCCTCGCCGGCCAGACCGGCATCGCTCAGCCGCTGCCCGATGGCCGCCGCACCGGCTTCGGTGGTGGCCGTGCCCACGACGGTGGCGCCGGCCTGCGCCAGCGCCTCCTGGATGGCCCGGCCGATGCCGCGCGAGGCACCGGTTACCAGCGCGACTTCGCCGCGCAGGGCATCGGGGGAAAAGACGGCGGCATCGCTCACGAATGGGCTCCCAGGGCGGCAACGGTTTCCTGCAGGCTGGTGCGGTCGAATACCGCCAGGCTGGTGAGCGCCGGCGCGATGCGCTTGTTCAGGCCGGTGAGCACCTTGCCGGGCCCGCATTCGACGATGTGCGTGACGCCCTGCGCCGCCAGCGCCAGGACGATTTCGCTCCAGCGTACCGGGCCGGCCACCTGGCGCGCCAGCGCGTCGCGGATGGCATCGGGTTCGGTCTGGATGCACACGTCGATGTTGTTGATGACCGGCAGCCGCGCCGGCTGCACCGGGGTCCGGCGCAGGCGTTCGCGCAGGCGCACGCTGGCCGGTTCGAGCAGGGACGAATGAAATGCCACCGATACCGGCAGCGGCAGCGCGCGCTTGGCGCCGAGTTCGCGTGCGATCTCGCAGGCGCGGGCCAGCGCCGCGGTATGGCCGGCAATGACGACCTGCGCCGGCGCGTTGAAATTCACCGGCTCGACGACCGCGCCGGGGCTCTCGGCCTGGGCGCGCGCACAGGCAGTGCGCACGGCCGCGTCGTCCAGCCCCAGTATGGCGGCCATGCCGCTGGTGCCGACCGGAACCGCCTCCTGCATCGCCTGGGCGCGAAAGCGCACCAGCGGCACGCCATCCTCGAGGGCAAGTGCCCCGGCCGCGACCAGGGCCGCATATTCGCCCAGGCTGTGTCCGGCGAGGATCTGCGGCGCCGGACCGCCGGCGGCGCGCCAGGCCCGGTACAGCGCCACCGAGGCGGTGAGCATGCAGGGCTGGGTGTTGACGGTCAGGTCCAGGTCGGCCGCGGGCCCCTCGGCGATCAGCCGGCCGATGTCCTGCCCCAGCGCGGCCGAGGCGTCGCGCACGGTGTCGGCAACGACGGCATCGTCGGCAAACGAGGACAACATCCCCACCGACTGCGATCCCTGCCCCGGAAAGACGAATGCCAGCTTCATGTCGGACGTCCTAGCATCGATTGTCACAGGCGCAGCAGCACCGAGCCCCAGGTGAATCCGCCGCCCACGCCCTGCAGCAGCAGCACCTGGCCGGCGCGCACGCGGCCGTCGGCCCGCGCCACGTCCAGGGCCAGCGGGACCGAGGCGGCCGAGGTGTTGCCGTGGCGGTCGACCGTCACGACGACCCGGTCCGGGTCCACGCCCAGGCGCTTGGCCGAGGCCGCAAGGATGCGCACATTGGCCTGGTGCGGGATCAGCCAGTCGACCTGGGCCGGCACCATGCCGGCCGCGCCCAGCACCTCGAGCGCCGACGATTCGAGCACATCGACCGCGAGCTTGAACACCGCCTTGCCGTCCATGCGCAGGAACGGATCGCCCAGCGCCGAGCCCTGGTGCAGGCGCCCGGCGATCGAAAGTATGTCGCCGCGCGCGCCGTCGGCATGCATGCGGCTGGACAGGATGCCCGGCGCGGCGGCGGCCTCGAGCAGCACGGCCCCGGCACCGTCGCCGAACAGCACGCACGTGCCGCGGTCGCTCCAGTCGAGCACCCGCGAAAACACCTCGGCGCCGATGACCAGCGCGCGCTGATGGCGCGCCGGTGCGGATCAGCGCGTCGGCCAGCGCCATCGCGTACACGAAGCCGCTGCAGGCGGCCTGCAGGTCGAAGGCGGCCGCGCCCGTGGCGCCCAGACGCGCCTGCACGCTGCAGGCCGTGCTGGGGAAGACCTGGTCGGGCGTCGAGGTGGCGACGATGACGAGGTCGACGGCACCGGGCGCGACACCGGCCTGGGCGAGCGCAGCCCGCGCGGCGCGTTCGGCCAGGTCGGTGGTGCCCTCGCCCGCCTCGGCCAGATGCCGCTGGCGGATGCCGGTGCGCGTGACGATCCAGTCGTCGGAGGTCTCGACGCCGCGCGCCGCCAGCTCGGCGACCAGGTCGGCATTGGTGACCACGCGGGCCGGCAGGGCCGAACCGGTGCCGACGAGGCGCGCAAAGCGCGCGGTGGTGGAGGAAGTGTCAGGCACGGGCGGAATCCACGTCGAAGGCGGCAATGGTGTCGGGGCCGGCGCGCCCGCTCTGGGCGGCGCCGCCGGGCAGGCGCGCCAGCAGCGGCGCCATGGCCTGGGCGGTGCGCTCGAGCAGCCGGTGGCGGCTCGCGTCGAAGCCGCGGCGCAGCGCGCATTCGAAGCCATAGGCGTCGGACGAGCCGTGGCTCTTGATGACGATGCCGCGCAGACCCAGCAGCGCGGCACCGTTGTAGCGCCGGTGATCGACGCGCCGGCGGAAGCGATTGAGCACGGGCAGCGCCAGCACCGCGATGACGCTTGCGCCACCGCGTTGCGCGTGAACTCCTCGCGGATGAATCCGGCCAGCATCTGCGCCAGGCCTTCGGAGGTCTTGAGCGCCACGTTGCCGACGAAGCCGTCGCAGACGATCGACGTCGACCGTGCCGTGGAAGATGTCGTCGCCCTCGACGTTGCCGTGGAAGTTCAGGCCGCTGGCGCGCAGCAGTTCGCCGGCGCGCTTGACGACCTCGTTGCCCTTGATGACTTCTTCGCCGACATTGAGCAGGCCGACGCTGGGGTGCTCCTTGCCCTGCAGCGACGCGGCCAGCGCGCAGCCCAGCATGGCGAACTGCAGCAGGTGCTCGGCTTCGCAATCGACGTTGGCGCCCAGGTCCAGCCAGGTGGTCAGGCCGCCCTTCTGGTTGGGCAGCGCGTGGGCGATGGCCGGGCGGTCGATGCCGGCCTGGGTCTTGAGCACGTAGCGGGCGATCGCCATCAGCGCGCCGGTATTGCCGGCACTGACGGCCACGTCGGCCTGGCCATCGCGCACGGCCTCCAGCGCAAGGCGCATCGAGGAATGCTTCTTGGTGCGCAGTGCCGTGGTCAGCGCGTCGTGCATCTCGACGACCTCGTCGGCATGCACCACCCGTATGCGGTCGCGCAGCGCCTCGCCAGCCGGCCTGCCTGTGCATTTCGGCCTCGACCTGGGCGGCGCGGCCCACCAGCAGCAGGCTGGCCTGCGGTTCGCGGCGCGGCGAAACCCAGGGCGGCCGGCACCGTCACCGGCAGCCCATGGTCGCCGCCCATGCAGTCGATGGCGATGCGGACGTTCATCGCCATGCGATCGTGGCGGGCGCCGGCGACGTCGGCACGTGCGCCGCCGCCGGCGCGCCGGCCGGTGCGTCTGCAGTGCAGCGAGGAGTCTTCAGCGCCATCGTGCGGGCCTTTGCGGAAGGAATCCGCCAGTGAACGCCACCACCACCGGGCGTGGCAGGCAACGCCGCCGGCGTTGCGGATCGAGCCGATCTTGGGTCGGCCGGCGCGATGGCAGGTTCGACGTGGTAGAGGGTCGGTGCCGACCCGGGATCACTCGTCGGATTTGGTAGCCACGACCTTCTTGCCACGATAGAAACCGGTCGGGCTCACATGGTGGCGGCGGACGACCTCCCCCGTGGCCGGCTCGACGGCCAGCGGCGGCGCGCTGAGGAAGTCATGCGCGCGGTGCATGTTGCGCTTTGACGCGGACTTCTTGTTTTGTTGTACAGCCATGGCGCGAATCCTAGAATTTTCGGGAATCGCGCATTTTAGACGATGCGGGGCCCGGGCGAAAGCCGGGGGGGGGTGGGGGGCGCCTAGCGCCCCGCACCGCGGGGCTTGCGGCCGTTTTGGGCGGGCGCTCCCTCGCCGGCGCCGGCGCCCTGCGCACCGCCGGCGTCCCGGCCGTCCGCCGGGGCCCCGGCGCCGCGCAGTTGTTCGCGCAGCCCGGCAAACGGCTGGGGCCGGCCGGTGGCCGCGGCAGGGTCGCCGCGCCCCGCCGGCGCGCGCGGCGCGCAACGGGCGTGGCGCGGTGAAATCGGCAATTGCAGGATCGCCTCGTCCTCGATCAGCCCGGCCAGGTCGAAATGGGTACTCCCCAGCAGGGCCTCCTCCGGCGCGTCGTCGATCGCAATGGCGGCCAGGTCCGCTTCGGTCGCCACAAAATAGAACTCGCGCCGCTCCGCCAGCCGCAGCGCCAGCACGTCGCCGCAGCGGTCGCAGCACCAGCGGCAGGTCGGCCTCCAGCGTCAATTGCAGGCTCGGGACGGCCCTGGGCGTCCAGGCCGCTTTGGCAGGCGAACGCCAGCAGGCCGGCACGGTCGCCGGGCCGGTTCATGCAGGCTGGTGCACAGGCGCGGCAGGCCCGCCAGCGGCAGCGTGCCGGACCAGCGGGCGCCCGTACGGGCCAGGGCGAAGACGTCGATCGGTTCCATCGTGGTGGCAGCCGGCGGTGCGGGAAATTTCAATACACTCGCAGCCATGATGCGTCGAATCGTACTCGCGTCGTCGTCCCGCTACCGCCACGAACAACTGGCCCGCCTGCAGATTCCGTTCGCAGCGGCGGCGGCGGGTGTCGACGAGGCCGCACTCGCGGGCGAGGCCCCGGCCGCCACGGCACTGCGCCTCGCGCAGGCCAAGGCGCGGGCCGCGGCGCCGCACCATGGCGACGCCCTGGTCATCGGTGCCGACCAGGTCGCCGAACTCGACGGCGGCGCCATCGGCAAGCCGGGCACGCACGCGGCGGCCACCGCCCAGTTGCGCGCCATGAGCGGGCGCACCGTCCGGTTTCACAGTGCGCTTGCGACCCTGGACGCGGCCAGCGGAAGGCTGCTGAGCGCCTGCGAGCCGACCGCGGTGCGCTTTCGCACGCTCAGCGATGCGGCGATCGAGGCCTACCTGCTGCGCGATCGGCCCTACGACTGCGCCGGCGCCGCGAAGATCGAATCGCTGGGAATCTGCCTGGTCGAATCGGTCGACAGCACGGATCCGACCGCGCTGATCGGCCTGCCGCTGATCCGCCTCACGACCATGCTGGCGGCCTTCGGCATCGTGCTGCCGCTCGCGGCGCCGCCGGCACCGTGAGCCGCGCGACGGCGCCTGCCGGTCGCCTGCACCTGGTCCCGGTGCCCATCAGCGACGAACCCGGCACGGCGCTGCAGGTCCTGCCCGCCGGCACGCTCGCCGCGGCGCGCGAGGCCCACTATTTCCTGGCCGAGAACGCGCGCAGCGCGCGCGCCTTTCTCAAGGCCATTGCGCACCCGCAGCCGATTGCCAGCCTGGCGATCATCGAGATCGGGCACGAGCCCGACCCGGCGCGCATCGACGACTGGCTGGCGCCGCTGCAGGCCGCGCCGGCGCAGGACGCGGTGCTCGTCTCCGAGGCCGGCTGCCCGGGCATCGCCGACCCGGGCGCCAGCGTGGCGGCGCGCGCGCACGCGCTGCGGAATCACCGTCGTGCCGTGGGTCGGACCGTCCGCCATCGTGCTGGCGCTGATGGGTGCGGGAATGAACGGCCAGGCCTTCCGCTTCCTCGGTTACCTGCCGCAGGATCGCGCGGCCTTGCGGCTGCGCCTGCAGACCGTGCAGGTCGACGCCCGTGCCGGCGAAACCCAGATCTTCATCGAGACGCCATACCGCAGCGCCCGCCTGTTCGACAGCCTGCTGCAGTTTTGCGAGAAATCCCTGCGCCTGTGCGTCGCCGTGGACCTGACCGGACACGACGCGGACCTGCGCACGCGCACGATCGGCCAGTGGCAGCAGGCCGGCGCCGCCGGCTGGCCGAAGCTGGAGCGGCGCCCCGCAGTCTTCCTGCTGCACGGCTCCGGCGGCGCGCGCCAGCGCTGACGACCCGCGCCGGCCGCATTTGCCGGCGGCATTCGCGGGCAGCGCGGCTAGCAGCGCGCCAGCACCCATTCGCGCAGCTGCGCCGGCGAATCGACGACGGCCAGCGGGCGCAGCCGCTCGAGTTCATGGCGTGGATGGGCGCCGTAGCTCACGCCGATGGCGCCCACGCCCGCGGCGGCGGCCATCTGCAGGTCGTGGCTGGTGTCGCCGATCATGAGCATCGCGCCGGGCGCCACCGCCAGTTCCTCCGACAGCTCCTGCAGCATGGCCGGATGCGGCTTGGGATGGGTCTGGTCGGCGCAACGCACCGCGCTGAAATGCGCCTCCAGGCCGGCGGCCTGCAGCGCGCGCGCCAGGCCGGCGCGCGACTTGCCGGTGGCGACGGCCAGTTGCACGCCGCGGCGCTGCAGGTCGTCGAGCAGGCCGACGGCGCCGTCGAAGAAGCGGATGCGGTCCTCGCCAGCGCGGAAATGCGCGTGGTAGCGCGCCGCAAATTCGGCGATGCGCTCGCGCGGCAGGTCGGGAACGACGCGCGCCAGCGCGTCGGCCAGGCCCAGGCCTATGACGTGCGACGCCTGCGCGCGGTCGGGCACCGGCACGCCGATGTCGGCGGCGGCACGCAGGATGGCCTCGGCGATGAGCGGGGTCGAGTCGACCAGGGTTCCGTCCCAGTCGAAAACCACGGCCTGATAGCGGACCTCGACGCGCACCGGTGCGCCCGGTCGCGGCGGAGTCATGCCGCCTCCCGGTGGCGCGCGCGCGCGGTGCCGGCCGGATCCCGCGCATCGAGCCAGTCGGCGCAGTCGCGCGGCAATGGCGCCTCGACGAGCAGCGGCGTGCCGCTCACCGGGTGCTGCAGACGCACCCGAAAGGCGTGCAGGAACATGCGTCCGAGCCGGGCGCCGAATGCGCCCTTGGCCGCCTGGCGATTGCGTTCGAAGTCGCCGTACTTGTCGTCGCCGACGATGGGAAAGCCCAGGTGCGTCAGATGCACGCGGATCTGGTGCGTACGTCCGGTCTTGAGTTCGGCCTCGAGCAGCGAAAAGCCGTCGAGGCGCGCGCGCAGGTGAAAGATGGTGTGCGCGTCGGCGCCGGCCTCCGCGTCGACGAAGACGCGGCGTTCGCCGCTGGCCAGCGTGCGCTTGACCAGCGGCAGGCGGACGTGCTGCCGGTCGTTGACCCAGTCGCCGGCAACGAGCGCGAAGTAGCGCTTTTCCACGGCGCCCTCGCGCATCTGCTCGTGCAGCGCGACCAGGCAGCGGCGCGTCTTGGCAAGCAGCAGCACGCCCGACGTCTCCCGATCGAGCCGGTGCCCGAGTTCCAGGAAGGCCTGGTTTGGCCGTGCCGCCCGCACGCGCTCGATGATGCCGTGGGCGACGCCGCTGCCGCCATGCGCCGCCACTCCGGAAGGTTTGTCCAGGACAAGCAAGTGTTCATCTTCGTAAAGTATCGGCGGCATCTGCGCGGGCGCGACCGGGCGCGCGTCCGCCTGGGGCAGGCGCATCGGCGGAATGCGCAGCTCGTCGCCGGCCGCCAGCCGGTATTCGGCGCGCTGGACCGCCCGCCATTGACACGCACCTCGCCACTGCGCACGACGCGGTAGACGTGGCTCTTGGGCACGCCCTTGGCGAGGCGCAGCAGGAAATTGTCCAGGCGCTGCCCGGCATGCTCGGCGCCGACCACGATCCGGCGCACCGCCGGCGCCGCCGGCGGCGCCGCGCGAACGGCGGCCGCGGCCGCGTGCGCGGCGGTGGGTCGATAACCGGAGGCCGCGCCGGCCTTCCTTTGCCTTCGAGCCGGCGGACGCGTTTTGCTTTGCGCAACCATGTTGCCTATACTGGGGCCTGTTGACGTCCGCGGTGCCAGGGAAAATTCTGCAAGCGGCGATGCAGCGCGCGGCGGGTTTGCGCCCTGCGCCGTGCAGGCTCCAGGGGGCACGTGGACGAAGTCAACCGGTCCTGATTGTAGCGGCGCCCAGTGCGCCCCCGCCGATCGGCGTGCGTAGCCGTTCGGGCTCGACATCCGGACCACGGGGTGCGCGGTGCCCATGCGGGCTGCGCACATGATGGCAGGCCGCGGGCGTTGCCGGAGGATTCCGGCACGTGCGGGGCCTGATGAAAAAACGGGTTGCCGGCGAGCTATGCCACCGGCGCCTGCCGAATTCGGAAACCAGCAGGGCCGCGCTCGCGCGCGGCTGCCAGCAAAGCGCAACGTCATCGCAACCTTGCCGATCGTCCTTCATGTCCTTCCGCCGCCAGCTGCCGACCGCCCGGGCCATCGCCCGGTGGGCTCTGCCGCGTGGCGCGGCCGCACGCGGGTGTGCGGGTTCCCGGATCGCGGGCACGGGCATGCGGCAGGCCGGTAACGCTCCGTTGCGCGCCTGATCCGGTTCGGCACGTTCTGCGCCCCGCAAGCGGCGCAAGGAGTGCTGATGAAGCGCATGTTGTTCAACGCGACGCACGCGGAGCAGTTGCGCGTGGCGATCGTCGATGGTCAGAAGCTGCTCGACCTGGATATCGAATCCAGCGGCCGCGAGCAGCGCAAATCCAACATCTACAAGGGCGTGGTCACGCGGGTCGAGCCCAGCCTCGAGGCCTGCTTCGTCGACTACGGCGAGGAGCGCCACGGCTTCCTGCCGTTCAAGGAGATCTCGCGCCAGTATTTCCGGCCCGGCGTCGACGTCAGCCGCGCGCGCATCAACGAAGCGATCGCGGAGGGCCAGGAACTCATCATCCAGGTCGAGAAGGAGGAGCGCGGCAACAAGGGCGCGGCGCTGACCACCTTCATCTCGCTGGCCGGCCGCTATCTGGTCCTGATGCCCAACAACCCGCGCGGCGGCGGCGTCTCGCGCCGCGTCGAAGGCGAGGACCGGCAGGAACTGCGCGACGCGCTCGACCAGCTCGACCTGCCCGGCGGCATGAGCGTGATCGCACGGACCGCCGGCATCGGCCGCGCCGTCGAGGAACTGCAGTGGGACCTCAAGTACCTGCTGCAGTTGTGGAAGGCGATCACCGATGCGGTCGACCAGGTGCGTGCGCCGGAATTGATCTATCTCGAGTCCAGCCTGGTCATCCGCGCGATCCGCGACTATTTCAATCCGGAAATCGGCGAGATCCTGATCGACACGGATGACGTCTACGAGCAGGCCAAGACCTTCGTCGACCTGGTCATGCCGGACGTCGCGCCGCGCGTCAAGCGCTACAAGGACGACGTGCCGCTGTTCTCGCGCTTCCAGATCGAGCACCAGATCGAAACGGCCCATTCGCGCACGGTATCGCTGCCCTCGGGCGGCGCGATCGTCATCGACCACACCGAAGCGCTGGTGGCCATCGACGTGAACTCGGCCCAGTCCACGCGCGGCGCCGACATCGAGGAAACCGCCACCCGCACGAATCTCGAGGCGGCCGACGAGGCCGCGCGCCAGCTGCGGCTGCGCGACCTGGGCGGCCTCATCGTGATCGACTTCATCGACATGGAGGAGAGCCGCAACCAGCGCGCCGTCGAACAGCGCCTCAAGGATGCGCTCTATTTCGATCGCGCCCGCGTGCAGATGGGCAAGATCTCGCGCTTCGGCCTGATGGAGCTGTCGCGCCAGCGCCTGCGCCCGGCGCTCAGCGAAGGCAGCCACATCACCTGCCCGCGCTGCAATGGCGTCGGCCAGGTGCGCGACACCGACAGCTCGGCGCTGCACATCCTGCGCATCCTGCAGGAGGAGGCGATGAAGGAGTCGACCGCCGCCGTGCACGCCCAGGTGCCGGTGGACGTGGCCACCTACCTGCTCAATGAAAAGCGCGCGGATATCGCCAAGCTCGAGGCCCGCCTGCGCGTCTCCATCGTCCTGATACCGAATCGCTACCTCGAGACGCCCCATTACAGCATCGAGCGTCTGCGCCACGACGACGACCGCCTCGACGTGGCCAAGGCCAGCTACGACCGCGTCATCACGCCGCCGACCGAGGAGCCCTACACCCCGGCCGCGCAGCAGGAATCGAAGAACCGCCAGCAGACGGCGGTCGTCAAGGGCATCGTGCCCGAGGCTCCCGCCCCGGTTGTCACCACCGAACCGGCCGCGGCGGCGCGTCCGGCGCCGCCGGCGCCGCGGGCCGCGGCGACGACGGCGGCACCGACGTCGTTCTGGTCGCGCCTGCGCAGCTGGTTCGGCGCTGCGCCGGAGCCGGTTGCGGCCACGCGCGAACCCGCGACACCGGCCGGTCGCACGGCCGGCGGCCGTCCGCCCGAGCGCAGCCGTGGCGGCCGCGACGGCGGACGCGATGACAGCCGACGCGGCGGTGGACGCGACCGGCGCCCCGAGCGCGGCGCACGTGGCGAGCGTCCCGAAGGCGGCGCGCGCGCCGAGCGTCCCGAGGGCGAGCGCCGCGAGCGCGCCGACGGCGGCCGCGGCGGCCGCAAGCGCGACGACAACAAGCAGCGCGCCGACGGCGGCGACGCACAGCAGCGGCGCGAGCGGACGGCAGGCGCCGCCGGCGCGCGCACCGAACGGGCGCCGGGCGCCGGGCGCGAACGCGCGCCGGCTGAACCGATGCCGGAGCGCGACGTCGATGGCAATAGCGCGCCCGAGCGCGGTGCCGCTGGCGGCGACAACGGCCGCCGCCGCGGACGGCGCGACCGCGGCCCGGCTGGCGATGCGGTAATCGACAGCGGCGTCCACGAGGAGACCGTCCTGCCGGCCGACATCGCCGGCATCGACCGGGCCGGGGAAGGCGGCGCGCAGGCGCAGGCCGCCGACGCGGAACCGGGCACGGCAATCGACGGCAACCTAGCTGGCGGCGCGCCCGCCGCGGGCGGCGATGAAGAAAAGCGCGGCCGCCGGCGGCGGCGGCGGCGCCCGCGTGGCGCCGGCGAGCGCGATGTCAGCGGCGGCGCGGATGCGGCCAACGACCAGGGCGATGACGAGGGCGATGCGGGCAATGCGCCGGTTGAGGCGCATTCCGTCACCACGGGCACCGCACCGGCCTACGCACCCGCAGCACCCGCAGCACCCGCGACCGCACCGGCATCAGCGCCGCTGGTAGCGGCGCCACAGGACGCCTGGGAGCGTGACGACAGCGTGCTTTCGGGCCAGGCGACGGCGCCGGCCGAACCGCCGGCGCCCGCGGCACCTGCACCGGCGCGCGAGGCGCCACGGGCGATCGTCCCGGAACATGCAGCCTACGCGGCCGAAGTTGCGCCCGCGCCGATGGATCTGGCCGAACTCACCCCGGTGCTCGACGCCGCCGGCATCGAGCTGGCGCAAACCGACCCCGCGAAGCTGGCGGCGGTTCAGGCGCGCATCGCGGCGGAAGCCGGCGCGCGGCGTGTCGGGCGCGAGCGCCCCAAGGCAGCGCCGATCGAAGAAACGCCGCTGGTGCAGGTGCAGACGCGCAACGACTGACAGCGGAACTGCGCGCCAGCGGCGCCGATTCCTCCTGCGGGTGCGGCCACGTTGCCTAGGCCTCGGGCAGATCGAACACCAGCACCTCCGCGCCAGTGGCGCCTGAGACGGTCAACTGCGCCGCGTCGGTTGCCATCAGCGCATCGCCGGCGCCGAGCACGCTGGCCGTTGACGCTGACGGTGCCGCGCGCCACGTGCACGTACAGGCGCCGTTGCGGATTCCACGGCTGGCGCCACTGTTCCGCGCCGTCGAACAGGCCGGCGTACACGCGCGCGTCCTGGTGGATGCGCACCGACCCGTCGGCGCCGTCCGGCGAGGCGATCAGGCGCAGCCGCCCGCGCTTTTCGGCGTCGGCAAAGTGCCTCTGCTCGTAGCCCGGGGCCGATGCCCGCGCGGACGTCTGCGGGTCGATCCAGATCTGCAGGAAGTGCACCGCGTCGCTGGTCGACGGCGTTGAACTCGCTGTGGGTGCACGCCGCGGCCCGCGCTCATGCGCTGCACGTCGCCCGGGCCGGATGGTCGACCCGGTGCCCATCGAGTCCTTGTGCGCCAGCTCGCCATCGAGCACGTAGCTGATGATCTCCATGTCGCGATGGCCGTGGGTGCCGAAGCCGGTGCCCGGCTGGACCCGATCCTCGTTGATGACCCGCAGCGGGCCGAAGGAGACATGCTCCGGGTCGTAGTAGTCGGCGAACGAAAACGAATGATACGAGCGCAGCCAGCCGTGATCGGCGTGGCCCCGTGATTCGCTGCGGAGGATCTGGATCATGGCGCAAACTCCCGTGAGGTGGCGCACGGCGCGGACCGCGCCGCTAGTCCTGATCTGGGGACTCGAACGCCGATAGCAAGTACACCGGCACGGCGGCACCGGCCGCGTACTGTCCCTGCGGGCCGAGCGCCAGTAGCGCATCGGCCTGGCTGACCGAGCGGATCATGGCCGACCCCTGGTCCGGCAGCGGCTCGACCGCGCAGCGCTCGCCGGCATCGCGCAGCAGCCGTGCGCGACGATAGTCGACGCGCCCGGCGCGGGTCTGCAGCGCGTGCGCCAGCGGCAGCAGCACCGGACGCGGCGGACGCGCCGTGGCGCCGCCCAGTCGCGCCAGGACCGGCAATGCCAGCAGGTGCGCCAGCACGTAGGCCGCGACGGCATTGCCCGGCAGGCCGAGCACCAGCAGCCGCTGCGGGCCGCGCCGCAGCCGCGCCACCGCGATGCCGCGGCCCGGCCGCAGGTTCACGGGCACGAATTCGACGGCACCGAGCGCGCGCACCACGTCGGCATCGCCCAGCGCCGCACCGCCCGATATCAACAGCGCATCGAGTTCCCGGCCGAACGCCTGGTCGATCCGTTGCTCCAGCGCGGCGGCATCGTCGGGGCAGATGCCCAGATCGACGGCATCCATCGCCAGGCCCTGCACGGCGCCGCGCAGCATCGGGCGATTGCTGTCGTAGGCCGCACCCGGCGCCAGCGGCGCCGGCGCATCGCGCAGTTCATCTCCGGTCGAGAGAATGCCGACGCGCACCCGCCGGAACACGGGCAGGCTGGCGCAACCCAGGCCCGCCGCCAGCGCCAGGTCGGCATTGCGCAATTGCCGGCCGGCCGCCAGGACCGTCTGCCCGCTGGCGACATGCTCGCCGCGCCGGCGCCGGTTGGCGCCCGGCGCAACCGGCCCCGG
The DNA here is from genome assembly GCA_963781975.1 of uncultured beta proteobacterium. GTDB lineage: Bacteria > Pseudomonadota > Gammaproteobacteria > Burkholderiales > Burkholderiaceae_F > GJ-E10. The sequence continues at coordinate 93,974 of CAWAHT010000006.1, forward strand.
CAGCAGCACGCGGCCGTCGTCCAGCGTCTGCGCCACCTCCATCACGACCACCGCGTCGGCCCCCGCCGGCAGCGGCGCACCGGTCATGATGCGCACGCACTGCCCCGGCGCCAGCGCCGCGGCGAACGGGTGGCCTGCCAGGACGCTGCCGCGCACGGCGAGCGCCTGCGGGCCCTGCCCCAGATCGGTCGCGCGCACCGCATAGCCATCCATCGCGGCAATGTCCTGCGCGGGCAGGTCCAGCGCCGCGACCAGCGGTTGCGCCAGCACGCGGCCCCGGGCGTCGGCCAGCATGCAGTCCTCGACTGCGGCCACCGGTACCAGGCCCGCGCACAGGGCCGAAAAGGCGTCGTCCAGCGCGTACTCGGTCACGGCGCCGCCTCCGGCACGTTGACGTTGCGAAAGGCGGCCGCATCCTCGAAGGCCAGTTCGACCGCGCCCAGCCGGCGCAGAAAGTCGTCGGGCCGGCGTTCGCCCGCCTGCAGCGCGGCAAGCAGTTGCGGTGCCGCCGCCGTCGGCAACAGGCAGAAGACCGGCTGGCGCCGCCCCGCGACGCTGGCCAGGGCCGGCCGGCCCGCGCCCGCCGCCCACAGGCGGGAGACGAGGTCCAGCGGCAGGGACGGCGCATCGCACGGCACGAAGACGGTCCAGGGCAATGGACAGTGGCGCAGCCCTTCGAGCATGCCGACGAGCGGTCCGCTGAAAGGATCAAAATGCGCGGTGTCGTCGCTCACCACCGTGGCCCCCAGCGTGCGGTAGCGCTCCAGGTTGCGGTTGGCCACGATGGCGAGCGCGGCGACCTGCGGCGCCAGGCGCGCGCGCACGTGCTCGACCAGCGGCCGTCCCTCGAAGGACACCCAGCCCTTGTCGGCCCCGCCCATGCGGCGCCCGCGGCCGCCGGCCAGGATCACACCGCCAACCGCTGCGGCGGACGTCGCCAATTCGCTAGCCGCCGATATACGACATTTCGATGCGGCCGCCGCGCGCCGCCGGCGTCTGCGCACTGCGCATCTCGGAGTAGCGGTCGGCGCGCGCGCCCCAGATGGCGCCGATGGCGGCATCGATCTGGCGGTCGTCGGCACCGGCGCGCAGCAGCGCGCGCAGGTCATGGCCCTGGTGGCCGAACAGGCACAGGTACAGCGCGCCTTCGGTGGACAGCCGGGCACGCGTGCAATCGCCGCAGAATGCGCGGCTGATGCTCGAGATCGTGCCGATCTCGCCGCTGCCGTCGCGGTAGCGCCAGCGCTGGGCCACGGCGCCCTCCGCGCCGGGTTCGATCGGCTCGATCGGCGCCCAGGCATCGATGCGTTCGAGCAGTTCCTGGGAGAAGACGACGTCGTCCAGGCGCCAGCCATTGGACGTGCCCACGTCCATGTACTCGATGAAGCGCACGATGTGGCCCTGGTCGCGGAAGTACCGGGCCATCGGCAGCACCTGGCCGTCGTTCAGGCCGCGCTTGACGACCATGTTGATCTTGACCGGACCGAAGCCCGCGGCGGCGGCGGCGGCGATGCCGTCGAGCACGCTGGCCACGGGAAAATCGACGTCATTCATGCGGCGGAAGACCGCGTCATCGAGGGCATCGAGGGAAACCGTCACGCGCCGCAGGCCCGCCTCGGCCAGCGCCGCCGACTTGCGCCGCAGCAGCGAGCCGTTGGTCGTGATCGCGAGGTCCAGCGGCACGTCGAGGTCGCGCCCCATTTCGACCAGCATGCGCACCAGCGACTCGAGGTCGCGCCGCAACAGCGGCTCGCCGCCCGTCAGCCGGATCTTGCGGGTGCCGCGGCGCACGAAGATGCGCGCCAGGCGCGCGATCTCCTCGAAACTCAGCAGTTCGCGGTGCGGCACGTAGCGATGCTCGTCGTCGAACAACTCCTTGGGCATGCAGTAGACGCAGCGGAAATTGCAGCGATCGGTGACCGAGATGCGCAGGTCGCGCAGCGGCCGCTGCAGGCGGTCGACCAGGGTGGCCGCGGCGCCGTCCAGGTCGGCCGGCACCGCCACGGCACGGCGCTGCGTGCGCGTCTCGAGGATCGGAATGATGCGATCGGTCATCAGGCCACCCAGCGCCGGGCATTGCGGAACATGCGCATCCAGGGCGAATCCTCGCCCAGACCGGGCGGCTGCCAGGACAGCTGGACCGTGCGCCGCACGCGTTCGGGGTGCGGCATGACGATCGTGTAGCGGCCGTCCGGCGTGGTCAGACCGCAGATGCCGCGCGGCGATCCGTTGGGATTCTCCGGATAGCGCTCCGTCGGCGCCCCGGCGGCGTCGACAAAACGCAGCGCGACGTCCGCCGCAGCGGCGGCAGCGGTGCCGCCGAACACCGCGCGCCCCTCGCCGTGCGCGTTGGCCACCGGCAGGCGGGCACCGGCCATGCCGGCAAAGAAGATCGATGGCGACGGCGGGATCTCGACCATCACCAGGCGCGCCTCGAACTGCTCCGACGCGTTGCGCTCGAATCGCGGCCAGTTCTCGGCGCCGGGGATCATCGAGCGCAGCTGGCTCATCATCTGGCAGCCGTTGCAGACACCCAGCGCGAAGCTGTCGCGGCGCGCGAAGAACGCGGCGAACTGCTCGGCCAGCGCCGGATTGAACAATATGGTCTTGGCCCAGCCGCCGCCGCCGCCGAGCACGTCGCCGTACGAGAATCCGCCGCCGGCGGCGAGGCCCTGGAAGCTGCCCAACGCGACGCGCCCTTCGATGAGATCGGTCATGTGCACGTCGACCGCCGTGAAGCCGGCGCGGTCGAAGGCCGACGCCATCTCGTACTGGCTGTTGACGCCCTGTTCGCGCAGCACGGCGACGCGCGGCCGCGCGCCGGTGGCGATCCAGGGCGCGGCGATATCCTCGCGCGGATCGAAGGGTGCCGCAAGCGACAGGCGCGGCAGCGCCTCTTCATCGCCGCGGCCGAACTCGGCATCCGCGTCGGCCGGGTTGTCGCGCAGGCGGGCGATCGCCCAGGAAACCTCGTTCCACGCGCGTTGCAGGGTACCCAGCGGCTGGCGCAGCAGCGGCCGCGCGTCGTGCAGGACCTCGATGGCGAGCGCGCCGCCGTCGGCCGGCGCATCGGCGGCCGGCGCAATCACCGCCCCCAGCACATGGCTGACCGCACCCAGGCCGGCATCGCGCAGCAGCGCCATCACCTCGGCGCGATCGGATCGGCGGATCTGGATCAGGCAGCCCGGCTCTTCGTTGAACAGGACCCGCACGGCCATGTCGTGGCGGCGCACCGCGCCCTGCTCGGGCCGGATCTTGAAATCGCCGGTGTCGCCACCATGCGGATCCAGCGCCAGCACGTCGATGTTGAGGCTGAGGCCGCAGCGGCCGGCGAAGGCCATTTCGCATGCAGCCGCCCACAGGCCGCCGTCGGAACGGTCGTGGTAGGCCAGCGCCAGGCCGCGTGCCGCCAGCGTGCGCACGGCCCGCAGCGCCGCCAGCAGCGCCGCCGGATCGTCGACGTCGGGCGCCTCGTTGCCGACCTGGCCGACGACCTGCGCGAGTATCGATGCGCCCAGCCGCTGGCGCCCCGCCGACAGGTCGACCAGGACGATCTCGCTCGATCCCTGATCGGCGCGCAACTGCGGCGTCAGGCTGCGGCGCACGTCCTCGACGACGCCGGCCGCGCTGACGACCAGCGATACCGGCGCGCTGACCTGCTTTTCGGCCGGTCCATCGCGCCAGGCGGTGCGCATCGACAGCGAATCCTTGCCCACCGGGATCGACACGCCGAGCTGCACGCACAGGCGGCTGGCCGCGTCCACCGCGGCGTACAGGGCGGCATCCTCGCCGGCGACGCCGCAGGCCGCCATCCAGTTGGCCGAGAGCTTCACCTGCGACCAGTCGACGTCGGCGGCGGCCAGGTTGAGCAGCGCCTCGGCAATGGCCAGCCGCGACGCCCGCGCGGCGTCGATCACGGCGACCGGTGCGCGTTCGCCCAGCGCGAAGGCCTCGCCGGCGTAGCCGTCGTAGTCGAGCAGCGTGACCGCGCAATCGGCCACCGGCACCTGCCAGGGCCCGACCATCTGGTCGCGGCAGGTCAAGCCCGCCGACGGTGCGGTCGCCGATGGTGATGAGAAAGGACTTGCTGGCGACCGCCGGATGACGCAGCACCGCCAGCGCGGCATCCGCAATGACGACATCGGTGGCGTCGAACGCCGGCAGCTGCCGCGCCCGCGCGGCGACGTCGCGGTGCATGCGCGGCGGCTTGCCGAAGAGCACGTCCATCGGCATGTCCACCGGGGGCAATGGGCCGCTGCCGACCACCTGCAGCCGGCCGTCGTCGGTGCTGCGGCCGATGACGGACGCCGGACAGCGCTCGCGGCGGCAGATCTGCTCGAGCAGCGGCCAGCCGTCGGGCGCCACGGCCAGCGCGTAGCGCTCCTGCGATTCGTTGCACCATATCTCGAGCGCGCTCATCGCGCGGTCCTCGATGGGGATGCGGTCCAGCTCGATGCGGGCGCCCCGCCCGGCCCCCTCGACAAGCTCGGGGAAGGCATTGGAGAGGCCGCCGGCGCCGACGTCGTGGATCGACAGCACCGGATTGCGCGCGCCCAGGCGCGCGCAGGCGTCGATCACCTCCTGGGCACGGCGCTGGATCTCGGCATTGCCGCGCTGGACCGAATCGAAATCGAGCTGTTCGGTATTGGCGCCCGCCCCCAGGCTGGAGGCGGCACCGCCGCCCAGGCCGATGCGCATGCCGGGGCCGCCCAGGTGCACGAGCAGGACGCCGGCCGGCAGGCCGCTCTTGAGGGCCTGGTCGGCGCGCACGTTGCCGATGCCGCCGGCCAGCATGATGGGCTTGTGGTAGCCCAGCCGCTCGCCGCCGACGTTCTGTTCGTAGCTGCGAAAGTATCCGGCCAGGTTGGGTCGGCCGAATTCGTTGTTGAAGGCGGCCGCGCCGATCGGACCGTCGACCATGATCGGTCAGCGCATCGGCGATGCGCGCCGGAAACCCGTAGTCGGCCGACTCGGCGGCGGCCGCCGCCGGCGCCACCACGTCGCGATCGCCCTCCCAGGGCCGGCGCGCTTCCGGCAGGCGCAGGTGCGAGACGCTGAAGCCGCACAGACCGGCCTTGGGACGCGCGCCGCGGCCGGTCGCGCCCTCGTCGCGGATTTCGCCGCCGGCGCCGGTGGCGGCACCGGGGAACGGCGCGATCGCGGTCGGGTGGTTGTGGGTCTCGACCTTGAAGACCAGGTGCAGCGTCTCGGTGCGGCGGCCGTAGGCGAACGGCACCGGCGCAGCGCCCGGATCGCTGTCTGCGGCGAAGAGCTGGGCCGGGCGGCCGGCGATCACCGCCGCATTGTCGCGATACGCCACGACGGTGCCCTGCGGGGCGCCGGCGTGCGTGGCCTTGATCATGTCGAACAGGCTGGCGCCGGCGATTCGCACCGTCGATGGTCCAGCTGGCATTGAAGATCTTGTGGCGGCAATGCTCCGAATTGGCCTGCGCGAACATCATGAGTTCGACGTCGGTCGGATTGCGCTCCATGGCGACGAAGGCGGCGTCGAGATAGTCGATCTCGTCGTCGGAGAGTGCCAGCCCCAGCCGCGCGTTGGCCTCGACCAGGGCGGTACGTCCGCGCGCCAGCAGGTCCACCGGGTGCACCACGCCATACTGCCCGCCGTCGGCCGCGGCCAATAGCGCGTGCGCCGCCTGCAGCGGATCGGCCGCCGCCTCCAGCACGGTTTCGGTCATGCGGTCGTGCAGCGCCGCGGCCAGGCGCTGCAGCAGCGCGCCGGACGGACCGCGCGCGCCGCGCAGGCCCACGCTGAACACGGTGCCGCGCTCGATGCGGGCGACCTGCGGCAGGGCGCAGTTGCGGGCGATTTCGGTGGCCTTGCTCGACCATGGCGATGTCGTGCCCAGGCGCGGCACGACCAGCAGTTGCACGCCGCCGCGGCCGCCGGCAGCGGCTTCGCCGTAGTCCAGCAGGCGCTGCAGCCGCCCCCGGGCATCGGCATCCAGCGGCGCGGCAAGACGGACGAAATGGCGGAAGCGCGCATCCAGGCTGTCGACCGCCGGGTCGATGGCCTGCAGGCGGGCCAGCAGCCGGGCGCTGCGGAAAGGCGAAATCGCGGCCGGGCCATCAAGCGCGAGGCAGGAGTCGGTGGCGCTCATTGCGGCGGGAACGGTGGCGTCTGCGCGCGAGGCGCAACCCCGGTCGGAGTGGCCGGGAAAGCGCAAGTATAGCGTGCGGGCGGGCGCGACCCGGCCCGCGCCATCAGCCAGCGGGCGCCCGGCACGGGCCGATGCGGATCAGATCTCGCCGTCGAGCAGCTGGGCGGCGGCGAGCGACTTGAGCAGGGCTTCGTTGCAGGTGGCGATGGGGATCGCCAGCGCCTCGGCCTGCTTGCGGATCGCGATCGGATCGCTGCGTTCGATGGCCTCGATGAGCGTCAGGTACGCGCCGTACGGTCCGGCGCGGTTGAGGATGGCGTCGACGATGGACTCGGACAGCGCGATCAGTTCGAAAAGATGCGGAAACGGCGCGCCGGTGATGCGGTCGAGCAGCGAGAAGGCGCCGGTGATGAAGAGTTCGTCGCGCATTTCTCCCTGGTTGGCGTTGGCGCCGATCGTTTCCAGGAAGATGCCGCGCCGGATCGACGCGTGCATGAGCGGGAAGGTATTGGTGTCCTTGGAGGCCGTGGCCAGCAGCAGCGAGAGCCAGCGGATCAGCTTCTTGTAGCCCAGCATCATCACCGCGTGCTGGAAGGAGGTGATCTGCACGGGAAGGTTGAAGGCCGCCGAATTCACCAGGCGCAGGAGCTTGAACGCGAGCGCCGGGTCGCGGCGCAGGGTCGAATCGATCTTGTCCAGATCGGCGTCGTCGCGCACCAGGCGCAGCAGTTCGAGCACCACGGCCTGGCCCGGCTGCAGCGGCCGCGCCTTGTTGGTCGACTGGTCGTCCAGCGGCCAGCCCACGCAGGCGGCGGCATCGCGGTCGAACACCTCGATCGCGTCGGCGACGCTCTGCACGCCCGTGACGATGAACGGAATGCGCCGCACCGCGCCGGTGGGCGGCTGCTGGCCCCAGCGGCGGCGGTCATCGCTGACGTGGATCAGCGAATATTCGAAGCACGACAGCAGCGCCGGCGGCAGCGGCACGTCGGGGCGCCCGCGCAGCACCAGGCGCTTGCCATCGCGGAACAGTTCCTGTGCGATGCTCTGCGTCCTGGGGTCGAGCAGCGCGTTGGTCGGGATCTCGAGCAGCGCGTTGCGCGGCGATTCCCACGCCAGTGCCGATTCGTTGAATTCCGCGTCCAGCGGCGCGATCAGCACGGGCACGTTCGATTCGGGCCAGACGGTGTTCAGGGCCTCGAGCAGGGCGCCCACCGGCGGCCGTTCGGACGAGTTGGCGGAGAGCATCGTCAGGCGCGTCCCGATGGCCTTGCGCTTCTTGTCGATCAGCGGCGCGTAGCAGATCCAGACCGAACCCAGCATTTCGGCAGCATTGGTGCTCAATTTTTCCGGCGCATTCATAATGAGTTCGGCAGGGGCGAAAATCCATGGCCTTTGACGCAAGTCTAGGGTGGGCTCCAGGGGCTGGGTCGCCGGAAGTGCCGGGTGAGAAGATCCGAATTCGTCTTTTCCGGGGCAATGTCCATGCACGTGCTTCATCGGATTGAGGAGATCCGCAATCTGGAACGGCGGTCGCGTGCCGGGCTCGCGCCCGGTGCGCTCATGCAACGCGCCGGCCAGGCTGCCGCCCGGATGATCGATGCGCTGCTGCAGGCGCCGCCGGCAGGCGTGGCCGGTCCGCCCGATACCCCGGTCATCGTCCTGTGCGGCCCCGGCGACAACGGCGGCGACGGCTTCGCCTGCGCCCTCGAGCTGGCCGCGCTGGGCCACACCTGCCATTGCTGGGCTCCGCTGCCCTCGGCCAGCACCGATGCGCGGGCTGCGCGCGCGCGCTGGGAAGCGGCCGGCGGCACGGTACTGGCAGACCTGCCGGTGGACGCCCCGCTGCGGCTGGTCGTCGACGCCCTCCTCGGCATCGGCGCCGCGCGCCCGCTGGGCGAACCGCTGCTTGCCGGCCTGCGCTGGGCCCGGGAGCGCCGGCTGCCGATCCTTGCCCTGGACGTTCCCAGCGGCCTGGATGCCGACACCGGCGAGTGGGTCGGCGGCGTGCCGGGCGCACTCGCGCGCTGGACGGTGACTTTCATCGGCGACAAGCCCGGCCTGCACCTGCGCGCCGGTCTCGAGTCGGCCGGCGCGGTCCGGGTGGCGGGACTCGATCCGGGCGTGCACCGACCGGACGATGCGATCCGCGGCAGCATCAACGGTCCCGATCACTTTGCCGATCACTGCCGGCGGCGTGCGCTCGACGTCAACAAGGGCAGCTTCGGCGCGGTGACCGTCGTCGGCGGCGCGCCCGGCATGGTGGGCGCTGCCTTGCTCGCGGGGCGCGCGGCGCTGCGCCTGGGCGCCGGCAAGGTTCATGTCGACCTCGTCGGTGCGCCCGGCCTGGCGTGGGATCCAGCGCAGCCCGAATTGATGCTGCGTCCCGGCGCAACTGCCGGCAGCGGCGATGTACTTCTGGTCGGCTGCGGCCTGGGCACCGATGAGGGTGCGCGCCGGCACGTGCAGGCGGCGCTCGCGCATCCGGGACCGGTCGTGTTCGACGCCGACGCCCTCAACGGCATCGCGCAGGACGCGGGCCTGCGACCGGCCCTGGCCGCGCGCCGCGCCGCAAGCGTCGTGACGCCGCACCCGGGCGAGGCCGCCCGGCTGCTGGGAAAGGACGCGGCCGCCGTGCAGCGCGACCGGGTCGGGAGCGCGCTGGCGCTGGCGCAGGACCTGCAGGCCATCGTGGTGCTCAAGGGAGCCGGCACGGTGATCGCGCAACCCGACGGCCGCTACTGCATCAATGACACCGGCGGGCCGGCATTGGCAAGCGCGGGCACCGGCGACGTGCTGGCCGGCATGCTCGCGGCACTGCTGGCCCAGGGCGGCACGGCGGCGGCGGCAGCCTGCGCGGCCGTGTGGCTGCACGGCCGCGGTGCCGACCTCGCGGGCATCGACATCGGCCTGGTCGCCTCCGACCTGCCCGCGTTGGCAGCGCGCGCGCTGGCGCAATTGCGCGCCGCGGGTGCACCCGCCGTGGACGCGGCGTAAGGCCGGTCAACGCCAGCGGCTAGATGGCGCGCGCATGGTCGCCCGGCACGATGCGGCCGGCCACCAGCGTGATCTGCCGGGCGCACCGTTCGGCCAGCCGCGCGTCGTGGGTTACCAGCACCAGCGTCGATCCGGCCTCGCGATTGAGCGCGAACAGCAGTTCGGCCACCGTCGCACCCGTGCCCGCATCGAGACTGCCGGTGGGTTCGTCGGCCAGCAGCAGCGCCGGGCGGGTGACGAAGGCGCGTGCCAGGGCCACGCGCTGCTGCTCGCCGCCCGAGAGCGTCGTCGGATAGTGGTCCAGGCGCGCGGCCAGGCCTACTCGGCCCAGCAACTCGGCCGCCGTGGCGCGGTGCGCGGCGGCACTGCCGGCGAAGTCGCTCAACTCCAGCGGCAGCAGCACGTTCTCCAGCGCGCTCAGGTGCGGCAGAAGGTGGAATGCCTGGAAGACGAACCCGACCCGATGTGCGCGCAATTGCGCGCGGCCGTCCTCGTCGAGCGCGAACAGATCCGTGCCGAACAGGCGCACCGATCCCGTGGTGGGCACGTCCAGCCCGGCCAGCAGGCCCAGCAGCGTGGACTTGCCCGAACCCGATGCGCCCAGCACCGCCACGGTTTCGCCGGCGGCGACGTCGACGTTGATATCATCGAGGATCACCAGTTCGCCGCTGCTGTCGCGCACCCGCTTGCCGAGCGCGCGCGCCTGCAGCGCCGGCACGGCGGGCACTGCCTTCGGACCCGGGCCGGGCGAGGCGGCCGGCGGCAATTCAACCGGGGGAAGCGACTGCATGGGGTGTTGCCGGGAGCATGGGAATTCTCGCGATCGTCTGAAAGGTAACGGCAGTGCGCGCGGCCGCATCTCGGGCAGTCGGCGCCGCCTGCTGCGCGCCGCTCTTGCCGGTCCGCTGGCGGCCGCGCTGCACGCCACGGTCGGCGCCGCGGCGGGCCCGCCAAGCCGCAACGTGCTCGTGGTCGGCGACAGCCTTTCGGCGGAGTACGGATTGCCGCGCGGCAGCGGCTGGGTGCGACTGCTCGCCGACCGCATCGCCGCGACGGCACCCCAGTATAGCGTCGTGAACGCGAGCATCAGCGGCGACACGACCAGCGCCGGACGCGCGCGCCTGGCGCCGCTGCTGGCGCGCCACCGGCCCGCGGTCGTCATCATCGAGCTGGGTGCGAACGACGGCCTGCGCGGCCTGCGGATCGAGGCGATGCGCACCAATCTGCAGGCCATGATCACCGCGTGCCGCGCATCGGGCAGCCGGGTGCTGCTGGTCGGCATCCGCCTGCCGCCCAACTACGGCGACGAATATGCCACGCGCTTCCATGCGGTCTACGGTGAACTGGCGCAGCGCAATCGCATCGCCCTGGCGCCGTTCCTGTTCGAGGGATTCGCCGATCGCTTCGATCTGTTCCAGCCCGACCACATCCACCCGCTGGCGCAGGCACAGGCGCGCATGCTCGACAACGTCTGGCCCCGCCTGCGGCCGCTGCTCGGTGCGGCGCACGCGGCGCCCTGACCGGCCGGCGGCGCGTCAGCTGCGGGGCTTGGCCGGTCCCTTGGCCGCGGTGCTCAGGTCGGTGCGCGTGACGTGCGCATCGAAGCGTTCGCGCAGCGCCTGCACGTAGCCGGCCTGCTCGCCGCTGGCGGCCCGGTCCTGCCAGGACTTCTCCTGCGCGGCGCGGTCGGACTCGCTGCCGGCATCGACGTGGGTCGTCGCCAGCACGTGCACGATGACGTAGGAGCCGTCCGGCTGGTCGGCGCCCAGGTACACGGGCAGGTGTTCGGCGGGGGCGGTCATGACGGCCGTCAGCGTCGCCGGCGCCAGCACGCCGCTGTCGCGGCGCCCGAGTTCGCGCACCGGATCGAAGCCGCCGTCGTCGGCCTGGTGCTGCAGTTGTGCCAGTCGCGCCGCGCCGGCGCCGTGCGCGAGCGCGACGGCCGCCTGGTGCTGCAGCTTGGCCAGGATTGCCGGGCGCATTTCCGCGAGCGGCCGGATGGCCGACGGGGCGTATTCGGTCACGTGCACCGAAACCAGCGTGTTGTTGCCGACGTCGATGGCCTTGGTGTTGTGGTGGCGCTCGAGCGCATCGGGCGCGAACGCGGCATCGAGCACCGCCGGCGTGAAGACCCCGGCCTTGTCCGGCTGCTGGGGCACCCCCTGGCGCGTCAGGCCGTCGACCGTTTGCAGCGGCAGCTGGAACTTGGCCGCCGCGGCCGCCAGGCCGTCGGGTTGCTCGAACACGAAATTGGTGAACTGGTCGGCGAGCTCGGCATAGCGCTTCTGCCCCGCCTGCTTGCGCATCTCGGCCTCGATGGTGCTGCGCACCTCCTCGAACGGCTTGGTGCCCGCGCCCTTGACGCCGGTGACCTCGATGATGTGGAAGCCGAAGTCGGTTTCCACGACATTGCTGATCTGGCCATCCTTCAGCGCGAACGCGGCGTCCTCGAAAGGCTTGACCATCGCGCCGCGCCCGAACCATCCGAGGTCGCCGCCGGCCGCGGCCGAACCCGGGTCCTTGGACTTCTCGCGCGCCAGCCGGGCGAAGTCGGCCGGATGGGCACGCACCTGCTTGAGCAGCGCATCGGCCAGCGCGCGCGCCGCGGCCTTGTCGGGCGCGGAGCCGTCCTTGCCGGCGGTGATCAGGATGTGGCTGGCGCGACGCTGCTCGACGCCGGCCCAGCGCGAACCGCTGGAGTCGTAATAGTCGCGCATCGCCGCCTCGGTGACCGTCGCCCTGGCCGCCAGATCGCTCATGCGCAGCACCAGATACTCGGCCCGGGCATGTTCGGGCGTGCGGTACAGGTCCTTGTTGGCATCGTAGTCGGCCTTGATGGCGGCATCCTCGACGACGGCCTTGGCCAGGAAATCGTCGGGGCGGAACAGCAGGCGCCGCACCTGGCGCCGTTCGGTGTCGAGCGCGCGCAGCTGTTCGACCACCGTGCGCGGCAGCATGGCGCCGCCGCTGACCGCGCTGTCGAGCGTCTGGCGCCCGAGGTCGGCGCGCACGCGCGCCTCGAACGAAGCTTCGGTGAATCCGCGCGATGCCAGCAGGCGCAGGTACGTGTCGTAGTCGAACTTGCCGTCGACCTGGAACTGGGGAATCCCGCCGATGATCTCCTTCATCCGGTCGTCCGAGACGGCCAGGCGCAGGTGCGCGACTTCGCGATCGATCGCCTTGTCGGACAGGATGCCGTCGAGCGTCGCGGCGCGCATCTGCGGCGAATCGAGCAGCCTGGGATCGACATTGGGGCCCAGCATCTGCACCATGCGGTCGATGCGGTCGCGCATCGCGCTGTCGAGTTCCTGCTGCGTCACCGCCTCGCCGTCGACCCTGGCGACGGTGTTGTCGTCCTTCTTGAAGAGGTCGGTGAAGCTGTAGACCCCGCCGAGCACGAAAGGCAGGAATACCGCGACCGTAAGCAGCGGCATCAACCAGGTGCGATGGTTTCGAATGGTGTCGAACATGGGTCTCGGCGATCGGGAAAGGATTGGCGGACCGGGCGTCCGGCCGACCCCTCGCAAACCCGGCAGGCCTGCGCGCCTGCGCTATTGGGAGCCGCCCGTTGCCCGCTTCTGTTTACGGCAGGAAAACGTCGGGCCGGATGATAGCATCGCCTCCCTGCCGCCCTGCGCCGCGTCGCCGCAGCGCATCACCCGGGCGGTCCACCGGCCGGTGGCACCGTTGCCGTCGGCGCACGGTCCAGGGGAACACGCCCATGAACCAGGATTACCTGCTTCCGACCCTGCTGCTGGCCTATGTCGGCTGGCGGCTGTTCTCGGCCTGGCGCATCCGGCGCCGGCTGCCCGAACTGCTGCGCGCGGGTGCCCAGGTGGTCGACGTTCGTTCGCCGCCGGAATTCGCCGGCGGTCATGCGCCCGGCAGCCGCAACATCCCGTTGTCCGAGCTCGCCGTCCGCAGCGGCGAACTCGATCCCGGCCACTGGGTCGTCGTGTGCTGCGCGTCCGGGACGCGCAGTGCGATTGCACGGCGCCAGCTGCGGCAGCGCGGCTTCCCGCTGGTGTTCAATGCCGGTTCCTGGCGCCACCTGCGCTGAGCGCCGCGGCCGCGCCCGGCACCGCGTCCAGACCCACGAAGGCGTACCGGACATCACTCCAACGGGTAGTTCTGGACGGCCGGCACGCACCACACAATGGCGGGAAATCTTCCGCGACGCGGCGCGCTGCCGCCGCGCGCCGCCATGCGAGGCATGTTGCCATCTTCCGAACCCGGGATCGCCAGGCTTGCTGCCGCGGTGCAGTTCAACTGCGACCTGGTCGACGCCCGCCATGCGCGCGACAGCGGCATGTGCACCTATCTGCTGGGCATGCGGGAATATTTCCGCTGGGCCACCGCCCTCGGCCTGGGTGCACCGACCGACACGCAGCAAGTCGGCACCTGGATCGCCGCGCGCGAGCAGCGCTGGGAGGCGCTGCTCGAAGGGTGCGACGACCGCCTGCTGCCGTTGCCGCTGGGCACCGGCCTGGACGCCTACGACGACCGCGGCGTCAACCTACTCATCGACGCGCAATGCCTGGTCTATGGCGCCGGCATCGGGCGCTTCGGCGTGCCGGTGTTCTTCCTTGCCCGGCGCGAGCGCCCGGTCATGCGCGAGGGCGCATGCGTCATCGTGACCGACGACGAGCTGGCGCGCGGTTTCGTCGCCCTGCCGGCGGTCAGCCGCGACGGGTGCATCCTGGTGCGCCGCGATGCGTTCCGCCGCTGGTTGTGGACGCGCGCCGAGGCCGCGAGCGCACGCGCGCCGGGCGACGCCTTCCGCATGGCGCTCGACGCCTACGGCGGTGCCGGCCCGATGGACGCCGCGATCGAGCGCATGGTGCACGCCGAAACCGAAACGCTGGTGCTGCACGAGCTGGGCGAGCTGCGCGCGGGCCGCATCCTCGGCCCCGACTGGGAATGCATGCTGGCCCAGCTGGCCGACCGGCGCACCGAGGTCGTGGTGCGCGCGGTTCGCGATCTGCTCGCCGACTGCCTGGTCACGCTGCCCGCATTGCTGGAGCGTCGCGCGGCGCCGTCGGTGAATTTCTGGTTCTCGAATTTCGACGGCATGCGCCGCGCGCTCGCGCCCGGCCTCTACCAGGACTGGGCCAGCGGATCGTTCGACCGCGAGCGCGAACGCGCGCAGGCGACGATCGCCGCCGCCGTGGCGCAGTGGTCGGGCGTCGCCCGGGCGCTGCTCGGCCGCTGGCGCGAAAACGGTGCGGCGGCGGTTGCCGCGCTGGCCGACGGCATCCACCCGGCCGGCTGAGCGCCGGCGCGCCGGCGCCTCAATAATCGTCCGCGATATTGGGCCGCGCCGTCCCGCCTTCGGCGAGCATTTGCTCGGCCTGCAGGGCGTTCTGCGCAAACGTCATCCGCACGCTGTCGGCCGCCAGCTGCTGTTCGGCCCGCAGGCGGCGGCATTCGGCTGCCGCCTCGCGATAGGCGGCGAACGTGCCGAATGCGTCGAGCCGGCGCAGCGGACCGATCTGCGTGATGCGATAGACGAAGTACGGCATCAGGATTTTCCGTCCGTGGCGTCCGGCCGGCCGATCATGGCGATCGGAAACCGCACCTCCGGGGCGGCCGCCCGCGCGGGTGCGGCCAGGTAGTCGGGCATGTCGGGGGCGTGCGCGCCGGACGCCTGCACCAGCCGGCCGATGAGGACCTGGATCTGGTCGGAGAACCATTCCTCGCTGCACTGGCTCGGCAGGAAGCGCAGCTGGCGCACGCGATCCGGGATCTCGTCGGCCCCGAGGGTCTCGTCGGCCGCCAGCGCGGCCGAAAAGAACGGCCCGGCGACGAAACGGACGCGCACCTGGCCGCTGCCGTCGGCCTGCAGCACGAACACCTTGGCGCCCTCCGCCGTCTCGCCGTCGTCGGCGAAGATGGGCGTGGCGATGAAGGCGCACCGGTCGCTGGCGCGGACGAATTCGACGGCCGCGTCGAATTCGAGGAGCCCGTCGTCAGGAGCCGTCGCCTCAGTCATGCGCGGCACCCGCGGTTGGCGCCGCATCCGCGGCCGGCGCAGACGCGGCGATCATGGTCGCGATCGAGTCGTACAGCGTCCCCGGAACGCCGCTGTTGCCGGCGAAGGCCAGGTAGCCCGAATCCCAGAAATACAGCTGCATGCGCCACATCTGGCCGTATTCGACGGCGCGCACCTGCGTGCCGTCGTTGATGACCAGGATCTCCAGCGGCAGGGCCGGCGCGTGGTCGACGCCGGGAAACGGTGCGTCCTTGGACTTGCCATCCGAACGCGAGCCCGAATTGATGCGCACGCTGGTCGCTTCGACATACGCGCTGCTGATGCCGAACACCACGGCGTTGGCGCCGACCGGCACCCGCGCCACCAGGCGCCAGCCGGAGGCGTCGCCGGGCCCGCGATCGGTGCTGGCCTTGATGGCGCGCTCCACGCGCTCGAGCGCCGCGGCAAAGTTGCCCGGCTGGTCGACGAAAAGCACGCCCTGGCTCTCCTGCCAGTTGCGCCATTTGGCCATCATCCTGGCCATGCCGTCGCCGCGGAATGCGTTGAGCGCGGCTTCGCTGCGGCGCGGCTCCAGCTGCACGTCGACCGCACGCCCCGGCACGGCGGCCGCGACGCGCCGCACGTCGTCCGCGGTGATCCGCGCCTGCGCCAGCAACGCGTCGTAATGGCCGGAGCCGGCGTAGTAGACCATCGCATGGGCCAGCGGATTGGTCATGTCGATCTGCGTATGCCGGCCCAGGCCGTATTCGTAGATGGCCACGCGCAGCACCTGCGCCGACGCCGTCGCCGGCGCCTCGGCGCCGGCCGCCGCCATGAACTGCGGCGCCGTCAGCACGTAGACGCGCGCGCGCTGCGCCGGCTCCGGCAGCACCAGGTCGAACTTCCCGTGCAGCACCAGCGCGGAACGCGCGAGCGCCGCCTCGAACGCGGCGCTGGTTTCGTCGAAGGTGCCGGAGGCCTCCAGGATCCGCTCGTAAATGCCGAATTCTTCGGCGCCATGGGCGGCACCGGGCACCGCGGCCAGCGCCAGCAGGCCGGTCGCGGCCGCCAGCGCCGCGCGCACGCGGCGCAGGCGTTCGACGATTGTCGTTTTCATGCCGTCCTCCCCTGCGCAAGCGGCAGGATCCGCCCGGCGGGCGGATCTACAGCCAGCTGTGCACGGTGTTGTTGTTGGTGACCAGGTCGACGAAGCCGGCGTAGTCGACCCGCTCGACGCCGGCGGCGAGGCGGTCGCCCATGCCGCGCGCCTCGACGTCGGCAAGCAGCGCGCATACGCGCACCGACCTGGGCCCGTGCAGCAGGCGCTGCGCCACGGCGGTACCCGCCGTTGCCGCGTAGATGCCGTCCTCGATCAGCAGGACCTGGGCGCCGTCCTGCAGCACGCGCAGGCAGCCGTCCAGGCCCGCGCTGGTGAACGGCGACTTGTTGACGATATGAAGCATGATGCAAGACCTCCTAGAAACTCAGAATCACGTCCTGCTGCGCCATCAGGGCGCCGATCTCCCCGGC
>CAWAHT010000007.1:0-268444 GCA_963781975.1 uncultured beta proteobacterium
ACTCGCCGCTCGCAAGCCGGACAGTGCGGACCTGACGCGCTTTACCTCATGATCTCGATCGGCGGCGCGCTCGGCGGCGGCTTCGTCGGGCTGGTGGCGCCGCGCGTGTTCGCCTCGCTGTACGAGCTGCCCCTGGCGCTGGCCTGCGTCGCCGCGGCCGCGCTGCTGGCGGCCTGGCGCCGGCCCGGCCTGGATCCGCGCTGGAGCGGTGCGCTGAGCCTGCTGGCGGCCCTGGCGGGCGCGGGCATCGCCTGGCAGGACTGGCGCTACGTGCGCTTCCTGGATCACGACCTGATCGTCATGCAGCGCAATTTCTACGGCACGCTGCGCGTGCGCGAGGTCGACGAGGACGGCGTGCGCGTGCGCCGCCTGCTGCATGGCGTGATCCTGCACGGCGAGCAGGCCATGAGCGGGTCCGACCGCGACCAGCCCGGCTCCTATTACACCCCGACCTCCGGCGTCGGGCTGGCCATCGCCCGCGCGCAACAACGGCGGGCGGCCGTGCGCCTCGGCGTCATCGGGCTGGGCGTCGGCACGCTGGCCGGCTATGGCCGCGCCGGCGACAGCGTGCGCTTCTACGAGCTCGACCGCGACGTGGTCGTGCTGGCCAACAGCCGGTTCACCTACCTGCAGGCGACGCCGGCGCGCGTCGAGGTCGCGCTCGGCGACGCCCGGCTGTCGCTCGAGTCCGAGCTGGCGGCGCGCAGCCGCAGCGCTTCGACGTGCTGGCGGTCGACGCCTTCTCGAGCGATTCGATCCCGGTGCATCTGATCACGCGCGAGGCCATCGCGCTGTACGTGCGCCATCTGGCCGACGACGGCATCGTGGCCGTGCATATCTCGAACCGCTTCCTCGACCTGCAGCCGGTGCTGGCCAATATCGCGGCGGCCGAACGCCTGAGCGCGCGCCTCATCGACGATGCGCCGACGGCCGGCAACGCGCGGGCGAGCAGCAGCGAGTGGGTGCTGATCGCCCGCCACCCGCAGACCCTGGCCGGCGGCGCGATCGGCGCGCGCGGCGAGGCGCTGCGCGAGCAGGCCGGCGTCGGCGTCTGGACCGACGGCTACAACAACCTGCTGCGGGTCATGAAATCCTCGCCGCTGCGCGCGCTGCAGCGCCTGCTGCAACCCGACTGACGCCGCGCCGGGTGCGGCCCGGCGCGCGCTTCTGCGATACTTGGGGCCGCGCGGCGTTGCGCGGCCCCGGCGGCGCCGTGCGCGCTGCCGTCCATTTCCGGATTCCGACGCATTCCCGCCGCCCATGCCCACAACCTCCGTAAAGACCCCGTCCCGCAAGTCCCCCGCCAAGGCCCCGCGCAGCGCGCAAGCGCACGCCGGTGAAGAACGCCGACCGCCCGACCGGCGCCCGGCGCCGGCGCGACGGCCGCGGCGCGCAAGATCGCCGTGCGCAATTCGCCGATCCACGGCCGCGGCGTCTACGCGGCACGCGCAATCGCCAAGGGCGAGCGCGTCATCGAGTACCGCGGCCGGATCATCTCGTGGAAGGAGGCCGACAGCCTGCCGTCGTCGGACCCGGACGATCCGCACCACACGTTTCTCTTCTCCCTGGAAGACGGCAAGCGCGTCATCGACGCCAGCCGGGACGGCAACGATGCGCGCTGGATCAATCACTCGTGCGACCCGAACTGCGAGACCGAGGAGACCGAGTCGGGCCGGGTCTTCATCGAGGCGCTGCGCGACATCCGCCGCGGCGAGGAGCTCAACTACGACTACTGCCTGATCATCGACGACAAGATCACCAAGAAGCTCAAGCGCCAGTACGAGTGCCGCTGCGGCGCCGCCGACTGCCGCGGCACCATGCTGGCGGCACCGAAGAAGAAAAAGAAGAAGGGGAAGAAGTAGCCGCGCCGGTCAGCCGCGGCGTCCGCTCGGCGGCCGGTCGTCCAGCGACAGCGCCGCCAGCAACAGCACGCCGCCCGGTCTCGAGGATCATCCAGGCCAGCAGGGTTGCGCACGCCGTGCGCAGGGTGGCCTGCAGCAGCGCATCGAGGTTCGATATGCCGGCTCCGAACAGCCATTCGTAGGCAATGCCGGCGGCGAGGGCGAATTTGAGCATGGGATGGAAACCGGTTCCTGGCCGGAATATCGGCGCCGCGGCGTGAAACTGTAGACCGGACTGCCGGCGCACATCCATGACCCTGCTTACCGTACTGGACGCCGAACTCGCCTTCGGCATGACGCCGCTGCTCGACATGGCCGCGCTGACCGTGGTCGAGGGCGAGCGCATCGGCTTCATCGGCCGCAACGGCAGCGGCAAGTCCTCGTTGCTGGCGGCGATCGCCGGACGCCTGGCGCTTGACGCCGGCGAGATCCGCCGCCGCGACGGCCTGCGCGTGACCTTCGTCGAACAGGAGCCGGACTTGCCCGCCGCCGCCACGCTGATCCAGAGCCTGCAAAGAGCGCGATGCGCTGGCGCCGCCCATGGACCACGAGAACGAATGGAGCCGCGGGGCGCGCCTGCAGGCCTACCTGCAGCGCTTCGGCCTGGACGGCAGCATCGATCCGCAGCGCTGTTCCGGCGGCGAGCGCAAGCGCGCCGCGCTGGCGCTGGCCCTGGCGCAGCAGCCCGACCTGCTGCTGCTGGACGAGCCCACCAACCACCTCGACCTCGACGGCATCGAACGCCTGGAGGAACTGCTGATGCAGGAGCAGCGCGGGCAGCGCGCGGCGATCGTCATCACCCACGACCGCCGCTTCCTCGACCGCGTGGCCACGCGCATACTGGAACTCGACCGCGGCGCGCTGCGCTCCTACCCCGGCGACTTCGCCGCCTACGAGGCACGCAAGGACCAGGCGCTGCAGGCCGAGGCGCACGAGCGCCGGCGCTTCGACCGGTTCTGGGCCCAGGAGGAAGCGTGGATCCGCAAGGGCGTCGAGGCGCGGCGCACGCGCAACGAGGGCCGGGTGCGCCGCCTGGAGGCGCTGCGGCCGAGCGCGAAGCGCGGCGCGAGCGTGTCGGCGCGGTCAATCTGCAACTGGCGGCGGGCGAGCGCTCGGGGCGCCTGGTCGCCGAGCTCGACGACGTCGGCAAGCGCTTCGGCGAGCGCACCATCGTCGACCGGCTCTCGCTGCGGCTGATGCGCGGCGACCGGCTGGCGCTCATCGGGCCCAATGGCGCCGGCAAGACCACGCTGATCCGGCTGCTCCTCGGCCAGCTCGCGCCCGACAGCGGCACCGTGCGCAGCGGCACCCGGCTGAACGTCGCCTACTTCGACCAGCAGCGCGCAGCGCTCGATCCGGACAAGACGTTGATGGAGACGATAGCGCCGGGGTCGGACTGGATCGAGATCGGCGGCGCGCGCAAGCATGTCATGGCCTACCTGGGCGACTTCCTGTTCCCGCCGCGGCGCGCGCGAAGCCCCGGTGCGCACCCTGTCGGGCGGCGAGCGCAACCGCCTGCTGCTGGCGCGCCTCTTTGCGCAGCCCGCGAACCTGCTGGTCCTGGACGAGCCGACCAACGACCTGGACATGGAGACCCTGGAGCTGCTCGAAGCGACGCTGGCCGACTACGCCGGCACACTGCTCGTGGTCTCCCACGATCGGCGCTTTCTCGACAACATCGCCACCCAGAGCCTGGTGGCCGAGGGCGCGGGGCGCTGGCGGGAATACGTCGGCGGCTACAGCGAGTGGCTGCGCCAGCGCGCGCCGGCAGTGCGCGCCGTCGGGCGCGGCGCGGCGGCGGAACGGCGCGAGGCGGCGCCGGCAACGGCGCCCGCCAGACCGCGCG
Organism: uncultured beta proteobacterium; assembly: GCA_963781975.1. Taxonomy (GTDB): domain Bacteria; phylum Pseudomonadota; class Gammaproteobacteria; order Burkholderiales; family Burkholderiaceae_F; genus GJ-E10. The sequence continues at coordinate 3,748 of CAWAHT010000007.1, forward strand.
CCGACCGCCTGGGGTTCAAGGAGCGGCGCGAACTCGAAGCGCTGCCGGCGCAGATCACCGCGCTCGAACAGGAACTGGCAGGGCTGCATGGCCGCATGGCAGCGGCCGACTATCATCGCGGCGGCGCCGGGCAGATGCGCGCGGACAGCGCGCGGCTGCAGGAGCTCGAAGCGCTGCTGGAGCAGCAACTGGAACGCTGGGTCGCGCTCGAAGCGCGCGCGGCCGCGCCGCCGTCCTAGACCGCGCCGAGGGCGGCCAGCACGCCTTGCGTCGACAGGATCTCCGGCAGCAGGTGCGGGCTGCCGGCGCGGTCGTACAGTACGTAGAGCGGAACGCCGCTGCGCGCGAAACGCGCCAGTTCGCGCGTGATCGCCTCGTCACGGCGCGTCCAGTCGGCCCGCAGCCGCACCACGTCGGCCTGCGCGAACGCGCGCTCGACCCGCTCGTCGGCCAGCACCAGGCGCTTGTTGGCCTGGCAGGTGATGCACCAGGCGGCGGTGAAGTCGACGAACACCGGTCGGCCGACGCCCAGCGCCGCGCCCTGCGCTGCCGGCGACCACGCCGACCAGCCGGCGGGCGCCTGCGCGCCGGCCGCGGCGGCAGCCGTGGCGCCCGGCGCGGGGCCGCGCCAAACCGCGCGCGTCAGCGGCACGAGGGTGAGCACGACCGCCAGCACCGCGCCGCCGGCCAGCCAGGCAAAGCGGCGCGCGCCGCGCTGCGCCAGCCCCAGCGACCATGCAAAGAGCGCGAGCCCGACCAATGCCGCCAGGGTGGCCGCCAGCGCGTCGGTGTCGACCTGCTGGCCGAGCACCCAGAAAAGCCAGACGCAGGTGAGAAACATCGGGAAGGCCATGAACTGGCGCAGGCGCTCCATCCATGCGCCCGGGCGCGGCAGGCGCCGCAGCAACGACGGCGACCAGGGTCAGGACGAGGTAGGGCGTGGCCATGCCTGAACCCAGGGTGCCGAATACCAGCAGCGCCAGCGCGGCGGATTGCGTCACCGCGTACCCGAGAGCGGCGCCCATGAAGGGTGCGGTACAGGGCGACGCCACGACCGCCGCCAGCACGCCGGTGGCGAAGCTGCCGCGCACGCCCTCGCCATCGAGCGACTGCGCCGCACGGCTGTTGGCCAGGCCCGCGCCGAACGTGAATTCGAAGCTGCCCAGCAGATTGAGCCCGATGAGGAAGAACAAGGGCCGATCAGCGCAGCGATGACGAGGGGCGACTGGAGCTGGAAGCCCCAGCCGATCTGGGCGCCGGCCGCACGCAATGCCAGCAGGATCGCTGCCAGCGCCAGGAAGCTGAGCACCACGCCGGCCGTGAAGGCGAGGCCATGCGCGCGCATGCGCGCCGGCGTCGCGCCCTGATGCTGCACCAGCCCGATCAGCTTGAGCGACAGCACCGGGAACACGCAGGGCATCAGGTTGAGCACCAGGCCGCCGATGAATGCTCCGGCCAGTGCCGCGAGGGTGGCCAGGCCCAGCGCGGACGGCGGGGCCGCGGCAGCGCCCGACGTCGCCGCCGATTCCGCCGATGCCGCCGGCAGCAGGCCCGACGCGCTTGCGCTCGAGGCGGCCAACTGTGCCGGCGGCACGCTCGCGGATCCGGCGGCCGCGGTGCCCGCAGCCGGCGGGGCACCGTCCAGCGCAATCTCGATGCGGTCGGCCCAGCCGCTGCCGCCCGGCGCCGGGCCGCCATCGGCGACCAGCACCCCGCGCAGGCGCGTGAAGCCCGGCTCCTCCGGGGTAACCAGCTGCAGGTCCAGGCGCAGCAACCGGCCGGCGCCCGCGCTCAAGGCCTGGCCCGCCGCGGCGACGATGCGGCCCGCTTCCAGCGGGAAGAATTCCAGGCTATGCGGGGCCGGCCCCGGCGGCGTGAATTCAAGGCGCAAATGGCCGCCGGCACGCCGCGCGTGGGCGCCGGGCAGTTGTGCCAGCGCCGGAATGCGGGCACGCGTCCGGGCGAAAAGCGGGGCATCGGTTCCCGGGTGCGCTTGCGCCGCGCCGCGTACCGGCAGGTCGAGCGTCAGGTCGGCACCCCCGGGAATGCACAGATCGTTGCAGACCAGCCAGTCGGCATGCACGGCAAAATGTGCCGTCGAACCACCGGCCGCACCGACCGGGACCTGCACCGCCACCGGCAGCAGGACCTCTCCCTCGTAGCCGTAGTTGGCGAGGCTGCCGACCCGCAGCAGGTGCGGCAGCGGCCACTGGATCGGACCGGCGCTGTAGCCCGACGGCAGCGTCCAGTGCAGCCGCGTCGGCAGTCCGGCATCGCCGGGCTCGACCCAATACGTATGCCAGTGCGGTGCATGGCGCAGGCGCACGCCCAGTAGCGCACTGGTGCCCGGTACGACGGCATCCTGCTCGGCGACCAGCTCGGCCCGCACGGTCTGGTCGAGCGTGTTGACATCGACAGCCGCCCTGCAAAGTCCCGGCAGACCCGTGACGGCGATCAGCAAACCTGGCAAAAGACAGGACCATGGCTTACCATACCGAAGAATGAATCGCATCTTTTGATCACCAATCACGACAATTGCCTGAAATTAGCCCGGGCTGCCAATTGCGTCAGCGCGTCCCAAAACCCCGCGCTGCTGCGCGCCTGCCCGGGAACCCGCACGTCGCCGAGCGGCCGGCCTCGGTTGGACGGCGCCCAGCGCCAGGAGTTTCGCACGGGCGGCCCCGGGCCGAATGCCGCGTAAGCGGTCAATGCCCGGCTCAGTCCTGCGCGGCGTCCCGACGCCGGCTCAGTAGACTGTAGGCGGGGACCGTGGCGCCAGCGCGCTGGCGGGCGCCCCGGGGATCAAGGAGAAGCGGCGTGCGCGTACTCATCGTGGAAGATGATCCTGCCCTGGGGCCGTCGACGAGCCACGGCCTGGAGCTCGAGGGGTTCGCAGTCGACCTGAGGATCGACGGTGACGGCGCCAATGCCGCGCTGATCGCGCAGAAGTACGACGCCATCGTGCTGGATCTTGGCCTGCCGGGGGTATCGGGCGAGGAACTGCTGCGCCGCTGGCGCGAGCGCTCCGACCATACGCCGGTGCTGGTACTGACGGCGCGCGGCTTCGTGCTGGACCGGGTCCGGCTGCTCAATCTGGGGGCGGACGATTACCTGGTCAAGCCTTTCGACCTGCTGGAACTCAGCGCCCGCCTGCGCGCGCTGGCCCGGCGCCAGGGCGGCAAGGATGGGATGCTGCTGGAATTGGGCCCGTTGATGCTGTCGCGCAGCGAGCATGTTGCGGTCTGGCACGGCACGCGGGTGGAACTCACCAAGCGCGAATACCGCATCCTCGACACCTTGCTGCGCAACCGCGACCGGGTGCTCAGCCGCAAGCAGCTGGAGGAGGCGCTCTACGGCTGGGGCGAGGAGGTCGAGAGCAATGCAATTGAAGTGCACGTCCATAACCTGCGCCGCAAGCTGGCGCGCGGACTCATCGAAACCGTGCGCGGCGCCGGCTATCGGCTGAACGCCAATGTCGAACCTGGCTGAGCGCAACCTGGCCCGCGCTGCGCTGGCCGACGCCGGCCGGCCGCCCGCCGGCGCGCAGCCGGCGCGCCCCTGGTCGCTGCGCCGCCGCGTGCTGATGCTCACCGTCATGGTGACCGCCGCCGCATGGCTGGTGGGCGGCAGCGCGATGTTCATGATCTCGCGCCACGTCAGCGACACGCTCTTCGACCAGCGACTGCGCGACATCGCCAGCGCGGTACTCACTTTCGCGGACCACGAGATCAGCGAACTGCAGGCCAGCGGCGGCGACATCGTGCACTTCGAGGGCGCGCTGACCCTGGGCGCGCGCTATCACTATCAGATCTGGTCCAACGACGGCGAACTGCTCCTGGTCAGCGTCGGCACCAAGCGCACGCCTTTCGCGCCGTTCAACGAGCCGGGCTTCTCGACACGCGAGATCGACGGCGTGCCGATGCGCGTCATCGTCATGACCTCCGACGACGGCAGCAAGCTGCTCGAGGTGGCCGAGCCCATCGCGGCGCGTTCGGCCGGCGTCGATCCCGGGCTGGCCTTCCTGGCGATCCCGCTCGTGCTGTCGCTGGCCATGCTCGTCGCCCTGAGCGCCTGGCTGGTGCGGCGGGCAACGCGGGCACTGGGCGAATCGGCTGCCCAGGTGACGCAGCGTTCGCCCGACGACCTGCGGCCGCTGTCGGTCGACCGGCCACCGGACGAGCTCACGCCGATCGTGGCGGCGGTGAACTCCCTGTTCGCGCGCATCGAGAACGCGCTCGCCAGCGAACGGCGCTTCACGTCGGCCGCGGCGCACGAACTGCGCACGCCGCTGGCCGCGATCAAGATCCAGGCCCAGGTGGCCCTGCTGACGCGCACGAACGAGGACCGGCGCCAGGCCCTGGGGCGCCTCATGGAGTCGATCGACGGCGCCGCCCACATGATCGACCAGTTGCTCACCATGTCGCGGCTCGACGGCCTGATCGCCCTGCGCGCGCAGGCCCTGCGCCTGCAGCTGGATGCGGTGGCCGCTCACGTCATCGATGAAATGCGCCCGCTTGCCGCGCGCCACGGCCAGTCGATCGACGAAGACCTGGGCGCCGCGGACATCGACGGCCAGGAATTCGCCGTGGCCGTGCTGCTGCGCAATCTCATCGACAACGCCATCCGCTACGGTCCCAGCGGCGGCACGATCCGCGTCGGCACCGGCGCCGACCAGGACGGGTGCTTTGCCGTCGTCGACGACGCCGGCCCCGGCATCCCGCCGGAGCAGCGCACGCGCGTTTTCGAGCGGTTCTACCGCGTGCCCGGCAATTCGGGCGTCGATGGCTGCGGCATCGGCCTGTCCATCGTCCAGGCCGTGGTAGAGATGCATGATGCGCAAGTCGACCTCGACCGCTCGGTGCTGGGCGGACTGCGGGTCTCGGTGCGCTTTGCCCCGTCGCGCCAGGGACGGCCGCCCGCGCAGGGCACCGCCCGTCCAGGGGCTTAGCTCCGCCCCCCACCCCCCGGGGGGAATATACCCATGGTAAAAGGTGGGTGATTCCCACCAAAATGGTTGGCAAATCAGGTGTTGCCAACCACTATCCTGGGTAGTAGGCTTCCTTTCCCCCGCCCATATAACGCAGATGCGGTAGTGGTGGGGGGCAACCCACGAACTTCGCGCTACCCATTTCAAGCGATAAATCCCGCTGCACGCCCGATGCGCGTAGTGAGAAGCAAAAACAGGAGCCCGACGTGCTGCGATCCCATTTCCTGCGTCACGGCCAAGAACTCGCGTCGGTACCGGCACCCACCCACCCCCCCTGCGGGTGGGCACCCCCCCGGTTGCGCGGCTTCACGCTGATCGAGCTGCTGGTCGTGGTCGTCATCATCGGCCTGCTGGCGGGGCTGGTGGCGCCGCGCTATTTCGGCCAGGTCGGCAAGTCCAACGTGAACATCGCCCGCGCCCAGATCGACAACCTGGGCAAGGCACTGGACCAGTACCGCCTCGACATCGGAGCCTATCCGACCACGGACCAGGGCCTGCAGGCGCTGATCACCAAGCCCGACGGCGTCGACCGCTGGCAGGGCCCCTACCTGCAAAAGCAGGTTCCGCCCGATCCCTGGAGCCGTCCGTACCGGTACAAGGCGCCGGGCGATCATGGCGACTACGACCTGTATTCCTACGGCGCCGACGGCCAGCCGGGCGGCACCGGCGAGAACGTCGACATCAACTCCTGGGAAATCGCGCCCGCCGTCGGGAAGCCGCAGTGAACACTGCCGCAACCTCGCTGTTCGAGGTTGTCGCCGTGGCGCCGCACGGCGCGCTGCAGACCGAGCGCCTGCGCGCCGGCAGCGAACGCCAGGCGTCCGAGCAGGTGCAACTGCGCGGGCTGCGCGTGCTCTCCTGCCGCCCGATCAGCGGCAGCGGCAGCGAACGCGAACGGTGGCGCGGCTTCCGGCGCCAGCGTCTGGACGTCGGCCTGTTCACCGACGAGCTGGCCGCGCTGCTCGACGCCGGACTGGGCATGATCGACACGCTGCGCACGCTGGCCCAGAAGGAGCGCGACGGCCGCGCGCGCGAAGCGCTCGAAGCCGTGACCCGCGACATCACGGAGGGCCTGCCGCTGTCGGCGGCGCTGTCCAACCGTTCCGAGATATTTCCGCCGCTGCTGGTGGCCTCGATCGCCGCCAGCGAGCAGACCGGCGACCTGGTATCGGCCCTGCGGCGCTTCTCGCTGCACCTGGAAACCATGCGGCTGCTGCGCGGCAAGCTCGTGGGCGCGGCGGTCTATCCCGCGCTGCTGCTCGGCGTCGGGGCGCTGGTCGTGTTCTTCCTGCTGGGCGTGGTCGTGCCGCGCTTCTCCGTGCTGCTGGAGGGTTCGCGCCACGAACTGCCGCTGGCCTCGAGCATCCTGCTTTCCTGGGGCAAGGCGGTGGCGAGCGCATCCGCTGCTGTTCGCCGGCGGCTTCATCGGTTCGGTGGTCCTGCTGGTCTACGGACTGATCCGCGCGGCGCGCAGCGGCTGGCAGGTGCCGGGCCTGCAGCGCGCCTGGCTGATCGGCGCGCTGGTGCGGATGTTCCGCCATGCGCAGTTCTACCGCACCTGCGCGATGCTGGTGCAGGGCGGCATACCGGTGCTGCGCGCCTTCGAGATGAGCCGGCGCCTGCTGGCCGAAGAGGACCAGCAGCAGCTCGACATCGCCCGGCGCCAGATCTCCGAAGGCAAGCCCATCGGCCCCGCACTGGCGCAGGCCGGCATCGCCGATACCGTCGCGCTGCGCATGCTCGAGGTGGCGCAGCGCACCGGGCGCCTCGCCGACGTGCTCGCGCGCATCGCCACGTTCCAGGAGGTGGCGCTGGGCCGCGCCATCGACCTGGCAGCGCGCCTCGTCGAGCCGGCACTGATGATCCTCATCGGCCTCGTGATCGGCGCCATCGTGGTGCTGATGTACATGCCCATCTTCGACCTCGCCACCAGCCTGCAATAGGGGAGCAGCCATGAATGCACCCGCCAAGCTCAACGCCGTCCTGTCCGACGACATCGTGCGGCAGGTGCTCGAGACCGCGGGCGGCCGGCGACCGGTCGACGTCATGTCCGAGATGCTGGGCCTGGCCGGACCGGCCCTGGTTGCTGCCGCGGCCCCGTATTTCGGCCTCAAGGCGATGGAACTGGCCGAGATGCGATCGTGCAAGGCCGATTTCGAAGCCATCAGCTTCCTCGAGGCCAGCCAGCGGCTGTGCCTGGCGCTGACCGGACCCGAGCAGCGCGGGCTGGTGGTGCTGTCCGATCCGCTGGATTCGCGCACGCGCGCATGGGCCGCCGAGCGCATGCGGCGGCGGCGGCGCAACGTCGTCATCTGGGCGCTGGCCTCGACCGAGGACATGCGCGCCTACCTGACCCAGGCCGAACGCAGCATGCGTGCGATGGACTCGGTCGGCGTGAGCGGCTCGGCCGCCACCGCCGCCGGCAGCGGCGCCGTGTCGGTGTCGCTGGCCGACATCAGCGCATCGAGCAGCCCCATCGTGCGCCTGGTCGACTCGACCATCCACGATGCGCTCAAGGCGCTGGCCAGCGACATCCACCTCGAGACGCAGCACAAGGGCCTGGTCATCAAATACCGGGTCGACGGCGTGCTCGAGGTGATCAAGCGCGTGGAGGGCCTGGACGCGGCGCATCACGTGCTGTCGCGCATCAAGGTGCTGGCCGAACTGGACATTGCCGAGCGCCGCATCCCGCAGGACGGACGCTTCAAGGTCTCGGTGCGGCGAGCGCGAGATCGACTTGCGCGTCTCCATCATGCCCAACCTCTTCGGCGAGGACGCGGTGCTGCGGATCCTCGACCGCAACAACCTGGGCGGCGAGGCGCGCCAGATCCGCCTCGAGGCGCTGGGCTTCGAGCCGTCGGTGCTCGATTTCGTGCGGCGCCTGTCGGCGCTGCCTACGGCATGCTGCTGGTGACCGGCCCCACCGGGTAGCGGCAAGACCACCACGCTCTACGCCGCTCTCACCGAGATCAACACCGGCATCGACAAGATCGTCACGATCGAGGACCCGGTCGAATACCAGGTGCCGGACGTGCTGCAGATTCCCGGTCAACGAGAAGAAGGGCCTGACCTTCGCCCGCGGCCTGCGCTCCATCCTGCGCCACGACCCGGACAAGATCATGGTGGGCGAGATCCGCGACCCGGAAACCGCGCAGATCGCGGTGCAGGCGGCGCTCACCGGCCACCAGGTGTTCACGACGGTGCATGCCAACAACGTGTTCGACGTCATGGGGCGCTTCGCCAACATGGGGGTCGACACGTACAGCTTCGTGTCGGCGCTCAACGGCATCGTGGCGCAGCGCCTGGTGCGCATCAATTGCCCGCGCTGCGCGACGCCGTACCGCCCGGCGCAGGACATCCTGCTGCGTTCGCGCATCGACCAGCGCGCCGCGCACACCGCCAAGTTCCGCCGTGGCATCGGCTGCGCGCACTGCCGCGGCACCGGCTACAAGGGGCGGCGCGCGATCGCCGAGACGCTTGGCATGAACGATCGGCTGCGCGACCTGCTGGCCGAGCGCGCGCCGCTGTCGCAGATCAAGGCCGAGGCGCGCGAGAACGGCTACGTGGCGCTGCGCGAAGCGGCCGTGGCGTCGGCAATGGCCGGCGATACCACCCTCGAGGAGATCAATCGTGTCACGCCCGTCGAGTAATCCGGCGCCGCCCGCCGCTGCGCCGGCGCCGTCCGCCCCCCCGCCGGCGGGCGCGGACGCCGGCGCGTGGCCGCGCTTCGGGCGCTTCCTGCGCGCCCGCATCGGCGCCGATGGGCTGACGCTCGAACTGCTGGCGGGCCGGCGCGCGCCGCGCCGGCTGGCGCTCCTGGAGCAGGCCTACGTGAGCGCCGACGACGCGGCGACGCCGGCGCAGCCGGTCGACCTGGCCGGCGCGCTCGGCGCGCTCGGCCCGGCGCTGGACGAGCTCGAGGCGCGCTGCGCGCGCGCCGGCTCCAGCCTGCGCGGGTTGGTCTGCGACGTGGTCATCGACGATTCCTGGATGCTTTACGACGTCGTCCGCGCCGATCTGCGCGGGCTGTCGCCCCGCGCCGCCGACGCGCTGATCGGCGCATCGCTGGCGGACGTCGCCGGCGTCGACAGCAGCGAACTCGCCAGCCGCTGGCAGCCCCAGGGCAAGAGCCCGTACACGCTGGCCTGCGGCCTGCCCGCCGGCGCCATGCCGGCCCTCGACCACGCGCTGCAGAAGCGGCGCGTCGCCGCCGGCGCCGTCGAGGGCGAGTTCGTGCACGAATACAACCGCCATCGCGAGCGCATCGAGCCGGCGTGCTCGGTCATCGCGGTGGTGCGCGACGCCGGAGCGCAACTGGGCGTGCTGACCGATGGCGTGCTCACCGCGATGAGTTTCGAGTTCGGCGTTGGCAATCCGCGCGAGCTGGAGCTGCGCGGGCGCGGCCTGGTCCGGGTTGCGGGCAAGGGCGGCGGCGACAACGCGGTGCGCTTCTACGTCATCGCAAACGCGGGCGTCGCAGCGCCCGAACCCTGGCTGGCGCTGCCGGCCGCGGCGGCTTGAGCGATGCGGCGCAACCACGCCTAACCCAAAGGACGACGATGCCAGCCAAACTCGCCCGGCTCGAACTGGACTTCTCCACCGCACGCCGCAATGCGCCGCTGGGCTGGCTGCTGCTGGGCGCCGGCCTGATCGCGGCGGCCGTCGCCGGCGTGCAGTTCCGCTCGGCCCATGCCGAACGCCTGGCGCATGCCGGCGACCTGGATGCGATCAGCGGCCGTCATGCCGTGTTCGAAGCGGCCGCCGGTCCGGCGGCCGACCCGCGGGCCACCAAGGCGGCAGCCGGGGTGGCGCGCGACCTGCAGGTGCCCTGGGCCGAAATGCTGACCGCGCTCGAGGCGGTGCAGGCGCGCGACGTCGCGCTGCTCGGCGTCGAGCCGTCGCCCACGCGCCACAACATCCGCATCACGGCGGAAGCCAAGACACCCGATGCGATGCTCAACTACGTCGACGCCCTGCGCAGCGAATCCTTTCCCGACGTCCACCTCTCGTCGCATCAACTCGAGGTGCAGACGCCGGGCGTCCCGGTGCGTTTCGTCATCCAGGCCCGCTGGAGGGCGCAATGAGCACGCTCAACATCGCCCTCAACGAAGGGCGCCGCGCCGCGCACCGCATCCACCTGCGCCTGGGCGCCAACGGCCTGATCGGCGTCGCGCTGGCCGCACTGGCGGTCATCGGGCTGCTGTACGCGGCCCGCGCCCAGCAGGAGGCGGCCCAGCTGCAGGCGCAGGCGGAACTGGCGCGCAGCCGCGCTGCCACGGTGGTTGCGCCGGTGACGCCGGTGCTGCCGGCCGGAGAGCGTCTCGCACGCTTCCAGAACTGGTTCCCCACGGCCGACACCGCGACCACCGACCTGCGCAAGATCTTCCACGCGGCCCAGGCCAACCACCTGACGCTGGCGCGCGGTGAATACAACCTCACCACCATCGACGGCTCGGGCGGCCTGCAGAAGTTCGACGTGATCCTGCCGATCAAGGAGCATTACGCCGGCGTCAAGGGCTTCGTGGCCGAGGTGCTCAACGAGCTGCCCCACGCCAGCCTGGCGGAGCTGCGCGTCGAGCGCCCGGCGGCGGCGGCCGACGAGCTCGACACGCGCGTGCACTTCACCCTCTACTACCGGGCCCGCACGACATGAGCACGGGCGGCACGCGCTGGAAACGCCTGGCGGTGCTGGCGGCAGCCGGCGCCGCCACCTTCTATTTCGCGTTCCGGGGCGGCAGCGACGAAAGCGACGTCGTGCAGCCGGTCGTGCGCGGCGCGCCGGCAGCCGGATCGGCCGCGGCGACCGAGGCGCCGCCGCGCGGCGCGGCCGCCGAGCGGCCCGCCGACGCACCCGACCTCCCGAGCCGGACGCGTCTGGCGCAGGGCGCCCAAACCGATCCTTTCGCGCCCAAGGGCTGGACGCCGCCGCCACCACCGGCGCCGGCCGTGCTGGCGGCGGCCGCAGCGGCGCCGCCGCCGCCGCCGCCGCCGACCGCCCCGCCGGTGCCGTTCCGCTTCATCGGCCAGATCGAGGAAAAGTCGGCGCGCCCGGCCGCGTTCATCACCAAGGGCGACGCGCTGTTCGTGGTGCACGTGGGCGACGTGGTCGAGAACACCTATCGCATCGAATCCTTCAACGCCGCCCAAGTGGTGGTTACCTACCTGCCGCTGAAGCAGCGGCAGACCATCGACGTCACTGGAGGTTAGCAATGCCCCACCTTTGCTCGAGGTCCCCGCAGGCTCCGCAGTCCCATGCGCTGCTGCGGCTCGGACTGCCGATTGCGGTGGTGCTGGCGCTGCTGGGCTGCGCGGCCGAACGCGACCACGCCGAAGGCATGAAGAGCATGACCGGCGGCGATCCGGAGCGGGGCCTGGCCCTGCTCGCGCGCGCCAGCCAGGCCGAGCCGGACAATCCGCAGTACCGGCTCGATTTCCTCAAGCAGCAGGCGCTGACCGAACGCGATGCGCTGGCGCGCGGCGACGATGCGCGCCGCCAGGGGCATCTGGAGGACGCGCGCAAGTGGTACCAGGCGGCGCTGCGCGTCAATCCGGGATCGGACGGCGCGCTGCGCGGCATCGCCAACGTCGAGATGGACGGACGCCACCTGACGGCGCTGGCCGACGCCCAGACGCTCATGGAGTCGGGCCAGTACGACGCGGCGCGCGACCGCCTGCACAAGGTCCTGCTGGAGAACTCGGGCAACGTCGCCGCGCAGAAGCTCTGGACCCGGCTGGCCGAACGCCAGGAGGCGGCCGATCAGGCCAAGCAGGCGCAGATCGCGGCGGCCTCGGTGATGAAGAAGCCGGTGTCGCTGCAGTTCCGCGACGCCAACCTGCGCCTGGTATTCGAGGCGCTGTCGCGCACGACCGGGCTGAACGTGATCTTCGACCGCGACGTCAAGGCCGACCTGAAGACCACCATCTTCGTGCGCGATGCGTCGGTCGAGGACACGGTGGACATGATCCTGCTGCAGAGCCAGCTCGAGAAGAAGGTGCTCAACGCCAACACGCTGTTCATCTATCCGTCGACCGCGGCCAAGCAGAAGGAATACCAGGACCTGAAGATCCGCGTGTTCCAGCTGTCCAACGTCGAGGGCAAGTACATGCAGACGCTGCTCAAGACGGTGCTCAAGGCGGCCGACCTGTCTCTGGACGAGCGCACCAATACGCTGGTGGTGCGCGGCACGCCCGACATGATCGCCGTGGCCGAGAAGCTCGTCGCCGCGCACGACCTGGCCGATCCGGAGGTAATGCTGGAGGTCGAGGTGCTCGAGGTGTCGCGCGACCGGGCCAGCGAGCTCGGGATCCAGTGGCCCACCTCGGCGACGGTGTCGACGCCGGGATCGGCCTCGACCCTGAGCAACCTCAACCACACGCCGCTGAGCGCCCTGACCATCTCCGCCTTCACCGCGACCCTCAACCTGCAGGCGCAGGACACCGACTCGAACATCCTGGCCAGTCCGCGCATCCGGGTGCGCGACAAGGAGAAGGCCAAGATCCTGATCGGCGACAAGGTGCCCGTGATCACCAATTCGGTCACACCGGTGGCCACCGGGGCCCCGGTGGTGACGGGCTCGGTGCAGTACCTGGACGTGGGTATCAAGCTCGAGGTCGAACCGCACGTCTATCTCGAGGGCGACGTCGGCATCAAGATGAACATCGAAGTGAGCAACATCATCAACCAGGTCACCAATGCGGCGTCGGGCTCGGTGGCCTACGAGATCGGCACCCGTTCGGCCCAGACCAGCCTGCGCCTGCGCGACGGCGAGACCGAGATCCTCGCCGGCCTGATCAACGACCAGATGAGCAGCACCTACAGCCACGTGCCGGGAATGGTGAATTTCCCGATCCTGGGCCAGCTCTTCGGCGACGACAAGCGCGATCATTCCAAGGACGAGATCGTGCTGTCGATCACGCCCCACGTGCTGCGCGCGCCGGCCATCGCCGACCGGCGCGTGCGCGACGTCTTCTCGGGCAGCGAATCGGCGGTGCGCGAGAATCCGCTGCGCCTGGATCCGGTCGGCGCGGTCAGCAACTCGGCCGGCACGACCGCCCCCGGCCCCGTCGTGCCGGGCTTCGTCGGCGGCGGCGGCGCCGGCGGTTCGACGCCGGGCGAATCGCCGGGGTCGTCGGATCCGCGCGTCAGTACGAGCGCGCCGCGCCATCAGCGGCCGCAGCCGGGCAGCGTCTGGCCGCCCGGCGGACGCGAGGGCGACCCGGGGGTCATCGTGATTCCGGAGGCGCGCGACGCCGCCCGGCCGGCACCGGCAGCACCGCCGGCCCCGCCGCCGGCGGACGCCGCGCCGGCCGGCAACTGACGCGCGGACCGCAAGCACTGGACGCCGCGATGCTCGCCCCGCCCCGCATCCTTGCCCTCCCCGCCGGCGCCGTTCGCACCGGCGCGGGCCGGGTTGCCGGCATGCGCGGCTTCACGCTGATCGAGCTGGTGGTCACGCTGACCCTGGTGAGCGTGCTCGCCCTGGTGGCCGTGCCGCTGTATGAGGTCACCGTCACGCACGCGAAGGAGGCGGAATTGCGCGCGGCGCTGCGCGACGTCCGCAATGCGCTGGACGCCTACAAGGCGGCCGCCGACAACGGCATCATCTCCAAGGGCGCGGCCGACTCCGGCTATCCGCCCACGCTGAAGACGCTGGTCGAAGGGGTCGATACGATCGCCACGCCGGTCAGCGGGCCCGGCAACAGCGGCGCGGGCGCGTCGTTCAGCGGGGCGCCGGGTTTCGGCGGCGGGGCCGGTTTCGGCGGCGGCACCGGCTTCGGCGCCGCGCCCGGCGCCGGGGGCGGTGGCTTCGGAACAGCGCCCGGCGGCGGTGCCGGCGCCGGGGCGGCCGACGCCGGCAGTCCCAATGCCATTCCGTCGCACATGGTGTTCCTGCGTCAGCTGCCCCGCGATCCGTTCTTCGAGGACCAGACCGTGCCGGCCGAGCAGCAGTGGAACCTGCGCGCCTATGGCGCCATGCCGGGCGACTTCAGCGGCGGCGCCGACGTGTACGACGTCACCTCCAAATCGACGGCGATCGGCCTCAACGGCATCGCCTACAAGGACTGGTGAGATGGCCCGCGCCCGCCCGTCCGCCGCCGGCTTCACCCTCGTCGAACTGATGGTGGTGATGGTGCTGATCGCCATCCTGCTGACCATCGCCGTGCCGCGCTATTTCGGCACCGTCGACAACGGCAAGGCGTCGGTGCAGCGCCAGAACATCGCCGCGATCCGCGACGCCATCGACAAGTTCTACGGCGACCAGGGAAAGTATCCGCAGGCGCTGCAGGACCTCGTCGACAAACATTACCTGCGCGAGGTGCCGGTGGACCCGCTCACCGACCACCGCGACTGGGTCGTCGTACCGCCGACGGACCCCAACCTTTCCGGCGTATACGACATCCAGAGCGCAAAGCCGGCGAAGAATCCCTATGCGACCGACGCCGTCAACTGAGCCGCGCGCACGCCCGGCTGCCCAGGAGGGCCTGGTGCTGATCGCCCTGTTGCTGATGCTCGTGCTCGTCGGCGTCGGCGCGCTGGCGGCCGCCGAGATCTGGTCCACGGCGCGCCGCCACGAGCGCGAGGTGGAGCTGCTTTGGGCGGGTGACCAGTACCGCAAGGCCATCGAGTCCTACTGGCGGATCACGCCGGGGGCGCGCAAGATCCTGCCGGTATCGATCGACCAATTGCTCAACGACGACCGCTTCCCCAACCCGGTGCACCACCTGCGCCAGGCCTATCGCGATCCGATGGCGCCCGACACCGACTTCGAGCCGATCGTCGTCAACAATGCGCTGGTCGGCGTGCACTCGACGGTCAAGGACGCCCCGCTGAAGCACGCCAATTTCCCGCCGCGCTACCAGCAGTTCGCGGCGGCCGAGAACTACTCGCAATGGCAGTTCATCTTCATGCCGCCCACGGCCTTCAACAACGGTCCGGTCGTGGCACCCATCCCGGGCGCGCTGCCGGGCGTGAACGCCCGGCACTGAGACCAACCATGCGCCGCCTGTCCGCCATCGTCGCCGCACCGCGCGTCCTGCGCCCGCCCCCCGCACGCCTCCTGATTGCCGAGACACGCCCATGAAGAACCGAATTCTCATCGCCGAGGATCACAACCTCCTGCGCCAGGGGCTGCGGTCGCTGATCAGCACCCTGCCGGATTTCGAGGTCATCGGCGAATGCAAGGACGGCAAGGAGGCGGTGCGGCTCGCCCTGAGCCTGTCGCCGGTGGTGATACTGATGGATCTGTCGATGCCGGGACTCAACGGCATCGAGGCGACCGCGCAGATCAAGCGCCGGATGCCGGAGATCAAGGTGGTGGCGCTGACTTCATACAAGACGGACGAGTACGTGCGCGAGGCGCTGCGCGCCGGGGCCGACGGCTACATCCTCAAGGACGCCTCGTACGACGAACTGGTGATGGCGCTGCGCAGCGTGGTCGGCGGCAAGAAGTTCCTCTCGCCTGACGTCTCGGGCCACCTGGTCGACAATTACCTCAATGGCAACCGGCCCGAAACCAAGACCGCGCCGTGGGACAAGCTCACGGCGCGCGAGCGCAGCATCCTCAAGCTGATCGCCGAGGGGCGCACGAACCGCGCCACGGCGGAATTCCTCAACGTAAGCCCGAAAACCGTGGAAAAGCACCGCGCCAACCTCATGCGCAAGCTGGGGCTGCGCAACGTCTCTGAGCTGACGCTGGTCGCGCTGGAGAGCGGCCTGATCGAGCGCCCGGGCACGGTCTCGCGCCTGCTCAACGCCGACGACGCGGACGGGCGCTGGGACCCGCCGGCGAGCCAGCCGCAGCCGGTCGATCTCTAGGAGTCTGCGCGGCAGACGGTTTGACAGCCGCGATGGATGAAGGAACCCTCTCCCGCTGGCGGGAGAGGGCAGGGTGAGGGTGGGGGATGTGCTGGGGCCGGGTATTTTGGTTGCCTGCGAGTGCGTTCTTGGCCCACCAGCGAGCGTGTTGTCCCCTACGTTGCCATCATTGTCGCCATTCGCCGCAAGTTCAGCGCCGTGCAGACGAGTTTCCACTCCGCCTGGGCTTTGGTTAGACCACGCATGCTGAACTGGCGGAACCCCAGAACGTTCTTGACCCAGCCGTTGGGCGGCTCCGAGAGCCATTTGCGTCTGCGGTAGGCCTGCTGCGTCTGAGGCTGGCGGAACTTCTGCGCCATGGCTGCTGTAAGGGGTCGGCGTGCCGCGTCGATAGCCACCTGCTGCTTGCCCTCCCGGCCCAGCGCCACGATCAGCTCGCTGGGGTGGTCCTTGAGTTGCTCGAAGGTCGCCTCTGAGCGGTAGCCCGCATCGGCCAGCACCGTCTGGGGTGATTGCCCCAACGTTTGTTCAACGGCGGCGAGCATCGGCGCCAGTCGTCCAGAATCCGAACCGTTGTTGCTCAACTCCGCGCCCACGATGATGTGCGCCGTGTCGTCGACTGCTGCTTGCGCGTTGTACGCGTAGTCAAAGCCGCCACCGGCGCGCTTCATGATCCGGCTCTGCGGATCGGTGAAGTTGTCTTGCGCCTTGGGTGCCGGAACGCCGAACTCGCGTGCATAGGTACCACCGCCCTTGGGTTTGCCATCGCCGTCGCGCGGCTTGCGCTCGTCGCCCTCGGATCGGCCACGGGCCGTGTCGGCCTCGCGCTGGCGTTGTTCCAACCGTTCGCGCGCCGCCCGTATCACCTCCAGGCGCTCCTGCCGGCGGGCAATCTCGGCGGGCACATCCAGGTCCGGTTCGTTGCGCTCGGCTTCATCAGCGGCCTTGGCCCGATTGAGCAGCGCATCAATCTGCGCCTTGAGCTCCACCTCGGCCCGCTGCATCCGCTCGTAGCTCATCGCCTTGTGCCGCGAGGCGTTGGCCTTGATCTTGGTGCCATCGACCGAGATCGTGCCGAGCTTGACCAACCCGCACTCGCGCGCCAGCTTCACGACCTGAACGAACAGCGCCGAGAGTTCCTTCAGGTGTAACGCCCGGAAATCGCAAATCGTGCGGTGCGCCGGAAAGTTGCCCGCCCCCAGCACCCGAAAGGCCACGTCCTCGTGCAGCTTGCGGGCAATCTTGCGCGAGGAAAACACCCCCGTGGCATACCCGTACACCAGCACCTTGACCATCATCGCCGGGTGAAACGGCTGGTTGCGCGGTCCCCCGCCCATGTACCGAGCGTGAAACGCGCTCAGTTCCAGGCTGTCGACCACGTCATTGATGTAGTAGGCCAGGTGCCCTTCTGGCAACCACTCCTGCAGCGCGCAGGGCAGCAATTGCTGCTGGCGCGGTTCGTACGGTTGGTAGCTTGGCGTCATGCCCAATTAACGCCGATTCGGCCTCGCTCGTCTACACAAAACCACCACTACCACCCTCACCCCCGGCCCCTCTCCCGCAAGCGGGCGAGGGGAGCTCAGGCGCTTCTGCCGCGCAGACTCCTAGGCGCGCGCGGCGCGCCGGCCGGACATTCAGGCAGGGCGTTCGACGTCGGCGGCGATGCGTTGCAACGGCCAGGCGGCGCCGATGCGCGTACCGCGCTGGCCGTTGGATTCGAGCAGCAGGCGGCCGCCGGTGGCTTCGGCGCGCTTGCGGATGGATTGCAGTCCCAGATTGATGCCCCCATCGCGCCTGGAGCTGGCCGCGGCAAGATCGAAACCCGCGCCGTCGTCCTCGATGACGACGATCAGGTCCCGGGCCGTCGCGTACAGCGAGACCTGCGCCACATGGGCGTGCGCGTGCTCGATGACGTTGTTGAGCGCCTCCTGGACGATGCGGAATATGTCGAGCTTGAGCGCCTCGGGAATCTCGCCTTCGCCCACCTTGAGATGGCATTCCACGCGCACCCCGTGGCACGCCTCCTCGACGCCGCGGCAATACCATTCGAGCGTCGGCAGCAGCCCGAGGTCGTCGAGCAGCCGGGGCCGCAGGTCGGTGGATATGCGGCGCAGCTCCGAGATGACGTCGCGCAGGCGCAGCGCCGCATCGTTCAGGATCTTCACCGATTCGGGCGAGGCGTCGCCGCCGATCCGGCCGACGGCGTCCTCGATCATGTACTTGACCATGATCACGATGGGCGCCACCTCGTCGTGCAGCTCCAGGGCCACGCGCATGCGCTCGGCCTCCTGCGTGCGCAGCAGGCCGTAGGCGACGCGCTTGAGATCCGGATCCGCATCCTGGGCCGCGCCATTGCGACGCATGCGGCGTTCCGACCATGCGACGACCGCGCCTGCCTTGCCGTCGACGCCGGCACGCGCGGTCATCTCGACCAGCGTGCGCCGCCCGCTGCGGCCCTTCAGGGCGAGCTCGAAGCTTTCGGTGGCGCCGAAGCGCACCCGCGCCGCGGCCACCTCGGCCGCTGCCTGCCACCCCTCGATGGCCAGCTCGCGCAGCGAACGCCCGCGCAGTTCCTGTGGTTCGAAGCCGAGCATCGCCGCGGCCGATACCGTCGCGTCGCTGATGCGTCCCTGCGGATCGAGGCGGATGGCGGCGGCCGAACCGCTCGCGGCGGGTGCCGGCAGCGGGGCGCTCAGGGCCTGATCCAGCGGGAAATACTCGCTCGTGACGGATTTCATGCCTGCCAATTCACCGCTCCTCTTGCCGCGCTTGCCGCGGACCGGTCTAATGCCGGGTGTGCCGTTGCCGTGACATGGCTCGCGCGGGCCAGATGCCGCCCCGCTCCCCCGAGCGTGCGTTGCCGACGCGCAGCCGTATTCTCGCCATGCCGGCCAATTCGTCGTACCCGGGAGAACCCTACTTTCTATGCGGGGATCTTTCCCATGACGCGATCGGGTGCGCTTGCGCCGGCCGGCGGCGCCGCGCATGACCGCGACGCTCCCAGCATCCGTCCGGCCCCGCATGATGCCCGACGCCGCGTTAGCGCACGATAAGCCAAGCGCTTGCGTCACGCGTACCCCGGCGTACGCAAACGCGGTAAGGGGCACGCCGGTACGTCATCCGGCGGGACGGCGGCCGGCGCCTAGCGGGCCTTGGCGGCCGCACGGTACTCGGCGAGCAATTCGTCCGGCGTGGCGAAGCCCTCGAGGCGGACCCAGCGCTGGCCCGCAGCGGCGCGGAACAGGGTCACGGGAGTGTGGCCCATCTTGTCGCCGGTATAGACGCCGAAGGCGAGCTGCGTGGCGACGCTGGCCTCCACCGTGCCGGTGTAATGGCGCCACTGCGGGCCGGCACCGTACTTGTGGCGGAATTCGGTGAGACGCCGGGGCGTGTCCTCTTCCGGGTCGATGGATATCGACAGCAAACGCACCTTGTCGCGGTCGCGGCCGAGCTTGTCTTGCAGCGCCGCAAAGGTTGCGCTGGTTACCGGACAGATGGCGGTACACGTGGTGTAGATGAAATCCACGAACACCGCATTGCTGTCGCCGAGCGCATCAGCGAGATTCAGCGCCTTGCCGTCGTCGCGCACCAGGCGCACGTCCGGGATCCGGAATTCGACGATCGAGCGCTTCAAGGGGTTATCGCCCATCACCACGTGATGGGCCGCGTGCGCCTTGGCCTCCGCATCCTGTTCGGCAACGGCAGCGGCCGCCATGACGGGCAGCGCCAGCGCGACGATGCCCGGCACGAGCACGCCGCATGCAAGGGCGCGGGCGGCGCCGGCGCCCGCTGGCGCCCGTGCGCTCATGGCTTGGCGGGCGCCACAGGCGCCGGAGCGGAATGGAGTGGCGCGGCCGCCGGCGCAATGGCCACGCCCTTGGGCAGGGCAAACACGGCATCCGCCAGCGGGGCGTTCACCACGACATGCTCGATGACAATGCGCGAACTGGTGCGCACGTCGTTGATGGCGGTTTCGACGCGGTAGGGCAGCTTGAGCCCGCCGACGCTCTTCCAGTCATAGAAGTACGTCTCGGCCGGCCAGGTACGACCCTCGATCAGCCGGCTGCCGTCGACCTTGAGATCCAGATATGTCTGCTGGTCGACCCAGACGTGGCGCACCTGGCCGCTCTTGAGGGTCAAGGTGAGCTTGTAGGCACGATGTCCTTCGACGGTGTCCGCGCCGTCGAGGGTGACCATGGTGCCCTTTGCGGCGGCATCGATCAGCGGGCCCTCCGGATCGCTCTGCTCCGCGTGGGCCTCGGCTTCCGCCGGACCGAACCGGCGCAGCAGCGGCCCCTTTGCGGACGGCTGCAGGGTCCACCCATCCTTGCCGTCGAAGAGCTGCAGCGCGGCGACGTCGCCCAGGTCCATCTCCAGGCGCAATTTGTGCGGGCGCTTGATCTGCAGCGTGAAGGGCACGGACTGCTCGAGCGCGCCGCGGCCGCCGTTGGGCGTGCCGTGACGCTTCCTGGGGCCCTTGATCTGGCCATGCTCGACATAGCCCTTTTCGCTCAGCGTCTTGAGCTCGCGCCACGCCTGCAGGCCACCGCGGGCCTGGGCATTTCGCTCGCCGATCTGCTCGGCCGTGGGCACTGCGGCCGCAGGCGGCGGCGCGGCCTCAGGTCCCGCAGCAGCGATGCCGGGCAGGATGGCCGCCGCGGTCGTTGCCAGCAGCGCCAGTGCGAGCCGCCGGATCCGCCCGCGGGCGGGAGCCGTCGTCATCACGGAGGTATCGGAGCGGGAAATTTTCATGGGCGGCGGGCGGTTCCGGAAGTATCGCAAAAACGGAGCGCGCATGTCACGGCACGATCCAGTCGGTATCGGCCACGATCGGCCGCGCATGCGACGTGCGCCGGTCGACCGTTGCCGGCAGGGCGGCCGGCGCGCCGTCCTGGGCGAAGTGCACGACGTAGCCGCCCTTCGAGGCAAAGCGCTGACCGGGCGCGAGGCCCAGGCGCGGGAAGTACGCGTTGGCCAGGCGGCGGCTCACCATCATCTCGAGGCGCTCCATGAGGTATTCCGGCACGAAACTGTCGAGCACGTGGCCCAGCGTCTCCGCCGTGATCACGCAGGCCAGGTAGGTGTTGACCTGGACGCGCTCCGACGTGACCGGCAGATGCTGCACCTTGAACCACCCGTACGGGAAATTCATGCGTGCCAGGCGCCGCTGCGGCAGATCTATCGGGTAGCTCATGTGGACCCGCGGGCGCCATGCCGCGGGCAACGGGGCCGACTCCATGTCGCCCATCAGGCCGGAGAGCATGATCAGCGCGGCGGGCGCCGCCGCGGGCGGAAGCGCCGCCAGGTCTGCGGGGCGCAGCCACAGCATGAGCGCGTCGTGGGGGCCGATTCCGGCCAGTGCCGCGGCAAGACCCTGCGCATCGGCGTCCGGCGCCAGCTCGCGGTTGCTCACGGTACGGCCGGCGCTGCGCGCGGCGGCGCCCAGCGCATCGGCACCCGCCATGCCGACGTCGCCGCGCCGGTAGACCTGCACCAGCCGCCGGACGCCCGGCGCTGCGGCCGGATCGGCGCTCCATTGGGCCAGCAGGTCGGCTTCGAGCAGCACGCCGCGGGAAAAGTAGGCCGGGTAGAAATCCGTTTCGCGGACCACGGGCAGATCGACGTTCGGGAACAGGCAGGGGACGCGCTCGCCCTCGCAAAAATCGTGGATCGGCGCCCAGTCGGCGCCACCCAGGCCGGCGACGACGGCGAACACCGGCTCGACGCTCATCTTGTCGCGCAGTTGCCGCTCCCACGTCTGCGCCGGCCCGGTGAGTTCCCAGACATGCAGGTGCCACTGCCGCGTGACCCGGTATTTGATTTCGTGCGTCGACTTCATCGGGCGCGTTTCGGCCGCGATCACCTCGCTCTGGGTCGCAAAAAAGCGCTGCATGACCTCCAGCATGGCCTGGCGGGCCACCGGATCGGCATCGGGCGTGATGATGGTGGCGAACTGCAGATCGGTGTCGCTGACGCCGGGAAAAGGCCCGGTGCTCAGTTGCCGCAGGTAGGAGACGAGATCGCCCATGGCCCGGTCGTCGAGCGTATAGCGGGGCATGAGCGCACTCAGCGTGCGGCCGTCAGAGGCAATGCCGTCGCGCAGCGCGCGCGCCAGCGACGCGTCCGTGTACGGGGTATGACCCTGGTGGTAACCGGCGACGTGCGGCATGTTCATGTCGCTGGTGTTGTCGACCGCCGTGCGCATCAGGTACTTGGCGGTGATCGGCGGCACCACATAGTTGCCCTCGACGTTGCCCAGTCCGCTGCGCCGGTGGCAGTTCACGCAGGCGGCCGTCGCGCCCTCGACCCGGGTCTGGTTCTCGCGCACGGCCTGCAGCGCACGGCCGGACGGCAACAGGCCCTGGCGGTAGATGCGTTCGCCGTCCGCCAGCGCCGAGGCTGCGCTGGCGACCGCGGACCCGGCAGCGCGCGCCGGCGCCATGGCGCCGGCCGCCAGCACCAGCAGCAGGACGAACGCCCCCCGGGCCGGCAGGTGGCTGCGCGCCGGCACCGGCGGAGCCGGTCGGTCAGTTGGGTTTGCTGAAAAGCGCGTCGGCGAGTTTCGGATTGAGTGCAACTTTTTCAACGACGATCTTCTCCCGTTCCGGAAGCCCCTCGGTGCGGGTTTCCATCACATACGGTACCTTGATTCCGCCGACGTCGCGGAAATCGCGCAATGCCGTGTATTCGGCCACGGGATGACCGTTGAGGCGCCGCGTACCGTCGATCTGCACATCCAGGAAGGATCCGGCGTCGATCCACACGCGACGCACATCGCCGCTCTTGAGCGTGAGCTTGAGCCGGTACGCCGGGCGCCCGTCGACCGTGTCGGTGCCGTCGAGCGCCACCTTCGTCCCCTTGGCGGCGTAATCGACCAGCGGGCCGTCGATGTCCTGGAATTGCTGCGCCTTCTTCATTTCCTCGGCGGTAAAGGGCAGTGCGCCGCCGCGGCGCAGGTACGGCTGGAGCTTCCAACCGTTCTTGCCGTCGTAGACCTGTACCAGCGTTTCGTCCTTGAACCTGACCTCGACGCGCTGTTTTTTGGGCCGCTGCATGTAGAGCGTATAGGGCAGGCTGATCGCGGCGCCATCCTCGACCGCGGCGGGCCTGGGCTCCGGCGACTGGGCGATCCGGGTCGGCTTTCCGGGCTTGTCGAGCAGGCGCTCGCGGGAACCGGGATTGAGCCCGTTGTCGGGGCGTGCCTTGCCCGCGTCGAGCGTACCGGCGTACGAAATGGATTCGACCGCCTTCCAGCGCGCCAGTCCGCCGCGCGCGGCGATGTTGCGCTCGACGATCTGCTGCGCGCTCAGTCCGGGCAGGGCCGGCGCTGCGACCGCGGCGGAGCCGGGCGCGGCGGCGGGGGCAATGCCGGCGGCGCAGACCGCCGGCGCAAATGCGATGGCAGCCATGGCGACCAGCGCTCCCAGGAGCGGCCGGGGAGCGCCGCCCCGACGTGCGGCGACGGCGACGGAATTGCTCGGGCGATTGGACTTCATGATCATGTACTCCATTCAAGCGACAGAATCAGGCGACCGGCGCGCGCAACCTGCGCAGTGCCGGTACGTCTGCCCGGCAAGGCGCCCGATGGCCATTGCATAGAAGCGGTGCGCGGCGCAATCGGGCGAATATCCGGCGAAAGGCAGGCCGCGGCGGACGATCATTCGACGATCAGGCCATCGGCGTGGAAGGCGCCGATGACCACGTCGACACGACTGCCCTTGCGGACGATCTCGTTGGCATTGCCGAACATGATGTAGTACTCACGGCCCGGCTGCGCCTTGTTCGTCTGGCGCAGGTCGCCGATATTTTCCATCGTCGGCACCGCCAGGCGGGCGCCGCTGGTCTCGTCCACCAGATAGGCCGTCGATTTCGGATCCAGCAGCACCCGGGCCTTCGCGGCGTCCTCGATACGGTAGCGGAAGGTCAACATCCAGTTGGAGGTCGTCAGGCGCACGCCGCGGACGTCCACGCCCCAGGTGCGGCGGATCAGCTGGCCGGCGCGCATGCGCCAGGCGCGCATCGTCATCGACCCGGTCGACGCATCGACCGGATCGGCATGCATGCTGGGAGCGGGCGTGGCCGGCGCCGCGGGCGCGGCCATGCCAGGCATCGCGCGCCCGGCGGGCAGCTCCTGCGCGCCGGTGGCCAGGGCCAGCCCGGCGGCAGCAAGGAAAGGCAGCAAACGACGCTTCATGATCATCCTGACATCGCTCCAAGATCCCCCGCAGGGGCGCCGGCGCGGCGACCGACCGGATCGCCGCGCGGCACCCCACCCCGGAAGATTCGGTCCGTGTCCCGCGGCATTGGCATGCTCTGCACGGCGACCGGCTCACCGGCGCCGTGGGGACACGGAAATGATACGTGGGCGCTGCGCGGCGCCCGGCCCGGCGTTATCCCCCAGTACCGGTCAGGTTGACGGTCGCGATCCGCGTGCCGCCGCTCTTGACCGTGATCGTTGCGCTCTTCGACCCCGCGCTGGTCGGCGTGAAGGTCGCGCTGATGGTGCACGAGGCGGCGACAACCCCGGGGACGCACGTATTGGTGATGGCGAACTGGACCGGATTGGCCCCGCCCAGCGTGATGTCCCCGGAATTGAAGGTCAGCGATACGCCGCCGCCGCTCCGGTTCGTCAGCGTCGACGTCAGCGGACCGCCGGTCGTGTTGACCGCGATCGTGCCGAACTGGAGCGTGCCCGGGGTGACGCCGGCCTGCGGGCTGCGGCCATCGACGCGCAGCGCGAAGTTCTGCGTGACTGTCTGCATGAGCGCCGCCGTGCCCGCCCGCAAGGCCGACTCGCTGAAGACGAGGGTCCCCTGGTAGGTATTGCCGTCGCCATTGGCCGGCACCTTGACGTTCACCACGACTGTGCAGGTGCCGCCGACGGCGAGCGAGCCGGCCGTCGCGCAGGTCCCGCCGGAACCGAGCGTCCAGCCCGCACCCGTCACCACCGCGTTGGCGAAGGTCCAGGGACCGACGCCGTTGTTGGTGACCGTCACCGTTTCCGGCGTCGTCACGCCGGTCTCGGCATTGCCGAAGTTGCCCGGGGACGCAGACGCGCTCGGCGGCATGGCCGTGCCGCTCACGGCGACCGACTGGACGCCGTTCACGGCATTGCTGGTCACGGTAAGCGTCGCGCTCTGCGGCGTGCCTTTGGGCACGGCGAAGGCTCCGGTCGGCGCGAAAGTCACCGTCACCACGCAGGTCGCGCCGACGGCCAGGCCGGCCGACGGGCACGTGTTGCTGGTCGAGAAGAACGGGTTGCTCGACGTCACCGCGCTGACGATCAGACCCGGGGTGGCAGTGCCGGTGTTCATGATCGTAAAGCTGGCGCTGGCGCTCTGGCCGGTCTGGACCGCGCCAACGCCGGCAGCGGCCGGGTCGATCGTGACCTGCGGTCCGGGCGGCAGGTACTCGTCCGCGCCGATGTCGACGCCGGAGCCCGTGCCGCGATTCTGCGGACGGATGTCGCCGTCGATGTCGTGCGCCAGGGTGGCCGGCCGGCCGGCGATCGAGCCGCCGACGTTGTAGGCACCGCCCGCCGGTCCCGCCAGGTGGTAATCGCCGATGACCGTGCCCGGGGAGGTGGTCGTGGACGTCGTGGGATCGAACAGGTACAGCGGTCCGAAGCGCACGTCCACGTAGTTGCCGGCCTCGTCGAGCGTGGCGCCGGCCGTCAGGTTCTGCGCAGCGGGCGTCAGGAAGGGCTGGCCCGGCTCGAAGATGAACGCGGGGTTGACCCGGGCGCCGTTGCAGTACGCCTGGGCAAAGGCAGGGTCGGTGGCATTGTTGGTTGCCACCACGGTGCCGTTGACCTCGACGTTGCCCGGATAGCCGGTCACGCTGGACAGCACCGAGTAGGTCGGCTCGAGTCGCGCCTTGAGCGCATTGGAGGCCGGCGCGGCCGATGCATCGTCCGTCGTGCCGATGTCCCAGTACGCGGGATTGCCGACGCACTGGCCGATGGCGTTCTGCGGCGGCAGCGGCGTGCAATTGAGCGCATAGGCGTCGCCGACGCTGTTCGACGGGCACAGCGCATTGGTCGGGGTCGCGGCGCCCGCCTGCTGCGTGATGGCGAAGAAGAACGAGCGGTTGTGCCAGAGCACGTCGTTGTACAGCGCCACGTTGGCGTACTGGTTGGCTGCGGCATTGCGCGCATTCATGCCAGTCAGCAGCGTGGTGGTGGTGCGGTCGACGCTGACGCCCGCCGGCGACGGATAGCCGGTGGTGTTGCCCAGGACCTTGCCGGTGCCCAGCGGATCGGTGCCGATCATGGTGCCGACGATGCCGACGCTGTCGTTGTTGGCGATCGTGTTGTTCTCGACGAGGACGTGCAGCGCGTCGGCCGCGGAGATGCCGCC
The DNA here is from genome assembly GCA_963781975.1 of uncultured beta proteobacterium. GTDB lineage: Bacteria > Pseudomonadota > Gammaproteobacteria > Burkholderiales > Burkholderiaceae_F > GJ-E10. The sequence continues at coordinate 29,909 of CAWAHT010000007.1, forward strand.
GCCGGCCCAGCCCGACACGTTGTTGTCGATCATGTTGTTGGTGATCCGCACCATGTACCACCGCGGCGCGCCGCCGGTGTCGTTGGGGTTGGCCGAAACGTCCGCGCCGTTGACCTGCTGCAGGCGGATGCCGCCGCCATGGCCGCCTTCGGCGAAGTTGCCGCGGATCAGGTTGCCGTCGATGGTCAGGTTGCCGGTGCCCAGCGACAGGCCGCCGATGTCCCGAGCTCGCCTTCGACCACGATGCCGCCGCCGTTGACCTGCGCGGTCTGCTGGTAGCTCTGGTTGAAGATGATCGTGTTCTGCGCGATCACGCCGTTGTTGCTGACGCCGATGTGGCCGATGCCGCCGCCGTCACCCGAGCTGTAGTTGCCGCAGATGAAGTTGTAGTTCACGACATAGTTGTCGGTGCCGGTGCAGATCGACAGGCCGCCGCCGGCGCCGGTCGAGCTGGCGGCGTTGCACCGCGCCCGGATTGGCCTCCACCGTCCCGTTGTTGGTGATCACGTTGTGGTGGATGTGCACGCCCACGTCGTAGCCGTAGACGATGCCGCCGCGGCCGGGGGCCGTGGCCACCAGGCCCTGCAGGTAGGGCACGCCCACGCGGACGCCGCCGTTGAAGGAACCGGCGTTGCCGTAGACGCGGTTGTTGGCGATCTCCAGGTTGTTGCGCCCAGCCGTTGACGTAGATGCCGCCGCCGGCGTCGCCGCCGGTGACGCTGAGGCCGTCGATGCGCGATGGCGCGCAATCGAAGTTGCTGTCGCTCATCAGGACGCCGGTGGACGTGACCGTGACCGTGTTCGAGGTCGGCGGGAACAGCACCTGGTCCGGAACGCTGCTGGTCAGGACGCTGCTCACCTTCTGGCCGCGCCGGACGGACGCCGGGCACAGCGCATTGGGCAGGCCGTCGGCGCCGACCGAATTCGGGTTCTTGGCCAGCACGGTGATGCCGGCGCCTTCCTCGGTCGCCAGCACGCTGGGCTCGAGCAGGACGATGCCGCCGGTGATTTCCTGGTTCGGCAGGGCGTCGATCTGGGAGTTCGGCACCTGGTTGCCGGCGACCGTATCGACCCCGAACAGGCTTGTTGATCAGCGGACGCCAGGTCTGCAGCTTCTGCGTCGGGTACTTGGCCGCGTTGATGACGACCGACGCCGCGCCGACGCCCTGCAGGCGGACCGGCTTCCACATCACGACGAGCTCGGGGTAATTGCCCGCGTCGACCATGATCAGGTCGCCCGGCCGGGCCGCGTCGATCGCGTCCTGGATCGGGTGCGCGTTGCCGGTCGCGGCCGCCACGTTGAGTGCCGGTTCGACCACCACCGGCGCCGGACCGCCGACCGTCACCGTGACGGTGTCGACCGACTTCTGCTCATTGGAGGCGACGATCATCAACTCGCCCGTAGTGACGCCGGCCGGCACCGTCGCGGTGATGGTCGTGTCGCTCCAGCCGGTCACCGTCAGCGGCGTGCCGTTGACCGCGACCAGTGCCCGGCGCGGCGCCGAAGCCGTAGTGGCGCGTGATGGTGCGGGTGTTGAACGGCGCAGTCGTGGCGATCGGGCCCTGGTAGTTCGGGTTCTGCACCAGGACGTCGCCCAGGGCGGTGATCGTGAGGGTATGCGTACCGTCGGCCACGGCGACCCACGGGCCGATGCCGTCGCCGTCGACGCGCTTGATCGCCGGCGTGGCGGCAGGCAGCGCGCAATCGGGCGGGTTGTAGCCGGCGGCGAAGGCCGACACCGGCAGCATCGGCGTATCCAGGTACACCGTCATGCCCGGCATGAACGGATTCGTGTAGCAGAAGTTGCTGTACGAGCGGGTTGTACAGCGGATCGACGATCATCTGGTTGAACGTCGGTCGACGGCCGGATCGGTGTCCAGGATCGGGCCCGGATCGTTCATGCAGGTGACCAGCATGTTCGGCGAGTAGCCGGCCGGATTCGGCACGTTGACCTGCCAGGTCGACGGCGTCAGGCCGTTGTACGTGCCCCACTGGTCGGAGTACACGCGCGAGATTTCGACGCCGTTGAAGTCCTTCGGATCGACACCGGCGCGTACGAGGCGGCGAACTTCTCGCCGAAGTCGGGCGCGGCGGCGTTGATCTCGGCGGCAGCGTCGTCGAGGATCAGGCCGGTGTAGTGCGAGGCGCGCGGCGTCGTTCGTGAACACGAAGAAGTTCGCGCCGTGCCCGACTTCTGGTCCGACAGCACCACTTCCTTGCGGTCGCACAGCGCCTTCATCGCGCCGGCGAACGGCGCGACCTGGCCCGAGATCGGGAACAGGCTCAGGTAGTCGGGCACCTGGTGCAGCTGGCCGACGCAGGTCGGGTAGGACAGCTTGGCGCCGACGAAGCCGAGCGCCTGGGTCGGGTTGTTGCGCCGGGTTGGCCGGATTGTATGCGGCCGCCAGCGACGCCTGGTCCGGCAGGATGAAGATGTTGGACAGGCCGCCGAACTGCTGCGCCGGCGGCGCCACCCACTGGTCGCCGATCAGGATGTTCTTGTCCTCTTCCTTGACGATCTCATAGCCCGGAGGCGGCACCATCTCGACGACGTAGTTGCCGGCCGGGATCGGCGTCATGCCGGCCACATCGTTGCCGATCGCGTAATAGCCGTCGAACACGGCGGGCTGCACCTGGTTCCACAGATGGAAGCCGTCATAGCACTTGAACTGGTTGTTCGTGCCCAGCGCATACGGCAGGTACGGGTCGTTCGGATCCTGCCCGGGGCAGACCATGTTCGGCTTGCCGGTCGGTGGCGTTCGTGCCGTTGGCCCAGTCGTCCCAGCTCGTCGTGGAGGTCGTGTTCGACATAGACGAGACCGGTGGTGCCGTCGGCATTGGCCACTTCCTTGTAGAGGTTGATCACCACGCGCGGGACGCCCGGCTCCCACATGAATTGCACCTCGAGGCCCGGGTCATCGAAGCCGCGGGTGGAGGTGTAGATCGACCATGCCGGAAATGCCGCCGTTCTCGCCGACATGGAACGTGCGCCGGCCCCAGTCGATCATCTGGGTCTGGTTGATGAAGCTCTGCAGCCCCTGGAACATGCCGTCGTAGATCCCGGTATCCGGGTCGACACGGCTGGTCGTGGTGGGGGCGCCGGACGGCACCGCGCCATAGTTCAGGCCCGTCGTCGGGTCGGCCCAGACGTAGCTGCTGTTGGCCACGCCTGCCGTGCGCAGGCCGAGGTTGGCCGCGGCGTCGGCGGTGGCCGCCGTCATCGGCGTCGTGGTGGGGCAGCGGCTGCCGGACATGTTGATCGCGCCCTGGCTGGTGGCGGTGATGTAGTCCACGCAATCGGGCAGGCCGCCGGCATCTACCACCACCTGCACGCCGGTGCCGTTGAAGCGCGTCTGGTCGGACTCGATCACGTACCAGTTGAACAGCGGGAACAGCTCGTTGAACACCGCCACGCCGTCGCCATCCGTCGTCAGGATGTTGGAGACGCTGCCGTCGCGGAAGTGGATCGTTACCGGAACAAGGGGCACGCCCGGTTCGCCGGGGTCGCGCACGCCGTTCTGGTTCAGGTCCATGTAGACGCTGGCCTCGACGCGGGTGAACCAGCTGAACACGGGGATGTCGCCCATGGCCAGCGGCCCGGGCGCGACCTGGTTGGCCGGCAGGTTCTTGAAGGCGATGATCTGGTCCAGCCACTGGTCCCAGATCACCAGCTCGTATTGCTGGCCCGAGGGAACCGGCGGCAGCGTGAAGGTGCCGTCGGCATTGCATGCCGTGAAGGAGATGTCATTGCCGGTCTCGCCGGTCTGGTTCACCGCCACGAAACAGTTCGACTGGGCGATCGAGGCGTTGGAGCCCGAATCCCACAGGGTTTCCATCACCGTGCGCGACATGTGCAGGCTGGTCACGCGCCCGGAAATGGTCGTCGTTGTGGTGACCCCGGCAGCGGCGGCCTGGGCCAGCGCAACCGTGTTCTGGTCCTTCAGGTGGGCCGGATTCACCCAGCCGATGAACGTATGGAAGCCCGGCGGGCCGAACTCCTGGAAGTAGTTCGGCTCGTTGGCCTTGGTGAAGGCATCCTGGCCGGGCGTACCCTCCAGCGTGGAGACCTGATACCACGTCTCGCCCGCGCCTTCGCGCGCGGCGCCGGGGTGCGCAAGCACGTCGAAACGGCCCGGCATGATGTTGTTGATCAGCGCCTGGCCGGCCAGCTGATAGGTGGTGGCGTCGCGCGCCGTCGAACTGGGAACGACCAGCACATTGCTACCGGCCGGCACGCCCGGGTTCGCGAAGGTGAACGTGTTCCCCTTCGCGCTGGTGAGGGCGAAACTGCCATTGAGCGCGACCGTACCCAGATTGCTGATGTCGATCGTCGGAAGCGGCCCCTGCACGGAATTTTCGAACTGATGCGGTACCGCGGTGGTGACGGTGATCGTACTGGCGGTGACGGTCACCGAAGAGATCGCGCGGTCGCCATCGGGGCAGGTGTAGACCACGCCCACCAGGTTGGTCTGCTGTGCGGACGCGGCCGCGGCCGGCGTTTCGTTGGGGCAGCCCTGCACGCCCAGCAGCGAATTGGTGAGCGGCATGTTGAACGCGTCGTACGTGATCTGGCCGACCGGATCGCCCGAACGTCCCGCCACGTCGTTGACGATGACCGAGAACCCGCCCAGTCCCACCTCGTTGGCGTCGTAATCGTTGTTGGTCGGGCTGTTGTCCTCGAATATGTAGATGCTCAGGGCCGCCGGCCGCAGCGGGTTGGGCTCGAGCTTGACCGTGGCGGCAAGCTGTCCCGCGGCGATCGCCGCGCCGCCGATGGTGTGGCCGCAATTCGTGGTGCCGGCGCCGCTCGTGCCGGCTGCCGCCACCGCGCAGGCGCCGACCTGCGCCGGATCGCCGGAGAAGCCGTTGACCACCGGATTGGCCGCGTCACCGGGCAGGATGGAGATGAAGTAGTACTTTGTGGGATCCAGCGCGACGTCGGCCGGGGAGCTGTACAGGTTGGCAATGACCGGGGTGCCCTGGATGGACTGGCCGCCGGCTCCGTCGCCGCAGGAGACGGGGCCGGTGCAGCCGACGGCAACCACCGGCATGTGGCTCGTGTGGAAGCTGGTGGCCAGCGTCGGGATCGTCGTGCCGCCGGTCGGCGTGTAGGGCAATGCGACGCCCGGCGTGGGATTCTGGATCGTCCGGTCTTCCTCGATGATCCACATGTAATCGGTGGCCGACGCGCCGGCGCCGCTCAGGGCATCGACGACGCTGATCGCCAGGTTGCTGGGCGCCGGGAAGTTCACCGTCGCGGTGCTGGCCACGGACTGGCCGCTGCGCGGATCGGTTGCGGTGAAGCCGAAGGTGCAGGTGGAGCCGTTGCGCCCGCCGGCCAGGGCCGAGAACGAGCCGTCGCTGTTCAGGTACACCGCGCAGCCGCCGGGCGTGCCGGCCAGCGCGGCCGTCAACTGATACCCGTCGGAGGTCGAGAAGCCGGCCAGCACGCCCACCGAGCGGGTGATGGCGCGGTACAGGGTCGATGTCTGGCTGGCAAACACCGGCGGTGCCGCCGGCGGCACGATCGTGGCGGTCTCGCTTGCCACCGTCAGCGTCACGGTGCCGCAGAGGGTCGTGCTCGATGTGCTGCAATACGTGAAGCTGTCCGGCAGCGTGATTGTCGGTGTCGCGGGCTTGTAGGTGAACGTGCCGTCGCTGTTCCAGGCGACGGTGCCATTGGCCGGCGCCGTGCCGGTGGCGATCGCGCCCAGGCCGACGCTGTTGGTGGCGACGCTGGCGCTGAAGGACGGGAGGACGTTCGGCGCCAGCGTGAACGTATAGCTGGCGGCGTTGGCGGCGACGGCGGCGATCCCGCCGCTGGCGCCGCCGAGGAAGGCGTTGGTGCTGCCGGCGCTCGCGCCGGTGCCCGCCGGGGCCACGGCAAGGTAGCCGTGCATGCCGGCATTGGCGGCATTGCCGCCCGCCAGCGCCAGCGCGCGGTCGAATACCGAGTAGGCAGCGTCCTTGTACAGGCCGGCCGCGGACAGCGGCGCGCTGAACAGCACGTCGGCCGTGCGTCCGGGCGGCAGGTTGACTTCGCTTTGCAGCTTGGCGCGGCCGGGCGCCACGTTGCCGTCCTCCGAGACCACCGCGAACTGCTGGCCGGTGATCGTCGGGACGTGCAGGCGCGAGCCGGCGTTGACGAAGCGCACCAGGATGCTGTTGACGCTGGCGCCGTCGGCGACCACCGCCGTGGTGGCCGCGGGGTTCGTGACGTTGAACGGCGAGCCGTTGATCAGGTAGTACGTCGGCCGGTAGTTCACCGCCGCCGGATAGCAGGGCACGGTCCCGCCCTTTTGCATCTGCACGCAGCTCGGATCCGACGACACGAGATCCTCGGCGGTGCCGGCAACGGCGGCGGCGTCGATCGCGGCGTTTTGCGCCGGATCGATCTCGCTCAGCAGGAACGTCGCGTCCGCGTCGTAGGTGACGGCGCCATAGGCGACCGGCGTCGGGCCGCCCAGCGGCGCCGTCGTGCTGGCCGGGTAGGCGATGCCGGGCGTGGTGATCGTCGTGGTCGTGCCGCTGACGGTGGCGGCCGGCGGCGTCGTGACGATGAGCACCCCGTACAGGCCCATGGGCGCCTGCAGCGACGGATGGGTGCCGGTTTCGTACAGGTAGGTTCCGGGGCGCAGCACATTGGCGGCCCAGGTGTACGTCTGCGTGCCGCCGGCCAGCGCCTCCGGGCCGAACGAACGGGCACGCGCGAGCTGCGTCGGCGGCGTGAACGAACCGGGGGTCGTTGCCGGCCAGGTGGTCATGGATTGCGCCTGGTGCTGCGTCAGCGGTGCGCGATTGGGCGAGCCCAGGTCGGAGCCGCCGTACTGTCCGACGATGGTCACGGAGGTGGCGATCGGCAGGGCGTTGGTCAGGTTGATCGTGAGCGCGTCGCCGGCCGGAATGACGATGGTCGGGCCCGGCGCCCAGGCGGCCGGCGTCGGCGGTGTGGTCGCCGCAGCGCAGGCGCCGCCCACCGTCGCACCCGCGCCGCCGGCGACGGCGGCGCCGCAGAACTGCCACATCGGCACGGCGCTGATGCTCTCGGGCATGACGGCCGTGGCGCGCTGCGCCGTCAGGTTGACTGTCGTCGCGGCCGATGCCACCCCAGCCGTCGCAAGCAGGCTCGCTGCCAGCGATGCGGCCTTGAGCACCTTTGCGTTGAAGAAGGGCTTACGCATTCTCGTTCTCCTTAACCGCGACTTGGTCAGAGTGTCTCGTCGATCTGCTGCACGGGCGGCTGCACGATCAGCATCATCATCATCCCGCCCGGGAAGACGTCGTTCGTCGTCAGTTCGCGCTCGGCGTGCGAGTGCCAGATGAAGGCATAGCCGGCCGAGGGATTCTGGATGTTGGTTCCCGGCGGCAGCGGCGTCGACAGGAACTGCGGCGCGCCGCCACCGGCCGGGATCTGCGCCAGGCCGAGGTAGGGCGTGCCGCCGTACCACAGGCCGTTGGCCACGATCTGCGGGTCGGGCGGCGTGATCGGGATCGGCTTGTTGTGGTCCGCGCACCATTCGTAGTAATTGGGCGCGGTGACCAGCGCGGGCGGCGTGCTCGTTACCGAGTAGAAACCGTTGGTGTCGGGGTAGCACGGCGTGGGATCGCCCGCGGGATTGCCGTTGGCCGTCGGTCCGGTCGGCAGCGGCGGGAAGTGGTTCAGGTTGTGGCCGTAGATGTCCCAGTTCAGGCCCTTGGCGGTGTACGTGAACAGCACGTCCTGCGCCTGGCCCGGAACGGTGGGCAGCGTGTAGTACAGCGGCCCGGCAAGGTTCGTCGAACCGGCATTGGGCGACAGCAGCAGGTTGCCGTCGCGCGCCAGGATGCGGCCGTGGTTGGCGTGGATGTGGAACGGATGCTGCCAGCGCCCCTGGCCGACGACGCGCAGCAGCATCAGCTCGCCCGGGTGGATCTGCGGATTGCGCGTTGTACGGCTGGTTCGGGTACATCGGCGAGAAGTCCGCGTCCTCGTTGTCCGGGAACGCGCGGCCGTTGATCGTGAAGTAGTTCGGGTGGTAGGGGTCGGTGACGACGTCGATCCGCGAGCACGATGCGCCGGCGTTGACGCAGGCCAGCGCCGCGTTGTGGATGTCGGAGTCCATTTCACCGAACTGGAACATGTACTCGCGGTCGTAGCAGGTCTGCGCGTTGTCGTAGGCCGAGGTCGTCAGCCGGAAGTCCTGGCCGCCCACCTGGGAATTGATCGAGCGCATCGAGTAGTTGGTGCAGGCCGTGCCGGACACCGGCACCGCCGGCAGTACGACCATCGCACCGTACAGGCCCATTTCGACCTGCAGTTCCGGGCGCGTCCCGCTGTAGTACGCGTACGTTCCGGGCTGGGTCGGCGTGAAGGTGTAGCTGATGGTGGTCCCGGGCGCCGCTTCCTGCGTGGCCAGGCCCTGCACGCCGCCGGTCGCGGTGGCCTGCATGCCGGAGAAGACGATGGACGTGTTGCCGGCCACCGCGGGCAGCCCGTTGTACAGATTGACGGTGACGGGTACGCCCTGCGTGACGATCAGCGTCGGACCGGGCAGTTGCGCCAGGCCGCAGCTGATGACGCCCGAGCGGCCATTGGCAAACGTGCTGGGCGCCACGCCGGTGGGCGGGCTGGCCTGTGGCGGCGTTCCGGCCACCGCGCCGCCGGGCGCCACGCCGCAGCCGTAGTTCCACGTGTAGATCTGCGCGCCGTCGGGCATCGATGCCGCGCCCGGGCTGGCGGCCAGGTTGAAGACCGGACCGGTGATGCCGGGCACGGCTGCATGGACCGCACCCGCCAGCAGGATGCCGGCGGTCAGGGCGGCGGAAACGAAGGAGCGAGCCACGAGGCCGCGGAGCGAAATTGAGTGCGTCACGTGCGCTCTCCTTAGAGGACCTGGATCTCGGTCATCATGCCGCCGAAGTTCTCTGCGTCGTTCGACAGGTGATCGAGGCTGGGGCTGTAGAGGAAATAGGTTCCCGGCTGGACGTTGGTGGCGTCGAGCATGACGTCGACGTTGTCGCCAGGGCCGATTTCGAGGCTGTTGGTGTTGTAGTACATGTTGTTGCCGTCGAGGTCGCGCAGCAGCCGTCCGGCGTGGGCGATGACCGTCATCGGGATGCCGGCGGTGGCGACGTAGTGGAATTCGGTCACGCTGAAAGGTTGGAGATCCGCAGCAGGGCGCGCGTCTGGTTCTTGCCTGTCTTGTCCAGCGTGATCAGGGCGGGCATCGGCTGCGAAATCCGCGGGGCGCCATCCGAGTCGAGCGGTGGCGATCGGCGCGGTGTTGATGGTGTCGGGATAGCCGCGACCGCTCATGCAGGTAGTACTTGTCCTTCATGTCGACGAACGGCTCCGGATTGAAGGTCATGCCGATGAAGTGGAAGTTCGGGTCGAAGCCCATCAACTGGATCGGCGCCTCGACGTCGTAGCGGGTCGTGCCGTCGCCGTCGTTGTAGGCGTACTTGCTGCCGGCGACGTTGGTCACGGCATTGGGCGGCGGCAGCGGCGTCGTGCACAGCACGTCGGTGGCGCAGCTTTCCGGGGGGAAGCTGATCACGTGTAGCCGGGTCGAACAGGCCCGAGATGTTGGCCGCCGTCGCGCCGGCGGTTTCGTAGGTGTCGAGGGCCTGGTACAGGCTCTTGCCGGGAACGACCGCGTTCTGCCGCGGGCGCACCCACAGCTGGCCGACCATGCCCATCTGCAGGTGCTCGGGCGGGGTGATGTGGCAGTGCCAGAAATAGCTGCCCGCGTCCGGCGCCGTGTAGTAGTACGTGAAGCTGCCGGCGATATTGATGGCGACGGAGGCATCGGGCACGCCGTCGAAGAACGAGGACGCGTTGCGGGTAGCCGTGCCAGTGGATCGTGTGCTGCTCGAACAGGTCGGGCCGCATGATCATGCCGACGTTCGACAGGGTCAGGAAGAGCTTCGTCGTCCTCGTCGACCGCGACGGTCGGGGCCGGCGCCTGCCCGCCGAGGACGCCCAGGTTCATGATCAGCGACGGCTCCTGCACCGCGGCGTTCGTGGACGAGGGCGTGATAAGCCATTGCCCGGCGGCCCCGGTGATGAGGTCGCCCGGCAGCAGCGGCGCGGTTCCGTCCAGCGGATAGGGCGCATTGAATTCGGAGGCGGGTACGGTGCCCTCCCTGCCGGCCTCGATGTTCTTCAAGCCGGACAGCGGGCCAAAGGCGAAGAGATAGATCTGGTGGCCATCGGCCATGGTCGCGTAGCCATCGCCGCCGGAAATCTGCTGGCACTTGATCTGCGGGTTGGCACTGGACGGCGGCGGCCGGCTCGGATCGGTGGCGATCATCGAATCGACGGCGCCACCCAGCGCCGGGTGCAGGGTCGTCCCGTTCGGACATTGGACGCGGAAGGACTGTGCCGCCGCCGGCAGGGAGCCGGCCAGCAGAAGCAGTCCCAAAAGAGCCGGAATACGACGGCCAAGCCGATTACGCCGAGTAGCAGACATTTGACTCTTCTCCCCGGGGCGCCGGCTAAGACGCACTGGCCCCAATTAACCGAATCGATCCAACCCGCGACCACGCGAACATTCCGGCGCCACCCGGGCCTGCCGCACTCGCGGTGCCGCATCGGCTGCAGTGCTTGCCTGTGGCGTTGTTACCTGCCGCACCGGCCTGCGAACGGAACGAAATCGGGAATCAGTCCGCGTCGAAGGTGGTGTTATTCGATTGCACCCGGTCAGAAAGCGGCCAAGAACGCCTTAATCGAAGCTGAACGGGCATTACGAGGGATGCATTCTTGCGACATCCGGGGGTCGCGTCTTTAGGTCATTACCCGCGGGTAGCTTAGGTTGAAGTACCCGTTCTTTGAGATTTTTCCTACTGGTTTATACCCATATGACTAGGGGAACACGGTATTCGGATTAATCCGATTGTGTTAGGGAACCCCGTAAGGAGAAAGGCCGGCGGGCGCCGGCAGGTGCGGCCCGATTTCGAGGGGCCAAGGTGCGCGGTGGGAAAAAACGCGGGAGAGGCGTCCGCCCGGCAGCCGGGCGGGCCGCGGTCAGCCGTTGCCGACCGGGTGATAGAAGTGCCAGAGCACCCTGGGCACGTAGTCCCGGGTTTCGCCGATGGGCGGAATGCGGTAGCCGGCCTTCACGACTGCGGCTTCGCCGGCGTTGTAGGCCGCCAGCGCCAGGCGCAGGTCCCCGCGGAAGAATTCCAGCAGCCATTTCAGATACAGCGCGCCGCCACGGATGTTCTGCTTCGGGTCGAAGGCATCGCGCACGCCAAAACGTTCCGCCGTGGCCGGCATCAACTGCATCAGGCCCTGCGCGCCCCTGGGCGATACGGCGCGGGCCTGGTAACCCGATTCGACCTGGATCACCGCGTGCAGCAATTGCGGCGACAGCGAGGTCTCGTGGGCGACCTGGTCGATCATCGGACGAAACGCCGCAGCGCTATTGGGCACCGGCTGCGGCGCCGTGCTGACCGGCGCCGGCGCCGCGGCCGCGAGAGTCGCGACGGGGGGCAGCGCGACGACCAGCTGCGGGGTTTCCGCACTGGCGAAATTCGACAGCACGACGGCGCCGCCGCTGCCCGTGCCGGCGTAGATCTGTGCGCCGACCGGCGCGGTGAGCCCACCGGCCAGCGCGGTGCAAAGAACACCCAAGCGCAGGTGCCACCAGGTTTTCACAGCCACCGACTTTCGCAGGGAGCACATCCCGTTTTCTAGCACCCCCCAAACCGGCGGGCTAGTGGGGGATCTCCCCAAAAACGACCCTATATGCGCCTGGGTGTTTTTTCAACGACTTTTCAATATGTTGCGTCCTGCGCCCGACCAACCGGCGGCCATACGACGCGCAACTGGGCGCCGTCGCGCCGCGCACCCTTCAGCGACAGGCGGCCACCGCTGGCCTGGGCGCGGCGCCGGATGAGCGCCAGGGCAAGGCCCGCTCCCGCTCCCGCATCCTGGCTTACGCCGACAAACCCGATGCCGTTGTCCTCGACGACGAAGTGCAGGCTCCCCGCCTGCTCGAAGAGGCTTATGCGCACCCAGCTCGCACCGGAGTGGGTGGCGACATTGTCGAGCGCAGCCGCGGCGATGCGATAGATGTCGAGCTTGCGCCCCGGCGGCAGCGCGGGTTCCGCCGCGCTCAGCCGCCGCACGACGCCGATGCCGGGATTGGCCAAGGCGAAGGTCTCCGCCAGCCATTCGAGCGCCGGCAACAGGCCGCGCTCGTCCAGTACGCGCGGGCGCGCGGCGTCGGCCAGCGCCCGCAGGTCTTCGGCGAGCGCGCGCAGGCAACGGGGAATGTCCTCGAGAAGGCGCAGCGCCGCTTCCGGTGCACCTGCCGCCAGTTGATGCAGGCCGTCCTCGACACGCAAGCGGGCGGAAATGAGGGCCGGCTCGATGTCGGCGTTGAGATGCGCCGCCGTCTGCTGGCGTTCCTGCTCTATCGACTGCAGCAGCGCCAGCGAAAGGTGTCCGTCGCTCGGGTCGGATGTCCGCAGCCGGTTGCGTCGCTCCCCGGCACTGCCCGCGACGCTACCGGGCGGGACGGACGTTGCGCCGGTCGACGGCGGCTCGGCGTGGGGAGGCGTTGCGACAGGCGTACCGGTGACAGGCGCCATGATCCGAACCGCCACCCTTTCACCCGTTGACTTATGCCCCCTTAATGCTAGTGGCCGCGCGCCGGCGGATCAAGTGCTATCGCGACCGCCGGCGGGCGCGTCCGGTTGCGGCGCGGCCCGCAACGCCCGACGGGATTCCACGCTCAGCTGGCGCAGGGCGCAGCGCTGGCAGCGGCCCGCGGCGTAAGCGAAAGGTGGGTCCGCCCGGCCGCCGGCGTGCTTGCCATTTCCGCGCGCGCCACGCCGGCGTGGCCGGGCACCGCTGCGGGCACGGAAACCGCTGCCAGGACGAACCAGAGCACGCCGACCGCCAGTACCGCGGTGCTGAGCACCGTATCCTTGCTGAAGTTCCTTTCGAAGGTGTTCATGGCCGTTCTCCGCTTCAAGACTGCAATCGTGGTGGGATCCGGCGCTTGTGCCGGCAGTTCGCGGGGCTGCCCCGCGTTCGATGGAGCCAATGTACGCAGCCGCATCGGCGCATGCACGCGCAATGCGACGAACTGCATGGGCGCGGGCGTGAAATGCAGCCAGTCCGGGCGGACGGACGCGGAGCCGGCAACCGGTACTGGATTCCGGCGGACGGTCGCCGCGCAAAGGCGCCATGTACACAACTTGCTTACAAATTCGCGAATGCCCGCGCAACCTGCGGGCGGTCCACTCGTCTAAGGTGCTATCTCCAACCCTTCGGGAGTGCCCGCATGAAACAAATTTCGCTTCCCACCTGGCGCGCCCTGGCGATGGCCGGCGCCTCGGCGCTGTTCGTCGCCACCGTCGGCCTGATGTCGAGTTCGGCCGCGGAGCCGGCCGTGCCGCAGGCGGCGGCGCCGGTTGCACCGGGCGCGATGGTCCGGCCGTGGACCCAGCACGTGCAGGCCCACATGGACCGCCTGGCCGAGCGCCTGGAAATCAAGGCATCGCAACAGATGGCGTGGCAGAAGTTCGCGGCGGCCTTCCGGGATACGGCCGGTGACCGTGCAATGTGGGGCCAACCGCCGTTGGCGATGGAAGCGCCGGAAGAACTCGATGCCGCCGGGCTGGCGCGACGCCATGCCGACCGTGCCGAGCAGCATGCACAACACCTGAAGCACCTGGCGGACGCCACGGCAGCGCTGCAGGCCGCCCTGAACGCCGACCAGCGACTGGTCCTGAACGAGGTGGCGCGGCATTTGGCGGCCGAGCACGGCGGCATGGGCCCGATGATGCACGGCTATGGCGGTGATGCGCACGCCGCGCACTGCTCCCCGCACGGCATGGAACACGGCTACGGCCACTGGTACGGACACGACGGCGAGGACGACGCTGGTGGCGGCATGCACGACGGCTCGCGCGGTCCGGACATGCCGGCCGCGCCCGGCGACAACGCCCCGCATGAGCCGCCGCGCTGATCGCTGCGCCCGGCGGCCGCGCCGATGAGCGCGGCCCGACCGCCGGTCGCAGACGGCCGCATGGCGCGCCTGGCGGTGCTGGGCGCGGCCGTGGCCGGTCTTACCGGGGTGGCGGCCGGCGCCTTCGGCGCGCATGCGCTCAAGGCGCGGCTGGCACCCGAGGCATTGGCAACCTTCGATACCGCGGCACGCTACCAGCTTGCGCATGCGCTGGCGCTGCTGGGCGCGGGCTGGGTCGCGCACACCTGGCCCGGGCGCGCGGCCGCGCTCGGCATCGTGTGCTTCGCGGGCGGGATCCTGCTTTTCAGCGGAAGCCTCTATGCATTGAGCCTGTCGGGCCTGCGCGCACTGGGTTGGATCACGCCCATCGGCGGACTTCTGCTGCTCCTGGGATGGCTGTTTCTCGGCCTGGCGGTGACCCGCCGCCCGGCGGCGGAATCGTAGAATCCCGCAATGCCCACCCGGCCGTCCCGGTTTCCCAGCTCGCGCCTGCTCACCGGCACGGCCTCTGCCGCCGGCGCGCTGTGCCTGATGCTGGCCGCGGCGCTGGCGCAGGGCGCGACACCGGCGCCACCGCCACGGGTCTTTCTCGAGGATCTCACCTGGACGGAATTGCGTGACGCCGTACGCGCCGGCGCAACGACGGCGCTGGTTCCCGTGGGCGGCACGGAGCAGAGCGGTCCGGCCATTGCCCTGGGAAAGCACAACGTCCGCGTGCGCCTGCTGTGCGAGCGCATCGCCCGGGTACTGGGGAACGCGATCGTGGCGCCGGTGGTGGCCTACGTGCCCGAAGGAAACATCGATCCGCCGACCTCGCACATGCGCTTTGCCGGGACGATCAGCGTGCCGCCGGCGCTGTTCGAGGCCAATCTCGAGGCGATCGCGCGCAGCCTGCGCGCCAGCGGCTTTCGCGACATCGTGCTGCTGGGCGATCATGGCGGGTACCAGGCGCAACTGGCCCGCGTGGCCACGCGCCTGAACCGGGAATGGGCCGGCGGCGCCGCGCGCGTGCACGCGCCCGCCGCGTACTACCGGGCGGCGACCGAGGGCTATGCCCGGCTGCTGCGCACGCAGGGCTTTGGCGACGACGAAATCGGCACCCACGCGGCCCTGGCCGACACTTCGCTGCAACTGGCGGTCGACCCCGCCATGGTGCGCGACGACGTGCTGCATGGCGCTGGCGCCCTCGACGCCGCCAGCGGAATCTACGGCGGCGACCCGCGCCGCGCCACGGCCGCGCTGGGACAACTGGGCCTGGACCTGATCGTGCGCGAGACCGTGCCGGCGATCCGCGCCGCCATCGCCGACGCGCGGCGCGTCCCGGCCGCCGGCACGAACCCGCGGCCGGCGGCCGCGGGTACCGGCCACTAGCGGCGGCGCGCGGCGCCGCTGCCACCCGACGCACGCGAGGCGCGCCGGCATCGCACCGATTCATCGCATCACGGAAGGAACCCACCCATGACCCGACTCGATCCCTCGCTGCGGCGCGCGCTGGCCGCGCTGCACGCCGTCGCCGCCCTGGGGGCTATGGCATCCTGCACTGCTGCGCTCGCCCAGGGCGGCACGGCAGAAGCGTCCAAGGCCGGCGCGGCCGCACCGCCCGCGTATCCGGGCATGCCGCCGCTGGTCGATGCGCACAACGTCTACGCCGCCGCGGGAGCCGATCAGTTCAGCGCCGCGACCGCCGGCGCCCTGCACCGGGTATACGTGCCCGAGCTGCGCTCCAATGCGGTGGCCGTCATCGACCCCGATTCGCACAAGGTCCTGGGGCACTTCCCGGTCGGCGTCAATCCGCAGCACATCGTGCCGTCCTGGGACCTGCAGACGCTGTGGGTGACGAACAATTCGGAGCGGCGCAACGATGGCAGCGTCACGCCGATCGATCCCCGGACGGCAATGCCCGGCGCGCCGATCGCGGTCGACGATCCCTACAACATGTATTTCCTGCCCGATGGCAGCGCCGCGATCGTCGTCGCCGAGGCCCACCAGCGCCTCGATTTCCGCGATCCGCATACGATGGCACTGCAGTGGTCGCTGGTCGTCCCGGGTTGCAAGGGCATCAACCACGCCGACTTCGCCATCGACGGGCGCTACGCCATCTTCACCTGCGAGTTCTCCGCGGCGCTCGCCAAGATCGACCTGATCGGGCGCCGCGTCGTCGGCCTTCTCAAGCTCCAGGGCGGCGGCATGCCGCAGGACATCCGCGTTGCGCCGGACGGCAGCGCGTTCTTCGTCGCCGACATGATGGCCGACGGCGTCTTCGTGGTCGACGGCGAGCGCTTCGCGCAGCTGGGCCGGATCGCCACCGGCGTCGGCGCGCACGGTCTCTATCCCAGCCGCGACGGCAGGCAACTGTACGTGTCGAACCGCGGCTCCAACAAGGTGCACGGTGCGCGCCACGGCAAAGGCAGCGTTGCGGTCATCGATTTTGCGACGCGCCGCGTCGTGAAGACCTGGCCGATTCCCGGTGGCGGCAGCCCCGACATGGGCAACGTCAGCGCCGATGGCAGGCAGCTATGGCTGTCGGGCCGCTTCGACGACGAGGTCTACGTCTTCGATACGCAACTGGGAACGGTGGACCGCATTCCCGTCGGCCTGGAGCCGCACGGCCTCACCGTCTGGCCCCAGCCGGGGCGCTATTCGCTCGGCCACACCGGCAACATGCGCTGATCAGCCACCGCCGTCGCGCCAGCGCCGCCAGCCGGCGGCGCGCAAGGCGCACGCCGGACAGCTGCCGCAGCCGTAACCCCAGGGATGGCGCCGGTCGCGCCGCCCCAGGTAGCAGGTGTGGGTGTGCTCGAGCACCAGGTCCACCAGCGCTGCGCCGCCCAATTCATGCGCCAGTCCCCAGATCTGCGCCTTGTCGCGCCACATCAGCGGCGTGGTGATCTCGACCGGCTCGGCCAGTCCGAGCGCCAGCGCCGTCGCCTGCGCCCGGATGGTGGCATCGCGGCAATCGGGGTAGCCGGAGAAGTCGGTCTGGCACATGCCGCCCACCAGGACATGGATCGAGCGGCGGTAGCCCAGCGCCGCCGCCAGCGTCAGGAAGACCAGATTGCGGCCCGGCACGAAAGTGTTGGGCAGGCCGTTGGACTGCAGCTCGATCGCCCGGTCCTGCGTCAGCGCCGACTCGCTGATCCGCCCAAGGACCGCCAGGTCGAGGACGTGGTCCGGGCCCAGGCGCGGCTGCCACGCGGGAAAGCCCGCGGCGAGCGCCGCGCGCAAGACGTTGCGCTGATCGAGCTCGACGCGGTGGCGCTGGCCGTAATCGAAGCCGACGGTCTCGACGTGCGCATGCCGGGCCAGCGCCCAGGCAAGGCAGGTGGTCGAGTCCTGGCCGCCGGAGAAGAGCACCAGCGCGGGGCGCGGATCGAGTCCGGCTGCCGGCGCCGCTGCCGGATGGTGCGCGCCGGCCGCGCCTTGCTCAGGATCCGCCGAACCAGTTGTAGCCCTGGTCTTCCCAGTATCCGCCGGGGTAGTCATTGGTGACGAAGATTTCCACGATGTGCTTGGGGTTCTTGTAGCCGAGCTTGGTGGGTATGCGCAGCTTCATCGGGAAGCCGTACTTGCGCGGCAGGGTGGCGCCATCGTAGCGCAGCGTCAGCAGGGTCTGCGCATGCAGCGCGGTCGGCATGTCGATGCTGGTGAAATAGTCGTCGGCGCACGGAAGCCGACGTAGCGCGCCGAGGTATCGGCGCCGATGCGCTGCAGGAAGGTGGCAAAGCGCACGCCGCCCCAGCGGCCGATGGCGCTCCAGCCCTCGACGCAGATGTGACGGGTGATCTGCTCCTCCTGCGGCAGCGCGTTGAGCTGCTCCAGCGACCAGGTGTCGCGCCGCGCGACGCGCCCACCCACCTGCAGGAAGAAGCCCGCGCCGTCGACCACCGGCGCCTCGTCCTCGCCATAGTAGGCATTGAACGGGAACGGGCGCGTGATCATCGAGGCGGGGTAGGTGGGCGCCAGCGTGGCGGGGTCGAACAGCCAGCCCTGCACGCGTCGTTGAATCGCGAGACCTTCATCAGCAGGCGCTCGGCGTCGTCCGAATCGGCGACGCTGCAGCCCGCTGAGCAGGGCCAGGCCGCCGACGCGTCATGCCGCGCTGCGAAGAACAGGCGCCGCGCCGGCGGCGTCAGCAGCGCGCGCGCGTCCTTCAGCAGTTCGCGCCGGTCGCGCGCTGATCAGTGCGGTGGACGCCATCGGGGCCGGCGCGCTCGTCTTCATGTCGGTTCTCCAGCGGCCGCGTGCTAGCGCCCGCGCATCATCAACAGGAAGGTCCTGGGCACCAGCGCGACCATGACCACGTGGACCACGAAGAAGGCGCACCAGGCCGGACATCGCGAAGAAGTGCACCACGCGGGCATTGTCGAAGCCGCCCATCAATTCGCGCAGCAGCGGCAGTTGCACCGATTTCCATACCGCCAGCCCCGAAAGCACGGCCAGCACCAGCAGGCCGATCGCACCCAGGTAGGCGAGCTTCTGCACGGCGTTGTATTGGCCCAGGTCGTCGTGCGCCAGCCGGCCACGCAGTGCCGCCGCGAGATCGGCCACGATCGCGCGCGCCCGCAGCGGCCAGAACCGGCGCCGCAGCCGTCCGGCCACGAGGTTCAGCGCGAGGTAGACGAGACCGTTGGCGGTCAGCAGCCACATCGCGGCGAAATGCCACAGCAGCGCCCCGCCCAGCCAGCCGCCCAGCGTCAGGTCGCGTGGGGAATTTGAAGGCGAAGATCGGCGATGCGTTGTATATGCGCCAGCCGCTGGTCACCAGCACGAGCACCGCCAGCGACATTGAGCCAGTGCGTGATGCGCACCCACCCCGGTTGCAGCAGGGGCGGGAGCACCGGGCGCGCCGCAGGCGGCACGCCGGACCGAGCGGCGGCCAGCGACATGATTTTCCTCGCGAAGGAGTGGATCGGAAGTGCGCCGTGCGGCGCCCATGCCATCTGTCGGCGGGACGGCGGAATTCTTACACGGGGCCGGGCGCGGCGGGCTCGTTGACGGTAGGGGCAAGGACGCGGCGCAGGGCGACGACTTCGCCGACGATGATCAGCGTGGGGGCATGCAGCGGCGTTGCCGCCACCAGGTCCGCAAGCGTGGCAAGGGTGCCGTCAAGGACGCGCTGCCCCGGAGTGGTACCCTGCTGGATGATCGCGATCGGGGTTTCGGGCGCACGCCCGTGCTCGATCAGCGCGCTGACAGAGGATGCGGCAGGCCCAGCAACCCCATGTAGACCACCACGGTCTGGTGGGCCGCGCCAGCATGGGCCAATCCAGCGCCATGCTGCCGTCCTGCAGGTGGCCGGTCACGAAGACGCAGCTCTGGGCGAGGCGCCGATGGGTGAGGGGGATGCCGGCGCAGGCGGCCACGCCAACCCCGGCGGTGATACCCGGCACCACCTGGAATGCGATGCCGGCCCGGGCCAGGAATTCGAGCTCCTCGCCGCCACGGCCGAAGATGAAAGGGTCGCCGCCCTTGAGGCGCAGCACGCGTCGGCCGGCGCGCGCGCTGGTCGACCATCATCTGGTTGATGCCGTCCTGGGCGACGGCGTGCCGGTTGCGCTGCTTGCCGACATAGATGCGCTCGGCCGACGGCGGCAGCAGCGCCAGTACCTGCGCCGATACGAGGTTGTCGTAGAGCACGAGATCCGCCTGCCGCAGCAGGCGCGCCGCACGTACGGTCAACAGCTCGGGGTCGCCGGGACCGGTACCCACCAGGATGACTTCGCCCGGCCGCGGTTCGGGCGGCAGCGCGGGGACGGGGGCCGTCATGGTCGCATGGCCCCGTGTCACGCGGGCGGCGGCGCCGCCAGGTCCCGGTCGATGGCGGAGCTGTCCCGGGTATCGCCCATGAAGAGCACGACGAGCAGCGTGGCCGCGATCACCGCCGTCGTGTACCAGTAGAAGCCGGCCTCGATGCCGGCCTGCTTGAACCGGAGCGCGAGATATTCGGCGGATCCGCCGAAGACCGATACGGTGACGGCATAGGGCAGTCCCACGCCCGTCGCGCGTATGCGGGCCGGGAAGAGTTCGGCCTTCACGACCGCATTGATCGCGGTGTAGGCCGAAACGATGAGCCAGGCGGCGGCAACCAGCGAAGAACGCCTCCCAGGGCCCGCGCGCGTGGGAAATGGCCGTGAGCAGGGGCACGGTGGAAACGGTGCCGAACACGCCGAAGGCGATCAGCAGCGGCTTGCGCCCGATGCGGTCGGAAAGCGCGCCATAGAGCGGCTGCAGCAGCATGGCGAAGACCAGCGAGCCCGCCGAAACCGCGGTGGACTGGCCATCGGATAGCCCCGCCGACAGCCGCAGGAACTTCTGCATGTACACGGTATAGACGTAGAAGGCCAGGGTGCCGCCCATGGTCAGGCCGACGACGGTCAGGGCCGCGCGCGGATGCGCGCAGCAGTTCGCGCAGCGTGGCCGCGGCGCCCGCGCCCGGCACGTGGCGCTGGCGCTGGAAGCTGTCGGTCTCCACCAGCTGGCGCCGCATGACCAGTGCAATCAGCGCCAGCACCGCGCCGATCGCAAAGGGAATGCGCCAGCCCCAGGCGCGCAACTGCTCGCCCGACAGGGCGAAGTTCTGCAGCACGAGCAGGACCAGCAGCGCCGCAAGCTGCCCGCCGATCAGCGTCACGTACTGGAAGCTGGCCGTGAAGCCGCGATGCGCGCCATGGGCGATCTCCGACAGGTAGGTGGCGCTGGCGCCATATTCGCCGCCCAGGCTCAGGCCCTGCAGCACGCGCGCCAGCAGCAGCAGCGCCGGTGCGGCGGCGCCGATGGTCGCGTACGTGGGCGTGAGCGCGATCAGCAGCGAGCCGCGCACACATCAGCAGCACCGACAGCATCAGGGACCGGCGCCGGCCGCGCACGTCGCCGATATATCCGAACAGCCAGCCGCCGATCGGGCGCATGAGGAATCCGAGCGCAAAGACGAGCGCCGTGGACATCAGCGAGACCGTCGGATCCTGTGCCGGGAAGAACGCGCCCGCGAAGTACAGCGAGAACGCCGAGTAGCAGTAGAAGTCGTACCACTCGACCAGGTTGCCGATCGAACCGATGAACACGGCGCGCAGGCGCGCGGGCGCCGCACCGGCCCGGCCGGCGCCCGGCGCGGAATCAACGGCGGCAAGCACCGTGTGAGGCCCGCCCGCGGCTGCCGCCTACTTGGCGGGTGCCGACTCGGCCTCGCACTTCTTCATGAACGACGCGCGCGCCGCGCCGGCCAGCTTCTTGCCGTTCTTGTCGACCGCCCGGGCGGCGCACGCAGGCTTGGCGTCCGCCTCGCATTTCTTCATGAACGACGCCCGGGCTGCACCGGCCAGCTTCTTGCCGTTCTTGTCGACCGCCCGGTCTTCACAGGAGCCGGTGGCGGGCGCCGGGCCGGCTTGCGTCGCCTTGGCATCGGCGGCCTTGGTGTCGGCTGCCTGTGCCGCCGGCAATCCGAATCCCGCGATGGTCAGTGCCAGCGCACAGAGAATCTTCTTCATGGTCCGTTTTCCCCCCAACGTTGGGCGCCGCACCCGTGCCGCGGCGGCCGGCAGCGAAACTGCCGGCGGCAAGTGTACGGCCTTCGCAGCGGCTTGACGGCGGCGGCAGGCAATGGCAATTTCGCCTCTCCACGCCAACCGGATCGACCGCAAGCTCATGCACATCGCCCGCTCCCTTTCCGGTGAACTGCGCAGCATCCTGCTGCTGGCCGCGGCGCTGGCGGCGCTGCCGGCCCTGGCGGCCAGCCCCGCGGCGGCGTCGGATGCGGCGCCCGCCCGACCGGCGCCCCGGCCGGCGGTGATCCAGCCGCCGTCGCTGCTGCGCCTGGACCGCCTTACCGGCGAGCAGATCCTGCGCCTGGAAAAGATCGCCCGCGATCAGGGCAGCAGCATTGCGATCCCGCAGCCCATCGCAGCGGCGCTGCACCTGGACGCCGCGCAAATCGCACCGGTGGTGCGGCAGGTGTCGTTTCAGCAGGCCGACGGCGTCAAGCACGGCTTCGCCCGGCTGAACGACGGCTCCGGATATTTCCTGTTTGCCCGCGAGCCGGACAGCGCCGTGACCGTCTATCGCGTGGACAAGGGCTTCGCCCTGCTGGGCGCCGCGCACACCTTCGCCGGCGGCCGCTTCATTTCCCTGGACCCGGCACAGGCGCGCAATCGGCTGCAGGGCGAAATCGCGGCATGGTCCGGCGTGCTGTCGCCCAAGGGCGTCGTCATGCCGCCCCCCGGCAAGCCCGCGCACGCGGCGGCGCCGCCGGCGAGCGCGCCGATGCCGGATACGCCCGGCAGCCGCCCGGGCGCCGCACCAGGTCAATGAGGCGGTGCCGCTGCAGCCGGCGGCCCCGGCTGCAGGTGCTGCTGCAGGAACGCCGCAATCGTGCGAAACGCGTGCTTCTGCATCGCCGGCGTCGACAGGCCGTGCTTGCCCCCCGGGTACGTCATCAGCGAAAACAGGGTTCCCTGCGACTGCAGCGCCGCCATCAATCGCGTCGAATTGGCAAAGAGGACATTGTCGTCGGCCATGCCGTGGACCAGCAGCAGGGGGCTGCGCATGCCCGCCAGCCAGGTGAAGACGGAACTGTCGCGATAGCCGTCGCCATTGGCGGCGGGCATGCCGAGGTAACGCTCGACGTAGGCCGTGTCGTAGTCGCGCCAATCGGTCACCGGCGCCACGCTGACGCCCGCGGCGATTCCCCCGCCCGAACGCGCCAGCAGCATCAGGCTCAGGTAGCCGCCGTAGCTCCAGCCAAAACAGCCCACATGCGCCGCGTCCACCCACGGTTGGCGGGCCAGCCAGTGCAATCCCGCCATCTGGTCGGTCACCTCGACCGTTCCCAGCCGGCCGCGCAGCACATCGGAGAAGGCGCGGCCGCGCCGGGCCGTGCCGCGATTATCGAGCGTGAAGACGCCGATGCCGTGCTGGGCCAGGTACTGGTCGAACAGCGTCCGCGAACCGCCGCCCCAGGCGTTCGTCGCCAGCTGCGCGGTGGGCCCGCCGTAGAAGGAAAGCAGGACCGGATAGCGCCGGCCCGGCTGCACATCGGCCGGCCGGAGCAGCGCGTAATGCAGCGCCTGCCCGTCCGGCGCCGGGATCTGGCCAAATTCGGTCGGCACGTGCTGCGCGCGGTACGGTGCGTAGGGATGCTGATCGTCCACGCGATTGGCCTCGATCCAGGCCAGTTGCCGACCCTGGCCGTCGTGCACGCTTACCTGCGGCGGCGTGTTCGCATCGGACCAGGAGTCGACATACCATTGCGCCCGGCAGCCGAACGGCAGTTCCGCCGGGCAGCCGAACGTGACGTCGTGCCAGCCGTCGGCGCCCGTCAGGCGCCGCGGCGCCGCGGCGGGCGCGCCGTCCAGCGCCACTTCGTAGACCTGGCTGTCCTCCACCCGGTCCCGATTGGAGCGGAATATCACGCGCCCATCGCCTTCACGGAAGGCCAGCACCTCGTCGATGTTCCAGTCGCCGCCGGTGAGCGGACGCACCAGCGTGCCGTCGAAGCGGTAGAGGTAAAGGTGCTTGAAACCGCTGCGCTCCGAGGCCCAGATGAACTGGTCGCGGTGTTCGAAGAAGCGCAGGTCGTCGTTGATCTCGATCCATGCCGAAGAGGTCTCGGTGAGCACCCGGCGCACGCGCGGCGTCGCCGGGCCGGTATCGGCGAAGAGCAGCTCGAGCGTCCGCTGATCGCGCGCCAGGCGCTGCACGGCAAGTCGGCGTGCGTCGGGCAGCCAGTTGACGCGGGGCAGGTAGGCGTCGCCCCGGCCCAGGTCGATCCAGCGCGGCGCCGGCGCGCCGGCAACGGACAGCACCCCGAGCTTGACGGCCGCGTTGGCTGCGCCGGCCGCCGGGTAGCGTTGCTCGACGACGTCGATGCGATCGGCGAAGGTCTCCATGCGCCGCGTCAGCGCGACGGCCGATTCGTCGAAGCGCTTGAAGGCGATGTGCGCGTCGTCCGGCGACCACCAGTAGCCGCTCGCCTGGGCGAACTCCTCCTGGGCCACGAATTCGGACTCGGCGTTGTGCACGGCGCCACCGCCATCGCGGGTCAATGCCCGCTCCCGGCCCGTCTGCAGGTCGTAGACGTACAGGTTCTGCGCGTAGAGGAACGAAACGTAGCGCCCGCGCGGGGAGAATTTCGGGTCGATGACGTTCCGGTGGCGCAGCGGCAGCCGGCGCACGCCCGCCTCGCCGCCGGCGGCCAGGTCGACCACGAAGAGGTCGCCGCCCAGCGGCACCAGCAGGTGCCTGCCGTCGGGCGCCCAGCTGTAGTCGACGATGCCGTGGTACTGCGCCGTGCGCTCGCGTTCGCGGCGCGCCTTCTCGTCCGGCGAAAGGTGTTCCTGCGCGACCAGGCGCTTGGAGTCGACCAGCAGTCGGGGCGCGGCGCCGCCGCCGGCATCGATCTGCCACAGGTCGAGCTGGAAGGCGTCTGTGGGGCGGCCGCGCAGAAACGTCACGCGATCGCCGGTCGGCGCGACGCGCACGCCGCGCGCCACCGTCCCGGCGAGCGCGGGATCGGAAAACAGGCGCTCGACGGTAAGTTCCGTCGCACCCGCCGGCGCGGCGGCCACTGCCCACCAGGCCGCCACGATCGCCCCGCACCACCCGACCAGAACCCGCATTGAGCACCCTCCCCGATGATGTCGCACGGCCGGTTCGCTACCAGACGCGCACCCGCGCGCCCGGCGCGAGATACAGCGGCGCGCCGGCCGGAACGGCGAAGGCGGCGTACCACGCGTCGATGTTGCGCACCGTATCGGCCCGATATTCGGCCGGCGCATGGCCATCAGTGACCAGTTGCTGGCGCAACGCCGGTTCGCGGATCTTCTCGCGCCAGCTCTGCGCGTAGCTCAGGAAGAACTGCTGGTCGCCGCTCAGTCCGTCGACGACCGGCGCAGCGCCGCCCGCGAGCGACAGGCGATAGGCATCGTAGGCGGCGGCCAGGCCCGCGAGGTCCGCGATGTTCTCGCTCAGGGTCTGGCGGCCGTCGACGGCGATGTCGGCGAAGGGCCGATAGCCGTTGAACTGGCGCGCCAGCGCCGCGCCCGAGGCCGTGAAATGGGCGTAGTCCGCCGGCGTCCACCAGTCGTGCAGGCGCCCGTCGGCATCGAAGAGCGCGCCCTGGTCGTCGAAGCTGTGGCTGATCTCGTGCCCGATCGTGGCGCCGGTTGCGCCGTAGTTCATCGCGGCAGTCGCCGCCGGGCTGAAGAGCGGCGGCTGCAGGATCGCCGCCGGGAACTCGATGGCGTTCATCACCGGCAGGTTGACGGCGTCCACCAGTTGCGGGTTCATGACCCATTCGTCCCGGTCGACCGGCCGCCCAAGCTTGGCAATATTGCTCTGGTACTCGAAGCGTTCCGCGCGCTGCCGGTTGGCCAGGGCCTCGCCGGCGGCAACGCGCAGGCCCGAGTAGTCGCGCCAGTGGTCGGGGTAGCCCACCCCGACGCGCAAGCTGGCGAGCTTGGCCTTTGCCATGCGCCGGGTTGCGGGGGCCATCCACTCGAGCTGGTCGATGCGCCGGCCGAACGCGGCGACGATATCGCGCACCATCGCCTCCGCGCGCGCCTTCTCGCCGGGCGGAAAGTAGCGCTCGACGTACAGGCGCCCGACCGCCTCGCCCAGCGCTGCGCTGGTCGCGTCGACGGCGAGGCGCCAGCGTTCCGGCTGCCGGGGCGTGCCGGCCAGGATCTGGTCGTGGAAGTGGAAGTGTTCGGCCGCGAACGGGTGCGGCAGGACCGGCGCGTAGTCATCGATGACGTGATAGCGCAGGTATTCCTTCCAGGTCTCCAGCGGCTCGGTCGTCACCAGGCGGGCGATGCCCTGCACCGCGCCCGGCTGCCAGACGACGAACTCCTGCTGGTCGGCCAGGCCCGCCGCCGAAAAGAAGGTTTCCCAGTCCAGGCCGTCGGCCAGGGCGCCGAAGCGGGCGCGGGGCCAGTGGTTGTCGCCCTTGCGAACGTCTTCCGTATCGGTGCGCGAGGCGTGCACCGCGGCAATGCGCGCCTCCAGGCGCGCGATGCGCTCGGCCTGGTCCGCCGCCGCCGCCGTCGTGTCGCCGGCCAGCACGAGCAGCGCCGCGATGTGTTCGCGGTACCGGGCGCGAAAATTCGCCATCGACGCCGTCTCCTTCAGGTAGTAGTCGCGATCGGGCATGCCCAGGCCGCCCTGCAGCAGGAAAGGCAGATAGCGCGTGGGCCGATCGAGATCCTGCGCGACCCACAGGCCGAAGAGTCGGGGCGTATAGGTCGCGGTATTGTTGAGCACATCGACATCGGCGCGCAGGCTGCGCCCCAGCGTTGCGGCGAGCGCCTTGCGGTCGTGGATGGCGCCGATCTCGTCCAGCAGCGGCTGCAGGGGCGCCAGCCCGGCCCGCTCGATGGCCTCGACGTCCATGTAAGCCGCGAAGTAATCGCCCACGCGACGCGCGTCGGATCCGTCCGCTGCGCCGGACCCGGCCACCGCGCGGATCAGGTCGGCCGTGCGGCGATCCGCCAGTTCCTGCAATTGCGCCGCAATGCCGTAGCTGCTGCGGTCCGCCGGGATCGGCGTGGCGCGGATCCAGCCGCCATTGGCATAGGCGAAGAAATCGGCGCCGGGACTTGCCGTCGCATCACGGCCGTCGAATGGCTGCGCGCGCGCCGGATCTACCGCCGGCGCTGCCGCCGCCAGCTGCACCGCCAGGCCGGCCAACGCCAGACAACAAAGACGCCCGAATTTGCACGACTGCATGACATCACCTTCCTGAGGGGGTTTACCGGGCACCGGCGCCGGCGCGCCAGCCGCGGATGCTAGCCGCGCGGCGCGCGAAGATCGGCGAGCCAGACGCCGGCGCGCCGCGTTGCATCGTCGTGCGCCGCGTCGCGCCAGGGCTCGCGCAGCGCTTCGTCGTACCACTGCCGCATTGCATCGAGCAGCAGCAGGCGCCGGGCGTAGCCGGCGGCCGGCTCGCGCAGCTCGAGGCCGTAGGTCTGGATGCGAAACGCCACCGGGGCGAAGAAGGCGTCCACGGCGGTAACGGTGCTGCCCGCGAGAAAGGGGCCGCCATGGCGGGCCAGCCCTTCGCTCCAGAGCTCTTCGATGCGGGCACAGTCCTGCAGCAGGTCGGTCGGGCGTTCGTGCAGGCGCACGCGGATGCCGCAGTTCATCGAACAGCGCTCGCGCAGCGCCGCAAATCCCGCGTGCATCTCCGCGGCGGCGCAGCGTGCCCACGCACGCGCCAGCGGCTCCTGCGGCCAGACGCCGTCATGCCGTTCGGCGAGATATTCGACGATGGCCAGCGAATCCCAGATCGCGTTGCCGTCGTCTACCAGGCAGGGCACCTTGCCGTTGGGCGAAAAGCGCCGGAAGCGCTCGCGATTGGAGCCGGGCTCGAACGGCACCACCGATTCGCTGAAGGCGATGCCGCGGGCGCGCATCAGCACCCAGGGGCGCAGCGACCACGACGAGTAGTTCTTGTTGGCGATGTAGAGCGTGTACATGAGCGGCGCCGTGCACTGCCGCCGGGCCGGCGCGGCCGTGCGGCGATGGTGGCCGAATACTACGCCGACGGCGCAGCGTTGCCCTCAGGGTGCGAGCAGCCCCTGGCGCGCCGCGGCATAGGCAAAAACCACTCGGCTGTCCGGGGCTTGCACGGGGGCCGGCGGGCCACCGGACTCGATGCGCCGCACCAGGTCGCGCAGCAGGTTGATCCGGGCCTGCTTCTTGTCGTCGGCCTTGACGATGATCCATGGCGCCGCTGCCGTATGGGTCCGGCGCAGCATGCGATCGCGCGCGCGCGAGTAGTCGTCCCAGTGCGCCAGCGCCACCGCATCGACCGCGCTGGATTTCCACTGGGTCAGCGGGTCGCGCGCGCGTGCGCG
Organism: uncultured beta proteobacterium; assembly: GCA_963781975.1. GTDB lineage: Bacteria > Pseudomonadota > Gammaproteobacteria > Burkholderiales > Burkholderiaceae_F > GJ-E10. The sequence continues at coordinate 57,718 of CAWAHT010000007.1, forward strand.
CAGCCGCCGGCGCTGCTCGTCGCGGCTGATATCGAGGTAATACTTCACCAGCACGATGCCGGCCTGCGCCAGCATCTGCTCGAAGGGAACCACGTCGCGCAGGAACGCCGAGGCCTGTTCCCGGCTGCAGAACCCCATGACCGGCTCGACCCCGGCGCGGTTGTACCAGCTGCGATTGAACAGCACGAATTCGCCGGCGGCGGGCAGGTGCGATGCAAAGCGCTGGAAATACCATTGCCCGAGCTCGCGATCCGATGGCTTGCCCAGTGCCACGACGCGGGTATCGCGCGGGCTCAGGTGCTCGACGACGCGTTTGATCGAGCCGTCCTTGCCTGACCCGTCCCGCCCTTCGAAGATCAGCAGGACGCGGCGGCCGTGGTGGATGATGTGCCGATGCACGGCCACGAGCGCAATCTGCAGATTGCGCAGTTCCGACTTGTAGCTTGGTGCTGGCATGGTGACGGCCCGGCGCGTCGGTCCGCCGCGCCTCAGTAGCCCAGCGCCTGGCCGGTGCCGCGGCGCGGATCGTTGGCGCCGTAGAAGCGCGCCGCGCCCACCGGCGCCGCGCCCAGCGCCGGGGCGCCCACGAGTATGGCTTCCAGGTGGTTGGTCAGGGGCTCCGGCACCAGCGTGTGGCCCATCGCCGCCAGCAGGCGCTGGGTATCGGGACTGAGCGCATAGGGTTCCATCATCGTGGACTCCGGCAGCCATTGCTGGTGAAAGCGCGGTGCATCGACGGCTTCCTGCACGTTCATGCCGTAGTCGATGACGTTGACGATCGACTGGAGCACCGTGGTGATGATACGGCTGCCGCCCGGCGTGCCCACCACCAGCACCGGCTTGCCCTCCTGCGTGACGATGGTCGGGGTCATCGACGACAGCGGCCGCTTGCCCGGCCCGATCGCGTTGGCCGCGCCCTGCACCAGCCCGTACTGATTGGGCACGCCCGGCTTGGCCGTGAAGTCGTCCATCTCGTTGTTGAGCAGGACACCGGTTGCGGGCGGCACCCGCCGCGCGCCGAACCAGTCGTTGAGGGTGTACGTGACCGCGACGGCATTGCCGAAACGGTCGACGATGGAATAGTGCGTGGTGTTCGTGCCTTCGTGGGTCGGCTCGATGCGGTCCAGCGCCGCTGCGCTGCCCGCGTGCGCCGGGTCGATGGCGGCGCGAATACCGGCAGCGTACTGCTTGTCCAGCAGGCGGGCGATCGGGTTGGCGGCGAAATCCGGATCGGCCAGGAGGGTGTTGCGGTCGCGGTAGGCGTGGCGCATCGCCTCGATCTGGTAGTGCACCGCCTGCGCCGAATGGAATCCGAGCGCGCGCAGTGGATAGCCCTCGAGGATATTGAGCATCTCGCACAGGATGACCCCGCCGGCGCTCGGCGGCGGTGCCGAAACGATGTGGAAGCCGCGATAGTCGCATTCGACCGGGCGGCGTTCTTCGGTGCGATATTGGTCGAAATCGGCCGCGGCCAGGATGCCGCCGCCGGCCCGGCTCGCGGCGACGATGGCCGCAGCGGTCGGACCCTCGTAGAAGCCGCGCGCGCCCTGCCGGCTGATGCGGCCCAGCGTGCGCGCCAGGTCGGATTGCACCAGGCGCGCACCGGCCTGCCACGGCTTGCCGTGGTCGAGGAATATCGCGGCCGCGCCCGGGTCCTTGCGCAAGTCCTCGGCTGCGGACCGCAGCATGCGCACATCGCCGGCGTCCAGCACGAAGCCCTGCCGTGCCAGTCGGATCGCCGGCGCCAGCACCGCCGCGCGCGGCCGGGTTCCGTAGCGCGACAGCGCCGTTTCCAGCCCCGATACGGTGCCCGGAACGCCCACGGCCAGGTAGCTGTCGGTGCTCAGGCCGGGAATCACCTTGCCATCGGCACCCAGGTACATGTCGCGGCTTGCCGCCAGCGGCGCCTTTTCGCGAAAGTCCAGGAAGGTGGTGCGGCCGTCGGCCAGTTCGATGGTCATGAATCCGCCGCCACCCAGATTGCCGGCAGCCGGGTAGACCACCGCCAGGGCGTAGCCCACCGCCACTGCGGCATCGACCGCATTGCCGCCCTGCCGCAGGATGTCGACACCGACCTGGCTGGCCAGATGCTGGGCCGTGACGACCATGCCATTGGTCGCGGCGACCGGGGCGACCGACGCGCCGCGCGCCGTTGCGCCGGCCAGCGCCAGTGTCAGCGCCAGTGTCAGCGCCGGCACGCCGGCAGGCAGGGCCGCGCCATTGCGGCGGCGGATGGGACGGCGCGGCGCGATCATGCGGGTCTGCCTTCGCGGTGAGGGAGGAACGGCCGGCGCGCGATGACCGGCCGGGGAAACGGCTGCATTTTACGGCGTCGCGGATGCGGTACTGTCGCGCTTCCCACGACCATTGCAGGAGGCGAAGATCGACACCCCCCCTTCCGGACTGGAGTCCGCCGGCGCGGCGGCGCGCGGCCAGCTCAAGCGCAGGACGCTGCTGCTCTACGGCCGGGTGCTGGACGCGATCGTGTCCGCGCTGGTGGTCGTGATGCTGCTCACCCTGATGGGTGCGCTGGGCGGACTGGTGCTCGACTTCATCGCCGCCGGCAGCGCCTTCAGCGGCGCGCTGTCCTCGCACACGCTGGTGCACGGCGTGGTCGACGGGATCGATCGCGAGCTCGTGATCGACGTGCTTTCCGTATTCGTGCTGATCGAGCTGTTCCGCACCTTCACCGATTACCTCGAATTCCACCGCGTCCGCCTGCGCGTGCTGGCGGAAGTCGGCATCGCATTCATCCTGCGCGAGGTCTTTATCGGCCTGTACGACCGCACGATGGCGGCACCGCAGATCCTCGCGCTGGCGGCGCTGCTGGCGGTCCTGGTGACCGCGCGCGTGGCCGCGGTGCGCTTCCAGCCGCCGCTGGCGCCGCGCGACTGACGCCGCGCGATGCGCCGGCACGGCCGCTACAGCCGCTCCAGGCGGCGCCGGTCGCGCTTGGTGGGACGCCCCTGCAGGGTGGCGGCGGGCTCGGCGCCGTAGCGCCGCACCTGTGCCTGGCGTTCGCGCTGCGCCACGCTCTGCGCGGTTTCCTCGTACAGCATGCGGGCGGCGGGCGCGGGACCGCGCACCGCCGCCAGCGCGCGCACGATCACCACGATGCGCGTCGCGCCGGCGAGGATTTCCACGCGGTCGCCGACATGCGCGGCGCGCGCGGGCTTCACGCGCTCGCCCTCGACCCGCACGCGCCCGAGCTCGATGGCATCGAGCGCCTGCGAGCGCGTCTTGTAAAAGCGTGCCGCCCACAGCCATTTGTCGATGCGTACGTGTTCCGCTGCGTCCGTCATGGACGGATTCTGCCGCGAATCGCCCCGCCGCAGCGCCGCGCAGCTAGCCGGCGGCACTGTCGCGCGCCGCCTGCAGGCGGCGCAGCAGCGGGGCGTTCAAATCGCGGTTGTGCCGGCTCCAGCGGCTGACGATCAGGTCGATCTCGCCCTGCAGGTGCGCCGCCGTCGCCGGGTCGCCCTGGCCATAGGCCCAGATGGCGAATTCGGCGCGCGCGTCGAACGATCCGAAGCGCCGCTGCGCCGCCGTGAATTCCGCCCGCGCCGCATCATGGCGGCCGGCGGCCGCGAGCGACCGCGCCAGCAGCAGATGCACCGCTTCGGCGCGGAAGGCCGGATCGGCCGCCTGGATCTGCTGCAGGCAGTCGATGGCGCGTGCGAACGCGCCGCTGTCGAAGTGGGCGCGCGCCGCGCCGTAGCGGATTTCCAGATCGTTGCGGAAGGGCCCGGTCAGGCAGGCCTCGTAGTTGGCGGCCGCTTCCTGCGCCGCCCCGGATTGCAGCAGTGCCGCGGCCAGGCGCATCTGGTTCTGCGCGGTGGGCGTGAATTCGAAGGCAGCGCGCGCTTCGCGCAGCTCGCGACCCGGGTCAAGCGAGCGCGCCGCGACCGCCACCGCCCGGCGGGCGCCACGGTCCAGGCGCGAATTGGGCAGGTAGATCACCAGGAAGTACACGATGCTGCCCAGCAGTGGAAAGGAGAACAGGATGAAGAGCCAGTAGATCGGCTGGCCCGTACGAACCACGTGCACGGCGAAGAACAGGGCGACCAGTACATGCAGGCCGATACCGACGAAGGGCATTGCGCCTCCCGGAGCGAAGAGCGGCGCGGACCGGCGCTGGACGCCGGCCGCACCAAAGGAGCCGCATTGTAAGTTTGCCGCGGTGCGCGGGCGGGCTGCGCCGTGCAGCCGCCGCGCGGCGCTGGCTAGCGCTGGTCGTCGCCGCGGCCGCGATCGCGCTCCCGGCCGCCGTCGCGCTCGTCGCGCCGGCCCTCGTGCCGGCCGTTGTCGTGCCGGCCCTCGTCGCGGCCCCGATGCGCCATGACATGGTCCTGGTACCACCCATGCTCGACGAAATACACCGGGTGGCCGCACGCGTGGTATTCGCGGCAGTGGCGCGCCCAATGTTCCCGGTGCTCGGGCGGCACCCATAGGTATACGGCCTCGGGCGGCGCCATTCCGGGTGGCGGCGGCGCGACCATGATCGCCTGCGGGCCGATCAGCCGGGGTTCCGGATACTGGCCGATGTCGACCCGGCCGTAGACGCCCGGCTGGCTGAACTGGATCGATACGCCCAGATCGACGGCGCGGGCGGCCGGACTCCAGGCGAGGACGCCGATGGCGGCAAGGGTGGCTGCCAGCGGCCGGGACAGGCGCTTGAATGTCATCGTATGGCTCCTTCTGGCCGTCGCCCCCGAAGGGCCGCGGCGCGGGTGGACTGCAGGCGCTGAACGGGGCGGGTATCGGCCAAATGCGCGCCGCCACAATAGCGCACGGTGCCATCCGATCCGCCGACCGGCGCGGACCGTGCGCGGCCCGCCGCCGATGCGGGACTCGGGGTTCACGGCGCGCCGGTTCCCGGGCGCAGGCGCAGTGCCGCGATGGCCAGCACCGCCAGCAACAGCGCCGAGCCGAAGCCCAGGACGATGCTGACGACCCCGGCGCCGGCGCGGCCGGCGAGCGAATAGGCGCCGACGAAGAGCAGCATGGTGACGTTCTCGGAGAAATTCTGAACAGCCAGCGCGCTGCCGGCACCGACGCTCCGGTGGCCGCGTTCCTGCAACAGCGCATTGAGCGGCACGACGAACAGGCCGCCGCAAACGCCGATTGCCGCCATGACCGGCGCCGCCGCCTTGAAGGTCGTGACGGCCGCCATGGCGATGATCAGCGGGCCCAGCAGCACGCCGCCCAGCAATGCCCGGTTGACCCGGGCCAGCGAGACCCAGATGCCGGCGGCGGCGGCGCCGCCGACGATGCCGATCGACAGCACGCCCATCAGCTGCGCCGGGGTCCCGTTGTCGTCGAGCAGCAGCGCGACCGGCACCCAGGCAAAGAGCACCAGGCGCAGGGTCGTGCCGCTGCCCCAGAACACGCTGGTTCCCAGCAGGCTGAAGCGCGCGTCGGCATCGGCGTACAGGGTGCGCAACGCACGGCCGAAGCGGCGCACCAGGTGCCCGGGGCGGAAGTCGGCGGCGGCGTTCTCGGCCGGCAGGCGCGGAATGAGCAGGTTGGCGGCGGTGGCGCCGGCGTAACAGCCCAGCACGCCACCAAAGGCCCAGGCCAGCGAGCGGTCGGCGAGCCAGCCGCCCAGCAGCACGCCCAGCAGGATGGCGACGATGGTCGAGCCTTCGAGCATGCCGTTGGCGCGCACCAGGCGTGCGGGGCCGAACATCTGCGACAGGATGCCGTACTTGGCCGGCGAATACGTCGTCGCACCGATGCCGATGAGTCCGTAGGCGAGCAGCGGATCGGCACCCAGCGCCATCGCACCGGCGCCGGCCAGCTTGAGCAGGTTGGCGGCCAGCATGACGCGGCCTTTGGCAAAGCCGTCGGCGAGCGGGCCGGCGAAGGGCGCCAGCGCGATGAAGGGCAGCACGAAGGCCTCCTGCAGCATCGGCACCCGGCCGGGCATGCCCTGGCTCTTGGCGATCGCTATGGCGGCGATCAGCACGGCGTTGTCCGCCAGCGCGGACAGGAACTGCGCCAGCAACAGCGCCAGCATGCCCAGCGAGAGCAGGGGCCGATCGAGAGCGGGAGCCGGCGGCGCGGCGGTGGTGGCGCGGTGCTGGGCGCGGGCAGTCACGGGGGGAGTCTCCGCGGTGGTGGATTTGGCGCCGGCTGGTCCCAGGCCGCCCCGGCGGACGGCCGCACCGGGTCGCTGCGGCGGTGCCGGCACGTGCCGGCCGACAGCGGCGCGGCGGCCAATGTAGCAAGCAGGTGCCTGTTCGTGTGGCCCCTCACCGTCCCGACCGCGTGCAAGGACGCTGCGCGCCCGGGCCGCGGCCGTCAGGCCGCCGCCGCGGGAACGCGGAAGACCGCGACGGCGCTGACCAGATCCTGGGCCTGCGAACGCAGGCTCTCGGCAGCGGCGGCGCTCTGCTCGACCAGCGCGGCGTTCTGCTGCGTGGCCTGGTCCATCTGGGTGATCGCCGCGCCCACCTGGGTGACCCCGTCGCTCTGCTCGCGGCTCGAGCGGCTGATCTCGTTGATGATCTCCGTGACGCGCCGGACCGCGGCGACGATCTCGCCCATCGTCGCGCCGGCCTCGTCGACCAGGGTGGCGCCGCTGTGCACCCGCTCGACGCTGGCGCCGATCAGGGTCTTGATCTCGCGCGCCGCCTGGGCGCAGCGCTGCGCCAGGTTGCGCACCTCGCCCGCCACCACCGCGAAGCCGCGGCCCTGCTCGCCGGCGCGCGCCGCTTCGACCGCGGCGTTGAGCGCCAGGATGTTGGTCTGGAACGCGATGCCGTCGATCACGCTGATGATGTCGGCGATCCGGCGCGAGCTCTCGTTGATCTCGCGCATCGTCCGCACCACCTGCTCGACCGCCTCGCCGCCGCGCCCCGCGATGGTCGATGCGCCGCGCGCCATCTCGTCGGCCTGGACGGCGCTCCGGGCATTGTGCTGCACGGTCGTGCGCAACTGCTCCATCGACGCCGCGGTCTGCTGCAGCGACGAGGCCTGCTGCTCGGTGCGGCTGCTCATGTCGGCGTTGCCCTGGGCGATCTGCGCGCTGGCCGACGCGACCACCTCCGATCCGCTGCGCACGTTGGCGACGATCCCGCCCAGGCGCGTCTTCATGTCATGCAAGGCGTGCAGCAACTGCGCCGTCTCGCTGCGTCCGCCGGTGGGGAAATCGATCGCCAGATTGCCCTGCGCGACCGCCTGGGCGATGCCCACCGCGTCGTCCAGCGGACGCGTGGTCGAGCGGATGATCGCGATCGACATGAACACCGCCAGCAGCACCACCGCAGCCACGATGGCAGGCACCAGCCGCATCGCGCTTTGCACCGTCGCGGCGACGCTGCGGCCCGAGTCGAGCATCAGTTCGTTCTGGTAGGTGACGAGATCCTGCAGGGCGCCGAAGTAGGCGGCCTGGGTTGGCCGCACGTCCTGCAGCAGGGCGAAGCGCGCCTCGTCGACGCTGCCGTCGAGCAGCAGCTGCAGCATCCGGTCGCGCTGCGCGCGGTACGCGCTGCGGGAGTCATTGAGCTTCGTGAGCAGGGACCGGCCGGTATCGCTGCCGACGCTCTGGTCCAGGCTGGCGATCAGCCGGGAGATCGCATCGTCGTTGGCGGCGATGTCGGCCCGCTGCGCCGCCAGTTCCTTGGCGTCCGTCAGGATGAAGAGGTTGCGCAGCTTCCAGGCCGTGTCGCCGAGCGTTTCGCGGATGCGGCCGACCTCCTCGACCTTGACGTAGCGGTCCTTCATCACCAGTTCGAACTCGCCGCCGACGCGGGCAATGTAGAAGAGGCAGACCGCGCCCAGCACGAATGCGAGGAAGGTGATCACGGCGAAGCTCGCCGCGAGCCGGGTAGAGATCTTGCTGTCGCTGAGCCACGTCATCGGGGTCGTCCCAGGTCCGGGTTGCGGGGGCTCCCATTGAATCGCAGGATGCCGCGCCGTAAGGCGCGAGAAGCCGGGAGAAGCTCGGTCAAATCCCGCCTGCCGGGCAGGCGCGCACGAGCGCCCGGCGCGGGGCAGGAGCGCCGACGCCATTTATGCCGTGCCGGGTCATATGTCCGGTCGGCCACCGCCGCCGGCGCGTCGACGTGCGCGCGGCTGACCGGCGCCCGCGAGCGCCGGTCAGCCGCCGGCCGCGCGGCGCGGCACGGTACCGGCCATGCCGATTCCATAGGCGAACGCGGCCAGCACGGCGCCGGTGAGCCACGCGTACGGATACGACTGCCGGAACAACGGACTCACGCCCGGGAACCAGGCCGGAAAGGCGGCGTTCAGGAAGCCCGGCACGTTGGCCAGCACACCAAAGGCGTAGGCCAGCAGCGCGGCCGGATTCCAGCCGCGCCGGTACGAATATGCGCCGCCATCGCGGTACAACGCGTCGACCTTCAGGTGCCCGCGGCGCAGTACGTAGTAATCGGCCAGCACGATCCCGAGCACCGGCGCCAGCAGCGCAGCGCTGCCGCCGAGCCATGTGAAGACATAGCCATGGCTGGCCTCGAGGATCTTCCAGGGCATGATGACGATGGCGCTGCCAGCGGCGAGGCAGCCGCCGATCCGCGCGCTGATGCGTCCGGGCGCGAACGCGCAGAACGCATACGCGGGCGCGACCAGGTTGGCCGCCAGGTTCGCGCTCGCGGTCCCGATGAGCAGCAGCGCCAGCGCCAGCAGCAGCGTAACGCCGTCCATGCGACTGGCCAGGTCGACCGGATCCCACAGCGCGCGCCCATACGCCACCGTCGTGGCCGAGGCCGCGGTCGCGGCCAGCGCCGCCAGCAGCACCATCGGAACAGGCAGCCCCAGCGCCTGCCCCGCCCATTGCCCGCGCGGGGCCGCGGCAAAGCGGGTGAAATCCGCGATGTTGACGGCGAGGCTGGCCCAGAGTCCCGCCACGCCGGCGAGCGCAGGCCAGAACACCGCCGCGAACTGGCCCGCCTTGGCGCCGCCGGCGCCGAACTGGGACGGCTGGCCCAGCAGCGGTCCGGCGCCACCGGCGTGCAGCAGGACCCACGCCAGCAGCCCCAGGCAAAGTACGATCTTGAGCGGCGCCGTGACGGTAAGCAGCGCCCGGACCCCGTCGATGCCGCGCACGACGACGAGGAGCTGCAGCGCCCAGAACAGCAGGAAGCAGGCCAGCTCGCCGGGATTGATGCCGACACCCGGAATGGGGCGCGCACCCAGCAGCCGCCCCAGCGGATCGGCGTTCGGGTCGCCGGGCGCCGGCCCCGTCAGGCCGCCCAGCAGCGCGCCGGCCAGCGTGTACAGCATCATCGCGCCCAGCCAGGTCTGGATGCCGTATGCCAGGCACGCCAGCGCGGCGCGCAGCAGTACCGGCAGCAGCGCGCCGCGCGTGCCGAAGGACGCGCGCGCCAGCACGGCAAAGGGGATCCCATGGCGCGCGCCCGCGTGCCCGACAAGCAGCAGGGGCGCCAGAACGGCGAGGCTGCCAAGAAAAACCGCGGCCATCGCCTGCGGCCACGCCATGCCCCGCGCCATCAGGCGCCCGGCGAGCATGTACGAGGGAACGCAGACCACCAGGCCCAGCCACAGCGCGCCGTAGTGGTACCAGTGCCAGTTGCGTCGGGCCGCGCCGGCCGGCGCCAGATCGTCGCTCCACAGGGTCGGCGCGGCACGCGCCGGCCGCGCGGCCGCGCTGATCGTTGCCGTGCTGTCGTCGCGGGTCATGCGAAGCCCTGCTCGGTGATTGCGACAGCGCGAGTTTGCCCGAAACGCACGCGAATTCAATTGCGGCGGCCCATGCTAATATATTTGTACAAATGCATAAAGTCGCGCCAACCGCGCCCGCCCGACCCGATAAAAGGAAAACCCCGATCATGAATCGCCTGCTCGCGCTGTCCCTGCTGTCCGTTCTGGCGGCCTGTTCGACCACGACACCGCCCCCGCCCGCGCCGCCGGCGCCGCCGCCCGCCAAGGCCGTGGCCGCGCCCCCGCCGCCGGCGCCCGTTGCGCAGGCGGCACCCGTGGCGCCGCAGGAGACCCCGCAGCAGGTGTTCGAGCGCGCGCGCGCCCAGCTGGCCGACCAGAGCGTCTATTTCGCGTTCGACAGCCACGCGCTGGCGGCCGACCAGGCAGGCGCGATCGAGCGCCATGCCAATCTGGCCATCGCCACGCCGCGCGACCACATCACGCTGCAGGGCAACTGCGACGAGCGCGGCGGCCGCGAATACAACCTCGCCCTGGGACAGCGCCGCGCCGAGGCGGTGAAGGCGCGGCTGGTGCAGCTGGGCGTTTCCGGCGACCGCATCGAAACCACCAGCTTCGGCAAGGAGAAGCCGCGCGCAACCTGTCACGCGGAGTCCTGCTGGTCGCTGAATCGCCGGGCCGACTTCGTCGACATGTGGAAGTAGGGTGGTCGTGCGCTGGCGCGGCAGGCGTGCCGGCGCCGCCGTTTACATCTCGGCCAGCGGTACGCGGCGGCCGCCGCGGTCGCGCACCTTCAGGCGGCGCACCACGCCGTCCAGCAGCACCTGCAGTTGCGCCAGCTGCGTCAGCGGCAGCGCACGCAAGGCATTGGGCAGAACGCCCTCGAGCGGCATCGGCGCCCGGGCGATGACGTCCCGGCCGGCAGCCGTCAGGGACAGCAAGACGTTGCGCGCGTCCTGCGGCGAGCGTGCGCGCTGGATCAGGCCGCGTTCCTCGAGGCGCTCGAGCAGATTGCTGGCGGTGGACTGATGCACGGCCAGCGCACGGGCCAGCTCGGTGACGCGGATGCCGGGCGCGCGCTGCAGCTCCGCCAGCAACCAGAGCTGGGCGCCGCTGACCCCGGTTGCCGCCTCGATCCATTGAAAATGCTTCTTCGTCGAGCGGAATATCACGCGGAACTGTTCGAGCACCGCCAGCGCGGCCGCATCCGCCGGCGCCGCGGCGGCGCGCCCGGCGCGCGCCCGGCGCGCCGCGGCCGTGCGGCCCGGCGCGGCCACCTTGCGCGCTCGGCGCAGCGGGGCGGCGCTCTTGCTGCGGGTTGGAATTTTGCGGGCTGCCATGCTGGCGCGCGGAACCGTGGTGGGCTGCAGATGCCGACGAATATACCGCCGATGCCCGCGCGCACGGCTGCGCGCGCCGACGGCGTGACGCGACAGGCATGAACTCGCCGGCGGCGCTGCCCAGGCGTCTTTTCAGCATTGCCCGCTGGCGTACCCGCGCGATCATCTGGAGCGCCGCGGCGCTGGCGGGGCTCATCGCGGTCGGCTTCGCGCACCTGTCGGACCTGGCGCTGCTCGGCTTCGAACGCGTCACCGCCGGCCGCCTGTGGCTCACGCCGGTGCTGACGCCGCTGGTCGGCATGCTGGTGGTGTTTCTGGCGACGCGCTACTTTCCCGGCAGCCAGGGCAGCGGGATACCGCAGACGATCGCCGCCACGCGCCTGCTCGGCCAGCGGCGCGACGCCGGCGCGCTGCTGTCGCTGCGCATCGCGCTGGGCAAGGTCGCACTGGGCGCGCTCGGGCTGTTCGGCGGATTTTCCGCCGGGCGCGAGGGACCGTCCGTGCAGATCGGCGCCTCCATCATGCTCGCCGCGCATCGCTTCCTGCCCTATTCCCGCGCAGTTCTGGCCTCGGACCTGGCCCTGGCCGGCGGCGCCGCCGGCATCGCCGCCGCGTTCAACACGCCGCTGGCCGGGATCACGTTCGCCATCGAGGAACTCGGGCGGCGCTTCGAATCGCGCGCCAGCGGCCTGCTGCTGAGCACGATCATCGTCGCCGGCCTGACGTCCGTGGCGTTCGAGGGCGATTACCGCTACTTCAGCCACCTGACCGTCGGGCCGCTCGGGGTCGACATCCTGCCGGCCATCCTGGCCGGCGGCGTCGCCTGCGGCCTGGCCGGCGGCGTGTTCAGCTGGCTGCTGTTATGGCCGCAGCGCGCCGCCGGCCGGCGCCTGTGGTCGTGGCGCCGCCGCCGGCCGGTGCTGTTCGCGGGCCTGTGCGGGGTCGCCGTCGCGCTGCTCGGCTGGATCGGCGGCGGCGTGTCGCTCGGCAGCGGCTATGCGGTGACATCGCAGGCGATCGATGGCGCGATCCAGCTGCCGTGGTACACGCCCGCGCTGCGCTTCGCCGCCACCGTCCTGAGCTATTTCAGCGGCATACCCGGCGGCATCTTCGCGCCGTCCCTGGCCGTGGGCGCATCGATCGGCTTCGATCTGTCGCGGCTGCTTGCGCTGGGTCCGAGCGCGCACCCCATCGTGGCGCTGTGCATGGCCGGATTCCTGGCAGCGGCGACGCAATCGCCGATCACGGCGTCGATCATCGTGATGGAGATGGTCGACGGCCACGCGATGGTCATCAGCCTCATGGCAACGGCGCTGATCGCCAAGGCGATCAGCACGCGCCTTGGGCCCGAGCTTTACCAGCGCCTGGCGCGCGACTTCATCGCGGAGGCGCCGCGGCCATGAAGTCGAACGTCGCGATCATCGCGTGGACCGTCGAGATCGTGGGTTTCGCCCTGGTCGTGACGGCCGCGTGGCTGCTGTGGGAATACGCGCGCCGGCGCAGCACCGAACGCGGCAGGAAGAAGCCCGCCGGCGATGACCGGCCCTAGGCGACCGCTAGAATGAGCGCCCGGCGCCGTTGACGCGCCGCCCCGGAGAACCGCCTTGACGCCCGAACAGGCCGTACAGATCCAGCTCGACGCCTATAACGCGCACGACCTGCCGCGCTTCATCAGCGTCTACGACGAGAACGTCGCCATCTTCCGCCCGCCGGTGCGCGAACCCAGCATGCTGGGCCGCCGCGCGCTGGAGGAGTTCCATGGCAGCCAGCGCTTCACCCTGCCGGCGCTGCGCGCCGAGCTGCTCGACCGCATCGTGCTCGGCAGCAAGGTGGTCGATCACGAACGGGTCTTCGGTCTCGGCGACAAGCCATTCGAGGTCGCGGTGGTCTACGAAGTGCGCGACGGCAGGATCGTCTCGGTCTGGTATTTCGGCGCCTGAGGGCGGCACGCGCGGCAGGGCGCGGGCAGGCGCCGGCGGCGCACCGGACCCGATGCAGCCGGCGCCATCATCATGAACAGCGACAGCCAGGTCCCGTTGCCCGCGTCGTTCATCGCGCTGTTCGTGCCGCGCGGGCGCGGACGGCCGACGGCATCGCATGCCGCGCTCGTCGCGCGCCATGACCTGTGCGAGGACATGGCGCAGATGCTCGTCGAACCCGCGCGCACCCTGCTGTTCACGCTGTCCATCACCGAGGCGCTCGTGCTCGATCGCATCTGCCAGGGCCTGCTCGCCGACGACGCCGTGATCAGCGCCGCGGAGGCGCGCTGGGTGACGTGCCGGCTGGCGGAGCTGCTGCAATGGCCGATGCCGGCGCCGTGAGGTATCCTTTTGCCCGGCGCAGGCGGCTGCGCCGGCGATGACGACCGAGCCCCGCCCATGGCAGTCGCTGCGGAATTTGAGGCCCTGACCGATCCCGTTTGCGGACGAGCGGTCGGCATCGGCTCCGCCTTCCGTTTCGTCCACCGCGGCGCCCTGTTCTGCTTCTGCTCGGCCCCGTGCCGCGACCGGTTCATCGCCGATCCGCAGGGCGTGCTCGCGCTGCCAGGCCATGGCCGCGCGGCGGCGCCGGTCGCCGCCGCCGCGCCCGTGCCGCCCATCGCAGCCGCGGCCGCGCAACCGCCGCCAATCGCTGCGACGCGCGGCCCGGGGCGCACGCTGGCGACGCTCGATCCCTGGACGCTGCCGCTCGATCTGCCCGCGCTCGCGCCGCCGCCGGCCAGCGCACCGCCGCGCGCGTTGCCGGCGCGGGGCGCGCCCGGAACCGGTGGCAGCGTATTCGCCTTCCTCGTGCCGCTGCAGCAACGGCGCTTTGCCCGACGCGTGAGCCGCGAGCTGCTCGCGCTGTACCACGCCCAGCGCGCCCGCGGCGGCGCATTGCCCGCCCGCGACCTCTACCGCGAGATCGTCAGCGTGCGCATGCGGGTGGACGTGGTGGGCGCCGAGGCGCTGCTGGACCGCGCCGAGGAGAGCTTCGCCAGCTGGCCGACGCCGCGCGCGCTCACCTTCAATGACGTCGTGCACCTGATCGTCATCCTCGAATTTCGCGCGACCTACGGCGGCACGCCCTGGATCCGCGCGAACCTGGCGCAGGTCGTGACAGGCGAGATACCGCACCACCTCTAGCGGCGCGGCGCCGGCGCGCCTTGACGGTCGCGCGCGCGGCGCCGTACACTGGTGCTGCTCCGGGGTGCACATCGTGCTGAGACGGCTCCTGCCGAACCCGACGAACTTGATCCGGTTAGTACCGGCGAAAGAAGAGTTGAAATGCTGCCTGCAGGCCGCCCGGCATCGCGCCGCGCCGCCGCCTGAAGGGGCACTTTCCGGGGCTTTGCTTTGCCCACCGGAGAGGATGCCCTGATGAACGCCCCCACCGAGTTCGACCCCGCTGCCGTCGCCCGGCGCCTTGCCGGCGCATGCGCGCCGTTCCCCGCATCCACCAAGGTCCATGCCGACGGCGTGCTGCACGCCGGCCTGCGCGTGCCGATGCGCGCCGTGACGCTGACCAACGGCGAAGTCGTCACCCTGTACGACACGTCCGGCCCCTACACCGAGCCGGGCGCCGCCATCGACGTGCGCCGCGGGCTGGCTGCGCTGCGCGCGGACTGGATCGCCGCCCGCGGCGACACCGAGACCTACGCCGGGCGCCCGGCGCAGGCGCGTGACGACGACCACCGCAGCGCTGCGCGCGAAAGCGGGCGTCTGGCGGCGCTGCGCCATGAGGCCGCGGGGCTGCAGCGCCAGCCGCGGCGCGCCAGGGGCGGCGCCAATGTGACCCAGATGCACTACGCGCGCCGCGGCATCGTCACGGCGGAAATGGAGTTCGCGGCCATCCGGGAGAACGGCCGGCGCGAGTGGATGGCCGAGTACCTGGGCGATGCGGCGCGCGAGCAGCGGCTGCGCGGCGCGCCCATGGGCGCGCAGGTCCCGCGCCTGGTGACGCCCGAGTTCGTGCGCGACGAGGTTGCACGCGGGCGCGCCATCATCCCGGCCAACATCAACCACCCGGAGGTCGAACCGATGGTCATCGGCCGCAACTTCCTGGTGAAGATCAACGCCAATATCGGCAACTCGGCCGTGACCTCGAGCATCGAGGAGGAGGTCGAGAAGCTCGTCTGGGCGATCCGCTGGGGCGCCGACAACGTGATGGACCTGTCGACCGGCAGGAACATCCACACGACGCGCGACTGGATCGTGCGCAATTCGCCGGTGCCGATCGGCACCGTGCCCATCTACCAGGCGCTCGAGAAGGTGGGCGGGGTGGCCGAGGACCTCACCTGGGAGATCTTCCGCGACACGCTGATCGAGCAGGCCGAGCAGGGCGTCGACTACTTCACCATCCATGCCGGCCTGCGCCTGGCGTTCGTGCACCTGACCGCGGCGCGGCGCACGGGCATCGTCTCGCGCGGCGGCTCCATCATGGCCAAGTGGTGCATTGCCCACCACGAGGAGAGCTTCCTCTACACGCACTTCGAGGACATCTGCGCCATCATGAGGGCCTACGACGTGAGCTTCTCGCTGGGTGATGGCCTGCGCCCGGGCTCGGCCGCCGACGCCAACGACGCGGCGCAGTTTGCCGAGTTGCGCACGCTGGGCGAGCTGACGCAGACCGCGTGGATGCACGACGTGCAGACCATGATCGAGGGGCCCGGCCACGTCCCGCTGCACCTCATCCAGGCCAACATGGAGGAACAGCTGCGGCACTGCGCCGAGGCGCCGTTCTACACCCTGGGGCCGCTGACGGTGGACATCGCGCCCGGATACGACCACATCGCCAGCGCGATCGGCGCGGCGCTGATCGGCTGGTTCGGCACCGCGATGCTGTGCTACGTCACCCCCAAGGAGCACCTGGGCCTGCCGGAGCGCGACGACGTCAAGGCCGGCATCATCGCCTACAAGATCGCGGCGCACGCGGCCGACATCGCCAAGGGCCACCCCGGTGCGCGGGCGCGCGACGACGCGCTGTCGAAGGCGCGCTTCGAGTTCCGCTGGCACGACCAGTTCAACCTGGGCCTGGATCCGGAGACGGCGCGTGATTTTCACGACGCGACCCTGCCCAAGGACTCCAGCAAGGAGGCGCACTTCTGCTCCATGTGCGGCCCCAAGTTCTGCTCGATGAAGATCACCCAGGAAGTGCGCGACTACGCGGCCGCCCGGGGACTGAGCGACGCCGACGCGCTGGAACGCGGCCTGCGGCAGAAAGCGGCGCAGTTCCGCGAGGCCGGCGGCGCGCTCTATATCCCGCTCCAGAGCGCCGGCGCGCGCGACGCCTGACGACATGGGTGCGCGCGCGATCGGCATCGCCGGGGCCGGGCTGCTGGGACGCCTGCTGGCGTGGCGGCTGGCGCAGATGGGGCACCGGGTGAGCGTCTTCGACCCGGCGCCCGACGCGCTGCAGCGCGGCCAGGCGGCAGGCTGGACGGCCGCCGGCATGCTCAGCCCGTGGGCGGAACTCGAGTGCGCCGATGCGGCGGTGGCCGCGCTCGGGCTGCGGTCGCTGGACTTGTGGGCGCAGATCGTCCAGCGGCTGCCGCAGCCGGTGTACCTGCAGCGCCGCGGCAGCCTGCTGCTGGCCCACGGCCGCGACCTGGGCAGCGCCCAGCGCCTCATCGCGCTGCTGCTGCACAAGGCCCTGGCGGGCGCGCCGCCGCCGCGCGCGCTGACCGGCGCCGAGCTGTGCGAGCTCGAACCCGCGGTGCATGGTCCGGGCCATGGCTGGCTGCTCGGCGACGAAGGCCAGATCCACACCGTCCAGGCGATGCAGGCGCTGGCTGCCGGCGCAACGCAATGCGGCGTGCAGTGGCGCTGGGGGCGCACCGTGCGCGAGCTGGCCCCCGGGCGCATCGACGGCCAGCCGTTCGACCAGGTGTTCGACGTGCGCGGCCTCGGCGCCCGCCCCGACCTGCCCGTGCGCGGCGTGCGCGGCGAGATCCTCTGGGTCCACGCTCCCGGCGTGGAACTGCGGCGGCCGGTGCGGCTGGTGCACCCGCGCTGGCGCGTGTACCTCGTGCCCCGGCCGGACGACATCATCGTGATCGGCGCCAGCGAGATCGAATCGGAGGACCGCTCGCCGGTCTCCGTGCGCACGCTGGTCGGCCTGCTCAGCGCGGCCCACAGCGTGCTGCCGGAACTGGCGGAGGCGCGCATCGTGCATATGGAGACGAACCTGCGGCCCGCCCTGCCCGACAATCTGCCGCACCTGGGTGTGGAACCGGGCCTGGTCCGGATCAACGGGCTGTTCCGCCACGGCTGGCTGATTGCTCCCGCCCTGGTTGAGGACGCGCTGTTTGAAGCGGGGCTCGCGCGCGCGACCGGACGCGCCGCAGCGGAGACGACGCCATGAATCACCACCCGCACGCGCCGGCGCGCCCCGTCGCGACCATCACGATCAATGGCGAGCCTTTTGCGCTGCTGCAACCCAGCACCCTGGCCGACCTCATGAGTGCGGTCGGCAGCACGCCCGAGACCATCGCCACAGCGGTGAATGCCCGCTTCGTACCCCGCAGCCAGCGCCACGTCCACCTGCTGCGCGACGGCGACCGGGTGAGCTGCATCCGCCAGATCACGGGGGGTTGAGATGCCGGACGAATCACCCGCCGCGACGAGCACCTTCATGCTCGCGGACGTCGCGTTGCAGAGCCGCTTCCTGCTGGGGACCGCCGGCTACCCGTCGCCGGCGATCCTGCGGCAGGCCATCGAGGCTTCCGGTGCCCAGGTCGTGACGGTCGGTCTCAAGCGGCAGCTGGCCGCCGGCGCCGGCGACAACGGCTTCATCGACATCGTGCGCGCCAGCGGTGCGCGGCTGCTGCCCAATACGGCCGGCTGCCGCACCGCGCGCGAAGCGGTGACCCTGGCCCACATGGCGCGCGAGCTGTACGCAACGCACTGGATCAAGCTCGAGGTGGTCGGCGACGAACACACGCTGCAGCCCGATCCCTGGGAGCTCGCCGCCGCCGCGGCCCGGCTCGTGCGCGACGGCTTCGAGGTCTTCCCGTACTGCACCGACGATCTGGTCAGCGCGCAGCGCCTGCTCGACGCCGGCTGCCGCATCCTGATGCCCTGGGGCGCGCCGATCGGCTCGGGGCAGGGGCTCATCAACCCCTGGGCACTGCGCACGCTGCGCGCGCGGCTGCCCGCGACGACCCTGATCGTCGACGCCGGCATCGGCCTGCCCTCGCATGCGGTGCAGGCCATGGAGCTGGGCTTCGATGCGGTGCTGCTCAATTCGGCGGTGGCGCATGCAGTCGACCCGGTGGGCATGGCGCGCGCGTTCGGCCTGGCCATCGAAGCCGGACACCGCGGCTACCGCGCCGGCCTGATGGCCGCGCAGGACATGGCCGTGGCCTCGACGCCGGTCGGCGGCCGGCCCTTCGACCTGTAGCAATGTGATGACGGTGCACGACGACGCCGATCGCGGCACAGCCGCCCGCCCGTTCGTGTGGAGCGTCGCCGGCTCCGACAGCGGCGCAGGGGCCGGCATGCAAGCCGACCTCAAGGTATTCGAGACCTTTGCCGTGCATGGCTGTACGGCGCTCGCCGCCATAACGGCGCAGAACTCCTGCCGGGTGGAGCGGGTCGATGCCGTGCCCACGGAGCAGCTCGATGCACAGCTCGCCGCGCTGGCCGGCGACATGCCGCCGCGGGCGATCAAGACCGGCATGCTCGGCAGCGCGGCAAACGTGCGCTGCGTCGCGGCCTGGGTCGACCGCCTGCGCCGCCGCGCGCCGGTGGCGCTGGTGGTCGATCCGGTGTGGCGCGCCACGACCGGCGCCGCCCTGTCCGGCGACGCGCTGCGCGCGGCGCTGCTGCAGGAGCTGGTGCCGCGCGCCACGGTCGTCACCCCGAACCGGGTCGAAGCGGCGTGGCTGCTGGGGTGGGACGTGGCGCGGCTTGCCGCGCCGGCCGGCGTGCCGGCAGCCGCCGCGCAAATGCGCGCGCTGGGCCCGCACGGCGTTGTCATCACCGGCGGCGACGCCGGCGGCCCGCATTCGCTGGATTTCCTGATGACGCCGGAGGCGCAGGGCTGGCTCAGCCTGCCGCGCGTGCCGACGCCGCATCACCACGGCAGCGGCTGCGTGTTCGCCGCCGCGCTGGCGGCAGCCCTGGCGCTGGAATTCTGCCGCGCCGACGCCGCCGTCATCGCGAAGATGGCCGCGACGCACGCGCTGCGGCGGAGCCTGCCGGCGGGCCGCGGTGCCGGCGCCGTGCGGCCCGCGGGCGGGTTCGGGCGGGACGCCACGCTGCTGCCGGCATTGCATGCAGCGCCGCTGCCGGCCGGCGCCGACGCGCCGGCCTTTGCCGCGCTCGCGGACCGCTGGCTGGGCCTCTATGCCATCGTCGATAGCGCCGCTTCGGTGGCGCGGGTGCTGGCGGCCGGCGCGCGCACCGTGCAGCTGCGCATCAAGGACGGCGCACACCCGCAACTGGCGCAGGAGATCCGGCGCAGCGTGCAGGCGGCGCGCAGCACACAGGCGCAGCTGTTCATCAACGATCACTGGGAGCTGGCGCTCGAGACCGGCGCCTACGGCGTGCACCTGGGCCAGGAGGATCTGGCGGCGGCCGACCTGGCGGCGCTGCGCCGGCGCGGATTGCGGCTGGGGCTGAGCACGCACAGCTACTGGGAGGTCTGCCGCGCGCTCGCGCTTGCACCCAGCTACATCGCCTGCGGCCCGATCCACGCCACGGCCACCAAGGCCATGCCCTGGCGCCCGCAGGGTCCCGCCAACCTGGCGTATTGGTGCCGCGTAGCGCCCGTGCCGGTGGTCGCGATTGCCGGCATGGATGACGCGCGCAGCGCCGAGGCGGTGCGCTGCGGCGCCAGCGGCGTGGCCATCCTGCGGGGCATTGCGCCGGCAGGCGACCCCGGCCTCGTGATCGGCCGATTGCAGCAGGCCATGGACGCGGCGCGGCCGCAGGCGCGCGTGCCCGCGCCCGAGTTGCCGCGCAGCACCTACCCGGGGCCGGTCGTGTCGCCGGGCGTCGCCTGACGGGCCGCAACGCGGCGATCCATGGCAGGCGTCAGGCCGGGCGGAACTGATAGAGCCACGTTTCCGACATCGCCTGGCCGGCCGAACGCAGAAAGAGACGCAGATCGACCGGATCGCTGCCTTGCACGGCGGCATCGAACTGGACGCGCCAGTGACCCGCGACGCCGTCGGGGACCGCCTCGGCAAAGACGGTGGAAAACTGCGCCCGCGCGCCGCTCAGGACCGGTTCCGGCAGGACCCCGCCGGGCAGCGTTGCCAGCGGACCGCCGAGAAACTCCACGACGAATTTCTCGGTGCCGGGGGGCCGCGGCTGGCCCGGCTGGCCGCCGCGGCCCAGCCGTGTGGCGACGCAGCGCGCCAGGGGCGTGGGATAGGGCTCGTCGGCCTTCCAGTGCAGGCGGTAGCGCAGCCGGTAGCTGGCCCCGGCGCGCGCCGGCGCGTCGGGCACCCACATGGCGACGACGTTATCGTTGGTCTCGTCGTCCGTGGGTATCTCGGCCAGCTGCACGGCGCCGCCGCCCCAGCCGTGCAAGGGCTCCACCCAGAGGCTGGGGCGCCGGTCGTAGTAGACCCCATCGAGGTAGTGATCGAAATTGCGGTCGCGCTGCAACAGGCCGAAGCCGCGCGGATCGGTATCCAGGAACGCCGATGCCGCGGCGTGCGCGGGATTGTTGAGCGGCCGCCAGACGTGCTCGCCGGAGCCGCTCCACAGCGCAAGACCGTCGGAGTCGTGCACTTCCGGCCGCCAGTCCGCCGCCGCGCCCTTGTTGGTCTCGGAAAACCAGTACATGGAGGTCAGGGGCGCGAGGCCGAGACGCTCGATGTCATTGCGGATGAACAGCGCTGCGTCGACGTCCATGGTCACCGCCGCGTCGCGGCGCAGGACGAAGCGGAACGCCCCGGCCAGGCTGGGGCCGTCGAGCAGCGCGCAGACCGTCAACGTTGGACTGTCGTCGTGCGCCGCCTCGAAGTAGTAGTCGGTGAACGCGGGAAACTCCTCGACGCGTCCGTTGACGACGACATTTACCGCCGCGCCGCGCGCCGAAAGACCGTACTGGTACAGCTCGCCGATCGCGCGAAAGTACGACGCGCCCAGGAAGGCGGCCCAGTCGTTGCGGTGCCAGTCGAGGCGGGCCTGGTCCGCGGTCCGGCTCTCCTGCACGCGAAAGCCGGCGAAGCCGGCGTCGGCGGGCAGCGACTGCGCCGGGCTGTCGGGCGGCATGTCGAAGCAGGCCGGGTCGTACAGGATGGGACGCGCCGCCCCGTCGGCGACCCGGTGCATGCGTACCGGGCTGCGGAAATAGCGGCCCAGGTGGAAGAAGGTGACCGGAAACTGCCCCGGACCGTCGGCGAACAGCGCACATTCCGGCTTGAAGCGGATCCTGCCGTGGGCGTCATAGTCGATGCGCTCGAGCACCTCGGGCAGCAGCACCGCGGGCGGCCGGTAGGGCGCGCCCGCCATCCGGCGCGCGCGCTCGACGAGGCCGTCGAACGTGAAGGGCGCCGGTGCGCCCAGGGCGAGCCCCTCGGCCGCGCGCGCCGCCGGGGTCACGCGCAGCGCGGCAAGGGCGGCGGCCAGGGTCCCCTGCGCAAGAAAGGTTCGTCGGCTGGTCACGGGTGCGGGCGCGTTCCTCGCATGGCGGGAGGAACTGCGGAATTCTTCTGCAGGCTCCAATGATAGTTGCAAACCGACACGTCTCATTGATCAGCCGGAGTCGACGACTGTTCACCCGCTTTCCCGGCATCCGGTGCCCGCCGCACGCGCCCGTTGGCGCTCTCGGCGGCCCCGGACTCAACGTCGCCGGCAAATGCCGGAGATCAGGAGCCGTCGCCTTCCGCCACGTGGCTGGCGATGCAGATCTTGTTCCCGTCTGGATCGCGAAAGTATGCGCCGTAGTAGTTTGCGTCGTATTGCGGCCGCAGCCCCGGTGGTCCTTCGCATGTGCCGCCATGCTCGAGAGCGATCCTGTAGCTCTGGCGGACAATCACGCGGGACCTGGCGATGAAGGCAACCATTTGGCCGTTGCCCGGGTCATGTGGCTGGCCATCGTATGGCTTGCAAATGACGAAGTACGGGCGCGATCGCCCGGCGCCATGCCAGCCGGCCCAGGGTTTGCCTGGCTCGCAAAAGCGAAGCTCTACGCCAAGACATTGCATCAATGCGCGGTAAAAACCGAACGCCCGCTCAAAATCGCTGACACTCACAAAGACGTGCGAGAACACCCGGCCTCCCCGCCATGCTCATTGATGACAGTCGCGTGCTTACGACCGTCTTTTTGCGCGCGCCGCGCAGGCTGCACCCGGTGACCGGAAGTGGTCGATCGAATGCATACCCGAATTCCGGTCTGGATCATCCCGAATGTCGGCATCCAGCGGGGTCCCGCCACGCCAATAGCTTGCTTGGCTAGCGGCGCCGGCCTGGGATGGCCTATCAGATATCGATGTTCCCCGCCGACAGCGCATTGGCCTCGATGAACGCGCGGCGCGGCTCCACCTCGTCGCCCATCAGCGTCGTGAAGATGGCGTCGGCGCCGATGGCATCCTCGATCTGCACCTTGAGCAGCCGGCGCACGGCCGGGTCCATCGTCGTTTCCCACAGCTGCTCGGGGTTCATCTCGCCCAGGCCCTTGTAGCGCTGCTTGGCGACGCCGTTGTCGGCCTGCTCGAGCAGCCACTGCATGGCGGTGCGGAAATCGCGCGACCGGGGCCTCCTTGCTGCGTTCGCCCTCGCCGCGCGCGACGCGCGCGCCCTCGCCGAGCAGGCCGCGGAACATCAGCGGCGGCCGCGTGCAGGGCGGCGTAGTCGGCGCCGATGCAGGAAGTCGGCGTCGATGGTGGAGGTCTTCGCAGTTGCCGTGCTGGCGCCGCTCGATGCGGATGCGCGGCTTGTCGCTGCGCTCGTCGTGCTCGGCGAGCACGGTGATGCCGCTGCCCGGCACCGCGCCCAGGGCGTCGGCCAGCGCCGCGGCGCTGGCCTGCGCGGCGGCGGCGTCGGCGAGGTCGAGGGTCGACGCCGTTGAGCACGGCATCGAGGGCGGCGCGGTCGATCACCCGCGCCAGGCGGTCGATCACCGTGGCTGCGGTCAGGTACTGGCGCGGCCAGCTCGCCCAGGGCATCGCCGGTGATGGGCTGGCCGGCCGCATGGGCGGCGGCGCTGGGGTCGAGGCGCGCGCCGTCCAGCGCCAGCGTCAGCAGGTACTGGGCGAGGTCGCGCGTCGTCCTTCAGGTAGCGTCTCGTCCTTGCCGTGCTTGATCTTGTACAGCGGCGGCTGCGCGATGTAGATGTGGCCGCGCTCGACCAGCTCGCGGCATCTGCCGATAGAAGAAGCGTCAGCAGCAGCGTGCGGATGTGCGCGCCGTCGACGTCGGCGTCGGTCATGATGATGATGCGGTGGTAGCGCAGCTTGTCGAGGTTGAAGTCGTCGGCGCCGATGCCGCGCCCAGCGCGGTGATCAGCGTGACGATCTGCTCCGAGGACAGCAGCTTGTCGAAGCGCGCCTTCTCGACGTTGAGCACCTTGCCGCGCAGCGGCAGGATCGCCTGGAACTTGCGGTCGCGGCCCTGCTTGGCCGAGCCGCCGGCCGAGTCGCCCTCGACGATGTAGATCTCGCACTTCGCCGGATCCTTCTCCTGGCAGTCGGCCAGCTTGCCGGGCAGGCCGACGCCGTCGAGCACGCCCTTGCGCCGCGTCATTTCGCGCGCCTTGCGCGCGGCTTCGCGCGCGCGCGCGGCGTCGACGATCTTGCCGCAGATGATCTTCGCGTCGATCGGGCGTCTCCTGCAGGAAGTCCTCGAGCGCCTTGGCGACCACTTCTTCGACCGGCGCGCGCACTTCGCGAGGACACCAGCTTGTCCTTGGTCTGCGCGCTGAACTTCGGCTCGGGCACCTTCACCGACGAGCACGCAGGACAGGCCTTCGCGCATGTCGTCGCCGGTGGTCTCGACCTTGGCCTTCTTGGCGAACTCGTGTTCGTCGATGTACTTGTTGATGCACGCGCGTCATCGCCGCGCGCAGGCCGGTCAGGTGGGTGCCGCCGTCGCGCTGCGGGATGTTGTTGGTGAAGCACAGCACGTTCTCGTTGTAGCCGTCGTTCCACTGCATCGCCACTTCGACGCCGACGTGGATGCCGGTGGTCGCCGACCTTGCTCGCCGCTGGCGTGGAAGACGTTCGGGTGCAGCACCGTCTTGCTCTTGTTGATGTACTCGACGAAGCCCTTGCACGCCGCCGGCGAAGGCGAAGTCCTCTTCCTTGCCGTTGCGCTGGTCGATCAGGCGGATCGCACGCCGTTGTTCAGGAACGACAGTTCGCGCAGGCGCTTGGCCAGGATGTCGTAGTGGAATTCGATGTTGCCGAAGATCGTCCTCGTCGGGCAGGAAGTGCACTTCGGTGCCGCGCTTTTCGGTATCGCCCAGGACCCGCATCGGCGAGACCTCGACGCCGTCGACGCTCTCGATCAGGCGGTTCTGCGGCATCGCCCTGCTGGAACTCCATGAAGTGCTTCTTGCCGTCGCGGCGCACGGTCAGGCGCAGCCACTTGCGACAGCGCGTTGACGCACGACACGCCCACGCCGTGCAGGCCGCCCGAGACCTTGTAGCTGTTCTGGTTGAACTTGCCGCCGGCGTGCAGCTCGGTCATCACGATCTCGGCGGCGGAGCGCTTGGGTTCGTGCTTGTCGTCGATCTTGATGCCGGTCGGGATGCCGCGGCCGTTGTCGGTCACGGAGATGGAGTTGTCGGTGTGGATGGTGACGATGATGTCGTCGCAGTAGCCGGCCAGCGCTTCGTCGATCGAGTTGTCGACGCACTTCGAACACGAGGTGGTGCAGGCCGGTGCCGTCCGAGGTGTCGCCGATGTACA
Source organism: uncultured beta proteobacterium (assembly GCA_963781975.1). GTDB lineage: Bacteria > Pseudomonadota > Gammaproteobacteria > Burkholderiales > Burkholderiaceae_F > GJ-E10. The sequence continues at coordinate 82,547 of CAWAHT010000007.1, forward strand.
TGCCCGGGCGCTTGCGCACCGCCTCCAGACCTTCGAGGATCTGGATGCTGACGGCGCCGTATCGCCGTTGGAGCCGAGCCGTTGCGTCCACTCGTGGCGTTCGGAGGCGTCGAGCGCGCTGTTGGCCGCGCTCATGGGCGGTCCTTCGGGCAGATCGGCGTCATGCTCGGGCAGTCGTTGGGCACAGCGGACATTCGGCAAAAACGTCTGAATCGGTCGGCGACTGCGCCCCTTGGCGGTCGGTCGGTGTCGGACGCGTTCAGATGCGCATCGGCATCACGACGTACTTGAAGTCGGTCGTGCTCGGGCATCGTGATCAGCGCGCTGCGCAGTCGCGTCGCCCAGCTCGACTTGCAGATCATCTCGACCTTCAGGTTGGTGAGCACGTCGAGCAGGTAGGTGACGTTGAAGCCGATATCGAGGCTGTCGCCGCTCGTAGTCGATTTCGAGTCTCTTCCTGCGCCTCTTCCTGGTCGGCGTTGGTCGAGCTGATCTTGCAGCGCGCCCGGCTCGATGCACGCAGCGCACGCCCTTGAACTTGTCGGTGGTCAGGATCGCGGCGCGCTGCAGCGCCTGCATGCAGCTCGTCGCGGCCGATCAGGAACGGTTCTTGTGGATTCTTCGGAATCACGCGCTGGTAGTCGGGGAACTTGCCTTCGACCAGCTTGGAGACGAGTTCGATCTGGCCGAACGCGAACTTCACCTGGTTGGGCGCGACCTGCGATCTCGCACCGGCTCGTCGCCGTCGGCCAGCAGGCGCTGCAGTTCCAGGATCGTCTTGCGCGGCATGATGACTTCCTGATGCGCGACCGGCCGTGTCCGAGCGTTCGACTGCGCACAGCGCCAGGCGGTGGCCGTCGGTGGCCACGCCGCGCACGCTGCGTTGCCGTCGACGACCAGCAGCATGCCGTTGAGGTAGTAGCGGATGTCCTGCTGCGGCCATCGCGAAGTGCACCATGCCGAGCAGGTGCTTGAACGTCTTCTGCGGCACGCGTGAAGCTCGCGCCGAAGTCGGCGCCTGCGCGACGGTCGGGAATTCGTCGGCAGGCAGCGTCTGCAGCGTGAAGCGGCTCTTGCCGGCCTGCACGGTCAGACGCTTGTCGATTGAGCGTGAGCAGTGACCTCGCCGTCGGGCAGCGCGCGCAGGATGTCGAGCAGCTTGCGCGCGGCGACGGTGGTCGCGACCGCTTGCCTGCCGGCGCCGAACTCGGCGCGCTGGTCGGATCTGGATCTCGAGGTCGGTGGCGGTGAACGACAGGTCGGTCGCCGTTCTTGGCGCATCAGCACGTTGGCCAGGATCGGCAGCGTATGCCGGCGTTCGACGATGCCGCTCACCGTTTGCAGCGGCCGGAGCAGCTTGTCGCGGGGCGCTTTGACCAGTTGCATCTTTTATATCCCTTTCGTAGTAGTAATTAATAGAGCGGCGGGCGAATCTGGGGATAAGCCGCATAAATCGCCCTTGCGCCAGTCGGCTTGGCCGGCTGCATTGCCCGTGGATAAGCGCGTACTGCGCCGCGCACATTGCGCGGGATAAGGTGGGACAAGTCTCGGGCGCTGGCGGGCCGGACCGCCGAAGTTGTTGGAACTTGTCCCCAGGCGATTGCCGCTTACCCACAGCGATTTCCCATCGCGCCGTCCTCAGCCCTTGAGCGTCTGCTCGAGCACGTGCAGCTCGTGGTTGAGCTGCGGCGTCCTTGGTGCGCTCGTCGGCGATCTTGCGCACGGCGTGCAGCACGGTGGTGTGGTCGCGGCCGCCGAACAGCTCGCCGATTTCGGGCAGGCTCTTCTGCGTCAGTCTCCTTGGCCAGGTACATGGCGATCTGGCGCGGCCGCGCGATGTTCGCGGGGCGCTTCTTGCGAATACATGTCGGCGACCTTGATCTTGTAGAAGTCGGCCACCGTCTTCTGGATGATTTCGACCGAGATCTGGCCGGTTCTGCACCGACAGCAGGTCCTTCAGCGCTTCGCTGCGCCAGCTCGATCGTGATGTCGCGGCCGTGGAACTGCGCGAAGGCCAGGATCTTGCGCAGCGCGCCTTCGAGTTCGCGCACGTTGCGAGCGCAGGTTCTTGGCGACGAAGAAGGCCACGTCCTCGGTGATCTGGCGCGCCTTCGGTCTCGGCCTTGCTTGCATCAGGATGGCGACGCGCATTTCGAGTTCGGGCGGCTCGATCGCGACCGTCAGGCCGGAGTCGAAGCGCGAGATCAGGCGGTCGTCGATGCCGCGCAGATCTCCTTCGGATAGGTGTCGCTGGTGATGATGATCTGCTTGCCTTGGCCGGCGACCAGCGCCTCGAAGGCGTAGAAGAATTCTTCCTGCGTGCGGCTCTTGCCGGCGAAGAACTGAATGTCGTCGATCAGCAGCAGGTCGAGCGAATGGTAATAGCGCTTGAACTCGTCGAAGGCCTTGCGCTGGTAGGCGCTCACCACGTCGCGAGACGTATTGCTCGGCGTGGATGTAGCGGATCTCGGCGTCGGCCTTGTCGCGCCAGCAGCTGTTGCCGATGGCGTGGATCAGGTGGGTCTTGCCCAGGCCCACGCCGCCGTACAGGAACAGCGGGTTGTACGAGACGCCGGGGTTCTCGGCCACCTGCATGCGCGGCGGCGCGCGCCAGCTGGTTGGCCTTGCCGGTCACGAAGGTGTCGAACGTGAGCGCGGGATTGAGGCGTGCGCGCTCCAGGCAATCGGGCGCGGTGCGCGCTTCGGGCGCGGCGCGGACGCCGACGTCGGTCGTGCCGTTGATGACGGCGACTTCGCCGCCGACCGCTTCCGGGTCGGCGGCTTCGGTCGCTTCGAGTTCGAACAGGACGTTGACCGGGCGCTTGAGCACCAGCGAGGCGACGGCCTGGATGCGGCCGCCGAACTGCGCGCGCACGGCGTCGAGCTTGAGCCGGTTGGGCGCGCGCAGGTGGATGTCGCCGGTGCTCGCGTCGAAGTCGATGGCCTTGAGCGGGGCGATCCAGGCTGCGAATTGCTGAGGACTCAACTCGCGCTCGAGCACACGCGAGCAATCTTGCCAAAAACTGAGCATGCCTTGTCCAACCCCGGCCTAAGCGACGTCCGGCGTGGGCCGGCGTCGACGTGCATTGTTATGGTCGGGACGGGCCGCATCCGGCCGCTGGCGGTTGTCTCCGCCGTTCCCGTTTCGGGCGCCTTTTTGCCGGCGCGAAGGGTCGATTGTAGCGGGGCGCGCAGAGGTTATCCACAAGCCGAAGGCAGAATATTTTTTCAGCAGCGCAAGCGAGACCATTGATTTGCGCACATTTTTTGGAAAGTGAGTGGACGCTTTTGCGTCCTTCCGCGAGATCCGGGCCGACGCGCGGGGCGGCGCCTTGCCGCCGGCCCCGATACCCCGTTTTTCCGTCTTCAGGATGCCGACTCGCGGCATATCGTTTGACGAAAACCCCCGTTATCGCGTCTAATAGAGGGCTTTTCGCTACCCGAAGAACCCGACGCGCATGGTGCGCCCAGTTCAGGGCCGGCGCGCTGGACCGGGGAAACAACATGGCTACCAAACGAACCTATCAACCGTCCGTGGTGAAGCGCAAGCGCACCCACGGGTTCCGCGAACGGATGAGCACCCGCAGCGGGCGCGCGGTCCTCAATGCGCGGCGCGCCAAGGGCCGTAAGCGCCTCGCCGTCTGATCCGATGTCGCCGGGGCGGCGCGCCTGGGGCAAGCCGCAACGCTTGCTGCGCCCGCCCGAGTTTGCCGCTTTCCTGCCGCCGCGTCCGATCTGGCGTGCATCCCGCCGTTGGCTCGCGATGAGCGCGCTCATTCATCCTCTCGATTCCCCCGATCCCGGCGCCCCGTCGCGCGCCGCGGGGATCCGTTTTGGCATTACCGTGTCGCGGCGCCAGGCGCGGCGGGCGGTCGCCCGCAACACCGTGAAGCGCGTGCTGCGCGAAGCGGCGCGCAATGCCGCGCCCCGCCTGACGGACCTGGCCATCCAAACCCCGGTCGACGTGCTGTTCCGGCTCAAGGCGGCGCTGCCGGCCCCGGCGGCTGCCGGCTGGGCGCAAGTCAAGGCGCAGTTGCGCCAGGAAGCCGACAGCCTGCTCGATCAATTGCACGGGCACCTGCGCGGCGGGCGGCACGCTGGGGCGCCGGGCCGCGCAGGCGGCGCCGCGCAGGCGGCGCATTCGCTGGCACAATCCGGGCCTGCCCCGGGTGCGTTGGAATCCGGGGCCTGACCATGCGCCGCCTGCTGCTGCTCGGTCTGCGCGCCTATCGTTATTTCCTCTCCCCGCTGCTCGGCAATCAGTGCCGGTTCGCGCCGACCTGCTCGTGCTATGCCACGGAGGCCATCGAACGCTACGGTGCGTGGCGCGGCGGCGGCCTGGCACTGCGACGGCTGGCGCGGTGCCATCCCTGGTCGCCGGGGGGCTGGGATCCGGTGCCGTAGGCGGGCGCGGGCAGCGTAGGCGTGGTGTTGCGGATGCCGGGAGGCGCGGTGCGGCCGGCGGTTGGTTATTTTCTGGGTCGGCGCCCGGCGCGGCGGCACCGGCTGTCTTGGTGGAGATGACAAGCATCATGGATTTTCAGCGCGCGATCATCTGGATAGTGTTCGGCTTCTCGCTGGTCCTGCTTTGGGATCGCTGGGAGGTGTCGCAGGGGCGCAATGCCGTGTTCTTCCCCGGCATGAGCGGTCAGGCCGCCCATCCGGCTGCGGGAGCCGCGGCCGGGCCGGGCGCGGCGGCGGGCGGCGGCAGCGCGGCGCCCGCGGTGCTTGCCCCGGACGGCGCCCTGCCGGACACCCAGGGCCAGGCGGCCCCGGCCGCGCTGGTGCACATCGAAACGGACCTGCTGCGCGCGGATTTCGATCCGCAGGGTGCGGTGCTGGTGCGTGCCGAGCTCGTGCAGCAGCACGGCGCCACCCAGTGGACCGCGCACGGGCTGGCGGGGTTCATCACGCGCAATGCTCCCGCGCCCGAGGAGCACGTGGTGCTGTTCGACCGCGGCGCGGCGCGCGAGTACGTGGCCCAGTCGGGGCTTATCGGCGCCGGCGATCCGCTGGCTCTGCCCAATCACCGCAGCACGCGCTTCACGGTGCTGCCGGGGGCGCGCGCGCTGGCCGACGGCCAGCAGGACCTGGAGCTGCGTTTCGAGGGCGAGTCGGGCGGCGTGATCCTGCGCAAGACCTTCGTCTTCCATCGCGGCCGCTACGACATCGGCGTGCGCCACGAAGTGCAGAATGCCGGCGCCGAGCCGGTGTCGCCGCGCCTTTACCTGCAGATCACGCGTGACAACGGCAAGACGGACGAGGAATCCTCGTTCTACAAGACCTATACCGGCCCGGCGATCTACACCGACGCCGAGCATTTCCACAAGATCTCGTTCGAGGACATCGCCAAGAAGGATGCCTTCCAGCCCAAGCCGGCCGACAACGGCTGGCTGGCGATGGTGCAGCACTATTTCCTGAGCGCGTGGATCCCGGCCAAGGGCGTGCAGCGCGAGTTCTACACCCGGGCCGCGAGCGACCGGCTGTTCTCCGTGGGCGCGATCGTCCCGCTGGGCACGCTGGCGCCGGGCGCGAAGACCGAGCAGGACGCCGTGCTGTACGCGGGGCCGCAGAACCAGAAGGCGCTCGACGCCCTGGCGCCGGGGCTGGATCGCGTTGCCGACTACGGCTGGCTCGACCCGATCGCCAAGCCGCTGTTCTGGCTGCTCATATTCCTCGAGGGCATTGTCGGCAACTGGGGCTGGGCCATCGTCCTGCTCACCATCCTGATCAAGATTGCCTTCTACCCGCTGGCGGCCGCCGGCTTCAAGTCGATGGCGCGGATGAAGGAGCTGTCGCCGCGCCTGGCGGCGCTCAAGGAGCGCCACGGCGACGACAAGCAGAAGCTGCAGGTCGCGATGATGGAGCTCTACAAGCAGGAAAAGATCAACCCGCTGGGCGGCTGCCTGCCGATCCTGGTGCAGATCCCGGTGTTCATCGCGCTCTACTGGGTGCTGCTGGGTTCCGTGGAGATGCGCAACGCGCCATGGGTGCTGTGGATCCACGATCTGGCGACGCCGGACCCGTGGTTCGTGCTGCCGGCGCTGATGATGCTGACCAGCTGGATCCAGTTCAAGCTGCAGCCGACGCCGCCCGATCCGGTGCAGGCCAAGATGATGATGATCATGCCGTTCGTCTTCGGCGTGATGTTCTTCTTCTTCCCGTCGGGCCTGGTGCTGTACTACGTGCTCAACAACGGCCTGTCGATCCTGCAGCAGTGGCGGATCAACAAGGTGATTGCGGCGGGGAAGAAGTAGGGCCCCTGGGGAGGGTCCGCTGCGCCGGGCCTAGGAGTCTGCGCGGCAGACGGTTTGACAGCCGCGATGGATGAAGGAACCCTCTCCCGCTGGCGGGAGAGGGCAGGGTGAGGGTGGGGGATGTGCTGGGGCCGGGTATTTTGGTTGCCTGCGAGTGCGTTCTTGGCCCACCAGCGAGCGTGTTGTCCCCTACGTTGCCATCATTGTCGCCATTCGCCGCAAGTTCAGCGCCGTGCAGACGAGTTTCCACTCCGCCTGGGCTTTGGTTAGACCACGCATGCTGAACTGGCGGAACCCCAGAACGTTCTTGACCCAGCCGTTGGGCGGCTCCGAGAGCCATTTGCGTCTGCGGTAGGCCTGCTGCGTCTGAGGCTGGCGGAACTTCTGCGCCATGGCTGCTGTAAGGGGTCGGCGTGCCGCGTCGATAGCCACCTGCTGCTTGCCCTCCCGGCCCAGCGCCACGATCAGCTCGCTGGGGTGGTCCTTGAGTTGCTCGAAGGTCGCCTCTGAGCGGTAGCCCGCATCGGCCAGCACCGTCTGGGGTGATTGCCCCAACGTTTGTTCAACGGCGGCGAGCATCGGCGCCAGTCGTCCAGAATCCGAACCGTTGTTGCTCAACTCCGCGCCCACGATGATGTGCGCCGTGTCGTCGACTGCTGCTTGCGCGTTGTACGCGTAGTCAAAGCCGCCACCGGCGCGCTTCATGATCCGGCTCTGCGGATCGGTGAAGTTGTCTTGCGCCTTGGGTGCCGGAACGCCGAACTCGCGTGCATAGGTACCACCGCCCTTGGGTTTGCCATCGCCGTCGCGCGGCTTGCGCTCGTCGCCCTCGGATCGGCCACGGGCCGTGTCGGCCTCGCGCTGGCGTTGTTCCAACCGTTCGCGCGCCGCCCGTATCACCTCCAGGCGCTCCTGCCGGCGGGCAATCTCGGCGGGCACATCCAGGTCCGGTTCGTTGCGCTCGGCTTCATCAGCGGCCTTGGCCCGATTGAGCAGCGCATCAATCTGCGCCTTGAGCTCCACCTCGGCCCGCTGCATCCGCTCGTAGCTCATCGCCTTGTGCCGCGAGGCGTTGGCCTTGATCTTGGTGCCATCGACCGAGATCGTGCCGAGCTTGACCAACCCGCACTCGCGCGCCAGCTTCACGACCTGAACGAACAGCGCCGAGAGTTCCTTCAGGTGTAACGCCCGGAAATCGCAAATCGTGCGGTGCGCCGGAAAGTTGCCCGCCCCCAGCACCCGAAAGGCCACGTCCTCGTGCAGCTTGCGGGCAATCTTGCGCGAGGAAAACACCCCCGTGGCATACCCGTACACCAGCACCTTGACCATCATCGCCGGGTGAAACGGCTGGTTGCGCGGTCCCCCGCCCATGTACCGAGCGTGAAACGCGCTCAGTTCCAGGCTGTCGACCACGTCATTGATGTAGTAGGCCAGGTGCCCTTCTGGCAACCACTCCTGCAGCGCGCAGGGCAGCAATTGCTGCTGGCGCGGTTCGTACGGTTGGTAGCTTGGCGTCATGCCCAATTAACGCCGATTCGGCCTCGCTCGTCTACACAAAACCACCACTACCACCCTCACCCCCGGCCCCTCTCCCGCAAGCGGGCGAGGGGAGCTCAGGCGCTTCTGCCGCGCAGCCTCCTAGTGCTGCGACTTGCGGCTGGCCGCCAGCTGGGCGGTGAGCACGGCTATCTCGGCCTCCACCTTGGCGATCTCGAGCTTGTCGCGGGCGTTGCGATGGGCTTCCTCGGCGCGCTTGAGCGCCTCGGCGGCCTTGGCCTCGTCCAGGTCCTTGCCGCGCACGGCGGTATCGGCCAGCACCGTCACCACCTGCGGCTGCACCTCGAGGATGCCGCCGGCAACGAAAACGCGCTCCTCCTCGCCGCCCGCCATCCGGATGCGCACGACCCCCGGCTTGATGCGGGTGATGAGCGGCGCGTGCCGCGGGTAGATGCCCAGCTCGCCGGATTCGCCCGGAAGGATGACGAAGGCCGCCTCGCCCGAGAAGATGGATTCCTCGGCGCTGACGACGTCTACATGAATGGCCGACATGAACGCTCCAATCTCTTGACCGGGCCGCAGGCCCCCGTCCACTTCCCCTCTCTCCCCGGGAGAGGGGCAAGGGGTGAGGGTCGCAGCCGCGGGAACAACTTCCCCAGCATACCCGCTCGCCCGCCTACTTGAGCGTCTTGGCCTTCTCGAACGCCTCGTCGATCGTGCCGACCATGTAGAAGGCCTGCTCGGGCAGCGCATCGCAGTCGCCGTCGACCAGCATCTTGAATCCGCGGATGGTTTCCTTGAGCGGCACGTACTTGCCCGGCGAGCCCGTGAACACCTCGGCCACGTGGAAGGGCTGCGACAGGAAGCGCTGGATCTTGCGCGCGCGCGACACGGCCAGCTTGTCTTCGGGCGAGAGCTCGTCCATGCCCAGGATCGCGATGATGTCGCGCAGTTCCTTGTAGCGCTGCAGCGTGGCCTGCACGCGGCGCGTCGTCGTGTAGTGCTCCTCGCCGATGGTGTTCGGGTCGACCTGGCGCGACGTCGAGTCGAGCGGGTCGACGGCGGGGTAGATGCCCAGCGACGCGATGTCGCGCGACAGCACCACCGTGGCGTCCAGGTGCAGGAAGGTGGTGGCGGGGCTGGGGTCGGTGAGGTCGTCGGCCGGGACGTAGACCGCCTGCACCGAGGTGATCGAGCCGGTCTTCGTGGAGACGATGCGCTCCTGCAGCTTGCCCATTTCCTCGGCCAGCGTCGGCTGGTAGCCCACGGCGGAGGGCATGCGGCCCAGCAGCGCCGACACTTCCGTGCCCGCCAGCGTGTAGCGGTAGATGTTGTCGACGAAGAACAGCACGTCGCGGCCTTCGTCGCGGAAGCGCTCCGCCATGGTCAGGCCGGTGAGGCCGACGCGCAGCCGGTTGCCGGGCGGCTCGTTCATCTGGCCGAACACCATCGCGACCTTGGAGTCCTCCAGCTTGTCCAGCTTGACGACGCCGGCCTCGATCATCTCGTGATAGAAGTCGTTGCCCTCGCGCGTGCGCTCGCCCACGCCGGCGAAAACCGACAGGCCGGAGTGCTGGGTGGCGATGTTGTTGATCAGCTCGAGCATGTTCACGGTCTTGCCCACGCCGGCGCCGCCGAACAGGCCGATCTTGCCGCCCTTGGCGAACGGGCAGACGAGGTCGATGACCTTGATGCCGGTTTCGAGCAGTTCCACCGACGGCGCCAGGTCGGCGAAGATCGGCGCGGCCTGGTGGATCGCGCGGCGCTCGTCGGACTTGATCGGACCGACCTCGTCGATGGGCCGGCCCAGCACGTCCATGATGCGGCCCAGCGTGCCCGGGCCGACCGGGACCTTGATGCCGGCGCCGGTGCCGCGCACGGCCATGCCGCGCTTGAGGCCGTCGCTCGGGCCCATGGCGATCGTGCGCACGATGCCGTCGCCCAGGTGCTGCTGCACCTCGAAGGTCAGGCCCTGCTCGACCAGCTTGTTGCTGGGATCCGCCTCGAGCACGAGCGCGTCGTACACGTGCGGCATCGCGTCACGCGGGAATTCGATGTCGACCACCGCGCCGATGCACTGAACGATCTGTCCGTTTGCCATTTTCAACCCCGGTTCAAATTCAAATTCGGATCTGTCAATTCTTTACCCGCCTTTGCTCCCTTTGGGAGCTACGGCGGGTGGTGGCGCTGGCGTCGCTACGCGACGGCAGCGCTGCCGCCGACGATCTCGGAGATTTCCTTGGTGATGCCGGCCTGGCGCGTCTTGTTGTAGACGAGCTGCAGCTCCTCGATCATCTTCTTGGCGTTGTCGGACGCCGACTTCATCGCCACCATGCGCGCGCTCTGTTCGGAAGCCATGTTCTCGGCCACGGCCTGCAGGATGAGCGCCTCGATGTAGCGCACCATCAGCTCGTCGACCACGCTGCGCGCGTCGGGTTCGTACAGGTAGTCCCAGGCGTAGCGCTGGCGTTCGTCCGGGGTCTGCTGCAGGCGCTCGGCCGACAGCGGCAGCAGCCGCTCGAGGACCGGCTCCTGCTTCATCGTATTGACGAAGCGCGAGTACGCCAGGTAGACGGCGCCGAGGCGGCCCTGCGCATAGGCGTCGAGCAGCGGTTTGACCGGGCCGATGAGCTTGTCGAGCGCCGGCCGGTCGCCCAGCTGCACGGCCTGGGCGACCACGTCGGCGCCCAGGCGCTGCAGGAATGCCAGGCCCTTGGCGCCCAGCGCGGTTGCCTGGAAGCGCACGCCGTCGCCCTCCCACTTGCGAAAGCGCGCCAGCAGCTGGCGCTGGCTGTTGGTATTGAGGCCGCCGCAAAGCCCCTTGTCGGTGCTCACCAGGATGAGGCCGACCGGAAGGGCGGCGTCGTCGTGGCGCGCCAGGAAGGGGTGCTTGTATTCCGGGTTGGCCAGCGACATGTGCGCGGTGATGTTGCGGATCTTGTCCGAATAGGGCCGCAACAGGCGCATGCGTTCCTGCGCGCGGCGCATCTTCGAGGCCGCGACCATCTCCATGGCCTTGGTGATCTTGCGCGTGTTCTGCACGCTCTTGATCTTGACCCGTATTTCCTTTGTGCTTGGCATCGGTGGACTCTTGGGCGGACGCTTGTCGGGGCGCGGCGGTGCGGCGTGACGGCCTAGTACGCGGCGCTGCCGAGGAACGCCTTGAGCGCCTCGTTGAGCGCGCCCTCGTCGTCCTTGGGCAGATCCTTGGTGGCCTCGAGACGGTCGACCAGGCCCTTGTGGTGCAGCTTGAGGTAGTCGCGCAGGGCGCGCTCGGCCTCCAGCGCCTTGGGGACCGGGATCTGGTCGAAGAAACCGCCGTTGACGGCGAACAGGATGACGGCCTGCTCCCAGACCTGCAGCGGCTGGTACTGCGGCTGCTTCATGAGCTCGGTGACCAGGCGGCCGCGGTCGAGCTGCTTGCGCGTGGCGTCGTCGAGGTCGGAGGCGAACTGCGCGAACGCCGCCAGTTCGCGGTACTGCGCGAGCGCCAGGCGCACGCCGCCGCCGAGCTTCTTGATGACCTTGGTCTGCGCCGCGCCGCCGACGCGCGACACCGAGATGCCGGCGTTGATGGCCGGGCGGATGCCGGCGTTGAACAGGTCGGTCTCGAGGAAGATCTGGCCGTCGGTGATCGAGATGACGTTGGTCGGAACGAAGGCGGTGACGTCGCCGGCCTGGGTTTCGATGATCGGCAGCGCGGTCAGCGAGCCGGTACGTCCCTTGACGGCGCCCTGGGTGCGCTTCTCGACGTAGTCCTCGTTGACGCGCGCCGCGCGCTCCAGCAGGCGCGAGTGCAGGTAGAACACGTCGCCGGGGTAGGCCTCGCGGCCCGGCGGACGGCGCAGCAGCAGCGAGATCTGGCGGTAGGCCCAGGCCTGCTTGGTGAGGTCGTCATAGATGATGAGCGCGTCCTGCCCGCGGTCGCGGAAGTATTCGCCCATCGTGCAGCCCGAATACGGGGCGATGTACTGCATCGCGGCCGAGTCGGAGGCCGATGCCGCCACGATGATCGTGTAGGCCATCGCGCCGTTCTCCTCGAGCTTGCGCACGACGTTGGCGATGGTCGAGGCCTTCTGGCCGATGGCCACGTAGACGCAGATGAGGTCCTTGCCCTTCGAATTGATGATCGTGTCGATCGCCACCGCCGTCTTGCCGGTCTGGCGGTCGCCGATGATCAGTTCGCGCTGGCCGCGGCCTACCGGCACCATCGCGTCGATGGACTTGAGGCCGGTCTGCAGCGGCTGGGTGACCGACTTGCGGTCGATCACGCCCGGCGCGACCTTCTCGATGACGTCGCGCTGCTTGGCCGCGATGGGGCCGTTGCCGTCGATGGGCTGGCCCAGCGCGTTGACGACGCGGCCGATGAGCTCGGGGCCGACCGGCACGTCCAGGATGCGCCCGGTCGTCTTGACCATGTCGCCTTCCGAGATGTGCGTGTACTCGCCCAGGATCACGCAGCCGACGGAGTCGCGTTCGAGGTTCAGGGCCAGCCCGACGGTCTGGTCCTTGAATTCGAGGATCTCGCCCTGCATGACGTCGGACAGACCGTGGATGCGGCAGATGCCGTCGGTCACGGTCACGACCGTGCCCTGGGTGCGCACGTCGGTGCCGACACCCAGGCCCTGGATGCGGTTCTTCAGCAGTTCGCTGATTTCAGAAGGATTGAGTTGCATCGAGCCACTCCGGATTGGGGGAATCAGGCGGTCAGCCGGGCTTGCATCGCGTCGAGGCGGGCACGCACCGAACTGTCGAGCACGCGGTCGCCAACGGTCACCCGCACGCCGCCTATCAGCTGTGGGTTGATCCGGACCTCGGGCTTGAGTTTCAGGGGGAACTTTCGCGACAGCGCGGCGACGAGGCCGGCGACGTCGCCGGCGCTCAGCGCAAACGCGCTCTCGATCAGGCAGTCGGCGGCGCCCTCGGCGGCGTTGCGCAGCGCGTGGAACTGGGCGGCCACTTCGGGGATGGCCTCGAGGCGGCCGTTTTCGATCATGACGCGCAGCAGTTCGGCCACCGGCGCGGGAACCTTCTGCCCGGACAGTTCGCCGATCAGCTCGAAGCGGCTCCTGTCGGTGAGCGCAGGGTTGGACAGTGCGGCCGCAACCGCCGGGTCGCCCACCATCGCGGCGATGGCGTCGACGGCGGCGCTCCAGGCGCCGGACTGGCCGGCGCTGGCGGCGCTGCCCCCGGCGGCCGCGAATAGCGCCTGCGCATACGGCCGGGCAATGGTGGAGAGTTCGGCCATGGCTACAGCTGCGCCTTGAGCTGGTTGAGCAGCTCGGCATGGGTGCGGGCGTCGACCTCGCGCTTGAGGATCTGTTCGGCGCCGGCCACGGCCAGGTCGGCGACGCGGTCGCGCAGCTCGGTCTTGACGCGCACCATCTGCTGGTCGGCCTCGACCCTGGCGGCCGCGACCAGGCGCTCGCCCTCGAGCTTGGCCTGCGCCTTGGCCGCGTCGACGATGGCCTGGGCGCGCTTCTCGGTGTCGATGATGATGAGCTGGGCGCGGGCCTTGGCCTCGGTCTCCAGCTGCAGCACCTTCTTGTGGGCGTCGCTCAGGCTCTTTGTGCCGAGCTCGGCGGCGGCGAGGCCGTCGGCGATCTTCTGGCGGCGTTCGTCCAGCGTCGTGCGCAGCATCGGCCAGATGTAGCGCATCGTGACCAGGCTGGCGATGACCAGGACGATGGCCTGGAAAAACAGGGTGGCATTGACGTTCATAGTGCGCTCCAGTTCACCACGGGATGCGGTCGGCGGGCCCGGATGCGGCCCGGCGGCGCCCTGCGGATGACCGCTACGGGTGCCTGGCGTTCAGCCCTTGAAGGGGCTGGCGACGGCGAACCACAGCGCGATACCGGTGCCGATGATGAACGAGGCGTCGATCAGGCCCAGCAGCAGGAAAACCTTGCCCTGCAGCGTGTTCATGAGCTCGGGCTGGCGTGCCGAGGATTCGATGAACTTTCCGGACATGATGCCGATCCCGATACAGGCGCCGGCGGCGCCCAGTCCGATGATGAGGCCGCAAGCAATGGCGACGAGGCCGACGGTGGACATGCTGTTCTCCTAGGTTGGTGTGTGTCTTGGGGTTGGTGGCGTGCGCGCTCAGTGCGCGGCGTGGGATTCCTGGCCCTGGCCGATGTACACCAGCGTCAGCATCATGAAGATGAACGCCTGCAGCAGGACGATGAGGATGTGGAAGATGGTCCAGCAGAAGCCGAGGAATACGTGCAGGAGCCCGAGCACCGACCCCATCACCATGCTTTGCGTCGAATCCAGGGCGAAGCTGCCGCCGAGCAGGGCGATGAGGAAGAAGAGCAGTTCGCCCGCATACATGTTGCCGTACAGCCGCATGCCCATGGAAAAGGTCTTGGACACGTACTCGATGATGTTCAGGCCGAAGTTGGCCAGCGCCAGCAGCACGGCGCCGATCCAGGTGAGCGGGTTCGCGCTCAGGTGCACGGCGCCGAAGGGCGCGACGAACAGCTCCCTGATCCAGCCGAACAGGCCCTTGATGGCGATGGCGTAATACAGCGACAGGACGAGCACGCCCAGGGCCATGCCCAGCGGCGCGTTGATGTCGGCCGTCGGCAGCGGGCGCATGTGGTCGTAGCCCAGCAGCGCGGCGACGCTCGGGATGAGGTCGACCGGCAGCAGGTCGATGGCGTTCATCACCGCGACCCAGAAGAACACCGTCAGCGCCAGCGGCGCGGCGAAGGAACGGTCGACGGAAACCATGGCCTTGGCCTGTTCCTCGACGAGTTCCACCATCCACTCGATCAGCGCCTGGAAGCGGCCCGGCACGCCGGTGGTGGCGCGGGTGGCAGTCAGGCGCAGGACGATGAGCACGATGGCGACCGTCAGCAGCGAGAAGAACAGCGTGTCGTAATGGACGATGGACGGATCGAACAGGCCGTGCTGTTCGCCGCTGGCGAGGTGGTGCAGGTGATGCGCGACGTATTCGGCGCCGGTTTCCGGTGCGCTGCTATCCATCAAGGTGCCCGCGGTTTCCCCCGGCCGGACCTCATCGACGAGGCCTCGCCAGGGCTAATGGTTGGACCAACAAAACAGCGCCGACCGTAGCGATCAGCGCCAGCCAAACTACATCGCCGTAACCCCGGACCAGCAGTGCCAGCAGGCCCACGGTCAGGAGCAACTTGAAGAACTCGCCCATCAGCAACGGGAGCGCCGATGGCATGGCGGCGCCCGCTGCGGGTGCATTGCCGCGGGGTTGGCGCCGTCGGGCCAGCAGCGCCAGGTTCAGCGCAAACAGGCCGTTGGGAACCGTGCAGGCCAGGCCGGCTGCCAGCGCGCTAAGCGCCGCGGACGTGCCCGCCACCGCGGCCGCCAGCGCGGCAGCGATCAGGGTGGTGACGCCCTGGACCAGTACAACCCGGAACATTGCTTCCGGAGCTGCTCCGTTCGATCCAGCCTGCATGCGCGGCGACCCTGGAAGGCCCGCAATACGCATCGGGTGGTCGAATGCAGCGCCCCATCTCCCCCAAAGCCCCGGGATTTTACGGCGGCGCATCACGGAGGGTCAAGTCCGCCGTGGTGCGGCCGGCGTGATTGCGATGCATTCGCGCCCCGCCATGACGCAGCGGCGGGCGGATGCCGTCGTTCCGGCTAGCGCTGCGGCGGCCCGCGCAAGGTGTCGATGATGCCCTGCAGCTGGTCCAGGCCGGCGTAATCGATGACGACCCGGCCGCGGCCGCCGCGCCCGGGTTCGACGGCCACGCGGGTGGCCAGCGCATCGGAGAGTTCCTCTTCCAGCCGGACCAGGTCGCGGTTCTTGGCGGACGGGGCGCGGGCCGCCGGCGCCGGGCCGCGCGCGGCCCGTGCGACCAGCGCCTCGGCCTGGCGGACCGAATGGCCGCGTACGGCGATTTCCTGGCCCAGCCGGATCTGGTCGACGGCCGGCAGGGCCAGCAGTGCGCGCGCGTGGCCCATGTCGAGGGCGCCGCGCATCAGCAGCTCCTGCACCGGGGCCGCCAGTTGCAGCAGGCGCAGCAGATTGGTGGTGGCGCTGCGCGAGCGGCCGATGGCCTGCGCGGCCTGTTCGTGGGTGAAGGAGAACTCGGCCACGAGGCGCTGCACGCCATGGGCTTCTTCCAGGGGATTGAGATCCTCGCGCTGGATGTTTTCGATCAGCGCCATGGCCAGCGCGGCTTCGTCGGGCACATCGCGCACCACCACCGGGACTTCGGCCAGGCCAGCCATCTGCGCGGCGCGGAAGCGGCGCTCGCCGGCGATGATCTCGTACTGCTGGTCGCCGACCGGGCGCACGAGGATGGGCTGGATGACCCCCTGGTTGCGGATCGAATCGGCCAGTTCGGCCAGCGCCTCCGGTTCCATGTGCGTGCGCGGCTGGTAGCGACCGGCGCGCAACTGGGCGACCGGCAGGCTCTGCGGCGCGGCGCCGGTGCTCTCGAGTCGTTCGTCGCCCAGCAGCGCGTCGAGACCGCGGCCAAGGCCTTTGTTCTTTTTCATCGGTGGGTTCGTGCCTGTGGTTATCCGCCATGGGCCGGCACCCGCGCGGCCCGCTCAGCTTTCCTAGAGGTTCCGGACGCGTTCGACCATCTCGGCGCCGAAGGCGACGTAGGCCACCGCCCCGCGGGCCGTGCGGTCGTAGACGACCCCGGGGGTGCCGTAGCTCGGCGCCTCGGCCAGGCGCACGTTGCGCGGGATGATGGTCTTGAATACCTTGTCGCCGAAGTGCGCCTCGAGCTGGTCGGAAACCTGCTGCTGCAGGGTCATGCGCGGGTCGAACATGACGCGCAGCAGGCCGATGAGCTTGAGCTGGGGGTTCAGATTGGCGTGCACGCGCTTGATCGTGTTGACCAGGTCGGTGAGTCCCTCGAGCGCGAAATATTCGCATTGCATCGGGATGATGACGCCATGGGCGGCGCACAGGCCGTTGAGCGTGAGCAGCGACAGCGAGGGCGGGCAGTCGATGAGGATGAAGTCGTAATCGGCATCGATCGCGGCCAGGGCGCTGCGCAGGCGCGTCTCGCGCTGGGCGATTTCCACCAGCTCGATCTCGGCGCCGGCCAGTTCGCGATTGGCGCCCAGCAGCTGGTAGCCGCCGCTGGTCGCGGGTACGACGGCATTGCGGATATCGGCAATGCCCACCAGGACCTGGTAGACCGTGTTGGGCAGGCTGCGCTTGTCGACGCCGCTGCCCATGGTGGCGTTGCCCTGCGGGTCGAGGTCGATCAGCAGGACGCGCTGCTGGTGCTGGGCCAGGCCCGCGGCCAGGTTGACCGACGTGGTCGTCTTGCCCACGCCGCCCTTTTGATTCGCGATGCAGAAGATCTGGGCCACGCCGTTCTCGGTTGCGGGTTGATGTCGTCCTACCGGGACGGCGCGCCGGGGCCAGGCACGGCCGCGGCGGGCCGCAGCACCACCAGGTGCCGTTGTTCCGACAGCTGCGGGACGCGCAGTGTACTGGTCTCGAGCACCTCGACGTCGTCGGGCAGCCCGGCCAGTTCCGCTTCCGGGTGGCGGCCCTTCATCGCCACCCAGAGGCCGCCGGGGCGCAGCAGCGGTTGCGTCAGCACGACGAAGTCGCGCAGCGACGCGAACGCCCGCGACACGATGAGCTCGTGCTGGCCGCAGTCGGCCGATTCCAGCCGGGCGTGGCGCACGGCGATGTTGTCCAGCTGCAGTTCCACCTTGGCCTGTTGCAGGAACGCGCACTTCTTCTGCACGGCATCGACCAGCAGCCCCCGCCAGTGCGGCCGCGCCACCGCCAGCGGGATGCCGGGCAGCCCGCCGCCGGAGCCCGCATCGAGGAAGTCCACCGTGCCCCCCGGCCGATAGCCGGTGGCGTAGCGCGCCAGGGCCCGCTCTATCGGGCGGACGATGGCCAGGCAATCGAGCAGATGGTGGGTGAGCAGATCGGCATTGCTGGCGATGGCGGTCAGGTTGTGCACGCGGTTCCAGCGGCGCAGCAGCTGTGCGTAGGCGACTAGGGTGGCGCACTGCGGTGGCGCGAGGTCGAGGCCCACGTCGCGTGCCAGCTCGCCCAGGACGATGGGGCAGAGCGCGTGCGTCGCGTCGCCCGCCCCGGGCGCCGGTTCAGGCGACGCGCCGCTGCGGCCCATGGGTGTCGTCGTTGCCGGGCGGAGCCGGGGAGCGGTCGCTGCCGTTCTGGTGATGCCAGCGCTTGAGAAAGACCAGCAGCAGCGCGATGGCGGCCGGGGTCACGCCGGAGATGCGCGCGGCCTGGCCTAGCGTTTCGGGCCGCTGGGCCTGCAGCTTCTGCCGCACCTCGATCGACAGTCCGCGCACCGCCGCATAGTCGAACGCGGCCGGCAGACGGGTGCTTTCGTGGCTTTCCTGACGGTCGATGTCCAGCTGCTGGCGGACGATGTAGCCCTCGTACTTGGCGGCGATTTCGAGCTGCTGGGCGACGGCGCCGTCCAGCAGTTCCGGGTCGGATGCATCCACTGCGCGGCCGTCTTCCTGACGCAAGCGCGCAAGATCGGCCAGGCGCACGTCGGGGCGCTTGAGCAGGTCGTAGAGCGTGTGCTCGCGTTCCAGTGGCTTGCCAAAGATAGCCGTGGATTGGTCCTTATCCAGTATGCGAGGATTCACCCACGTGCTTTTCAGTCGTCCCAGCTCGCGCTCTATGCGCTCGCGCTTGGTGCAATACGCCGCCCAACGCAGGTCGTCGACGCAGCCCAAATCACGCCCTATGGCCGTCAGGCGATGATCGGCATTGTCCTCGCGCAGGCTGAGCCGGTATTCGGCGCGGCTCGTGAACATCCGGTACGGCTCATTTACGCCGCGCGTCGTCAGGTCGTCAACCAGCACGCCCAGGTAGGCCTCGTTGCGGCGCGGGCACCAGGGTTCGCGGTCCTGCGACCGGCGCGCTGCGTTGATGCCCGCCAGCAGCCCCTGCGCCGCCGCTTCCTCGTAGCCGGTGGATCCATTGATCTGGCCGGCGAAGTAGAGATTGGCGATCGCCTTGGTCTCGAGCGAGGCGCGCAGGCCGCGCGGGTCGTAGTAGTCGTACTCGATCGCGTAGCCCGGTCGCACGATGTGCGCGTTCTCCAGGCCACTTATCGATCGGACCATTGCGATCTGGACATCGAAGGGCAGGCTGGTGCTGATGCCGTTGGGGTAGATCTCGTTGGAGTCCAGGCCCTCGGGTTCGAGGAAGATCTGATGCGAACTCTTTGCCGCAAAGCGATGAATCTTGTCTTCCACGGACGGGCAATAGCGCGGGCCGACACCTTCGATGACTCCGGTGTACATCGGCGAGCGGTCAAGGTTGCTGCGGATGATGGCGTGCGTACGCTCGTTGGTATGTGTAATCCAGCAGGGCCGCTGTTCGGGATGCTCCGCGGCGTTTCCGAGAAAGGAAAACACGGGGATCGGATCGAGGTCGCCGGCCTGTACTTCCAGCCTTGAAAAATCGATGCTTCGACTATCGATGCGCGGCGGCGTGCCGGTCTTGAGGCGCCCTTGCGGCAGGGCCAATTCCTTCAGGCGCGCCGCCAGGGAAATGGCGGGAGGGTCCCCGGCGCGGCCGCCGGCGTGATTTTGCAGGCCCACATGAATGCGGCCGTTGAGGAACGTACCGGCCGTGAGCACGACCGTGGTCGCCGAAAAGCGTATGCCGGATTGGGTGACGGCGCCGGCTACGCGGGCGCCGTCGAGGATGAGGTCGTCGACCGGCTGTTGGAAGATCCAGAGTCCGGGCTGGTTCTCCAGCCGATGCCGAATTGCGGAGCGGTACAGCGCCCGGTCGGCCTGGGCCCGCGTCGCCTGGACCGCCGGACCTTTGGAACGGTTGAGGATGCGGAACTGGATACCGGCTTCGTCCGTCGCGTGCGCCATCGCGCCGCCCAGTGCGTCGATTTCCTTGACCAGATGCCCCTTGCCGATTCCGCCGATCGAGGGATTGCAGGACATCTGGCCCAGCGTTTCGATGGTCTGCGTCAACAGCAGCGTGGCTGCACCCATGCGCGCCGCGGCAAGACAGGCTTCGGTGCCGGCGTGGCCGCCACCGATCACCAGGACATCAAAATGGCGAGGAAACTGCATAAAAGAGGCGTTTTTCCGAAGTGATGCTCAAAAATTAAGCAGCACCGTGTCTGGTGCACGCGCGGTGGGGCCGCATGTCCCGGGAGGGATTGCCACCGGTGCGGTGGAAGGCGGCGCGTCATGTCTTGCCGTTCCCGTCGACGGCGCGCATGCGCACACGCAGTATACGGGCGGCGCCGATTCGGCAGGTCGATTCCGTGCGCTGTGTTTCACGTGGAACCGTGCCGCTGCCGGAGTTGGGGCAAGCCTTTTGGCGGGAGTATCCGGACCAGCGCGTGGTTTCACGTGAAACACGCGGCCCACCGGGTCCTGCGTAGCGTTCGATGGCGGCCTCGCGTGTCGCGCGCCTGACCGCAGGCGTCAGCGCCCGAATTCCGGGCGCAATATCGTGCCCCGAACCGCAACACGGATCGGAGCCAGAACGCGTGTCTGACCGAGATCAACGTGCAGGTGTCCGGCCAGGCTGTGGTCTGGACGCAGATTCACTTCGCCGTATGCGGCCAGCGCACCGGCGTGAGCGCGGATTTCGCGGAATACCGTCTGGTGCGATCCTGTCACCACGA
Organism: uncultured beta proteobacterium; assembly: GCA_963781975.1. GTDB lineage: Bacteria > Pseudomonadota > Gammaproteobacteria > Burkholderiales > Burkholderiaceae_F > GJ-E10. The sequence continues at coordinate 102,915 of CAWAHT010000007.1, forward strand.
CGGTGTCCAGGCCGGTAAATCGGGTCGAGCCGCCGCTCGTGACACCGGCCTGGCTCGGGCGCGTGGCCGCGTAACCCAGGTTGATGCCGTTGAGTACCGGACTGCGGACATGGACCGGGGCCTCGAATGTCGTTGCCGCAATCGCATCGTCGATGGTCTTGCCGTGGCCGTCGAAGCGCCCGGCAAAACTGGCGGTTCCCTGGATGACGGTAGGAGCATCCATCGCCGCATCGTCCGGGTTTGGCGGTAGCGCGACGCTCCGAATCAGCGATGCCAGATCGACGCTTTCCGATTCGGCCGATCCGGCGATGATCCAGTTCCCCTCATTGGTGGCGCTCACCTGGCCCTTGATCGCGCCAAATGTGCCGCCGACCGAAAATTGCTTCAGTTCTGCCCGGCCGGCGGACACTTCGCCGCTGCCGACCAGTTCTTCGAGCGCAAAACCGGGCCCGAAGGGCAATTTCCAGTCGTGCGCCTCGAGCTGGAATGTGATGGTGGTCGGATCGGTGCCCGCCGCGAGGTCGAGCCGAACATTGCCTCTCTCACCGCGCATCGTCGCAACCGCAGTATTCATGTCGATATCGGAATGGCGCGCGATCGTGACGTCCCAGGGGCCGGCCAGCCACGGTTCATCGGCGATCTCGAGCTGCGGGAAACGCAGCGCCGAGAGCGTCCGCGGAAAGGCGCGCGCCGACTTGGGCAGCAGATTGAGCAGGGCCTGGCATTGCTCCAGCGTCAGGGGGTGCGAGTGCACGACCGCCTCGCCCCAATTCCATCCGCGTCCCTGGAAGGTCTGCCCCAATTGCTTGTAGCTGATGCCAACCGAGATCTCGTCGAGCACCAGGCCGTGGTCGATGTCGACCCGGCCCAGTATGAGCTTGGGTGCCGGGGTGACCGAAAACTGCGAACTCCCCACGTCGACGGGCACTCCCAGGGCCGCGCTGAGGCGAAGCGAAAGCTGGGGGGGCGACAGCGCCGTGCGCCACGTGTCGATACCTTCGAAAAGGGCGAACGCCAGCAGCGCCAGGACGGCAATGAGAAACAGGCGCGGCGCCCAGGCGCGAAAGGCGCCGGTATCGAATCGTCGCTGGCGGGTATCCTCTTCGACCTGTTTACGATCGTCCATGTCGCGCAGGTCGAGACGATCGGGCACATTTACCGTAGTAATGGCAAAGTGCGTCGGAGGCATATCTGAACCACCGTAGGACATAGGCGTCTCCGGTTAAGCGGCCACTCACCAACATAGCTGATGGGGGGCCGAAGCGAGGCTGGTCGACGCCGGCCGCCGCGTCAGGGCGACGGACTGCTGCGTCGTCGGCGCCAGCCTTCCATCAGTTCGCCGACCACCCCGCGGCGAAACGCCAGGACGCAAACGATAAATATCAGGCCGGTCACCATCGTAACCGCCTCGCCCAAACCGGAAAACCAGGAAATGCCGGTGATCTGCGCCAGGAAAGCACCGATCTCGCCGATCTTGTGCTCCAGGCCGATGATGATAAGCGCACCGACGAGGGGCCCCAGCTGCGTGCCGACGCCGCCGACGAGGACCATGAGTATGACGAGGCCGGACGTCGTCCAGTGGGCGTCGGTCAGCGAGGCGAAGCCCAGCACCACGGCCTTCAGCGCCCCGGCCAGGCCGGCCAGGCCCGCGGACAGCACGAATGCGAGCAATTTCACGCGGCCGGTGGCGTAGCCCAGCGAGATGGCGCGCGGCTCGTTGTCGCGAATGGCCAGCAGCACCTGGCCGAAGGGCGACGCGACGATGCGCGCGATCGCCAGAAAGGCGCCCACCACGACGGCCAGCACGACGTAATAAAGAACCAGGTCGTTGTCGAGCGCCAGCGTGCCCAGCAGGCGCCCGCGCGGAATCTCCTGCAGCCCGTCCTCGCCATGCGTGAACGGCGCCTGCAGGAAGACGAAATACAGCATCTGCGCGAGGGCGAGGGTGATCATGGCGAAGTAGATGCCGCTGCGCCGGATCGCCAGACCGCCCATCAGCGCGCCGAGCAGCACGGCCGTGGCCGTGCCGAAAAGCACGCCGGCCTCGGTGGGCCAGCCCCAGGCGCGCAGCGCATGTCCGCAGGCATAGGCGGCGGCGCCGAAGAAGGCGGCATGGCCGAAGGACAGCAGGCCCGAGTAGCCCAGCAGCAGGTTGAATGCCGCCGCGAACAGTGCGAAACACAGCACGTCCATCAGGAACACGGGGTAGGCGCCGGCGAACGGCAGCACCAGTGCCAGCGCCACCAGACCCACGATGCCCAGGCGTGCGCGCGCCATCACGCGTCGCGTCCGAAAAGTCCCGACGGTCGCAGCAGCAGGACCACGGCCATGACCACGAACACCACGGTCGCCGAGCCCTGCGGGTAATAGACGCGGGTGAGGCCTTCAACCACGCCCAGCATCAGGCCGGTGAGCACCGATCCGCCGATCGAACCCATGCCGCCGATCACGACGACCGCAAACACGACGATGATCAGGTCGCTGCCCATGCGCGGCTGCACCTGCAGCACCGGCGCCGCCAGCACGCCGGCCAGGGCGGCCAGGGCGACGCCGAACCCGTAGGTGAGCGTGATCATGAGGGGCACGTTGATGCCGAAGGCCTGGGTCAGGCGGGCATTTTCGGTACCGGCGCGCAGCCGCGCGCCCAGCGGCGTGCGCTCGATCACGTACCAGGTGGCCAGGCATACGACCAGCGACACGGCGACGACCCAGGCGCGGTATATCGGCAGCGTCATGAAGCCCAGGTTGGCCGACCCCTGCAGCAGGTCCGGGACGGGGTAGGGTTGCCCCGAAGAACCGAAAAAGGAGCGGAACAGCCCCTCGATGGCCAGCGTGGCGCCGAAGGTGAGCAGCAGGCCGTACAGGTGGTCGATGCCATAGAGGCGGCGCAGCAGCAGGCGCTCGAACACCATGCCGAAGACACCGACCAGCAGCGGCGCCAGCACCAGCATCGGCCAGTATCCCAGCCCGAAATATTCCGCCCCGATCCAGGCCAGCATGGCGCCCATCATGTACAGGGCGCCATGGGCGAAGTTGATGACGTTGAGCAGGCCGAAAATGACGGCCAGGCCCAGCGACAGCAGGGCGTAGAAGGAGCCGTTGACCAGCCCCAGCAGCAGCTGTGCGAGCAGGAATGGCAGCGGCTTGCCGAAGACCGTGGTCATCGGGCCCGGCTCCCGGCGCCGCCGCCCGGCGCTACGACTTCTTGATCAGCGGGCACTTGGACTGCGACAGCGGCAAAAAGGCCTTCTCGCCCGGAACCACCTCGATCAGCTTGACGTAGTCCCATGGCTCCTTGGATTCCTCCGGCGTCTTGACCTGCACCAGCCGCATGTCGTGGATCATGCGGCCATCGGCGCGCACGTAGCCGTCGCTGGCGAACATGTCGTTGATGCGGGTCTTCCTGAGCTGGGCCATCACCGCATCGCCATCGTCGGTGCCGGCCGCCTTGACGGCCTGCAGATATTGCGTGGTCGCCGAATAGTCGCCGGCCTGCACCATCGACGGCATGCGCTTGACCTTGTCGAAGAAGCGCTTGGCCCAGGCGCGCGCCTCGGGCGACTGGTTCCATGTCCAGCCGTCGGTCATGTACATCCCCTTGGTCAGGGCCAGGCCCAGGCTGTGGATGTCGGTGTTGAACATCAGCAGGCCGACCAGCTTCATCGAATTGGTGACGCCGAACTCGTTGGCGGCCTTGATCGCATTGATGGTGTCGCCGCCGGCATTGGCCAGGCCAAGGATCTGCGCGCCGCTCGCCTGCGCCTGCAGCATGAAGGAGGAGAAATCCGAGGCGTTGAGCGGATGGCGGATCGCGCCCAGCACCTTGCCGCCGTTGGCCGTCACGACGGCCGAAGTGTCCTTCTCGAGCGACTGGCCGAAGGCGTAGTCGGCGGTAAGGAAGAACCAGCTCTTGCCGCCGGCGCGCACCACCGCGCCGCCCGTCACATTGGCCAGCGCGACGGTGTCGTAGGCGTAGTGCACCGTGTAGGGCGTGCACTCCTCGTTGGTGAGCCGGGAACTGCCGGCGCCGATGGCGATGAAGGGCTTCTTCTTCTCGGCCGCGACCGACTTCATCGCCAGGCTGGTGCCGGAGTTCGTCCCGCCGATCAGCATGTCGAGACCCTTCTGGTCGAACCACTCGCGGGCCTTCGACGAGGCGATGTCGGCCTTGTTCTGGTGGTCGGCCGTGAACAGCTCGATCGTCAGCCCCGGGTTCCTGGCCTTGAAATCGTCGATCGCCATCTGGATGGCCGTGGCGCCGGCGCTGCCGTCCAGGTCCGAATAGACGCTGGACATGTCGGTGATGAAGCCGATGCGGATCACGCCATCGCTGAGTTTCTGGGCCTGCGCGGGCGCTGCCAGAACCGCCGCCAGGGCCGCGCCCAACGCCGCCGCCCGCCACCATGTCTGCCTGTTCTGCATTGTTCTTCCTCCTTGGTGCTGCAAATGGGAACCCCCGGGTCTCAGACGCCCAGGAGTTCGCTGAGCCGTTGCGCGCGCGCCGGCAGTTCTGCCGCCGCAAATGCGTCGACCACGGTGCCGTGCTCGAGCACGTAGAAACGATCAGCCAGGGGCGCCGCGAAACGGAAGTTCTGCTCGACCATGACGATGGTAAAGCCTCGCTGTCGCAGCGCAATGACCATTTCCGCCAGCCGGCGCACGATGACCGGCGCCAGCCCCTCGGATATCTCGTCGAGCAGCAGCAGGCGCGCGCCGGTGCGCAGGATGCGTGCCACCGCCAGCATCTGCTGCTCGCCGCCGGATAGCCGCGTCCCCGGGCTGTGGGCGCGCTCCCGCAGATTGGGGAACATCTCCAGGATCTCCTCGACGCTCATCCCGCCCGCAGCGGCGATGCGCGGCGGCAGCAGCAGGTTTTCCAGGCAGCTCAGGCTGGCGAATATGCCCCGCTCCTCAGGGCAGTAGCCGACGCCCAGGTGGGCGATGCGGTGGGCCGGGGTACCGATCGCCTCGGTGCCGTGGATGCGGATCGACCCGCTGCGGGCGCCGGTCAGCCCCATCACGGCGCGCAGCGTGGTCGTGCGGCCGGCGCCATTGCGTCCGAGCAGCGTGACGACCTCCCCGGGCTGCACGGTCAGGTCGACGCCATGCAGCACGTGCGATTCGTCATACCAGGCATGCAGCCCGCGGATCTCCAGCGCCGCTGCCGCGCCGCCGACAGCCGCGGGCGATGCCGGCGCGCGCGGCGCGGCGCTGGCGGTGGTCGTCATGTCAGTGCGCGCCGGCGTCCAGGGCTATCTGGCTGCCGCCCATGTAGGCCTCGCGGACGGCGTCATTGGCCGAGACCTCGGCGTAGCTGCCCTCGGCCAGAACGGCTCCGCGCGCCAGTACCGTGATGCGGTCGCACAACCCGGCGATCACGCCCATGTTGTGCTCCACCATCAGGACCGTGCGACCGGACGCGACCCGCCGGATAAGCTCGGTGATGCGACCGACGTCCTCGTGTCCCATGCCCTGGGTCGGCTCGTCGAGCAGCATCAGCTCGGGGTCTGCCGCCAGCGTGGTGGCGATCTCCAGTGCGCGCTTGCGTCCGTAGGGCAGTTCGGCCGTGCGACGCTGCGCGTCCGCGCCCAGGCCTACCTCCTCGAGCAGGGCGTGGGCGCGGTCGTCGAGCCGCTGCAGCACCCGGCCGCTGCGCCAGAAGGCGTAGCTGAGCCCGGCGCCGCGCTGCAGGGCGATGCGCACGTTGTGCAGCACGCTCATCTGGGCGAAGACCGACGATATCTGGAAGGACCGCACGATGCCGCGCCGCGCCACGTCCTGGGGCGCCGTCCGGGTGATGTCCTCGCCCTTGAAGAAGATGGCGCCGCGCGTGACCGGCAGCGAACGGGTGAGCAGGTTGAAGCAGGTCGTCTTGCCCGCGCCGTTGGGGCCGATGAGCGCGTGGATCGATCCGCGCGCGACCTGCAGGTCGACACCCTCGACAGCGGTGAAGCCGCGGAAATCCTTGCCCAATCCGCGCGTCTGCAGTATCAGGTCCTGTTGGCCCACGCCCGTCTCGCCGCCCGCTGGCGGGCGCTCCTCCGGTTGACAACGGCGCCGTCGCGCGGGCCGGGTGCGCCGGACCCGCAAAAGGCCCCGCCCGGGCGCTGCGCGCAGCGCAATTTGTTCTGCGGCGAGTATACGGTGCCGCGCGGCCGGCGATAAAAAAAAGCCGGCTGGGCACCGGCCTTTTCAAATCCCACAAGGGCCATGGCTGGCCACCGAGGGTTCAGGACAGGACGTTGATCTCGACCGCCTGCGGGCCCTTTTGCCCCTGCTGGACCTGGTATTCGACGCGCTGGTTTTCCTTGAGCGTGCGGAAGCCCTTGGACTTTATCCCGCTGTAATGGGCGAACACATCACTGCCACCGTCGTCCGGCTTGATGAAGCCGAAACCCTTCGTTTCGTTGAACCACTTCACGGTGCCTGTCGGCATATCACGTCTTTCTAACGAGAGGAGCACGGGAAGCGCCCGCGGCGCGCAAGCGATTGCTGCGGAACAGGTGCGCGATTACCGGGTAAGCACCGCGATGGAATTTGCAGGGGAGGACACATTGCGACGGGACAGGCCGGGGGGGATGAAACAGGAACGCAGGCCGGTTGCAATAGGCTGCAATGAAATCGCGAGGCGAGAGCGGAGAGACTGTCTGCTGAAGCGCTTTTGAAGCCGGAATACGCAGCGCAAAAATCGACTGCCGGACAACGCTACACCTTTATTTTTGCCTCCGCCACCCTTGGTGGCGCTGGGTTATTTCCCCGGCGCCGGGGCCGGGCGCGCCATTGCGCTAGGGCGTGTCCGGATAGACATGTTCCGGCGCCGGAAAGCGCGCGGCGCGCACGTCGTCGACGTAGCGCGCCACCGCGGCTGCAATCGATTCCGCGCCCTGCAGGAAATCCTTCACGAAGCGCGGCCGCCGTCCGACGCCGGCCCCCAGCATGTCGTGCAGCACCAGTACCTGGCCGTGGCACGCGACGCTGGCGCCGATCCCGATCGTCAGGCAGCGGCTGCGTGCGGCGATCGCGCGCGCCACCGGCTCCGGCACGGCCTCGATCACCAGCATGGCGGCGCCGGCGCCTTCGACCGCGGCGGCCGCCTCGAGCACCGCCTGCGCCCGGTCGCCCCGACCTTGCACCCGGTAGCCGCCGAAGGCGTTCACATGCTGCGGCGTGAGGCCCACGTGGCCGCAGACCGGAATGCCGCGCTCGACCAGGAAGGCGATGGTCGGCGCCATCTCGGCGCCGCCCTCGAGCTTGACCATCTGCGCCCCCGCCTGCATTAGTTCGACCGCGCTCGCGAGCGCCTGCTGCGGGCTCTGCTGGTAGGAACCGAAGGGCAGGTCGGCAACGATCAGCGCGCGCGCCGCGCCGCGCACGACGGCGCGCGTGTGATAGGCCACATCGGCAACCGTCACGGGCAGGGTCGAGTCGTGCCCCTGGATCACCATTCCGAGGGAGTCGCCGATCAGCAGCAGGTCGACCTCCGCGCCATCGAGCACGGCGGCGAAGCTGGCGTCATAGCAGGTGAGGGTGGCGAGCTTGCGCTCGCCGGCGAGGCGGCGCAGGTCGTGCAGGGTAAGGCGCATGCGGAATCCTCCTTGCCGGCTCGGCACGGCCGCCGATGCCGCCGGCCGGGCAGCGTCGGGGTGAGCCGTGATTGCGACGCTGCCGACCGCTATTGTCGCGCAGCCGCACAGGCCGGCAAATCGCCGGCGCAGCCCGGCACGCGCCCGGGAGTCACTTGCCGATGCAGAACCGCCCGAAGATCTCGCCCAGCAGGTCGTCGGACGACACCGCGCCGGTGATCTCGCCCAGCGCCTGCGCCGCGAGCCGCAGCTCCTCGGCAAACAGTTCCAGGCGCGCCGCGCCGGCGCCGGCGTGGCCCTGCGCCGCGGCGATGTGGTCGGCGGCGCAGGTCGAGCGCCTGCAGGTGGCGCGCGCGCGCCAGAAATACGCCCTCGCCCTGGCCAGCCCCGTCCCAGCCGGCCCGCCGCAGCAGTTCCTGCGCGCAGCGCGTCCAGGCCCGCGCCGGTCCGGACCGACACGTACGCGCAGCCGTCGCGCAGGCCGGGGGCCGTGCCGGTAAGGTCGATCTTGTTGTGCACCGCCAGCAGCGACGCGCCAGGCGCCGGAGCCACCGCGTCCGGGCGCGCCATGGCGTCGGGCGGCGCGCCGTCGTCGATCAGCTGCAGCACCACGTCGGCCTCCGCGGCGGCGGCGCGCGCGCGCGCGATGCCCAGCTGCTCGACCGGATCGAGGGTCTCGCGGATGCCGGCGGTATCGACGAGGTGCAGGGCGATGCCGTCGATGTCGATGCTGCGCTCGATGCGGTCGCGCGTCGTGCCCGGGTGTTCGGTGACGATGGCCACGTCGGCCCCCGCCAGCGCATTGAGCAGGCTGGACTTGCCGACGTTGGGCGCGCCCACCAGCGCCACGTGCAGGCCCTCGCGCAGCAGCGCACCCTGCTGCGCGCGCGCGGCGCACCTGCGCCAGCGCCGCCGCGGCGTGCTCAAGGCGGGCGGCCGCGTCGGCCGCGCGCAGGAAGTCGATCTCCTCCTCCGGAAAGTCCAGCGTCGCCTCGGTCAGGGCGCGCAGTTGCGTGAGCTCGTCGGCCAGCGCCCGCGCCAGCCGGGAGAATTCCCCTTGCAGCGAGCGCACCGCGCCGCGCGCGGCCGCGGCCGTGCCGGCATCGATGAGGTCGGCCACGGCCTCGGCCTGGGCCAGGTCGAGCTGGTCGTTGAGAAAGGCGCGGCGCGTGAATTCCCCGGGCTGTGCAATGCGCATGCCGACGCTGCGCCCCGCCTCGAGGCAGCGCGCCAGCAGCAGCTGCAGGACGACCGGACCGCCGTGCCCCTGCAGTTCGAGGACGTCCTCGCCGGTATAGGAGTGCGGACCGGCGAAGAACAATGCCAGTCCGACATCGATCGGCGCCCGCGCGGCATCCAGGAAGGCGGTGTGCAGCGCATGCCGCGGCTGCAGCCGGCGCGCGGCATCCGCGCCGAGCAGCGCCGGCAGCAGGGTGGCCAGGCCGCGGCCCGACACGCGCACGATGCCGACGCCGCCGCGCCCCGGAGCCGTGGCGATGGCGACGATGGGATCCCGGTCTGAGTGCATGGCGCGCAATGTACCGCGGGTGCCTTGCATCCCGCCTTTGGGCTAGGGCGGTTGCGTCGGAACCACCGCCGCAACCGCCTGCGCATCCGGGGAATGCCGATAGGGCCCCGACCCGGTGCGAGGATGCGCTCGAAAAAATGCAGCCCAGGCGCACGAATCCCGTGCATAATCCGCGCCCGAGGCGTCTTGGAGGTGCATTCTGCGGCGTTCGCCGCGGCTGCGGCCACCAATGTCTCGGTAGGGGGGCCGGTATTGCCCAAAGAATGCGCGTGGCGGGGGTTTCTTCGAAGGCCTCTGTCAACGGGCGCTGGCAATGCCGCGTTATCGATGCTGAGCGGATGTGCCGAACGTCCATTAACACTGGCGGCCGAACGCTCTGCACTTTCCAATCAACTTTCCACGGATCCAAAAATGAAGAAACTGCTCGCTCTGCTGGTCGCTTCCATGTTCGCCGCCGGTGTCAGCTATGCCGACGAAATGAAGAAGGAAGAGAAGAAGACCGAAATGAAGAAGGTCGAAGCCAAGAAGGAAGAGAAGAAGGCCGAGGCGAAGAAGGTCGAGAAGAAGACCGAGAAGAAGGCCGAGAAGAAGGCCGAGGCGAAGAAGGACGAAATGAAGAAGTAAGCTGGCGCTTGGTACTTCTGCGTCTTCAAAGGGCGGGCACGAGGGGTAATCCCGCGCTCGCCCTTTTTCATGATATTGGCGCTGGCGCGCCCGGGCGCCGGACCCCGCGGCTGGCGCCGCGGCGATCGCGGCGTCAACCTATCCGCGCACTGATGCGTTCAAGGTGGGCGAGCTCGAAAGAGCGCGAAGCGGGCGCCGGGAGCAGTCGGCCGCCGGCGGACGAAGAGTTGGCATTACCGTGTTCTCCCCTCCCATTCATTTCCTGGAAAGCGCCATGACCAAGCTGATTACTGTTCTCGTTTCGGGTCTTTTCGCCGCCGGCATCGCCGCCGCGCAAACGTCGCCCGCCCCCGCCGCTGCGCCGGCCGCTCCCGCCGCCAAGACCGCCCCGGCCCCGGAAGCCAAGCCCGCCGAGGCCAAGCCGCTCAAGCACAAGCGCAAGCACAAGACCAAGGCCAAGACGGAGGCCAAGACCGAGGCCAAGACCGAAGGCGCGGACGCAGGCAAGTCGGCCGCTCCGGCCGCCAAGCCGGCCCCGGCCGCCCCGGCGACGAAGTAAGCCCGCAGGATCCACGGCCCGGCGCATCGCGCGCCGGCGGGCCCCGGGAGGACGGCCGCGCGCCTTGCACGGCCGTCCTTTTTCTTGCCGTTGATGATCCGCGTTGCCGCGCGCCGCTCAGCGCGCGGCCGCCAGCAGTCGTGCAGCCAGCGCGCCAGCGGCATCCGCGGCGGCGCCCACCGCCACCGCCTTCTGTCGACTTGCCGCGCCGCTCAGCAGCTGCACCTGGCCCGGGCGCAGGTTCAATTGTGCGCAAAAAAAGCGCAGCAATTCGGCGTTGGCCTTGCCGTCCACGGGCGGCGCGTGCAGCGCGATCTTCAGTCGCGAGCCATGTACGCCGACCACTGCGGTGCGGCGCGCCCCGGGCTGCACGTGCAACAGGATCACGAGCTGTTCCGCGCGCCATTGCGCCCAGTCCGGCAGGACGGGCATGCGAGAATCCCGCGTCGGCACCTTCATCGAGCAGTCGTGAAACCCACCAATGACACCCTTTTGCGGGCCCTGTTGCGTCAGCCCACCGAATACACGCCGATCTGGCTGATGCGGCAGGCCGGACGCTATCTGCCAGAATACAATGCGACCCGCCGGCGCGCCGGCAGTTTTCTCGCACTGGCCAAATCGCCGGACCTGGCGACCGAGGTGACGCTGCAACCGGTGCAGCGCTACCCGCTCGACGGTGCGATCCTGTTCTCCGACATCCTCACGGTACCGGACGCCATGGGCCTGGGGCTGCACTTCGTCGACGGCGAGGGGCCGAAATTCGAGCGCCCGATCCGCAGCGAGGCCGACGTCGCGGCGCTGGGGGCGCCCGATCCGGATCTGTCCTTGCGTTACGTGCTCGACGCGGTGCGCTCGATCCGCGCGGCGCTCGGCGGGCGCATTCCGCTGATCGGCTTTTCCGGCAGCCCATGGACGCTGGCGTGCTACATGGTCGAGGGCGGCGGCTCCGAGGACTTCCGCACCGTCAAGACCATGCTCTACACGCGTCCGGACCTCATGCAACGGTTGCTGGCGGTGAATGTGCGCGCCGTAACCGACTACCTCAACGCCCAGATCCGCGCCGGCGCCCAGGCGGTCATGATCTTCGATACCTGGGGCGGGGTGCTGACCGACACCGCCTATCGCGCCAATTCCCTGGCGCCAATGGCGCAGGTCGTGCGGGGCCTCGACCGGCAATCTGCGGGGGAGCCGGTACCCTGCATCGTCTTTACCAAGGGCGGCGGTGCGTGGCTCGAGGACCTGGCGCAGACCGGCTGCGACGCGGTCGGCGTCGACTGGGTGGTCGATCTGGCGCAGGCGCGGACGCGGATCGGGGCGCGCTGCGCACTGCAGGGCAATCTCGACCCGATGGTCCTGTTGGCCGGCGCCTCGGCAACCTGCGCCGAGGCGGTGCGCGTGCTCGATTCCTTCGGTCGCCCGCAACGCGCCGATGGCGGCTGGGATGGCCATGTCTTCAATCTTGGGCACGGCATCTCGCAATTCACCGATCCCGAGGTCGTCGCTGCGCTGGTCGATACCGTGCATAGCCACAGCCGAACCCTGCGCAACTGATCCGGCCGGGACGCACCGACGGGCTCCGCACCGTCAGTAGGTGCCCACAAGATGCGGGCAGGCCGGCGTCCGGATCATTTTCGCCACTATGTATCGCGACGCTTGACTTATGCACAAAATTGGCCGGAGCCCGTATTCATGCGGTTTTCCGTGACAACACCGGTTGCAGTCGTCGCTTTTTCTACGCAACCCATTGAAAAAAATGAAGTTTTTTGAGAATCACAATGGTTATCATCCAGTCAAATTGATGACGGGACGCGCACTTAGCAACCAATCGCAATAGTTCTCCACATAGTTATCCACAAGGCCGGGTGCGGCCAGTGGGCACTTTCAAAGACCGCATAGAAATTAGAGAGTTAGGGCGCAAATCTGAAGCTTCACGCGATGTCGACGAGCGACACTGACCCCGACACGATTGCGCGCGTCATCGTGGACGTTCCGATGCCGCAACCGCTGGACTATCGGATCGCGGGCGCCAGCGGGGTGGGGCCCGGCGCGCTGTTCGTCGTCCCGGTCGGCAGGCGGCGCCACGTCGGCATCGTCGTGGAAACCGCCGCGACCAGTTCGATCGAAGAAAGTCGATTGCGCAATCTGGGCGCCGCGATGGGCGCGCTGCGCGTGGGCCGCCGCTGGCTCGAGCTCTGTCGGTTCGCCGCCGACTACTATCATTTTCCCTGGGGCGAGGTGGCCCTGCCGGTGCTGCCGCCGCGCCTGCGCCGCCTGCCGGCACAAAGGCGCACCCGCAGCGCACCCGCCCGCGATCCCGAGGCGGCGGGCGCGCCGGCGCCCCCGCCGCCGCCCGCGACGGCGGTTCCGCCGCTGCGCGCCGAACAGCAGGCGGCCGTCGACGCCCTCGCCGAGGCGCACGGATTCGCCCCTCATCTCCTGTTCGGCATAACCGGCAGCGGCAAGACCGAGGTTTACCTGGGCGCCATTGCCCGGGTGCTGGCGCAACCTGCGGCGCCGCCCGCCGATCCTGCGCTGGGGCAACAGCCGGTGGCGCCGCAGGTATTGCTGCTCGTGCCGGAGATCAATCTCACTCCGCAACTGGCGGCCCGCCTGGGCGCGCGCTTTCCCGGCCAACGCGTCGTCAGCCTGCACAGCAGCCTTGCCCCGGCGGAGCGCGCCGCCGCCTGGATGCAGGCGCACGAGGGCCAGGCGCAGATCGTGCTCGGAACCCGCACGGCGGTATTCGCCTCGCTGCCCGGCCTGCGGCTCATCGTCGTCGACGAAGAGCACGATGCCTCGTTCAAGGCGCACGGCGGCGTGCCGTTCTCGGCGCGCGACCTGGCCGTCAAGCGCGCGCAGATCGAGGACATCCCGGTGGTGCTGGGATCGGCGACGCCGGCGCTCGAAACCTGGCACCTGGCCCAGGCCGGCCGCTACCGCCTGCTGGTGCTGGCGCAGCGCGCCAGCGCCGGCGCGACGGATCCGGTCGTCGAAACCGTCGATCTGCAGCGGTATCCGGCCGAAAACGGCCTGGCCGAACCGCTGCGCGCCGCGCTGGCGGCGGGCCTCGAGCGCGGCGAGCAGTCGCTGGTTTTCATCAACCGTCGCGGCTTCGCCCCGGTATTGCGGTGCGCATCGTGCGAGTGGCTGTCGACCTGCCCGCGTTGCGACGTCTTCGCCGCCTATCACAAGGTTGGCGCTGCGCTGCGCTGCCATCATTGCGGCTGGAATGCGCCGGTGCCCCGGGCGTGTCCCGAATGCGGCAACCAGGACTTGCAAGGGGTGGGACAAGGCACGCAGCGCGTGGAGGAAACCCTGAGGCGCCTTTGGCCGGGCGCCCGCATCGCGCGCATCGATCGCGACAACACGCAGGGGGCGCGCGGTGCCAGCCGCGCCGGTGCCGCCTTCGACGCCGTGCACGCCGGCGACGTCGACATCCTGGTCGGCACCCAGATGATCACCAAGGGCCACGACTTCCGCCGCGTCAGCACCGTGGGCGTGCTCAATGCCGACGCCCAGCTGGTGGCGGCGGACTTTCGCGCGCCCGAGCGCCTGTTCTCGGTGCTGATGCAGGTGGCCGGCCGCGCCGGGCGTGCAGGCCAGGCCAGCCGGGTGCTGATCCAGACCCGCTATCCGCATCACCCGCTGTTCGCGGCCCTGGCAAGCCAGAGCTTCGAGGCCTTTGCCGGCGAGCAGATCGACGAGCGCCGCGCCGCCCGCATGCCGCCGTTCGTGCACCAGGCGCTGCTGACCGCCGCGGCGCGCACGCTGGAGCAGGCGCTGGATTTTCTGTGCCGTTGCCGCGCGTTGCAGGAGGGCCTGGCGCAGGCGCACGCCGTAACGCTGTTTGATGCCGTGCCGATGCCGCTGGCCCGGCTGGCGGCCGAAGCGCGCGGACAGCTGCTCATCGAGGCGCCGCGCCGCGCCGAATTGCACGCGTTTCTGCGGACCTGGCTGCCGCGCGTGCGCGAAATGGGCAGCCGCGGCGTGCTGCGCTGGGCCATAGAGGTCGATCCGCAGTCCATTTGACGCGCACCGGGCGCGCAGCGGCGGGCGCCGTCCGCCGCTGGCACGCCGTCCGCGGCCGGATGGTGCCCGTTCGTCGCGTGTAACCGACCGAAGGCGCGGTACGTGACTGGCGGGATCTTGCCGCCGCCGAAATAATCGCCCATCCAGTTCCGGCTTCGCTGCTTCCATGAACGCAATGGCGTCCCCCGCTCCCTCCCGCCTGAACCGGCCCGGCCGCCGCAGCCATGGCGTCGGCGCCCGCCGGGGCCGCGGCGTCACCCTGATAGAGCTCGCGATCGTGCTGGCGGTGGCGGCCATACTGGCAACGCTCGCGATCCCGGCGCTGCAGGACACGATGCGCAAGAACCGCCTGGACAGCGTCACCAACGATTTCGTCGCCGCGCTTTCGCGGGCGCGCAGCGAAGCGGTGCGCCTGGGCCAGCCGGTTTGCCTGCAAAGCCAGTCGGCGACGGCCGGTGAGTGGACCCCGGGCTGGAACCTCAACTCCGCCAGCCCGTGCCCCAATGCCACGGCCGCCGCCGTGCTCCTGGTGGGATCGGCATTGCCGGCGCCGCTGACGCAATGGGGCAGCGCGTCCACGCTGGGCTTCGACGCCACGGGCCGGCTGTTCGGCGGCCCGGCGGTGAGTTTCATCTTCTGCGCCGACGGTACCGACCCGACCAAGGCCGCCGGGGTCAACGTCGCGCTCTCCGGCCGCGTGCGCGTGGCCGATATCGACCCCGTGACGGGGCGGCCACTGGACGATCAGCAGAAGCCGATGATCGATTGCCAAAACCCCTGAGGCCGCGTCGCCCGCAACGCCGCCGCAAAGACAGGAAACGCCATGCCCTATCGCCAGGACCGTAATCCGCAACCCCGCGCGCGCCTGCGCGCTGCCCGCCGCCAGCGCGGAATGTCGCTCATCGAGATCCTGGTGGCCATCGTTCTGCTGTCGGTAGGGCTGCTGGGGCTCGCCGGACTGCAGTTGCGCGGCATGCAGGTCAATCAGGGCTCGGCAATGCGCTCGCAGGCGGCCATCATGGCCGAAGACCTGGCCGATCGCATGCGCGCGGACGTCGCCGCAGCCAACCCGGCCAACACTGCCGGCGGCTTCTACGGCGCCTTCACGCCGTCCAACGCCGCGACCGCCGCCACGCCGGCGCTGCAGGACTGGCTGGCCGGGCTGGCCGCGCTGCCGGGCGGCGTGTCCACCGTCGCCGAACCGTGCGGTACCGCATTGCCCTGCGTGAACATCGTCGCGCTGCCGACCGCGCCGGCCACCGTGCCCACGCCGGTGAAGATCGAGGTCTACTGGAACGACATGCGCGCCAGCAAGGGCGCCGGCGAGACCAACCAGCTGGGCACCTATGCCATGGTCGCCGAGCTTTCCGATGCGTACTGAGCGGTCGCCGGCGCGCCAGCGCGGCCTGACCCTGGTCGAGCTGATGGTCAGCATCACCATCGGCCTGTTGATCGTGGGCGCCGTGCTGTATGTCTACCTGGGTTCGCGCGGCGCCTACCGCACCAGCAAGTCCAGCTCGCGCGTGCAGGAGGCCGGACGCTTCGGCCTCGACGCCATGATGCGCGACGTACGCCTGACCGGCTTCATCGGCTGCGGCTCGCGCGTGTCGCTGGCCAATTTCCAGCCGCAGCAGATCTACCAGATCGCCAACCCGCCGCTGAATTTCTCGACGCCGCAGCAGGCAATCCTCGGCTACGCGGCCACCTCGTACGCGGCCAGCGGCACCGTCCCCAGCTGGAGTCCGCCGGCGACGCTCCAGGTGCCGTGGTACCGCGGCGACGTGCTCACGCTGCGCGTATCCACCGGCACGCCGGCGCTGATGGCCAAGGACCCCGATCCGGCCATCCCGGCGATATTCCTGGCCAACAACTGCAGCCGGATCAAGACGGGGGACTACGTGCTGGTGTCCAGCTGCACGATGACTACCGTGCTGCGCGTGTCAAATGCGCCGCCGGCGACCCCGGATGCGTGCACCGGAACCAACGTGCCGGTCGAAATCGATCATGCGGCGACCGCCGTCAACGGCAAGATCGTCAACGGCAACCCGCCGCTCAATTCCACGGCGCTGCTGCCGCCCGGTCCCGGTCCGACCAGCGTGCTGTCCACGCGTGCGCGCGCCAGCGCCCAGCCCTTCGACGAAGTCACGTACTACGTCGGCCAGCTGGCCGGACGCCCGGCGCCGGCCCTGTACCGCTACTCGGCCGCCAACGAGGCATCCGAGGAAATCATCGATCACGTCGAGAACATGAGCATCGTCTACGGCGTGGACGCGGGCGGCGGCAACGTCGTATTCAGCACGGCCGACCAGGTCACGGCCGCGGGCGAATGGGACAAGGTCATCAGCGTGCGCGTGTCGCTGCTGGCGGTCGGCGACGAACTGGGGGCCGTCGATCCCGGCCAGACGCTGGCCTTCGGAGCGCTGAACGCCTCGATCGCCCCGGCCACGCTGAGCTTCACCGACACGCGCCTGCGCCAGGTATTCACCGCAACCGGCGCCTTGCGCGACCGCCTGCAGTAGCCCGACGCCGTCACCACCCATGCCGGCGCATCGCCCACCCATGCCAGATCCGCAAAGCCGCCATTTCGGGGAGACGTCCATGAGCCGCCCACGGCAATTCCATCGTTCCGCCACGCCCGCGCCGACGACGCAACGCGGCGTCGCGTTGATCATCGGCCTGGTGATACTCGTCGTGCTCGCCCTGCTGGGCGCGTCGGCGTATTCGGTGGCGACCCAGGACGAGCGCATCGCGGGCAATGCGCGCGATCACGCCCGCGCCATGGACGCGGCTGAATCGATGCTGCGTGACTGCGAGCACTACGTGCAGAACACGGCGGGGCTGGTATTCGACAGCAGCGGCGGGCCGGGCGGCATGTTTATCGCCCCCGCGGCCGGACAGCCGTGGCTGGGCGATGTTCCAACCGCCTGGACCGGCAGCACCTATGCGCTGCCGGCGGCCAAGTTCATGGCCGCCCAGGCGGGCGGCAGCCAGTGGTCGCAGTCGCCGCAGTGCATCGCGGAGGAGTTCGACCTGGTTTCCACCGGACAGGTGATCGCGCCCGCCGGCGTGCCGCGCACGACGCCCAGCCTGCGTGCTGCGCGCATCACCGCCCGCGGCTACGGGCTCAATCCCAACACTGTGGTCACGCTGGTTTCCACGGTCGCGTTCATGTAACGGCCCGACACCTCGGAGTAGGCAATGACGATACGACTGCTTGATTCCCGGCGCGGGCCCGCGCGGCCGGGCGCCTGGCGCCTGGCGCTGGCGGCCCTGGCCTGGGCGCTTGCCGGACCGGTCCTGGCCCAATACAGCATCTCGCAAAATCCGATGCTGGCGGCGGCGCCGCCACCGCCCAATGTGGTGCTCACGGTCGACGACTCCGGCAGCATGGCCTGGGCCTACGTACCCGATTCCGAGTCCCAGTACCCCGCCACGGCGGCTTTCACGTCGAGCGCGTACAACGCGCTGTACTACAACCCGGCAACGGTATATGCGACGCCGCCGGACGATACCGGCCAGCCGGTGCCGGTCGCGCAGGGTGCGGCGCTCACGTCCTTCACCAGCGCCTACTACGACGGCTTCAATCCCGACCAGGGCGCGCTCAACCTGGCCACGAACTACACGCCGACCCTGAGCTACAGCCCGGGCGGCGGCGCGCCGCAGTCGGCCACCGGCGTGAGCGGGCCGGCCTATTACGACGTGTACGTCGGCGGCGCCGGCTGCGCCGCCCCGGTTTCCACCCTGCCGCCGCCGGCGGACAGCTGCTTCGGGCAGGTCATCGTGTCGGCCACGTCGGGCCCCGGCGGCACGGACGAGCGGCAGAACTTCGCCAACTGGTATTCGTTCTACCGCACCCGACACCTGTCGATCATCGCCGCCGCCGCGCGCTCGATGCAGGACCCCAGCCTGGCCAGCGCGCGCGTCGCGTGGCAGGGCCTCGATTCCTGCGCCGATTTTTCCGGCACCAATTGCAGCGGCTGGCGCAACAACGGCAGCTTCGACAACCGCATCCGGCGCTTTTCCGGACAGCACCTGACCGATTTCTATCGCTGGCTGTTCCAGCTGCCGGCCGCCAACTCGACACCCACGCGCCAGGCCTGGTGGCGCGTCGGCGAATACTTCAGCAATCGCACGCTGGGCGCCAACGGCCCCTACGGCGTCGACCCCAACCAGACGCCCACCGTGCCGGGCAGCGAACTGCTGTGCGTGAACAATTTCAGCGTCACGCTGACCGACGGCTTGTGGAACACGCACAACGAGACGCAGCAGAACTTCTGCGGCGCCGGCGTCTGCGGCAACACCGACGGCACGAGCGCGACCTTCCCGGACGGCACCAGCTACACGCCGTCGCCGGGCGGGGCCTCCACCACCATCTACGGCGACGGCAGTGGCGGCGGCGACAGCGCGATCGACACCGGCGGGCTGGCCGACATCGCCTTCTATTACTGGGCGCACAACCTGCGCCCGGACCTGACCGGGTTCTATGTCCCGCCGTACATCGCCGACCCGGGGACGAGCAATCCGGCCACCGGTGCGGCGGGCGACGCTACCTGGCCCTACTGGAACCCGAAGAACGACCCGGCGACCTGGCCGCACGTCGTCAACTTCACCGTGGGCGTCGGCCTGACCGGCTTTCTCTCCCTCAACGGCCTGCTGTGGAGCGGCGATGCCCATTCAGGCGCTGCCTACGCCAACCTGCTGACGGCGGCGCCGAACTGCACGTCGGCGGCCGGCGTCACGCCGGCCGCCTGCACCTGGCCGCCCGTCGACCTCAATGCCAGCGGCGGCGGCTTCACGGGCGGCGGCGCCACCGGCAATGGCAACGTCTACGACCTGTGGCATGCTGCGATCAACAGTCGCGGCACCTCGTTCAGCGCCGAGTCGCCGCAGGACCTCGTTGCCGCCATGAGCGCCATCATCGCCCGCGTCGAAGGTCAGACGCGCGGCAATTCGGCGGCCGCCGGCAGTTCCTCGTCGTTGACGGCCAGCACGCAGCTGTACGTCGGCAGCTACGACGGCAGCGACTGGCACGGCACGGTATCGGCCTACGCGATCGACTCGACCGGCGCGGTGGCAACGACGCCGACCTGGCAGACCTCGGCCGCCAGCCTGGCGCCGTTTTCCAGCCGCGCGGTGTTCACGGCCGCGACCGGATTGCCGGCGGGCGGCGGCGCGATCACCGCGGGGCCGGGCATCGCATTCACCCCGGCGGCGCTGGCCGGCAGCGGACTGCTGGCCAATTTCGGCGCCACCAGCACCACGCAGACCGCCGTGGTGAACTACCTGCGGGGCGACGCCAGCGGCGAGCAGCGCAATGGCGGCGCATTTCGCAGCCGTCCGGTCACCCCGCTGGGCGACGTCGTCGATTCGAACCCCATCTATTCGTCCACCGAATCGTTCGCCAACTACGGCCTGCTGCCCGAGGGCCTGGGCACCAACGGCTACGCGGCCTTCCTCGCGTTCAAGGGCGCGGCCGGGCGCCCGGCGATGGTGTACGCGGGCGCCAACGACGGCATGCTGCACGCCTTCGACGCCGGCACCGGCATGGAGCGTTTTGCCTACGTGCCGCACAGCGCGCTGCTCAAGATGCCGGCGCTGGACAACCCCAACTACCTCCATACGTTCATGGTCGACGGCCCGGCATTCGTGGGCGATGCGTATTTCGCGGCGGGCGGCAATGCGCCCGCCTGGCACAGCGTGCTGGTGGGTACCACCGGCGCCGGCGGGCCGGGCGTGTTCGCGCTCGACGTCACCAGTCCGCAGTCGTTCGGCGCGAACAACGTGCTCTGGGATCTCGACGCGACGGCCGCGCCGATGGGCAATGGCGACGTCAACCTGGGATATACGATCGGCCAGCCCATCATCGCGCGCCTGAACAACGGCGACTGGGCCGCCGTGTTCGGCAACGGCTACCTCAGCGCGCGCAACTGCGCCGTGCTCTACATCGTGCGCCTGGCCGACGGCCTGGTGCGCACGATCGACACCTCGGGAATGGGCCCGGCGGCGTCCTGCCTGAATGCCGCCGGCACGAACGCCAATGGCCTGGGCAGTCCGACGCTGCTCGACCTGGACCAGAACGGCACCACCGACTATGTATTTGCCGGCGATCTGCAGGGCCATATGTGGAAGTTCGACCTGACGGCCGCCGACCCGATGCAATGGCGGGTTGCCTACCTCGGCCCGAGCGGCGCACCCCAGCCGCTCTTCACCGCCACGACGGCGACGGGCACGCCGCAGCCCATCGTCAGCGCCCCCAACCTTGGCCCCTCGGTGGGCAACTTCAACAGCTACCTGGTGTATTTCGTGACCGGGCGGATGTTTGCCGCGGGCGATGCCGCCGACACCACCCCGCAGAGCATCTATGCCATCCAGGATCGGGGCGTGCCGATCAATGGTGCGCTGCGCAGCACGCTGGTGCCGCAGACCGTCATCGCCGCGCCGGACGGCAGCGGCAACGAAAACATCAAGTCGCCGTATGCCGCCGTCGACCTCACGAGCAAGGACGGCTGGTACATCGACCTGCCGGGCACCGGCGAGCGTGCGCTCAGCGAACCGCTGCTCGTCGGCGGGCTGCTGCTGTTCTCGTCCGTCATCCCGCAGGCGCAGCCATGCAGCGGCGGCTGCGGCGGCTTCATCTATGCGCTGAACGCCTTCAGCGGCGCCGGCGGCATGGGCTTCCTGACCAGCGCCACGACCAACATGACCTACGACGCAATTGCCACGCTGGTGGGCTGCGTCAAGGGGCTTACCCTGATCAATGCGGGCTCCACGCTGAATGTCTACGCATCGGGCAATGGCGCCGGGTCCGCGAGCTCGCCCACCGGCGGTACCGCTGGCGGCAATCCTCCTTCGGGCGGTACCGGCTCCACCGGCAATGTCCTTGGCCCCAGCATCCAGCATCTCCAGGGGGCGACGCCCGTGCCCGGCCGGGTGTCCTGGCACGAGGTGGTGCAGTGACCGGCGCGCTGCCGCGCCGCCGCGGCTTCAGCCTGCTGGAGCTGATGATCGCGGTGGCAGTGGTCGCCGTGCTCACCGCCATCGCCATTCCCAGCTACCAGGCATATCTGATACGGGGCCAGCGCGCGACCGCCAAGGCCGCGCTGCTGCAGGCGGCGCAGACCATGGAACGCGCCTACACCGCCGGCTACACGACGGCGGCCGGGGTCTACGTCCCAGGCGGCGCATACCCCAATGCCGGAACGCTGGCCACGGTGGCCGCAAGCGCCTGCATCGCCGTCGCGCCGCCGGACGCGGCCGCGCCCAGCTATTGCATCACGCTCAGCAATGCGGCACCGGCGCCCGCGGGCGGCTTCCTGCTGTCGGCCACGCCCTGCGGCACCAGTGGCGCCGGGTGTCCGGCCGGCGCAAACCTGGGTTTCCAGGATCCGGCCTGCAACGTGCTGACGCTGAACAACGTCGGCTTCAAGGACGTGGTTGGCGCCACCAGCACGTCCGATCAATGCTGGCAACGCTGAGGGAGCGCGTCCGCAGAGGCTATTTGCCCGGCGTCAGCGTGTCGGGCTCGGTGAAGGACGCGCCGGCCTGGCGGCCCATGTAGGCGACGGCGCGCGCGATCTCCACATCGTCGTAGCTGCCTCCGCCCTTGGGCGGCATCATCCCGGATTTGCCGGTAAAGCCCTCGATCGCGTGCTTGACCAGCACCGCGTAGCCCTGCGCGATGCGCGCGGCCCAGGCCTTGCGGTCGCCGAATTTCGGTGCGCCGGCGATGCCGCCGCCATGGCAGGCGACGCAGGTCGCCTCGTAGACCGCCTGGCCCTTGAGCAGCGCGACACGTGGGGCAGCCTTGACCTCGGGCGCGGCGGCGCCGATCGGCTGCGCCACCGATTGCAGCCGCTGCGCAATGGCCGCAGCGCTCATGGATTCGGGTGCGACCCGGGGATCGTGCAGCCGGGCCAGGAAAAAGCAGACCACGACGACCGGGATGATCGCTGCCAGGATGCGCAGCAACGCCGGCGGGAAATATTCATTGGCGCGGGTGAAGGGGCTCATGCAGGCTCCGGGGGATCGCGCCCGATTCTATCGGACCGCCCGTCGGCACGGCGCGGAGCAGCCGCCGGCGCCGGCGCAGGGAGCCGGGGTGCACGCGGCGCACCGGGTAAACTCCGCCTCACGCGCCCGTAGCTCAGGGGATAGAGTATTGGCCTCCGAAGCCAAGGGTCGCAGGTTCGATTCCTGCCGGGCGCGCCAACCCTTTGATTTGCCATCCCCGGTTGTGGAGCCAGGCGGCGGATCCACCCCGCCCCCGACGCGCGCGGACGCGGCGCCCCCGTTTTTGCGGGATCATCCTTCGCAATTCAGCTCAAGTTAAGCCACGGCGCGGACAATCAAAGAAAAGACCATCGGGGGGTGGCACTCCATGTTCGAACCCATCGGCTCTGGCGGTCCGGCGCCCGGCACCGGCGACGGTCCTGTCCTGCACCACCCGGACGGCGGGTACGATTTCGCGTCCGGCGATCCGATCGCCCGTTCGCTGCGGGCGCAGGCGGTCAAGCTGTTGTGCGAGCGCGGCTTCGTCTACGCCGGCGAGGACGCTGTCGGCCTGCCCTGCTTTCGCAGTCCCTCCGGGGCGATCCTGATCGGTGTCGGATCCTGCCGCTGCCTCGCCTATGCAAAGGTGCAGGGCCGGTTGCAGGTCGTCGCCGCCGCGCGCACCGCGGCGTTGCTCTGCCGGATCGACGTCGACGCGCGTCCGGCGCATGCGCGCCCGCCGACGCCGGCCGAGGCCGCGGCGATCGGGCGGATGCGCCCGCGTCCGGAGCCGGTACTGGTGGTTTGAGATCAGCGGCCGCCGGCGCTTGCCGGCGTGGTGGGCAGCGCGGCGGCCACCGCGCGCGCAATGACCTGGTCCTCGGCCGATGTCAGCCCGCTGATGCCCACGCCGCCGAGGACGTCCCCGCCGGCGCTCTTCAGTACCGAGCCGCCCGGCAGCGCCGTCAGGCGTTCATCGCAAAAGTACCCTGGTTGAATGTCGTCGCGGCGCAGCCGCTCCAGGAACGCATCCGTATCGGTGCCCATGCGGGCGCACGTGTAGGCCTTGCCCTGCGCGATGGCGATGCTGCGCAGGGGCGCGCCATCGGCGCGCGCGAACGCGAGCAGGAACCCCTGGGCATCGCACACCGCGACGCAGATGGGCCGCGCAAATTGCTCCCGGCCCAGGGCCAGCGCCCTTTGCACCAGGTCCTGCGCCTGCGCGAGGTCGACGCAATGCATATCGTTGATCTCCCATCGTGATCGGCAATCATTTGACGGAACGCAAGGGCGCAATTAGACCCGGCATTGCGCAGCAACGGATGCTGCGGCGCAGCGGTTGCTTGCGCCATCCTTACAACGGACCATTATCTGCACTGTTGGAGTGCTGCGCGCGCCCCGCCGCGCGACCAGGCCGCGCGACGCCAGCCGCGGCGCTTGCGCGACGGCGGCGAAACATACATGATCCACAGTCCTGATTTTTGCAAGTGCCGGCAATGCGCTGCGGGTCCACGTGGCTGCCGGCTCCGGTAATTGGGTTGCCAAGGAGAAGACATGAAGCTTTCGCGCTGGACTGCCACCACCACCATCTCGCTCGCCGTCCTTGGCGGGCTGGCCGCATTGAGCGCTGCCGCCAGCCCGGCCGAGCCCATCAAGATCGGCGTATCCGGTCCCTTCACCGGCGGCTCCGCCCCGATGGGAATCAGCATGCGCGACGGCGTGAAGCTGGCGGTTGCGGAAGATCAACGCCGCGGGCGGCGTGCTCGGCCGGCCGATCCAGCTGATCGAGCGCGACGACGAAGCCAAGAACGAGCGCGGCGTGCAGATCACGCAGGAGCTGATCAACAAGGAGCAGGTGGTCGCTGACGTCGGCTTCATCAATACCGGCGTGTCGCTGGCGGCTCGAGCGCTTCTATCGAGGAGGCCAAGATCCCGGTCATCAACAACGTCGCCACCGGCTCGATGATCACCCACCAGTTCGCCGCCGGAGTTCCCGACAACTACGTCTTTCGCAACGTCGGCCATCGACGGCATCCAGTCGCGCGATGATCGTCGACGAGGCGGTGGTGCGGCGCAAGTTCAGAAGGTCGCCATCCTGGCCGACTCGACCAACTACGGCCAGCTCGGCCGCGAGGACCTGGAGCGCGCGCTGGCGCAAACGGGCGTCAAGCCGGTGGTCGAGGAGAAGTTCAACATCAAGGACGTCGACATGACGTCGCAGCTGCTCAAGGCCAAGGAGGCCGGCGCCGAGTGCATGCTGACCTACGGCATCGGCCCCGAGCTGGCGCAGATCGCCAACGGCATGGAAAAGCTCGGCTGGAAGGTGCCGATGATCGGCAGCTGGACGCTGTCGATGGCCAACTTCATCGACAACGCCGGCAAGAACGGCGACGGCGCGCGCATGCCGCAGACCTTCATCCAGGACGCCGACACGCCCAAGCGCAAGGCCTTCATCGCCGCCTACCAGAAGACGTCAACCGAAGATCGAGCGCATCCCCTCGCCGGTGTCGGCGGCCCAGGGCTACGACTCGGTCTATCTGCTGGCCGCCGCGATCACGCCAGGCCGGCAGCACCGACGGCGCCGAAGATCCGCGCCGCGCTGGAAAATCTCAAGGACGCAGGTCGATGGCGTGGTCAAGACCTACGACAAGCCGTTCACGCACGACGACCACGAAGCCATCAAGCCCGGCGATGCCGGTGATCGGCGAAGTGCAGGGCGGCCACGTGGTGCGCGCCCGCTAGACGGCGTCTGAGCGCGCGGCGGCCGGCCGCCGCCGGGCGGCCCGCCGTGGCGGCGGCGCGGCCGCACCGGGCGGCCTGCGCGCCCCCGCCGGTGCCGGGCGTCGACGTCCGGCGGTCCGCCGCGGCCGCCGTGCCGCGGCTTTCTTGGCAAGCGAGTCCAGCAGGCATGGAAATCTTCACGCAGTTGGTCGTCAGCGGCATCGCGCTGGGCATGATCTACGCGGTCATCGCCTTCGGCTACCAGCTCACGTTCGCCACTTCCGCGCACGCTCAATTTCGGCCAGGGCGAGGCGCTCGATGCTGGGCGCGCTGATCGGCCTGACGATCGCCGGGCACCTGGGCTACTGGCTGATGATCCCCTGCGTCTGCGTCTTCGGCGCGCTGCAGGGCTACGTGGTCGAGCGCCTCGGCGTGCGCGCCGGCCATCAAGATCAAGTCCGAGTTCGGCTGGATCATGTCGACCATCGCGCTGGGCATCATCTTCCGCAACGTCGCCGAGAACATCTGGGGCAAGGACGACCTGAAGTTCCCCTCGCCGCTGCCCGAATCGCCGATGCAGTTCCTCGGCGTCAACGTGCTGCCGATGGAAATCCTGGTGGTGGTCGGCGCGGTGCTGATGATGCTGGCGGTGGAGTTCTTCAACCGCGCGCACGATCTACGGCAAGGCGGTGGTGGCGACGTCCAACGACCGCGACGCCGCCGGCCTGATGGGCATCAATACCGGCCTCGTCATCACGTTCTCCTACGCGCTTCAGCTCGCTGACCGCGGCCTTCGCGGGCGTGCTGGTCGCGCCGCTGACGCTGACCGGCGCCAGCATGGGCGCGGTGCTCGGCCTCAAGGCCTTCGCGGTGGCGATCATCGGCGGGCTCAACAGCGGCATGGGCGTCATCGTCGGCGGCCTGATCCTCGGCATCGCCGAGACGACCACCGGGTACTACCTCTCCACCGGCTACAAGGACGTGCCCGGCCTGGTGCTGCTGCTGGTCGTGCTGGCGATCCGGCCGTCGGGCCTGTTCGGCAAGACCGCGATCAAGAAGGTCTGACGATGAGCGCCGCGATCAAGGCCGCCGTGCCCATCCATCCCGCCACGGTGCCGCCGGGACGCGCGTCCGGCCGCGTGCGCCTCGGCTGGGCATCGCCGTGGCCGGCCTGCTCGCCGTGCTGCCGCTGGTCTGGCCCAATCCGTACTACATCCACCTGGTCGGCGACCATCGCCATCTACTGCGATCCTGCTGTTCGGCCTCGACATCGTCGTCGGCTATACCGGCCAGGTGTCGCTCGGCCATGCCGTCGCTGTTCGGCGTCGGCGCGTATACGGTCGGCGTGCTGGTGTTCAAGCTTGGCGATGCCGTTCTGGGTGACGCTGCCGGCCGCCATCGGCGTCACGGCCGTCTTCGGCGCGATGCTGGCGCTGCCGGCGCTGCGCGTCACCGGCCCGTACCTGGCGATGGTCACGCTGGCCTTCGGCACCATCGTCCAGATCCTGATCAACGAGATGGACTTCCTCACCAACGGCCCGCTGGGCATCTCGCTGCGCAAGCCCATGTTCTTCGACCACCGCCTCGACGCGCCACCGAGTACTACTACTTCGTGGTCGTGGTGCTCGTGCTGACCGTGCTGGTGGTCAATCGCATCCTCAAGTCGCACCTCGGCCGCGCTTTCGAGGCGCTGCGCGACAGCCCGATCGCCTCCGACTGCATGGGCGTCAGCGTCTACCGCTACAAGGTCTACGCCTTCGTCATCAGCGCCGCGCTCGCCGGCCTGGCGGGCGGCCTCTATACGTATTCCGAGGAGTACATCTCGCCCAACACCTATTCGACTTCGAACTGACCGTGCTGTTCCTGCTGGCCGTGATCATGGGCGGCCGCAAGACGCGCAGCGGCCCGCTGCTCGGGGCGCGTCATCCTGGTCATGCTGCCCAACCTGCTGTCCGACCTGGATCTGTTCCGCCGGCTGGCGGTCGGCGCCGCGGTGCTGGTCGCTGGCCTACGACGCGTACGCGCTGGCGCGGCGCCGCGCAGTCGCGGCGCCGGCTGGCGGTACCGATCGTCGGTGCTGGTGGCGATGGCGGTCTTCTCGTTCAGCATCGACGACATGACCGACTACCGGCTGACGATCTTCGGCCTGATGATCCTGCTCGTGGTCTATTACCTGCCGACGGCATCGTCGGCTTCGTGCGCAACACGGTGCAGCATTTTCGCCCCGACTGGATCCGCCGCCATATCGTCATTGACCGCCGCCGGCGACGCCGAGGACGCATGGCGCAGCACCGGCGGCGCGGCGGGCGGCCCGATTGCCGCCGGCGCCGCGCCCGATTGCGTGCTTGCCGTCGACGGCGTGCTGATGCAGTTCGGCGGCCTGACGGCGCTCAACCGGCGTCGACCTGGGCGTCGCGCGGACACCATCCACGGCCTGATCGGGCCCAACGGCTCGGGCAAGAGCACGATGATGAACGTGCTGACCGGCATCTACCGGCCGACGGCCGGCAGCATCCGCTTCGACGGGCAGTCGCTGGTCGGGCGCACGTCGGCCCAGATCGCCGCGGCCGGCATCGCGCGCACCTTCCAGAACGTGCAGCTGTTCGGCGAGATGACGGTCATCGAGAACGTGCTGGTCGGCCTGCACCACACCTTCGACAGCAACCTGGTCGACGTGATGCTGCACACGCCGCGCTACCGGCGCGAGGAGCAGGCCGCCCGCTTGCGCGCCGCCGGCATCCTGTCGTTCGTCGGGCTGGCGGCGTTCGCCAACGAGGAGGCGCGCAATCTGCCCTACGGCAAGCAGCGCCTGCTGGAGATCGGGCGCGCGCTGGCGCTGGATCCGCGGCTGCTGCTGCTCGACGAGCCGGCAGCCGGCCTCACCGCGCCGGACATCCAGGAGCTGATCGGCATCATGCGCAAGATCCGCGAGCACGGCATCACCGTGATCCTGATCGAGCACCATATGGACGTCGTCATGGAGATCTGCGACCGGGTCTCCGTGCTCGACTTCGGCAACAAGATCGCCGAGGGCCGCCCGGCGCAGGTGCAGTCCGACCCGAAGGTCATCGAGGCCTACCTGGGAGGCGTGGCGGAACTGGCGGCAGTCGGCGAGGACGCGGCCCCGAAGGGAGCGGCGCCATGAGCGGACATCCGGCGGGGCCGGTCGGGGCCGCGACGGGCGGCGCCATGGCAGGCGAATCGATGCTCGCGGTGCGGCATATTTCGGCCGGCTACGGCAAGGTGGAGGTGCTGCACGGCATTTCGATCGACGTGCCGCGCGGCAAGCTCGTGACCCTGATCGGCTCCAATGGCGCCGGCAAGACCACCACCATGCGCGCGATCTCGGGAATGATCCGGCCGACGGCCGGCAGCATCACGCTGTCCGGCACGCGACATCACGCGCCTGCCGCCGCACCGCGTCACGTGCTGCGGCCTGGCGCATTCGCCCGAGGGCCGGCGCGTCTTCCCGATGCTGTCGGTGACCGACAACCTGACCCTGGGCGCGTTCGCGCGCCTGACCTACCGCCGTGCGCGCGGCGATGTCGATGCCGACCGCGAGCGCATATTCGACCTGTTCCCGCGCCTGCGCGAACGCCGCCTGCAGGCGGCCGGCACGCTGTCGGGCGGCGAACAGCAGATGCTGGCCATGGGCCGCGCGCTGATGCTCAACCCCGACGTGCTGCTGCTCGACGAACCCTCGATGGGCCTGGCGCCGCTACTGGTGGCCGACGTCTTCCACACCCTGGAAAAGCTCAAGGCGCAGGGCGATCACGATGCTGCTGGTGGAGCAGTTCGCCGCCGCGGCGCTGGCGGTCGCCGACTACGGCTACGTGCTGGAGAACGGCCGCATCGCGGTGCACGGCGAGGCGCGCCACCTGCAGAACGACCCGGCCGTGCGTGCGGCCTACCTGGGCCACGCGCACTAGGCGATCGGCCGGCCCGGACGCCCGCGCCGGCGCGCCCCGGGGCAGGGGGCGCCCGGTATTGCCGGGAGCGCCTCTCAGAAACTGCCGATGAAGCGTATCGACGCGAAGGTGTCGACGTACTGGAACACCGATACGGTCGAGGTGCGGAGCTCGCGATGCAGGTCCGCGTTGACTTCCAGCCAGCGTCGAGGCGACCACTTGGCGAGCAGGCCGCCGCTGCGGGTGTGATCGTTGCGGCTGGCACCGGACACGATTCCCAGCGCAGCTGCCGCCGCAGGCGTCAGCGCGATTGCCTGCAGGACGTTGCCGAAGTAGCTGCTCTGCGCATACTCGACATACGCACCCAGGTCCAGCTTGACCGACGGCTGGTAGCCGGGCGTGATCCGGTAGGCGTGGTTGACGGCGGATAGATAGCTGTTGTCGCCGGTCGCACCGGTGTTGCGCTCGGCGTACAACGTCACCTTGGTTGCGGCCGTCGTCTGCCAGAGGTAGGTCATGTCGACGGCCGGTCCGGCGAAATTGCGATCGAGCGTCTGCGTTCCGTTGACCGGATCCGCATACACGGCCAGGTCGCCGGTGCGACGCAGGTAGCCGGCCCGGCCATGGAGGTAGCTTGCACCGGCGAAGGTCCAGTCCACCGTGATGTCGGCAGCGCGGTCGTGATAGCCCGGTCCCAGCAGCGTCTGCGGGGTCGCGCTGATGTAAGTGGCGTGGATGCTGCGCACCAGCAGGTCGACATGGTTGCCGGTGGAGGGCTGGAAGCGGATGCCGCCATTGACCTCGGCCGTATTGAAGTCCTGCGTGGCGAACGCCGGCGCCGAATTGCGCGATTGCGCGCCGTTGCCGCCGACCACCGTCCGCCAGTCCAGGGTGATGGGCAGCCCCAGGCTGGCCGCGACCTCATTGTGGGTGATCACGTTGCGTATGGGCGTGGCGATGTCGGCAAAATGGGCGAGCGTCGCGGTATGCGAGCCGGATACGTCGGCATCGATGTTCAGGGGCAGGCTGGCCTTCACCCGCGCGCGCGCGTCCTGCTCCGTGTAGTCGAGCTGGGTCATGTGGCGGTAGAGCACGCGACCCACCGTGGCCGATGCGGTGACGTCCTCGCGGCCGTATATCTCGTGCAGCGCCCCGGTAAGGTCCGTCGCGGTGCTGATGTCGCCGCGTCCGCCGGGCGACGCGGCGTCGGACGGAGTGCGCAGCACGTTGCTGTCGTAGGTGATGGTTTCGGCCGGGCCGAAGGTGAATCCCAGCGGCACGTCCGCGCCGCGGGCACTGGCGCCCAGTCCCAGCAGGGCGGCCAGTGCGGCCATGCGCCCCCGTCGATGCGTGACATGAATCATGTTGTGGTCATCCGGCCGTCATTGGAGAGAAAGGGGCGCGCGCCCGCGATCATAGTGCAGCGCGCCCGCGACGCGCTGCCGCGCGCAGCAAAATCGGCCCGGCGACGGCCGACCGGCGCGACGCGCTATGCTTCCCGCGTTTCCCCCGTCAGCGCAACCCGCCATCGGCACAGATCCGGCAGGCCAAAATGAGCACGCATCCCAGTTACCAGACGCACGGCCTGAGCCCGAACTCGCCCGCGCCGACCGAAATCACCCTGCATTCGGCGTCCCGGGCGCTGGAAATCGCGTTCAACGATGGGCGCCGCTTCCGCTTCCCGTTCGAATTCCTGCGGGTCTTCTCGCCGTCCGCGGAAGTGCGCGGGCACGGCCCGGGTCAGGAAAAGCTGCAGGTCGGCAAGCGCGACGTGACCATCGTCGGGGTCGAGGCCGTCGGCCATTACGCCCTGCAGCCGACGTTCTCCGACGGCCACGACACCGGCCTGTATTCGTGGGACCTGCTCTATGAGCTGGGCATCCACCAGGATGCCATGTGGGAAGACTACCTGCGCCGGCTGGCGGATGCCGGCCTGTCGCGCGACGCCGCGGCCGCACCGGCGGCGGCGGTGCCAGCGGCACCGGACTGCCATCAGCCCGAGGTGGCCGACCAGCCCGCCACCGCCCGCTGCGGCAGCATCGAGGTCAAGCGCCCCAGGGCCTGAGCGACCGTGGTGAACACTCCCGGCAGCTCGCGCGAGGCGCCGGCGGACGACGGCTCCGCCACGACGCACTTCGGCTTCACGCCGGTGCCCGATCGCGAGAAGGCGCAGCGCGTGGCGGGGGTGTTCCGCTCGGTGGCGCCGCGTTACGACATCATGAACGATGTGCTGTCGGGCGGCCTGCACCGGCTGTGGAAGGCCTTTGCCGTGGGACAGGCCCGGGTCCGGCCCGGCATGCGCGTTCTCGATGTCGCCGGCGGCACGGGCGACCTGGCGCGCGCCTTCGCGCACCGCGTCCGGCCCGGCGGCATGGTGGTTCTGACGGATATCAACGATGCGATGCTCGCCGAGGGGCGCGACCGGCTGCTCGATTCCGGGCTGGCCATCGATGCCGTTCTCTGCGACGCCGAGCAACTGCCGTTTGCCGACGCCAGCTTCGATCGCGTCATCGTATCGTTCGGCCTGCGCAACATGACCCACAAGGAGCGCGCGCTGGCGTCGATGGCGCGCGTGCTGCGCCCCGGCGGCATGCTGCTGGTGCTCGAATTCTCGCGGGTCTGGGCGCCGCTGGCGCCGCTGTACGACGCCTATTCCCTCAGGGTCATGCCCTGGCTGGGCGAACGCATCGCCGGCGACGGCGCCAGCTACCGCTATCTGGCCGAGTCCATCCGCATGCACCCGCCGCAGCAGGAACTGGCCGCGATGATGGAGGCCGCCGGACTGTCGCGCGTGCGCTGGTTCAATCTCGCCGCCGGCATCTGCGCCCTGCACACGGGCGTGCGACTCTAGCGGCCGGCGGCCCTTCGCGGAGTTTCCACGTGCTCGATGCCATTGCAACCCAATCGATCGTCGCCTGGTACAACCACCTGCTGCAACGCGAAGACTGGGCGCGTGCCGCGCTGGGCGCTCATGCCGGGCGGACGGCCCGCATCGAAGCCGGGCTGGCTACCGTCTTTATCGCCGTCGTGCCCGGTGGACTGCTGGCGCCCGGCAGCGGCACGCCCAGCGTCGACATTCGACTCGACCCGGCGGCGCTGGCCGGCGCGCTGTTCGATCCGGGCGCCGCGCTGCGCAACCTGCACATCGAGGGTGACGCCGCCTTCGCCCGGACCCTGACGGAGGTGCTGCAGAAGCTGCGGCCGGACCCGGCCGAAGACCTTGCCCGCTGGATCGGCGACGCGCCGGCCGAGCGCATGCTCGCGGTGCTGCAGGCGGCCGCCGACCAGCTGCGCGATGGCGCCCGGCGCGTGGCGCGCCAGGGCGCCGATTACCTCGTCGCGGAAAACCCGCTGGTGCTGGGTCGGCAGGAGTTCACCGGCTTCTGCCGGGCGCTGGCGGAGCTGGATGCCCGCGTCGACGCCCTGGCGGCACGCATCGCCGCCCGGGCGCCGCGGGCATGAGCCGGGGGAAGCACGCGGCGCTGCCGCTGGCGAAAGGCACGATGCCGGCGCCGGGCGGGCCGCATCCGTGAAGCGCCTGCTGCGCCTGCTGCGCATCGCGCGGGTCGGCCTGCGCTACGGCCTGGACCAGATCGCCTTCGCCAATCTGCAGCACCCCTTCCTCGTGCGCCTGGCGCAGCTTGCGGCCACCGGCCGGCGCTTCGACGATCCGCCCGCCGTGCGCCTGCGCATGGCGCTGGAGAGCCTGGGGCCCATCTTCGTCAAGTTCGGCCAGATGCTGTCCACCCGACGCGACTTGCTGCCGACGGACGTCGCCGACGAGCTGGCGCGCCTGCAGGACCGCGTGCCGCCGTTCGACCCCGACCTGGCCGCGCGCGAGATCGAACGCGGCCTGGGCCAGCCGATCGCGGCGCTGTTTGCCGCCTTCGAGCGCGATCCGGTCGCCAGCGCGTCCATCGCGCAGGTCCATTTCGCGGTCATGGGACCGGGTCCGCTGGCGGGCCGCCTGGCGGCAGTCAAGGTATTGCGGCCGGGCATGCGCAACGCGATCGACCGCGACCTCGCGCTGCTGGAGGCGGCGGCCTATCTGGTCGAGCGCCTGTGGCGCGACGGCCAGCGCCTGCGGCCGCGCGAGGTGGTGGAGGAATTCCGCAAGATCCTGCACGATGAGCTCGATCTGATGCGCGAGGCGGCCAACGCCTCGCAGCTGCGGCGCAACTTCGACGGTTCGCCGCTGCTGCGCGTGCCCGAGATGTTCTGGGACTACTGCCGCGAGAACGTGCTCGTGATGGAGCGGATGCGCGGCCTCCCGGTGAGCCGCACCGACGACCTGCGCGCGGCCGGCGTCGACCTCAAGAAGCTGTCGCGCGACGGCGTCGAGATCTTCTTCACCCAGGTCTTCCGCGACGGCTTCTTCCACGCCGACATGCATCCGGGCAACATCGCGGTGAGCGTCGACGGCGCCGACCTGGGGCGCTACATCGCGCTCGATTTCGGCATCATGGGCACGCTGACCGATACCGACCGCGACTACCTGGCGCGCAACTTCCTCGCCTTCTTCCAGCGCGACTACCGCCGCGTCGCGCAGACGCACGTCGAATCGGGCTGGGTGCCGCGTGACACCCGCGTCGACGAGCTCGAGAGCGCGATCCGCGCCGTCTGCGAGCCGATCTTCGACCGGCCGCTCAAGGACATCTCCTTCGGGCAGGTCCTGCTGCGTCTGTTCGCCGCGTCGCGCCGCTTCAACGTCGAAATCCAGCCCCAGCTCGTGCTGCTGCAAAAGACGCTGCTGAACGTCGAGGGTCTCGGGCGCCAGCTCGACCCGGACCTGGACTTGTGGCGTACCGCCAAGCCGTTCCTGGAGCAATGGATGCGCCGGCAGGTGGGCTGGCCGGGACTGCGCGAACGCATGCGCGCCGAGGCCATCGCCTGGAGCCAGTTCCTGCCGCGGATGCCGCGGCTGGTGCACGATGCCCTGGCGCGGGAGGATCGGATGCCGGCGCTGCTGCTCGAGTTGCAGGCGCTGCGCCGCGCCCAGGAGCGCAATGGCCGCCTGCTGCTGTCCGCAGCGGTTTCGCTGGGCGTACTGGCGCTGATCTTCGCGTGGTACTTCTCTGGCCTGCCGCTTCCGTGATACCGTCCCCGCGCCCCGGGGCCGACGCCGGCCCGGGGCGCAAACCTCGAGGTCGGGCGCTATGAACATCGTTATTCTGGCGGCGGGGCAGGGCAAGCGCATGCACTCGTCGCTGCCCAAGGTCCTGCACCCGCTGGCCGGCCGCCCGCTGCTCCGGCACGTCATCGACACCGCGCGCGCGGTGGCGCTGGCCTGCGGGCAGCCGGCGAACATCGTCGTCGTCGTCGGCCATGGAGCCGATGCCGTCCGGGGTGCCTTTGCCGGCGACGACGGCCTGAGTTTCGTCGAGCAGCACCCGCAGCGCGGTACCGGCCATGCCGTGCTGCAGGCCGCGCCGTTGCTGCACGACACCGAGCCGACGCTGGTGCTGTACGGCGACGTGCCGCTGGTGCGCGTGCCGACCCTGACCGCGCTGGTGGCCGCGGCCGGCAGCCACCTGGGCGTGCTCACCGTGCGCGTGCCCGACCCGCGCGGCTATGGGCGCATCCTGCGCGATGCCGGCGGGAGCGTCTGCGGCATTGTCGAGGAACGCGACGCCAGCGCGGTGCAGCGCGCGATCGACGAGATCAATACCGGCATCCTCGTGGCGCCGACGGTCGCACTCAAGCGCTGGCTTGCCGGCCTGTCCAGCGACAACGCCCAGGGCGAGTACTACCTCACCGACGTGGTCGCCGCCGCGCGCGCCGAGGGCATGCTCATCGGCACCGGCAGCGCTGCCGACGCGACCGAGACGCTGGGCGTCAACTCCAAGGTGCAGCTGGCGCAGCTGGAACGGGTCGCGCAAGGGCGCTGGGCCGAGGCGCTGCTGGAGGCCGGCGTCACGCTGGCCGATCCGGCGCGCCTGGACGTGCGCGGCGAGCTGCGCACCGGCCGCGATGTCTTCATCGACGTCGGTTGCGTGTTCGAGGGCCGCGTGACCCTGGACGACGGCGCGCACGTCGGTCCGTATTGCATCCTGCGCGACACCAGCGTAGGGGCGCGGACGACCCTGCTGGCCTTTTCGCACCTGGTTGGCGCCCGCGTCGGCGCCAACGCGATCATCGGCCCCTATGCGCGCCTGCGCCCCGGCGCCGTGCTCGACGACGATGTCCACGTCGGCAATTTCGTCGAGGTGAAGGCCAGCCATCTGGAGCGCGGCACCAAGGCCAATCACCTGGCTTATGTCGGCGACGCCCACGTGGGGCCGCAGACCAATATCGGCGCCGGCACCATCTTCGCCAACTACGACGGCGCCAGCAAGCATCACACCGAGGTCGGGGCCAATGTGCACATTGGCAGCAATTCCGTGCTGGTGGCGCCGGCCACCGTCGGCGACGGCGCCACCATCGGTGCCGGGTCCACGGTCGGCGGAACCGTGCCGCCGGGCAAGCTCACCGTGGCCCGCGCACGCGCGGTCACTGTCGAAGGCTGGCGACGGCCGGCGAAGAAGCCGACCTGAGCGCGCGCGGCGCGCGCCGGCGGCGGCGATGGCGGGCGCTGCTGCCGGCCGCTAACGCGGCGCGGGGTCGAGCCGTTCGTTGAGCAGGTACGCGAGCCGGGCGCCAGCCAGCGCCAGGCGATCCTCCACCATGCGCCGCCCGCGTGCGACGTAGTCGCGCGACAGCCGTACCGTGACGGCCCGATGGGAGTCGCGTCCCGAGCGCCCCTCCAGCGCGCAATCCACGCCGTCCAGATCCAGGGCGAAATGGCGGGCGATGGCGTTCGATTCTTCGGCCCAGACCGCGGGGTCGGTCGCGAGCGCTGCCGGGTCCTGCGCGCGGGCGCGCCGCAGCAGCCGGTCGAGCGCCCGCGGGGGGATCGCGCCATCCTGCGGATGCAGCGCCAGATTCACCAGCTGGCTGTCCCAGAAAGCGTGCAGCGACTCGCCTTCCCGCCGGCGGCCGCCCGTGGCGTGCCCCTGCGCTGGCGGCCTGACCCTGATGCGGTTGCCGCCTTCGGCCAGGTCGGCCGCGTGCAGCGGCTGGTGCAGGTCGCCAACCAGATGCACGACCCATTTGAGCGCGGTGTTGCGCTCCGCGCGCGTCCGCCGGGCATCGGCGACGATTGCCAGCAGCCGCGGCAGTTGCGCGGTCGCGCAGTCGCCGCGCGCGCACCAGGCGCCGGCCGGCGTCGGTGCGCCGCACACCGGCCGGTCGTCATAGTGCCAGCGCGGCTCGTCGTACGGTCCGCCGCGGATTTCATCGGCCCAATCGGCGACGTCGGCCAGGGTGTGCCGCCCGGACGGCCGACTGTCGGCCAGCAGGTCCGCAGCGAGCAGGTCCTGCACCGCGGCGCGCGCGCCGGGCCGCAATAGCGCATCGGCGACTTCGCCGACGGCGCGGTGGCCGACCGGGCCCCAGGCCCGAGCCGTGCCGCCCGCCAGCAGCGCGGCGAGCAGGAGCGCAGCGCCCAGCGCCCGCGCGGCCGCCGGTACGCCGCGGCCGCACCGCACGCGGCTAGGCCGGGTCAAGATCGAGCCGGCCGTCGCGCACCGGCGGGCAGTAGTAATACGAACCCGTCTGCGCGCGCGTGAACGACAGCAGCGCATCGCCAATACCGTCGTCCGCGCCCGCCATGCGGCGCAGCATCCGGTCGCCCCGATCGATCTCGCGCATGAAAGCGATGAATTGCAGGCCGTGCCGCAGCGGCGTACCCCAGGGCATGGAGCGGCGCCAGAGAAACGCGGCCGGTTCGAACGCCTCCTGCGCCGTGCGCTTGACATGCGCGGCCGCCGGCGCGGCATCGATTTCCTCGTCGGATTCGCGCTCGCGCCCGATCACCAGCGACTGGTGATCGACCGGCAGGCGCGAGAAGGACGCATGGTCATGGACAAAGCGCTGGACCAGCGCAAAGCTGCCGCCGCAATGCGTGGCGCAATCGAGCAGCGCGGCGGCCGCGGCGGCGTCGCCCTGCGGATTCTCGGTGCCGTCGCGAAACCCCGTGAGGTCGCGGCCGTCGCGGTAGCGAAAGAGCGCGGTCGCCTCGACCGGGGCCAGGCAGGGTGCCAGCGCCGCGATCAGCTCCCGGGCGGCATCGAACGCGTCGCCGGCGGTATCGGCCGCGATCAACAACCACAGATCCTGCTGGGTTGCCACGAAGCCGCTCGCACCACGGCCGATCGGCGTCATCGCGCGCAGCCCGGGCGGAAGCGGCCCCAGCGATTGCATGAGGCGCGGCCCGATACCGGCGACCAGCGCCGCACCGTCGACGCGCAACGCGCGCACGCAGTCGTACAGCGCTTCGGGCGCCGGCGTGGCGCCGGAATCCGCGTCCTCGGCGATGCGCAACTCGATGCTGAGGGCATGCGCCGCTGGCGGCGCAAAAATGCCGGGCTGGGCGCGGCGCATTGCCAGCGCCAGCGCGGCGGACACGGGGGGCGGGGCCGATTCGGTGGGCATGTGCGCGTGCTCCCATTCTGGCGTTTGGCTCGCCGCGATTTTCGCACTATTGTCCACGACAGGTTTGGCGGCTGGCGGCGCAATGCCGCGCGCGGCGCCGGGCGCGGGTTAGCATGGCGCGCGCGGCGCCGCGCAACGACTCCCGAAAAGGAACACCAGATGCGGATCGGCATTGACCTGGGCGGCACGAAGATCGAGATCATCGGCCTCGATGACGCGGGCGGCGTCCTGCACCGCACCCGGGTGCCCACGCCGGCCGGCGATTACATGGCCACCGTCGACGCCATCGCGACATTGATCGCCGCGGCCGAGCGCCAGCATGGGCGCGCCGACAGCATCGGGGTCGGCACGCCGGGTTCGATTTCGCGCAGCACCGGCGCCATCAAGAACTCGAATTCCGTCTGCCTCAACGGCCGCCATCTGGCCGAAGACCTGCAAGCCCGCCTCGGGCGGTCGGTGCGCCTGGCCAACGACGCCAATTGTTTCGCACTGTCCGAGGCGACCGACGGCGCCGGGGCCGGCAGCCGCATCGTGTTCGGCGTGATCCTCGGCACCGGCGTCGGCGGCGGCCTGGTGATCGACGGGCGCGCGATCGAAGGGCCCAACGGCATAACGGGCGAATGGGGCCACAATCCGCTGCCGCTGGGCGACCAGCATGGTCGCGACACGCCGCGCCCCTGCTATTGCGGACGCCTGGGCTGCGTCGAGACCGTGCTCTCGGGCCCGGCCCTGGAGGCCGATCACGCCTGGGCGGCCGGTGCGACATCCGACGGGCGCCTGAGCGCCGCGCATGTCGCGCAGCACGCGGCCGCCGGCGAACCGGCCTGCGTGCAAACGCTGGACCGTTACGCCCGCCATCTCGCGCAGGCGCTCGCCGTCGTGATCAATATCGTCGATCCGGACGTGATCGTACTTGGCGGCGGCCTCTCGAACATCGAAATGCTGTATCACCGCGTGCCGCTGCACTGGCAGCGCTGGGTGTTCTCGGACACGGTGCACACCCGCCTGCTGCCCAATCGCCACGGCGACGCATCGGGCGTGCGGGGCGCCGCGTGGCTGCCGGCGGCGGCCGCGAACTGAGCCGGCGTCAACTCCCCGCGGACGGTTCCGTGTCCTGCGGCGTACCGGGCGCCGCGCCGGCGCTGCCGGGATAGGGATTGAGCAGCGCATCGACCAGCCCGTGCAGGACTTCGCGCACCTGCACCTCGCTGCATCCGATCAACAGCGCGTCTTCGAAGGCATCCTGGGCGACCTGGCGCAATTCGGCGTAGTTCTCGTTGAGCACCTTGATCTTTTCCAGGCACGAAACCGGCGCGCCGTCGTCCTGGCGCCAGACGGGCGGCGCGGCGGAGCGCCGAGGGGGCGTGGGGGCGTTCATGCCGGCAATTATGCCAAGCTCGCCGCCGTCGGTCGCCGGGGCGATCGGGCGACGTGCCGCGCCCTGCTCGCGACGACGATAGTCCAACGCGCCCGCTGGCGCACGCCCCGCGCCGGCGCTGCGGCCTTCGCATGGTGCAGCGACGCACCGAAATCGCCCAGCGCGCGCCGCCGCCGGTGCGCGCCGGCGCGCCCGGTGCGCGGCCGGGACGGCTGACGGCCAAAATCAGGCAGGGCCCCGGCCGGCGTGCGCCGGGCACGTAACTTGCACTCCCTGTGTCGGCAGCAACAGCGGCGGCCAGCCGCGGCCGCAAGCGGAGACGACATTCATGACGATTCGGGGTTGGAACGCGCGTCCCGCGCGCTGGCTGGGCGCCCTGGCGATGGCGCTGCTCGCCTGGGGGCCGGTGCCGGCAGACGCCAGGACACTGCGCATCGGCTACAGCGACTGGCCCGGCTGGGTCGCGTGGCAGGTGGCGATCGAGAAGGGCTGGTTCCAGGAGGCCGGCGTCGACGTTGCCTTCCAGTGGTTCGACTACTCGGCCTCGCTGGATGCCTATGCGGCCGGCAAGCTCGATGCGGTCACCATGTCCAACGGCGACGTGCTGGTTGCCGGCGCCGGCGGCGCGCGCAGCGTGATGATCCTGCTCACCGACTATTCCGACGGCAACGACATGGTCGTCGCGCGGCCCGGCACCAGGAGCCTTGCCGACCTCAAGGGGCAGAAGGTGGGCGTCGAGGTCGGGCTGCTCGAACATCTGCTGCTGCTCAACGGGCTGAAGAAGGCCGGGCTCAAGGAAGGCGACGTCAGCCTGGTCAATGCCAGGACCAACGAGCTGCCCCAGGTGCTGGCTTCGGGCGATGTCGCCGCCGTCGTGGCCTGGCAACCCATCGCGGGCCAGGCCATGCGCGCCCTGCCGGGCGCGCGCCCGATCTACACGTCCGCCGACGAACCCGGCCTGATCTACGACGTGCTGGCGGTCAACCCCGCCAGCCTGGCGGCGCAGCGCGCCGACTGGGTCCGGGTGCTCAAGGTCTGGGATCGGGTCGTGGCCTACATCGCCGACCCGGCAACCGCGCCCGAAGCGGTTCGCATCATGGCCGCGCGCGTCGGCGTCGTCCCGGCCGTCTTCCAGAAGCTGCTGCACGGCACGCACCTTCTCAGCCTGGCCGACAACCGGCCGCGTTTCGGGCACGGCGACGGCTTCGGCTCGCTGTACGGATCGTCGCGGATCGCCGACCGCTTCAGCGTGGACAACGCGGTGTACAAGAAGTCGCAGGACGTCGCTGGCTACATCGACGGCACGCTGCTGACGGTGCGGTAGCGGCGGGCCGCCGCCGTGGCATTGCCGGCCCTGTCGCGCTGGTTCGGTGTCCGCACCCCGCTGTCGGGGCGTGCGCGCCTGGCGCTGGGTTGCGGCGCGTTCGCGCTGCCGCTGCTCCTGTGGTGCGTCGTAAGCTACGTGCCCTTCGTCTGGCACCCGATGGTGCGCATCGACGACCCGGGCGGTGTCGATTACTTCCAGCCCGGCATGCTGGTCGAGGCCCGCGTGTTCGCGGCGGAAACCGCCGAGCAGCGGCGCCTGGGGCAGCCGCTGCCGGCGGGCGCGCCGGCCAATCCCGTGTACCTGCCGGCCCCGCACGAGGTGCTGCGCGCCTTCTACACGGCATTCACCGCGCGGCCCGAGCAGCGCGATGCGCCCTGGCTGCACCAGAGCCTGCTGCACAGCGTGCGCATAATCTTCCTGGGCTTTCTCATCTCGTCGCTGATCGGCGTGCCGCTCGGCATCCTGTGCGGCACGTTCAGCGTCGTGGCGCGGCTCAACGAGCCGTTCATCGAGTTCTTCCGCTACCTGCCCGCGCCGGCATTCGGCGCCCTTGCCGTGGCCATCCTCGGAATCTACGACGGCCCCAAGATCGCCATCATCGTCATCGGCACCCTGTTCCAGCAGGTCCTCATCATCGCCAACACGACGCGCAAGCTCGACTTCGCGCTGCTGGAGGCGGCCATGACCCTGGGGACCGGCCGCCTGCGCCTGCTCAGCCGGGTCGTCATCCCCGGCACGCTGCCCGACCTGTATCGCGACCAGCGCATCCTGCTGGGATGGGCATGGACCTACCTCATCGTGGCCGAGCTCATCGGCACCAGTTCGGGCATCACCTGGTTCATCACGCAGCAGGCGCGCTACCAGCATTTCGAGAACGTGTATGCCGCCATCATCATGATCGGACTGCTGGGCCTGGGCACCGATCTCGTGCTGGCGCGCCTGGCGCGGGTGCTTTTCCCGTGGGACCGCCCGGGACGCTGACCATGGATCCGACAAGCACGGCGGCCGCGGCCGCTACCGAGTACCTCGTCCAGGCGCCTGCCGTGCGCGAGCGCTTTGCGCGCCTCGCGGCACGCGACGTCATCCTCGAAACGCGCGACCTGGGCAAGACCTACGCGTCGGCGCAGGGCGGGGTTACCGCCCTGCGCGGCGTGAACCTGAAGGTGCATCGGCGCGAATTCATGTGCGTGATCGGTCCCTCGGGCTGCGGCAAGTCCACGCTGATCCGCATGCTCGCCGGACTCGAACCCCATACCGGCGGCCAGATCCTGCTCGACGGCCGGCCCGTCACCGGGCCGGGCCGCGACCGCGGCATGGTG
The DNA here is from genome assembly GCA_963781975.1 of uncultured beta proteobacterium. Classification (GTDB taxonomy): domain Bacteria; phylum Pseudomonadota; class Gammaproteobacteria; order Burkholderiales; family Burkholderiaceae_F; genus GJ-E10. Next base: position 144,352 of record CAWAHT010000007.1, read on the forward strand.
TTCCAGGGCTACACCCTGTTTCCGTGGCTCACGGTCAAGCGCAACGTCATGTTCGGTCCGGCGCTGACCCGCGGGCGCGACGCGGCCGAGCGCACTGCGCGCACCTGGCTCGACCTCATCGGCATGGCCCGGTTCGCCGACGCCTATCCGCACCAGCTGTCGGGCGGCATGAAGCAGCGCGTGGCGATCGCGCGGGCGCTGGCCAACCAGCCGCGCATCCTGCTCATGGACGAACCCTTCGGCGCGCTCGACGCCCAGACCCGGGCCACGATGCAGATGCACCTGCTCGACATCTGGCGCAACGTCGACATCACCGTGCTTTTCATCACGCACGACCTGGACGAGGCCATCCTCCTGGCCGACCGCATCGTGGTCCTCAAGGCCCATCCGGGGGAGGTGCTGGAGATCATCGACGTGCCGGTACCGCGCCCGCGCACCGCCGCCCAGCTGACCGGTGCCGCCTTCCGGGCGACGCGGCGGCGCCTCGACGACCTGATCCACCAGCCGGCCGGGCCGGCCGACCGCGGCGAGGCGCCGCTCGAGCCGCACCTTATCCGCATGACCGACGTCGCCGACAACGTGGAATAGGCGCACGCGCCCGGCGCGCGGGCAGCCGCGCCGCCAGCGTGCCGCCGGCTGCCCGCCGCTGCGGGGCCGGCGCCCGACCTGGCGCTAGCCGGCGCCCGCGGCGGCGCGCGCCAGCGCCTGTGCAAAATCCGCGAGCAGGTCGTCGAGGTCCTCGATGCCGGCCGAAACGCGGATCAGGCCGTCGGCGATGCCCATGGCGGCGCGCCGCTGCGGCCCCATTTCGTGGAAGATGGTGGCGGCCACGGGAATGGCCAGCGTGCGGTTGTCGGCCAGGTGGCTCGAGAGGATGACGACCTGCAGCGCATCCAGAAAGACGAAGGGGTCGATGCCGGTGCGCAGCTCGAAGCTGAACAGCGGCCCGAACCCGCGGAACAGCGCCGCGGCGCGCTCGTGCTGCGCGTGGCTGGCCAGACCCGGGTAGTACACGCGCAGCACCGGCGCCTGGCCCTCGAGCCACTGCGCCAGCGCCAGCGCATTGGCGCAGCTGCGCGCCACGCGCAGCTGCAGGGTTTCGGCGCCCACCGCGATGCGGTGGGCGTCCTCGGCGCGCAGCGTGCCGCCGAAATCGCGCAGGCCCTTCTTGCGGATCTGCTGCAGGCCCCAGAGCGCCGGCTCGCACCTTCCGGTAGCTGTCCAGGATATTCGGGATGGCGCGTCCAGTCGTACAGGCCGGTGTCGCAGACGGCGCCGCCCAGGCTGTCGCCATGTCCGGATATGCCCTTGCTGAGGGAATGCACGACCAGCCCGGCCTGCACCGTGCGCGGCTGGAAGAGCGCCGGGGTCGTCAGCGTGCTGTCGACGACGAAAAGCAGTCCGCGCTGCGCGCACAGGGCGCCGATGCCGGCCAGGTCGGCGACCTGCGTGCGCGGGTTGGCGATCGTCTCGACGAACACCATTCGCGTGTTGTCGCGCAGCGCCGCCTGCACGGCCGCGGCGTCGGTCGCATCGACAAGGCTTGACCTCGACGCCCAGGCCCTGCAGCGTCTGCAGCAGGCTGCTGGTATTGCCGAAAAGGAACTGGCTGCTGACGAGATGGTCGCCGGCGCGCAGCAGCGCCGTCAGGATCGCCGCGATCGCGGCCATGCCGGTGGCGAAGGTCACCGTCGCGCGCGCGTCCTCGAGCAGCGAGATCTTGGCCTCCAGTGCGGCGCCGGTCGGATTGCCCTGGCGCGCGTAGACATAGCCCGGGCGATCGCCCTGGAACACCGCCGCGAGCTCGCCTGCCGAGCGATAGCCATAGGCCACCGCCGTGTGCAGGGGCTTGTGTGCCGCGCCGTGCTCGACGCCGCCCAGGCGATCGGCGTGCAGCAGGCGGGTAGTCAGGCCAAGCTTGGACATGGGAAGAGGTCGCTCCGCGGCGGTGGATCGGGTGGGCGCAGGCCCGCTGCAATTGTATGCGCTGGCGCCGGCCGGGTTGCCGGCGCTCAGCCGGCGGCGGGACGCTTGCCCAGTTTGCGCTGCAGCGTGCGGCGGTGCATCTTGAGGGCCCGCGCGGTCGCGGAAATGTTGTTGTCGTTCTCCAGCAGCACCCTCTGGATGTGCTCCCACTCCAGGCGCGACACCGACAGCGTCGCCTCGGGCGCGGCGTCCAGGTCCGGGCTGCGCTCCTCGAGCAGCGCCTTGACGACGGCGTCGACGTCCACCGGTTTGGACAGGTACTGGCGCGCGCCCAGCTTGATCGCGTCGACGGCGGTCGTGATGCTGGCGTAGCCCGTGAGCACCACGATTTCGCATTCGGGATTGGCCGCGAGCAGGTTCTCGACCAGGCGCAGTCCAGGCTGGCCGGCGAGGTTAAGGTCGAGCAGCGCGAAGTCCGGCATCAGTCCCGCAGCCAGCTGCGCCCGCGCGCCGTCGAGCGAATCGGCGCACTGCACCGCGAAGCCGCGCGCCGCCAGCGCGCGGGCCATTACGCGGCTCAGCACCGCGTCATCGTCCACGATCAGCAGGCAGCCGAAATGCGCCGCAGCGGCGTCGGTCGGCATGCGCGTCAGTCGGCGCCGGGCGCCGCCAGCAGCGGGGCCAGCGGCAGATGCATGGCGGCAACGGTGCCCCCGCCCGGGCGCGCGCCGATGCGCAGGCTGCCGCCGCAGCGCTCGACCGCGGCTGCCGCGCAGCATGAGGCCCACCCCCAGGCCGCCGTCGCGCGTCGGGATGGTCTCGCGTCCCAGCCGCTGCTGCAATTCGCCGGCAATGCCGCCGCCGCGGTCCAGGACCTGGACCTCGAGGTTGCGCGCGTCCCAGCGCGCGTCGATTTCGACGCGGTCGGGGCTGGCATCGGCTGCGTTGTTGCACAGGTTGAGCAGCGCCTGCCCCAGCGTCGCATCGGCCGCGATGCGCGGACCCGGCCGCGGTCCGGTGAGGCGCACGCCCGGGGCGATGACCGGACGCTGCAGGCGCCAGCGCTCGATCAGCTGCGTCATCCACTCGTCCACCGGCAGCGCGCTGAGCCCCTCGGCGCGGGAGGTTCCGGCCTGCGCGGCCAACTGCGTAATGATGCGCTTGCAGTCCTGGATCTGCGCCTGCACCAGCGCCAGGTCCGGCCGCAGCGCGGCGGGCAGTTGCGGCTCGCGCAGCAGCTCGCCGGCGAGCACCGCCATGGTCGTCAGCGGCGTGCCCAGTTCGTGCGCCGCACCGGCGGCAAGGTTGCCCAATGCCACGACGCGCTCGCTGCGCAGCGCCGCCTCGCGCGCCGCCGCCAGTTCCGCGTCGCGCCGGCGCACCGCTGCGCGTCAGGCGCAGCACCGACCAGCAGATGGTGATGGCGGAGAAGACGAAGATCACCCACATGCCGATCAGGTGGATCTGCAGGGCCTTTTCGTGGTCGTGGATGTGCACCTCCGTGTGCACGATGCCGACCAGCGAATAGGCGCCGATGCACAGTGCCGCCAGCGCGGCCGCGCGCCGGGCATCGAGCATCGCCGCCCCGGCGGCGATCCATAGCAGGTAGAGGGTGACGATCGGATTGGTCGAGCCCGCCGGCGAAGTACGCGATGCCGGTCAAGGCGGCGACATCGAACAGCAACTGCGCGAGCAGCTGGCCGTCGCTGGCCGCCAGCCACCGCGGGGCGCCGCCCGGCGTCGCCGGATGGCGGCCAAAGGCGATGAGCGCGAGGTTCAAGCCGAGCTGCGCCGTGCAGATGGCCAGCACCGGTTCGAGCGCGGTCCCGGCGCCGAGCCAGCGCAGGCTCAGCAGGACCAGCGCGAGTTCGGCCAGCACCGCGACCCAGCGCAGCGCAATGAGGCGCCGCAGCCGGTTGCCGTGGTCGATGCCGGGGAGCGGTGGGGCGTTCATGGGGCGGGTTTGCGGCGATCATACGGCAGCCTCCCGGCGCCGCGCCCGCGGCGCCATGGCGGCCGGATGCCGGCGCGGGGACAATCGCGCCGGCATCCGCCAGGGCCCCGCCGGTGCCGCCGCCGCGGCACCGGCGGGGCGCGGCACGCCTCAGAAGAAGTAGCGGCCCGTCACGCCGATCGTGCGCGGGCGCACCGTGTAGCCCTCGACGACCGTATTGACCTCCGGCGTCTGGATGATCTTCTGATCGTTGTTCAGGTTCTTGGCGTACAGCGACACCTCGTAGCGGCTGGCGGCGACCGTGACGCTGGCATTGAGCACTCCGTACGACGGGTTCGAGTAGTCGGGGTTGGCCGCCTGGTAGCTGCCGTAGGAATGCCCGGTCCACGCGTAGTCCGCGCGCGAACGCAGCGTCAGTTCGCCGTTGAGCGGCCGGTTGTAGGACACCGAGGCGGTGTAGGTGGCGTTGGGCACGTCGATCAGGTTGGCGCCGACCGCGACGGTCTTCGGATTGGCGCTGCTGGTGACTACCGCATGTTCGGCGCTGGCCGAGAGACCGAACTTGAGGTTCGGCGTGGCCCGGTAGCTGGCCTCGATCTCGCCGCCGTAGATCTTCGCATCGCCGATGTTGGCGGTGAAGTAGTAGCCGCAGGTCGGGCAGGTAGATCTGCTGCTGGATATTCGACCACTGCGTGAGGAAGGCCGCGGCGTCGAGCGCGAATCCGGCGCCGGGGACGCGGTTCTTGCTGCCGAGTTCGTAGGTCCAGAGACTGTCGGAGCCGAAATGCGTCGGCTGGGTCGTCTGCCCGATCGCGGCGAAATCGCCCGCGCAGACGGACGTCGGTCCGAAGACGATCGGCCCGGTCGGTCCGCCGAGGCGGTAGCCCTTGGAGGCCGAGGCGTAGACCGTGGCGTTCTCGCCGACGTCGAGCGTGAGCGAGGCCTTGGGCGTGAACGCCTGGTAGCTCGCGGTCTGGTAGTAGGGGCTGATGTTGCCGATCTGGTAGAAGCCGATCTCGGTCGAGTTGTAGTTCTCGCGCGAGGTCGCGTAGCGCGCGCCGACGCTGGCGTGCAGGTTGCCCAGCACGTCGTAGTCGGCCTGGCCGAACAGCGCGTACTGCTGCTCGCGGTAGGTGCGATCGTCGGATTCGTCGATGCTGTTGGGGAACATCTGGGTGACGCCGGGTATCGCGAACGTCTGGTAGACGAGCGACTGCGAGGGCGAGTCGATCGAATAGCCGTAGATGTTCTGGAACGCCTGGTTGATGCCCGGGATCTGCTGGAAGTTGGTGTTGTGGATCCACTGGTCGGCGTAGTAGACGCCGGCCACCCATTGCAGGTGCGTGCGCGCCCGATCCTCGGCCAGCGAGGACAGGCGCAGTTCCTGCGAGAATCTGCCGGTAGTGCGTGCTGAATTCCACCGGCGAGCGCAGCGTGCCGATGATGCGTCGTTCTGCGCCTGCGCGCGGGGTACAGCGGGTCGAGGAAGGCGGCAGCGAACGTGGCGCTGTTGTAGAACGTGCCGTCCTGCTGGCGGTCGTACTTGCGCACGTACAGGCCGGTCACCGAGGTCAGGTCGGCAAAGCCCAGCGGCCTGGAGACAGTGAGGCTGGGCATGAACATCATGTCGTTGCCGAACTCGCGCACCTGCTTGTTCTGCTGCCACAGGCCCAGCGAGGGGCTCAGGATGTTGCTGCTGGTGACCGTGGTGGCTGCCGCGGTAGGGGTAGAACGCCGAGTTGTCGCCGGTGACGTCGCGCTGGTAGAAGACCGCCGGCGTCGACGTCAGGCCGCCGGCCAGCGCCAGCTTGCCGGTCAGGTGCATGGTGACGACGCCCTCGGTGTTGACGCCGCTGTCGTCCAGCGCTCCCGTCTGCGTGTAATGGTCGATGTAGCCGCTGTCGTGACTGAAGCCCAGGCTGCCGCGTACGGCGAAGACGCCGTCCTCGATCGGCACGTTGACGTCGGCCGAACTGAGGTAGTTCGTGCCGCCGTGCCTGGTCCCGGAGACGTCGCCGGTGACCTCGCTGCTGAATTCGTGCAGGTTGGGCGCTTCGGTAAGGTAGCGGATCGTGCCGCCTTCCGAGCTGTCGCCCCAGAGCGTGCCCTGCGGCCCGCGCAGCACCTCGATGCGATCGAGGTCGTAGAGGCGGGGCAGGGCCGAACCGGGGTCGAAGAAGTTCTTGGTCGTGATCGAGACGTCGTCCAGATACAGACCCACCGTGGCCGACCCGGAAGTGGAGCTGACCCCGCGGATCACCACGTTGGTGAGGCCAGCGGTGCCCCCGGCCGCGTTGAATGCCACTCCGGGTATCGCCCGGGCGACGTCGTCGAAGCTCTCGATCCGCTGCGCCTTGATGTCCTCGGCGCTCATCACCGACACGCTGATGGGCACGTCCTTGATGTCCTCCGAGCGTCGTTGTGCGGTGACGACCACGGCATCGAGCGCCGCGCCGGACGTCGCGCCGGCCGCCGAGGCGTCGGCGGCGGAATCGGCCGCGCTGTCGCTGGCGGCGTTGGCCGCGGCGGCCTCCGTCGCGCGCGCGGGCCCGTGCGCCAGCGCCAGGCAGCCCAGTGCCAGCGTGCTGGCGGCGAGCGCCTGCCGGCCGGGAAGTGGGACGGAACGGAACTTCATAGCGTGAGCCTCCTTTGCGAGATGCCAGATACGCACCGAATCGGAGCTCTGCGGCCGCCATGGGATCGTCCGCGCGCGGCAGATGGTCCCGGGGCGGCAACAGCGCCTCGACACTCCATCTCCCGGGCTTTTGTCCCGCCGTGTATCCGGGCCCTGCGGCCGGCCTCGCCAGACGGGGGCACGCTGCAGCACGCAACGGCACCTCGTATGGCGAGGCCGAGCCCGCAGGACCGGACTGCCTCTCTCGGACCAGGCGCCTGCGCGTGTCAGCAGTGGCAGGCCGGAACCCTAGACGCACATTTCCCGCAACTACGAAGCAATTACCGTGCCTGTCGTCGCGGAAAAGCCGCTCGATGCCGACGCGCGGCGGAAAGCCATTGCGAAACAGAACGTTGCCGATGCGGCCGGGGGGAGCGGTCGTGGGCGCACGCGAGCGTGTCGGGGCCGCGGCGCGCGGCGCGGCGGGCGGCCCGCTTCAATGTTGTGCGCGTCGCTGCGGGGTTGCCCGCCGATGGTTCAGCGACGCGGCCGCGTCGCTGGGCACGTGCTAGCGCGGCGCCTGCCCCAGGTAGCTGCGCCAGCCGCCATGGCTGCTGACATCGAGCGCTCCGTCCAGCGCCCGCGCTTCGGCGAGAAAACCGCTTACCTGGCTGCCGTCCGCCAGCTCGACCTTGCCGATGGCCAGCGGCGGCGGCACTTCGGCAACGAAACTGCCGAACGCGGCGATATCCAGTTCGTAGACTTCGACGTCGATGGCGTGATCGCCGGCGCCGCCGTGCACCAGCGCGGGCTTGGGCGGCGTTTGCCCGGCCATGGCATACAGCCGGTAGACCGGCGCGGTCGTGGTGGTTGCCACCAGGCGGGCCTCGCGCGATGCAAGCTGCCAGTGCAGCGGCATGCCGTGCAGGTGCGCGCCCGACCACCGCCAGGCGCACCGCCGGCGCGCGTGCGGCAAGATCGAGCGGCGGCAGGGCCGCGAGCGGCGCCACGGTGGCGTAGCGCCGCGCCAGGTCGATCAGCGCGCGGTCCGCCCACGCCGGTCCGATGAGGCTGACGCCGAAGCCGGTGCCGTTGCCGCGAAAGCCCGCCGGCAGCGAAATGGCGCTCATGTCGAGCAGGTTGACGAAGTTGGTGTAGTGGCCCAGGTTGCTGTTGAGCGCTACCGGATCGGCCAGCACTTCGGCAATGCGATAGATGGTCGGCGCGGTGGGCAACACCAGCGACGTCGACCTGGCGCCATAGCGCCTCGGCGTTGCGCAACTGCTCCTGCAGCGCGTATGCACCGCGGAACACATCCACGCCGCTCACCGCCATGCCGCCCTGGATGATGCCGCGCACCACCGGATGCACCGCGCCGGGTTGTCGCGCAGCAGCGGCTCGATCGCGGCCAGCCGTTCGGCCACCCAGGGCCCGGCGTACAGCAGTTGCGCCACTGCCCGCAGCGGTGCGATGTCGACCTCGACGATCTGCGCGCCGATGGCGCGCAGGCGCGCCAGGGCGCCATCGAACAGGCCGGCCGATTCGGCGTCGCCGAAGAACGCCAGCTGTTCCGGCGCCGCCACGCCGATGCGCACGCCCGGGGGCCACGGCGCGGCCTCGGCCGGCGCCGCGCCGCGAATACGGATCGCCGGGGTCGAAGGCGTTCAGGCAATCGTCCACCAGTGCCGCATCGGCGGCGTCGCCGGTAAAGGCGCTGACGCAGTCCAGCGTCCGGCAGGCCGGCAAGACGCCGCGCGTGCTCCAGCGGCCGCGGGTGGGCTTGAGGCCGAACAACCCGTTGAAGGCCGCCGGCACGCGCCCCGAGCCGGCGGTGTCCGTCCCCAGCGCGAAGGCCACCACGCCGGCGCCCGCACAGCAACCGCCGAACCGGAACTGGAGCCGCCGCTTATGTATTCGCGATTGAAGACGCAGGCCGGAACGCCATATGGGCTGCGGGTGCCGACCAGGCCGGTGGCGAACTGGTCGAGGTTGGTCTTGCCCAGCAACAGCGCGCCGGCCGCCTGCAGGCGCTGCACCACCGTGGCCGACTCTGCCGGCAGGTAGGCGAACGCCGGGCAGGCGGCGGTGGTCGGCAGGCCGGCCACGTCGATGTTGTCCTTGACCGCGAAGGGCACGCCGGCCAGGGGCAGCGCCTCCCCGCCGCCAGCCGCGCATCGATCGCGCGCGCCTGCGCCAGCACCTCGTCGCACGGCACCGCGCGCGATCCACACCTGCGGCTGCACCGCGTCGTAGGCGTCGGCGCGCGCCAGCGCCGCGGCGGCAGCAGCCACCGCCGTCTGTCGGCCCTGGGCCAGGCCGGCGGCGATTCGAACCGCGGACATGCGTTCCATCTTGTCTCCTCCTGTGCCGGCGGGCGCGGCCGGCGCGCTGCAGCGTTCGCGCTTCGATCGCGGCGATCGGCGCACCGGCGCCGATGGCCTGGCCGCCTGCACGTAGACCGCGCGCACGATGCCGGCTGCGGGGCCGGGGACGTCGCACTCCATCTTCATCGCTTCGATGCCGCGATCAGCGGTGCGCCCTGCGCGCACCCGGTCGCCGGGCTTGCACCAGCGACCTTCCAGACGATTGCCGCTCAAGCGGCGCCTCGACCAGCTCGGCGCCGTCGGGGACGTCGGGCCGCGGCGCCGCCGGGCGTGCCGCCGGCGCCGCGCGACCTGGTCGGCGCGCGCGAATTCGTTGCGGCGCTCCCAGTTGCGCCCGCTCGGCCTCGAAGGCCGCGCTGGCGCCGCTCCTGGAACGCGCTCGATGCCGTCGGCATGGTCGTCCAGGAAGCGCCGGTAGTCGGCCAGGCGGAAGGTCTCCGTCCTCGATCGTGATCCGCGCGCCGGCCGAACGGAAAGTCGCGCCGCCACTCGGCGAGCTCGTCGTGACTCACGGGAAAGAAGCGGATCTGGTCGAAGAAGCGCAGCAGCCACGGCTTGCCGTCCGCGAAGCTCGGGCTGCGGCCATGGGTGTTCCACACCTGGATGGTGCGGCCGAACAGCTGGTAGCCGCCCGGACCCTCCATGCCGTAGATGCACAGGTAGGCCCCGCCGATGCCCACCACGTTGGGCGGCGTCCAGGTGCGCGCCGGGTTGTACTTCGTGGTGACCAGCCGGTGGCGCGGATCCAGCGGGCGTCGCCACCGGCGCGCCCAGATAGACGTCGCCCAGTCCCATGACCAGGTAGCGCGCATCGAAGACGATGCGTCGCACGTCGTCGACCGACTGTCCAGGCCGTTGATGCGGCGGATGAACTCGATGTTGTCCGGGCACCAGGGCGCGTCGGCGCGCACCGAGTCCATGTAGCGTCGCGATGGTCTCGTCGATGGCCGGATCGTTCCAGGACAGCGGCAGGTGCACGACGCGCGATGGAATGCTCGAAATCCTCGAGTCCGCCGAGGCTGGTCCTCGGCATCGGCCAGCGCCTGCAGCAGCGCGGTCCTGCGACAGCACGGCGGCTGTCGAAGTGCACCTGCAGCGAGCGGATGCCCGGCGTGATGTCGAGGACGCCGTCGAGCGCGCACGGCGCTCGCAGCTCCGAGCATCAGCGCGTGGACGCGCAGGCGCAGCGTCAGATCGAGCACGATGCGGACCGTATTCGACCAGCAGGTGCGCGATCGCCCTGGCGCCGGTAGACGACCGCCGGGCGCGCGACCTGCGCCGGCGCTGCCCCAGGACCGGGTCAGGACCGGCGCTGTCGGCCGCCGCCGGCGGCGCGCCTGCCGTGGCGCGGCGCCGCGCGCTGCACGGGTCGGCGCGGCCAGCAATCCAGGGCAGTCCTGCAGTCCGCGCGCATTCGGCCTCGCGCGCCCGCGCATCGCCCGACGCACTCGACGAGACGCACGCTGTCGCCGGGACGCAGCTGCCCGAGCTTCCACAGGTCGGCCTGGATGATCACGAAGGGGCAGACGAATCCGCCCAGCGAGGGGCCGTCCGGACCCGAGGATGATCGGCATGTCGCCGGTGAAATCGACGGCGCCGACGGCATAGGCGTTGTCGTGGATGTTCGACGGGTGCAGGCCCGGCCTCGCCGCCGTCGCGCCGCGCCCAGGCCGGCTTGGGCCCGATCAGGCGCACGCCGGTGCGGCTGGAGTTGTAGTGCACCTTCCATGCGGCCGCCTCAGATGCGCGTCGATGTCGGCCGCGGTGAAGAAATCCGGCGCGCCGTGCGGGCCGTACAGCACGCGCAGGCTCCAGGCATCGCCCAGTTGCGGCCGCAGCAGCGCCGGGTCGCGAGCGCAGCGCGTGCGTGCCGGCACCGGCCGGCGGCCGCATGCGGCCCGGCTCCGTCGGCGCCAGGCGCAGCACGTCGCCGCGGCCAGCGCGCGCCCGGCGTGGCCGCCGAAGCCGCCCGAGGGTGAAGGTCGAGCGGCTGCCCAGGTAGGCCGGCACCTCGATGCCGCCGGCGACGAGCAGGTAGGCGCGCAGGCCGGCGCCGCGCACGCGTGCCGAGCTTCAGGGTCTGGCCCGCGTCGACCGGCGACCACGGTGTAGCCGGCGACCGGCGCGCCGTCCAGCGTCGCGTCCAGCGCGCGCGCCGGCGAGGCAGATGCGCGCGGCGCTGCGCGGAACAGCAGCGTCGGGCCCGGCCGCGGTGATTTCGAGCCCGGCGCGCCCTCGGCGTTGCCCAGCAGGCGGTTGCCGAGTACGAAAGGCGAGCGCGTCCATCGGTCCGGACGGCGGCACGCCGACGTTCCAGTAGCCGATGCCGCCCGGGATAGTCCTGCACGCGTGGTGGCCAGGCCGCCGCTCAGTACGCGCAGGCCGCCGCGGCGCGTAGGCCAGTCGCTGGCCAGCGACTGCGTGGTAGACCTGCGCCGTCGACGAAGAACTCGCTGCGCACCAGCTGCTGCAGCCACTCGAGATTGGTCTCCAGGCCGTACAGCGCGCGTGCGTCCAGCGCGCGCTGCAGCGCCGCACGGCGCGCGGCACGGTCGCGCGCCGTGACGATGAGCTTGGCCAGCAGCGGATCGTAATGCGCGCTGACCTCGGTGCCGTCGGCGACCCAGGTCTCGACGCGCACGTCGGTCCGGGCAAGGCGACGTGCGTCAGCATGCCGCTGCTCGGCCGGTAATCCTGGCCGGGGTCCTCGGCATAGAGGCGCGCCTGGATCGCCGGCGCCGCGCGCCGGCGTCGCGCTCCTGCGTCCAGGAACGCGTAGTCGCCGGCGGCGCCGCGCACCATCCACTCGACCAGATCGACGCCGGTGATTTCCTCGGTGACGCCATGCTCGACCTGCAGCCGGGTGTTGACCTCGAGGAAGTAGAACTCGTCGCGCTCGCCGGTCGTACAGGAACTCCACGGTGCCGGCCGAGCGATACGCGGCCGCGCCGCACAGGCGGACGGCGCGCCGCGAGCATGGCGGCGCGCGTGGCGGCGGGCAGGTGCGGCGCCGGCGTCTCCTCGATGACCTTCTGGTGACGCCGCTGCAGCGAGCAGTCGCGCTCGCCCAGCGCCACGACCCGCCCCGCGCCGTCGCCGAAGATCTGCACTTCGATGTGCCGCGCGCGCGGCACGTAGCGCTCCAGGTACACGCCGCCGTCGGCGAAGTTGCTGCCGGCGAGGCGGCTGACGGCCGCGAAGGCGTCGGCGCAGCGTCGGCGGCGTCGTCGCAGACGCGCATGCCGATGCCGCCGCCGCCGGCGGTCGCCTTGAGCATCACCGGATAGCCGATGCGCGCGGCCGCCGCACGGCCGCCGCCGCGTCGGCGAGCAGGTCGGTGCCCGGCATGAGCGGCACGCCCTGCGCCGGCGGCCAGGTCGCCGCGCCGTGTGCTTGAGGCCGAAGGCGCGGATGTTCTCCGGCGTCGGGCCGATGAAGGCGATGCCGGCCTCGGCGCAGCGCTGCGGCGAAGGCGGCATTCTCGCTGAGGAAGCCGTACCCCGGATGGATCGCCGCGGCGCCGGTGGCTGCGCGCCGCCGCGAGGATGGCGTCGCATGTCGAGGTAGCTCTGCGCAGCCGGCGGCCGGGCCGATGCGCACGGCCTCGTCGGCGCCGCGTGACGTGCAGCGAGCCGGCATCGGCATCGGAGAAGACCGCGACCGAGCGCACGCCCATGCGGCGCAGGGTGCGGATCGATGCGGCAGGCGATCGCGCCGCGATTGGCGATGAGGACCTTGTCGAACATCGCCGCTACCGGGCCGCGCGCAGCGCGCGCCTCATGGTGCCGGTGCCGCGCCGTCCGGCGCCGGCGTTCACGCGATGATGACGCGCACCGGCGTCGGGTTGAAGCCGTTGCAGGGGTTGTTGATCTGCGGGCAGTTGGAGATGACCGCGACGACGTCCATCTCGGCCAGCAGGTCGACGTACAGAGCCCGGCAGCGGAGATGCCGTCGACGATGCCCAGCGTGCCGTCGGCCTCGACCGGCACGTTCATGAACCAGTTGATGTTCGACGACGATGTCGCGCTTGCCCCGGCCGTGGCCGCCGTTGGCCTGCAGGAAGTTCTCGACGCAGGCGTGCTGCGACTTGGTGTGGTAGCCGTAGCGCAGCGTGTTGCTCTCGCAGCTGCAGGCGCCGCCGATGGTGTCGTGGCAGGCGACCGCGGTGGCGGCGATGCGCGCCATCGGCCGGCCCTCGTTCGACAGCAGCACGCTGCCGGCGCGCAGGAAGATGTTCCGCTGGGCGGCGATGGTGTCCTGCGCGCTGTAGCGCTCGGCCGTCGTCGGCGCCGCGTACATCAGGAAGTCGACCGCCTGGTTGCCCTCGAGGTCGACGATGCGCAGGGTCTGGCCCGCGGCGCACGACGTGGTCCCAGGGCGCGCGCGCCGGGATCACCTCGTCGAGCGTCACCGGTCCGGCGAGGCCGGCATTTGCTCCTTGTCCATCGAACCGCTCTCCTCGTCAGGCCGGTCGATTCAGCGCTGGAAGTAATCGTCGACATTGAGGAAGGCGCGCAGCGCCTCCGGGCGTCGCATTGCGCAGCGGATCGTCCGGCGCGGCGACCGGTCCGCGCCAGGCGCTGGCGCTGACGGGGGTGACGCATAAATCCGGGCCGCGGATCCAGCACGGATGCGGACAGTTGGCCAGCACGACGATCAGGTTCATTTCGGCGCGCAGCGTCAGCTGGCGCCCCGGCGCGAAGGGCCCGTGCGCGAGCATCGTGGTGCCGTCGGCGGCGATGCGCACCCCCTTGAACCAGTTGATGCAGGGGTGGATGTCGCGCCGACCGAGGCCGAACTTGGCCGGCGCCAGCAGGAAGCGGTCGCGCGCGTTCGGGGTGGGGCCCCAGTTGTCGCCGTCGCCGTACCGCGCGGCATTGCCGCGCCGGTTCGAGGCGCCGCAGAACGTGTCGTGGGTCCCGGCGCCGTCCTCCAGGACGCTCATCAGCACGCGACCCATGTCGGACAGCAGCAGGCTGCCGCCGCCCAGGTAGGCGTTCCACTGCACCTTGACGGTGTCGGCGACATTCAGCCGTTCGACCGGACGCTCGGCATTGAACACGAGCATCGACACGCAGGCGTCGCCGTGCAGGTCGATCAGGCGCAGGCGCGCGCCGCGGTCGCAGTTCCCTGGGCCGCATAGCCGCCGGGCGCGATGGTCTCCTCCCAGAGCATGGCGCCGGGGTCGACGCCCGGCGGCCGGGCGGCCGCGGCGCTGGCGGGCACGGTCGGCATGGCCTCGGCACGCGCCTGTCGCCCATGGCGCGCGCGTGCGCGCGCGCGCCCTTGGGATCGGCGGTACCGGATGCGCTCATGTGCGGGTTCCTCGCGATGGCGGTATGGGTGGGAGGGTTGGCGCCGGGCCGGCGGCGGATCGACCGCGGCGGCGTGCGCCGGCCGCGCCGCCGCGGGCGTGCAGCGGCGGCAGCAGGGCCGTGGTGGTCACCAGACTTGATCTGCAGCACGCCGCGCACGTTGCGCAGGCCGTCGCACAGTTGTTGCAGACGCGCGTGCCGGACCCTGGACCAGCAGCACCTCGAGCGACTGGTCGTCCTCGAGCAACACATGCTGCGAGGAAATGACCTCCTTGACGAAGTCGGCCTGCGCGCTGCGCCAGCGCCTGGCGCACGCGGCCGCTGTCGGCGCGATAGATCAGCGTGATGGTGCCGGCCAGCGTGCCGCTGCCCTGGCTTGCGCGGTGTCCCGCGAGCGCGTGGCGGATGAGTTCGGCGATCATCTGCGAGCGGCTGGGCAGTGCGCGCTCGGCGACCATGCGCGTCGAGCTGCGCCAGCAGTTCGGCGGGCAGGCTGATGCTGAGGCGCGCCAGCGGCGCGGCGGTTTTGGCCATGGGCCTCCTGTCGATCGGTGGCGGCACTGCGGTGCGGGCCGCCGGTGGGCGGCGCTGGTATTACGGTATTACGAAAATTAACTTTCGTAATACTCGCAATACTGCCAGCGGCGCGGCCGCTGTCAAGTCGCCGGCGCCCGGCCGCGCGCCACCCCGTCGCGGTGCGGCGCTGAACCAGGAGCGGGACCCGCGCACAGCGGGGGTGCGCGCGACCGGCGCGCGCTCAGGACCACGCCGCGCCGGACGGGCGCGCCGGCGCGCCGCCGGCCACGCGCGCGGCCGGCGGCGCCGCCAGGCCGGCGGGCGCCGGCCGGAAGAACGCCATCTGGCGGTGGAACATCAGGAAGACGCCGACGCCGACGACGGCGCAGAAGATCAGTGGAAAGAGCAGGGCCGCGAGCGCCCAGCGCCGGCGCCGGCGCACGCGCGCCGCCGGGGAACCGGCCTGCCGGTGGTCACCGCCCATGGTCTGTGCTCCCGTCGCCGCGCGCCCGGCGCCGCCGGCATGCTGCACCGGCCCTTGGTGAATTGCGCGGCGCGGGGATATGCTCGCGTACTGTTCACCCGTGGACGGCCTTCGCCACCCCGCTCATGACTGTCCTTGCCAGCCGCATCAACGCACGCTCCGACGCCTTTCAGTCCAATGCTACTGCGATGCATGCGCTGGTGGAGCAGTTGCGCGCCCATACCCGCGTCGTGGCCGAGGGCGGCGGCCCGGCCGCCAGCGACCGGCACCGCGCGCGCGGCAAGCTGCTGGCGCGCGAGCGCATCGAACGGCTGCTCGATCCGGGCGCACCGTTCCTGGAGATCGGCCCGCTGGCCGCCTGCGGCCTGTACGGCGGCGATGCGCCCGCCGCCGGGCTGGTCGCCGGCGTCGGCCGCGTGCAGCGGCGTGCATTGCATGATCGTGGCCAACGACGCCACCGTGAAGGGCGGCACCTACTACCCGCTCACGGTCAAGAAGCACCTGCGCGCGCAGGAGATCGCGCAGCAGAACCGCCTGCCCTGCCTCTACCTGGTCGATTCCGGCGGCGCCTTCCTGCCGTTGCAGGACGAGGTATTTCCGGATCGCGAGCATTTCGGGCGCATCTTCTACAACCAGGCCACGATGTCGGCGCTGGGCATCGCGCAGATCGCGGTCGTGATGGGGTCCTGCACCGCGGGCGGCGCCTACGTGCCGGCGATGAGCGACGAGACGATCATCGTCAACGGCCAGGGCACCATCTTCCTGGGCGGGCCGCCGCTGGTGCAGCGCGGCCACCGGCGAGGTCGTCAGCGCCGAGGAACTGGGCGGCGCCGACGTGCACACGCGCATTTCCGGCGTCGCCGACCACCTGGCCCAGGACGACGCGCATGCGCTGGACATCGCGCGCCGCATCGTCGCCAATCTCAACCGGCCGGCGGCGCCCGGCGCCGCCGCCGGCGGTCGAGGAGCCGCTGCTACGATCCGGCGGAGCTCTACGGCATCGTTCCGGTCGACAAGCGCCAGCCCTACGACGTGCGCGAGGTCATCGCCCGGGTGGTCGACGGTTCGCGCCTGGACGAGTTCAAGGCGCGCTACGGCAGCACGCTGGTGACCGGCTTCGCCCGCCTGTACGGGCGCACGCGTCGGCCTGCTCGCCAACAACGGCATCCTGTTCGGCGAGTCGGCGCAGAAGGGCGCGCACTTCATCGAGCTGTGCGCGCAGCGCGAGCATCCCGCTGGTGTTCCTGCAGAACATCACCGGCTTCATGGTCGGGCGCCAGGCCGAAAACGGCGGCATCGCCAAGGACGGCGCCAAGATGGTGACCGCGGTGGCCACCGCCCAGGTGCCCAAGGTCACGGTGCTCATCGGCGGCTCGTTCGGTGCCGGCAACTACGGCATGTGCGGGCGCGCCTATTCGCCGCGCTTCCTCTGGACCTGGCCCAACAGCGCGCATCTCGGTGATGGGCGGCGAGCAGGCCGCCAGCGTGCTGGCCACGGTGCGCCGCGAGGCGCTCGAGGCGCGCGGCCAGGCCGCCGATGCCGCCGACGAAGAGGCGTTCAAGGCGCCGATCCGCGCGCAATACGAGGAGCAGGGCGATCCGTACTATGCGACCGCCCGGCTGTGGGACGATGGCGTCATCGACCCGGCGCAGACGCGGCGCGTGCTGGGGCTGTCGCTGGCGGTGACGCGCAATGCGCCGCCGGTGCCGACGCGCTTCGGCCTGTTCCGCATGTGACGCCGGTGCCGCCACGCCCATGTTCGCATCGCTGCTGATCGCCAACCGCGGGGAGATCGCCTGCCGCGTGATCCGCACGGCGCGGCGCCTGGGGCTGCGCACGATTGCGGTGTATTCGACGGCCGACGCGGGCGCCCTGCACGTGCGCATGGCCGACGAAGCCGTGGCCATCGGTCCGGCCGGCGCGCGCGAGAGCTACCTGCACATCGAACGCGTGCTGGCGGCAGCGCGCCGGGTCGGCGCGCAGGCGATCCACCCGGGATACGGCTTTCTCTCGGAGTCGGCGCCGTTCGCCCAGGCCTGCGAGCAGGCCGGCATCTGCTTCGTCGGGCCGCCCCGCGTCCGCGATCCGCGCGATGGGATCCAAGTCAGCGGCCAAGGCGCTGCTGCAGCGCGCCGGCGTGCCGCTGACGCCGGGCTATCACGAGGCGGACCAGGACCCGGCCGTGCTGGCCGATGCGGCCGGCCGCATCGGCTATCCGGTGCTGATCAAGGCCAGCGCCGGCGGCGGCGGCAAAGGCATGCGCCGGGTCGACCGGGCGCAGGACTTCGCGGCGGCGCTGGCATCGTGCCGGCGCGAGTCGCTGGGCGCCTTCGGTTCGGACGAGGTGCTGATCGAGAAATATATCCTGCAGCCGCGCCACATCGAGGTGCAGGTCTTCGCCGACCGCGCACGGCAACGTGCGTCCATCTCTTCGAGCGCGACTGCTCGGTGCAGCGGCGCCACCAGAAGGTGCTCGAGGAGGCGCCGGCGCCCGGCATGACGCCCGAACGCCGCGCCGCCATGGGGCGGGCCGCCGTGCAGGTCGCGCAGGCGGTCGGCTACGTGGGGGCGGGTACGGTCGAGTTCATCGCGCCGCGCACGGCGCCGGCCGGTGCGCCCGACGCCGGCTTCTACTTCATGGAGATGAATACGCGCCTGCAGGTGGAGCACCCGGTCACGGAGATGATCACCGGCCTCGACCTGGTCGAGTGGCAGCTGCGCGTCGCCGCGGGCGAGCCGCTGCCGTGCGGGCAGCAGGACCTCGCGCTGCGCGGCCATGCGATCGAGGCCCGCCTGTATGCCGAGGATCCGGACAATGGGTTCACGCCGGCCACCGGGACGCTGCTGCATTTCGAGACTCCGGAGGCGTCGCGGCACGTGCGCCTCGATGCCGGTGTCGAGGCCGGGGACGCGATCGGCCCCCACTACGATCCGATGATCGCCAAGCTCATCGTGTGGGACGACAACCGCGATGCGGCGCGCGCACGCCTGCGCACCGCCCTGGCGCAGACGCGCATCGTCGGACTGGTGAACAACGTCGCGTTTCTTTCCCGCCTGGTCGACGCGCCCTCCTTTGCCGGCGCCCTGCTCGATACCGACCTGATCGAGCGCGATGCCGCCGCGCTGGCGGCGCCGGCGCTGCCGCCGCCGCGCGACGCCTGGCTGGTGGCGGCGATCGCGCAGCTCGACGACGAGAGCCGGCGTGCCGGCAATGCCGGCCAGGCACTGTCGCCCTGGTCGCGGCACGATGGCTGGCGGCTCAATCAGACCGGACGGCGCGCGCTGGAACTGGCCTGGACCGGCGGCAGAGCGCCGGTCGAGCGCCGCCTGGTGCTGCAATTCCCCGGCGCGGCACCGGACGCCGAGGTGCAGATCGCGCTCGACGGGCAGTCCAGCGCCTGCAGCTGGCAGGCGCAGCCCGGTGCGATAGCCGCCGGCGCCGCCGGACGGCGCCTGCGGGTGCATCTGGACGGGCACGCGCGCGGCGCCAGCGTCGTGCCGCAGGGGCTGCGCTGGCACGTCTTCCTGGACGGGCGGCACGATGTCTTCGAATTGCGCGGCGCCCTGGCCGGCAGCGCGGCCGCCGACGGCGACGTGCCGGGCGGCTCGGTCCTGGCGCCGATGCCGGGCAAGGTGGTGGCGCTGCTGGTGGCGGCCGGGACACGGGTCGAACGCGACGCGCCGCTGCTCATCATCGAGGCGATGAAGATGGAGCACACGGTGCGCGCGCCGCATGCCGGGCTGCTGCAGGGATTCCGCGTGCACGCCGGCGACCAGGTCGCGCTGGGCGAGCAGCTGATGGATTTTGCCGAGGCGCCGCCGGGCCCGGAGGCGCCGTGACCGGCTCCGCCGTGCATCTCGTCGAGGTCGGGCCGCGCGACGGCCTGCAGAACGAAGCGGTGGCGCTGGCGCTGGATGTGCGGCGCGAACTCATCGAACGCCTGGCCGGTGCCGGCTTGCGCGACATCGAAGCCGGCGCATTCGTGTCGCCGCGGCGCGTGCCGCAGATGGCCGGGTCGGGCGACCTGCTGCGCGCGCTGCGCGCGGACGCCGGGCGCCTGCCGGCAGGCCTGCGGCTGCCGGTGCTGACGCCCAATCTGCAGGGCTACGAAGCGGCCCGTGCCGCCGGCGCCGACCGCGTGGCGGTGTTCGCCGCGGCGTCGGAGGGCTTTTCCCAGCGCAACATCCAGTGCTCGATCGCCGAGTCGCTGCGGCGCTTCGAGCCGGTGCTGGCGGCGGCGCGCGCCGACGGCGTGGCCGTGCGCGGGTACCTGTCCTGCGTGATCGCCTGCCCGTACGACGGTGCGATCGCACCGGCGACCGTCGCGGCACTGGCCGCCGACCTGCTGGCGATGGGATGCTACGAGGTTTCGCTGGGCGATACGATCGGCGTCGGCACCCCGGCTTCGGTGCTGGCGCTGCTACAGGCCGTCACGCGCGCGATAGCCCCCGACCGGCTTGCCGGGCACTTTCACGACACCTACGGCATGGGCGTGGCCAACGCGTATGCGGCCTACGGGCACGGCGTGCGCACCTTTGACGCCTCGGTCGGCGGATTGGGCGGCTGCCCGTATGCGCCCGGGGCCAGCGGCAACGTGGCGACGGAGGACCTGGCCTATCTTTTCGACGGCATGGGCGTCGCCACCGGCGTCGACCGCGCCGCCCTGGTCGACTGCGCGGCGTGGATCAACGCCCGCCTGGGACGCCATCCGGGCGGCGGCGCCCGCGTGACCGCGCCGGCTGCCGCGCACTGAACGTCGCGGGCGCAGCGTTCGTCCGCCGCTGCGCTCTCGCGTATTCTTGGCGCCATGACCTGCATCGATCGATGCCGATGAACGCCGGGAGCGCGGCCGCGCCGGCCGCCATCGCGCCTGGCGGCGTCGCCGGCGCGGCGGCGCCAAGCCGCCACCTGGGCGTGCGCCATGCGATGGCCGTCTGCGTCGGCATGGTGATCGGCGCCGGCATCTTCCGCACCGCCCCGAACGTGGCGCAGAGCGTGATGAGCGCGGCGCCGCTGTTCGGCGCCTGGGCCCTCGGCGGCCTGTTGTCGGTGCTCGGCGCACTGTGTTTTGCCGAGATGGCGGCGGCCTTTCCCGATGCCGGCGGCGACTATCATTTCCTGGCGCGCGCATATGGCCGCAAGCTGGCGCTGCTCTTTGCCTGGTCGCGTTTCTCGGTGATCCACACCGGCTCGATGGCGCTGCTCGCCTTCGTGTTCGGCGATTACCTCGCGCAGGTCATCAACTTCGGCCCCTGGAGCAGCCCGGTCTTCGGCGTGGTCGCCGTCGTGACGCTGATCACGGTCAACCTGCGCGGCATCCGCCTGGGCCTGGGCACCCAGCTTGGCCTGATGGCGCTCGTGCTCTTCGGCCTCAGCTGCGTCGTGCTCGGCGGGCTGTGGCAGGCGCTGCACGGCGCGGCGCCCCTCACGCCGGTCCTGACCTCGGCGTCGACGGCCGACCGCACCAGCTTCGGCACGGCGATGGTCTTCGTGCTGCTGGCGTACGGCGGCTGGAGCGATGCCGCCACCCTGTCGGCCGAGATGCGCGACGCCCGGCGCGGCATCGTGCTGGCGCTCATCGGCGGCATGGCCGTCGTCACGGCGCTCTATCTGGGCGCCAATTGGGGCTACGTGCGCGTCCTGGGGCTCGACGGCCTGGCCAGCAGCCATGCGCCCGCCGCCGACGTGATGCGCGCCGCCTTCGGGCGCCCGGGCGAGATCCTGATCGTCGCCACCGTGGCGACCGCCGCGGTCTCGGTCATGAACGCGCTGCTCATCGTCGGCGCGCGCACGACCTTTGCTGCGGCGCGCGACCTGCGCGCGCTGCAGGGGCTGGGACAGTGGGACGCGCGCCGCGGCACGCCGGCGCACGCCATGATCGCAATGGGCGTGGTGGCCATCCTGCTGATCGGGTTCGGCAGCGTCACGCGCGGCGGCTTCGCCACCATGGTCGATTACCTCGCGCCCGTGTACTGGTTCTTCCTTTCGCTCAGCGCGCTGGCGGTGATCGTGCTGCGCGTGCGCCATCCGCACACGCCGCGCCCGTTCCGCGTGCCCGGCTACCCCCTCACCCCGGTGCTGTTCTTCCTGAGCTGCCTGTACACGCTCTACGCCAGCCTCGCCTACGTGCAGATCGGCGCGCTGGTGGGCGTGGCCGTGCTGGCGCTGGGCGGGTTGCTGCTGCTGTTCCAGCGCGCCTGAGCGCGCCGGGCGCCGCGCTCAGGCGAACAGCGGGGCGCGTGCGCTGACCGCGGCCGTGCCGACGGCGGCGCCATCGCCGCTGCCCAGCAGCAGTTGCAGCCGGGCCGCCGAGAACAGGCCGCGCACCTGGCGCGCCGGCGACGCGGCCGCCGCCTCGACCACCACCACATAGCGCCGCCCCGAGGCCGCCACCAGGGCCGCCACCTCGCCGACCCGCAGCCGCACCACGTCGGCGTACTCGAGCACCTGCCACTGGCCGACCGGCTCCATGATGTTCTCGACCAGCACGTCGCGCCAGGCGCAGGTGGTCTCCGAGCACCCGACCGAGACCATGTACTGCACCGGCTTCTCGCCCTGGATGTCGTAGGACGTGATGGAACCCACCAGCTGGCGCTCCTGGCCCAGCACGAACGCGAACCGCGCACCCGAGAGCTTCATCTGGTTGAGCGCGTCGTCGATCGAGGTATCGAAGCGTGCGGTGACCACCGGGGCCGAACGGAAGTCGGTCATCGCCTGCACTGCGGGCGCGTCGGGGTCGACCGTATAGGGCCGCGTTGCCGGCGTGCCGGGAATCAGGATGGGAAACGCGGCGGCGTGCAGCTGGGGTGACGGCGATGGATCCATGCGGGCTCCTGGCGATGTGGGCTCACCGCTTCCTGGACGGGCCGGCCGGGCGCGCAAATTGCGGGGCCGGAGGGCCGGAGGCACCCTAGCGGGGAACCATTCTGGGGGTGGCACGCGCGGACGGTCAAGCACCTGTTTGCCCTAGCCGCCAGGGGCTACGGCCGGACGCCGTGCGCCCCTGGTGTGCTTGCAGGCCATCATTGTGCGGCGCGCAATGGCGGTTGCGCCGCCAGCGGCACGGCATCTCAGGCAAACGGTCCGGTGGGCGCCGTGGCGTCGAAGCGCAGGCTGTGCACGCCGACGACGCCGGCCAGGTCCTGGATGCGGCGCAGCGTGGCCGGTGGGATGTCCGCGTCGAGCGACACCAGGCACACCGCGTCGCTGCCGGGCGTGGCGCGCCCGAGGTTGAAGTTGGCGATGTTCACGCCGGCCTGCCCCAGCGTCGTGCCCAGGCTGCCGATGAATCCGGGGGTGTCCTTGTTGCGCACGAAGAGCATGCGCGGCGTCAGTTCCGACTCGAGCGCGACGCCGTCGATGCCGATCAGGCGCGGCTTGCCGCTGAACAGGGTGCCGGCCAGGTGCAGGCGGCCGGCATCCGTCTGCACGGTGACGCGGACCAGCGTGTGATAGTCGCCCTCGGCATCGCGCCGCGTCTCGGAAACGGCGATGCCGCGGTCGCGGGCGATGACCGGCGCATTCACCGTGTTGACGAAGGCCGATGAATGGCGCAACAGGCCCATGAGGACCGTGTTGGCCAGCGGCCGCGTGTTCAGCCCGGCGACGTGGCCCTCGAAACCGATGTCGACGGCGCGGATGCCGCCTCCGGTGACCTGGCCGACCAGGCTGCCCAGCTGCTCGGCCAGCCGCATGTAGGGCCGCAGGCGCGGCGCGTCCTCGGCCGACACCGCCGCCATGTTGAGCGCGTTGCTCACGGCGCCGGTAAGCAGGAAGTCGCTCATCTGCTCGGCGATCTGCAGCGCCACGTTCTCCTGCGCCTCCACGGTCGCCGCGCCCAGGTGCGGCGTGCACACGACGTTCTCGAGCGCGAACAGCGGGCTGTCCTGCGGCGGCTCCTGGGCGAACACGTCGAGCGCCGCGCCGGCCACCTGGCCCGACTGCAGCGCCGCCAGCAGCGCCGTCTCGTCGATGAGGCCGCCGCGCGCGCAGTTGACGATGCGCACCCCGCGCCTGCAGCGCGCCAGCGCGGAGGCATCGAGGACATTGCGCGTCTGCGGCGTGAGCGGCGTATGCAGGCTGATGAAATCGGCCCGCGCCAGCAGCACATCCAGATCGACCTTCTCGGCGCCCATGGCCTGCGCCCGCTCGGGCGTGAGAAACGGGTCGCTGGCGAGGACGCGCATCTTCAGGCCCAGCGCGCGGTCGACGACGATTGCGCCGATGTTGCCGCAGCCGATGATGCCCAGCGTCTTGCCCGACAGTTCGACGCCCAGGAAGCGCGCCTTGTCCCACCGGCCGGCGTGGATCGAGGCGTCGGCCGCCGGAATCTGCCGCGCCAGCGCGAACAGCATGGCGATCGCGTGCTCGGCCGTCGTGATGGCATTGCCGAACGGCGTGTTCATCACCACGATGCCGCGCGCCGTGGCGCCCGGCACGTCGATGTTGTCAACGCCGATGCCGGCCCGGCCGATGACCCGCAGCCGCGTTGCGGCGCTCAGGATGGACGAGGTCACGCGCGTGGCCGAGCGCAGCGCCAGGCCGTCGAAGCCGCCGATGATGCGGCGCAGCTCCTCCGGCTTCAGCCCGACGTGCTGCTCGACCTCGATGCCGCGCTCCTGGAACAGCGCCACCGCGCGTGGCGACAGTGCGTCGCTGATCAGGACCCGTGCGCTCATCGCGTGGTCGGCGGCGGCTCCGTGCCGCGCGGCGCTCGAAGGCCGGCCATCGGTGGTGCGCGCGGCGGGCGGGCCGCGCTAGAGGGCGGCCAGGGCCGGGGTGCGCGCGCTGCCCAGCCCGCGGCCGTGCACGGCGTACGCCCAGTCGAGCCATTGCGTCAGCGCGATGATGTCGGCCGTCTCGACCGTGGCGCCGCACCAGATGCGCAATCCGGGCGGGGCGTCGCGGTACGAACCGATGTCGTAGGCGACACCCTCGTTCTCCAGCGCCTGGATGATGCGCTTGAACCAGTCCGCCTGCTCGTCGGTGCCGAGGCCCGCGGCGGCGTCGGGCGCCATGCGCAGGCAGACCGATGTCGGCGAGCGCGTCGCGGCATCGGCGGCCAGGAACTGCAGCCAGGGCGTGCGTTCGACCCAGCGCCCCAGCGCTTCGGCATTGGCCAGCGTGCGCCGCTGCAGGCCTGCGGCGCCGCCCACCGAGCGCGCCCAGGCCATGGCGTCGAGCGCATCCTCCACGCACAGCATCGACGGGGTGTTGATCGTCTCGCCGTCGAACAGGCTGCGGATCAGCTTCTGGTCCTTGGCCAGGCGAAAGACCTTCGGCACCGGCCAGGGCGGCGTGTACGACTCCAGGCGCGCGACGGCCCGGGGCGACAGGATCAGCATGCCGTGCTGGGCTTCGCCGCCCAGCACCTTCTGCCAGCTGAAGGTGATGACGTCGAGCTTCGTCCAGGGCATCGGCACCGCGCAGGCCGATGACGTCGCATCGCAGATCGTCAGGCCGCGGCGGTCGTCGGGGATCCAGTCGCCGTCGGGGACGATGACGCCGGCCGTGGTGCCGTTCCAGGTGAAGACGACATCGTGGTCGAAGTCGGCCTGGTGCAGTTGCGGCAGCACGCCGAAGTCGGCGACGAAGGCCCGCGAGCGCAGCGGCTTGAGCTGCTGCAGGCAGTCGGTGACCCACTCCTTGCCGAAGCTCTCCCAGGCGAACACGTCCACCGGCCGCTGGCCGAGCAGCGACCACAGCGCGGCCTCGACCGCGCCCGTGTCCGACGCCGGCATGATGGCCACGAGATAGTCCTCGGGCAGTTCGAGCAGCGCGCGCGTTTCGGCAATGACCTGCTGCAGCCGAGACCGGCCCAGCTTGGCGCGATGCGAACGACCCAGCGGTGCATTGGCCAGGGCGGCGAGGCTCCAGCCGGGGTGCTTGGTACACGGGCCGCAGGAAAAATTGGGGGAGCGGGGGCGATGCGACGGCTTGGTCGCGGCGACAGCGGACATGAGGGTGGATCCTGTACAGAACAGCTCGTTGGGGAGCTGCGGCCCGCCCCTACAGTACCGAAGCGCCCGCCGTCATGCAAGGGCTGCCGCCCCGATCCTGGGCCAGGCGCCCCGATTGGCGGGCGATTGCATTGCGTTTCGGACATATCTTTTGTGTCATTTCTCCTTAATAATTCGCGGTTAACGCCGTACGGCACCCGTTGCACCGGCACCGCCGGGGCGTCCGCATCGCGCGGGTGCACGCAGGTCGCGCCGCCGGCCCACCAGGAAGTCGTCTATGCAAAGGTACTACCCTGTCCCGCCGGCCCGGTGCCGCGGGTCCGCGGTCCGCTGGCTGCACGCCCTGTTCCACCACCTGCAACGGTTGCGCCGCCCCGCCAGTGCGGCACGCACGTGCGCGCTGCTCGGCGGCCTGGCGCTGCTGGGTGCCGCGCCCATCGCACCGGCGGCGCCGGGCGCCACGGCCGTGCAGGTGACGCGTCCCGCCGGGCGGCCGGCGCCGGCGCTTGCGGCGCGACTGCTGGCCAGGGCCGCGCCGGGGCTGCGCACCCGCACGGTCACGCTGCGCGAGCTGGGTGCCTACCATCCGCTGGAGTTGCGTGGCATCGACCGCAGCGCCTATCTGCCGCTGACCGTGCGCTTCGACGAGTCGGTGGTGCGCGCGCGCCTGCACCTGAACTTCACCTTCTCGCCGACATTGCTGGCCGACCTGTCGCAGCTGAAGGTCATGATCGACGAGGAGCCTCTTGCCAGCATCCGCCTGCCGCGCGATCGCCTGGGGTCGCCGCAGACCGTGGACATCGATCTGGATCCGCGCTACTTCGTCGAATTCGCCAAGCTGCATTTCCAGTTCCTCGGGCACTACACGATGGACTGCGAATTCCCGTTCCATTCCAGTCTTTGGGCCAGCATCAGCAACGAGAGCACGCTCGAGCTGGTCACGCGGCCGCTGGTACAGCGCAGCGACCTGGCGCTGCTGCCGGCGCCGTTCTTCGACCTGCGCGACAACCGGCGCCTCGAGCTGCCCTTCGTGTTCGCGCAGCAGCCATCGCTGGCGGTCGTGCGTTCGGCGGGTGTGCTGGCCTCGTGGTTCGGCGCCGCGGCCAGCTATCGCGGCGCGCGCTTCCCCGCGCTTTTCGATGCCATCCCCGACCGGCATGCCATCGTGCTGGCGACCAACGACGAGCGCCCCGCGCACCTGGACCTGCCGCAGGTGCAGGCGCCCACCATCGCCATAACGACCCTGGCGAGCGACCCGTCGGTGAAGCTGCTGCTGGTGCTCGGGCGCGATGCCGAGCAATTGCGCACGGCCGCCGAGGCGCTCGTGCTGGGGCAGGCGACGCTCAGCGGCGACCGGGCCGAGGTCAGGTCGGTGCGCCTGCCGCAGCCCAGCCTGGCGTACCAGGCGCCGAACATCGTGCGCACCGGCGAGCGCGTGCGCCTGGGCGAACTGGTCGGGCATGCCAGCGACCTGCAGGTGAGCGGCCAGGTGCTCGAACCCATCCGCATCAACCTGCGCCTGCCGGCCGACATCTTCACCTGGGAGGCGCGCGGCATGCCGGTGGACCTGCACTTCCGCTACACGCCGCCGCACGAGAGCGGCCAGGCCAACCTCGCGGTGCGCATCAACGACGAATTCGTCGAATCGTTTCCGCTGCGCCCGGCCGGTCCCGGCGGCGCCGCCGAGCGCCTGGAACTGCCCTTCCTGGAGGACACCGGGCACGCTCGTGACCCAGGGTCTCACCGTCCCTGCATTCCAGCTCGGCCCCAACAACCAGCTGCAGTTCCTTTTCGACATTCCGCCCCGGGACGAGGGCCGCTGCCGCTCCACGCTTGGCGGCGCGCAGGCCGCCATCGATCCGGATTCGACGCTCGACCTGACCCACATCGAGCACTACGCGGCCATGCCGAACCTGGCGCTGTTCGCCAACAGCGGCTTTCCGTTCACCAAGTTTGCGGATCTGGGCCAGACCGCGCTGATACTGCCCGAGCGCCCGCAGCCGAGCGAGGTCGAGACGGCGCTCACGGTGCTGGGCCAGTTTGGCGCGGCAACCGGCGTCGCCGCCACGCGGCTGACGCTGCTGGACGCCGGCCATGCCCAGGAAGCCGGCGACCGCGACCTGCTGGTGGTGGCCAGCGGGGTGGCCAACCCGCTGCTCGACGCCTGGAAGGCGACGCTGCCGGCGCGCCTGGACGCGACGCTACGGGCCAGTTCCGCCCTCGGACGCATGGCCGACGCCGGCGCCGAGTGGTTCAGCGGCGCCACCCCTCGTGCCGTGCCGCGCGACGGCTGGACCGAGCTGGCCGCGCGCGGCCCGCTGGCCGCGATCATGGGCTTCGAATCGCCGCTGCAGGCCGGCCGCTCGGTCGTCGTCCTCAATGCCACCGACGCGGCGACGCTGCCGCGCACGGCGGCGACGCTGATCGATGCGGGCAAGGTGCGCGAGGTGCGCGGCGACCTCGTCCTGCTGCGCGGCGACACGGTGCAGTCGTGGCGCGTCGGCGATACGTATTTCGTCGGCCACCTCAGCTGGTGGCGCTGGCTCTGGTTCCAGCTGCACAGCCACCCGATCCTGCTGGCCCTGTTCGGCCTGGTGCTGGGAATGTTTCTGGCGCTGCTCGTGTTCCGGACGATGCGGCGGATGGCGGCACGGCGCCTGGCGGCGGACGCCTGAGGCCGGGGCACAGCGGCGTGGTGCGGCAGCGGCTGCCCCTGGCGATTTCGTCCTGCGCGTTCGCCGCGACCCTGGGCGCGTTGGCACCGGTCGCAGCGGCGGCGCCGGCGGCATCGCTGCCGGCGCAGCAGGCGTCCCTCGCCTGCGCGTGGCCGGCCTGGGCCGCCTTCGAGGCGGGCTTCCTGCGCGCCGACGGACGCGTGCTCGACCCCTCGTCGCCGCAGGCGCAGACCGTGTCCGAAGGCCAGTCCTATGCACTTTTCTTCGCGCTGGTTCAGAACGACCGTGCGACGTTCGAGCGCATATTGCGCTGGACCCAGGACAATCTGGCCGCGGGCGACCTGTCGCTGCGCCTGCCGGGCTGGCAATGGGGACGGCGCGCGGATGGCAGCTTTGGCGTGCTCGACGAAAATTCGGCGGCCGATGCCGATCTCTGGCTCGCCTATACCCTGGGCGAGGCGGGCCGGCTTTGGCAGGACCGGCGCTACCGGGCGCTGGCCTCGCTGCTGGCCGATCGCATCCTGCGCGAGGAGACCGCCGTCGTACCGGGCCTGGGCCCCAGCCTTTTGCCGGGTGCCCACGGCTTTGCTCCGGCGCAGGGCCAATGGCGGTTCAATCCGAGCTACACGCCGCCGTTCCTGATGCGCTGGTTCGCGGCGCGCAGCGCCGATGCGCGCTGGGCGGGGATGCAGGCCAGCGCGCTGCGCGTGCTGCGCGAATCGGCCAGTGCCGGATTCGCCCCCGACTGGGCCTATTACCGCGAGCCGACGGCCGCCGCCGCGCTGCCGCCCGCTGCGCAGCGCGTGGGCGGTTACGACGCCATCCGGGTCTACCTGTGGGTGGGCATGACGGCCGCCGCGGATCCGCAACGCGCAGCGCTGTTGCAGCAGCTGGCGCCGATGGCCGAGCGCACCGAGCGCGACGGCGCGCCGCCGCAGACCGTCGATGCCGGCACCGGGGCTGCGCAAGGCGCCGGACCGGTGGGTTTTTCGGCGGCGCTGCTGCCGTTCCTGACCGCGCTCGGGCGCCCGGCGGCACTTGCCGCGCAGGAGGCGCGCCTGCGGGCCCAGCCGCCCGCGGCCGATGCGTATTACGACCAGGTCCTGGCGCTCTTCGGTACCGGCTGGCGCGAGCGGCGCTTTGCCTTCGCCGCTGACGGCAGCCTGTTGCCGGCATGGCAGCCTTGTCCGGTGCCGGCACGATGAACGCCCGTGTGCGGCGCGGCCGCGGAGGCGCCATCGGCGCCGCCGGCCTGCTGTTGGCGGCGCTCGCGGCGCCGGCAGCGCCAGCGCCGGCGAGCCCGGCTGCGCCGGCGGTCACCGTGCGCGATGCAAATGCGGTCGCCATCGCCGAACTGCTGCGCAGCGCGCGCCTGTGGCAGGCGCTGGGGCACCCGGACGACGAGCGCCGCGTGCTGCGCAAGGTGCTGGCCGTGGATGCAGGCGACGCCCGCGCCCTTTTCCTCCTGGCCGAGCTCGAATGGCGCGGCGGCCACGGGCCCGACGCCGAACGCGCGTTCGGCGAACTGCGTGCGCGTCATCCCGGCAGCAGCGCCGCGCTCGAGGCGCAGCGCCTGGCGCGGGTCTATGCGCGCCAGAAAGGCGGCCTGGCCGAACTGCGGCTGGCGCTGCGCGGCGGCAATGCCGCGCGCGCGCGGGCGCTGGCGCGCTCGCTGTTTCCCGATGGCCGTCCGCCGGGCGACCTGGCCAACGAGTTCGCATCGTTGCTGGCGTCGACGCCGGGCGGGTGGGAAAACCTGCGCGCCCTTTTTTCCGCACGCGTTGCCGCGGACCCCAATCCCGGCGACCGCCTCAGCCTGTACGAGCTGCTGGCCCGGCATGCCGATACGCGGGCCGAAGCGCTGCGTGACTACGCAGACCTGTCGCTGTCGCACGACGCCCCGCCCGACCGCGTGGCGCAGGCCTGGCGCCAGTCGCTGGTGGCGCTGGGCCACGATGACGCCGACCAGGCCGAACGGCGGCGTTTCCTGCAGCGCTATCCGGCCGACGGCCAAGTGCGCGCCGCCGTGCAACGCGCCGAAGCCGAGCGCGCGGCCGCCGCGCCCGGGACCGATGATCCGGCGGTGCGCGCACGACTGGCCGCCGTCGCCGCGCTCGACGCCGGGACGCTGGACGAGGCCGAGGCGCAGCTGCAGCACAGCCTGGCGCTGCGCCCCGACGACGGCGAGACAGTCGGCACGCTTGGCCTGCTGCGGCTGCGCCAGGGGCGCGCGGCCGACGCACTGCTGCAGTTTGAAAGTGCGCTGCGCCTGGAGCCGCCGGTGGCCGGCACGCGGGCGCGCTGGGTGGACCTGGCCGCCACCGCGCGCTACTGGTCCGCGCTGCAGCGCGCGCGCGACCTGCGCGCGGCGGGCGACGTGGACGGCGCGGTGCGGCTGGTCGAGTCGGTCCAGGCGACGCAGCCGGACCAGACGGAGGCAACGCGCCTGCTCGCCAGCCTGCGCGCGCAGCAGGGCCGCAATGCCGAAGCCGAAAGCCTGTATCGCGGCTTGATCGCGCGCGACCTGGGGGACGCGCGCAGCTGGCGCGCGCTGCTGTCGCTGTATTTGCAGCAGGGCAACATCGATGCGGCGCTCGACGCGGCCCAGGACCTGCCGTTGCGCGCCAACGTCGCCGTGGCCGATGCGCTCGACGCGGGTGCGCTGCGCGACGCGGTCGATCGCGCGGGCACCGCGCATCCGGACGCCGCCCTGCGCTATCTCGAGCGCGGCGTGGCGCTGCTGCCCGCCGAGGCCTGGTTGCGCTATGACCTGGCGCAGCAGTACCGGCGCCTGCGCCTGCCCGCGCTGGCGCGCCAGGTGATGCACGACGGCATGCGCCAGGCGCCCGGCGACCCGGCCATGCAGTACGCCACGGCGCTCGTCGACGCGGCGACCGACCAGGAGGACGCCGCGCTGGCCGGCGTCAGTGCCATACCGGCCGCCCGGCAGACCGACGGCATGCGTGCGCTGGCGCAGCGCCTGCGCTTCGAGCGCGACCTGCGCAATGCGCGCACGGCGCGCGCCGCGGGCGACGCCGCCGCGGACGCGCACTGGCGCGCCCAGGCGCTGGTCGAAGCCGGCGACGATCCGGGCCGCCGGTTGCGCGTTGCGCGCGCGGCGCTTTCCGCCGACGACCCGGCCGCCGCCCGGCCGCTGCTCGACGCCCTGCGCCAATCGGCGCCGGGGCTCGCGGTCGACGACGCCCGCGGTCTGGTGCGTGCGCTGATCGATGCCGGCGACCCGGCCGCCGCGCTGGCCCTGCTCGATCGCATGCCGGCGCCCGCCGCCGGCAGCGGACCGGACCCGGAACGGGCGGCGCGCGCGGCCCTGCGCGCGCGCGCGCATCGGGCGCAGCACGACGCCAGCGCGACCCGCGCCGCCGTGGACGACATGCTGGCCCTGTTGCCGGCGGACGACGTTGCCGGCCACCTCGAGGCCGTGCGGATACTCGACAGCGACCGGCCCGCGGCGCAGGCCCTGATGGCCGGCGTGCTCGCGCGCCATCCGCAGGATCCGGAGGTGCTGCTCGAAGCGGCGCGCCAGGCGCGGCGCGACCATCAAGGCGCGCGCGCGCTGGAGCTGCTGCAGCAGATCGACGCGCAGCCGGTCGCTGCGGACGAGGCCGTGCCGCCGCTGCTTGCGCTCGGACCGGAGGCGCCGGCGGCGGCCGCCGCGGCGCCCGACGGCGTGCGCGCGCTTGCGCAGCAGCAGCGCGCCGCGATCGAGGCGCAGCGCCAGCCGCATGTCGACGGCGCGGTGATGGAAAGCATGCGCAGCGCCACCGACGGCATCTCGACCCTGCGCGGCACCGAGGTACCGCTGCTGGTGGTGTGGCCGCTGGGCTATGACGGCCACTGGTTTGCACAGGTCGATTCGGTGCACCTCGACGCCGGCATCTTGCCGGCGCCGCTGACGGACGCCGCCCAGTACGGCAAGGTGCTGGCGCTGGCCGGGCCGGCGGGCCTGCCGGCGCCGATGCCGCAAAGCGCCGCGGGCCTGTCGGCGGCGGCCGGGTGGCGCGGTGCCGACCGGCGGTTCGACGTGGGCATCGTCGGCGCCGGGTTCAAGGCGCCCAATATCGTCGGCGGCTGGCGCGAAGCCGGTCAATGGGGCGATACCGACGTGAGCGCCGAGCTGTCGCGGCGCGTGCTCACCGGCAGTCTGCTGTCCTACGCCGGCGCCGCCGATCCGGTGACCGGCGAAGTCTGGGGCGGCGTCACCAATACGGCGCTGAACGTGCGCGCGGCGCGCGATTTCGCGGCGAACTGGAGCGGGTCCTCGAGCCTGACCGTCGGCGTCCTGAGCGGGCGCAACGTTCCGGTCAATTCGATGGTCCAGTGGCACAACGTGCTCGAGCGCGACTGGATTCGCCGGCCCGAATTCCGCCTCAGCGCCGGCGGCTCCCTGAGCGCCTGGCATTACGGCAGCAACGAGAGCTTCTACACCTTCGGCCAGGGCGGCTACTACAGCCCGCAGCGCTACCTGTCGCTCGGCGTGCCCGTCGAGATCGAGGGCCGGCACGGGCTGCTCGCCTACGATGTGCGCGCGACCCCCTCGTATTCCTGGACCTACGAGCAGGACACGCCGTATTACCCCGGGCACGGGGACCTGCAGGCGCTGGCGGGCAATCCGGTCCATACGGCCGGCGCCGGCGGGGGCATCGCCGGCAGCCTGCGCGCCGTACTCGAATATCGCCTCGCGCCCCATTGGTCGGCCGGCGCCTGGATCGACATCGACCGGTCGGCGTATTACGCACCGACGCAGGCAATGTTCTACCTGCGCTACTGGCTGCCGGGCCAGGAGGGGCCGATGGGCTTTCCGCCCCATCCTGTGGCGCCGATTTCCCAGTACTGATCCGGGAGCGTGTCCGGCGCTGGCGGCGCGCCGGCGGGCAAGGGCGTGCCGCGCCGGCCCGCCATGCGTCGAATTGGCGTGCAAAAGCGGCCTTTCCCGAGGCTGTCGGCCGCCGCCGGCGCGGGCACTATCGGACCATCGCCGTCGGCTCGTCCGCGACCTGCCTCCGCGCCGCCCGGGGCCGGGCCGTGCGCGGCCGCGCAGCGACGATCCCGATGGACGGCCCGCGCCTATGGATGTCTCGAACCGCCTGCTTCATGTCTACGGCAAGTCGCCCGCCGGCGCGGCGGTCCTGCGCTCGTCCCGGGATACGCTGCCGTCGCTGGCGCGCCGCATCCTCATTCTCATCGACGGCAAGCGCACGCTCGGCGAACTCGCGGCGATCTTTCCGCACGACGCGCTGGAAACATCGCTGGCGTTGCTCGAGGAGCAGGGCCTGGTCGAATGCCTGCGGCATTTTCCGCAGGCAGCGGACGGATTTGCCGACAGCAGGTTCTTTGCCCCGCTCGAGGCGCCCGGCGCGCTGCCGGCCGCCCGTCGGCGCAGCACCCAGCCCATCGTGTTCGCCGGCCTGGCCGCGCTGGTCGGCGCCGGGTTTTACCTCGCCGGCGGCGTCGCCAGCGCACCGCCCCCGACTGCGGATCCGGCCGCGCCGTCCGCCGGCGCTTCGGAAAGCGCGGCCGTACCGGCGATCGTGACGGGTTCCGGCAACGCGGCCGCGCCGCTGGCGCCGGGCGCTGCTCCGGCTCCGCGGGCCGCGCCGCCTGTCGCGCGCGTCTCGCCGCCACCGGCGTCCGCGGCGCCGGCCGCACCCGCATCCGCACCCACATCCGCATCCGCACCCGCATCCGCACCGGCACCCGCACCGGCACCCGCAACGGCCCGCGCCGCGCCGCCGCCCGCGGCCCGATCACCGGGTCGGTTGGCGCTCGCGCCCGTGCCCGCCATTGCGGCGCTGGCGCCAGTGCCCTTTCGCAAACTCACCGTGCGCCGCCAAATCACGCCGCTGCTGCCCAAGGCCGCGCGCGACATGGGCATCACGAGCGGGCGCGTGGTGGTCGTGCTGCAGGTCAATCCCGGCGGCACGGTCGATCATGTCGACCTCGTCAGCGCAACGCCGCCGCAGGTCTACGACGAGGATATGCAGATGGCCTTCGAGGAGTGGACGTTCGAGCCGCTGGGCATTCCCGGGCGCATGACGGTCGAAGTGCTCGTTGGCGGCGGCAGGCCGGCACCGGCACCGGCCGGCGCCGCGCCCTAGGAGTCTGCGCGGCAGACGGTTTGACAGCCGCGATGGATGAAGGACCCTCTCCCGCTGGCGGGAGAGGGCAGGGTGAGGGTGGGGGATGTGCTGGGGCCGGGTATTTTGGTTGCCTGCGAGTGCGTTCTTGGCCCACCAGCGAGCGTGTTGTCCCCTACGTTGCCATCATTGTCGCCATTCGCCGCAAGTTCAGCGCCGTGCAGACGAGTTTCCACTCCGCCTGGGCTTCGGTTAGACCACGCATGCTGAACTGGCGGAACCCCAGAACGTTCTTGACCCAGCCGTTGGGCGGCTCCGAGAGCCATTTGCGTCTGCGGTAGGCCTGCTGCGTCTGAGGCTGGCGGAACTTCTGCGCCATGGCTGCTGTAAGGGGTCGGCGTGCCGCGTCGATAGCCACCTGCTGCTTGCCCTCCCGGCCCAGCGCCACGATCAGCTCGCTGGGGTGGTCCTTGAGTTGCTCGAAGGTCGCCTCTGAGCGGTAGCCCGCATCGGCCAGCACCGTCTGGGGTGATTGCCCCAACGTTTGTTCAACGGCGGCGAGCATCGGCGCCAGTCGTCCAGAATCCGAACCGTTGTTGCTCAACTCCGCGCCCACGATGATGTGCGCCGTGTCGTCGACTGCTGCTTGCGCGTTGTACGCGTAGTCAAAGCCGCCACCGGCGCGCTTCATGATCCGGCTCTGCGGATCG
Source organism: uncultured beta proteobacterium (assembly GCA_963781975.1). Lineage (GTDB taxonomy): Bacteria > Pseudomonadota > Gammaproteobacteria > Burkholderiales > Burkholderiaceae_F > GJ-E10. The sequence goes on from CAWAHT010000007.1 coordinate 178,986, forward strand.
GTGAAGTTGTCTTGCGCCTTGGGTGCCGGAACGCCGAACTCGCGTGCATAGGTACCACCGCCCTTGGGTTTGCCATCGCCGTCGCGCGGCTTGCGCTCGTCGCCCTCGGATCGGCCACGGGCCGTGTCGGCCTCGCGCTGGCGTTGTTCCAACCGTTCGCGCGCCGCCCGTATCACCCTCCAGGCGCTCCTGCCGGCGGGCAATCTCGGCGGGCACATCCAGGTCCGGTTCGTTGCGCTCGGCTTCATCAGCGGCCTTGGCCCGATTGAGCAGCGCATCAATCTGCGCCTTGAGCTCCACCTCGGCCCGCTGCATCCGCTCGTAGCTCATCGCCTTGTGCCGCGAGGCGTTGGCCTTGATCTTGGTGCCATCGACCGAGATCGTGCCGAGCTTGACCAACCCGCACTCGCGCGCCAGCTTCACGACCTGAACGAACAGCGCCGAGAGTTCCTTCAGGTGTAACGCCCGGAAATCGCAAATCGTGCGGTGCGCCGGAAAGTTGCCCGCCCCCAGCACCCGAAAGGCCACGTCCTCGTGCAGCTTGCGGGCAATCTTGCGCGAGGAAAACACCCCCGTGGCATACCCGTACACCAGCACCTTGACCATCATCGCCGGGTGAAACGGCTGGTTGCGCGGTCCCCCGCCCATGTACCGAGCGTGAAACGCGCTCAGTTCCAGGCTGTCGACCACGTCATTGATGTAGTAGGCCAGGTGCCCTTCTGGCAACCACTCCTGCAGCGCGCAGGGCAGCAATTGCTGCTGGCGCGGTTCGTACGGTTGGTAGCTTGGCGTCATGCCCAATTAACGCCGATTCGGCCTCGCTCGTCTACACAAAACCACCACTACCACCCTCACCCCCGGCCCCTCTCCCGCAAGCGGGCGAGGGGAGCTCAGGCGCTTCTGCCGCGCAGACTCCTAGGTCGCGGCGCGCCTCAGGAGGCGCGCTTGATTTCCGGATGGCGCAGGTGCGGCGCCAGCCAGTCGTGCAGGTGGCGCGCGGCCAGCAGGATGCTCTGCGCATTGACATGGCGCAGAATGCAGTCGAGCTCGTCGAGAAAGCGCAGGTTGCGCGTCCTCAGGTCGATGTGCCCGTCGTAGGGCGAGGTGCCCAGGTGGTGCGCCTCGTGGGCAAGATGGGCGCGCAACAGCGCGGCGATGTCCTCGACGTCGCGCGCCAGTTCCGTCGCGGCGACGCCGGCCTTCAGGTTCTGCACGACGGCGTTGGTGCGCGCCACGAGCGCGCGGTGCTCCTCGTCGAGCTGCGGCACCCCGACGACGTATTCCTCGAGGAATTCCAGCGGCTCGATGGTCGTGAGTTCGGCGATGGACGCGTCGGCCAGGGCGAAGCCGCCGCCGGGCAGCGCACGGGCGACTTGCAGCGCGGCGTCGGCGGCGTGCAGCAGCCTTGCCGGATTCGTGCCATCGGCCGGGTACACGGATACGCCGATGTGTGCGCGCACGCGCCGCGCCGGATCGTTGCGTTCGAAGAGGCCGGCGATCGCGGCCACGACGCGCGCCGCCGAGACGCCGGCGTCATCGCGTTCGGCGATTTCCGACAACAGCAGGACGAACTCGTGCACGCCCAGGCGCGCGATGGTGTCGCAGTCGCGTACGCAATTGCGCAGCGTCTCGGCGACGGTCGCCTCGACTTCCTCGGCCGCGTCGCGCACCAGCGTGCCCAGCAGCGCATCGAATTTCTCCAGCGTGATGCGCAGTACCGCGGCGCGCCGGCGATGACGGCGCGCCGCGGCCAGGGCGATGCGCATGCGATCGAGCAGCAGCGCGCGGCGCGCGAAGCCGGTGGCGGCGTCAAACGCGTCCGCCAGCTCGCCGGCGCCGGCGGGCGTACCCACCCACGGCGTGAGGTCGGTCACCATCAGCACCAGCTGGGGCCCGCCCTCGACCGCGATGGACGTACCTGTCAGCGCGGCCGGCAGGAGGCCGCCGCTGGCCTGTGCCAGCGCGCAGCGCAACTCGGCCCGGTTGCCGCCGCGCAGCAGTGCGTCGCAGAAGTCGGCGACGGCGGGGCGGTCGGCCTCGTCGACGATCGACGCCAGGCTGTGGCCATCGATGTGGTGGTACGGGTAGCCGCCGCCCAGCAGTTCGCGCAGCGCGGGCGAAGAAGCGACGATGTTGCCGGAGTCCACCACGACGAAGGGCACCAGGCCGCTGCGCATGAGGGCGGCGCCCAGGTCATCGACGCCCGAGGGAAACGCGCGGGCGGTGGCGTGGTGGTTCGATAGGGGTCGGGTCGTCATCGGGTGCCTTCTCGTTCTGCCGGCGGATGGAATGCGGGGCTGCCGTTCCCGCCCGGGCGCAGCGCCGGGGCGGCGGCCGGACAGGAGGGTGCGGCGATGGTCAAGTCTGGCGAAGCGGGGCGCCGGCCGGCGCGTTGAAAAGCGCCGGAAATCGCGCCAAATCGCGAACGCCGCGGGCTCAGGTCCGGCGCCGGCCGGGACCCCCGTCAGGTGCCGCTCGCGATGGCCGGGGCGCACCCGGCGGGCCATGGGACGATGCCGTAGCGCACCTGCAGCCGGTGACGCGCCCCGGGCGCCAGCAGCAGGGCCGTGGCGCCGGCGTTCGCGCTTTCCACACACACCATCTGGCGCCAGCCGTCGTCGGCGCCGGCGCCCGCGCCCAGGTCGCCCAGTCGCGCGGCCTTGTCCGCCCAGGGGTTCCAGACCACCGTGGCGCCACTGCCGCGCTTGCGCACGAGCAGGCTGCGCCGCAATACCGGATCATCGATGCGGCATCCCGCGGTGCTGTCGTACAGGCGGTCGACCTCCTGCGCGAACGCGACTGCGCCGCTCTGGCGGTGCCGCCGGCCGCCGGCCGCCGTGTCGGCGTAGTGCGCGCCATCGAGGCCGAGCACGCGCGCCGCCGCGATGTCCCCCACGCGGAAATAGCTGTGCAGCGCCTCGCTCACGACGACCGCATCGGCTGAGGCGTTGTGCGTTTCCAGCGTCAGGAAGAGGCAGGCGCCGACGCGCATTTCCAGCGTAAGGACGAAGGCGTGCGGCCACCGTTGCCGCGTCTGCGCGCAGTCGCGCAACTGCAGGCGCAAGCAGGTCTGGCCGGCGCGGCCGTGACCGGCGCCGACCACGGCCCAGGCCCGGTTGCGGGCAAAGCCGTGGGCGGGACCGCCGGCGGCGGCCGACGGGCCGAACCAGGGCCAGCAGACGGGGATGCCGCCGCGGATGCTCTGGCCGGGCGCGTAGCGCGCGGCCTGCGACAGCCAGAGCGCCGGCGTCGACTGCGCATACGGTTGCCAGTCCAGCAGCTGGCCGCCCTGCAGGCAGACCGTGGCACGGGCATGGCGGTTGCGGATATCGGCGAATGCGAGGCCGCCCGGGCCGCGGCGAAATTGCAGCACGCCGGCCAGGCCGTGGCGGTCGTTGAGCGTGCCGCAGTCGGCGTCGGGCGCCAGGTCCGCGGTGCGCGGCGGCTGTGGCATGGCGATGCTGGCGCCGGACCGGCGAGCGGCGCTAGGGGCCGGCGCTGAAAGGTGCCCAGTCCCCGGCGGGCACGCGCAGGTAGTCGCGCCCGGCGTGGCGCAAAAGCACCGTGCCGTCGTTTTCCGCGACCCATTCGGTTGCGGGCAGCGCGTGCGTCAGGCCCTGCAGCGCCGCGCGCGTCGGCCGCGCCAGCGTCGGCGACGTGAGCCCGGCGATCAGCGCGGTCAGGTCCAGGTAGCTCGACGGCTGGTCGACCACCAGCGGTCCGCCGGGGCGGGCGGACGGCACGTCGGGCCCGAAGCCGAACAGCTTTACCGCCACCGGCACGCGGGTGATGGCCGGCGTCGGCAGCTCGCGCAGGCCTGGCACCTGCAGCGCATCGCCGCGCAGCGCCGCGCCATGTTCCGGTATCAGCACGACGACCGTGGGACGCCCGCTGGTTTCGATCAGGTCGAAGAAGCGACCCAGGTCGGCAAACAATTGACGCAGCCGCGGCAGGTAGGTCTCGCGGCTGCCGCCGCGCGCGCCCGGCAGCCGGTCGCCGTCGTGCAGGCTGATCGTGTTGTAGAGCAGCGCCCGGTGCCGGTCGCCCGCGTCGGCCTGTCCCCACCAGTGCGCGAGCAGCGCATAGTCCGAGCGGATCGGCGTGCCGTCGAAAGAGAGCATGGTCACGGGTGCAGCGTGGTTGTCGAGCGGGTCGGCGCCGATGCCGCCCTGGCTGCTGAGCTGCGCCGCGAAGTGGTCGAAGTGACCGTCGTGATTGAGCAGCAGCGCGGGGCGGTAGCCGGCGCCGGCCAGGTTGCGGAACAGATAGCAGTCGTCGGCCGCCGTGCCGCTGTAGAGGCGATCCTGCGGCGTCTGACCGCAGGTGCCGTGCAGCAGGCGCAGGACGGCCGGGCCGCTGTAGGTGGCGGCCGAATTGAACCGGGAAAAGACGATGTCGAAGCGCGCCAGCAGGGGGGAGTCCTGCTGGTGCACGAAATCCAGGTCGTCGCGCGCCAGCGAGCACACGCTCAACAGGATAAGGTCGAAGCGCGGGGTGCCGGCACGGGCGAACGAAACGGTCAGCCCGCGCTGCGCCCCGTAGAACGCGTCCAGCGCCGCATTGAGCTCCGGCGCCGCGAGCTCCGGCCCCGGCACGCCGGCCGGCGCGACCGGGTCGTTGGCCCGCTCCCGGTGTTCTGCCGCAACGGTGTCGCCGGGGCGGGTTGCGGGCAGCGCGGCCGCGACGATCAGCCCGATGAAGGCCAGCGCGGAAAAGCGCAGCCGGTGCCGCAGCAGTGCAAACAGCAGCACGAGGGCGGCGCCGGCGGCCACGGCCGGCAGCGGAACGAAGCGGTGCGCAAGTTCGAACAGGTAATCGGCGCGGAAGTCGCCGAGCGCACCGGCCTGGTCGAGCAGGCGGGCGAACGGCGGCAGGTACGAGTCGTAGTACAGCAGGGCGGCTGCGACCGCAATGGCGGCGAGCGAGCGCAGGCGCGCCGCCGCGGCCGATCGCAGCGGCCAGGCGAGCGCGGCCGCCAGCAGCAGGTTGGGCACGATATGCAGCCCGATGCTGTGCTGGGCATACAGGCCCAGCTTGGCCAGAAAGTAAAGGCTCCAGGCACCCATCGGCTGCGGCGCCTACGGGCGCTCGGCGGCCAGGCCGTGCGGCGGCCCCGCCAGGCGGCGGCGTGTCTCGCGCACGGCCGCCCGCACCAGGTCGGCGTAGCCGCGCATGCCCAGCGTGACGATCTCCCACAGGCCGCGCAGCGGCAGATCCGGGGCGTATTGCTCGTGCCAGTTGGACCAGGCGTCGGCACGGCCGAAGGTGCACTGGATCAGCTTTTCCTGCTGCTGCAGGTCCAGGCCGCTGAACTGCACGCCGATGTATCCATCGCGCTGCGCCGTTATCCGGGCGCGGAACATGTGTTCGATGTTGCCCGATTCGAGCGTCACCTGGACCGGCGTGCCGGCCGGCAGGTCGACCGGCTCGGCCAGCGCCAGGCCCAGGCCGTTGAGCGAGTAGTTGTCCGAAACGCAGCGCTGCGTATGGCCGTCGGGCAGCGTGAGCATGACCGGCAGCCGCGCGGCGACCCGGTGGAAGACGCGCATCTGGCGCCGCTCGTGCGCCACGCCGATGGCCGCGCCCAGCATCAGCAGGTTGAAGGTGGTCCACAGCAGGTTGAGGATCACGGTGCCGGCCTCGAAGCGGTTCCAGGAGAAGAGCCGCACCAGGCCGATGCCCAGGCCGACGCCGTTGAGGATCACGAGGCCGAAATACGGCCGCGAGATGATCCAGTCGAAGTGCGTCCGCTTCACCAGCCCGCCCTTGCCGGTCACGTTGAACCGCCCGGCCCGCGGGTTGAAGAACGCCACCAGGGTGGGCAGCGTGATGTACCAGGCCAGCACCGTTTCGTAGACCTCGGCCCAGAACGAGTGCCGGTAGGCGCCCTGCATCCGCGCGGTGGTGATCTGTGGCAGCACGAGGTGCGGCAGCAGGTAGAGCGCGAAGATGACCGCCGACGAACGGATGATGTGCAGTTCGAAATACAGGTAGGCCAGCGGCGCCGTGAGAAAGATGAGGCGCGGGATGCCGTAGAAGAAGTGCAGCATCGAATTGCTGTAGCACAGGCGCTGCATCCAGCTCAGGCCGCCGCCGGTCAGCGGATTGTCGATGCGGAAGATCTGCGCCATGCCGCGGGCCCAGCGGATCCGCTGCGCGACGTGCGCGGCCAGCGTCTCGGTCGCCAGGCCGGCCGCCTGCGTGATGTTGAGGTAGGCCGTGGTGTAGCCGCGCCGGTGCAGCTTGAGCGCCGTGTGCGCGTCCTCGGTCACGGTCTCGACCGCCATGCCGCCGATCTGTTCGAGCGGTGCGCGGCGCAGGATCGCGCACGACCCGCAGAAGAAGGCGGCGTTCCAGAAGTCGTTGCCGTCCTGGACGATGCCGTAGAAGAGCGAGCCCTCGTTGGGGATGCGGCGGAAGGTGTCCAGGTTGCGCTCGAAGGGGTCGGGCGAGAAGAAGTGGTGCGGCGTCTGGATCATCGCGCAGCGCGGATCGCGCAGCATCCAGCCCATGGTGGTCTGCAGGAACGAGCGCACGGCCAGGTGGTCGCAGTCGAAGATGGCGATGTACTCGCCGCTGGTCTGGCGCAGCGCGTGGTTCAGGTTGCCGGCCTTGGCGTGGCGGTTGTCGCTGCGCGTGATGTAGTTCACGCCGGCCTCGAGGGCGAACTGGCGCAGCGCTTCACGCCGGCCGTCGTCGAGCACGTGGATGCGCAGCTTGTCCGCCGGCCAGTCGATCCCCTTGGCGGCCAGTATGGTCGGGCGTACCACCGACAGGGGCTCGTTGTAGGTCGGGATGAAGACATCGACCACCGGCCAGTCCTCGAGCCGTTCCGGCAGCGGTGCCGGCTGGCGCTTCAGCGGCCATGCGCCCTGGGCGAAGCCCAGCAGCATGATGAGCCAGGCGTACAGCTCCGCGCCCAGCAGGCAGAAGCCAAGTATGGTTTCCCAGCCCGGCTCCAGGTCCATCGACTGGGTGAGGCGCCACCAGCCATAGCGGCACGACGCCACCAGCGCCAGGACGATGAGGATCAGCGTCGGCACGGTTCCGGGGGTGTTGCGGATCTGGATCGCCAGCAGCGACAGCACGATCGCGAAGACCAGCTGCGCCACCCAGTCCATCGGCGTCGTGATCGCCAGCCAGAAGACGGCCGCGCTCAGCGCCAGGCCGATCACGCGCACCGGCCGCGAACCCAGCCAGGGCCGTCCGGCGGCCGCTTCCAGCCATGCGCCCAGCGCGACGTGGTCGATGTGCGGTACGCGCGCGCGCAACCGCCGCCCCAGGCGCTGCAGCACGATCCGCGAGCGCACCAGCAGGTCGACGGCACCCCGTCGGCGGGCGATGCCCACCGGCAGGAAGACCCGCGCTCCCCAGCGCCCGCGCGCCTGCATTGGCGCGACGCCGAGCAGACGCGCCAGGCCGGCCGCCGCGTGCCGCAGGACGCGCGACCCCCAGGTCGCGTGCGCCGGGGCGGGACGGAAGAAGATGCGCACCAGCCAGAGCCAGGCAAGCCGCGGGTGCTCGACCTCGAGCGCGGTGGCGAGGAATTTCAGGACGTCAGATGACACTGCTGCCGGTTCGCGGTTCCTTGATGGTCCGGCATTGTCGCTGAATCCAGCGCAGAAGCCCATGCAGATCGTGCACGACCTGCGAATGGGGCGCATGGTCGCCCGGCGCCATGCGGCGCGCGAAGGCCTCGGGAATGGCCTCGTCGCGATGGACCGGATAGGGCGAGAGGCGTTCGCCCAGGCGCTCGTAAAGCGCGGCCATGATGTCGGCCTGCAGCACGCGGCTCGGATCGAAGGCATTGACCACGGCCATCGCCGGCTTGTCGGCCAGCGCCTCGAGAGTCGGCTCCAGCAGCGCCATGGATGCGCCGTCGGCGCGCAGGACGACCAGCACGGCGTCGGCGGCGCGCACCGCCTGGCGCGTCAGCACGGACGGCGCCCGGGCGGCATCGATGAAGGTCCAGGCCTCGGCGGGCCGTGCCAGGGTATCCAGCCGTGCCAGCAGCCAGTCTGGCTCGACGATGAGCCGCCGCTCCCAGTCCACCAGCGCCGGCGCGTCCATGGCGCCGAATGGCAGCACCAGGGTGCCGTCGCTGGCCGCCAGCGCCGCCGTGTTCCAGACCAGGCCGCGCGCCGCGCGGCTGGCCAGGCCCTCGGTCGGCGCGCGATCGGCGCCGAAGTGCAGCGCCAGCAGGTTCTGCGGGTCGCATTCGACGGCCAGTCCCCAGACGCCGCTGCGCGCCGCCAGCGTGGCCATGGACGCCGCCAGCGTGCTGCGGCCGGCTCCGCCGCAGGGAGAAACGATGGCAATGCTGGGCATGCGGGATCCCGAAAGTGGTGCGCGCGGCGCGCGGGCCGGTCAGCGTTCGCCCAGGTCCAGCGGCTGCACGCAGCGCAGCTCCTGGCCGGCGGGCAGCGTGTAGCGCCGACCCGTCACCGCACGGCGCAGCAGGTAGTTGGTGCCGTAGAACAGGGTGGTCAGCAGCGTGCCGAGCAGCAGGGATTCCAGGAACATCTGCACCATGGTGGTCTCCTCGGGGAAGGGATGCGCGCGGCCGTTCAGACGGTCGCGTCGCGCAGCGGCAGCACGTGCGCTTCCACGCAACGCGCCGCCGACGGGCCGCGTATCGGCAGGACCGTGGCCTGCACGGCGGCGCGCGCCTTGTCGGGCGCGATGCTGCGCAGGATCGTCGAATAGTCGACGGGGGCGTCCTCGGCGGCCTGGCGCAGGTGCTGCAGCACCACGCGCTGCTCGCCCGGGTCGACCGTGATCTGCACGTTCTCCACCAGTTCGGAGCAGGGAACGGTGAACAGCGACTCCAGCGCGGCCATGACGTCGTCGGCGGCGCAGCCGAAGAGGAAGAGGCTTACGCCGTCGGTGTCGGCGGTGATCAGGTCGCCGTCGCGGCGCGGGCTGCAGGCCAGCAGCGCATCCAGGTGGGCGATGTGCGGCAGCAGCGGCAGGTGCACCAGGCTGTGCCGGATCGACGACGGCGCGGTGCGGTCGAGCATGCGCTCGACCGCGGCGCAGAAGTCGCGGGCGGCCAGGTAGCCCTGCACCGGATCGGGCAGGAGCACGCGCAGGGTGCGCGCCGGGTCGCTGTCCGCGGCAGCGGCGGCCGGCGCGCGCTCGCCCAGCTCGTCGAGCTGCCGCAACAGGTGCGGGAAGCCCAATCCGCGTTCGACCACGGCATTGGCCCCCAGCCGCAGCAGCGCCAGCTCGCCGCTGCGGCGCAGTGCGGCACCGGTCTCGCGCACGACGATGCGCAGCAGGCGCGGATGTTCGCGGCGCAGGCGCGCAACGATGTCGGCCAGTTCCGGCAGGGCGTCGGGATGATCGTGCGCCAGCACCACCGTCGCGGCGACCGCGTCGCGCGTGGCCGCCAGCAGCGTGTCGACGGCAGCGTGCACCTGCCAGTTGGGCGGCACTGCCGCGGCGTCGCCCAGCACCGGGCGCATCGCGTGCACCGTGCCGGCATCCAGCGCCGCCAGCGCCGCTTTGGCGTCCAGCGGCTGGTGCGCCTGGCTGCGCCAGCGGCCGTCGGCAGCCGGCTGCAGGACGTGCCGCGCGGCGGCGCCGGCGCCCGCCGGGCCGCGGCCCCAGCGGAATACCTCCAGCAGGGCACTTTCCGCGTCGGCGCTGAAGCTCGCCAGCCGGTCGAGCTTGCTGCGGGCGAGCAGCGGCAGCAGGGACTGGCCGCGATGGCGCGCCGGTGCCAGCGCGATGACCGGGCCGTCGTGCAGCCGGCTCCAGCGCTCCAGGCTCTGGGCCGCTTCGCCGATCACGGCTTCCAGCGCGCAATCGGCAGCCGTCTCGCGCAGCCAGGGATCGAGCAGGTCCAGTACCAGGACGTCCTGTGCGCCCATGCCGCTGGCCGCCATTTCGCCGAGTAGGCGCGCCGGCCCCAATTGGCGCAGCTGCCGGGCGGCGTCCGCGGTCCAGGCCAGGGCCAGCAGCTGCCCGGTCAGCGACGCATGGTGGATGTCGCTGGACGGCGCCGCCGGCGCCGCACCCGGCGTGCACAGCCACGTCACGCGGCGCGACCGCAGCGCATCGTGCAAAAGGGCCTGCAGCAAGCGCTCGCGGCTCTGGGTGTCGCCGTGCAGCAGCAGCGCGTCCGTCCCCGGAGGTACGGCGCCCACCGCGGCCGGCAGGCCGTCGATGGGCAGGTGCACGACGCGCAGCGCCTGCGCGTCCGGACTTTTCAGCAGCCGGGCCAGCCGCTGCATCACGGGGCCGGCTGCGCCCGCACCGATGCCGGGCATCGCATTGGCGGCCGGTCCCGCGGGCGCGCCGCGCGCGTCCGCCCAGTGGCTGCGGCGGCTCAAGACCGGCCCCCGGGAGCCAGCGGGACCCGGCCCCAGAGCAGCGGCCAGCGCTGGTGGGAATGACCGATATCGCGCCAGCGCTGTGCGTCCAGATAGCGCGGCAAACTGGTGCCGTGACGATCGAGCAGTCGCGTCACGTCCCGCGGCGGCGCCGCCAGGGGGCGCGCGCGGGGTATCTCGCCGTTAGCGCTTACTGTCGGCTTTACTCCCTTGGGATCGAGTGTCGAGCTCGAATATCCATCGCTCGACAGCAGGGCAGGCAGCAGGGAGTCGTCCATGGCGATTACATCCGGCAGGCCGGGGCCAAAGGGCCCGGCACCTGTTCGGATCAACGGCGCGCTGGCGTCGAACTTGAGGGCGCCGCGGCGTCATTTTTTCCCGGGCCGGCACGGCCCGGCCGGCTGGCTAGCCGCCGGGCCGAAGCGCCGCTGCGGCCAGTCCCGCACGTGGGGCGGCGCTTCCTGGAGGCAGGCCGCGTCTGCCCGCGGCGCGCCCGGCAGCAGGTCCAGCGGCAGCACGCCGGCCCATACCGGCCAGGTCATGTCGGCCGCGTCGTCTTCAGGCGGGCCGTGCCGCACCTTGGCCGCGGCTTCCTGCAGGCCGATGCGCAGCACGGTCGTGGCCGCCAGCTCGCGCGCGTCGCCCGCGCGCACCATGTCCTGGCGGCCGGGAAGGAGGTGCTCGAGGAACGCGGCCAGCGCGGCCGCTTTCTGTGCCTCGGGCACGGTCGCAAAGCGCCCGTAAATGACCAGCGAGCGGTAATTCATCGAATGGTTGAAGGCGGAGCGCGCCAGCACCAGGCCGTCGACATGGGTGATGGTAATGGCCGCCTCGATACCCGACTGCAGCGCCCTGAGCAGGCGGCTGCCGTTGGAGCCGTGGACATAGAGGTCGGCGCCCATGCGCCAGCAGGCGGTCGGGATGCAGTGCACGCCGTCGGGCGCGGCAAACGCGATGTGGCAGATCAGGGCGGAATCGACGATCGCCTGCACGGCGGCCGCGTCGTAGCGGGCGTACTCCGGGATGCGGCGGATGCGCGTGCGCGCGCCGGGCGGCGGCGCGTCGTGCGGCGCGGCGGTGGAAGCGGGACGGGTGGTCATGTAGATCGCCGGAGGCGGGGCCGCGGGATCCGCATGCTAGCGCGCCGGCGGTCCGCGCGGCGCCGCCGGCTGCCGCCCGTTCGTATACAGTGCGGCTGCCGATCCGCCCCCCGCAGGACCCGACCCGCCATGACCATGCGTTTCCAGTTTCCCATCGTCGTCATCGACGAGGACTTCCGTTCGGAGAACGCCAGCGGCGTCGGCATCCGCGCGCTGACGCGCGCGCTCGAGGAGGAGGGCGTCGAGATCATCGGCGTGACCAGCTTCGGCGACGTGCGCGGCTTCGCGCAGCAGCACAGCCGCGCGTCGGCATTCATCCTCTCGGTGGACGACGAGGAGCTGCCGGCCACCGAAGGCAGCCCGATCGTCGCCGACCTGCGCGCCTTCCTCGAGGAGATCCGGTTCCGCAACGCCGACATCCCGATCTTCCTCTATGGCGAGACGCGCACGTCGCGCCACCTGCCCAACGACGTCCTGCGCGAGCTGCACGGCTTCATCCACATGTACGAGGACACGCCGGAGTTCGTGGCGCGCTACATCGTGCGCGAGGCCCGGACCTACCTGGACGGACTGGCCCCGCCGTTCTTCCGCGCGCTGGTGCAGTACGCCCAGGAAGGCGCGTATTCGTGGCACTGCCCCGGGCATTCGGGCGGCGTGGCCTTCCTCAAGAGCCCGGTGGGGCGCATGTTCCACCAGTTCTTCGGCGAGACGCTGCTGCGCGCCGACGTCTGCAACGCGGTCGACGAGCTCGGCCAGCTGCTGGATCACACCGGCCCGGTGGCGGCCGCGGAGCGCAACGCGGCGCGCATCTTCGGCGCCGACCACCTCTTCTTCGTCACCAACGGCACCTCGACGTCCAACAAGATCGTCTGGCACTACATCGTCGCCCCCGGCGACGTGGTCGTCGTCGACCGCAATTGCCACAAGTCGGTGCTGCACGCCATCACGATGACCGGCGCGATCCCGGTCTTCCTCAAGCCCACGCGCAACCATTACGGCATCATCGGTCCGATACCGCTGGAGGAATTCCGCTGGGAGAACATCGAGGCGCGCATCCGCGAGCACCCGCTGATCACGGGCAGGGAGGGCAAGCCGCGCGTGCTGACGATCACGCAGAGCACGTACGACGGCATCGTCTACAACGTCGAGGAGATCAAGGGGCTGCTGGACGGGCGCATCGACTCGCTGATGTTCGACGAGGCCTGGCTGCCGCACGCCGCCTTCAACGGCTTTTATCGCAACATGCACGCGATCGGCGGCGTTGCCGGGCCGCGCGAGCGTGCCCGCAAGTCGATGGTGTTCGCCACCCAGTCGACGCACAAGCTGCTGGCCGGCCTGTCGCAGGCGTCGCAGATCCTGATCCAGAACTCGCAGAGCGAGAGCCTCGACCGCTGGATGTTCAACGAGGCGTACATGATGCACACCTCGACCTCGCCGCAGTACGCGATCATCGCCTCCTGCGATGTCGCCGCGGCGATGATGGAGTCGCCCGGCGGGCCGGCCCTGGTCGAGGAATCGCTCACCGAGGCGCTCGACTTCCGGCGCGCCATGCGCAAGATCGACGCCGAATACGGCGCATCCTGGTGGTTCCGGTGTGGGGGCCGGAGGCGCCGCTGCCCGAGGGCCCGCCGCAGCGCGACTACTGGATGCTGCGCGCCGGCGAGCGCTGGCACGGTTTCGGCGAGCTGGCGCCGGACTTCAATCTGCTCGACCCCATCAAGGCCACGATCATCACGCCGGGTCTCGACGTCGACGGGTCGTTCGGCGAGACCGGCATTCCGGCGTCGGTGCTGACGCGCTACCTGACCGAGCACGGCATCGTGGTCGAGAAGACCGGCCTCTACTCGTTCTTCATCATGTTCACCATCGGCATCACGAAGGGCCGCTGGAACACGCTCGTGACCGAGCTGCAGCAGTTCAAGGACGACTACGACAGCAACCAGCCGCTGCTGCGCGTGATGCCCGACTTCGTCAAGGCGCAGCCGCACTACGAGGCCTTCGGCCTGCGCGACCTGAGCCAGGCGATCCACGCGATCTACCGCGGCCAACGACATCGCCCGCCTGACCACCGAGATGTACACGTCGGCAATGGCGCCGGCGATGACGCCGGCGCGCGCCTATGCCCACATGGCGCACAACGAGATCGACCGGGTGCTGGTCGACGACATCGAGGGGCGCATCTGCGGCGTGCTGCTGACGCCCTATCCGCCCGGCATCCCCCTGCTCATTCCGGGCGAGCGCGTCAACGCCCAGATCGTCAACTACCTGAAGTTCGTGCGCGAGTTCAACGCGAAATTCCCGGGCTTCGAGAGCGACATCCACGGGCTGGTCAAGCGCGAGCGCGACGGCCGCATCGAGTACTGCCTGGACTGCGTGCGCGAGGCCTGAAGCGGCCGGCGCGGCGCACCGGCCGCCTACTCGAAGCGCAGCACCGCGGCGAAACCGCGCCCGCCGGCGATGGGCGAGATGCAGGTCGAGGGTGCCACCCGCCTGCTTGACGATGGCGGTGGTGATCGACAGGCCCAGCCCCGAGCCTTCGGCCGCGGTGATGCCGCGCTCGAAGGGGCGCACCAGCTGCTCCAGCGTGTGCGGCGGGCACGCCCGGCCCGTCGTTGATGACCATGCATCGACAGCGTCTCGACCAGGACCGTGACCCAGGCGTCCTCGCCGCCGTGCTTGAGCGCGTTGTCGATCAGGTTGCGCAGGGCGATGCCGATGGCGTCCAGGTCGCCGATGACGCCGGTATTGCCGTCCAGGACCTCGATGCGCAGGCGTTCGCTGGCGACGGCGTCGGCAAAATCGGCCACGACCATCTGCGCCACCGTGGCCAGATCGACCGGCTCGCGGCGCACGCTGGCCTGCGATTCGATGCGCGCCAGCTGCAGCAGGCGCGTGGCCAGGCGCGTCAGGCGGTCGAGCTGGCGCACCAGCGCCAGCGAGTTCTGCCGCGCCGCGCCGCCGGGCGTCGCCTCGACCAGGCGCTGGGCCTGGGCGCGCGCCGCCGCCAGGGGCGTGCGCAGTTCGTGCGCGGTGCGCGCGGCAAACGCGCGTTCGGCCTCGATCAGCACGCGGTCGCGCGCCATCAGGCTGTTGACGCCGGCGATCCACGGCTGCAGCTCCAGCGGCGCCCCGGTGCCGCTCAGCGGGCGCAGGTCGTCGGGCGCGCGGCTGATCAGCTCCAGCCGGGCCGCATCCACCGCCCGGCGCCCGCGCCGCATGATCACGGTCAGCGCCAGCGAAGCGCCGCCCATGAGGCACACCATCGTGCCGGCCAGCCAGCCGAGGCTGCCGCGCAGCACGTCCTCGCGGTACGTCTCCGCTTCGGCGACCTCGACGCGGCGCTGGCCGTCGGCGCGCGTCAGGGTGAGGACCCGCCAGCCGTCGGTATTGTGGATGCCTTCCTCGCTGCCGGCGATCAGCGGCACCTCGGGCGCGCCATGCGAGCGCAGCCGCATCTGTCCGCGGGCGTCGTACACCTGGTAGACCACGTATTCCTCGTGCGCGCCGATCTCCGTCAGGAAGCGGCGCTGCTCCGCCGGATCATCGACCACCACGTCGGGCAGGAACAGGAAGCGCTCGGCCGTCTCCCGCAGCGCGCTGTCGAGCACCTCGGTGCTTTCGTAGAACATTCCCAGCACGAGCACGATCGAGCCGACCAGCCAGAGCCCGCCGAGCACCACCAGCATGTTGCGGGTGACGCGCTGGGTGAGGCTCCAGGGTTCGCCCGCCGGCGCGGCCGGGATCAGGTCCCGCGCATCAGGCATCGAGCCGGTATCCGAGGCCCCGATGGGTGCTGATCGCCAGGGGACCGAGCTTCTTGCGCAGCCGGCTGACGATGACCTCGAGCGAGTTGCTGTCGGAGTCGCCCAGGCCTTCCCTGGCCAGGTGGCTCTCGATCTCGGAGCGGCTGTAGATGCGGCCGGGGTGGCGCGCCAGGCCGGTGAGGACCGACCACTCCATGGCGGTGAACTCGATGCGCTCGTCGCCCCGGGTGGCGGCGCGCGCGGCCAGGTCCACCGAGACGTCGCCGATGCGCATCTTGTTGGGCGCGGCGCCGCGCCGGCAGACGGCATCCATGCGCGCCAGCAGCTCGTTCAGGTCGAAGGGCTTGACGACGTAATCGTCGGCCCCGGCCTGCAGGCCGCGGATGCGGTCGCTGATCTGGTCGCGCGCCGTCAGCGCGAGGACCGGCAGCGTACGGCCCTCCGCGCGCCATTCGCGCAGCAGCGACAGGCCGTCGCCGTCGGGCAGGTTCAGGTCGAGCAGCGCGATCTCGGGCCCCTCGACGCGGCGCGCCTGCGACAGCAGTTTGCACCAGTGCACCGTGTGCCCTGCCGCCTCGAGGTGGTCGGTGACCGCCTGGCCCAGGTCGATGTCGTCTTCGAGCAGCAGTACGTTCATGGGCGCAATCGTGCCACGTCTGCGCTTGCGATGGTGGCGGCGCGCTGCACGCGGCGGCAACCGTCCCGGTGCCGGCGGGCGCGGCGCGCCGGGTCAGCCGTGTTCGTCGGCAAAGTTCAGCTCCACGCCGTTGCCGGCCGGATCGGCGAAGAAAAGCTGCACCCGGCCGGTCTGCGGGATGCGGGCGATCTCGTATGCGACGCCGTGCGCGTCCAGCGCCTGGCGATAGGCGGCGCAGCCGGTGCACGAAAACGCGACGTGATCGAAGGTCGATGCCGCGCCGGGGCGGCGCACCTCGTCCGCTCCCGCCGCCGACAGGTGCAGGACGTCGCGGCCGTCGGCATAGAGCCAGTAGCCAAAGCTGCGCAGCGCCGGCCGGGCACCGGCTTCCAGCCCCACGACATCGCAATAGAAAGTGCGCAGTTCTTCGAGAAGCGCGCGCGTTGCCCGCAGGTTGTAGTGGTTCAGCCCGAGATTGCGCCGCAGCGGCCCGGTCATGCGCCGCCCGCCGCCGGTTGCCGTCCGCCGCCGTCGCCGGCCTGGACCTGATGGCGGCGGAAGGCCGCATACAGCGCCAGGTCGTACAGGATCTTGAGCAGCCCGCAGGCCAGCAGCGGGGCCGCCAGCCAGCCGCCGCCCAGGAGCAGGCCGCCGAGCGACGGTCCGGCCGCCGAGGCCAGGCTCTTGGGAACCACGGTGAAGCTCGCCGCCGCGACCCGCTCCTGCGGCGTGACGACGGCCATCACGAAGGCGCTGCGGGCCGGCACGTCCATCTGCGACAGGGCGCTGCGCAGCAGCAGCAGCGCCAGCGCCAGGGGCAGGCTGGGCGAAAAGGCCGCGGCGATCAGGAACAGGCTGGCCGGGATGTGCGTGCAGACCATCGCCTTGAGCAGCCCGATGCGGCGCGCGACGTGCGGCGCCAGCAATTGCGAGGCCGTGGTGCACAGTCCGGACCAGAAGAAGAACCGGCCGGCGGCGCCCAGCGAGAGTCCGAAGCGCTGGAAGAGCCAGGCGGCCAGCAGCGCATTGATGAGCAGGCCGCTGGCAAAGGAGTCGACGCAGAACAGCGCGGCCAGGCGCAGCACGACGGCGCGCGAGGCCCCCAGCGCCGCCGCGGGCGGGCGCTCGGCCTGCGGTACGTTGCCGATGCCGCGGTAGAGCAGCCAGATCAGGCCGCCGAATACGCCGTACAGAAGGAACATCGCCCGCAGCGCGTCGACCGGCGCCAGTCCGGCATGGCCGGCCAGCCAGCCTGGCACCACCGCGCACAGCGCTCCGAGCGCCGCGGACAGCGAGCCGGCCAGCGAATAGCGCGCGAACAGGCGGGTGCGGGCGTCGCTGCCGCCGGCGGCGCCGCCGAGCTCGGCCTGCTCGATCGGCAGGAAGACGCTCACGTCCCCCGAGCTCGGGTTCAGCGTGCCGACGAATGCCACGACGGCCAGCGGCCAGAATCCGCGCAGGCCGGCAAACCCCAGGCCCGTCGCCGCCATGAGCAGCGCCGCGCCCAGCAGCAGGCGCCGCGGGCCGATCCGGTTGCCGAAGGCGCCGATCCCCAGGGTGCCGGCCGCCGAACCGGCCAGCGTGGCGGTGCTCAGCAGACCGACGTCGAACAGGCTCAACCCGAGTTCGAGCAGGTAGGCCGGCAGCAGGACCGCGACGTAGCCGTCGGCGAATCCGCGCAGCGCCCGGCCGGCCAGGATGCGACCTACCCATGACGGCACCCCGGCCGGGAGCAGCCATCCCGCGGGTGGCGCTGCGGCGACGGTGGCGCCGGGACCGCCGCTTGCCGCCATCGGCGGGGCGCCTATAGCCCCAGCGCCGAGAGGCCGGGGTGATCGTCCGGCCGGCGACCGGCGGGCCAGGCGTACTTGCGCTCGCCGGCGGCGATCGCCAGGTCGTTGATGCTGGCGATGCGGCGGCGCATCAGGCCGTGGTCGTCGAATTCCCAGTTCTCGTTGCCGTAGGAACGGAACCATTGGCCCGCGCCGTCATGCCATTCGTACGCGAAGCGCACGGCGATGCGGTTGCCAGCGGTGGCCCACAACTCCTTGATCAGCCGGTAGTCGAGCTCGCGCTGCCATTTGCGCTGCAGGAAGGCGCGGATCTCGTCGCGCCCGCGCAGGAACTCCACCCGGTTGCGCCACACGCTGTCCTCGGTGTAGGCCATGACGACGCGGTCCGGATCCCGGGTGTTCCAGGCGTCCTCCGCCAGCCGCACCTTCTGCGATGCGGTTTCGGCGGTGAACGGGGGCAGTGGCGGTCGACTGGCGGCTGCGCTGGCCATGGCGGATCTCCTGTCGCGGGATTCTCGAGGCGCGGGCGCCTAGGGCGTGGCGACGGCGTCGCGGATCAACCGCAGCCTGGCCTTGACCAGGCTCTCGTTCGGCGCACCGATGCGCACCAGGATCTTCTGCCCCGCCGACAGCGCCTCGAGATCGGGATCGACGTAGTGATACATCACGCCCGGGGCGATTACCTCGATCGGCGGCTTGGGGTCGGGCGCGTCCAGCAGGTCGTCCAGAACCTCGAGCAGGCGGTCGTTGAAGCTGCCCTTGGGATAGCCGAGTTCGCGGTAGGCCTGCTGGAACAGCGGGTAGAAGTGCCGGTAGACGGCCACCAGCCCGTGGGCGTCGAGCGCGACCGCGGCCTTGACGTAGGCGTCGTAGCGGTGCGCGTTGCCCGGCGCGATGATGGTGACGCCGCCGCGGCTGGCGACGCCGAAGGGACCGGGCACCGGGTGCAGCGGCGGCGCCGCCGACGGGAGCTTGTCGCGCGGCAGGCCGTCCACCGTCGCCACGATGTGGCGCACCAGATCCTTGGTGAGCAGCAGCCGCAGCATGCCGGGGTTCCAGCCCGCCACGGCCGACAGCGCCTCCAGCACCTTGGCGTCGCTGGCGTCTAGCGGCGTCGCGTGATCGGCATCGCGGTCATCGATGGGGTGCTCCGGCGCGGCGTCGGCCTGGGCTGCAGGCGGCGGTGCCGCGGGGACGGGCGGTTGCGCCGCCACCGGCGCGGGCTCGCCGCGGTGGGCGTACCAGTAGTAGCCGCCGAAGATTGCGGCAACCGCCAGTACGGCGGCTGCCATCGCCACCGCTGAGCGGGTCAGAATGCTGCTGGTTTCGTCCATCAGGCGCCTCCGCGATCCGTTGGCGGCCGGACGCATGCGCGCGCCGCGGTCACGACCCGAAATCTAGCGCATCCGGCGATGGTTTCGCCTCCCGCTTGCAGGTTCCCGCCGAAGATGCCGCTTCGGTCGGTCGACGCGCGGCGGGCAATGGCCATGGAGCGCCGGCCGGAGCATGGCGGCCGGCGCTTCACGCCAGAGGCATGCCGACGACGGACCACTCGTCCGTGGCATCGCGGTAATGATCGATTTCGACAAAGCCGACGCGAGCGTGCGCCCTTTGCGAACGCGGATTGCGACTTGAGATTTCGGTCACGAGCCAGTCGAAACGGCTGGAAAATTGACGGCGATGCTCGGCATAGAGCCGGTCGGGCAATCCGCGGCCGCGCCAATCCAGGTCGACGCAAACCTGGCCCATCACGTACCAGCGTTGCGCCGCCAGGAGCGCCAGCGCATGGAGGCGAAGGAACATCGGTTCGAGAACGGGTACGAGGCGCGACGCATCGCGGGGCATGGACAGCGCGTAGCCGATGACATTGCCGTCGTGCCTTGCCACCACGCTCGGCAGCGCCGCATGAAAGGTGCGCAGGATTCCGATGGTGTGCCGCACGGTGACGAATCCGTCCTGCGAGAAGTCCAGGTTGCGGCGCTGCAACTGCAGAATCTGCTCAAGCTCGCCGTCGCCGCCGACAAGGCCGACGTCGATATCCGTCGCGCGCATGGATGCCACCCTTCACCAAGCCGATTCCACGGAAGCCGCATTGTCCCGCGAACGCGGTCCCGGCGGCGCCGGCCGGGTCAGGATCGACGCGTGCGCCCGGCACCCAGGGGCGTGAACCGCCCGCAGTATGAGCTCGCCGCGACGTGGCGCTCGTGGACCGAGCACAGGCCGTCGTCGCCGCGCACCGCACCGAAGCCGGATCCCAGGCATGCCAGCCCCGGCGTCTGCGCTTCGACATGGGCGGCGTCATTGCGGAACCAGCGGCAGGCGCCGCAACGCGCGCAGCCTGCCGGCGGCACCGGTGGCAACGGCGGGGCCGGCGTCACGGTGCGCCCAGCGCGGACCAGTACGCGCCGAAGACCGCCGTCGAGAGCACGTAGCCGACGGCGACGTTGACCGCGACGCCGGCGCTGAAGGCGACGAAAGGGCGCACGCCGGCGTGCGCCAGATCGCGCCAGCGCGTCGTCAGGCCGATGCTGAGAAAGCAGAAGGTGAAGGCCCAGGTGCGCAGCGTCTTGATCGGTGCGATGACGTCGGGCTTGAGGATCGCGTTGTATTCGGCCGGACTGTAGGCGGCGGTGAGCAGCGCGATCAGCGCCGAGGTGATCACGAAGCCGATGACGAACTTCGGGAAGCGCCGCCAGATATCGCCCGCGCTGGCGCGCCCCTGCACGCCCGTCGGTTCCCAGCGCGTGGTGGCGACGATGGAAAGGACGAAGGCCCAGATGCCGATCCAGAGATCGCGGCCGATGACCTTCATCAGCGTAAATGCATTGACGGCGGCATCGGGGGCGCCGCTGATGCCCGGCACGTGGCCGGCATAGCCGCCGTAGGTCTGTGCCGCGGCAAATCCGGCCGCATCGGCGAATTCCGAGGTGCCGATCCACGCGCCCGGCGACGCCGGTGGGCAGCGCCAGTGCCCGCGCGACCAGGGGCAGCAGGAAGATCATCACGATCGCCCAGAAGACGACGATGGTGATGGCGATCGGCGCATGTTCCTTCCGGGCGCCCACGGCCCCGGCAACGGCGATGGCGGCCGATACGCCGCACACGGCGCCGCCGGCGCCCAGCGTGGCCGCCAGGCGGCGGTCCAGCCCCAGCCGCGTGGCCGCAGCGTAGATGACGCCGAACGTCACCAGCGAGACGATGGCCGCCTGCGCGATGGCGACCGGGCCGGCGGTGGCGATCAAGGTCAGGGGCAGGGTCGCGCCCAGCAGCACGATGCCGGTCTTGATGTAGTACTCCACCCGGAACCCGGCATCGAGCCAGCGCGGCAGGCGCAGCGTGTTGGAGACCAGCAGGCCGGCGCCCAGCGCCACCAGCGGCGGCTCCAGGTTGTAGCGATCGGCTTCGTTCCAGGCGCCCAGCGCGATGACCGCGGCCGACGCGATGAACACGACCGTGAAGGCGGGAAGGAATTCGCCGGTGCGGATGCCCAGCGCCCGGGTGCTGGCGCCGAAAACGAGAATCCAGAAGCCGAACAGCGCGGCGTAGCGCGGCGCCTGCGCGGCGAACTGGGCGCCGACCTGGCCGAGCGACGACCACTTTTGCGGCGCGACCGCCAGCCACCGCAGGCTGCCGCCCGACTGCACCGCAAGGATGGCCGCCAGCACCAGGCCAATCCCCAGCATGACGGCCCAGGCGTCCTCGGTTCGATACCAGACGCGGGCACCGGCGTGCGGCGGAACCGGGGCGGAAGGCACTGCTTGCGACGCGCTGGACATGGCATTTCCTCATGATCCGCCATAACCCGCACACCGGCGCGGAGACGGGCGTTGATCCTATCCGGGGCGCCGCGGCCGGCCAACGAAGGAATTCTTTGCCGCTCATGACGTCCGGGCATTAGCGCTGCGTGTCGGCGGCGCCGCCGGCCCCCGGACACGGGGCGCTATGCTTGTGACGGATGCCGCAGTGCCGGCACGGGCGGATGCGCCGCCGGGCAACGGGCGCGCGGCGGGAGGTCGGCGTGGCAGTAAGCGTGTTTGACATTTTCAAGGTAGGGATCGGCCCGTCGTCCTCGCACACGGTCGGGCCGATGCGCGCGGCGCGCATGTTTGCCCTGGCGCTGCGCGGCGCCGGCCTCCTGGCGCAAACGACGCGCGTGCAGGCGCAGCTCTATGGCTCGCTGGGCGCGACCGGCAAGGGCCACGGCAGCGACAAGGCGGTGCTGCTGGGACTGGCCGGCCATGAGCCCGACACGGTCGACGTGGACCGCATACCGGCGCTGCTGGACGACATCCGCCGCAGCGCGCGCGTAGGCCTGCTGGGCGAGCATCCGGTGGACTTCGTGGAGCAGACCGACCTGCTCTTCTATGCCCGGGAAAGCCTGCCCTTCCATGCCAATGGCCTGCGCTTCACCGCCTTCGGCGGTACCGCCGTCCTGAGCACGCGCTGCTACTACTCGGTGGGCGGCGGCTTCATCGTCAGCGACGAGGTCGCCGGGGATGGCTCGCGCCAGAAGGTGATCGCACCGGACCCGGCCGTGCTGCCGCTGCCGTTCCACAGCGGCGCCGAACTGCTGGCGCTGGCGCGCGCACACGGCTGCAGCATCGCCGAGATCGTGCGCCGCAATGAACGCCACTGGCGCCCCGATGACCAGACGCATGCGCGCCTGCTGCACTTGTGGGCGGTGATGCACGCCTGCATCGAGCGCGGCTGCCGCACCGAGGGCACGCTGCCCGGCGGCTTTTCCGTCAAGCGCCGCGCCGCGGGCTTTCGCAAGGCGCTCGAAGGCGTCAGCGGCGCCGAGGCGCGCGATCCGCTGCTGGTGATGGACTGGGTCAACCTCTACGCGTTGGCGGTGAACGAGGAGAACGCCGCCGGCGGTCGCGTGGTCACCGCGCCGACCAATGGCGCTGCCGGCATCATTCCCGCGGTTCTGCACTATTACGGGAAGTTCGTGCCCGGCGCCGGCGATGCCGGCATCGTCGATTTCCTGCTCACGGCGGCGGCCATCGGCGTTCCTGTACAAGGAAAACGCATCGATCAGCGGCGCCGAGGTCGGCTGCCAGGGCGAGGTCGGCGTGGCCTGCTCGATGGCCGCCGGCGCGCCTGTGCGCCGTGCTCGGCGGCTCGCCCGAGCAGGTCGAGAACGCGGCCGAAATCGGCATGGAGCACCACCTTGGCCTGACCTGCGACCCGGTCGGCGGCCTGGTGCAGATTCCCGTGCATCGAGCGCAATGCGATCGCGTCGGTCAAGGCGATCAATGCAGCGCGCATGGCGCTGCGCGGCGACGGCACGCACCACGTGAGCCTGGACAAGGTCATCAAGACCATGCGCGAGACCGGCGCCGACATGATGACCAAGTACAAGGAGACCGCGCGCGGCGGCCTCGCGGTCAATATCGTCGAGTGCTAGGCCCGTGCGCCCGCCCGGCCGTCGGACGCCCGGCGGGCGCGGCGCCGGCGGCCGCGGATCGGCGCCGCGCTAGCGGGCGCTGAGCGTATTGCCGGCGACGCGCACCGGTTGGCCGATCGCGAGCGCGGGCGGCACGGACTGCGGGAAGGTGCGCATCTGTCCGTCCTGCATGCGCACGTCGACGAGATAGATCGTCTGCGCCTTGGCCTGCTTTTCCACCTGGTTGCCGGCGAACGCGCCGCCGACGGCACCGACGATCGTCATCGCCTCCTTGCCATGGCCGGCGCCCACCTGGTGACCGAGCACTCCGCCCAGCAATCCGCCGGCGACGGCGCCCAGGCCGGAGCCCGCGCCTTCCTGGCGGCTGGTGCGAATGCCCACGACTTCGCCGCACTCGAGGCAGGGCGGTTGCGCCGCGGCCGTGCCGGCCGGGCGGTCCGGCCGCCAGCCCGGACCGGCGCCTGCCGGTGCGGACCTGGGCGCGGCGCCATGGGCGTCGCGTTCGATGGCGGAACTGGCATCGCGCGGAACCAGGAACTGATAGGCGGCGATCGCGCTGACCGCCGTGACGGCGATGGCAGCGGTCGCAACCAGCGGGTGGATGCCGCGCAACAGGCCGGGGCGGTTGTCCGGGCCGCTCGTGGCGGGTTCGGGAAGCGTGCTCATGATCTTTTCCTCGTGTCGGGAAGTCCGGATAACCCGGGATTAGACCCGAATCGCGCGGTCCGGGGATCACGCGACGTGACTAGACCGAATCGCCGGCCCGCTGCGGCCGTCGCTGGCGACGCGCGATCGCTGCCCCCCGTGCTCACCCCGTCGTCGCCGCGGGCCTGATGGCGTCGATGATGGCGCGGGCGCGCGCCGCGCTCGCCTCGACGAGTTCGTAGCGCCCCGCGCCGACCCAGTCGGCGGCCACCATCCAGGAGCCGCCGATGCAGGGCACATTGGGCTGGCGCAGGTAATCGGCCGCGTTGGCCTCGCCGATGCCGCCGGTCGGGCAGATGGCCAGTGCGGGAAACGGGCCGGCCAGCGACTTGATCATGCCCAGTCCCCCGACCGACGCTGCCGGAAAGAGCTTGACGGCGTCGAAGCCGAGGTCCATCAGCGCCATGATTTCACTCGCGGTGGCGGCGCCGGGCAGCACCGGCACGGTAAGTCCGGCCAGTACCTGCGCCAATGCCGCGGGCGTTCCCGGGGTCACCAGGAAATCCGCACCCTGTTCGACGGCCTGCAGGGCCTGTCCCGGCTTGGTGATCGTGCCGGCGCCCAGGATCAGGCCCGGAAGCTCGCGCTTGATCGCACCCAGCGCATCCATGGCCGCGGCCGAGCGCAACGTGACCTCGATCGCACGCAGTCCGCCGCGCGCGAGGGCGCCGGCGACGGCAAGCGCCTGGGCGACCGTGTCGACGGTAAGCACGGGAAGGATGCCGGCGCCGCGCAGCAGCGCCCGGGTCGCCTGCTGGCGCGAATGCGGCGAGTTCATCGCGGTGGTGGTCATGTTCGCTGCGACTCCTGGTCAGTGGTGCATGGTGCGGCCGGTGGCGCCGGGTCGGCGCAGGCGATCGAGGCGGCGCCCTCTTCCGCGCTGCCGACCGCGGCGCGATTGCCGGCGAACAGGTGGCGGCCAAGATCCAGCGGACCGGCGGCCGGCCGCCGTGCGACGGCGCGTGCGGCCAGCGCGGCGCGATCGACCTGGAGTTCCAGGATGCCGGCCGTGCCGTCGAGGACGATCCGGTCGCCCGTCTGCACGCGCGCGATGGGCCCGCCATCGAGCGCCTCGGGCGTCACATGGATCGCGGCCGGAAATTTCCCCGATGCACCCGACAGCCGGCCGTCGGTCACCAGCGCGACCCTGCCGCCCTTGTCCTGCAGCATGCCCAGCAGCGGCGCCAGGCTGTGCATCTCGGGCATGCCGTTGGCGCGTGGTCCCTGGAAGCGCACCACCGCGACGAAGTCCGGCGGCAGGCGCCCCGCCTTGTGGAGCGCGCCGAGTTCGCGCGGATCGTCGACGACCACGGCCGGGGCGTCGACGCGGCGCAACTCCGGCTTGACGGCGGAGACCTTGGCGAGCGCACGGCCCAGGTTGCCGGTCAGCAGGCGCAGGCCGCCGTGCGCCTCGAACGGCCGTGCCACCGTGCGCACCACGCTGTCGTCGCCGCTGTGCGCCGGCGCCGGCTGGTAGTGCAGCGCGCCGCCGCGCAGCTGCGGCTCCTGCGTGTAGGCCCCCAGGCTGCCGCCGGCCGCCATCGTGGTGACGTCCGCATGCATCAGCCCGGCATCGATCAGTTCGCGCATGACGAATGCCACCCCGCCAGCGGCCTGGAAATGGTTCACATCGGCCGCGCCGTTGGGATAGATGTGCGTGAGCAGCGGGACCGCCTTGCCGACGGCGTCGAAGTCGTCCCAGTTGATGATGATGCCCGCGGCGCGCGCCACGGCGATCCAGTGGATGGTGTGGTTGGTCGACCCGCCGGTCGCCAGCAGCATGGCCAGCGCGTTGACGATCGCGCGCTCGTCGACCAGGTGTCCGATCGGCCGGTAATCCGCGCCCAGGGCCGTGCACGCCAGTACCTGGCGGGCGGCCGCGCGCGTGAGCGCCTCGCGCAGCGGCGTGCCCGGATTGACGAACGAGGCGCCCGGCAGCTGCAGGCCCATCGCCTCGAGCAGGGTCTGGTTGGAGTTGGCCGTGCCGTAGAACGTGCACGTGCCCGCGGCGTGGTACGACGCCGACTCGGCCTCGAGCAGTTCGGCGCGCGTCGCCAGGCCGGCGGCAAAGCGTTCGCGCACCGCGGCCTTGCTCTTGTTGTCCAGCCCGCTGGTCATCGGTCCGGCGGGCGCGAAGATCACCGGCAGGTGGCCGAAGGCGAGGGCGCCGATGAGCAGGCCCGGCACGATCTTGTCGCAGACGCCCAGGCACAGTGCGGCATCGAACATGTCGTGGCACAAGGCGATGGCGGTGGCCTGGGCGATGACGTCGCGGCTGAACAGCGACAGTTCCATGCCCGGCCGGCCTTGCGTCACGCCGTCGCACATCGCCGGCACGCCGCCCGCCACCTGCGCCGTGGCGCCGGCCGCGCGCGCGGCGTCCTTGATGATGGCCGGGTAGGTTTCGAACGGCTGATGCGCCGACAGCATGTCGTTGAATGCCGTGACGATGCCCAGATTGGGCGCAAGCACGGCCTTGATCGCGAGCTTGTCGCTGCCGCTGCTGGCGGCAAAACCGTGCGCCAGGTTGCCGCAGCTGAGCGAACCGCGCGCCGGTCCGGTACGGCGCGAGTGGTCGATCTTGGCCAGGTAGGCGCTGCGCGTGGCGGCGCTGCGCGCGCGGATCCGGTCCGTGACCGCGGCGATGCGGGAATCGAGCTTCATGCGGGTTGGTCCTTTGCGAAATCCGATGGTTCAGGGGCTCCAGTGCACCTCCAGCGGCGCCGCGCCGCATTGGATCGCCGCACGCACCGGCAGCGCGGCCGCCGCGCCCCGCGCCAGCGCCGCCTCCAGCACCTGGCGCTTGCGGGCGCCGCGCATGAGCAGAATCCGCCGTTGCGCCGGGTGCCAGCCGGCGGGCGTCAGGCTCAGGCGCAGCGGCCAGGACTGCGCGCCGGGACAGCCGCTTGCGTCGAGCAAGGCGTACGGCTCGACCGAGGCCAGGGCCGATTCGAGGTCCGGGCTGCCGGGAAACAGCGACGCCGTATGTCCATCATCCCCCATTCCGAATACCACCATGCGCAGCGGGCCGGCCGCCAGGGCGCAGCGGTACTGGGCGCGGGCCTGCGCCAGCGATGCCTGCGGCCCCTGCGCGAACTGCACCAGCGGCCAGAAGCGCGGACCGCCGGGCCGTTCCAGCGGCAGCGTGTCCCGCAGCAGGCGCGCGTTGCTGCCGGCATCGTCCGGCGCCACCCAGCGCTCGTCGACCAGGCCCAGCGTGACGCCGGACCAGTCGCGCACCTGCGCCGCCAGCGCGCGGTAGACCGGCGCCGGCGTGCTGCCGCCCGACAGCAGGATCAGGCCGGGCGCGCCGCGCGCATCGGCGATGGCGCGGACGAGCGCGGCGGCGACGGCCGCATCGAGGTCGGCCGCGCTCGCGTGGGCGTGAAAGATCGGCACCGGACCGGTCACGTGCTGCTCCGGCCGTGCGGGCGCAGGTAGTCGGCGGCCTCGACGGGTCCCCACGAGCCCGCAAGGTAGGGCAGGATCGGGGTATCGGCCGCCTGCCAGGCCGCCGCGACGCTGTCGATCCAGGCCCAGGCGGCCTCGACCTCGTCGTTGCGCACGAACAAGCGCCGTGTTGCCGTTGAGCGCGTCGAGCAGCAGCCGCTCGTAGGCGATGCGCCGCCGCGTGCTGCACCGGCATCGACAAGTCCAGCGGCAGCGGTTGCAGCTCGAGTGCGCCCCAGTCGGGCGCCGCCAGGCTGCTCATCAGATCCCAGTTCGATGTTCTCCTCCGGCTGCAGGCGAAACACCATGCGGTTGGGCGTCGCCCGTTCGCGCGTGGGTTTCTCGAACAGCCAGTGCGAGACGTGGCGGAACGTGATGACGATCTGCGTATAGCGCTCCGCCAGGCGCTTGCCCGTGCACAGCCGGAACGGCACGCCTTCCCAGCGCCAGTTGTCGATGTAGGCGCGCAGCGCGACGAAGGTGTCGGTTGGCGCGACGCCGGCCGGCTGCTGGAACCCGGCTGCCGGCCGGCCGCCGACCACGCCGGCCTCGTAGCGGCCGCGCACCGAATCGCGGCGGACCGCAGCGGCGTGCATCGGCCGCAGTGCGCGCAGCACCTTGACCTTTTCATTGCGCACCGCGTCGGCCTCCAGGCAACCGGGCGGTTCCATCGCGATCAGGCACAGCAACTGCAGGATGTGGTTCTGCACCATGTCGCGCAGCGCGCCGTAATTGGCGTAGTAGCCCTCGCGCCCGTCGACGCCGGCGGTCTCCGCCACCACGATGTCGACGCAATCGATCCACTGTCGGTTCCAGACCGCTTCGAGCAGCGCATTGCCGAAGCGCAGCGCCAGCAGGTTCTGCACCGGCGCCTTGCCCAGGTAGTGGTCGATGCGGAAGACGCGGTCCTCGCCGATGCACTGGCCGATGGCGCCGAGGATCTCGCGCGCGCTGGCCAGATCGCGGCCGATGGGCTTTTCCAGCACCAGGCGCGAGGGCGCATCGAGCAGGCCGGCCGCCTTCAGGCCCCGGCTGATGGGCACGAACAGATTGGGGGGCGTCGCCAGGAAGTTCACGCAGGGACGGCCCGCCAGCGGCGCCAATTGCCGGGCAATATTGTCGGGGTCGGCCAGGTTGGCGGTGACGTACGCAGTTCGTGCCAGCAGGTCGCGGATTTCCGCGGCCTCGGCGTCGATGCCCGCCTTGCTGGCCATGGCCGACGCGAGCTGTTCGCGAAATGCGCCCGCGCCGTGCTCCTGGCGGCCGACGGCGATCACGCGGAACGTGGCCGGCAGCAGCCGGTCACGCAGCAGGTTGGCCAACGACGGGAAGAGATAGCGCTGGGTCAGGTCGCCGGTGGCGCCGAACAGCAACAGGGTGTCATGCATCGTCCGCGCCTTCCTTGGTCACGCGCGCAAAAGAACTGCGCTGGCCGTCGGCGCAACGGGGCCGCCGGCCAGGCCGATGACGCGGTAGGAAATTGTAGAACGCGCCGCCGGCAGTCCGCGGGCGATGCCGCATCGCGAAACCCGCGGCCGGCGACGGCGGCGTCCGGCGTGCCGTGCGCGGCGGCGCTAGGCGCTTGCGCGCACGACGAGCGCGGCCGGCAGCAGCTGCGACGGTGGCGCGGTGTTGTCGAGAAAGGCCAGCAGCGCCGCCACCAGCGCGCCGCCGCCGGCAGCGACGGGCGGGCGTACCGTCGTTATCGGCGGATGAAAGTGCGCCGCCGCGGCGATGTCGCCATGGCCGATGACGGCGACATCGGCCGGGATGCGCAACCCGTGGGAACGCAGTGCCGATATCGCGGTCATGGCGATGACGTCGGATCCGGCGACGATCGCATCGATTGCCGGCGACTGCTGACGCAGCACGTCGATCGCGTCGACTGCGCCGCGCGCCAGCGGCGATGCCGGACGGGTCAGTGCCGGATCGGGCGCGATTCCCGCCGCCTCCAGGGCCAGCCGGTAGCCCTCGTGCATCTGCGCCGTCTCCGGCAGCGCAGTGTCGCCGAGGAACGCGATGCGCCGCCGGCCGCTGCGCAGCAGATGCTCCGTTGCCAGCCGCCCGCACTCGACGTCGTTGCAGCCGATCGTGCAGCAGTGCTGCTCGGCCCGCGGCCCGCCCCAGACGACCAGCGGCACGCCGCGCGCCGCCAGTTGATCGAGATGGTCGTTGCGCTGCCATTGGCCGATGAGGATGATGCCCATGGCGCGGCCGGAATCGACGGGCATCGACGCCAGCGGCAGGTTGTCGGCGTCGATGCACGACACCAGCATGTCGTAGCCGCGCGCCGACAGCGCGGCGGCGACGCTGTCGAGCAGCGCGGGGATGAGCGGATCGCAGAGGCCCTGGCGCTGTTCGACAGCGTCGGCGATGACGACCGCGACGGCGTTGGAATGGCCCAGGCGCAGTTCCTTGGCGCCGGCATTGATGGTGTAGTTGACGGAGCGCGCCAGTTCGGTGACGCGCACGCGCGTGGCTTCGTTGACGAGCGGACTGCCATTGAGCGCGCGCGACACCGTCGTGGTCGACACGCCCGCCATGCGGGCGATGTCGGCCATCTGCAGGCGCCGCCCGGCGGCCACGGTGGCGTTCGCATCGGTCGGCGCGCACGCCAGCGCGCTTCGCTCATTACGCATCGTCATCGGCACGATTGTAGTTCGGCATCGTGCCGGCAAACACAAAATCCGCGCGCAGTGCGCGCAATCGATGCGATCGATGCGATTCGATCGTGCGCCATAAGGGCAACCCGTACGGCATGCCCGCGCATCGGACCCGACACGGCGATGCGTGATGTGCGACGACGCGATGCGCGCCGTGGGTGCGCGCGTGGTCGACGCGATCGGTGCCGCGGCGTTGCGCCGTGCGCGCGCGGCTACGGTGTGCCGGTCGCGTGCGGGCGCGCCGGCGCGGCGAGTCGCTCGGCCAGAAAATCCATCAGCGCACGCACCCGGTGCGGCACGTGCCGATTGCTCGGCAGCACGGCGTAGATGCCGAGCTCCATGAGCGGCAGGGCGGCCAGCGTCTGGCGCAACGCGCTCGCGGCCAGCGCATCGGCGGCCATGAACTCGGGTGCGTAGCTCAAGCCGAAGCCGGCCACTGCCGCGGCGATGAGGGCGTCGCCATTGTTGGCCTGCATCCGCGTGCGGATCGGGAAGCTCTGCACGCGCCCGTCGAGCAGGAAGTCCCAGTGGTGCGGCTTCGCGACGCCGGTGTACGCCAGGCATTCGTGATGGATCAATTCGGCCGGATGGGCGGGCTCGCCGTGCTTCATCAGGTAATCCGGCGCGGCCACGACCACGAGGCGCGTGCTGCCGACGCGGCGCGCCACGTCGCCGGGCTGCAGGCGGGGCGTGATGCGGATCGCCAGGTCGATGCCTTCCTCGATCAGGTTGCTGCGGCGGTCGACGTAATCCATGTCGAGCGCGACTTCGGCGTAGCGCTGCGCGAAGTCGAGCAGATGCCGGCTGAGGTAGCGCCTGCCGTAGCTCAGCGGCATGCTCAGGTGGATCGGCCCGCGTGGCGCATGCCGTTCGGCGGCCACGCCGCTCTCGGCCACCTCGACGAGGTTGAGAATCACGCGGCACTTCTCCAGGTAGTCGGCGCCGGCCGAGGTCAGCGCCAGCCGCCGCGTGCTGCGCGCGATGAGCTTGGTTGCCAGGTGCGCCTCGAGGGCGGCGATCTGGCGCGTCACGACCGAGCGCGCCACGCCCAGCTGCTGTGCCACCGCGGTGAAGCTGCCCATCTCGGCCACCCGGACGAACTGGTGCATCGCATCCAGACGATCCATTGTTGCTCCTTTGACAACAAACAATAGCCGATTGTCTACTATTTCTTCACGAAAGAATCCGGCACAGTGCAGCCATGATGAACACGAAACATTCCAGCGCCGCCTATCCGGCCCAGCCCAGCCTGTTCGTGCCGCATGGGGCACCGACCTTCGCGTTGCGCCCCGGCGCGGCCGGCGCGGCGATGGCCCAGATGGCGGCGCGCCTGAGCCATCCGCGAGCGGTGATCGTGATCAGCCCGCACTGGGACACGCCCGAGGCGCGCGTCGGCACCGCCAGTCGGCTGGAGACCATCCACGACTTTCGCGGATTCCCGGTCGAACTCGACCGGATCCGCTATCCGGCCACCGGTTGCGCCGAAGCCTCCGCCGACGTGCTGGCCGCCTTGCGCGCCGGCGGCTTCGACGTTGCCGCGGACGCGGCCCGCGGACTCGATCACGGTGCCTGGATTCCGCTGCGCCTGATGTTCCCCGACGCCGATATCCCCGTGATTCCCCTGTCGATCCAGTCGAGCCGCGGCCCGCAGCATCACCTGCAGATCGGTCGCGCGCTGGCACCGCTGGCGGCGCGGGGCTTCCTTGTGCTGGCCAGCGGCAATCTCACCCACAACCTGGGCGACTACCTGCAGGCAGCCCACGGCTCGGGGCAGACGCCGGCATACGTGCGCGCTTTCGCCGACTGGATGTGGCAGCGCATCGCCGCCGGCGATCTGGCGGCACTGCTCGATTACCGGCGCCAGGCGCCCGCGGCCGCGCGCGCACACCCGCAGGAGGACCACCTGCTGCCTTTGTATGTCGCCCTGGGCGCGGCCGCCGGCCGCGAACCGCCGCAACGCGTGCACGCCGGGGTGGATGACACCGTGCTGGCGATGGACGCCTTTGCCTTTCACTGAGCGCGGCGCGGCGCAGCGACCAATCGCCCGGACCCACTTCATGCGAAATTCCAACGACGCGCGCTACACCGCCACGGCCATCGGACTGCACTGGCTGATGGCCGCACTGATCGCAGGTCTCTTCTGCGTCGGCCTGTACATGCACGACCTGCCGCTGTCGCCCTGGAAGCTGCGCGTCTTTTCCTGGCACAAGTGGGCCGGCGTCACCATCTTCCTGCTGCTGCTGGCGCGCATCGCCTGGCGCCTGGCGCACCGCCCGCCGGCGCTGCCGGCGGCGATGCCGCGCGCCCAGCAGCTGGCCGCGCATGCCGGGCATGCGCTGCTGTACGTCCTGATGGTGGCCATCCCGCTGTCCGGCTGGCTGATGAGTTCGGCCAAGGGCTTCCAGACCGTTTACTTCGGCGTGCTGCCGCTGCCCGACCTGCTGCCCAAGGACAAGGCGCTCGGCACGGCGCTGCAGGAGGTCCACGAGACGCTCAATTTCGTGCTGGCCGCGGTCGTGGCCGGGCATGCCGGTGCCGCCATCAAGCACCACTTCTTCGATCGCGACGATGTGCTGACGCGCATGCTGCCGCAGCGCCGCGCGTGATCCGCAACCGTCGACACCCGCGAGGCATCGCATGAACGTTCGGACCCGTCTTTTCTCCTGCGCCGGCCTGGCGCTGCTGCTGGCCGCGGCCCGCGCCCCCGCCGCGGAACTGACCAGCGTGGATTCCGGCAGGAGCGCGCTCAGCTTCGTGTTCCACGAAATGGGTGTGCCCGTGGACGGCCGCTTCCGCCGCTTCGACGTGCAGCTGGCCTTCGATCCGGACAGGCCCGCCGCCACCAGGGCCACCATCGCCCTGGATCTGGCCAGCATCGATGCCGGCTCCGACGAGGCCAACGACGAGGTGGTCGGCAAGGCCTGGTTCAACGCGAAGGCAATACCCGCAGGCGCGCTTCGTCGCCAGCAGCGTCAAGCCGCTGGGCGGCAACCGCTACGAGCTGCGCGGCACGCATGAGCATCAAGGGCCGCACGCAGGAGCTGACCGTCCCGGTCACGTACACGCCGCAGGGCGGGAACGGGATGTTCGACGGCGGCTTCACGCTCAAGCGCGCCGACTTTGCCATCGGCGAAGGCATCTGGGCGGATTTCGGCACCGTCGCCAACGACATCGAGATCACGTTTCACCTTCTGGCCAGCGCCGGAAAGTGATTTTCTTCCCCCTGTCAGTCCCGACAACATCCAGGAGTTCCCCATGAAACGTCTTCTTCTCGCCGCTTCGATCGCCGCCGCCCTGTCCACGCCGGCCTTCGCCGCGCCGGAGACCTTCGTCATCGACAACAATCATACCTTCCCGAGCTTTTCGTACAGCCACTTCGGCTACACGATCCAGACCAGCCGCTTCAACAAGACCAGCGGCAAGATGGTCCTCGACAAGGCCGCCAAGACGGGCAGCGTCGACGTGGTGATCGACACGCTCTCGGTGGACACCGGCTCGCCGCTGTTCAACGAGCACATCCAGGAGCCCGACTTCCTCGACACGGCCAGGTATCCGACCGCCACGTTCAAGTCGACCAAGGTCACGTTCGACGGCGACAAGCCGGCCACCATCGACGGCGACCTGACGCTCAAGGGCATCACGCGCGCCGGTGACGCTCAAGGTGACGGGCTATCAGTTCATGCCCCACCCGATGGTCAAGAAGGACGCGATCGGCGCCAACGCCACGACCATCGTCAAGCGCACCGACTTCAATGCCGGCAAGTACGCGCCCTACGTCGGCGACGACGTGACGATCACCATCGCGATCGAAGCCATCAAGGAATGAACCCGACCCGCCGCGAGGAGCGACAACCATGAGCCAGGCAACCATCGCCCAGAAGTTTCCCTATGCCGTCGCCGTCGAGGCCGGCAAGGACTACTACTGGTGCGCGTGCGGCAACAGCAAGACCCAGCCCTTTTGCGACGGCAGCCACAAGGGCGGCGGCTTCACGCCGGTGCCGTACCGCGCGACGGCGTCCGAGACCGTGTACTTCTGCGGCTGCAAGCGCAGCGCCGGCGCGCCGTTGTGCGACGGCAGCCACAAGGCGCTGTAGCCGGCCGGCGCGCGGCTCCCGACCGGGCCCGGGCCGGCGCCATGCCGGCCCGGGGCGGCTACAGAAGCTTGTAGAAGAACGTGGTCGAGCAAAAATCGCCGGCGGGCATGAGCGCATAGCGCGGCACCACGCCGACGCGGCACCAGCCGGCCCGCTCGTAGACGCGCTCGGCGTCGCCGCCGGTGACCGTGTCGAGCACCAGCACCGTGCGGCCCATCGCCAGCGCCGCCGCCTCGACCGCGGCCAGCAGCCGGTGCGCAATACCCTGGCGCCGGACCGCGCGCCGCACCAGCAGCTTGGCGACGTCCGCGCGATGCTGCTGGTTGTCCGGCGCCGCCAGGACCAGTTGCACCGTACCGACGATCCGCTCCTGGGCGTCCAGCGCCACCAGCAGCTTGCGTTCGCCGCGCGCCACGCCGTCGGCGACGCCGCGCCAGAACGCGAGCGCCCTGGAGCGCGCCAGCGGCGCCATGAAGCCCACCGACGCCCCGCCGTCGACGCAGTCGAGCAGCACGTCGGCCAGCGCGGCGATGCTGGCGTCCGCCACCGGCGCGTCGAGTTGCCTTAGTTTCAGTTCAGCCGTCATGTCCGTGACATCCGCGCTTTGCATCGTGCCGCCCGGCGCACGCCGCTGGCGGCGGCGCCGATTGCCGTGCCATCATCCCGGTTCCGGCGCCGGGCGCCGGCACAGAGAATAGCCATTCAGGAGCTGAACGTGAAGCAATCCGCAACGACCGCCGCGCACGACGGTGGAGCCGCCGCAGCGGCTGGCGCATTTCGCTATGACGCGCGCACCATCGCCCTGCACTGGGCCACCGTCGCCGCCGTCCTGGCGTTGTGGTGCATCGGCCAGACCGTCGACTGGTTTCCCAAGGGCGCGGCGCGCATCAACTACCGCAGCGCGCACATCACGCTGGGCGTCCTGCTGGCCGCCCTGCTGCTGGTGCGCATCTGGTGGCGCGCCACCGGCGGCCGCCGCCTGCCGGCCGCGGCGATGTCGACCCAGCAAAGGGTCGCCTCGGCCCTGCACCTGCTGCTGTATGCACTGCTGCTGGCAACGGTGGCCGCGGGCCTGTCCAACGTATGGGTGCGCGGCGACAGCCTGTTCCAGCTCTATACCGTGCCGGCCCTGGATCCGGGCAACAAGGATCTGGTCGAACAGGTGGGCGACATCCACGCACTGCTGGCCAATTCACTCCTGGTCGCGGTCCTGCTGCATGCCGCGGCCGCGCTCTACCATCATTACATCGCGCGCGACGACGTCCTGCGCCGGATGACGGGCCGCAGCGCGCCATGAACGCCGCGGCCGCGCGCGGCCCCGGCGTGTGGCGGGCTATCCTCCGGATCCCCGCAACGATGGAAGTTCGGCTCGCATGACCTCCTTCACCCCCTGGTCCGCCCTCGGCGGCGGACTGCTGATCGGCATGGCCGCGGTGGTCCTGCTCTTCTGGAACGGCCGCGTCGCCGGCATTTCCGGGATCGCCAGCGGCGTTCTTTTCAGCCGCCCTGGCAGTGAGCGATGGTGGCGCCTCGCCTTCCTGGCCGGGCTGCTGCTGGGCACCGCCGCCTGGGTGCACGGTTTTGCCCCGACGCCGCCGCGGCGGCCGCATTTCCCGGCGGCATTGATCGCCCTGGCGGGCCTGCTGGTCGGGTACGGCACGGCGCAGGCCGGGGGCTGCACCAGCGGCCACGGCGTGTGCGGCGTGGCGCGGCTGTCGGCGCGGTCGCTGGCGGCGACTGCTGTCTTCCTGGCCGTTGCGATGCTGGTGACTTTCCTGGCGCGACACGTCGCCCACATCGCCTAGGGCCGGGCGCCATGAGCACGAGCAAGACACGTGGCGTGCTGCGGCTTCTGGCGGCGCTGGTCGCTGGCCTGCTGTTCGGATTTGGCCTGGCGCTGGCGCAGATGATCGATCCGCGCAAGGTGCTGGCTTTTCTCGACATCGCCGGCGCCTGGGACGGCAGCATGATCGCCGTGCTCGGCGCGGCGGTCATTGCGGCCGGCATCGGCTATCGCATGGCCCGCAATGTGCGTCGGCCGCGCCTGGACGACGCGTTTCGCCTGCCCGGCACCGGGGGCGTCGACCGGAGGCTGCTCGCAGGCGCAGCGATCTTCGGTGCCGGCTGGGGGCTGGCCGGGTATTGCCCCGGCCCGGCCATCGCGTCGCTGGCCTACGCCAATCCGGAAGCGCTCTGGTTCGTTCCGGCCATGCTGGCCGGGGCCGGCTGCCAGCGCTGGCTGGCGGGACGGCCGCGTGCGCTGCGCGCGGCCGTCGAATAGCCGGCGCACCCGCCGGTTACAGCAATCCGCCGCGCGCGAGCGTATCGGCCAGTACGGCCACGAAGTCGCGGATCTCCTTTTCGATGCTGCCGGGCGCGTCGGACCGCGTGCGCGCCGACCAGTAGATCCTGCCGCTGGCGGCATCGGTCAGGGTCGTCGAGACGTAATAGCGCTCGAAGTCCTGGGTCTCCGCCCGGGCGTAGCCGTACGGCCAGTAATAGCCGTACCAGCCGTAGTAATCCCAGCCACGGTAGGGAACCGGTTCTACCGTCACCCGCTGGACGTTCTGGCGCGAGACCAGTGCGGTGGCGAGGACGCGCGTGGCGCCGGCCTTGCGCGCCGCGTCGATCAGCATGCTGCCGCCGCCGTCGGCGAGCGGCGCGCCGAGGCTGTCATAACTGCGCACGGCGTCGACGCCGCGATTGCGCAATTCGGCGGTCATCGCGTCCTCGTACAGCCGCCGCGCGGTATCGTCGCGGGTTAGCCCTACGACGAACACCCGGCCGGCGGGCGCGTGGCCGGCATATTCCGGATTCGACCATGTCGCCTCGACGTGCGTCGTCGCGCAGCCGGCCAGACCCAATGCAAGCAGTGCGCCGGCCGCGGCCCGCAGCGCGGATACCCGATTCCCGATCATGTCCTGCCCTCCCGTGACGATGCCGGGCACCGCCCGACCCGACCCAGTGTGCGCCGCGGCCGGCGGCGGATTCTGATATCGATCAAGCGGCGGCGTCGGACGATGACGCGCGCGCCGGTTCAGTCCGGCAGCTGGATGCGCAGCAGTTCCCGATAGACCCAGGCGTGATGCTGCAGGAAGGCGTCCTTCGGGTCGCCCGGCGTCCCATAGACGGTGTACACGTGACCGGCCGCAACGAAATTGAGCGATCCGGCCGGCGTTTCGCGCGCGCCGTCGGGGGCCAATGCGGCAGCTTGAAAATAGCGACCGAAGCCGGCGGCCTCCTTGCGCACGATGGGTTCGGTGAGCCGTCCAACCAGTCCCACCAGCGCCAGCGACGCGCTCGCGCCGTACTGGAGGGTCTTGATCAGCGCGGACTGGTTGGGCAGGTCGCTGGCGATGTCGCCGACGCTTTGCAGCGTGAGCGGCACCTGCGGCACCGGGTCGATGTTGTTGTTGATGACGATGGCGCTGTCGTCGCCTTGCGTATACGACGCGAAATCGGCGGCGAAATCCTGGTTGCCCGGCTTGGGCTGGGCAAAGCCGCAGGAATTGAGCGCGAAGCGCTTGCGGCGCAGCGCGAAGACATCGTCGCCGGGGCCGGGGGCCGCCGCATAGTGCAGGAAGGCGTGCACCAGCGCCGCCAGTGCCGCGCCCTGGCTATGGCCGACGACGTAGATGCGGCTGCCCGCCGCGATCCGGTCGGCGGCCAGCTGCGGCACGATGCCGTAGCGCTCATCGAGCAGAAGCGTGAAGGCGCCGTGCGCAAAGCCGCTGTGGATCGTGGACGATCGGTTCTGCGCAAAGGCAACGCGCGCGCTCAGGAATTCGCGCGCCAGCACCGGCTGGAAGATGAAGTCCTCGAGCGCGCTGGGCGCCGCCGAGAACACGGTGCCGCGGATCGCAATCGCATAGGCACCGGCATTGTCGCCGACGCCGCGATAGAGCAGCCACGCGTTCTGGTAGGGGCCAAAGCCGTTATAGCGCGCATCCTGGACCAGCGTGTCCGGCTCCCAGCCGGCGGGCGGCCCCTTGCGCGCGCGCGCAAGGATGTCGTCGAACAGTCTCTGCCACGGCCGCAGGCCTGCGTCGTCCGGCTGCTGGCGGTACGCGAGCAGGTCCCGCACCACCGCGCGGCGGCTGTCGAAGACGGGCTCGGGATCCCACCGCGCCGGATCGATGACCGGCCAGATGGCGCTGTTGCGGCGGGCCGGATCGGCGAGGCGGTCGTCCTGGTTGTCGAGCTCGATGCAGAACTCGATGAAGGCCCCGGCTTGCGCGTAGGAATAGCCGCGCAGCCGATGCGCGCCGGCCGCGGACACCGGCGCTGCAGGGTGCTGGACGACACGGTCTTCCGGTTTCATCGAGGCGCGCCCGGCCGCTGACGCGTTCGCGCAACGCCGGAGTGGGGACTCGCGCATGTTCCGCCGCCGCATCGGCAACGTCAACTCACGCGTCGACAGGACCCCGCTGCAGGGCCGTGCCTGGCGGCGTGGCCGATGCGCAGAACGCGTCGCATTTCGCGGCAGGTCGGCCGCAGCCGCGCGCTCCGCTCACCGACGGAGATAGGCCCGATTGCGGGTGCAAATCCGAGGCTGGCGCCGGGGGCGGCGCCCTACGATGAAGCCCAAACCAGGCAGGAAGGCACCCGGAAGGGGTACGCATGTCCCGAAGCGACGAACCGAAGAGCAATGCAGCGCCGACCGCGCTGGTGGTTGACGACAACCAGATCAATCGCAACCTGCTGCAGGGCATTTTGCGGCACTTCGGCTGGACGGCCGTCGTCTGCGAGGACGGCAGGGCGGCGCTGGAGCAGCTGCAGGCGCAGCGCTTCGACCTGGTCCTTCTCGATCTGCGCATGCCGGAACTGAGCGGCACCGAAGTCTGCCGCCGCATCCGGATTGACCTCGGCCTGGAAGATCTGCCGGTAGTCGCCTATACGGCGCACGGAATGGTCGAGGATCGCGCGCGCATGCTGGCCGACGGCTTCAATGCCCTCTTGATTAAGCCGGTGACCATCACCGACGTCAAGGCCATCTGCGACCAGTTTGCGCCGGCGTCATGAACGCGCCGGCCGCGCTCGACCTCACCCGCCGCCTGGACGCGGCCTGGGTGGTGCTGGGGGATACGACGCGGCGCGCGCAATTGACGGCCGAACTGGCCGCGCACGGTTGGCGCGGCGTTCGCGAATTCTCCGGCCCGCGCCAGGCGATCACGCAGCTGCAGCGCGATCGCCGGCCGCCGCAGGTCATCATCACCGGACTGCATTTCCCGTCGGGCGACGGCTTCGACCTGATGCGCGAACTGGCCGGGCTGCCCAGCCCGCCGGCCGTCTTCGTCTTCTCCCACCAGCAGCGCGCCGTGATCCGCACGGCAACGGAACTGGCACGCGCGCGCGGCCTGGTGGTCGCCGGCGATGCCGATTTCCTGACCGCGCCCGCGGCTGTCGTCGCCACGGTGACCGGATTCGCGCTGGCGCGCGGCGAACCGGCGGCGCCGGCCGCGCCCGCGCCGCTGGCGCCCGACGCGCTGCGGGCGATGGTCGCGTCGCGGCAGATCGTGACGTTCCTGCAACCGAAGGTGCGCCTGGATACGGGCGAGGTTTCGGGCTTCGAGGCGTTGATGCGCGGCGTCGATGCCGCCGGCGCCATCGTCGGCCCCGATCGGTTCATCGGCGGCCTGGCCGACGGCGGGCTGCTGGCCGAGGTCACCGTGCAGGCATTTGCGCAGATCATCGACTTCCTGGGCCGCTGCCTGAGCAACGGCTATCCGGTCAGCGCTTCGCTGAATGCCTCGCTCGGCCTGATCGCCGACGCCGCCTTCTGCGGCGACCTGGTGGACATGGCGGACCGCGCGGGCATCGACCCGAGCTGGATCACCATCGAAATCACCGAGACCGAGGCGATGTCGGACCTGCCGACGGTCATGGAGCGCACGGCGCGGGTGCGCATGCGCGGTTTCAATCTTTCGATCGACGACTTCGGCACGGCGTATTCGAGCTTCATGCAACTTTCGCAACTGCCGTTTTCCGAGCTCAAGCTGGAGCGCGGCTTCATCGCCGGCTCCCATCTCGACCCGCGCAAGCAGGCGATCGTCCACGCCTGCGCAACGCTGGGCACCCGACTCGGACTGAGCGTCGTCGCCGAGGGCATCGAATCGCCGCAGGACCTGGCGGCGGTGCGCGCCGCCGGCTGTACCCACGGCCAGGGCTACCTGTTCGCGCGGCCGATGCCGGCCGCGCGGGCGTGCGAGTGGCTCTTCGCGTGCCGCGGCTCGGCCCTGTCCGCCGCCTGACGGACATGAGCGCCAGCGTCCACGCGCCGCAGTCCGAGACCCGCTGGGCGCCGCCGCGCATTCCGGCCTGGTTCCTGGCGCTTGCGCTGGGCGTGGCGCTGTCGACCGCCACGAGCATGCAGCTGCGCTCACTCGATTCGTCCCGGGCCCGTGCGAGCTTTGCCGTGCGGGCCGAAGACCGGCTCAGCGTCCTCGACACCAATATCGGGCTGGCGGTAAGCAGCCTGCGCGCGGTCGGCGCCTTCTTCGATGCGTCCGACGGCATGAGCCGCGATCAATTCCACGCCCTCGTCGATCCCATGCTGCGCGAGGACGCCGCCATCCAGGCCCTTGAATGGGTGCCGCGCGTCGATGCCCGCAAGCGCCCGGCCTACGAAGCTGACCTGCCGCGCAGCGGGCAGCCGGTTCCCGGGATCAACGAGCGCGGCGCCGCCGGCGCCGTCGTGCGCGCGGGCAGCCGTGCCCAGTATTACCCCGTCCACTACGTCGAGCCTCTGGCCGGCAACGAGGCGGCGGTGGAGTTCGACCTGGGATCCAATGCGGCCCGCCGCGCGGCGCTGGAGGCCGCAGGCAAGTCCGGCGAAATGATAGCCACCGCGCGCATCAAGCTCGTGCAGGGCGCCGGCGACCAGTTCGGCATCCTGATGTTCCGCCCGGTCTACCGGAAAAAAGGCGCCGAACATCCTGCTCATCATGACCGACGACTCGGGATTCGGCGTGCCCAGCACGTTTGGTGGCGTCATCCCGACACCGGCGATGGATCGCCTCGCGAAAACCGGGTTGCGCTACAATAACATCCACTCCACCGCGCTGTGTTCACCGACGCGCGCCGCGTTGATTACCGGGCGCAATCATCACTCGGCCGGCTTCGGCGTGATCTCCGAGCAGTCCACCGGCTTCCCGGGCTACAACAGCATCATCGCCAAGGACAAGGCCACCATCGGCCGCATTCTCAAGGAAAACGGCTACGCCACCTCCTGGTTCGGCAAGGACCACAACACGCCGGCCTTCGCGGCCAGCGCAGGTCGGGCCGTTTGACCAATGGCCGACCGGCATGGGCTTCGATTACTTCTACGGGTTCGTTGGCGGTGACGCCAACCAGTGGCAGCCGAACCTCTTCCGCAACACCACCCAGATCTATCCCTTCGAGGGCAAGCCGCCGGGAACCTGGAACCTCGTCACCGCCATGGCCGACGACGCCATTGACTGGCTGAACCGCGTCAACCAGACGGATCCGAGCAAGCCGTTCTTCCTCTACTACGTTCCCGGCGCCACGCACGCGCCGCATCATCCGACGAAGGAATGGGTGGACAAAATCCACAACCTGCACCTCTTCGACGACGGCTGGAACAAGCTGCGGGAGCGGATTTTTGAGAACCAGAAGCGCCTGGGGGTGATTCCGGCGGACACCAAACTGGAGCCCTGGCCGACGAATATCCTCAAGAACTGGGATGATTGCACGCCCGAGGAGAAGAAGCTCTTCATCCGGCAGGTGGAAGTCTTCGCCGCCTATGAGGCCTACAACGACTACGAAATTGGCCGGGTCATTCAGGCCGTCGAGGACATGGGCAAGTTGGACGACACGCTCATTATCTACATCAACGGCGACAACGGCACCAGCGCCGAGGGCGGCCCGCTCGGCACGCCCAACGAAGTCGCGTTCTTCAACGGCGTCGCCGTGCCCGTCGAGGACCAGATGAAGTGGTACGACGTTTGGGGCACGGAGCAGACCTACAATCACATGTCGGCGGGCTGGTCCTGGGCCTTTGATACGCCGTTCACCTGGTTCAAGCAAAACGCCTCGAAGCTCGGCGGCATCCGGCAGTGCATGGCGATCTCCTGGCCGGGCCACATCAAGGACCAGGGCGCGCTCCGCGAGC
This sequence comes from uncultured beta proteobacterium, assembly GCA_963781975.1. Lineage (GTDB taxonomy): Bacteria > Pseudomonadota > Gammaproteobacteria > Burkholderiales > Burkholderiaceae_F > GJ-E10. The sequence continues at coordinate 221,070 of CAWAHT010000007.1, forward strand.
AGTTCATGCACGTCATTGACGTGGTGCCGACCATCCTCGAGGTCACCGGCATCCCCGCGCCCAAATCGGTGGACGGCATCAAGCAGGCGCCCATCGAAGGCACGAGCTTCGCCTACACCTTCGATGCCAAGAACGCCAAGGAACCGTCCCGGCACAAGACCCAGTACTTCGAGATGATGGGCCAGTGGGCCTTGTATCACGAAGGCTGGCTGTTGAGCACCAAGGTGAACCGCGCCCCGTGGGAGGCCTTCGGCGCCGCCAATCCCGACCCGCTCAACAACCAGGTGCTCGAACTCTACGACCTGAACAAGGACTTCAGCCAATCCCAGAACATCGCGGACAAGCATCCGGACAAAGTGCAAGCAGATGAAGAAGATGTTCATCGAGGAAGGGAAGAAGTATCAGGTCTTCCCGCTGGACGCCTCGGTCGCCGCCCGTATCGTGGCCCCGCGTCCGAACATCACGGCCGGCCGCACGGAGTTCGTTTACACCCGGCCCATGGTCGGTCTGCCGCAGGGCGATTCGCCGTTTCTGCTCGACAGTTCCTACACCATCACGGCGGACATCGAAGTGCCGCAGGGCGGCGCCGAAGGCATGATCCTGACCTCCGGCGGGCGGTTCGCCGGCTACGGCTTCTACCTGCTCAAGGGCAAGCCGGTGTTCCTCTGGAACCTGATTGACCTGAAACGCATCAAGTGGGAAGGCCCGGAGGCGCTCACGCCCGGCAAGCATACGCTGGAGTTCGACTTCAAGTATGACGGCCTCGGCGTCGGCACGCTGGCGTTCAACAACCTGAGCGGCCTCGGCCGTCCCGGCACCGGCACGCTGAAGGTGGATGGCAAGGCAGTCCAGACCATCACCATGCCGCACACCTTGCCGATGATCCTGCAGTGGGACGAAAGCTTCGACATCGGCTCTGACACGCTGACCGGCGTGAACGACGCCGACTACCAGCCGCCGTTCCCCCTCACGGCCAAGCTTAACAAGCTGACGATCAAGGTGGACCGCCCGAAGCTGTCGCCGGAGGACATCAAGAAACTCGAGGCGGCCCAGCGGAACAACAAGACGAGTGAGTAGTGCAGTACTAAATTCGCCCCTCGACAGAAGGGCTATACCCCGGAGATCCGGAAAGGAGCAACCCATGAAGACCTTGAGTGAAGTTCTACAAACGCCTGAACCACGCCCGCCTGGTGGTTCTCCTGGTGGCAGCAGTAGTGTTATCCTTGGCGGCAGGTGCGACGATTGCGACTGCTGCGTCCGATGCGCCCCAGCTTATGTTCGTGCAGAGTGCGGATGATCTCAAGGTAGATGCTGCTAAGAGCACCTTCCGGCTGGTGAAGGTAAACCAGCAGACGATGTACTTCTCGGATCGGCCGCAAGCGTATCGTCGGGCATATCAAAATGGCCGACTATCTCAAGGAATGGACCACCAAAGCCGGCAAGGACAATTTTGGCGCCGATTCCCCGAACGCCACGCTATCCGTCTTTGAGCCGGGAAAACCTGAAAATACCATTGTGGTGGTCACGCTCACCCATCCGGTGGTGGACGGTGCGGACCTCGTCTATACCTATAAAGTTCTCAACGGGACGATGCCGGCCAATGGCGGCCCGACGGCGCTGTTCATCGACTGGATCGGGGTTGGCGGCGGTATCGGCCCCGGCTTCCACGGCGTCGGCGTCGGCCGCCGCGGGATCGGTTGGCGCTAATATAGTTAACTGGGGTGGAATGCCCCTAAATGGCTGCCGGATCATAGGCGATCCTATGATCCGGAGCGTTGCCCTCTCGACAACAGCCCAAGACGATTGAGCGTCGACACCCCTGTTATTCGTCAGAGCGGGAAAGGGCGATGCAACGGTTTGGTTGAGGCGAGGGTAGTTTCGTCAATTAACAGGAGGATGCGCTGAAAGCAAAAACCGTTCTATTAACGGTCTTAGCGATGTCCACTGCGGTCATGCTGGTGGCCGGGCCGGCCTGGGCAAAGGAAGGGGCTCAGGTCAGTGAACCGGAAGCCGCACAGATCGGCGTTGAGGCCTATATCTACGGCTACCCACTCGTGACTATGGAGATGACCCGACGGGTGCTGACCGACGTGACCGCACCGGAAGCGCAGAAGGCGCCGGTTGGCCAGTTCGCCAGGCTGCGGGAGTATCAGACTCCGGCGAACAAGGAAGTCACCGCTCCCAACGCGGACACGCTTTACACCCTGGCCTGGCTGGATGTCTCAAAGGAGCCCTGGGCCCCTGAACCGCTACACCCTCAGTTCACGGTCCCAGTTCAAACAAAACCAGGACGGCTCGGTGGATCTCTGCATTCAGAATGAGTCGCCGGGCAAGGATAAAGAGGCCAACTGGCTGCCGGCTCCTAAAGGCAAATTTATCCTCATGCTTCGGCTCTACTGGCCCTACGAGCCGCCGCATGTTTCCAGCTGGACGGCTCCTGGAAACCGCCGGCGGTGAAGAGGGTGCGGTGAGATGAAATCAGAGCTTCCCAAGAGGGAAGGATCGACTGAGAGAAGAAAGGTACATAATCGGATCGCCCCGTTCGGGGGCCCCAGACGAGCGCCCGGCTTCCTGATGCGGATCTATCTATGGGTCTTGCGGAGAGCTCACTGTGGCTTGATTGCGCGCGAGATCGGTTGATTTCGCCAAGAAGACAACATGGGTATCCTTCTTGATCATATCTCCCTAAACCAAATAACGTCGCAGGGCCGCGACTATTTTTTTCCAAAACATACTCTCCTGGGCCATGCTCATCCAGATGACCGTGGCAGCCTGCGCCCTTCTACTGGCGTACCGGGCGACCGCGGCCATCCGCACCTGGATTACCCTCCGACAGGCGCAATGTTCGGAAGGCGAGGAACTCTGCCTCGATCTGAGCAGATTGACGACGTTCTCATACGTGGCAGGTCCCGCCTTGGCTCTGGTCTTCTTATGGATCCCCTATCGTGCCGCCGAACACTTTGATTGGCCCAAAGATGGCCTCTATACCATTGTCATCTGTCTGCTGGCCCTGTCCCTGGTGCGGTTTCTTACCGGCCAGATGCACAACCGGTTTTGGGCCACTATTATAGCGATATTTCTCTGGTTCAATGCTTTCCTCTATATCTCCCATCTCAATGAACCCTGGCTAACCTTCCTGCAACATATCGACTTCAATCTCGGCAAGATCCATCTTTCTCTGTTGATCCTCTTCCGGGCCGCGGTAATGGTGCTGGTGCTGTACTGGCTGTCAAGAAATCTGCTGTTTCTGCTGCATTTCTGGCTGACTGCGGAATCAGCCCTGGCCCCTTCCGTCCAAATCTTGTTTTACAAGCTCTCGGTCATCTTCCTCTTTTGCGCCTCGGTCGCCATTGTCTTGCATTACATGGAGATCGGCCTCACCGTCTTTGCCCTGTTCAGCGGGGCCCTGGGCCTGGGGCTCGGGTTCGGCCTGCAGAAAGTCTTTGCCAACCTGGTGAGCGGCTTTATCGTCCTAGCGGATAAATCCATCAAGCCCGGCGACGTCATCCAGGTGGGGGGTAAGTATGGCTGGATCAATTTCTTGGGGACCCGCTATACTTCCGTCATTACCCGCAATGGCACGGAACACCTTATTCCCAATGAAAACCTGGTAACCAACGAAGTAGTCAATTGGTCTTATTCCAACAATCTCGTCCGCCTCGATATCCCAGTCGGGGTCGGCTATGCCACTGATTTGCCCAAGGCCCGGGACCTTATCCTGGAAGTCGCCACGACCGCTCCCCGGGTCATGACGAATCCCAAGCCCGCCTGTTTTTTAAAGGAATTCGGGGATAACAGCATCAACACTAGAACTGCGGGTGTGGCTTAACGATCCCCAAAATGGCATCGGCAACCTGAAAAGTGATCTCCTGTGGGGCATCTGGGAGCGTTTCCGGGACCATGGCATTGAACTGCCTTTCCCCCAACGCGACCTACACATCAAATCCATTCCTGACGTAAAAATTCGGACTGGCCCGGAGGAGGGATAAGCTTCCCGTTCCAAATTAAAAGCCCTTCCTGGAATTAAGTAGCAAACAAGTTTTTCTAGCTGCCCTCTATCCGCACCGCAAATAAAAAAACCAGCGCTTCGGCGGCTGTCTCAGAATCTCAAATATCTTATTGGCCGCCCGGGTATTTTCTGCCCCCGGGCCGGCAAAGGTCTGTGCGGGTCTTTGTGGCCGAGCATTCTCGCTGTTTTCTCACTGGCAACTGGCGTCGCACCTTGTGGCCGGTCGATAGGAGCCGGATGAACCGAGAGGTTCACGTCCGGAACTGTGAGGGCGTGGGGGTGAAACTCCCCCGCGCTACTCGACTCATCAAATCTGTCGGGGCGGTTGAACTGCCCATAGAGGTGATCTTTGCGGGAGAGGATGTATGACCGCCCCGACAGACATGCCAGGAAATCTCAGTCCACTATCGTATGGCCAACTACCAGCGCCAACACCATGACCAGGAAAAACAGCGGGTGAGTATGTATTTGATAGACCTTTTTCCGAAGGTTCATGGGACATAACTTGAATTTTAGGGCAATCCCAAGACCCATGAGAATCACCATCATTACCAGACCCAATTCCGGGAGAGCCGAAGATTTACACCGGGACGTAAGCCAGTGCCACAAAACGATTCCCAGGATAACAGGATTCAGGTAATAATGGAGAAACATCAAATGCTTTTTCTGAGAGCGATTAAAGCTGCTCAGCGAACTTTTTAGCTTAGGTCCCAAGGGGGCGAAGTTATTGGCCCACCTGGTTAAGATGCTCATGGCAATAGTCAAGTTCGCTCCAACTAAAAGCCACGCAGCAATCTGGCCAGCGGTTTCGTTGCCCTCGTTATCTTTATCCAGGAAGGGCACACGGTGTTGGTCTTCCCGCTCGAAATGCCCCTTGCCTTTATGATGATCATCCGCCAGGCTGGAGGCTGAAAACAGCCACCCGAAGCCGATCAAACCAGCCAACAGCAAAGTCATTAATGCGCCTCGCCGCGTTTTCATGTCCGTTTACTCCTTGAGTGAGTCGGTTTTGTCCCCATTAGTCAGGCTTATCCCAACTTATTTAAAGAGAATGGCCATGAGTTGTTTGAGAAAAGCCGTGGTGGCTTCATGGAGAGCGTTGAGCTTCCCCCAAAAACCCGATCCCGAGTTGGCAGTCTGACCCGCGGCCTGGGCCGGTTTTTTCCCAGCCCCTTCCTTGCCGGCCTCGGCAGGTGTGGGGGTAGTCTCCTGTTTGGCGGGCTTTTCAGGTTCGGCTTTCCCCGCCAGGGATTTCAAGGCATTGAATTTATCTTCAACGGATTTGACTTTATTTTGAATTTGGTCCTGGATGTCTTTTTGATATTTTTCTTTTTGAGCCTGAATGACATCCGTGATTCCCCCCAACACTGAAGGAGAATTTTTCTTGACCTCAGCCCCCGAATCTTGGGTGGCTTTGTTGGGGGTTTGTTCCTGACCATAGCCAGCCGCCGGCAAGCATAATGAGCATAACCGCCAGCAGTAAAGCGCTTCCTATTGTTTTCATGATTTTTTCCTCTGGTTGTGTGGTCTTAGAGTTAGGCGACCCCTGCAACCGAATTCGGGTTAACCCAGGCTATAGGCCGTTTTGGCCGATAAACTAGTCGGTTCGCCAAGACCGATGAAAAATCAGGACAGGTCAAAAATCTTGATCGAGGTCGGATTGTCGCGTTAAGGCCGCGACAGCGGAGCTAGGCTTGGGGAGGACGGTAGATCGTAAAGACTAAAAGCTGGGGAATTAAGGTGAGGTGAGGCAGGGAACACGATAGGACCTGAAGCCCAACAATGAAGGCGCCATCTTGGACTAACAGGGCGGAGGTATCGAACTCGTCCACCTCGGCGCAATGGATAGTGGCCCCATGCTTCGTTTCGGTGCAGGCATGCGCAGGCATCACCCAACCGGAAAGGAGCAGCATCGCAACTACCAAAGAGACAACCCTGAGCACCGTTCGATTTTCCCTTTTCATATTTTTCCCTTAAAATTATATCAGGCGTTTCAGAAAAACCATGCATCTTTTTCTACGAGGCAATCTATAATTATCTCAGTCAAAGGTGCCAGGCCCAGGGATCTATTTTCCGGCTTGAATTGTGAGACCCACTTTCAGGTCTATAAAAAGACCGCCCGGAGCTATCTCGACCTGCCCCTCAAGTCAAAGCATGGGTGTCGATCACTGATAGATCCGACAGTTATCAACGGGCTAAAAACCTTCCATATTTAGATGATATATATCCTTCTTGGCCTGAAGGATTCCTGCCATTCCCGCCGGTAACCTGGCGTTCCCCTATCACCGACATCTGAAATCTTCCTCCCCACAGATGTCGGTGCAAGATAATGAGATCATAGCGACAACTTTTTGGAATTATTGAGAAGTTTCGTTGGTGGCAAGCTATCCTCGCCTTACCAATCATGTGCGGGGTCTCTTGCCACGCTCAAAGGTAGTCTATTGGTTCTGAGGGGTTAGTATGTCCAGGTTCTTGGAAGAATTTCTTCTTCAGTGAGATTTGTGCTATCATGGCGTCGACGAGAGGATTCGGCTTCAAGAATAGGCACATAATGAAAAAGACCCGTTTTCTCGGTGATTTACCCGATTGGCCGCACTTCATCATTCAGAGCATGGCGGACGGCGTCATCACGGTGGACGGCGAAATGAAGGTTACGGACTTCAACCGGGCTGCGGAGAAGCTCACCGGGTACCGCCGGGAGGAAGCCTTGGGGCACTCTTGTGGTAAGGTCCTCCAGAGCAGCATGTGCGGCCGGGAATGTCCCCTAAAAATGGCCATGACCACCAACGAAATCGTCTCCCGGGAGGCCGTCTTTACCAACCGCCTGGGGCAAAAAATCGAGGTCATGCTTTCCGCCTCAACCCTGAGGGATGAACAGGGAAATCTTCTCGGTGGTGTGGAAACCTTTCGGGACGTCAGGCCCCTCAAACACCTGGAAAACGAGCGCCGCCAATTGGTGAGCATGTTTGCCCACGACCTGAAGACTCCAGTAGTGGCCATGGCTGGCCTTTTGAGCCGTCTCCTCAGGGGCAAGGTGGGTGAACTCACCGATAACCAGAAATCCTACCTGGAGACGGTCCATCAGGAAATGCAGCGCCTGGAAAAGCTCATCACCAACTTCCTGGATTACGCCCGGCTGGATCTGCACATCATCACCCCGATACCCAGCGCCGTGCAGGTGGAAGGGGAATGTCAGCAGGTCATAGAGCGGCTTAAGCCACTGGCAGAAGGCAAGGGTATTACTCTTAAGACAGAATTTCCCAGAAACATTGTCGTCTTGCAGGCCGACCCCATGCTAATACGACGCGCGATAGGAAATCTGCTGCAAAATGCCATTAAGTATTCCCCTCCTGAAAGTTGTGTGACTCTGACGGTTCGCGATCTGGGTGAAGAAGTGCAGTTCGCCGTGAAAGACCAGGGGCCGGGTATCGACCCCCAGGACCTGCCCCACCTGTTTGAGGTGCTCTACCGGGGAAAAGGCACGGCGAAAGAAAGCGGCCTGGGGCTGGGACTGGCCATTGTCAAGCGAATCGTGGAGGCTCACCAGGGCCGCCTCTGGGTAGAGAGTGCGACGGGACAAGGAGGGGCTATTTTCTCCTTCACCCTTCCCCGGAGTTTCAGTCTCGGCCAGAAGAAGGCTCCCTCTTAAGCCGCCCTTTTTCGGGCGGCCTCCCCAGGTGTGAAAGTCTGAGGACTAAGATTGTTGCTCTCATAGAAGATTGCTGCCCTAACTGTGGACTTTAAGAGGCGTTGGGAGGGTTTTGCTATCCAGAGCATATCGCCTCTTTTCGACCCGATGGCCTCCTGCCTTCTCGGCCGATAATCCGTCTTCTTTGAAACGCGGACACCAAAAATCGTTCCCCCCACAGCTGCCCGTTCCAGATAACGAGATGATAGCTGTCATTTTTCCGGGTAAGGTGATAATTGTCGCAGGTGGCAAGTTAGTCGCTATCCGACTCAGGTTCTCTGGGCGCCCGATTCCTTTGGTGGAGAGAAGCGATATTTACTTTTGATTCTGTCGTCTTATATTTGAAACAACAGGGAATGCCGGCTGAGACAATCCGGGTCCCAAACTGTATCCTCGAGGCCCGGATGAGAATAGGGACCAGGGGGCAGGGGCCATGATTGCTTACCCCACCCGGCCTGAACCCTGGCCATCTGGTCCATGATCATCACGCCCTTGGTTATAAAGGAGAGCCTCATGACCATAACGCCCAAGCACTCAAGAACGAATGTCCATGAAGTTGCTGACGGGATTTTCCGCATTAGCACTCCAGCTCTTGATTGGACCGGGGGCGTTCTCGTTTAACCAGTATCTCATCGTTGACGATGAACCCCTTCTATTCCACACGGGAATGCGAAAGATATTTCCGTTTGTGCGTGAAGCGGTCGCGAGCATTTTGCCGGTCGAACGGCTGCGGTATATCGCGCTTTCGCACGTTGAAGCGGACGAGTGCGGTTCGCTCAACGAATGGCTTGCCGTAGCCCCGCACTCCTCACCTCTTTGCGGGAAAGTGGCCGCCATGGTGTCCATCGGCGACCTTGCTGACCGGCCGCCTCGCGCCCTCGCTGACGGAGAGGCGCTCTTCCTGGGCCAGCACTCCGTGCGGTGGTTAGACACGCCGCATCTACCGCACGCCTGGGATTGTGGGTTCCTGATGGAAGAAAGTACCCGCACCTTGCTGTGCGGCGATCTATTCACGCAGGGAGGTTCGGGTAAGCCGCCCATCACGGAATCAGATATCCTTGGGCCTAGCGAAGCATACCGGAGCGAACTGGATTATTTCTCGCATACCAGGAATGCACGTGCGATGCTTGAAAAACTGGCCTCCACCGAACCGACGACGCTGGCCTGCATGCACGGCAGCGCATGGCATGGCGATGGGGGAAACCTGCTGCGTGCCCTGGCGGAAGCATGGGAATCGTGACATGTTCCACCCCGCTAGTTTTCCATCCTACTTTGATCTTCGGAGCCTGAGTCATCCTCCCCACAAATCCCCCTGGAGGATATGAAGATTGACCTGCCCCCCAAAAACTGATCCACATGTTAAGTTAGAGTGGTGGATCAACGGGAGGCAGGTAAATGAGCAGAAAGCGTTATACGCCGGAACAGATCATTGGGAAGCTGCGGGAAGCAGAAGTGGCCCTGGCTCAGGGTGAGACGACGGGCCAGGTTTGCCGTACCCTGGGCATTGCCGAGCAGACCTTCTATCGGTGGCGCCGGGAGTACGGTGGTTTAAAGATAGAGCAGGCCAAGCGGCTCAAGGCCCTGGAGCAAGAGAATACCCGGCTGAGACGGGCGGTGGCGGATCTCACGTTGGACAAACTGATCCTCCAGGAGGCGGTAAGGGGAAACTTCTAAGCCCGACCCGTCGCCGGCAATGCATCGAGCATATCCGGAAGGCTCTGCCGGTGTCGGAACGCCGGGTCTGCGGGGTGATTGAGCAACCGCGTGCGACCCAGCGTTACCAAGCCACCGAGCCTGATGACGAGGTGGGGCTGACTGCTGCCATCATTGGCTATGCCACGCAGTACGGCCGGTATGGCTATCGCCGCATCACCGCCTTGCTCCACCGAGACGGCTGGAGAGTAAACCACAAACGAGTGGAGCGGATCTGGCGACAGGAAGGGCTGAAGGTGCCCCAGAAGCAACCAAAGCGGGGCAGATTGTGGTTAACCGATGGATCTTGTGTTCGTCTCCGGCCATGCTGGGCGGACCATGTTTGGTCCTATGACTTCGTCATGGCGCGGACCCACGACGGCAAGGCTTTCCGTATGCTCACCATCATTGATGAGTACACGCGGGAATGCCTGGCTATCGAGGTGTCCCGGAGTTTTAATGCAGATGCGGTGTTGTATCGGTTGACGGAGCTCTTTGTGTCAAGACGCCCACCGGACCATATTCGGTCGGACAACGGGTCGGAGTTTACAGCCAGAGCGGTTCGGGATTGGTTAAGCCGAGTAGGAGTCAAAACGCTCTACATTGAACCTGGCAGTCCATGGGAGAACGGGTACAACGAGAGCTTCAATGGGAAGTTGCGTGACGAGTTGCTCAACGGGGAGATTTTCTACACCCTGAAGGAGGCCCAGATCCTGATAGAGCGCTGGCGCCGGGAATACAATACGGTAAGGCCTCACAGTGCCTTGGGTTATCGACCACCGGCACCCGAAGCCATCGCCGTTACCCCCAGAGATCCTGGCTCCGCTATGCTCCGCCAGGATCTCTGGGCTGACTTGGCCCCAACTCTAACTTAAGTTCTGGTATAATCCATGGGGGCAGACCACGTGGATGCTTATCAGAAGTTTGAGGGGTTCTTGGCCGAGAAGCCCGAGGAGGTAATTTCTGATAAATTATGCTCCGGGGCAAAAAAGTGCTCCCATAGTGCTCCCGGACAAAAAATGGGGTAGCCGCAGCTACCCCAAAGTCTGATCAATTCTGGCTCCCGGGGACGGACTCGAACCGCCGACAAGGTGGTTAACAGCCACCCGCTCTACCAGCTGAGCTACCGGGGATTGTGGTAATCAAACTGGCTGGGGGACAAGGATTCGAACCTTGATAGGCAACTCCAGAGGCTGCAGTCCTGCCGTTAGACGATCCCCCAAACGCACCTATTTTATATACGCAGGCGCGGAAGTTTGTCAAGAGGTTGGACGGTCTTGACGGCTCATTGTCCAGGCAGCCTCCTCAGCGGTTGCCTGGCACTCCCGGTCATCGGGGTTGGAGACACACTTGCCTCGAGACCGCCAGAAAGAAGGGGATGGCCAGGAGTTGGGCAGTTACCGAAAAGGCCACCAGGGCGCCCAGGGAAAAATCATAGAGAAACCCCATGAGGGCGCTGCCCAGGAACCAGAACAGTCCGAAGCCGGTATTAAAGAGGCCGTAACCGGTGGCCCGGCGGTCCCGGGGCACCATCTCAGCCAGGGCGGCCTTGATGATGGACTCCAGGCTCCCCATGCCGATGCCCCAGAGGACCATGCCCAACAGGGCGAGCTTGAAAGCCTCCCAGAAAGACCAGGGGAGCAAACAGAGCCGACAGGAGCGCAGTCCCCATGATCACCTGGATGCCCCAGGCGGTCAAAGAGGCGGCCCAGGATGAGGGCGGCCACGGCGTCCACCCCCATGGCGACGGCATAAAACAGGGGGATCCAGCTCGGCGGGAGGCCAGGGCCGTTTTGCCGAAGTGATAGGCGATCAGGGGAAAGTCGGCATAGCCGGCGCCCATCAACCCCACGGCCACGACATAGAGCCAGTAAGGGCGGTTGAACCCGGTGGTGTTCGAGAGCCGGGGCGTTCACCTCCAGGTGCTGGGGGTGGGGATAGAGGCGCGCCGCCACGGTGATCACCACCAGCGCCAGGATGGCCGGCAGCAAGAGAACGGCAAACCCCTGCCGGTAACCTCCATGGAAATATAAGACTGCGGCCACGATGAGCGGCCCGGTGACTGGCGCCGATCTGGTCCATGGCCTCATGGAAGCCGAAGCCCCAGCCCCGCCCCACCGCGGTCACGGCGTGGGAGAGCATGGCGTCCCGGGCCGGGGTGCGGATGGCCTTGCCCATCCGCTCCAGCCACCAGGAGCACCGCGGCAATTTCCCAACTGCCCGCCAGGGCCAGGAGCGGCACGGCCAGGAGGTTCAGGGCTATAGCCCGCAAAGATTATGGGCCAGTAACGGCCCAGACGGTCGGCCAGGTAGCCGGAGGCCAGGCGCAGGGTGTAGCCCAGGAACTCCCCCAGGCCCGCCACCACCCCCACCACCAGGGCGCTGGCCTTGAGTTCGCCCAGGAAGGGGCCGCTGATACTGCGGGCCCCTTCATAGGTCATGTCGCTGAAGAGGCTGACCACGCCCACCAGGATGATGAATCTCCAGGCTGCGGATTTCACCCTTCCAGGACCTCCCAATAGCGGTCAAAGGTGTAATCGCCGGGGGTGTAGGTGTGGCGCAGGGTTTTCCCCTTGCCCCGGGGCAGGTGGTCATCGACCTTCCAGAACCGGAGGGCCAGGCGCCGGGACCTGCGCCGCGGCCGCGCCGTCCCCGGCGGGGTTCTGGACCCAGATTTCCATCTCCTCGATAACCTTCCACACGGCGCCGGAGCGCTTGTGGCGGACCCGCTGGCCCACCCGGGGCAGTTTCAACTTGTCCCTCAGGGTGAAAAAGCGGTAGCCGCTGAGTTCTTCCTGGTCCAGGACTTTTTCGCCCCACAGGGAGATGGCGACGGCCCCGGGCGGGGCGGTGATCAGGACCGAGAGCACCGCCATGGCCAGGATGAGTTCGCCGCCGGGGACCCCGGCCTCCAGGGGAATGGCGCCGATGGCCGCCTGGACGGTGGCCTTGGGGATATAGCTCATGATGCAAAAGAGCTTTTCCCGCCAGGTGAGCCCGGCCCCCAGGACCGACAGGTAGGTGCCCAGGGACCGGAAGATGAGGCCGAAGCCGATGATCGCCAGGCCGGCGGCCCCGGCGCCCCAGGCCACCTTGGGGTTCACCTGGGCCCCCACCAGCACGAAGAGCAGGAGTTCGGCAAAGACCCAGAGGCGCTGGAGTTTCTGCGCAATGATATGTCCCAGGCTCTCGGACTTCTCCAGGATGACCAGGCCCATGGTCAGGACCCCCAGCAGGGAGGCGATGGGGACCAGGTCTTTCGCCAGGTCGCCGATCCAGGTGAGGACGATGGCCACCCCCAACACCATGATGGTGCGCCGGGGACTGGCCAGTTCATAGCGGCTGAAAAACAGGTAGAGGAGGTAGCCGGCCACCAGCCCCAGGAGGGTCCCCAGGATCACGGCGACGGGGATACTGGCCAGGTCCCAGAGGATGCTGCTCTTGACCCCCTGGTAGAGACTCAAAAACTGGGTAAAGATGACGATGGCAAAGACATTGTCCAGGGCGGAGCCGGCCAGGACGAAGGTGGGAATCCCCTTTTGGCCCCTTTGCCCTGCTCCATGAAGTAAATCATCATGGGCACCACCACCGCGGGGGAGACGGCGCCGATAATGGCTCCCAGCATGGCGGCCTGGAGCCAGGAGAAGTTGAACAGGTACACGGCCGCCACACTCACCGCGGCGATCTCAAAGGAGGCGGGGACGAAGCTCATGAGCAGGGCCGGGCGGGCGGTGCGGTTCAGGGTCTCCCGGCGCAGGGTGAAGCCGGCCCGGAGCAGGATGACGATGAGGGCGATTTTGCGGAAATCCGCCGAGACCGCGATCATTTCCGGGCGCAGCAGGCCCAGGACATAGGGCCCCACCAGGATGCCCACCAGGAGCATGCCCACCAGGCCCGGCATTTTCAGGCGGCGGAAGAGGTAATCGGCTCCCAAACCCAGGATGATGATCAAGGCCAGGCTGATGGCCATAAGAGTCTCCTCCAGCAGGGGTAAAGGGGCAACCTTGGCCCGGCCAACAAAAAAAGCTCCTGAACCCCATGGGGTAATCAGGAGCCATCAGCGTCAGCGCGGTTCGGGCCGTAATACCGACTCGCAATCAACTATCCGGCAACCGGCTAAAGCCTGCGGCGGCCATCAAAAACTTTCGGATTGCCACTCAGTATGAAAAATTTCCCAGGCGAGCTCCATCGCCATTTCTCCCGATTATTTTGAACCGGAGGGGTGCAATAGTCAAGGGCAATATGACCGGGCCGCCGGATTACGGTCAGGGCCATGAGAAGCGCCCCCGCCGCCCCTGGCCTTAGCCCGGCTTCCGGGGAGTCCCGGAGGCGCCAAGCCCCGGCTCCTGATGGAGAATGAGGCGATAGGGGGCGATGCCCCACCCAGATTCAGAAGGAAAGTCCTAAGCCTGAGCAAGAAGCAATTCTTATTTAATAAAACTTGTCAGATGATTAATATTTATAACCTTACTTGAAATAGTGAAAAAAACTCTTATTTTTAAGTTATCACCCATCACCTCAAAAGGAGGCGGCCATGAAGGATTTTGATAAGATCATCCGGGAAAAGGGCCTGCCCGAGGTCGGGCAGGAAGTGCGCAGCAAAAAATACGGCACGGTTTGGCGGGTCATGGAGAAGAAGGAAATTTGGGCCAACATCGAACCTGATCCCAAGACCGGCGATCCCCGCATGATCCCCGCTATTTATCTGATGTATTGGCGGGTCAAGCCGGGAGAGCGGCCCGGGGTCGGCAAGATGATGGGGTTTGAATACACCCTCTATGACAATACCTTTGCGCTGAATTGGGATATCGTCGGCTGATTAGCGCTTTTCAAACGCAGCGGCCGATGCATTATAGTAGGGGCCAGGGCTCCCGCCCGGGGCCCCTTTTTGCGCCAACGCCGTGAGACTGAGCCCGGGTGGATGACTGACACAGGAGGAAGACGACTCATGACCCAGATCATTCTGGTGCGCCACGGCCAAACCCCCTGGAACCAGGACAAGATTTTTCGGGGCTCCCGGGACATTCCCCTGAACGACCAGGGCCGGGAGGAGGCCCGCCTGGCGGGGGAGTGGCTCAAGGGGGAGACCATCCACGCCGCCTACGCTCGCCCCTGTCCCGGGCCCGGGACACCGGCGAGGCCATCGCCCGGCATCACGGTCTGCCGGTCGCGGACCTGCCGGGACTCACCGACCTGTGCTACGGCGATTGGGAGGGCCTGCCCCTGGCGGAGGTCAAGGTCAGGTACGCCGACCTCTACCGCCAGTGGGAAACCGCCCCGGCCACCGTCCGCTTTCCCGGGGGCGAAACCCTGGACGAAGTCAAGGCCCGGGCCCTGGACGCGGTGGAGGAAGTGGTGCAGCGCCACCCCGGCCAAACGGTCCTGCTGGCGGCCCACCGGGCGGTGAACAAGGTGCTCATCGCGGCCTTCATCGGCCTGGACAACTCCCACTTCTGGCGGATCGGCCAGGACACCACGGCCATCAACCGCTTTAACCGGGTGGGGGACACCTGGCACATCATGGGCCTCAACGACACCTGCCACCTGAGGGGCCTGACGCGGGGGGAGTACGTGGATTTTTAGCGGGGGTTGAGGCCGGTGGGGCTGATTTAACTTGATGTTCCAAGTTGCACTTGGGAACGACCGGTGAAAGCAACGGTCAGCGTAGGGGCGACCCGGTGGGTCGCCCTATTTCCGGTGGGGCGGGCCTCCGTGCCCGCCTCTGGCGCGGGCGGCCAGGGACGGCCGCCCCACTATGGTTCATATTCCCTAAGGCGGCCACAGGCCGCCCTATAATCATCTCCAGAGTTATCAGGGTTTAATCCCCTTTTTCCCTCTTTCCCCTCTTCGCCTTTTTCCCCTTCTTCCTCCTCCACCAACACCAGGTTGACGTGGCGGCGCCGGATGTCCACGTGGGCCACCTTGACCCTGACGAGATCCCCCAGGGCGAAGATGCGCCGGGTGCGCCGGCCGAAGAGGCGCATGCTGGGATTCCTCGTAGCGGTAGTAGTCGTCGGGCAGGTCCACCAGGCGCACCAGGCCTTCGGCAAAGATCTCCTCCAGGGAGACGAAAAAGCCGAAGGCGTTGACCCCGGTGATGCGGCCCGAGAAGGTGTCACCCACCCGGTGGGCCAGGCAGCGCACCTGCATGCGGGACAGCATCTCCCGCTCCGCCTCGACCGCGGCCCGCTCCCGCCGGGTGAGATGGCCGGCCTGGGTCTCCAGGTCTTCCGGGTCCAGGGAAAACGGCGGTTTGCGCCCCTCCAGACGGGCCAGGAGCAGCCGGTGAATCAGCAGATCGGGATAGCGCCGGATGGGGGAGGTGAAGTGGGTGTACCAGTCGGTGGCCAGGCCGTAGTGGCCCAGGTTCTCCCCGGCGTAGCGGGCCTGCTTCAGGGAGCGCAGCAGCATCAGCTGCACCATGGGGGCCAGGGGGGTCTGGCGCACTTCGTCCAGAAACTCCCGGAGGACCCGGGGGTCGCGGTGGACCTCCTTGGGCAGGTCAAACCCCAGGCTCTTCAGATAGGTGCGGAACGCGGCCAGCTTGACCGCGTCGGGGCGCTCGTGCACCCGGAAGAGGGAGAATTCCCCCAGGAAGGTGGCCACCGCTTCGTTGGCGGCGATCATGAACTCCTCGATGAGCTGGTGGGACACCAGGTGATCCACCCGGCGGACGTCCACCGGCCAGCCCTTGTCGTCCAGCACCACCTCGGCTTCGGGAAGGCTCATCAAGCAGGCTGCCCCGTTCGGCCCGGCGCTCCCGGAGGAGGTCGCAGAGCGTCCGTCATCTGGGTGAGCATCTTCACGAAAGGCCGGTAGCGGCTCCGAAGTTGCCGGTCTTTTTTGACCAGCAGGTCGTCCACCAGGCGGTAGGTGAGGCGGGCATGGTTGCGGACCACGCTCCGGGCAAAGGTAAAGTCTTTCCGGCGGCCCCGGCGGTCGAAGTGGAGAATGGCGGTCACCGCCAGGCGGTCTTCCCCGGGGATGAGGCTGCAGACGTCGGTGGCCAGCTTCTCGGGCAGCATGTGCACCGCCCGCTGGGGGAAATAGACGCTGGTGCCCCGCTGGTCGGCCTCCTTGTCCAGGGGCGAGCCCGGGGTGACGTAGTGGCTGACGTCGGCGATGGACACGTAGAGGGTGAAGCCCCCCCCGGGCTTTTTCTCCAGGTAGACGCCGTCGTCGAAGTCCCGGGCGGTCTCGCCGTCGATGGTCACCATGGGCAGGTGGCGCAGGTCCAGCCGGCCTTTCAGGGCCTGCTCCGACAGGTCCGGGTTGAGGTCGGCCGCCGCGGCCAGGACCTCCGGCGGGAACTCGTCCGGCAGCTCATACTTCAAAATCACCAGCCGGGCCTGGACCTCGGCGTCTTCCACGTCGCCCAGGACCTCGGTGACCACTCCCTGGGGATTGAGGTGCCCCGTGGGATAGTGGGTCACCGCGGCCCGGACCATCTGTCCCGGGGCGGCGCCGTTTAGGTGCTCCGGGGCGATCACCAGGTTGAAGAGGAGGTGCTCGTCTTCGGGCTCCACAAAATAGGTGTCGCCGGCCTGGGACAGGGTGCCCAGCACGTCCGTGAGCCGGCGGGAGAGGATCCGGATCACCCGGCCTTCCCGGCGGCGGCCCCGGCTGCCCTCGATCCGCACCACCACCCGGTCGCCGTGCCAGGCTTCTTTCAGGTTCGCCGCCACCAGGTAAATGTCCTTGCCGCCGGTCTCCGGGGTGACGAAGCCAAAGCCGTCGGGGTGGACGGAGAGCTCCCCCGCCACCAGGTTCATCTTTTCGGCCAGGCCAAAGCGGCCGCCCTTGAGGGAGACCAACTGCCCCCGGGCCACCAACTGGTCCACCAGCCGTGGCCACGGCCTCGGCCTGGTCCTGGCCGGCGTTGAGCAACCGGAGCAGCTCCTCCATCAACAGCGGCCGGGCGGCCTCCTGAAAGGTCCGCAGGATGTGGTCTTCCTTGGCCGCCGGCTTCTTTTTCCGCCGTCTTCTCGTCGTCATCATCTGCCTCGCAACCCGGGCCTTAAAGGGGTTGAGGTGTTAGCCGCCTTCGCCGCCGCGTTCGTTGATATCGTGGATTTAAAAAACATTCATTATAATATCAATATGTTAAACAGTAGTCACCAAAAAACGGCATCTCGGGGTTAAACCGCATCGGACGCCGTCAGGCGGCGCAGACACGGATTACTCGGAGGGCGGCAGAGACCAGGAGCTCGATAGCCGGGGGTGTCTAAGCCTCCTGCCGGAGGTCGGCCTTGATGGCCTGAATTGGGGGAGAGCGGGGTGGTCGAGCGCCATGGCGCGCAAGATCAGGGGTTAAATCGACCAGGCTTGAAAGCCTGATGATTATATTATTGGAGCGCAAAATATTTTCTAAGAAAAGATCGTTGATAAGGCTTTGAGTAACTTTATCAGGTTTTACTTTATAAGAGCCTTTCTCGATGAATTTCTTTTATATTATTGATTTTATCAGTCCGAATTTCGAAGTATTCGTAATGATTTCGTAGGCTTTTTTATTCAAATCGTAATACTGGTACATTATACCAAGTTTATCCAATGAAGTAATATTCTCGTTTGTTGGTTTTATGAGGCGAGTAATAAATGGGGTCAGAAATTATTCTCAGTGCTACTGCAAATTGCGATAGGTGAACGTTGCACCTGCTCAGTGCGAACCACTGAAACATGAAACCCAAGATGATGATCTTTAGGATCAGCGTATGGGATTATCCAAAGTTAAATAGCAAATATCGTCTTTTTCCAGTGGAGGCTGTCGATCACAAACGAAATAAATGCCTCCGAGACTGATATTCACTAATATGCCCTGGTCTGTCCATAATTCCTGGGATTGGGGCAGGTGAATATGACATCTCCTGGGTTCGAAGATATGAATCCGACCGAACCGGCGTCGTTCGAAAGAAGGCGCCGAGGGAGTACCTTTATCAGTTTTCATAGGAATTTTACCATTCAAGGAAAAAGTCTCGGTTGATCAAACCTGTTTCCTGGGATATCGGCACGCTCATCAAAAATATTAATTTTTTCCCGGCATAGTGGATGCGCCGGTGGATTATCGGGCCTTCCCGGTGTCGGCCCGGCTGCTCTTGCCGCCGGATTCGGGAGCCCTGAGCCAAGCATCTGTGATTATATCGTGCCATGCTACAGGCAGCCCGCCTTGGAGCGTCGGTGCAGCCTGGATTAAACGAGCAGCCAGACCAGGGTGGCCACCAGCCAGCTGGCTTCGTTGGCCAGTTCGCTTAAGGCTGAGCCGCGGCGATTTCGGTCCCAGCCGGCCTCTTTGATGGAAAACCAGAGTTGGCCGAGCCGGGCGAGAATGGTGATATGGCCGGTGATCACTGCGGCCGCGGCCAGGCCGGCGCCGCCCCGCATGAAAATTTTGTAGGCCAGGGCTAATTGGGGAATCGCCTTGAAAAACACCGCCAGCCAACCCTTGACCATGGGGTCGACGAGGCCCAGTTCCAGGCGGTAGGCCACCGCCAGGGTCAAAGCCACCCCCAGCCCCACGAGCATGGTGGTGATGGTATCGGTCCGGCCCCAGACATGGGTGCCTTTCCAGAGCATCACCGCCAAATCCGCAGCCACCACGAAAGTCCAGGCGGCATAACTGAGGATGGTCTGGAGCGTGACCCGGCTGGGTTGGTTCTGGTGAGCCCGGATGGTCAGAGCCAGATTCAGCAACAGGAATATCAGCCAACTGAGGAACCAGCTGAGGTTCACCCCCTGGCTGGTGGTCAACATGCGGTAGAATTGGCTGCCGCCGAAAATAAAGGTAAAGAGCAGTTGCACCCCGAAGAGGGCATCCGTGGTCAGCCGTTGCGCCGAAAATGTGCTGGTCTTCATACCGGTCTCGTGTCCAAGATAATACCTGCGGCCCGCTTTGTCACCAAGGCCATATCATTCCGGATAACTTGGCTCAAAATCTGATGAGTTGGAGCGGCTGAAGCCTGGTCGCCTCAACCACGCGGGTAGCGGATCAACCAGGCCAGGGTGACCAGCAGCCAACTTATTTCGTTGGCGAATTCGCTCATGGCCGCGCCTTTCCGGTTCCGGTCCCAACCGGCCTCGGCAATGGCAAAGCCTAAGAGCCCCAGCCGGATAAGGATGGAAAAATTGCTGGCGAGCAAGGCGGCCCCGGCCAATCCCTGGCCGCCCTCCTGGAAGATGGTGTAGGCCAGGGTGATTTGGGGTATGCCGATAAACAGAATCCCGAGGTAACCGTGGACTATGGGGTCGCCAAGGCCGTGGCCCCGGCGGTACCCCCAGAGGATGGTGACAATGATGCCGGCTCCCACGATAAGCGCGGTGATGGTATCGGCGGCGCGCCAGATGTCCGTGCCCTTCACGAACAGTACTACCAGGTCCGAGGCGATGATCACCGTCCAGAGGGCATAGCAGCCGACGGCCTGGAGGGTCACCCGGCTGGGGCAGCTGACGTGAGCCCGGATGGTCAGGACCAGGTTGATCAGCAGGAATGCCAGCCAACTGGCGAGCCAGAAGATGGGGATGCCCTGGGAGGTATTGAGCAGGCGCAGGAATTCGCTGCCGCCGAAAACTAGGGCCAGGCCGATTTGGGCGAGGAACAAGACATCGGCGGTGACCTGTTTGGTCGTGGGCATCGGTTTTCTTGCCGGTTTGGGCGCCTGCGCTGCAAAAGATGAGGCTGGTTCGGGTCCGTGCCATGGACCGCTCTAGGCGGGCACGGAGGCCCGCCCCACCGGCCCGGAGCCACTGAGATGCATTATGATCCGAGTAAAATCGAGATTGCCCGTTCCAACCTCACCCCGAGGGGCAGGGAAAAGGGCATCCCTCTCCTGCTTTCATGAATAGATTTGTGCTTCGTTGAACAATCTTATATAATTTTTGGTGGTATAACCCATTTTTGCGGAAAAGGCGGAACCTGCGAGTGTCAGATTTGCAGGTGGAACGACTCACCGAACTCGCACCGGCGCGGCGGCAGGCGATCCTGTCCCGCTCCCAGGAAGACGTCAGCGCCGTGCTGGAGGTGGTGGCGCCCATCTTGGCGGCCCTGCGCGCCGACGGCGACGCCGAATCCCTCCGGCAGCATCAGCAGTTCAAAGCCGACATCACCGCGGCGGACCTGGTGGCCACCCCCGAGGAGATCGAGGCCGCCTACCGGGTCCTGGACCCCCAGGTCATCGCCGCGCTCAAGACCGCCGCCGCCAATATTGAAAAATTTCACCGGGCCCAGATGGACCGGGACATGTGGGCCATGGAAGTCCAGCCCGGCATCCTGGCCGGGCGGCTCTCCCGGCCCCTTGACCGGGTGGGCTGCTACATTCCCGGCGGGTTGGCCTCTTATCCCTCCAGCGCCCTGATGAACATCATTCCCGCCAAAGTGGCGGGCGTGGCCGAGATCGTGGCCGCCACGCCGCCGGGGCCGGAGATGGCGGTGAACCCCGCCACCCTGGTGGCGGCGCACCTGGCCGGGGCCAGCCGGCTCTTCAAGATCGGCGGCCCCTGGGCCATCGGCTCCCTGGCCTACGGGACCGAAGATGGTCCCCCGGGTGGACAAGATCGTGGGGCCGGGCAACAAGTATGTCACCGCGGCCAAGCTCTTGGTGTTCGGCCAGGTGGACATCGACTCCCCCGCCGGGCCCAGCGAGGCCCTGATCCTGGCGGATGACACCGCCAAGGCCCGGTTCGTGGCGGTGGACTTTCTCTCCCAGGTGGAGCACGACCCCGAGGCCGCCGCGGTCCTGGTGACGCCGGATGCGGAACCTGGCCCGGCACGTGGTGGCCATCATCACCGCGGAACTGCCCCACCTGCCCCGGCGGGAGATCATCGCCGCGGCCCTGACGAAGTACTCCGCGGTGCTCCTGACCGCCGTCTCTGGATGAGGCCCTGGAGTTTGCCAACCTCTATGCCCCGGAGCATTTGCAGATCGTCACCCGGGACCCCTTTGCCCTGTTGCCCCGCATCAAGCACGCCGGCTCCATCTTTCTGGGGCCGTATGCCCCGGTGCCGGTGGGCGACTACGCCTCGGGGACCAACCACGTGCTCCCCACGGGGGGCTGCGCCCGGATGTTCTCGGGCCTTTCCGTGGATGATTTCATCAAGAAACCCACCTTCCAGCACTTCACCCGGGAGGCGCTCCGGTCCCTGAAAGATACGGTCATCACCCTGGCCGAACACGAGGGCCTGCTCCTGCACGCCCGGGCCGTGGCCGAAAGGTTTCGCGATGATTAACCAAACGGCGCCGGGGCCGGAAAGCCGGCTTGCCGACCCTGATGCCAGCCCGCTTCGGATGCCGGGGAGGATCATACCCTGATGACCCAGCGCCCCAGACCAGGACCATGAGCCATGCCAACCCCTAAAGTCCCTACGGTCATCCTGCCCGTGACCGAAATCGCCGACGTCCAGAACCACGTCAGTCCCCACACCATCGACATCGACAAGGTGGGGGTCAAGAACATCTCCTACCCCATCGTGGTGCTGGACAAGTTCAACGGCACCCAGCACACCGTGGCCCGCATCAACATGTACGTCAACCTGCCCCACCGCCACAAGGGCACCCACATGAGCCGCTTCATCGAGATCCTGAGCGAGCACCGCCGGGACGTCAGCCTCAAGAAGATCGGCCCCATCCTGGAGGAGACCCGGCGCCGCCTCCACGCCCAGTCGGCCCACATCGAGATGACCTTCCCCTATTTCATCGACAAGGAGGCGCCGGTCACCAAGGCCCGGGGCCTGATGGAGTATATCTGCAACTTTAACGGCTCCATGGATGAAAACGGCGTCCTGGACCTGGTGGTGGGGATCACGGTGCCCATCACCACCCTGTGCCCCTGCTCCAAGGAGATCAGCCAGGTGGGCGCCCACAACCAGCGGGGCGAAGTGCGGGTCCAGGTGCGCTACAAGAAGTTTTTCTGGATCGAAGACCTGATCCGCCTGGTGGAGGAGTCGGCGTCCTGCGAGGTCTATGCGCTGCTGAAACGCCAGGATGAGAAGTTCGTCACCGAGAAGGCCTACAGCAATCCCATGTTCGTCGAGGACGTGGTGCGGGAGATCGCCCACCACCTGAGCCAGGATGACAACTTCAGCTGGTACGCGGTGGAGTCGGAAAACTTCGAGTCCATCCACAACCATTCCGCCTACGCCTACATCGAGTCGGAATAGAATTTTTCTCAACACGTTAATCGGTTTCTCTCGGCCGAACCTCTCGATGCGCCACCACGCCTGCTCTCTGCTTCTCCTGGCCTCGCCGTGATCCGCTGGGAAGGCCGCTTAGGGCTGAAGGGTCTTCCAGGAAGCAACCCCCTTCTCACCAATTATCCCTTTTAGGTCAGTTTTGCCTGAAAAATAGGTATTTTTACCCATTGGCTTTAACCCAGGGGGTTATTAGTTTCTAAGATAATTACGTGGTTATCCATGGTTAGCAGGTTCTGGCCGCCGGGGAAATCTCGGCGGCGGAGCCTGCCAGCGACAGATTTAAAGACCCTGATGTCCAATTCTCACCAGGAGGCTGATATGGGCTGCTTTGAAAAGATACACGGCGGTTACAAGGTGGACGGCCTGGAGCTGAAGGCCGCCAACTGCGGCTGCGGCGGGCTGACCGGCCCCGGCGGTTCGGGAGTCGGCGATTGCTGTATGACCTTCTCCCGGGTCAAACATGAAGGCAACACTGTCCAGTATTTCGGCAAGAAGACCACGCCCAATACCACCGACAACTTTGAGTGGGGCTATAAGGTCAAGAAGGGCGACCACGAGATCGAGGTGCGGATGCTGGACACCCGCGGCGCTCAAAAGTTCAAGTTTGGCGGCTCCCCGCCCCCGCCCGCTGTCCGCCTGGAAGGAAAAGGGCTGGCAGGTGGTGGACCAATTCGAGCGGCCGCGTGACGGGAACCGGCGAACCGCTGCCGGCTTGGTGCGACAGCCCGACCTCGGCGTGCGAGCGGCCGGATATCGCCGTGGAATCGCCCAAAGGGGATAAGAAGAAATAAGGCGGGATCTGCGGTGGGGCGCTTGGACCTGATGGGAATGCGCCCCCACCGCCACCCCGACGAGAAGGATTAGGTTAACCCCCCTGACCGCTCCTTAAAACCGGCGGCAGATTGCGCCTGCGCCTGAATCGGGGCTCTGAGTCTCACGGCAGACCCGGAACCCAACGCAGGGCGTAATGCCTCAGGTGCGGTAGAGCACTTACTCTTCAGACTTCTTAGACTTTTTCCCCTTCTTCCCGGTTTTGCCCGCCGCCCCTTCTTGCCCCCCACCAGTTTTTCCTGGTCGGGGTGCGGCCCCAGCCACTGGACCTGGCCGGAATCGATGTCATAGAGGGCGCCCACCACTTGAGCCTGGCCGTCTCTGACCTTCTCCCGGATGATGGGGCTCAGCCGCAACATATCTTCGATGGCCTGCCAGACGTTGTCCGTGATGGCGGCCTTGAGGAGCACGTCCTTGGCGGCCTCGGGGTTGGCCTCCCGGGCTTTGTCCACCGCCGGTTTGATGGGCTCCACCAGGTTGGCGATATTGGGGGGCAGCTTGGCGTCGTCCAGCACCGCGGCGACCGCGCCGCACTGGGTATGCCCCAGCACCACCACCAGCGGGCGTGGCGCAGATGGTCCACGGCGTATTCGATGGAGCCGATCTCATCCGTGGCGGCGACGTTGCCGGCCACCCGGACCACAAAGATATCGCCGATGCCCTGGTCGAAGATGATTTCCGCCGGCACCCGGGAGTCGGAGCAGGTGAGGACTGCGGCCAGGGGGTGCTGGCCCTGGGCCGCGGTCAGGGCCCGGCGCGCCCGGTCCTGGCGGGGATGCTGGAGTTTGCCGTCCACGTAACGGCTATTGCCTTCCTTGAGGAGCCTCAGGGCCTCACTGGCGGAGATCCCCGACGCCGCAGTGGTCGCCAGGGCCGGAGCCGCCAGGGCCGCGGCCAATATGAGCATAAGCAGCAAGAGGCTGATTTTTTTCATCATAAGCTCCTCCAGGTTGCATGCGGTTTATATGAGCCCGATGTGGCCCGTTTTATACCATACTATGGATGAATCGCGACACTGAATGTTGCGGGGCTCCCTGCCCGATCGAAAAATCAAGGCGCAGGGCGGCCGTCTCCGGCTGCCACCGATAGGCTTTCCGGTCCCTCTCACTTGCCGCAGGACGGGCACGAGGCCGCCGGCCCGGGGCTCTTTCCGGGGCCTTCTTCCCCCCTCATCAGCTCTTTGGCCAGTTCCATCATCTGCTTCAGTTTCTGGTCCACCTGGTAGTTCACCGTATCCGGTTCAAAAGTGCCGTCCGGGAGGCGTTTGCCGGCCGGGACCCCGGTGAGGAGTTCCAGGGCCTCATCGGCGTGGCCCACGGCCCAGACGTGAAACTTGCCTTCTTTGACCGCGTCCACCACTTCTTTTTTCAGCATCAACTCCGGGACATTGGCCTTGGGGATGATGACGCCCTGGCGTGCCGTCCAGGCCCCGGGCTTTGCAGACCTTATAAAAACCCTCGATCTTCCAGTTGACCCCGCCGATGGGCTGGGCCTCGCCCCGCTGGCTCATGGAGCCGGTCATGGCGATGTTTTGGGCCAGGGGCAGCTCGGCCAGGGCGGAGATCAGGGTGCAGAGTTCCGCCAGGGAGGCGCTGTCGCCTTCCACCATGCCGTAGCTCTGCTCGAAGCAGAGGCTGGCCGACAGGGTCAGGGGCTTGTCCTGGGCAAAGCGGCTTTTCAGGTAACCGGCCAGGATGAGGACCCCCTTGTTGTGGATGTTGCCCGAGAGCTGGGACTCCCGGTCGATGGTCACCACCCCATCCTTGCCCAGGCCGACGCTGGCGGTGATCCGGGACGGGCGGCCGAAGGCGTGGTCCCCCAGGGCATATACCGACAGGCCGTTCATCTGGCCCACCACCTGGCCCTCGGTCTCGATGAAGAGCATCCCTTCGTCGATGAACTCCTGGAGCTTTTCTTCCGGCAGGTCGGCCCGATAGGTCTTCTCGGCGATGGCCTTGTCCACGTCGGAGCCCAAGATCGCTTCGTGGGTGTTGTTCCGGGCCCAGTAATTGGCCTCTTTGACCACGTCCTGGACCTCTTTGAGCTGCAGGGTGAGCTTTTGCTGGTGCCCGGCCTGTTCCTGGGCATACTCCACCAGGCGGGCCATGCCGGTCTTGTGGAGGGGCATGAGGCTACTGGTCCCGGCAATAGCCGCCTAAAAGCTCGGAAAACTGCCGGAGGTGGTCGTCGGTCTTGCGCATCCGCCAGTCGAACTGGGCCTTGATCTTGAAAAATTTGTGAAAATCTTCGTCGTAGCTATAGAGCAGTCTGGTAGATATAGGGGTCGCCCACCAGGATGATCTTGATGTTCAGGGGGATGGGCTGGGGCTGGAGGCTGCGGGTGGTGATCATCCCGAACATCTCCATGGGGTCTTCGATCTTGACCTCGCCGTTTTTCAGGCAGCGCTTCAGGGCTTCATAGGAAAAGAACCAGCGCAGCAGGTCCAGGGCCTCCAGGACGAGATAGCCGCCGTTGGCCCGCTGCAAGGCCCCGGCCCGGATCAGGGTGAAGTCGGTCACCAGGGCGCCGAACTGGGCCCGGCGTTCCACCGCCCCGAACAGGTTGGGGTAGGTGGGGTTGTTCTCCATGATCACCGGGGCGCCCTTGGTCTCGGAGTGGTCCACGAAGACGTTCACCTGGTACTGAACGAACGACGGCTCCGGCGCGGGAAAGGGAAAGGGGCCCTGGGCGCCGGGCCGGCGCTTCAGGTCGTCGATATTTTTCAGGATGTCTTCCTGGACGTCTTTGAGGTAGTCCAGCACCTGGGGCAGGTCCTGGTATTTCTCCCGCAGGTCCTCCATGTGATGGCCCACCACGTAGAGGGCCACGTCCTGGTCCAGCTTTTTCTCCTGTTCCTGGAACTCCTTTTCCATCTTGCGAATCTTGCGGATGGCCTCATTCATTTCGGTGTGGAGCTGGGCGGACTTCTGGCGCAGCGTCTCCCGGTCCTCGTCGTTCAGGGCCTTGAGTTCTTCCTCGCCCAAGGGCTTGCCTTCCTTGCCGGGGAAAATCATCAGGCCGGTGGGGGAAATGTTGAGGATAAAGCCTTCTTCCCCCGCCTTGCCGTCCAGTTCCTGGAGGATCTTGTTGCGTTCCTGGGCGAAGCCGTGCATGAGGGCTTCCCGGCGGCCGGAGTAGTCTTCGCTCTCGAACACCTCGGGGATTTGCATCTTCAGGTTGGAGATGAGCTCTTCCATATCCGCCTTCAGGAGCCGGCCTTTGCCGGTGGGCAGGCTCAGGCTCTGGGGCTGCTCCGGGTCCTTGAAATTGTGGACATAGATATAATCCGGCGGCGTGGGCTCGGTGGCGGCCAACTCCTGGACATAGGCCATGATGGTTTCGGTCTTCCCGGCCCGGGGCGGCCCGGCCACGAAGATGTTGTATTCCAGGTCCTTCACCCCCAGGCCGAACTCCAGGGCGTGGACGGCCCGGTCCTGGGCCACGACCTTTTCCTTCAGGGGGCTGACGTCCAGGGTGGTTTCGAATCCCAAGGCGTCGGGGTCACAGACGGCGCGCAAGCTCTCGGGCTTCAGTTCCCAGCGGTTTGGCGACATGGTTCCTCCTCATCACGATCATCTGCCAGGCGGCGGACCGCCAGGAGTCTCAAGCGGTCGCATTATGCGATGGCCGCCGTTCCAGGCGGTGTAAAGGACAGACTTGGGGGTCATGGAAATCCGGACCCTCGATCTGGATGGTGTTGTGCTCCAGGCCGAACCGGTGGCGCAGCAGTTCTTCCAGTTCCCAGGTAAGGCAGTCCCGGTTCAGATGGTTGTCGATGGTCACGTGGACGCTCAGGGCATAGATCCCCGAGGCGATGGTCCAGATGTGCAGGTCGTGCACCTGCTTCACCTGGGGATGGCTCTCCAGGGACTGCTGCACCTCATCCAGGGCGATATGCCGGGGGGTGGACTCCAGCAGAATGTCCGCCGCCTCCCACACCAGCTGCCAGCTGCTGATGACGATCAGCACCCCCACGATGACGCCGGCCAGGGGGTCGAACCAGTACCAGCCCTGCCACCAGATGGCCACGCCCGCGGCGATGGCGGCCACCGACCCGAAGGAGTCGGCCAGCAGGTGCAGGAAGGCCGAGCGCAGATTGAGGTTGTGCTCCCGGGACGGCATGAGCACATACATCCCGAACAGGTTAACCAGCAGGCCCAGACTGGCGATGATGATCAGGGGGCTGCTGCTGATGGCCGGCGGCTGAAAAAACCGGCCAGGCGGCCTCGTAAAAAATATAGCCGGCCATGGCCCAGAGCACCAGCCCGTTGACCAGGGCCACCAGGATTTCCAGGCGGTGGTAGCCGAAGGTCTTTTGGGCGGTGGGGGGCCTGGCGGTCCAGCCTGAGGGCCAGGAGGCTCAGTCCCAGGGCGCCCACGTCGCTCAGCATGTGCCCGGCGTCGGCCAGCAGGGCCAGGCTGTTGGTGAGGATGCCGCCCACCAGCTCCACCACGAAAAACGCCAGCTGGGTCCAAAAGGCCAGCTTGCAGGCGCCGGCGGCTGCTCTCGAACCGGTGATGGTGGGCGTGGGCCGCGTCGTTCATACCTGTTCCCGGTGAATTTCCAGAACCTGGTACACCCTGAGGCCCCGGGGGGTCTGGACTTGCAGGCGGTCCCCCACGGCGCGGCCCAGCAGGGCCTTGCCCAAGGGCGAGGCCAGGGAGAGGTGCCCGGCGGCGGCGTCGGCCTCCAGGGGGCCCACCATTTTATACTCCCGCTCCTGGCCGGTGTTCAGATTGACCACTCTGACCCGGGCGTTGAATCTTACCTTATCGGGAGACAGGTTGCTCCCCACCAGCACCTCGGCGTTGGCCAGGGTCTGCTGCAACTGCCTGATGCGGCGCTCCAGCTGCCGGCGATGGACCAGGGCGGACTGGAAATCGGGATTTTTCTCCACCCGGCCTTCCTGGGCGGCCTCCAGGATCTCCTGGATCACCTGGGGACGTTCCACCTGGCTGAGAAACTCCAACTCCCGGATGAGCTTCTCATACCCGGCCCTGGTCAAGAGAATCTTTTCCATACCACCTGACTGCCAGTAATTGATTTATGACTCAGAGCAGTGGCTCGTGAGCCCCTGGTCCACCCGTAAAGCCTGATAAGGACATGCTGGCGGGACCGCCGCCCTCAGGCGGCACAGGCCGCCATACACCCGACAAGGCTGGAAGCCTTGCCACCGATTCAAGACTCTTCAGACACAAGCCGTTACCTTCACCCCCAGCCCCCGAGGCGCCGGGGGCCAACCGACGGAACTTCTTTCATGGTCTCCGGATAATAAGTTTCGGCAAAACCGGCAGTTTCACTAAATTTCCCCTATTCTTATCTAAAAAGAGAGGCGGGGTCAACACGGCGGGAAGGCTGGCCGGGCGAATTTCTCCTCCGAAGCCGCGCCTTGACAGCGGCGGCCGGGGCCGTCTATGATCAGGGCACCCCCGGCAGCCGGCCGGACCCGGCCGGGTCGCCCCTGCGGTCCGAGGGTTGACGAAAGCCCCTGATGAGCGAACAGAGCCGGGGCCCGATGGAGGCCACCTCCCAACCATGTTTTACCGGTTATCGCCCGAGTTGGTGTTGCGGTCCCCTGGCGGCCTTACCGGCCCCGGCCGGGGGAGCGGGTGCTGGTGTTGGCGGCGGCCTCAATCTTCCCGCCCGGCCATCCCACCACCCGCCTGTGCCTGGAACTCCTGGCCGCAGACCCTGGCCGAAGGCGCCCTGCCCGCGACTCCTGGACGTGGGCTGCGGCTCCGGGGTGCTCCTGCTGGCCGGGGTGGCCGCCGGCGCCCGGCTCGGGGTGGGCCTGGATCTCTCCGGGAAGGCCGTGGCCACCACCCGGAACAACGCCCGGGCCAACGGCCTGGCCGCCGCCGTCCAGGTGGTCCGGGGGTCCACGGAAGCTCTCCGGGGCCCCTTCGGGCTGATGGTGGCGAACCTGCCCTGGGCGGTCCAGATGGACAAAGTGGCGGAATTCACCCGGCTGGCGGCCCCCGACACCCGCCTGATCCTGTCGGGTTTCAAGGACACCCAGGAGGAGGACCTCCGGGCCGCCTATCAGCGGTCGGGCTGGGTCCTGGAGCACCCGCCTCACCCGGGACGAGTGGGTCATCGAACTCCCGCCGGAGAAGAGTTACACCTGGGTGGCCTGGCAGTTGAGCCGTCGCCAGGCAGCGGCCAGTAGCCAGCCATGTAGGGCGGGCATTGCCCGCCAATGCCGCGATTAATTGGTGCGTAGGACGCACCCTACGGTAAACTTATCAGGATAGAGAGAACATATTGAATCCACCGGGCGCGGCGGGCCGTGCCCTCAATCTGTTAAGGAGAACATCATGACCCCCGATGAAGCCTACCGCTGGCTGGCGGAGCACAGCCTGGAGATCGCCTACTTGAAATCCATGGGCCACGTGCTGGGCTGGGACCAGCGCACCCACATCCCCCCCAAAGGGCATCCGCACCGCCACAACCAGTTCGCCATGCTGGCCAAGTGGATTCACGTCCGGGCCACCGACCCCCGGATAGGGGAGGCCCTGGCCCGGGTGGAGGCCTCGGACCTGGTGGCGGACCCGATCGCGGATGCCCGCGGTGAACGTCCGGGAGTGGCGGCGGGATTACGACCGGGCCATCAAAATCCCCCAGGACCTGGCCGTCGCCCTGGCCAAAGCCACCGCCGAAGGGGAGACGGCCTGGGAGCGCACCCGGCCGGAGAACGACTGGGAGACCTTCAAGCCCTTCCTGGCCACGGTCGTCGCCCTGAAGCGGGAGGAGGCCCAGGCCCTGGGCTACGCCGCCGAACCCTATGACGCCCACCTGGACCTCTTTGAGCCGGGGGAGACCGCCGCGGCCCTGGCGCCTCTCCTGGCCGAACTGCGGATGTCTCTCCTCCGGATTTTGGCGGCGGTCCAGGGGAGCGGGCGGCGGCCCCAGGGCGAGGTGGTGCGCCGGCATTTCCCGGTGGAGGCCCAGGACCGTTTCGCCCGGCTGGCGGCCCAAAGCCTCGGGTACGATTTTGCCGGCGGCCGCCTGGACCAAACCGCCCACCCCTTTTCGACGGGCATCGGCCCCGGGGACGTCCGCATCACCACCCGCTTTGACGAGCACCACTTCACCCAGGCCTTTTTCGGCACCCTGCACGAAACGGGTCACGCCCTCTACGACCAGGGGCTGCCGGCGGACCACTGGGGCACCCCCCGGGGGGACACCGTCTCCCTGGGCATCCACGAATCCCAGTCCCGGCTGTGGGAAAACCTGGTGGGGCGCTCCCTGGGCTTCTGGCGGTTCTTCTATCCGAGGGCCCAGGAAACCTTTCCCGTCCTCCAGGACGTGCCCCTTAACACCTTTCACTTTGCCATCAACGAAGTCAAGCCGTCGCTGATCCGCACCGAGGCCGACGAAGTGACCTACAACCTGCACATCCTCCTGCGCTTTGAGCTGGAGCGGGCCTTGATGAACGGCGACCTGGCGGTGGCGGACCTCCCCGGGGCCTTCAACGACAAGATGGGCGCCTACCTGGGGCTGACGCCTCCCGGATCCCGGCCAGGGGGTCATGCAGGACATCCACTGGTCCGCGGGGCTGTTCGGGTATTTCCCCACCTACACCCTGGGGAACCTCTATGCCGCCCAGTTCTACGCCCGGGCCGAGGCGGAACTGGGCCCCCTGGAGGAGCGGTTCGCCGCGGGCGATTTTGCGCCGCTGCTCACCTGGCTCCGGGAGAAGATTCACTCCCAGGGCAACCGCCTCTGGGCCCGGCCCCTGGTCCGGGAGGTCACGGGGGAGGAGCTGACGCCGCAGTACCTGGTGCGCTACCTCCAGCGGAAATTCGGGGCGCTGTATGATTTCCCGGCAGATGGTCTCTAAGACCAGGATGCTCTCGAAAAGATGTTTTCAGGTCCGGAGAATGGTTTCCCCAGGCACTGAAATCCGTAGGGCGCGTCTCACGCGCCATTTTTGGTGCGTAAGACGCACCCTGCAACGAGGAATTATTCTTAAGCGCCGATTGGTATAACGACAGACGTCATGCAGACCAGGTCGGCTGGGGCAAGGTGTCCTGCCGGGTTCAGTCCCCTTTGGAAAAAGGGAGGTTAAAAAGCTGTGCCTTTAAACCTCATTGAATTATGAAGCATCACACTGCCCCAGTCAATCATTACTGATACCCAGGAGGGGATAATGAAGATCACCCTGTTCGGTTTATGCTTTCTCGTGCTGTTGGGGTCGGCGGCTTCGAGCCAGACGGACCATTATGGGCTGCCGGCCGGGGCTCAGGTCATTGAGGTCCAGCCCATCCAGTCAATGAAGCACCCGCATCGGGCCCTCGTGTTGTGGATGCAGAGTCCCCTCAAAGTTCCCCGGGACAATCCGGATGACCCCTATACCTGCCCGGAATACACCCGGGGCAGCCACTACAGCGGCGCCACCCGGGTATCGCTGGTTGACCCCCAGACCAAAAAAATCATCAATACCATCAAAATTCTCAATTTCGAAGGCGACGACACCTTCGATATTCCCGTATCGCATCGAGAGCGGGCTCTACTACCACGTGGCCGGCGTGCCCAAGGGCAAGGAGGGCAAACCCACCATCATGTGGCTGAAAGACTACAACGGCGACGGCCAGGCCTGGGAATTCGCCCTGTTCGATGCCGTCGCCTGCATGGGACTGCCCACTACCTTGATCGGCTACCGCGAGGCCCAAGACCGGGTGATCCAATATCCCGTGGCCTTGACCGTGATTTCGGGAAACCAGAAGTCCACCCGGACTGTCTTATGGGTGGATTATCTGTTCAGCAAGCGCCCGGAGTCGCCCGGCTTTTGGAAATATGCCATCGATTACCGGGGGAGAGCCGGGAGCCTGGATACCTACGAGGTCCGTTACCTGCCGCAAGACGGGAAGTTCACCGGCCAGATTGATTTCCACCGCGGACGACTCCTGATTGCCCCTGGCGGTTTGCCGAACCAGGCCGGGCTGACGGAACGGCCTGGCCCCTTCCGGGCCTTGATCATGGGGGAGCCGCCACTTCCCCGGCGGCCGTCAAGAACGCCAAGTGGCGGCGGCAATCGAGATTGATGCCGCCGCCGCCACCCTTCGAGTCTTAGAGCTATTTTACCAATACGGCAATGGTGGCAAACGCTCCCGGTGTTGGTCGGGGCCCCGGGATTGGCCGCCTTGGTTCGAAGGCCCCCCGGAAGTGCTCCCCGGAGGTGATACCGAACTGCTATCCGTGTTACTCTCGATGGTCACGGTGTTGACGTTCCAGGTGCTGTTGGGATAACGGATCAAGAAGTCCTTTTGGTGCAGTATAGTCGTAGCGCTTTTAGTTATAGGCTGGTATAGGTATCTCTTGTGGCTGATGTGTTCGGTGGTTATAGTTGCCATCGTCACCGGTTCGGATACTGGACGTCGGTGATATCCACGTTGGCAAAGCCGTTAACAGAGGTTGTCGGAGGTTATGGTAGCACAGGCGTAGGCCTCCGAGGCCCAGAAGGGGCATCAGCAACCGGGCCAGGGACATGAACCCCGTTTGCTGAGGCAGAGAAGCCGTTCATCACACCGTGAACCACCAAGGTGGTGCGCCAGGTATTGGCGGGAGGAGCGGTTTTGAGTGACTTGCCTTCTTGGCATTATAGGCCGTCTTCAAATTATCGAAAATGGGTTTCATATTACTGGATCCCCAAGGGTACTCGCTGCGCGGGGTAGATTTGCTGTCCCCACCGTGATATCGCCCAGCAAACACCGGAACACTATTGGTCCCAGTTAAACTGGGGGTATAGATCTTTTTCAGGATGTTCTTGACGGTATCGGGCACCGTGTTAGTGGAAGGGTTGGGCTTGGGAGTGTAAACAATATGGTTGATTTGGGTCGAGTGCTGCGACTGGACTGGTAGGAATCTTTTTACTGGAATTAAGGGTGACTGTGGAGCCGCCGGTATCCCTAAATGTCAATCGTCTTGGTGCGGTGGTAGCCAAGGCCTCTTTGGGTCCGAACAGACGGGCCAGCCAGCCGCGCGCGGCCGTTGGAGGCAGCAAGAGGACTGTTCGTCCCGGTGGCCGGCAGGGCCAGGGGCACCTCGACGCCCCCGGTTACCACCTCATTGGTAAAGCCTAAATAGGCAATGGCGGTAGCCGCCGACCGTTGAGGTGTTGAACCCCAAAATTCCGGCAAACAGGTTGGATACCGGGCCATAGACGGTCCCCGCGGCCCGGACAATACTCACCTTCACGGCGTTGGCATTGGAGTCGCTGGCGCAGGTAGAGCCAATTTCCGTCCACGCCGTGCTGGGGTCGCCCGCAGTGATATTCCAGGTCCCAAAGAGGATGGTCAAATCATTGCGGTCGCTATCCTCAACTGCCCCTGGTTTGAAACCAGGCTCTGGCTCTTGGGCCACCTCCATGGCTTTCTGCTTGGGACCCCGTCCGCATCCCGCACCGCCACCCCTGCAGAGTCCACGATTAAGGCGTTTGCCGCGGCCAGGGCCGAGGCATCAGCGACATTCTGGAGTTCATTCCGGACGGTGTAGAGGTGCCCCATGTCGATAACCAGACTGACGCACCCCAGAAACGCCACGAGACATATGGCGGTGATGACCGCTACCGATCCCTCTGTCTTTCTGATTAACGCCCCGAAGACCTTGCTCTTGCTCATAACAGCCTCCCGTTCTCCTGTCAGGTTAAATTTTGATAATTATGCCTTGCCATTCCATGGGCAATTCGGTTTCCCTACATCCAGAAGTTTTAGCTCCATCTGGTCCCTGTATTCATCCCCCCATGCATCCCATTTTATTCACAGAGCATGATGGTTGAAGCCGTAAGGGTTACTGTGTCGGCCATTCCGGGCATAAAACCCGATATCATGAACCAGTGATAAACGGCAGTCACCTTAACTTGTATGGGATAACCCTTGGTTCCGGTCGTATATCCGTCGGGAGCTGGTAGTGGGGAACGTCACATCAGGGTTGGCGTTGCTGGGCAGGAGACTCTTTAAGCCGAAGCCGCCCTTATTGCTGTTTTGCGCCGAGGTTTGAGTACATAGTCCGTGATGGTAGGAGAGGTGAAAGTCATCGGGGGCTATCCGCAGCGCCGTTGCTATCCGTTCGATAAGTTATCCCGTAGCGGGCCCCTTCGCGGCTGGCATTGGTGATGGTCTGCTTCATGTAATAGGCATAGCCGAAGTCGATGACGCCGGCAACGAGCAGAAAGAAATACCGTGGCAATGAGGGCAAACTCAACCGCTACGGCTCCTTTGCTCTGACGCAAGAAATCAAGGATAGGGGATTTACTTTTCCGAGTCATGAGCCTTCTTCCTGTGCAAACCTTGATTAGACATGACGGTCGTTTACCAAAACCCCGCCCCGTATACTATTGAATCCTCTGGCCCTTACCGTAGGAGATATATAAAAGGGAGACAATAAGGGAATACCCTGAATTTATTTCACGAATAATATCGGTATCTTATTCTTTCCAAAACCCTTAACCTTGACCTCTTTCCCCTCTCAAGAGATTATTTCGGGGTAAGGAAGTGGTGTCATCCCCCTGGCTGAACCGGTAACGAAACGCCACCGGGGGGTGGCAGCCATATTTCCGGATAGGTATTCTTTCCGCCTCACTCCGGCGGGGGCCGAGATAATCTCCTTGACTCATCCGGGCAGAGTGGTTAGCCTGAACCCATGCGCGGTTACTTGGTGGCAATTCCCACGTATTGGACCCATCCCGGGGGGGACGGGCCGGAAGAGATCGTCTTTGATCACCCCACGCCCCTGGACACGCCGGGGACGCTCCGGCGGACCCTGGAGAGCCTAACCCCCCTGGCCGCCCAAGGGGTCGAGGTTGAGGTAAGCGTGGTGGCCGCGGCCACCGCCCCGGCCCTGGAGGCGGCGGTGGCCCGCCGGGTCCGGGAGGTCATCGAGTCCCCGCCCCTGCCCTACCCGGTGCGATTGTTTGCGGCCCCGCATCTCAGCATCCTCCAGGACTTCTGCCGGACCCAGGGGCGCGCCGAGTGGCTGCCCTTGCTGTCTCTGGCCGGGTATTCCCAGATTCGCAATCTTACCCTGATTCTCGCCACTATCTGCCAGGCGGGGGCCTTGCTCAGCCTGGACGACGACGAGGTGATCGCCGACCCGGATTTCTTGGCCAAAGTCGAGGCGGACCTTGAGCTTCTGGGACGGGAGCACCCCGTCTTCGGGTTGGCCGGGATTTACCGGAACGCAGACGGCGGCGTCCTGCTCCCGGAGCCCGCCGCCCCCTGGGCCGAGTCATTGGCCCAAGATGCGCTGGCTGAACGCCGCGCTGCACGGAACTGGTGCTGGCCGGCCCCCGCTTGAAACCCACTTACCTCGGGTTCGGCGGCAACCTGGCCCTGCCCGCGGCCCTGGGACGCCGCCTCCCCTTCGATCCCGCCATCACCCGGGGTGAAGACACGGACTACCTCTTGAACGCCCGCATGTTCGAGATTCCTTTTTTTCTGGACAACACCTTGAGCATCATCCACCTGCCGCCGGACAAGCCCCATCCCACCTGGCTGAGGCTCAGGCAGGACCTGGTGCGGTTTTGCTACACCCGGCTGAAATTGCGCCAGCAGGAGCCGGGGCCGGGGCGGGCGCTGGTGACCGCCGAGGAATTCAAGCCCTACCCCGGGAATTTTCTGGAAGACGACCTGCCCGAAAGGGCCTTTCGGAGCCACACCCTCCTGGCCCTGGACTACCTGGCCCAGGGCGACTCCGAGGCCGCCCGGCAGACCCTGATGAACCTGGCCCTGATGGACCGGCTGGAGCAGGCGGGCGCCGGGGTTTATCAGGCCTATCTCGCGCACCGTCAGCCTCTGGCAGGCCCTCCAGGATTGGCTGGCGGCGCCTGAGGTCGCGGCCCGGGCCCGCCAGGCCCTGTGGGGGGCGGCGTGAGCGGCCCGCCGCAGGTGATCCGGCCCCAGGACTGGGAGCGCGGGGCGCGGCTCCCCGCCCTGGGATTGATCCCCGCCGGCAGCTTCGACCCGGAGACGGTAACCCGCCTGAAACAGGCGGAAGGGGTGCCGGTGCACCTGGTCTTTCCCCTGGGAAGCGCCCGGGAAGCCGGCAACCTGCGCGCCCTCTTGCTGATGCTGCAGCCGCTTTTCGGCGAGCCTCATCGATCAGGTCTGGATCGCCTATGGGGGAGAGCGCCCGGAAGGTTTGAGGCGCCTGACCGATTCCTTTCCCCAGGTCAGGGTCTTTCCCGCGGCCAGGCTGTCTGCCGCCGGACCAGCAGCGGCGCCCCCCTGGGCAAAGGGGCGTCCATGCGGGCCTTCCTGTATCACCTGGTGGTGACCGAAAACGTCACCCATCCCCGGACCGTGGTGGCGTTCATCGACGCGGACATCCGGCCCCCCTACTTTCATCCCCGCTGGGTGGTGGACCCGGTGGGGGCCATCCTCTGGTTTCACACGGTGGAGGCGGCCAAGATCGTCTATCAGCGCCCCCACGGCGGCCGGCTGAACACCATGCTCCGGTCGCTGTTGGCCCTGTGCCCCCATCCCGGGGTCCAGGCCCTCCAGAAGTTGGCCTACCTGTTGTCCGGGGAGATGGCCGGCACCTTGAAGTTCTGGAGCCGCCTGCCCTTCAAGACCGGTTACGGCGTGGAAACCTTGACCCTCTTGTCCTTCGCCCTGGACCACCTGGGTCTGGCGCCCGGCACCCCGGACCTGGAACACCTGGTCCAGGTCTACGTGGGCCAGATGGACCACCGCCACGCCCCCCTCACCTCCACGCCCCGCAAGCGGGGGCTGGACCAGATGGCCGGGACCGTGTTCCACACCCTGATGGAGTCCCTGATGGCGGCGGGCCTGCTGCGCTGGCAGGCGCCGGCGCTGGCGACCGCCGCGGCTCAGCATCCCGGTGCCCGACGGGGAGACCGGCGAGCCCCTGGCCTGGATGGAGGTCCCCCTGGCGGACGTCACCCTGCCGCCCCTGGCGACCTGTCCGGAGGTGCGGGCCCGCCTGACCCCGGGAGGCGACTGATGCGGGTGGCCCAGATCGCGCCCCCCTGGATTCCGGTGCCGCCCGTGACCTACGGCGGCACCGAGCTGATGGTGGCCGGCCTCATCCGGGGGCTCACGGCCCGGGGGGTGGAGGTGTGGCTGTTCAGCGCCGGGGATTCCACCCTGGAAGTGCCCCAGTATGGGCATTTCCTGCACTCCTTCTGGCCGCCGGACAAGTTTTCCGAGAACCTCCACCTGTCCCACGCCTTCGCCCGCTTAGCGCAGCAGCCGCCCCAGGTGATCCACTCGCACCTGGAGACCGCCGCGGGTTTCTGGGCCCTGGCCCCGGCCGCGCCCCTGGCCATCACCATTCACACGCCGCTGTTCCCCATGAAACGGGACTATCTCCTCAGTTTCCCCAAGGTGCACCTGGTGGCGGTGAGCGCCTTTCAGGCCCGGCAGTTGGAGGGGCATCCCCGTCTGCACCTGATCCCCCACGGCCTGGACCTGGCGGACTACCCCTTTCAGGCCGCCAAGGAAGATTTTCTCCTCTTCCTGGGCCGCATCTACCCCGACAAAGGTCTCCACACGGCCATCCGCCTGGCCCGGGAGACCGGGACGCGGCTGCTCATCGCCGGGCCGGTCTTCGAGCCGGACCGGCCGTATTTTGACAGCCAGATCCGCGACCAGATCGACGGGGAGCAGATCGTCTACCTGGGGCCGGCGGATCATGCCCGCAAGGTGGACCTGATGAAGCGGGCGAAGGCCTTGGTGCTGCCCCTGGAGGTGGACGAGACCTTCGGGTTGGCCATGCTGGAGGCCATGGCCTGCGGCACCCCGGTTTTGGCCTACGACCGGGGCGCGGTGCCCGAAGTGGTGGTCCACGGGGAAACCGGGTTTGCGGTGCACACTTACGAGGAGTTGCGGGACAGTCTTGCCGCGGCTGGCCGGGTTGGACCCGCACCGCTGCCGGGAGCACGTGGCGCAAAACTTCTCCCGGGACACCATGGTGGCGGCTTATCTTGAAGCTGTACGACGAGATGTGCCGGGGGGCTTGAGCAGGTTGCTGCAAAGACCTTGGTGGCACAGGCTGAAAGCCGTGCCCGATCGGCAAGTTGCCGGCGCCGCCATAAACCGGTGCGAACCTAACTAGCCGTCATTTCCGGGCTTTACTTCCCGAACAACCCGGTTTATGCTGCAAACGGGCCTATGTTTATCTCGCGGCTGGTGCTGAAATTAGGACTGGTGCGGTTTGCCACCTCATTTTTGGTGGTGTTGCTGGCCAACGTCCTGAACCGGGTGTTGATCGTGGACCTGACGGTGCCCGCGGCCCTGGTCACCTTCAGCTTCGCCTTTCAGCATGTGATGACGCCGGTGGGCCTGGTTACCGGCTATTTTTCCGACAACTATGCCGTCCGGGGCCGTCACCGCGCCCCTTACATCTGGGGAGGCATGCTGCTCAGCGTGGCCGTGATGCCGTTTCTTCCCGGACTGGGCCCTGGCGCTGGGAGCCCAGCCCCACAGCCGCCCCCTCTTGTACCAGGGGGTGCTGCTGTTTTCCCTGTTCGGCATCGGCACCACCGTGTCCGCCACCGCCATCAATGCCCTCCTGGTGGACCGGGTTCCGGAGCGGGACCGGGGCGACGCCCTGACCATGGTGTGGATTTTGACCCTGCTGGGTTTTATCGTGGGCTCCGCCCTCGCCGGGGTGCTGTTCCCGGATTTTGATCCCGACAAGATCCATCGGCTCTTTGCGGTGGTCACCCTGGCGGTGGTGGCGGTCACCCTCTGGGGGGCCTGGGGCATCGAACCGCCCAACGAGGCCGAGGCCGCCCCCGAGCATCAGCCAGATGGCCTTGTGGCCCACCTTGAAATTTTTGGCCAGCAACCGTCAGGCCCTGACCTTTTTTGCCTTTCTGGGGACCACGATCTTTTTCCTGGCCATTCAGACCTTCCTCCTGACCGCGTACGGCGGGGAAGTGTTGGCCCTGCCGGTGGCCGAAACCAGCCGGTTCGGGATTTACACCACCTACGGCATCCTGGTGGGCATGGTGGGGGTGCATCTCCTGGTCAGCGCCCGGCAGAACTGGGGAAACAAAATGGTTCTGGTGGCGAGTCTGGTGGTGGGCGCGGCGGCCTTCGGGTTGCTGAGCTTCACCTCCTTTAGGCCCGACCCGACCTGGGGCATCTATGCCCTCTGTCTCCTGGGACTGGCCCGGGGCTTTTACAACGTGGGGCTGTCCCACCTGACCATGAGCATGGCCCACCCCACCTTCAGCGGGGTCTTCATGGGCTTGTGGAATCTGGCCAGCGGCCTGGCCCTGGCCGCGGGGGAAATGACCGGGGGATTTCTCAAAGAACGGTTTGCTTATCTCTCGGGCAGTGAGGCCGGGGCTTATGGCTGGGTGTTTTTGCTCGAAGGGGTGGGGTTGCTGGCCTGCCTCCTGTTCCTGGTGCCCCTGAGCCTGGAGAAATACCGGCCCCAACTGGCGGTGCTGGTGGCCGATAAACCGGTGAAACCGTATTAGGGTGGGAAAAGTGGTCACGCCGCGCCTTAAGTCCGCAACTACCGTGCCGTGCATCACCCGGATAGTCTGGGCCTTGTTGCTCCTGCAATTTCTGGGGTGCGGGCCGGCTCCGGACACATCGCCGCCCCGGGCCATCACCTACACCTTCGATGCCCCCACCCGGGAATTGATCCGGCTCCTGTCGGAGAAGGGCAATAGTGCGGCGTACAAGGATTTCGACCGGAACTTCAAGGGGATCCAGGTGCCGGAAAGCCTGCTCCCTTATGAGCCTTTTGTGCTGGGACTCTCCACCGAGAGCAAGATACCCACGGTGTTGCTCCTGGATGCTCCCTGGGTGCAGCGGTACGGGGTGGCCGGCTGGCTCTATGAACTGGAACGCACCAAGGTCTTTGACCGGACGGAGCTGGTGCCGGCGGTGGCGGAGGCCTTTTCCGTGTCCCTGGCCCACAATCACCGGCCAGACCGGGCAAGCAGCTGGTGGCCGTGCCCACCTACATCAAGGGCAACATCCTCTTCTATCGCCGGGATATCCTGAAGCGCTATAACCTGGCGCCTCCCCGCACCTGGGAGGAGCTCAAGGCGATTTGCCGCAAGGTCCTGCCCCAGGAAAAGTCTCTGAAATATGGCTTGCTTATCCATTCCACCAATACCCTGAATGATTTTTATCCGATTCTCTGGGGCTTCGGCGGCCGGGTCAATGATGACGCCGGCCAGTTTGTCCTGCCCCAGAAGAATAACGCCGATGCCTTCCTGGCGGCGCTCAAAGAGCTGGTCGCCATGCAGGGGAGCATTATTCCGGGGCCTGGGGCGCTGAAACAATTCGACCCCGGGGGGAGCCTGCGACAGGCTTTTTATCAGGGCCAGACCCTGTTCATGATCAACTGGAGCACCCGCATGAAAGACTTGAGCGATTTGATCGCCAAGGGCCAGGGCCAGCCTCCGGGAAGCCTCGCCAGTATCAGCCAGGTGGGAGTGGCCCCCATCCCGGCCCAGGCCGGTCATCCTCACCGCTATTCCAACATCGGCTCTTTTGGCTGGGCCGTCAACCGGTTCTCCGTGACCGACCCGGTGGTCATCGAGCATGCCAAGCAGTTTATCGAGTTGGTGGCCGACGAGCAATTTCAGCTCCTGGCGGCGGAAACCATGGGACAGGTGCCGTCACTGATCCGGGCCCTGGAGAAGGTCACCAATAAAGAAGTGTTACAGGTGTACCATGACACCTTTGCCCAGAAGGATATGGTGATGCGCCCCCGGCCCCACAGCCGCCGGATCAACAATGTGCTGGAAAAGGTCATGAATGAGGCCCTGTACGGCCGGCAAACCCCGGAGGCAGCCCTGGCCGGGGCGATTGCGGAACTGAAAAAAGACCAGACGCTTGATTAGATGAAAACACTCCGAGAACTTCATCCGCTATTCCCTGCGGAACCGGCTGTTCGTCCTGGCCGGGGCCACCTTCTTTTTGTGCGCCCTGGTCATCCTGCTGTTTTTCCCCCTGCTCAACCTCACCCTGGACGGGCTCCAGAACCGCACCATCAATTCCATGCAAGAGGCCACCGAAGTGGAAGCCACCACCATCTCCCGGCTCCTGGTTCTGGAATTTTCGTCGATCAAAGGGTTGTTGCAGGTGACGCCGACCTCGAATACGGAGATGGATCAGTGGATTAAAAATCTCATCTGGGAAAAGGTCACTTTTAATGAAATCATCGAAGGGGTTGAGCTGATCCAGGGGCAGCAAGACGCCCAGGGCCGGCACCTGACCTACATGTTTTATCGCCGGGAGGCTCCGGAACTGGAGCCCATGGCCGGCCCCCAAAAAATCATGAAGTCGTTTCAAGGCATGGAACAGGACCTCATCAACAGCATCACTTCGCAGCAGCGGGTGGACAACACCATCCAGGGGTCCGTCAATCGGGGTCCTAAAAAAGAAGGGGAGATGCTGCTGCGCTACATGCCGGTGCACGTGCTGCGGGCGGAGGAGGGGGCAGTCTTCTGGGGCGTGGCCAAAATCGGCATCGATACCAACCGCATGCGCCAACTGCTCTTCCTCCAGAGCCAGGAGCAGACCAACATCCGCCGGGACATCTGGGTGGAGATCATTCTGAGCCTGCTCATCTCCGGGGTCCTGGCCATGAGCCTCATCTACTTCTGGGTGCGGCACATCACGG
Source organism: uncultured beta proteobacterium (assembly GCA_963781975.1). Classification (GTDB taxonomy): domain Bacteria; phylum Pseudomonadota; class Gammaproteobacteria; order Burkholderiales; family Burkholderiaceae_F; genus GJ-E10. The sequence continues at coordinate 263,090 of CAWAHT010000007.1, forward strand.
AGCCTTTGCGGACCCTCAGTGTGGTGACCGCGGCTTTGCAGGGCGCCAAACCCGAGGATTTCGATCTCTGGCTGGAGAACCTCAAACGGGTGGATACCCAGGGGCAGTCCGAGGTGGTGATCATCCAGCAGGTCCTGGAACGGCTGGGGACGGCCGTCCCCAAACTGGGGCAGCGGCTGATTGACGGGGAAGCCCGGGCCTGCCTGGGGAAGGTGATAGCCCGAGGGCTTCCGGCCTACCAGGCCATGCAGGCCCAATTGCAGAGTCTGGAACAGAAACTGGGCGAGGGGGCCGACACCGGGGCCCCTCTGCCGTCCCGGCAGACCCTGGCGTTGATGCGGGCCAGACAGGACACGGTGCTTGAGGATCTCTCCCACCTCTGGTCTGACCCGGAAGGGGCGTGGGAGCGAATTGATGTCACCCCCGGGATACAGCGGGCCTGGCGCCTGGCGACCCTGGGGCTGCCGGCGGAGGTCACGGTGCAGCAGGAGTTCGCGCCCCTGCCGCCGGTCTGGGGGTCAGCGGCCAAGCTGAGCCTGGCCGCGCTCTATCTCCTGGCTTTTGCGGTGGATCTGCTGCCGCCGGCCGGGGAACTGGGTATCAAGGCGGAGCCCAGCCCGCCGGGGGGGGTGCGCCTCACGGTCTGGGTTTCCGGGACCCCGCGCTCACCATTGGAGTGCCAGGGGTGGTTAAATCCGTTCGGCGATCCGGGCCGGATCCAGGGAAGCCTGGGGCCGGCCCTGGCTGCGGCCATCGCCTCCCAGCACGGCGGCAGTCTCACGGTGGCGCCCCGGGAGTCAGGCGGCGCGGTCTTTTCCCTGGAATTACCTCCCCTGGCGGAAGAACCTCATGAACCGGTTATTTAGGGTGGTGGGGGCCCTGGGCGGGCTCCTGGGGCAGGCCTGGGGCCGGTTCGCCGCCCGGATCGCCCGCTTGCTGGACATCTGCGCCATGTTCCATCGTCTCCTCCTGGGGGCCTTCATCGGTCCCCCCTTTGTGGGCCTGTTCTTCCGGGAACTGAGCCGGCAGGTGTATTTCACCGCGATACGGCGGGCCTATATCCTGGTCTTTACGTCCCTGATGCTGGGCATGCTGGTGATCGTCCATGCCACTCAGCAACTGGTCAAGTTCCAGGGGGAGGAATTCATCGGCTGGCTGCTGGTCACCATCGTGGTCCGGGAGGTGGGACCGGTGTGGGCCGCGTTCTTCGTCCTGCTCAATTCCGGCGGCGCCATCACCGTGGAGATCGGCAACATGTCCGTGAACCAGGAGATTCGGGCCTTGAAGATGATGGGCATCGACCCCTACCGTTACCTGGGGGTGCCGCGCTTCTGGGGGCTCACCATCAGCCTGCTGTGCCTCTATATCCTGTGCGTCTTCACCTCCATCATCGGGGGGTATCTCTTTGCCCAGGCCTTCGCCGAGATCTTCTGGACCAAATTCTGGCTGTCCTTCGTCAATGCCCTGCAGTGGGTTGACCTGAGCGTGGGTTTCGCCAAGACCACGCTCTTCGCCATGCTCATTGCCACCGTGTCCATCTATTTCGGCTTCAGTTGCCGCGTCAACGTGGACGAGGTGGCGCGCAACACCTCCCTGGCGGCCATCTGGAGCCTGGTGCTCATCGGGGCCATTGACATCATCCTGACCACGGCTTATTACCTGTGAGCGGCCCTGGGCCGGGGCCGCAGTGAAGCCCGACGGTATCTATGCTGCACCATGCCTTAAATCTGGATCTGGTCACCCTGCCGGGAACGACCGCCTGGCCCGCGCCCCTGTCCCTGGCGGTGGCGTTCAACGAGGTCGTGCTTATTGAAGGGGCCGGCCCGGCCGTGAGCTCGCCCCTGCTGGAAGTGGCGGCCACGCTCCTCTCCCCGGTGGCTGGCCATGTCCGCCATTGGGGCCGGGACGCGGCCCTGCGGCGCCGGGACCAAGCTCTACCGCCTCCGGCGCCGCATCGCCTATATCTCACCCTGGCAGGTGCTGCTGCACCTCATTACCCTCGGCGAGAATATCGCCCTGGGCCCCTGTTACTACCAGGGATGCTCGGGAAAGCGGAGGCCTTGGCCCCCTACGCCGACTTGCTGGAGCAACTGGAACTCCAGGCCCATCTCACCCAGTACCCGCCCCAGGTGTCCCCCGCCATCTATGCCCGGGCGGTGTGGGCCCGGGAACTGGTAAAAGAGCCGGAGTTGATCCTGGCGGTGATCTCCGGGGATCTCGCCACCACCGCCGGGGCCGCCATGCTGGCCAACGTCCTCCAGCATTACCGCGCCCGGTACGGGACCGCCGCCCTGCTCCTGGGCGAGTCCCTGGAAGCCTTTTACCCCCTGGGACATCGGCTCTTCATGCTGGAATCGGGGCGACTCCGCAAACAGGCGACCCTGGAACACCGGGCCCGCCCCCTCACGGCCTACCTGCCCCTGGTTTGATGCCAAAAAGAGACCTCTGGGAAAATCTCTCGCGCTCTCCTTCGCCATCAAAATGGAGCGTCGGCGCCATCGCCTGCGCCTCAAGGCAGTGTGGACAGCCGAGGGCGGCTATCCCACGTGAGACTTTTCGCAGAAGTCCCAAAAAGTCATCCAAAGAATATTCTTTGTCATTCTGAGCGTCGCCCAGAATCTCTCTTTTCAAGCCGCCGGGATGCCTCACGAAGTTCAGCGCCGTTCAGCATGACCTGATTATTACCGGTCTTTTGACCGCAACGTGAGACCTCTGCTCAAGCCCCCCAACCTGTCATTCTGAGGGAGGGGAGCGACCGAAGCATCTCATAAATTTACGAAAGATAGAGTTCGAGGGGCTGTTCGGGCGTGAGGTGCGGATATGATAACATTATGAAATATTAATTATTATGAGTTACAGTGCCGAATATATAGTCAGTTAGTTTCCATTCTGATGTTTCGTTGATGCTCTAAAAGAAAGCCATCCGCCGTGGAGATTATTCCCTCCGGCCAAGGTTGCGCAGGCGCCCGTCTATTCTTATCTTTCTTATATTCTTATGCAAAAGGTTTGGGAGACAACATCCCTGGCATTAATGCTCATTGCTGCTGTGGCGGCCTGTGTCAGGTTTGAGCCGCGGCCCCTGTCGCCGGAGCAAATCACCTCCAACTTTGAAAGCCGCACGCTAGATAACCCCAAACTAAAAGAGTTTCTTGAAACCAATCTGAACCGTAAATTTTTTAATTGGCCCGCATCTTCCTGGGATTTTTCCATGCTGACTCTGGCCGCTCTGTATTATCATCCGGAATTGGATGTGGCCAGGGCTAAGCATATTAGCACCAATACAAAATAAGCGGAAACTTATGAAAGCAATACTTTTGTTGAGTGGTGCAGTAATTTCATTGTTACTTTGGAGTCCATCAGTTCGAGCTCAAGACATGGAGCAAAATAATCCTATTTATAAGGAATTGGCTGAACAGGGAAGGATGACGACAGGACAGATAGACTATTGTTTATGGGGTGCCATGCGTAGAAGTTATGCTGAAGAGTGGTGAAAGCATAAGGACATTTGTCTATTCCATACCTTCTTTAAAGAAAAAGTCTCTTATTGCTCAGGACAGGATTGCTCTCATTAATGGAATGCACTATCTATTGGTCGTGAATGGGTCCGGTAACATCAGCACCGATAAGAACAAAATATTCGTGCCCCTCGACTATTCGATCGAGCCGAAAATTCTGCCGGAATTTTTGCCTGATGCGGCCAAGCATGAAAAGTACATTCTGATAGATCGCCGCCAGCAATATCTCGGCCTTTATGAATGGGGAAATTTGAAATACAGTTATCCAATTTCTTCCGGAACCACGAATTCGACGCCTTTAAAAAAATTCGTGGTAAATTATATGGATGAAGTTCATAACTCCACTATATTTGAACAGGCGCCCATGGATCATGCCCTGAATATTGGCAATGATTATTTCATTCATGAAGGAATAGTTCCTGGATATCCCGCCTCCCACGGCTGTATCCGGGTGTTTCCCCTTCATGCCCGTTTTCTTTTTTATCAGTGGGCCAAGCCGGGAATTCCCGGGAAAATTATAGATTGAGTCCGTTGCAAAAAGAGACGCCGGTTTCGCAGTGAACCTGGGGGCCCTGGCGGAGTTGGCGGAGGTGTGGTGGTGGGAGGAGAAATCCTGGATGGCGAAGTCGGCCCCGGCTGCGGCGGCGAGATCCCCCCGGGATTCACCAACATTGCCAGCCAGGCCTTTTTGGGTTACACTATCAAGAAAAAACTGTTTCGAACCTTGGAGATCTAGCAAATCCCCGGCCCAGTAGACCAAGAAACCTCCCTGGCCCCGGCAACGTAATTGCCTCCCAGAAGAACGTCACCTGGAACATTGAGCCGCCGGCTGTCCTAAAATCCGCTCTGCATTCATTAAGGCCTTCCAAGAATATCCCCCGGCCAGCAGTATGATCTTTCGGTAATCATCCCGATAGATTGGAGCCAACCTCCCTGGACAGCTACGAACTGGATCTCCAAACGCTGGAGCAATCAACAAAACCAACAGAAAGGAGAGAAGCATCTCCATGGCCATCACCACATCTTTAGGAGAGCAAACCTTGGGATAACCCGGGCCTCCCTGGCCCTAATGGTTTTATTATTTCTCTCGCCAGGCATTGCCAGATCTGGCAGTAACTGGTGGGAGCAGGCCCCACCCCCGGTGGTACACGGAAAGGTCATGCCGTCCTACTGGTGGGAAGAGGTCAAGCGCTCGAGCGAGCGTTATCATGTCAACCCTTTCCTGGTGGCCGCCGTAGCCTGGATTGAAGGAAATGGCTGGGACGGCGGTCGGATTGGCGATAGCCCCTACTGGGGGCCTATGGGGATCAACGAGCAGTGCTGGAATATTCCCCGCTGGAAACTCTATGACGACCTGGCCAACATTGAACTGGGGGTTCGCGCCTTAAGAGGCAATGTCCCGGCGGTCTTAAAGCGCTACAACGCCAAGTGGTACAAAAACCACTACATCCGGGACGTTATGGCCCTAGAGAGGCAGTTGGAGCAGAAGGCCCAGATACAAGTAGGTCTCAGAGTCAAAGGCAGCGGGGCCTCTGAGAGAACAGGATAACCACCCATAGTTTCGGCCAGGCCAACGTCGGCGTGAAACTGAAAACCGAACCCTGAACTTCTCAAGGGTGTGCCCCGATCCATCGTGGCCTCCCTTGAGCTCTTTAACCCTCCCTAACCTCCCTCAAAATCATAAGAGCAGTGTTGCTGTGAAGGTTTAGTCAGCCGGTCACGCTGATGAGAAGCACAGGCAGGGTCAGGCATGCTCTTGGCTTTTTGCTTAGCCGGTAAAGGAGATCTTGTGCCAAAGCCGAAACTTCGTAAAGATTTCAACAAATTATCGATATAATCT
>CAWAHT010000008.1:0-214308 GCA_963781975.1 uncultured beta proteobacterium
GGCAAGGATGGCTTCACCGTCGCCACCGAACTGCGCAAAGCCAACCGTTACATCCCGGTGCTGATGCTGACGGCGCGCGGGCGTCCGGAGGATGTTCTGAAGGGCTTCGCCTCGGGCGCCGACGACTACCTGCCCAAACCGTTCGATCTCGCCATCCTGCTGGCGCGTATTCGCAGCCTATTGCGCCGCCGCGATTGGGCGCGCACCGAGCCGCAGCGGCGAACGCCTGGTGCGCCATCGGCCACCGGCGGAACAGCGCAGCCTGAATTCGACGTGTACTCGTTCGAGGGCAAGCAGGTCGACTTCGGCACGCTGGAGCTGCGCGCCAATGGCAAGATCTTCCGCCTCACCCTGATGGAGGCGGAGCTGCTGCGGCATCTGATTCGCAATGCCGGAAAGAACGTATCGCGCAAACAGATTCTGGAAGAGGTCTGGGGCCTGCACGAGGATACCGACACGCGCGCCATCGACAACTTCATCGTGCGCCTGCGCCGCTACATCGAGAAAGATCCGTCCAAGCCGCGGCATCTGCTCACGGTTCGCGGCGTGGGCTACCGCTTCTTCCCGGAGAGCGACACGACGAAGCCGAAGCCCGCTGCTCAGCGTTGAAACTCGGCGACGGAAACGTCCTTGAGCTGCCGCACGGTGGGAGCGCCGAAGTGTGACTGCAAAGCCGCCGCGGTGACCGGATCGCGCTGCGGAAGGTCGTCAATCCTGGGCATCGGGCCCTTGTAACACGACCCAGACGCGCCGGAGGCCGGAATCGGGTAAGGCGAGCGCGCGGTCCAGAGCCTGTGCGTCGTCCCCACTGCCGTAGAACGGCGGAGAGTACATACGGAGCTCCGGTTGCGATCGTAGTCGTCGGGGTCGTAGAGCGCGCTGGCCGGGCGGAAGACGTGGAAATTCTCGGCGCCGTCGTGCGCGGCGCTGTCGATGCCGCGCGCATAGGCAATGTCGCCCGCGCCAAGATATACCCGGTCCTGCTGGGTGGCCACGATGCGCGGAAAACCGGCGAGTTCCTCCGGCGTCACGACCTTGGGGCGCGACAGGAACGGTTCGATCTGATTGTTGGGGATGCTGGAAATGGCCATTACTTCCGCGGCACTGCCCATGTCGCGCGCCCGCGGGCTGAGTTTTTCGGTGGGCGGTGGCGGCGGCGTCGGCGCGACGGCCGGCGCGGCGACGGGCGCCTCGGGGGCCGGCGGCGCGCTGCCGGCCAGCACCAGCTGCGCCCGTCCGTCCGCGGTCTTCACCAGCAGCAGCGTCTGGCCCGGGTAGATCAGGTGCGGATTGTGGATCTGGGTGCGGTTCATGCCCCAGAGTTCCGGCCAGCGCCAGGGCGATTTGAGGAACAGCGACGAAATGCCCCAGAGCGTGTCGCCGCGCTTGATGGTGTAGCTGGCCGGGGCATTGGGCGCCAGGTCGGCGATGGCGACGCCCTGGCGCGCGATCTTGTCGGCTTCGTCGCGCTGTGCGGGCGTGATGGGAAAGCGCTCGGCCGCCATGGCGCCCGCAGCCAGCAGCACTCCGAGGGCAAGCGCGCCGGCGCGGCGCCGCCGGCGGCTGCGCCCACCGCAGGCGGCCGGAACGCTAGACTTGCGCCCGGCCGTCGCTGCCGGTAGCGCCGCACCGGCGGGCAGGCCTGGGCCGACGGGGTCCGGGGAGACGAGGGGATTCGCGCAGGGGATCGTCATGTTGGGCAGGGCTTTCTTCGATGGGGTCCACGCGACAGGCGCCCGACGCGCCGGAGCGCCGCGGCGTCGGACCGGAGCCGAAATTTTCCCCCGAATGGGTTCGGGTCGCAACGGATCTTTACGGACGGTTGGGTCCCCGTATCGGGTTATTAAGGCCCAATTCAATGGATTACTGCTGACAGTATGGCGATTTTGACGATACTCGAATACCCGGACCCGCGTTTGCGCCGGATCGCGCAGCCGGTGGCGTCCTTCGATGCTCGGCTGCAGCAGCTGGTGCGCGACATGAGCGAAACCATGTACGCGGCGCCCGGCGTGGGCCTGGCCGCGACCCAGGTCGACGTCCATGAGCGCGTCATCGTGATGGATCTGTCCGAAGACAAGAACGACCTGCGCGTCTTCATCAATCCGGTGATCGAATGGGCCTCCGACGAGATCGTTTCGTGCGAGGAGGGCTGCCTGTCGGTGCCGGGCATCTACGAGCAGGTGCGCCGGCCCGCCCGTGTGCGCGTCAGCGCGCAGGACACGGCCGGCACGCCTTTCGGGATCGACTGCAGCCAGACGCTGGCGGTCTGCATCCAGCATGAGATCGACCACCTCGACGGCACGGTGTTCGTACAACATCTCTCCTTGTTGAAGCAGGCCCGGACCCAGGCCAAGCTGCGCAAGCGCCGCGCCGGGCGCTGAGCCCGCGACGGGGAACGCCGCCATGCGCATCGCCTTTGCCGGCACCCCGGCGTTCGCCGCCACCGGCCTGCAGGCCCTGCTCGACGCCGGCCTCACGATCCCGCTGGTGCTGTCGCAGCCGGACCGGCCGGCGGGCCGCGGACTCCAGCTCCAGCCCAGTGCGGTCAAGCAGCTGGCGCAGGCGCGCGCCATCCCCGTGCTGACGCCTGTCAGCCTGCGTCCGGAGCGCGGCGGCGCGGCGACCGTCGAGGCGCTGGAGCGCCTGCGCGCCGCCGCGGTCGACGTGCTCGTCGTTGCCGCCTATGGGCTGCTGCTACCGGAAGCGGTACTGATGATCCCGCGCGGCTTTGCGGTGCAGGGCGCGGCCGGTGCCGCGCCGGCGCGCGCACTGAACATCCATGCCTCGCTGCTGCCGCGCTGGCGCGGTGCCGCGCCGGTCGTGCGCGCCATCGAGGCCGGGGATGCGCAGACCGGCGTCACGATCATGCAGATGGACGCGGGGCTCGATACCGGTCCGATCCTGCTCGGCGCGGCAATGGCCATCGAGCCGGACGAGAGCGCCGGGTCCCTGACCGGACGGCTGGCGCAGCTCGGCGGCGTGCTCATCGTGCGTGCGCTGGGCGAATTGCCGCACGGGCGGCTGCGCGCGCAGCCCCAGCCGGCTGTCGGCGTGACATACGCGCACAAGGTGGAGAAGCGCGAGTCCTGGATCGACTGGCGCCTGGCGGCCGCGCGCCTGGCCGCGCGCATCCGCGCTTTCGATCCGTTCCCGGGGGCGTGCAGCAGCCTCGACGGCGTCACCGTCAAGTTCTGGCAGTCCGAGGCGCTGGCGCGCAGCGCCGATGCCGCTCCCGGCACGGTGCTCGCCGTCGACACCGGCGGCGTGCTGGTCGCGTGCGGCGTCGGCGCGCTGCGCCTGACGCGGCTGCAACGGCCCGGGGGACGCCGCCTCGAGGCGCGCGAATTTCTTGCCGGCACGCCGATCGCGCCGGGGCAGCGCTGGTCCACGCCCGACGGCGCCGCCGACGGACGGGGACCGTGAGCGCGGTGCGCCCGCCGGTCGGCGCGGCATCGGCACCGGCACTTGCGCAGGTTCTGCTGGCCGCCGCCGGAGTCTGGTCATGCGTGCGTGCCGGCCAGTCGCTCGACCGCGCGCTGGAGTCGGCGCGCGCGGCCGGCACCGGCGACGCCCGCCTTGCCGGCGCGGTGCGCGCGGTCGCGGCGGCCGCCGTGCGCCGGGCCGCGCAGATCGACTTCCTGCTGGCCGAACTTGCGCATCATCCGCCGGCGCCGGCGGTGGCGGCACTGCTGGGCGTCGCGCTGGCGCAGCTCATGGCGCGGACGTATGCGGATTTCACGCTGGTCGATCAGGCAGTCGGCGCCGCCCGCGCCGCGCCGGCGACCGCCGGCGCAGCCGGTTTCATCAATGCGGTGCTGCGTACCTTCCTGCGCCGGCGCGCGGAGCTCGAAGGCGCCGCGGCCGCCGACCCGGCGCGCCGCTACAACGTGCCGCCGTGGTGGCTGCGGCGCGTCGAGGCCGAATACGGCGCCCGCGCGCCCGCGCTGCTGGCGGCGCAGCTCGAAGAGCCGCCGCTGGTCCTGCGCGTCAATGCGCGCCGCGCCACCGTGGCGCAGGTGCTCGAGACGTTGCGTGCGCGCGCCCTGGACGCGACGCCGGTCGGCCCGTGGGCCATCTGGCTGCATCGGCCGATCCCGGTCGAGCGGATCCCGGGATTTGCCGAAGGCCTGCTGTCCGTGCAGGACAGCGCGGCCCAACTGGCCGCGCCGCTGCTCGGGGCCGGCGCCGCGATGCGCGTGCTCGACGCCTGTGCGGCGCCAGGCGGCAAGACGGCCCACCTGCTGGAAATCACCGACTGCACGGTCGACGCGGTCGAGCGCGACGCGCAGCGCGCACGCCGCATCGACGCGAACCTGCGGCGCCTCGGCCTCGACGACGGCCGCTGCCGCGTGATCGTGGCCGATGCGCTCGCGCCGCCGGCTTTTTGGGACGGCCGTCCGTATGACCGCATCCTGCTGGACGCGCCGTGTTCGGCTTCCGGAGTGGTGCGGCGTCATCCGGATGTCGTTTTGCTGCGGCGCGAGTCCGATGTTGCGAAATTGGCAACGCAACAGGCCAAAATGCTGCAGACCCTGTGGCCGCTGCTGGCGCCGGCTGGTAGATTGCTCTACGTCGTGTGTTCGGTCTTTGCCGAAGAAGGCCGGCGCCAGATCGGCGCATTCCTGCAGCGCCAGTACGGCGTGCGCCGCGTGCGTCTTCCCGGGGATGACCCGACCGGATTGCAGCTGCTGCCGTGCAGCGCCGCGCCTGCCGCGCCGGCGGATGCGGCGGCCGATCCCGCGCCCCACGACGGCTTCTTCTACGCGCTGCTCGAAAAGACCTAAAACCAAAATGCGCGCATCGGTACGTCCAGGCCGGGATGCAGCCGGCATCCGGGTCGCGGGCCCGCTGCGCATCCTTGTCCCGCTGCTGGTCGTCCTGGGCGCGCTCGCCGCCGTGCCGGCCGCCGCCGACGATCGCATCGGCGTGGCGCACGCCGCGCTCGAGGTGCGCCACGGTCCCGATCCGGGCGCGTACGTCGATGCCCAATTCGACCTGCAGCTGCCCGGCGCGCTGCGCGACGCGGTCGACCACGGCATTGCGCTCTACTTCGCGATCGACGTCGAGGTCACGCGCAGCCGCTGGTACTGGTTCGACAAGCGCGTGGTCGAGGATTCGATCGAATACCGGCTTAGCTTCAGCCCGCTGACGCGCGAATACCGCCTGGCCCGCGGCGGCCTCGCCCAGCCGTTCGAATCCCTCGACCAGGCGCTGGCGACGATGCGCCGGGTCGCGCAATGGCGGGTCGCCGATGCCGCGGCCATGGACGGCAGCGGCATGCGCGCGCGCATCCGCTTTCGCCTCGACACCTCGATGCTGCCCAAGCCCTTCCAGGTCAGCGCCCTCACGGACCGCGACTGGACGCTGGCCTCGGATTGGGCGCCGCTGCCGCTGGCCAATGACGGACGGGGCAATTGAGCGCCACCCTGCCCCGCGTCAACCGCCGTACGTCGCAATTCATGTCCCGCCTCATACGGTACGGACTGATCGGCGCCCTGGCGCTGGCCGGTGTGCTGCTGTTCGTGCTGACCTCGGCCAGCGGCAATTCGCGCGCCTTCGAGCGCAACTACCCCATCCTGCTGGCGGCCAATGGCGCCATCGCGCTGGTGCTCTTCGTCCTGGTCACCGCGCTGGCGGTGCGCCTGCTGCGGCGGGTGCGGGCGCGCCGCTTCGGTGCGCGCCTGATGGCCCGCTTCGCGATCGCCTTCGCGCTGATGGGGGTGGTGCCCGGCGTGCTCGTCTACGTGGTGTCGTCGCAGTTCCTGCTGCGCTCGATCGAGTCGTGGTTCAACGTCGAGGTCGAGGGCGCGCTCGAATCGGGCCTGGCGCTGGGGCGGGCGGTGCTCGAGGGGCAGCGCGACGACCTCAAGGCCAAGGCGCGCGCCATGGCGCAGGAACTGGCCGATGCGCCCTCGCTGGAGCATCCGCGGATCCTGGAACGCCTGCGCGAGCGTGTCGGGGTGGAGCAGGCCACGATCGTCAGCGCCAGCGGCAATCTGGTGTGGTCGAGCAGCGCGCCCGGATTCACGCTTGCGCCCACCCTGCCCCCGCCGAGCGTGCTGCGCACGACGCTGGCGGTGGGCGGCTACGCCCTGATCGAGGGCGACGCGCTGGCGGTGGAGCCGGTGCACGGATTGCGCACGCGCGCCATCGTGCCGATCCCCTACAGCTCGAGCGCGCGCAGCTTCGGCTCGCTGTCGCTGGCCGACGCCGTGCCGCGCGGCGGCGGCCTGCACGCGCCGGGCACGAGCCGCATCCGCATCGAGGAGCCGCGCTTCCTGCAGCTCACGCAATCGGTCGCGCCCGCGGTCGCGGCCAACGCGCAGGCTCTGCAGGCGGGCTACGGCGAGTACCAGCAGCTGTCGCTGGCGCGCTCCGGGCTGCAGAGCATCTATCGGCTTACGCTCACGCTCACCCTGCTGCTGGCGGTATTCGCGGCGATCGCCTCCGGCGTGCTGCTGGCCGGCTCGATGACGGCGCCGCTCGTCGAGCTGGCGGCCGGCACCAAGGCGGTCGCCGAGGGCGATTTCCGCCCGGTGCGCGAGTTCCGCGGCAACGACGAGCTCAACCTGCTGCCGCAGTCGTTCAACGCGATGACGCGCCAGCTGGCCGAGGCGCGCGATGCGGTCGAGACGCGGTCGCGCCAGCTCGAGACGGCGCGCGCCTACCTGGAGCGCCTGCTCGCCAACCTGTCGGCCGGCGTGATCGTGCTCGACCAGGCGTTTGCCATCGTCACCGCCAATTACGGCGCCGGTCGCATCCTGGGCGTGCCGCTGGCCACGCGCGCGGGACGCCCGCTGCAGGAGGACTGCCCGCAGCTGGCGCAGAAGCTCGCCATCGCCTTCCGCGACCAGGCGCTGGTCGCCGCCCCCAAGGACTCGTGGCAGCAGCAGATGCAACTCAGCCGGGCCGGCGCCACCGCCGGCGCCGAGCCGCTGGCCCTGCTGGTGCGCGGCTCGCGCCTGCCGCTGGAGGACGGACTGGGTTTCGTGGTTGTCTTCGACGACATCACGCAGGTCATATCGGCGCAGCGGGCGGTCGCGTGGGGCGAGGTGGCCCGGCGCCTGGCCCATGAGATCAAGAATCCGCTTACGCCCATCCAGCTCGCGGCCGAGCGGTTGCGCATGAAGCTGGGTCCGGACATGAGTCCGGCGCAGCTGCTGGTGCTCGAGCGCGGCACGGCGACCATCGTCAACCAGGTGGCGGCGATGAAGCGCATGGTGGACGAATTTCGCGATTACGCGCGCCTGCCCGCCGCGCGCCTGGCACCGCTCGATCTCAACGCCCTGGTCGAGGAGGTTGGCGCCCTTTACGGTGCCGACGGCGCCGCCGCCGGCACGACGGCGCCCGGCACGGCCGAGGTGCCGGCGCGGGTCAGCCTGGCGCTGGCGGCAGACCTGCCCCTGATCGATGCCGATGCCGGGCAGATCCGCCAGGTGCTGCACAATCTCGTGGGCAATGCGCTGGAGTCGATCGGCGGCGCGCTGCCCGACCCGGGCGGCCGGCCGCGCAACGGCCTGGTGGTGCTGCGCACCGAAGTGGTTGCCATCCACCATCCCGGACGCGGCGCAGCCGGTGCGGCCCGCGCGGTCCGGCTGTCCGTGGAGGACAATGGTCCCGGTTTCCCGGCGAATATACTAAGGCGGGCATTCGAGCCCTACATCACGACCAAGCCCCGCGGTACCGGTCTGGGCCTGGCCCTGGTCAAGAAGATCATCGACGAGCACGACGGCCGGATAGAACTCGTCAATCGCGAAGGGGCGGCGGGGGCGACCGTTACGATAGTCCTGCATCGGCTGGCCGCATCCGCATCCGCAGAGGCGGCGGGCGCGGAAACTTGAAGCTCACGAAGTAGACATGGCAAACATACTGGTTGTCGACGACGAGATCGGGATTCGCGAGTTGCTGTCGGAGATCCTGTCCGATGAAGGACATGTCGTCAGCGCCGCCGACAGCGCTGCCAGCGCCCGCGTCCTGCGCCGCGATGCGGCGCCGGACCTCATCTTGCTGGACATCTGGATGCCGGACACCGACGGCGTGACCCTGCTCAAGGAGTGGGTCGCCGGCGGCCAGCTGACGGCGCCGGTCATCATGATGTCCGGGCATGCCACGCTCGAGACGGCGGGCGAGGCCACCCGCCTGGGCGCGCTCGATTTCCTGGAAAAGCCCATCGCGCTGGCCCGCCTGCTGGGCGCCGTGCGCGACGGCCTTGAATACGGCCGGCGCGCGCGCGGACCCAAGCCGCCGGCGCCGCCGGCCGGCGCGGCCGTCGAGCCGGTCGCGGCGCGCAGCCGCCCGGCCGGCGCCGAACTGCCGGTGCGCGAAGCATCGGCGCCGGCGGGGGCGGGTGCGCAGGCGCTGGCGATCAATCTCGATCAGCCGCTGCGCGAGGCGCGCGACCAGTTTGAACGCGTCTACTTTGAATACCAGCTGTCCAAGGAAAACTACAGCATGACCCGGGTGGCCGATCGCGCCGGACTCGAACGCACCCACCTGTACCGCAAGCTCAAGCAGCTGGGAGTCGAACTCGGGCGCGGCGTGCGCCGCGCCGACCGCTACGACAGCCCGGCGGCCGCGTCCGGCATCGTGCCTGGCGCCGGCCAGGACGAATAGCGCCGGCCCGCGCCGGCACCCGCCGCCCCGGCCCATGGCTGTGACTGCCCGACCGTGCCGCTAGAGCACATTCGCGTGCGCGGTGCGCGCACGCACAACCTGCGCAACATCAACCTCGAGCTTCCGCGCAACCGCCTCGTGGTCGTCACCGGCCTCTCCGGCTCGGGCAAGAGCTCGCTGGCGTTCGACACCCTCTATGCCGAGGGCCAGCGCCGCTACGTCGAGTCGCTCTCCTCGTACGCGCGCCAGTTCCTGCAGGTCATGGAAAAGCCCGACGTCGACCAGATCGAGGGCCTGTCGCCGGCCATCGCGATCCAGCAACGCAATGCCGGCGCCAATCCGCGATCGACGGTGGGGACCGTCACGGAGATCCACGACTATCTGCGCCTGCTGTATGCGCGCGCCGGCCAGGCGCACTGTCCCGATCACCCGGACCAGCCGCTGGGCGTGCACAGCGTCGCGCAGATGGTCGATGCCGCGCTGGCGCGCCCCGACGGCGCGGCGCTGGCGGTGCTGGCCCCGGTGGTGCAGGGCCGCAAGGGGCAGTTCGCCGAACTGCTCAACGACCTGCGCGCGCGCGGCTTCGTGCGTTTCCGGATCGACGGCGCGGTTTGCGACGCCGACAGTCTCCCCGAACTGGCACGCGCCGAGAGTCACCGCATCGACGTGGTCGTCGACCGGGTGCGGGTGAAGCCGGCGATGCGCACGCGCCTGGCCGAATCGTTCGAGACCGCGCTGCGCATCGCCGACGGCAAGGCGCTCCTGCTGGAAAGCGACGGCGGCCGCGAAGTGGCCTTCTCCAATCGCCTCGCCTGTCCGCAATGCGGCTATGCGGCGCCGGCGCTGGAACCGCGGCTGTTCTCGTTCAACAATCCCTACGGCGCCTGCACCACCTGCACCGGCCTGGGCAAGGTCGAATTCTTCGATCCGGACCGGGTGGTGGCGCATCCGGAGCTGTCGCTCGCCGGCGGCGCAATCGCCGGCTGGGATGCGCGCAACCGGCAGAGCCACGCGCGCCTGCTGGCTCTGGCCCGGCACGAGGGCGTCGACATCGAACTGCCCTGGGAGGCGCTGCCGGAGCGGTTCCGCCTCTTGGTTCTGCATGGCGGTGCGCAACCCGGTTCGGCACCCTCACCCCAACCCTCTGCGGCAAGCGGGAGAGGGAGCGGCAGGCCCCACGCCCCGCCTGCGAGCGGGAACGATTCAGCCCACCGGAGTCCTGCACCTGAAAGCGTGCCCGCCCTTCCATCCTCTCCCGCGCCAGCGGCAGAGGGGCCGGGGGTGAGGGCCGCAGCAGGCGCCATGCCGCCTTTCCCGGGCGTGCTGCCCACGCTGGATAAGCGCTGGCGCGAGACCGATGCGCCGGCCATCCGCGAGGCGCTGGCGCCGCTGCGCGCGCTGCACGTCTGCCCCGACTGCCGCGGCGCGCGGCTGCGGCGCGAGGCGCGCTTCGTCTTCCTCGGGGATGGCCCGCGGCGCAGCGCGATCTTCGAGATCGAGGCGCTGCCCCTGGCGCAGACGCGCGAGCGCATCGCCGGCCTGGCGCTCAGCGGCGTGCGCCGCGAGATCGGCCTGCCGATCATCGGTGAGATCGACGCCCGGCTGCGTTTCCTGAACGACGTCGGCCTGGGCTACCTGACGCTGGATCGGGCCACCGACACGCTGTCCGGAGGCGAGGCGCAGCGCATCCGGCTCGCCTCGCAGATCGGCGCCGGCCTCACCGGCGTGCTCTACGTGCTCGACGAGCCGTCCATCGGGCTGCACCAGCGCGACAACCGGCGTCTCATCGACACGCTGCAGCGCCTGCGCGACCTCGGCAACACCGTCCTGGTGGTGGAGCACGACGAGGAGATGATCCGCTGCGCCGACCACGTCATCGACATGGGGCCGGGCGCCGGCGAACACGGCGGCCAGGTGGTCGCGCAGGGCACGCCGGGGCAGATCATCGCCGACCCGCAGTCGCTCACCGGCGCCTACCTGTCGGGCCGTCGCGCGATCGCCGTGCCGCGGCGGCGCAACCCGCCGGGCGCCGATTGGCTGCGCGTGCGCGGCGCCAGCGGCAACAACCTGCGCGCGGTCGACCTGTCCCTGCCGGTGGGCCGGCTGGTCTGCATCACCGGGGTTTCGGGCTCGGGCAAGTCGACGCTGATCAACGACACGCTGGCGGCGGCGCTGGCGCGCCACCTCCACGGTGCGCGCGTCGAACCGGCGCCGCACCTGGGCATCGACGGTCTCGAGCACGTCGACAAGATCGTCTGCGTCGACCAGGCCCCGATCGGACGCACGCCGCGCAGCAATCCGGCCACCTATACCGGCCTGTTCGCCCCGATCCGCGACCTGTTCGCCGGCACGGCGACGGCGCGCGAGCGCGGCTATGGGGCGGGCCGCTTCTCGTTCAACGTCGCCGGCGGGCGCTGCGAGGCCTGCCAGGGCGAGGGCCTGATCAAGGTCGAGATGCACTTCCTGCCGGACATCTACGTATCCTGCGAGACCTGCTCCGGCCGGCGCTACAACCGCGAGACGCTCGAAGTGCGGTACCGCGGACTCGACATCGCCGAGGTGCTGGACTTGAGCGTCGAACAGACGCTCGCGCTCTTCGATGCGGTGCCGATACTCGCGCGCAAGCTGCGCACGCTCGCCGATGTCGGCCTCGGCTACCTGCGGCTGGGCCAGAGCGCGACGACGCTCTCGGGGGGCGAGGCCCAGCGCATCAAGCTGGCCCACGAACTGTCCCGGCGCGACACCGGCCGCACGCTGTACATCCTCGACGAACCCACCACGGGTCTGCACTTTCACGACATCGCGCTGCTGCTGCAGGTGCTGCACCGCCTGCGCGACGCCGGCAACACGGTGGTGGTGATCGAACACAACCTGGACGTCATCAAGACCGCCGACTGGGTGGTCGATCTCGGCCCCGAGGGCGGCGCGGACGGCGGCAGCATCGTGGCGGCGGGCACGCCCGAGCAGGTCGCCGCGGCGCCCGCGAGCCATACCGGTCGGTTCCTGCGCACGCTGTTGCGCCTGCCGGGCGCGGCCGGGCCGGCGGCATGACCGAGGCGCACCTCGTGCCGGTCGCACCGGAGGACGTCGGCACGCTGGCCGCGCTCGCCGGGACCATCTGGCGCCAGCACTACGCGGACATCATCAGTCCGGAGCAGATCGAGTACATGCTGGCCGGGCGTTTCGCCGAGGCCAATCTCGCGCGCTATGCCGATGCCGCCGCGTGCGGACTGGTCCTGCTGCGCATCGCCGGCGTTGCGGCGGGCTACTGCAGCTGGGCGCCCGCGCCGGCGCCCGCCGAACTGAAGCTCGAGCAGCTCTACCTGCTGCGCGAGTATCGCGGCCGTGGCCTGGGCCGGCTGATGCTGGGCCATGTCGAATGGCAGGCGCGGGCGGCCGGCCGCAGCGTCCTGTGCCTGAGCGTGAACCGCCGGAACCGCGGTGCGATCGGCTTCTACCGGCGCGCGGGATTTGCCGTGCGCGCGCAGGCGTGCGTCGACATCGGCGCCGGCTACGTGATGGACGACTACATCATGGCCAAGGCTCTTTGAGTCCGGTGGTGCGGATTCAGCCCGGCAGCTCCGCGCCGCCGGGGAACAGGTCCTCGAAGGCGGCGTATGTCGACAGGAACAGCAGCGGGACCAGGAACAGCCAGCCCAGGCCGAGCATCACGGTCGCCAGCAAGGCCAGCGGCACGAAGACCAGACCGTAGACCGTAAGCGCGGCGAGGTTGCGCCGGCACGCGGCCAGGCTGGCGCGCAGCGCGTCGGCGGGTGCGGCCCCGCGCAGCATGATCAGCGCCGGCGCGAACCACGCCGCCATCGAGATCGGCACGAACAGCGCGAGGCAGAGCAGCATCAGCCCCAGCGAGCCCAGGCCGATGCTCCAGGCGGACGGGTCGAGCGCAATCGAACCGGCCCGCGACACGCTGACGATCGACGAGACCAGCGCGCCGGCGCCCACCGCCAGCATCAGCGCGAACACCGCCAGCGACGCGACCAAAACCAGCAGGGCGGCGCCGATCAACGCGCCGGCCTGGGCGCCGAAGCCGCCGAAAAGATCGCCGAACGGTGGCGCCGTGCCCAGCGCGGTCTTGCGCGCCGCCTCCATCAGCCCGCCGGCGAGCGTGAAGTACAGCAGGCCGGAGGCCAGCGATCCGACCAGCGGCAGGAACTGCACCGCGCCGACGATCAGGACGTAGCCCAGCGTCATTCCCACCCAGACGCCCAGCCGGCTGACGTCGCCGAACAGCCAGGCAAGGGCGCTCGACCACCATTGCAGGCCGTGGCCGGCGCCGGTTGCGTCGGACAGGGGGATGGGCATGGGCTGGCTGGTGCTCACGATGGCGGCGCTCCGGGGGCGGTGCCGGTCATCGTCGCAGACACCGGGCCGGCGGTCAATTCTTCGCCTCAGGCATCGAGCAGCAGCCGCTGCTCGCCCGCCTGCAGTGCGTCCGGCGTACCGCGCAGTACCACGACGTCGCCCGATTGCAGCACCAGCCCGCCGCCGGGGTTGTCGCCGACGATGCCGCGGCGGCGCACGGCGGTGATCTCGACGCCCGTTGCCAGCAGGTCCAGGTCCGTCAGGCTGCGGCCGATCGCCGCGGCATTGGGTTCGAGCGTTATCGTGTGCAGGCGCACCTGCAGCGCCTCGGCCGGCGCATCGGGGTCGCTGTCGTCGGCGCCGTGGAAGTAGCCGCGCAGCAGGCCGTAGCGCGAATCGCGCGCGTCGCGCACGCGCCGGATCACGCGCGCCAGCGGCACGCCCAGCAGCACCAGCGCGTGCGAGCCGAGCATCAGGCTGCCTTCGAACACCTCGGGCACGACCTCGGTGGCGCCGGCGGCCAGCAGGCGGTCGAGGTCGGTGTCGTCCTGGGTGCGCACGATCACCGGCACCTGGGCGTTCATGTCCTGCGCGACGCGCGATCACGCGCAGCGCCGCCCGCACGTCGCTGAAGCTCACGACGATCGCCGCGGCGCGCGCGATGCCGGCGGCGACCAGCGTTTCGCGCCGCGCCGCGTCGCCGTAGACCACGGTGTGTCCGGCCAGCGCCGCTTCGCGCACGCGGTCGGGGTCCAGGTCCAGCGCCATGTAGCCGATGCTCCTCCTGTTCCAGCATCTTGGCCAGGTGCTGGCCGCTGCGGCCGTAGCCGCAGATCACCACGTGGCGCTCGGTTGCCCATCGACCGGGCCGCGATGCGGTGCAGCTCGAGCGCGCGCAGCATCCATTCGGAGCCGCCGAAGCGCAGCGCCATGCGGGCGCCCAGCGTCAACAGGAAGGGCGTGGCCAGCATCGACAGCAGCATGCGCGGCCAGCACCACCTGGCGCACCGGCGGCGGCAGCAGTTGCTGGTCCGTCGCCAGGTTGATGATGACGAAACCGAACTCGCCGGCCGCGGCCAGCGGCAGGGCGGTCTTGATGGCCGTGCCCGGGCTGGCGCCGAAGACCGCGCGCCAGCAGCAGCGTCAGCGCGAACTTGAAGCCGGTCGGCAGCGACCAGCGCCGCCAGCACCCACGGGCGCGCGCAACGACCACGCGCAGATCCAGCGCCATGCCGATGGTGACGAAGAACAGGCCCAGCAGCACGTCGCGAAACGGCTTGATGTCCTCTTCGACGTGGTGCCGGTATTCGGTCTCGGACAGCAGCATGCCGGCGACGAACGCGCCCAGGGCGGGCGACAGGCCGACGCGGCCCGGCCAGCCACGCCAGCCCCAGCGTGAGCAGCAGCAGGTTGAGCATGAACAGTTCCTGCGAGCGCCGCCGCGCCACCAGGTGCAGCCAGGCGCGCAGCACGACCCGGCCGCCGAGCAGCAGCACGCCCAGCAGCAGCGCCGCCTTGGCGGCCGCCGCCAGCAGGGCCAGGCCCAGTTGCCGCCGGCGGCGACGCCAGCGACGGCACGATCACCAGCAGCGGCACGACCGCCAGGTCCTGCAGCAGCAGCACGCCGACGATGCGCCGGCCGTGCTCGCTGTCGAGTTCGCGGCGCTCGACGAGCAGCTTCATCAGGATGGCGGTCGACGACATGGCCAGCGCGGCGCCCAGCGCGAACGCGCCGGCCAGGCCGACGCCGACCGCGCGCCCCAGCCAGAAGCCGGCGGCCAGGGTGGCCGCCAGCGTCAGGAACACCTGGCCCATGCCCAGGCCCAGCACGATGCTGCGCATCGCTGCGCAGCCGCGGCAGGGAGAATTCCAGGCCGATCGAAAACATCAGGAAGACGATGCCCAGCTCGGCCAGTTCCTGCGTCCCGGGCGCGTCCGGCACCAGCGCGAGGGCGTGCGGACCGATGCGCGATGCCGACCAGCAGGTAGCCCAGCACCGGCGGCTGGTGGAACAGGCGCACCGCACGCCACTCCCAGCACGGAGGCGGCCAGCAATAGCGAGGGTGAGTTCAAGCGCGGTCGGCATGGCGGCGCAATCCCCTGCCCGCGATCGCGCCGCACTCGCGGGCTTGCGGGAGTCCGAAAGAGCGGCGGCAATCGCGATAGCAATTCCCGTGCCAACATGTGGACCCCGAGAGTATCATCGGCGCCCGGCTACAATGATGAACAAACCCGACCCCACCCGTCCGGTACTGCCCCCCGCCCGCCCGCGGCCGTGGGCGCGTCGGCGTTGGCGCTGGCGCGCGCCGTCCTCGAAACCGAGGCCCAGGCGGTCGCCGCCCTGGGCGCGCGTATCGACCAGGACATTCCTGCGAGCGGTCAACCTGCTGCTGGCGTGCCGTGGCCGCGTGGTCGTCAGCGGCATCGGCAAGAGCGGCCACATCGGCCGCAAGATCGCTTCGACGCTGGCCTCGACCGGCACGCCCGCGATGTTCGTGCATGCGGCCGAGGCCGCCCACGGCGACCTGGGCATGATCACCCCGGAGGATGTCTTCGTCGCGTTCTCCAATTCGGGTTCCTCGCCGGAACTGATGACCATCGTTCCCATACTGAAGCGCGAGGGTACGCCGCTGATCGCGGTAACGGGCTCGCCGGGTTCGCCGCTGGCGCTGGCGGCCGACATCCACCTGGACTGCCAGGTCGAACGGGAGGCCTGCCCGCTGAATCTGGCGCCCACCTCGTCGACGACGGCCATGCTCGCACTGGGCGATGCGCTGGCAATCGCCTGCCTGGACGCGCGCGGCTTCGGACCGGCGGACTTCGCCCGTTCGCACCCGGGCGGCGCCCTCGGCCGCCGCCTGCTGCTGCGCGTGGCCGACATCATGCGCTCCGGCCCGGCGA
This sequence comes from uncultured beta proteobacterium, assembly GCA_963781975.1. GTDB lineage: Bacteria > Pseudomonadota > Gammaproteobacteria > Burkholderiales > Burkholderiaceae_F > GJ-E10. The sequence goes on from CAWAHT010000008.1 coordinate 15,838, forward strand.
TCGCCTCGGTGGGGCGCGGCGCCACCGTGATGGAGGCCCTGCATGAGATATCGCGCAAGCAACTGGGGATGACCGCCGTCCTGGACGATGACGGCCGCATCGCCGGAATCTTCACCGACGGCGACCTGCGCCGGCTGCTCGAACGCGGCGCCGACGTGCGCGCCGCGCGCGTGGCCGACGTGATGACGGCAAACCCGCTGACGATCGGGCCGCAGGCGCTCGCGGCGCAGGCGGCGCAGCTGCTGGACGCGCGGCGCAAGAACCAGCTGCTGGTGGCCGACGACGACGGCCGGCTGGTCGGCGCGCTGCACATGCACGACCTGATGGCGGCCAAGGTCATCTGATGGCGGCCCTGAGCGCCTCGGCACTCGCGCGCCGTGCGGCCGGCATACGCCTGGTCGGCCTGGATGTCGACGGCGTGCTCACCGACGGCCGCCTCTACTTCGGGACGCGCGGCGAGACCCTCAAGGCGTTTCACGTGCGCGACGGCTTCGCGCTGCAGTTGCTGCGCAGTGCCGGCATCGAGCTGGCCATCGTCACCGGCCGCAGTTCCCCCATCGTTGCCGCGCGCGCGCGCGACCTCGGCATCGCGCGCGTTCTGCAGGGGCAGCGCGACAAGCATGCCGGCCTGCGCCGCCTGCTGGACGACGCCGGCTGCGCGTGGGACCAGTGCGCCTACATGGGCGACGACTGGCCGGACCTCAGCGTGCTGGGTGCCGTTGGCCTGGCCGCCACCGTGGCCGACGCGCCGCAGGAAGTGCGGCGCCGCGCGCATTGGGTAGCACCGTCGGCCGGCGGCCAGGGCGCCGTGCGCGACCTGTGCCTGCTGATCCTGCGCGCGCAGGGCCGGCTCGATGGCCTGCTGCGCGCGGCGCTGCAGCCGGGGCCGGTGCCCGGTCCCGACGCGTCCGGCGGCGCGCGCCCGGGAAAGGCGCGCGCCGCGCGCCGGGGGCGATCCGATGGGTGAGCGCCTGGCATCGTGGTTCGCGGTGGTGCTGATGACCGCCGTGCTGTTCACCAGCTACTGGTATGCCCAGACCCTGCGCATGGCGCCCGAGGGCGCGACGGGCCGCATCGGCGCCGTGGATTTCTTCGCCGAGGGCGTGGCCCTGACCGGCTTCGATGCCATTGGCCGGCCGCGCTACCGGCTGTTCGCCGATCGCATGACGCATTTCGGCAACAGCGACGATGTCGACCTCGCCAAGCCGCGTCTGCTGAGCATGCGGCCCGACCAGCCCCGGGTGGAGGTCACGGCCCTGCGCGCCCATGCGCAGAACAACGCCGAGACCGTCCTGATGCAGGGCAACGTGGTGATCACGCGCCCCGGCGACGGGACGCGGCCGCCGATGCGCCTGGAGACCGAATCGCTCAACGCCGTCCCCGACAGCGATCATTTCTGGACCGATGCGCCGGTGCGCATGCAAAGCGGCCGTGCCGTGATGAATGCGCGCGGCATGGATTTCGACAACATCGCGCGGCGGCTCGAGCTCATCGACAAGGTGACCGGCGTCTTTCCGCCGCGGGGACGCACATGATGCCCACCTGGACCCGCGCGCGCGGCGCGCGCCGCTGCCGGCCGGCCGCGCTGTTCTGCTGCGCGCTGCTGCTGGCCGCGCCGGCGCTGGCCGAGCGCGCCGACCGCGACAAGGAAACCAACGTCACGGCCGACCACTCCACCCTGGACGACCTGCACCAGGTGCAGGTTCTGACCGGCCACGTCGTGCTGACAAAAGGCACCATGCGCCTGGGCGGCGAACGCATGGAGCACCGCCAGGACGAGCAGGGCTACCAGTACTACGTCGTCACGGCCGCGCCCGACGAACTGGCCACCTTCCACGAGCGGCGCGATCCGGTGCGCGAGGGCGTCGAGTCGACCCTCGACGGCTATGCCGAGCGCATCGAATACGACGACCGTTCCGATCGCGTCACCCTGTACCGCCGCGCGCTGGTCAAGCGCTTCGAGAACGGCGTGCAGCGCGACGAGCTGAGCGGCTCGCGCATCGTGTACGACGCGCGCAAGTCCACCTACGATGTCGACGGCCGCAATCCGGACGGCACGGGAAACCGGGTGAACATGGTGATCGCGCCGCGCGCCGCCGGTGCCGGCAAGCCGCCGCCCGCGTCCGCTGCGCCGGCGCCGCCGGCCCTGCGCAGCGAGCGCGAACCGCCGGCGGGTGCCAAATGATGCGCAGGCGCCGATGAACCACCCGGTCGAGATCCCCGCGGGATCCACCGCGCCGGCGCCCGACGCCGCGCCGCGCAGCGAGCTCGTGGTCGACCGGCTGGCCAAGCGCTACGGCAGTCGCCAGGTCGTCAAGGACGTTTCGCTGCGCGTCGAGGCCGGCTGCGTGGTCGGCCTGCTCGGACCCAATGGTGCCGGCAAGACCACCTGCTTTTACATGGTCGTGGGCCTGGTGCCGCTCGATTCCGGGTCCATCACCCTGGACGGCCGCTCGGTGGCGCACCTGCCGATCCACCGGCGCGCCCGCATGGGCCTGTCCTACCTGCCGCAGGAGGCCTCGGTCTTTCGCCGCCTCACGGTCGAGGAAAACATCCGTGCCGTGCTCGAGCTGCAGGTCGACGATGCCGGCCAGCCGCTGGCGCCCGCCATCATCGAGCAACGCCTGCGACGAGCTGCTGGCCGACCTGCAGATCGCCGAGATCCGCACCAATCCGGCGCTCAGCCTGTCGGGCGGCGAGCGCCGCCGCGTGGAGATCGCCCGGGCGCTGGCCGCGCGGCCGCGCTTCATCCTGCTCGACGAACCGTTCGCCGGGGTCGACCCCATCGCGGTAATCGAGATCCAGCGCATCGTGCGCTTTCTCAAGCAGCGCGGCATCGGGGTGCTGGTCACCGATCACAACGTGCGCGAGACGCTCGGGATCTGCGACCACGCGTACATCATCAACGAGGGACAGGTCCTCGCGGCCGGTCGCCCGGAAGACATCGTCGACAATCCCTCGGTGCGGCGCGTCTACCTCGGCGACCATTTCCGGATGTAGCGCCCGGATGTCCGCCTGTCCCACCGGGTTGCGGCGCGGGCCGCCGCGCGCAACCTCCCGCCTGCCCGCGCGGCGCGCACCGTGAAGACCGGCGTGCATCTGCGGCTGTCGCAGCAGCTGGCGCTCACACCGCAGTTGCAGCAGTCCATACGCCTGCTGCAACTGTCGACCCTGGAGCTCAACCAGGAAATCGAGCAGGCGCTGAACGACAATCCGCTGCTCGAACGCGACGACGATCCGCTCGCCTCCCACCTGCGCCTGGGTGCCGACGGCGTCGTGCTCGCGCCGCCGGCCAGCACGGACGCCGCGGGCGGGACGACGGCGCCGGAACCGGAACATGGACCGGCGCCCGCCGACGACGGCGACAACGCGCCGGACGCCGCCGGCGACGACGACGGCGCGTGGGCGCCGGAGGCGCGCGGCGCCGGCGGCGGCACCGGCGACGAATCCAACGAGGGCCCGCAGGACTGGGCCAGCAGCGCGCCGAGCCTGCGCGATCACCTGCGCATGCAGCTGGGAGCCACCTCGGTCACCGATCGCGACCGCGCGCTCGTGGGCATGCTCATCGAGGCGGTCGACGAAAACGGCTATCTGGGCGTCACGCTCGAGGAACTGGCCGAATTGTGCGGCGCCGAGGAGGCGGTCGAGGCCGACGAATTGCACGCTGCGCTGAGCCTGCTGCAGAGCTTCGATCCGCCCGGCGTCGGCGCGACCAGCGTGGCCGAATGCATGCGATTGCAGATCGACGCCCAGCTGAACGCGCTCCGCGCGCAAGGCCAATACGGCCGAGCGCGCGATTTTGCTGCTCGCGCGCAAGATTGTGTGTGAGCACTTGCAACTGTTGGCAACGCGTGATTTCGCGAAACTGCGCAAGGTCCTCGACACGGATGACGACCTGCTGCGGGCGGCGCACCAACGTATCCGTGGACTCAATCCCCATCCGGGCGTAGGCTTTGCGTCGTCGGCCCCGGATTACGTCGTGCCAGACATCCTCGTGCGGCGAGTATCGGGCCGCTGGGTGGCGCGGCTCGAATCCGGACGTCGTCCCGCGCCTGCGGGTCAATCACGCGTACGCTGCCATCTTGAAGAGCGAGAGCGGCAAGGCCGCTGCTGCCAACGCCAGGCCCGCCAACCGGGATGGCACCGACGCAAGCGCGCCGGGCGGCGCCATGGGCGCCGGTGGCGGGTCCGGGCCCGACTGGGCGAACCGGCTCCAGGACGCGCGCTGGCTGATCCGCAACCTGCGCCAGCGTTTCCAGACCATCGAGCGTGTCGCCCAGGCCATCGTCGAAAGGCAGAGCCGGTTCTTCACCTACGGCGCCATCGCGATGCGGCCGCTGGTGCTGCGCGAAATCGCCGCCACGCTCGGCCTGCACGAATCGACCATATCGCGCGTCACCGCCAACAAATACATGGCGACGCCCTTCGGTGTCTTCGAATTGCGCTACTTCTTCGGCAGCCATGTCGCCACCGAAGCCGGTGGCGAAGCCTCCAGCACCGCCATACGGGCGCTGATCAAGCAGCTCGTCGAGGCCGAGACCCCGACGAGCCCGCTGTCGGACAGCCGGATCGCCGAACTCCTGGGGGCGCAGGGAATGGTCGTCGCGCGCCGCACGGTGGCGAAGTATCGCGAGCTGATGCAAATACCGCCGGCGGCCATGCGCAAGACGATCTGACCGGCCGATCCGCCCTTCTTCCCGTCAACCTGCCGTCCGAGGCCCATCCAACGCCAACGCACCCACTACCCCCGCACGTCCCGTCGACACGGCGCTCCACCCGCTAGACCCCGCCAGATCCAGTCCGACCCGGAAAGGGAACCGCATGAAACTCGCGATACACGGCAATCACCTCGAAGTCACCGACGCCCTGCGCCAGTACGTGGAAGGCAAGCTCGAGCGGGTGCGCAGGCACTTTGACCAGGTTATCGATGCCGACGTCCAGCTTTCGGTGGAAAAGCTGCAGCAGAAGGCCGAAATCACCCTGCGCGTCAGCGGCTCCGCGCTGCACGCCGAATCAATCGACGGCGACCTGTATGCCGCGATCGACTGCCTGATGGACAAGCTCGACCGGCAGGTGCTCAAGCACAAGGATCGGGTGAAGAAGAACTACCCCCACGATCCGCTCAAGCACCAGCCCTCGGTCGAGGCCGAATAGCCCGCTGCGAACCGTGCCGCACCACCACGCCGGCCGCTTGTTGCGCACCCGCAACGCGCCGGCGCGTCCTCCCGGACCCGCGGAAGCGGCCCCGGACCGCGCGCATATATACTGCGCGGCGACCGAATCCAGGCGATGAATGTCTCCCATTCGTCCCGCCTGCCGGGGCGCGCCAATGAACCAACTGTCGAAGCTGCTGCCGCTCTCGAACATCGTCGTCGATAGCGTTGCCCGCGACAAGTCCGCCGCGCTGGATGTTGCCGCGGCGCTGTTTTCGGCTGCCAGCGCCATCGACCCGCAGAAGATCCGAGCCAGCCTGCTGGCCCGCGAGCAACTGGGCTCGACGGGACTGGGGCTGGGCGTCGCCATCCCGCACGGCCGCATTCGCGGCCTCAAGCGCGCGCTGGCGGCGGTCGTGCGCCTGAGCGAACCGGTGCCCTTCGAAGCGCCCGACGGGCGTCCGGTGAGCCTGCTGGTCGCCCTGCTCGTACCGGAAAATGCCACCCAGGAACATCTGGTGCTGCTCTCCGAGCTGGCGCAGATGCTTTCCGACCGCGAGTTGCGCAGCGGACTCATGGCCGAACCCACCGCCGCGGCGCTGCTGGCCCGCGTTTCGGCCTGGGAACCGATCCGGCCGGCCGCCTGATGCGGTCCCGGCTCTCGCGGCGCCCGCCGCATGCGGCCGCAGCCCGCCAGGCGGTCGATCCCGTAAGCTTGCGCCGTGCAGACACTCAACACGCTGTTCGAGGAAAACCAGCTCGCGCTCGACCTGCGCTGGCTGGCGGGCAACCCCGAGTCGCTCTGTGGCCCTGCCGGATACCGCCGAGCAGAGCGTGCAGGCCGCCGAACTCGTCGGCCACCTCAATCTGATCCATCCGCGCCGCATCCACGTGCTCGGCGCCCAGGAGGTCGACTACGTCGAGCGCATGAGCACGGTGCGGCGCACCGCACTTCACCAACGAACTGATCGAGGGCGGCCCGCTGGGCCTGATCGTGGCCGACGGGCGCGAGCTGTCGGCCGAGGCCTGCTGGACGCGATCGAAGCGGCGCAGCTGCCGCTGTTTGCCACCGCTCGCCCTTCGGCCGAGGTCATCGACGTGCTGCGCATCTACCTGGCCAAGGTGCTGGCGCCGCATTGCTCGATGCACGGCGTCTTCATGGACGTGCTGGGCCTGGGCGTGCTGATCGCCGGCGAATCGGGCCTGGGCAAGAGCGAACTGGCGCTGGAGCTCATCAGCCGCGGCCACGGCCTGGTGGCCGACGACGTCGTCGATTTCGCACGCGTGGCTCCCGATGCGCATCGAGGGGCGCTGCCCGCCGCTGCTGTCGAACCTGCTCGAAGTGCGCGGCCTCGGGCCTGCTCGACATCAAGGCCATATTCGGCGAGACCGCCGTGCGCCGCAAGATGAAGCTGCGACTCATCGTCGAACTGATGCGGCGCAGTGCCGCCGACACGATGGAGCGCCTGCCGCTGGCCGGCTCGACGCCAGTCGGTGCTGGGCATGGGCATCCACAAGGTGGTCATCCCCGTCGCTGCCGGCCGCAACCTGGCGGTGCTGCTGGAGGCCGCCGTGCGCAACACCATCCTGAAGTTGCGCGGCATCGACACGATGGAGGATTTCCTCGAGCGCCAGCGCCGCGCGATGGATACCCTGACCGCATCGGCGGCGATCGCGGCCTACCGCCCGCGGCATAGGCGGCAGCACCGGCCGCTGCTTCAATGATGCCGTACCGCCTCGCCGCATCGCGTCGCCGCGAGGCGGCCCCAATTCCGGCCCCGCCGGCGGGGCCGGTGTTCGCACTTGCTTCCAGGAGCACACCGCATGAAATCCGCATGGCTGTTACCGCTCGTCTGCCTGCCCTTGCTTGCCCTCGCCGCCGACGCCGCCAAAAAGGACACCCACCGCACCACCAAGCTCGGCGTCTGCAGCAAGGAGGCCCACGCCAAGGGTCTCAAGGGCGACGAGCGCAAGAAATACATCTCCAGTTGCATCGCCAGCGCCAAGGCCGCCAAGTCGGCCACGCCACGCCGCGGCCGCGCCCTGACGCAATGCCGCGGCGGTTCCGCGCCGCAAGTGCAGTCGCATGGTCTAATACTGCACCAGGCCGCGCCCGGTCCGGGCGCGGCGCGTGGCGGGCGCCCGGGCGCCGCGCGCCCGTCCGGCCTTGCGACATGCGCTTAATCCTCGTTTCCGGAATGTCGGGCTCGGGCAAGTCGGTTGCCATCCGTTTGCTCGAGGACATCGGCTTTTACTGTGTCGACAACCTGCCGTCGTCGCTGCTCGCCGCACGTCTGCGAGCTGCTGGGCAAGATCGGCTACGGCGACCTGGCCGTGTCCGATCGACGCGCGCTCCGAGGCCACCATGTCCGGCGTTCCGGCCGTCGTGGCGGGCCTGCGCGCCGCCGGCCACGATGTGCGCGTCCTGTTCCTCACCGCGTCCACCGACGCACTGGTACAGCGCTTTTCCGAGACCCGCCGCCGTCATCCGCTCTCGCAGCGCCTGCCGGCAAGCCCGCGCTGCCCGAGCCACGAACCCACGCTTGAAGAATCCATCGCCCAGGAGCGCGAAGTCGCTCGCGCCGCTGCATGCGCTGGGTCACGTGATCGACACCAGCAGCCTGCCGGCCAATACGCTGCGCCATTGGGTGCGCCAGCTTCGTCGACGGCGGCCGCAGCGTCCTGACGCTGGCCTTCGAATCCTTCGCCTTCAAGAACGGCGTGCCGGTCGCCGCCGACCTCGTCTTCGACGTGCGCAACCTGCCCAATCCGCACTACGAATTCGACGTTGCGGCCGCTCACCGGCCTCGATGCGCCGGTCATCGCCTTCCTGGAACAGGCGCCGCAGGTTGCCGACATGATCGCCGACATCGCGCCACCTGCTCGATAAGTGGCTGCCCGGCTACGTCGAGGACGGCCGCCAGTACCTCACGGTGGCCATCGGCTGCACCGGCGGGCAGCATCGCTCGCCGTACGTCGTCGAGCGCCTTGCGGCTCACTTCGCCGGTCGCGGCCAGGTGCTGGTGCGCCATCGCGAATTGCACCGCTGACGTGGCCGTCGCGCTCGTGGCGCACGCGGCGCCGGCCGGCGCCGCGCACCGCGCATGAACACCGCCGCGCTGCGGCACCGGCTTTGCCCTGGCCGCGTCGCTGCTGGTGGCCATCGGCGCGCAAAACGCCTTCGTGCTGCGCCAGGGGCTGCGGCGCGAACACGTGCTGCTGGTGGTCAGCGCCTGCATCGCTGTACGACTGGCTGCTGATGGCCGCCGGCATCGGCGGCCTGGGCGCGCTGGTGCGCGGCAATCCGGGCATCGCGGCCACCTTCGGCCTGCCGCAGGGCGCTGTTCCTGTTCGCCTACGGCGCACTCGCGTGGCGCCGTGCGCTTAGCCTCCGAGTCGCTGCAGGCCGGCGCAGCGGGCCCACCGCTGCGCCGGCGCGACGCGCTGCTGCAGTGCTCCGCGTTCACCTTTCTCAATCCGCACGTCTACCTCGATACCGTGGTGCTCATCGGATCGGTCGGCGCGCAGCAATCGCGCGCCGGCACGCTGCCGTTCTTCCTGGGCTGCGCCGCGGCCAGCGCGGTGTGGTTCTTCGGCCTGGGCTATGGTGCGCGGCTGCTGGCGCCGCTGTTCGCGCGCCCCTACGCCTGGCGCGTGCTCGACGGCCTCGTCGGCGCGACCATGTTCGCGCTGGCCTGGACCATCGGGGCCGGCGCCGTGCGCGGCGCCTGATCACGGCGCGGCGCATCCCTTTCCAGGCGCCGCCGGCGCCGGTAAGCTGGGGCCGCCATGTCGACGCCGCCGCAGAACCGCGCCATGCCTGACCGCATCCGGCGGGCCATCGCGCACGCGCTGGCCGGCGCGGCGGCCCTCGCCGTCGCCCCCGCAGCCTTCGCGGCCGACGTCCTGCCGTATCAGTCCATCCCGGAAATCCTCAAGGCGTCGAACCAGGCCGACTGGCGCACGCCCGATGTGCAGGACGTCCTCTACCTCGACCTGCCCGCGGGGCGCGTCGTCATCGAGATGGCGCCGGCCTTTGCCCCGCTGCATGTTGCCAACGTGCGCGCTCTCGCGCGCGAGCATTACTTCGACGGCCTGTTCATCTACCGCGTGCAGGACAACTACGTCGTCCAGTGGGGCGATCCCGACGAGCAGCATCCGCGTCCCATCCACACGGCCAAGGCGCGGCTGCCGGCGGAGTTCGCGCGCGCCAGCGCCGGGCTGGCGTTCACGCCGCTGCCCGATCCGGACACCTACGCCGCCGAGGTCGGCTTTCGTCGACGGATTCCCCGCGGCCCGCGATGGCGCCGCGCGGCCATGCCTGGCTGGCACATTGCTACGGCATGGTGGGCGCGGGACGCGACGAGGCGGCCGACAGCGGCGGCGGTACGGAGCTCTACGCCGTGATCGGCCACGCGCCGCGTCATCTCGACCGCAACGTCACGCTGTTCGGGCGGGTGCTGCAGGGCATGGAACTGCTCTCCAGCCTGCCGCGCGGGCCGGCGCCGATGGGCTTCTACGACGATGCCGCGCAGCGCCTGCCGATCCGCAGCCTGCGCGTGGCCGCCGATGTCGCGCCGGCCGGGCGCACGTCCCTCGAGGTGCTGCGCACCGACAGCGCCGTCTTTGCGCGCGTGGTCGAGGCGCGCCGCAACCGCCGCGATGCCTGGACCAAGGTGCCGGCCGGGCGTATCGAGTTGTGCAATGTGCCGCTGCCCGTGCGCGCGGCGGGCGTCGCGCCGCGCTAGCCGCCGCGTCAGCGCAAGCGGCAGATGCCGCGGACCAGCCGGATGCGCCCGTCCTGCAGGCTGCGCCGCGCATTTCCGGCTTTGCGGGCGAGGTCGTCCACAAACACCGCAAGCGACAGTTCCGCAGCCGCGGCGTCCGCGTCGGGCCTGACTGACGGTTCCGCGACTGCGGCCGCGGCGTCAGGCCTGCCTGCCTGCTCGTCGCTGACGTCCTCGAAGATTTCCGTGCCGAGTCCGTGCGCCTCGAGCAGCGCGCGCAGCTCGTCGGCGCTGGCCAGGACGCTGTCGCCGGGCAGGCTGGCCCACGGCAGCGGCAGGGGCGCAGGAGCGCCCGATCCGGCGACGATTTCCTGGAAGGCGAACCGGCCTGCCGGCCGCAGGACGCGGGCAATCTGGCCGTAGAGCCGGTCCTTGTCCGCGATGTTCATGCCGACGTTCTGCATCCACGCGGCGTCGAACGAACCGTCGGCAAACGGCAGGTCGAGGGCGCTGCCCTCGTGCACGTAGACGCGGTCGTCCAGGCCGGTAAGGCGGTTCAACAGCCGCGCGCCGGCGACGTAGTCGGGCGACAGCTCGATGCAGTCGACGCGGCAGCCGACCGTGCCGGCGAGCAGCCGGGCGGGCCCGGCCAGCCCGGCGCCGATGTCCAGAACGCGGGCGCCGGCGCCGATCCGCGCCAGGCGCATCAGCTCGCGCGTGGCGGCCAGCCCGCCGGTGTGGAAGTGATCCAGCGCGCCCAGCGCCCCAGGCGCGATGCCCCGCGCGGGATCGAGTCCGGCCGCGCGCAGCGCGCCGAGGATTCGCGCCTCGATGTCGCGCGCGGAATAATGCGCCGCCGGACCCGTCAACGCTACTCTCGCGGCGCGCTACTTGCGCCCCGGATCGGGCGAATAGTGGACTTCCACCAACTGCCAGCGGCCGGCGCGCCTGAAGAATACGTCCGTCTCGAAATACGCCTCGACGGCAGCGCCCTTGCCCGGATACCGCGTGCGCACGGCGGCCCGATAGCTGGCCACCGCCGCATCCGCACCGGGCGCGACCTGTACCCGCAGATCGGTATACGTGAAGGACTCGATCGCGCCGCCGCTGCGTATGAAGTCGGTCCACGTCTTGACGTATTCCGGCAGCGTCACCGGCCCGTCGGGAAACAGCCCGCGGAAATCGTCGGCGTAAAAGGCGAAATACCGTGGCAGGTCGTTGGCCGCATACGCGGCGTTGATGTCCGTCTCCAGTTGGCGGATCTCCTGCTCCGCGTCGGTCGCGGCCCGGGCGGGCGGCCAGGCCACGGCCGGCACGAGCAGCATTGCGGCGATGGCCATGCGCAGCAGCGTCGACATGATTCCTCCTCCCGGCAGCGCGGATCCGCAGCCGGATGCGCATTCCGGATTGTGCGCCATCCGCGCCGCAGGTTGCGGGCCCGGCGCGCCTGCGGCGCCTGCGTGCGCCGCAGCGCTCATGGCGTGCCCCGGACCAGTTGCGCGCCCCGCTCCGCGATCATGATGGTCGGCGAATTGGTGTTGCCCGACGTGATCGTCGGCATCACCGACGCGTCGATGACGCGCAGGCGGCCGACGCCGCGCACGCGCAGCTGCGCGTCGGTCACCGCGAGCGGGTCGTCCGCGCGGCCCATGGCGCAGGTGCCCACCGGGTGGAAGATCGTGGTGCCGATGTCGCCGGCCGCCCTGGCCAGTTCGTCGTCGGTCTGGGCGTCGATGCCCGGCAGGTATTCCTCGGGACGGAAGCGTGCCATTGCCGGTTGCGCCACCACGGCGCGCGTCCGGCGCAGCGCGCGCGCCGCCACCAGCCTGTCGCCGACGGTCGACAGGTAGCAGGGCGCGATGCGCGGATGCGTGGCCGGATCGCCGTCGCGCAGCTGCACGGTGCCGCGCGATCCGGGTCGCAGGTGGCAGACGCTGGCGGTGATGGCGGGGAATTCGTGCAGGGGTTCGCCGAACCGGTCCAGCGACAGCGGCTGCACGTGGAATTCGAGGTCGGGCGTCGCCACGTCCGGTGCCGAGTGGAAGAAGCCGCCCAGCTGGCTGGGCGCCATCGACAGCGGGCCGCGAGCGCAGGAGCGCGTACTCGAGGCCCATCAGCGCCTTGCCCCACAGGCTGTTGGCGCGCTGGTTGAGGGTGCTGATCCCTTGCAGGCGGAAGATCATGCGCAGCTGCAGGTGGTCCTGCAGGTTGCCGCCCACGCCCGGCAGGTCCTGGAGCACGGCGATGCCCCGGTCCTGCAGCAGGCCTGCCGGCCCCAGGCCCGAGCGTTGCAATATCAGCGGCGAGCCGATGGCGCCGGCGGTGAGCAGGGTCTGCGCGCGCGCGCGTGCGCGCCGGCGGGCGCCGTCGAGCAGGAATTCGACGCCCTCGGCCTCGCGTCCGTCGAAGAACACCCGGTCGATCAGGGCGCCGGTGACGACGCGCAGGTTCGGGCGTCGCTGCGCCGGGTGCAGGAATGCCTTGGCGGCATTCCAGCGCACACCGCGGCGCTGGTTGACCTCGAAGTGCCCGATGCCGAAATTGTCGCCGCGGTTGTAGTCTTCATTGCGCGGGATGCCCGCCTGCTGGGCGGCCTCGATGAACCGCTCGAGAACCTCCCAGCGCAGGCGCTGGCGCTCGACCCGCCATTCGCCGCCCGCACCGTGGGCGGCGTCGGCCCCCGCCCAGTAATCCTCGCTGCGGCGGAATACCGGCAGCACCGACTCCCAGCGCCAGCGCGCATCGCCCGTAAGCGCGGCCCACTCGTCGTAGTCGCGCGCCTGCCCGCGCAGGTACAGCATGCCGTTGATCGAGGAACACCCGCCCAGCACCCTGCCGCGCGCATACCCGATGGCGCGTCCGTTGAGCCCGGGCTCGGCTTCGGTGCGGTAGCACCAGTCGGTGCGCGGATTGCCGATGCATTTTAGGTAGCCGATCGGGATGTGGATCCAGATCCAGTCGTCGCTGCCGCCGGCCTCCAGCAGCAGCACCTGCACCGCCGGATCGGCGGACAGCCGGTTGGCGAGCACGCAGCCGGCGGTGCCGCCGCCGGCGATGACGTAGTCGTAGATTCCGAAGTCCTGCATCTGGATGCGCTCCGCCTCCGGTGCCGCGCGCGGCGCTATACTGTAAATATCAACAGCTGCCACCCGCCCACCCGTCGCCGCCCTGCCATGACCGCCACCGCGATTTCGCACCGCAACCGACGCGGCACCGCGGCGTGCGCGCGCAGCCCCAATCGTATCGCCCGGCGGAAAAAGGCATGGCGGTGACGCCGCCGGCGCCGCCGCCGGCCTACCTCGCCGACCTGAACGACGCCCAGCGCCTGGCGGTGCTCAGCGGGACGCCGGGGCAACCCGGTCCCGTGGGCGCGCCGCTGCTCGTCATCGCCGGTGCCGGATCGGGAAAGACCAATACCCTGGCGCATCGCGTCGCCCACCTGGTCGCCAGCGGCAGCGATCCGGGGCGCATCATGCTGCTCACCTTCACCCGGCGCGCCGCCGACGAAATGGCGCGGCGCGTCGCGCGCATTCTCGGGCAGCCGGCGGACGCGCGACGCGGCGGCGCGGCGGCCGCGATCGAATGGTCGGGCACTTTCCACAGCATCGGCGCGCAACTGCTGCGCATGCACGCCGGACGCATCGGCCTCGACCCCGCCTTCACCATTCACGATCGCGAGGACTCGGCCGATCTCATGAACCTCGCGCGCCACGAGCGCGGCGCCTCCGCGAGGGACAAGCGCTTTCCCCTCAAGGGCACCTGCCTGGCGATCTATTCGGCGGTGGTCAACACGGGCGACTCGCTGGCTCAGGTTCTGCAGGGCACCTTTCCCTGGTGCGTGCAATGGGAGGACGAACTGCGGCTGCTCTTCGGCGCCTACGTCGATGCCAAGCAGGCGCAGCAGGTGCTCGATTACGACGACCTGCTGCTGTACTGGGCGCGCATGGTCGCGGAGCCGGTCCTGGCGCGGGCGGTCGGCGGGCGCTTCGACCACGTCCTGGTCGACGAGTACCAGGATACCAACCGGCTGCAGGCCGCCATCTTGCTGGGGATGAAGCCCGACGGCCGCGGCCTGACGGTGGTGGGCGACGACGCGCAATCGATCTACGCCTTCCGCGGCGCCACGGTGCGCAACATCCTCGATTTTCCGGCCTGCTTCGAGCCGCCGGCGCGATGCGTTACGCTGGACCGCAACTACCGCTCCACCGCACCGCTGCTGGCCGCGGCCAATGCCGTCATCGCCCTGGCGGCGGAGCGCTACGCCAAGGAGCTCTGGACCGAGCGCCCCGGCAGCGCTCGGCCGCGCCTGGTTGCGCTGCGCGACGAAGCCGATCAGGCCGCTTTCGTGGTCGAACAGGTGCTGGCGCGCCGCGAGGGCGCCATGGCGCTCACGTCGCAGGCAGTGCTGTTTCGCGCCGCGCACCACAGCGCCCGTCTCGAGATCGAGCTCACGCGGCGCAATATTCCCTTCGTGAAATTCGGCGGGCTGCAAGCTTTCTCGAGGCGGCGCACGTGAAGGATGTGCTGGCGCTGCTGCGCTGGGCGCGCAATCCGCGGGATCGGGTCTCGGGCTTCCGCGCCCTGCAGCTGGTCGACGGCGTCGGGCCGCGGACGGCGGCCCGCGTGCTCGATCATGTCGCTGCCGCGCCGCCCGGTTGCGCGCTGCTGGCCGAGCAGGCCATGCCGGCGGGCACGCAGGCCGCCTGGGCCGCCTTCGTCGCGATGATCGGGCAGGTCGCGGCGGATGCCGGCTGGCCGGCGCCGTTCGAGCATGCGTGCCGCTGGTACGAGGCGCAGATCGAACGGCGCTTCGACGATGCGCGCGCGCGCCTGGCCGATATCCAGCAGCTGTCCCGCATCGCGGCCACCTATCCCGGCCTGGAACGTTTCCTCACCGAACTGACCCTCGAACCGCCCGAAGCGACCAGCGCCGAGGCCGGCGTGCCGCTGCTCGACGAGGACTACCTGATACTTTCAACCATCCACTCGGCCAAGGGGCGCGAGTGGGCTGCGGTGAGCCTGCTCAATGCCGTGGATGGCTGCCTGCCCTCCGACCTGTCCACCGGTTCGGGTGCACAGATCGAGGAAGAGCGGCGCCTGCTGTACGTGGCCATGACGCGTGCGCGCGACCGCCTCGATGTCCTCGTGCCGCAGCGCTTTCACGTGGGTGGCCAGCCCGGGCTGGGCGACCGTCACGTCTACGCCGGCCGCACGCGCTTCCTGCCCGCCGCAACCCTCGTGCATTTCGAGCAGATCGCCTGGCCGGCGCCGGACGCGGAGCGCGCGCCCGACGCCCCGGCGCAAGGCGCCGCGGTCGATCTTGCCGCGCAGATGCGCTCGATGTGGGGCTAGCCGGGGCCGGCGACCGTTGCCGGCTGCCCGGCCCGGCGGCTACTTGCTGCGCGGGCGCACGACATCGCCCAGCCGCTCGTCGCTGTTCTCGATGCGGATCAGGTGCGGATAGCGCAGGCCGCCGTGATAGTCGATCGTGACGCTGCGGAACTGGTCGAAGTCCTGCACCAGGACCTCGATCGGCCGGCTGCCGCTGCGCGCGGCCCTGATGGCGTCCTTGAGCACGGCGGGCGTGAATTTCGTGCCGTTGATCGCCAGGACCCGCATGCCCGGCGCAAGTCCAGCCTCGAAGGCCGGGCCCTTCCACGTCACGTCGCCAAGGGTGCCGGCGGCTTCGCCGTCGCCGGTGTCGATCACGACCCCGAGCGAGGTGGACAGGTCGATCTGCTTGGCGATTTTTTCATCGGCCTTGGTGACGGCATTGGGCTCCTCGGTGTATGCGAGCTTCCAGCCGCCGCGCACGATGCCGTCGAGCGGAGCCGCCGGGCTGCGGGAATCCAGCCGGCTACGCAGGAAGCGAGCCCAGTCGTAGTGCTGCACCTTGTCCAGGGCGGCGACGACGTCGTCGAATGAATAGGGCTGCGGCGTTATGACGCCGTCGTGCGCGCCGAAGAAGGCGCGGGCAAAATCGTCGAGCGAGCGCTCGCCGTGGCTGCCTTCCCGGATCAGGGTGTCGACATCGAGCCACAGCAGCGTACCCTCGGGGTAATAGTCGACGCCGCGGCGCCAGTTGTTCCACGCCAGAGGCGTGTTGTAGAGGATCTGCGCCTCGTCGGCGGTGTCCTGCAGCGGGCGCCACGTGCGCCCCGTGGTGAACTCCATGCCGGCCGCGGTGTTGGCAAGAACGTCGCGGAACTGCTCGGCCGTGCGCGCGCCGGAGCGGGCCGACAGTACTTCGCCCCAGTAGTTGGTCAGTCCCTCGTAGACCCACAGCAGGTCGCCCTTCATCGGCGTGTTGTAGTCCGCGGTGAGCAGGTCGCCCGGGCGTCGATGCTTGCCGTTCCACGAGTGCGTGTACTCGTGCGGCAGCAGGCTGCCGCCGGCCAGGTAGGCGTCCGGGTCGGTGAAGTACTCGGCGCCCAGGCGGTCGTCGCTGGACTCGTGGTGCTCCAGGCCGAAGTGTCCGGTCATGTCGGACAGCACGAAAAGGAAGTCGTAGTGCTGATAGTGCCGTGCGCCGAACAGGGCCGCGGCCTCCTTCACCAGGCGCTGCTGGTGCCGGACCTGCTCGTCGCTCGCCGCCAGGTTCTCCGGGCGGTCGGCGAACAGGTTGAGGTTGACCGGCACGGGGCTCTGCGACAGGTTGACGCGGCGGTAATACCGACCGGCCGCGAGCGGCGAATCCACCAGCGTTTCCAGGCTCACCGGTGCAAATTGCCGCGCCTGCGCGCCGGTCATGTCGGCGCCGGCCGGCGCCAGGGCGCTTGCCCAGTGCCATTCGGACGGCACCTGCACGCTGGGCGCGACCGTAATCTGGCGCACGGCGGTGCCGGCCGGATAGAAGACGACCTGGTTCCACTCGAGAACGGTGACTGCGGGCGTGGCCGACACGCTGCCGCCGAATCGGCGCCCGGGTCCGGGTGACAGGAAGTCGAAGGCCAGGTTAAGGCCGGCGGCGCCGGCCGGCACGTCGGCGTGGATGGTGAACATGTCCGCCAGGTCGCGGCGCCAGGCGACCGGTTGGCCGCCGGCGGTGATGATCAGCCCGCTTACGCCATCGATCGGCCCCGACGGCCCGTGCTCGCCCGGTATCCATTGCGGGTAATGAAGGGTCAGCGGGCCGCTGGCGGCCGGGATGTACTCCTGCACGTGGAACACCTTGTGCGCCGTGTCGCGCAGGTCGACGTTCAGGGTCAATGTGCCCGGGTAGGGCACGGCGGCGCCGTCGGCGCCGCTGGCGGTCTGCACGGCGGCGAGCGCCAGCAGGACAGGGGCGAGGCCCCGTAGATTGCGCGACATGGGGTTGGACCTTCTGTGGAAAATCGGTGCGCGATTGTAGGCCCGCAGCGCGTCCTGAACGCATACCTCCCACAAATTCCGGGGTTATGGGCGCAGGTCGCGCAGCAGGCTCAGTATCGGCGCCGGCAGCGGGGCCGAATCGATCCGGCGCAGCGGCAGCCAGCGCTGGCCCGCCGGCGCCGGCGCGCGCGGGCCGGGCAGTTCGAGCACGTGCGGCGTGAACAGCAGCGTGAAATGGGTGAAGCCGTGCCGACGCGGCGCCAGCGCGCGCGGTGCGCCCGAACCCAGCGACCGCGCGCCGGCGCGCAGCGCGGCGGGCGTCGCGAACTCGGGCAGGCTGAGCAGTCCGCCCCAGATGCCGCTCGGTGCCCGCTGCTCGACCAGCACGGCCCGGCGGTGCAGCGTCACCAGCAGATGGCGGCGCCGTTCGGGGCGCACCGGCGCCGGCGCGCGTGCGGGCAACTGCGCCGTGCGGCCCTCGGCGTGGGCACGGCAGCCGGCCCGCACCGGGCATTGGCCGCAGCGCGGGCGGCCGCGGGTGCATACGGTCGCGCCCAGGTCCATGATGGCCTGGGTGTAGGCCGGCATGCCCGCGGCGTCGGGCAGCAGGGCGCGGGCGCATAGCCGCAGTTGCTCGCGTACGGCCGGCCGCTTCGGATCGCCGTCGATCCCCTGGTGCCGCGCCAGCACGCGCACGACATTGGCGTCGAGTATGGCCGCCTGCTCGTCGAAGCAGAAGGCGGCGATGGCCGCGGCGGTCGAGGCGCCGATGCCGGGCAGTGCCGCCAGCGCTGCGGCGTTGCCGGGCCAGCGCCCGCCGTGGTCGGCTGCCACGATCTGCGCGCAGCGGTGGAGCAGCCGCGCGCGGGCGTAATAGCCCAGGCCGGCCCAAAGCGTCAGCACGTCCTCGAGCGGCGCGCCGGCCAGGCTGCCCAGATCGGGAAAGCGCGCCAGGAAACGCCCGTAGTAGCCCACCACCGTGCCGACCTGGGTCTGCTGCAGCATGATCTCGCTTAGCCAGACCCGGTACGGATCGCGCGTCTGCTGCCACGGCAGACCGTGGCGTCCGTGCGCTTGCTGCCATTCGATCAGGGTGCGCGCAAACGGCGCCGCGCCGGCCACGGTGCAGCCGGTCAGCCCTGGGCCGGCACGGAGGGGGCCGCCGCGGCCGGGCGCGCGGCGCGCGCGCCCTCGTCGCGCGGCAGGCGCAGGCGCTCGGCGTGGCGCTTGAGCTCGGCCAGCCGGCCCTGCACGTCCTGCAGCGCATCCTCGAGTTCGCCGATGCGCTCGTCGAGCGAGCCCTGTGCGTCGCGGATGCGGGCGACCGAATCGGTGCGCTTCTTGAGCTGCGCGCGCTGATCGCGCACCTGCATCTCCAGCGGCGGCAGCAGCGACCGCACCCACGCCTCGGCGTCGCGCTCGGCGGCGGCGAAGGTCGAGCGCGATTTCACCACCACGGTGTCGAAGAAGCGCTCGATCAGGGACCATTTGTCGCGCGTGATCAGGGTCAGCGCGCCGAACTGGTTGCGATACGCCTCCTCGAGGCGGTCGACGTCGGCCACATAGGGGTCCAGCGTGAAGCGCATCGGCGGCGGCAGGCTCCAGCCCACCTGCTCGGCGAACTGGCGCTGCACGCCCAGCATCATCTCTTCGATCTCCGCCATTATCGCGGTGGCCTTGCGCAGGTGTTCGCGCAGCGCGGCGAAGTAGTCGCGCGTGACGCCGGTGAACTGCGGCGTCAGGCGCGTCTTGCGCAGCCGGTCGCGGGTCTCCATGACGCAGCTGCGCAGCGCGTCCAGGCGCACATGGCGGTAGGCGTCCTCGGCCAGGCGCGTGAGCACCGACCGGGTGGCGAAGATGCGCCGGACGTTCTCCTCGAACTCCTGCTGTTCCGCCTGCGCGCGCTGCAGCATGCGCTCGATCGAGCTCTGGTTCTTGCCCTGCAGGGCGCGCAGTTCGTACAACTGCTCGACCAGGCCGCGCTCGCGCGCCGTCAGCGTCTGGCGCACCTCGGCGATGACGCGCTCGACCACGCTCAGCGTCTGCTGGCGCACCAGGTCGCGCTTGGCCGGCACGAGCAGGTCGACCAGCGCGGCCTCCAGGGTGGGCATGCGGCTCTGCTGCAGCAGCTCCTCGTCGTGCGTGACCTTGGCGATCAGGCCCTTCTGCGCCGACACCGGGAACACGCGCGCGGGCTCGATGCCCAGCGTCTCGGCCACGCTCAGGACCTGGCGCTGGACCTCGGCCTGCGTCTCCGCGGCGGTCTTGAGCGGATCCCACAACCCGTCGATCTTGTTGAGCACCGCCAGGTGATTGGCGTGGCCGTTTTCCTTGCCCACGATCTGGCGCCAGACGCCCAGGTCGCTGCGCGTGACGCCGGCGTCGGCCGCCAGCACGAACAGCACGGCGTGGGCGCTGGGTATCAGCGACAGGGTCAGCTCGGGTTCGGTGCCGATGGCATTGAGGCCCGGCGTATCGAGGATCACCAGCCCGTTCTTCAGCAGCGGATGGGGGAAATTGATCACCGCATGGCGCCAGCGGGAGATCTCGATCATCCCCTTGTCGTCGATGGCCGCGCTGACGTCCGGATCGTTCGGGTCGTACAGCCCGTAGATGCGCGCTTCCTCGGCCGATACGCGCACGGTCTCGGCCACCAGCTTGAAGGCCTCGAGCATGCCTTCGGTGGAATCCGTGTTGAGCGGAAACACGCGCCACTCGACGGCGGAGCGCTTGAAGTCGCTGGTATTGCCGATGCGCGCCCGTGTCTCGATGGGCAGCGCGCGGATGCACGGAGGCAGGCTCTCGTCATACATGAGTTCGGTCGGGCACATGGTCGTGCGCCCGGCGGCCGATGGCAGGATGCGGCGGCCGTAGTCGGCGAAGAACATGGCGTTGATAAGCTCGGACTTGCCGCGCGAGAACTCGGCGACGAAGGCGATGATCAGGTTGTCGCCGCTGAGCCGGTCCTGCGCCAGGTCGAGGCGCCGCCCGGCGTCCTCGTCCAGCAACTGGCCTGCCGCCAGCCACCGGCGCAGCTTGTCGATGGACGTCGCCAGCGCGTCGCGCCAGGCGCCCAGATGCTGAAAACTGCTTACGAGCTCTGACATGGAAATATGCCAAGCCTGCCGGGTACCGGTTCCAGGGCGGATCCGGTCTGCTGCGGGGACGGCAGTTCGCGGCGACACTAACACACGTCCCCGCGCGGTAAAGCCCCGAAGGACACCCCGGTTACGGGTGATTTATGACGCGCGCCGACCGGGGTGGCGGGCGCTGCGGCGCTAGCGCCGCTGGCAGCGGGGGCAAAAGTACGTCGCGCGCTGACCCTGCACGAGGCGCCGGATCGGTGCGCCGCAGCGACCGCAGGGCAGGCCCGCGCGTTCGTAGGCCTGGGCAAATTCGGTGTAGCGGCCGGCGACGCCGTGGACGTCGCTGAAATCGCGCAACGTCGAGCCGCCCGCGGCGATGGCCTGCGCCAGCACCGCGCGGATGGCCGCCGCCAGGCGTTCGTACCGGACCGGTGCGATGCGTCCGGCCTCGGTCGCCGGGTGTATGCGCGCGCGGTACAGGGATTCCGTAGCGTAGATGTTGCCGACCCCGACGACGGCCCGGCCGGCCAGCAGGACCTGCTTGATGGCGCTGCGCCGGCCGCGCGTGGCCGCCCATAGCCAGCGGCCGTCGAAGCGCGGGTCGAACGGTTCGATCCCCAGGTCCGCCAGCAGCGGATGCGCCAGCACGTCCCCCCGCTCCAGCGGGTGCCACAGCAGCGCGCCGAAGCGGCGCGGGTCGTTGTAGCGCGCCACGGCGCCATCGCAGCGCAATTCGGCATGGTCATGGGCCGCGCGCGGCGGCAGTGCTGCGGCATCGTGGATGCGCCAGGAGCCCGACATGCCCAGATGCGAGATCATCACGCCGCGCGGCATGCGCCAGAGCAGGTATTTGCCGCGCCGGCCGATGGCGATGATGCGCTGGCCGGCAACCTTTGCCGGCAGGTCGCGCGGCACGCGCCAGCGCAGGTCGCGGGTGAGAATCCGCAGGGACCCGACCGCACGGCCGTCGAAGCGCTGCGCCAGCGCGCGCGCCGTTACTTCCACTTCCGGCAACTCGGGCATGCGCCTCCAGATGGCGGGGAAATCGGTGCCATTTCCCCGGTGAACTCCGGCCTCACGCGACCGACGCGAGAGGATAATATGATGGATCCGAAGCCCCTCCACCGCGCCATCGCGGCGCGCACCCGATGCCACTGCTGAACCGCGCTCGTCCATTGCCCCGCAGCCGGCACCACGCCGCCGCCTTCGTGCTGGCGGCGTGCGCCGGCGCGCTGCTGGCCGGGTGCGCGGCGGCCCCGGCCACCGCGGGCCCGGCCGCGGCCAGCCCGCCGCTGGCGGGCGCCAGCGACGCCGCGGCGCCGGCGCCGGCGCCGGTGGATCCGCTGCCCCGGGTGACGCTGGACGGCGAACTGCTGTTCCGCCTGATGGTCGGCGAGATCGCCGCGCAGCGTGGCGACGCGGCGATGGCCTATGGCGAATTCATCCGGGCGGCCCGCCAGACGCACGATCCGCGTATCGCCCGGCGCGCCGCCGAGATCGCGATCGGCGCCCGTGCGCTGGCGCAGGCGCTGGAGGCGACCGAACTCTGGCATGCGCTGGCGCCGCACGATGCCGAGGCCGACCAGTCGTATGTCTCGCTGCTGATCGCCAACGGCCGCCACGACGATGCCCGGCCCATCCTGCGCCGGCAGATCGCGGCCGCGTCCAATCCCATCGAGGTGCTCGACCGCGTCCAGCGGGTGCTGGTCCACGCGCCCGAGCCGGCCCAGGGCCTGGCCCTGCTCGAGGGCCTGGCGCGCCCCTACTACAGCCAGCCGGCCTACGGGTTCGACGCCCACCTGATCGCGGCGCGCGGCGCCCGGGCGGCCGGCGACCACGCGGCGGCGGTGCGCCACGCGCGCGCCGCCCTGGCCTTGCAGCCGGAATCCGAACTGGCCACGATGATCGTCGCGCAACTGCTGGTCGAAGGCGCGGGCGTCGCGCCGGCGCCGGGCACCAACGGTGCCGCCGACCCGGGCGCCGCCGGGCGGGCCGAGGCCCTCGGCCTGCTGGCCGCGTTCGTCAAGCGCCAACCGGCGGCGGGTGAGGTGCGCCAGATGTACGCACGGCTGCTGGTGGGCGACGGGCGGCTGGACGAGGGGCGCCAGCAGTTCGAGGAACTGCTGCGGCGCGACCCCCTCGGGCCAGACCCGCTGTTCGCACTGGGGGTATTGGCGCTGGAGGCGGAGCGCTATGCCGACGCCCGGGGCTATCTCGAGCGGTACCTGGCCGCGCTCGGCCCCGGCGCCGATCGCGACATGGACCTGGCCTGCCTCAACATGGCGCGCGTGGCCGAAGGCCAGCGGCGCTTCGACGAGGCCCTCGAGTGGCTGCACAAGGTCAGGGGCCCCGAACAGATCGACACCGCGCACGAGCGCGAGGCGTTCCTGCTCGGCCGCATGAATCGGGTCGACGAGGGCATGCAGCTGCTGCAGCAGCTGCCCGCCGCGACGCCCGAGCAGCGCATCCAGAACGTGCTCGCGCAGGGCCAGTTGCTGCGCGATGCCCACCGCTACGGCGAATCCTTCCGCCTGCTCGATCAGGCGCTGCAGGAGCATCCGGACGACACCGGCCTGCTGTACGAGGCGGCAATGAGCGCCGAGCGCCTCGACCGACTCGACCTCATGGAGACGCGCCTGCGCCACCTGCTGCAGTTGCGGCCCGACTACGCGCACGCGTACAACGCCCTGGGCTATTCGCTCGCCGATCGCAACATCCGCCTGCAGGAGGCGTATCAGCTCATCGATCACGCGCTCAGCCTGGCGCCCGATGACGGTTTCATCGTCGACTCCATGGGCTGGGTGCAGTACCGCATGGGCAACCTGGCGGCGGCCCGCGAGGCGCTGACCCGCGCCTTCCGGCTCAAGGCCGATCCCGACGTGGCGGCGCACCTGGGCGAGGTGCTCTGGGCCAGCGGCGATCACTCGGCGGCACGCACGGTGCTGCTCGATGCGCAGCGCCGCGACGGCGACAGCGACACTCTGCGCGACACCCTGCAACGCCTCAAGATCCGGCCTTGAACGCGGGCCGTCCTGCCGCTCGGTGCTGGCGCGCGCGCCTGCCGCTGCCGCTGCTGCTGGCGGTGGCCGTTGGCGCCTGCGCCGTCCTGCCGCCGCCGCCGCCCGGACACCACTACGCCGGGCGCTTTTCGCTGGCGGTGACGCACGGATCGGCCGATGCGCCGGCACGGCGCGAGGCCTGGGCGGGCCGTTTCGCTCTCGAGGTCGGGGCGCAGGCGCTGGCACTGGACCTGATTTCGCCGCTGGGTTCGACCATCGCCCGCTTCGAGACCGACCCGCGCGAGGCCCGCCTGCTGGTGCCCGACAACGGCACGGTCCGGGTCGAGCACGGCACCGATGCGCAGGCGCTGGCCGAGCAGGTGCTGGGCTGGTCCCTGCCCATGGCCGGCATGCCCGACTGGGTGGAGGGCCGGCCCGCGCCCGGGCGGCCGTTCCAGACGCTGGAGCGCCAGGGCGACGCCCAACGCTTCGTGCAGGATGGCTGGTCGGTCAGCATCGCGCCGCCCGTTGCCGGCGGCGCGGGCCGCCGCCTGCAGATGGACCGCCCCGGCACGGCGGCTGCGCCGGCCGTGGCGCTGCGGGTCATTCTCGACGGGCCGGCGTCGTGACCGTCCCGGCGCCGGCCTGGCCCCGGCAGTTTCTCGGACTGCCCGCGCCGGCCAAGATCAACCTCTTCCTGCATGTGCTGGCGCGCCGGCCTGACGGCTATCACGAAATCCAGTCGGCCTTCGTACCGCTCGACCTGTGCGATGTGGTCGACCTGACGGCGCGCGACGACGACCGCATCGTGCGCGACGGCGACCTCACCGGCCCGGTCGACGACGACCTGGCGGTCCGCGCGGCACGGGCGCTGCAGGCGGCTGCGCGCGCGGATCCGGGCGCCGCGCCGCGCCGCCTGGGCGCCAGCGTGCGGGTGGAAAAGCACATTCCGGTGGGTGCCGGCCTGGGCGGCGGTTCATCCGATGCCGCGACCACCCTGATCGGGCTCAACCGCCTGTGGGACCTGAACCTGCCGCGCGCGACGTTGCAGGCGCTGGCGCGTACGCTCGGTGCCGACGTGCCCTTCTTTCTTGGCCAGGGAACGGCGTTCGTCGAGGGCACCGGCGAGCGCTGCACGCCCGGTGCCGCCGGCACGCGGCTGCGTACCTGGTGGTCTACCCGCAAGTCCAGGTGTCCACGGCGGAAGTCTTCGCCGACCCGAAATTGACACGAAACACCAAACGAACGACAATCGCAGGCTTTTCTGCGGCACGGCCGCGGGCGGATGCCGCTGCGGCGCTGTTCGGCGCCAACGATCTCGAACGGGTGGTGCGGGCGCGCTACCCGGCGGTGGATCGGGCGCTGCAGGCGCTGGGCCGGTTCGGGGCGGCGCGGATGAGCGGCTCGGGCTCGGCGGTGTACCTCGACTGCCCGATCTGGCGCAGGCGCAGGAGTGCCTGGCGCGGGCACGGCCGACGCTGCCGGCCGACTGGTCCGCCTGGGCCGTCGGCGCGCTGGCGGCGCTGCCGCTGGCCGACTGGCTGGCAGGCTGAATATTCGGCGCAGGCCGGCTGGCGGCGCGCGACAATGTCGCGCCACCGGCGTGGCCGGGAGCGGCATGGAATAAGTGGTAAGAAGGCAGTTGTTGTGCAGTACGGCCGTCGTGTTGCGCCTGGACAGGACGGCCGCGGTAGGTGCGGTAGGTCGCGTGCTGGGGAGTCGCCAAGTTGGTTAAGGCAGCGGATTTTGATTCCGCCATTCGAGGGTTCGAATCCTTCCTCCCCAGCCATTTTTCCTTGCCCAGGCTGGCGACCCGCCAGCGCTGTGCCGGGCCGGCGCCGCGCGAGCGCGCCGCTGCGGCGCTGGGTTTTCGCTGAGGTCGAGCATGTCGGCGATGGTGCCTGACAACCTGATGGTGTTCTCGGGCAATGCCAACCCGCGGCTGGCGCACGCCGTCGTCCAGCACCTGAGCATTCCCCTCGGCCGCGCCATGGTCTCGCGTTTCTCCGACGGCGAGATATCCGCCGAGATCAACGAGAACGTGCGCGGCAAGGACGTCTTCGTGCTGCAGCCCACCTGCGCGCCGACCAACGACAACCTGATGGAACTGGTCATCATGGTCGACGCGCTCAAGCGCGCGTCGGCCGGACGCATCACGGCGGCCATTCCCTATTTCGGCTACGCGCGCCAGGATCGGCGTCCGCGTTCGGCGCGCGTGGCCATCAGCGCCAAGGTCGTCGCCAACATCCTGCAGGTCGCCGGCGTCAATCGCGTGCTCGTCATGGACCTGCACGCCGACCAGATCCAGGGCTTCTTCGACATTCCGGTAGACAACGTCTACGCCAGCCCCGATCCTGCTGGGCGACCTGTGGAAGCACAATCACCACAAGCTCGTGGTCGTGTCGCCCGACATCGGCGGCGTGGTGCGCGCGCGCGCGCTCGCCAAGCGCATGGACTCCGAGCTGGCCATCATCGACAAGCGCCGCCCGCGGCCCAACGTGGCCGAGGTGATGAACATCATCGGCGAGGTGCAGGGCCGCACCTGCGTAATCATGGACGACATGATCGACACCGCCAACACGCTGTGCCAGGCGGGGCTGGCGCTGCGCGCGGCCGGCGCGCTCAAGGTCATCGCCTACTGCACGCACCCGGTGCTGTCCGGCCGTGCGGTCGAGCGCATCATGGAGTCGGTGCTCGACGAGGTCGTGGTGACCGACACCATTCCGCTGAGCCCGCTGGCGGCGGCCTGCCCCAAGATCCGGCAGCTGTCCTGCGCGGCGCTGCTGGGGGAAACGATTTCGCGCATTGCGCGCGGAGATTCGGTGAGTTCCCTGTTCATCGAATAGCGGCTCCGCCCCCGGGGTCCGTTCCGGGAGCGCCGACCGCAGGAGGCAGCCGCGCGCGATTGGTCGCGATCCGCGCGGATGCCGCATCAGGGGTTTTGCAAGCGAACATTCCGCGGTCCCGGTACCGCCGTATCCAGAACGCACGATCGGAGCATTCATGAAGGTCATCGCCAACAAACGTACCGCGCAAGGCACTGGTGCGAGCCGCCGCCTGCGCCACCAGGGCAAGGTCCCCGGCATCATCTACGGTGCCGGTGCCGAACCGGTGAACATCGAGCTCGACCACAACCCGCTGTTTCACGCGCTGCGCAAGGAGAAGTTCCACGCCTCCATCCTCGAGCTCGATCTGGACGGCGCACCCGAGCGCGTGCTGCTGCGCGACTTCCAGGTGCACCCGTACCGCCAGCTCGTGCTGCACGTCGATTTCCAGCGCGTCGCCGAGAACCAGCCGGTGCACATGAAGGTGCCGCTGCACTTCGTCGGCGCGGAGAATTCGCCGGCCGTGAAGGTGTCGGCTGCCATCATCGGCCACGTCGTCTCGGAAGTGGAAGTCTCGTGCCTGCCGCGCAACCTGCCCGAGTTCATCGAAGTCGACCTGTCCGGCCTCACCGCCCAGCAGACCCTGCACGTCTCCGACCTCAAGCTGCCCGACGGCGTGACCGTGGCGCGCCGGGGCAAGGAAGACCCGGTGGTCGTCACGGTGAGCGTACCCAGCGTGCAGCAGGAGGAAGCGGCACCGGCGGCGGAAGTCGCGGCGCCGGCGCCGGCTGCGGGAGCCAAGGCGGGCGCCGCGCCGACCGCGGGCAAGGCTGCACCCGCCGGCAAGGCCGCCCCGGCCGCCGCGCCGGCGGCCAAGGCACCTGCCGCCAAGAAGAAGTAAGCCGCTCCCGGTCGTTGCGCCCGCGCCCCGGTCGCTGCGGGGGATCCGTGGCACTGCCGCGGCCCCGCGCCGGGAGCGCGATGCGCAGCCGCTGGGCGGCGCCCAGGAAAGCGTCACTCGTGGCTACCCCCGCACCGGCCCCGGCCGGCATACGCATGATCGTCGGCCTCGGCAACGTTGGGGCCGAGTTCACGCGTACGCGCCATAACGCCGGATTCTGGTTCGTCGACCGTCTGGCGGACCAGTATGGCGCGAGTTTCCGCGTGGAGCGCAAGTTCTCCGGCGCGCTGGCCCGTGCCAGCATTGCCGGCCAGGACGTGTGGCTGGTCAAGCCCGGCACTTTCATGAATCTCTCCGGACAATGCGTGCTCGCCGTGGCGATGTTCTACCGGCTGCTGCCGGACCAGATCCTGGTGGCGCACGATGAACTCGACCTCGAACCGGGCGACGTCCGCCTCAAGCAGGGCGGCGGGGTGGCGGGCCACAACGGCCTCAAGGACATCCGGGCGCGACTGTCGAATGCCGACTTCTGGCGACTGCGCATCGGCATCGGACACCCGCGCAGCCTGAACCTGCGCCAGGACGTGGCCGACTTCGTGCTTCATCCGCCGCGCCGCGAGGACGACGACCTCATCGCCGCTGCCATCGAGCGCGCGCGCGGGGTCGTCGAACTGGCCGTTGCCGGGCAGTTCTCCCGCGCCATGACCCAGTTGCACACCGTGCCGGGGCCCGCAGCAGTGCCCGCCGCCGGCGGCATCAAGAAGCCCGTCGCGCCGGCGGCGAAGCGTCCGGCCGGTACGGATCCCCAGCCATGAACACCGACGACACGCCCCCGGCCGCGGAACCGCCGGCAGCATCCGGTGCGCGGGCCGGCCCCGCAGCGGCCGCCGCCGGCGCGCCGGCGCGCGGCAGCGGCGTGCGCACTGCGGCGGCCGCTGCCGGCCGTGCGGTCGCGGCGCTCGGCGCCAACCTGGCGCTGGCCCTGCGGCTGCTGGCGGGCCGGCGCGTGGCTGCGGCCGCCTGGCGCGCCACGCCGGGCGCCCTGGTGCTGCTCTTTGCCCTGCACCTGCTCATCGGCCTGGGCTACGACCTGTACGCGGTCGGCTGGCGCGATTCGCATATCGACCTGCTTGCGCTGCCGTCGGTCAGCTTCTGGGCGCTGGGGGCGCTTTTGGGCGCCGTGCTGCTGGCCGCGCTGCGCGCGCCGTCGGACGCACCGGAACACCCGCCCGCGCCGGCGCTGGTGCTGGCCGCCGCGGCGTTCGCCCTGGTGTGCTGGGAGTCGCTTGCGGGCACGCTGCTGGCGGTCGCCGCCGACTTTTCCCCCACGCTCGATCGCCTGTACGAAATCTTTTCCTGGGCGCCGCTGCTGTGGATCGCGCTGGCGCTGGCACTGGCGGCGGTGCGCCTGACGCGCGCCGATAACCGTGCGCGGCGCCTCGGCATCGGCGTCGTCGCCGCGGCAAGCCTGCTTGTGCCGCAATGGGCGATCGACCCGGCGGTCCGCCTCTGGGTCGCCAACGCCGCCGATGCCGCCGATGGCGGGACCGGCCCCGACGCCGCGCAAGGGGAGCAGACCCTCTATGGCCAGTTCGACCTGCTCGGTGACGCGCTCGACGCGATCAGTCCGGGACAGGAAGGCGTAACCGAACTCTTCACCATCAGCTTCGCCGGCGACGGCACGCAGGACGTATTCCTGTCGGAGGCCGTGGGCGCCGATGCGGTGCTGGCCGACGTCTTCGACAGCGGCGAGCACAGCCTGATACTCGCCAACAGCGTCACGCACCCGCAGGAGCACCCGTTCGCCACGGTCAGCGCGCTCGAACGCTCGCTCGCCGAGGTGGCCAGCCGGATGAACCTGGACGAAGACGTGCTGACGCTCGTCATCACCTCGCACGGCACGCCCGATCACCACCTGAGCATCGCGCTGCCGCCCTACCAGTTCGACGATCTGACGCCCGAACGCCTGCGGGGGCTGCTCGACGACGCCGGCATCCGCTTCCGGGTGATCATCATCTCGGCCTGCTACTCGGGCGGATTCATCGATGCGCTGGCCGGTCCGGACACCATGGTGATCACGGCCTCCAGCGCCGGCCAGGCTTCCTTCGGCTGCCGCGCCGGCACGCAGTGGACCGACTTCGGGCGCGCGTATTTTGCCGAGGCGCTGGCCCAGGCGGCCTCTTTTGAAGGCGCCTTCCACATCGCCAGGGGCCGCATCGCCGAGCGCGAGGCCGCCGAGGGCCTTAGTCCCTCGGACCCGCAGCTGTTCGTCGGCCCCGGCATCCGCGAGCAGCTGCAGCGCCTGGAGACGCGCCGCGGCGCGCGCATCCTGTTTGCCCGGAGCGCAGCCGCCGCCGATTCCTCCGCGCCCTGCGCCAAACCCGTCCGATAGATAGAAAGCAGGTATTCACCATGGCCGTGAAATGCGGAATCGTCGGCCTGCCCAACGTCGGCAAGTCGACGCTGTTCAACGCGCTCACCAGGGCCGGCATCGCCGCCGAGAACTATCCGTTCTGCACGATCGAACCCAACGTCGGCATCGTCGAGGTGCCCGATCCGCGCCTGCAGGCGCTGGCTGCCATCGTGAAGCCGCAGCGCGTGCTGCCGGCCATGGTCGAGTTCGTCGACATCGCCGGCCTGGTGGCCGGCGCCAGCAAGGGCGAAGGCCTGGGCAACCAGTTCCTGGCCAATATCCGCGAGAGCGACGCCATCGCCCACATCGTGCGCTGCTTCGACGATCCCAACGTCGTCCACGTGGCCGGCAAGGTCGATCCGCTGAGCGACATCGACGTCATCGACACCGAGCTGGCGCTGGCCGACCTGCAGGCCGTGGAAAAGCAGCTCAACCGCTACGGCAAGGCGCCAAGACCGGCGCCGCCAGCGAGGAGAAGAAGGAGGCGCAGCGCTCGTCGCGGTGCTCGAGAAGATCCAGCCGGCGCTCGACCAGGCGCACCCGGCGCGCACGGTCGACCTCACGCCGGAGGAGCGCGCCACGCTGCGCCCGCTGTTCCTGCTCACCACGAAGCCGGCGATGTACGTCGCCAACGTCGAGGACCACGGCTTCGAGAACAATCCGCTGCTCGAGGCCGTGCGCACGCGTGCGGCCGCCGAGGGTGCGCCGGTGGTCGCCGTCTGTGCGCGCATGGAAGCCGAGATCGCCGACCTCTCCGACGAGGACAAGCAGGTCTTCCTGCAGGACATGGGCATGCAGGAGCCCGGGCTGGATCGCGTGATCCGCGCCGGCTTCGCCATCCTCGGCCTGCAGACCTACTTCACCGCGGGCGTCAAGGAAGTGCGCGCCTGGACGGTAGCCAAGGGCGCCACCGCGCCGCAGGCCGCCGGCGTGATCCACACCGATTTCGAGAAGGGCTTCATCCGCGCCGAGACCATCGCCTACGACGACTTCATCAGGTTCAAGGGCGAGCAGGGCGCCAAGGAGGCCGGCAAGATGCGCCTCGAAGGCAAGGAGTACGTCGTCAAGGACGGCGACGTGATGCACTTCCGCTTCAACGTCTGACCTCCCGCGGACCCGCCCTCTTGCTGCCGCCGATCGAAAGCCGCATTGCCGCCGAGCTGGGCGTGCGACCCCAGCAGGTAACCGCCACCATCGCGCTGCTGGACGAAGGCGCCACCGTGCCCTTCATCGCGCGCTATCGCAAGGAGGCCACCGGCGGCGCTGGACGACATCCAGCTGCGTGCGCTGGCCGAGCGCCTGGTCTATCTGCGCGAGCTCGAGGAGCGCCGCGCGGCCGTGCTCGCCAGCGTCGCCGGGCAGGGGCAGCTCACGCCCGAACTGCAGGCCGCGATCGCGGCGGCCGGGACCAAGCAGCGCCTGGAAGACCTGTACCTGCCGTTCAAGCCCAGGCGCCGCACGAGGGCGCAGATGGCGCGCGACGCCGGCCTGGAGCCGCTGGCCGATGCGCTGTTCGCCGATCCGACCCTCGAGCCCGCGACCGAGGCCACGCGCTATGTGCGCCCCGACGCCGATCCGCCCGAACGCCACGTGCCGGACGTGAAGGCCGCGCTCGACGGCGCGCGCCAGATCCTGATGGAGCGCTTCGCGCGAGGATGCCGACCTGCTGGCGCGGCTGCGCGCGACGCTGTCGGACCAGGCAATGCTGGTGGCCAGGGTCGTCGAGGGCAAGGAGACGCAAGCCGCGAAGTACCGCGACTGGTTCGATTTTCGCGAGTCGCTGCGCACCGTGCCATCGCACCGCGCGCTGGCGCTGCTGCGCGGGCGCAATGAACAGATGCTGCGCCTGGCCATCAAGACCGCCGCCGAACTTCAGGATCCGCCGCCGGCCTCGCCATGCGAGGCCATGGTCGCGGCGCATTTCGGGCTGCGCAACGACGGCCGCGCGGCCGATGCCTGGCTGCTGGAGACCGCGCGCTGGGCGTGGCTGGTCGAAGCTGTCGCTGCACCTGGAACTGGAGCTGATGGACGCACTGCGCGAGCGCGCCGAAGCCGAGGCGATCCGCGTCTTTGCCCGCAACCTGCACGACCTGCTGCTGGCGGCGCCCGCCGGGCCGCGCGCCACCATCGGGCTCGATCCGGGCATCCGCACCGGCGTCAAGGTCGCGGTGATCGACACCACCGGCAAGCTGGTCGACACCGCCACCATCTACCCGCACGAGCCGCGCCGCGACTGGGAAGGTGCGCTGGCCACGCTGCGTGCGCTGGCACAGCGGCACGGCGCGCGACCTGATCGCCATCGGCAATGGCACGGCGAGCCGCGAGACCGACAAGCTGGCCGCCGAGCTGATGCAGCGTCATCCGGAGCTGGATCTCGTGCGGGCGATGGTCTCCGAGGCCGGCGCCTCGATCTACTCGGCGTCCGAGCTCGCGTCGCGGGAATTTCCCGATATCGACGTCGCGCTGCGCGGCGCCGTGTCGATCGCCCGGCGCCTGCAGGACCCGCTGGCCGAACTCGTGAAGATCGAGCCCAGGAGCATCGGCGTCGGCCAGTACCAGCACGACGTCAACCAGGTGAAGCTGGCGCGCATGCTCGATGCGGTCGTCGAGGACTGCGTCAATGCCGTCGGCGTGGACGTCAACACCGCCTCGGTGCCGCTGCTGGCGCGCGTCTCGGGCCTCAACGCGTCGCTGGCCGGCAATATCGTCGCCTATCGCGATCGGCACGGCGCCTTTGCCTCGCGCCGCCAGTTGCAGCACGTGCCGCGCCTGGGCGACAAGACCTTCGAACAGGCAGCGGGCTTCCTGCGCGTGATGCACGGCGGTGACGAGGCCCATCCGCTCGATGCCTCGGCTGTGCACCCCGAGGCCTATCCGCTGGTCGAGCGCATCCTGCGAGCGATCGGCCAGCGACTGGACCAGGCGATCGGCAACGGACCGCTGCTGCGCACGCTCGATCCGGCGCGCTTCACCGACGACCGGCTTCGGCCTGCCGACGGTGCAGGACATCCTGCGCGAGCTCGAAAAGCCCGGCCGCGATCCGCGGCCCGAGTTCAGCACCGCCGCGTTCCGCGAGGGCGTGCGACGAGATCAAGGACCTGCAGCCGGGCATGCAGCTCGAAGGCGTCGTCACCAACGTCACCAACTTCGGCGCCTTCGTCGACATCGGCGTGCACCAGGACGGCCTGGTCGCACGTCTCCGCGCTGTCGCACCGCTTCGTGCAAGGATCCGCACACCGTGGTCAAGGCGGGCGACGTGGTCAAGGTCAAGGTGCTCGAGGTGGACGTCGGCGCGCCGGCGCATCGCCCTGACGATGCGCCTGGATGACGCGGTACCGTCCGCCGCGGCCGACGGCGACGCCGCGCCGCGGCGCGCGGCGCGTCCGGCTGCCCCGCGCGGGCCGCGCCCTGCCGGCAGCGGCCGCGCGGCCGCCCCGGCGCCGGCCGGGGCTCTGGCCGAGGCCTTCGCCCGGGTCCGGCGCGCGCCGAACAGCTAGCCGACCGGCCCGTTGGCCGGGACGGTCCAAGACGCCGCTGGCGACGCGGGCCGGCCGGATCCCTGGTCCCAGCGCGGCGGTTCCCGCCCGTCGTGGGTGAGCAGCACGCCGTACAGGTCGGGCCGGCGGTCGCGGAACAGCGCCCAGCCCTGGCGGTAGCGGCGGCAGGCCTCCAGGTCGAAGGTGTGGATGAGCACCGTTTCGCTGCGGCGATCGGCCTCGCATACCTTGGTGCCCTGCTGGTCGGCGATGAACGAAGCGCCGAAGAACTCGAGCTGCAGGTCGATGGTTGTGGCCCGCTCGACGCCCACGCGGTTGCAGGCGACCAACGGCATGCTGTTGGCCACGGCGTGGCCCTGCATGACCCGCTGCCACGGGGCCATCGCGTCGATGCCCATTTCGGGGTCGGTGCCGATGGCGCTGGGATAGAAGAGGATTTCGGCGCCCTGCAGCGCCATGGCCCGCGCCGCTTCGGGGAACCACTGGTCCCAGCAGATGCCCACGCCGATGCGCGCGTAGCGCGTCTGCCAGACCTTGAAGCCGGTGTCGCCGGGGGTGAAGTACTGTTTTTCCTGGTAGCCGGGGCCGTTGGGAATGTGGCTCTTGCGATAGACGCCGAGCATCGATCCATCGGCGTCGATCACCGCGACCGAATTGAATGCCGCGCAGCCGGCGCGTTCGAACCAGCTGACCGGCAGGACGACCTCGAGTTCGCGCGCCATCGCGGCGAAGCGCCGGATCGTGGCGCTTTCCTCCAGCGTGGTGGCCAGCGCGTAGTGCCTTTCCGACTGTTCGATGCAGAAATACGGCGCCTCGAAGAGCTCCTGCAGCAGGATGATCTGGGCGCCCTCGGCTGCCGCCGCGCGCACGCGCCGCTCGGCCTTGCGGATGTTGTCGGCCAGATCCCAGCTGCAGGCCATCTGGATGCAGGCGACGGTAACCGGACGGGGAGTGCCGGCGGGGGCGGGAGGCGGGTTCGTCATGGCTGTGCTCGCGGGTCGAGGCGATCGTCCGGTCTCAGCGGCCCGTCGCGGGTTGCTGGGGCGGTGCGGGGCGCAGGGCCGTTCAGGCCGCCAGCGCGGCCGCAACCGGCTCCTGCTGGGTGATGCAATGGATATTGCCGCCGCCGTACAGCAGGTCGCGCGTGGCGACCGCGACGATCCGGCGCCGCGGAAAGATCTCGCGAAAGATGGCGGCGACGCGCGCGTCGTGCGCGGGTTCGCCGAACGCAGGCAGCACGATGCCGCCGTTGGCCGTGTAGTAGTTGACGTGCGACAGCCCGAGGCGCCCGCCGGTCCGGTCGATGTAGGACGCCGGCGGCTGCGGGATGTCGATGATCTCGAGCCGGCGGCCGCGCGCGTCGCGCGCGGCCGCCAGGATCGCGCGGTTCGCCTGCAGCACCGCGTGGTTGGCGTCGGCGGGATCAGCGCTGTGCAGGGCGACCACCTGCCCGGGGCGCGTGAAGGCCGCGACCATGTCGACATGTCCGTCGGTGACATCGTCCACCGGACCGCCCTTGAGCCAGATGATGCACTCGACGCCCAGATGGTCGCGCAGGTGCGCTTCGATGGCCGAACGGGAGAGCGTCGGGTTGCGGTTCGGATTGAGCAGGCACTCCTCGGTGGTGATGAGCGTGCCCTCGCCGTCGACGTGGAAGGACCCGCCCTCGAGCACCAGGGGCGCCGCAACGCGCTCGACGCCTTCCTGCTCGAGGACGGCCGCGGCCGCGCGGCGGTCGTTTTCGTGCGGCGTGCGGCCGCCCCAGCCGTTGAAGTCCCAGTCGATCCCGAGCATGCCGTCGCTGCCGTCGATGACGAAGGTCGGCCCGCTGTCGCGGAACCAGCCGTCGTCGATGGGCAGCGCGCGCACGTCGATGCCGGGGCCGCACAGCCGGCGCGCCAGCGGCACGTCGGCGGCGTTGGCCAGCATCACCACCGGTTCGAACTGCGCGATCGCCCGCGCCACGCCGGCGTGCGCCGCGCTGGCCGCTTCGTGGCGACCGTTGTAGCTCGGCGCGTGGCTGGGCCAGGCCATCCAGCAGCGCCGGTGCGGATGCCATTCGGCCGGCATGTGAAAACCGCGGGAGCGGGGTGATGCCATGGCGTTGCGGTTCGTGCCGCGGGCGGCGCGGCCGATGCATGGGTGACGGGACCGCGAAGCATAGTGCAAGGCAGCAAATGTGCAAGGATGCGCATGGCGACCGGCCAGGACTACCATTGGGCATGCGAGCGGCTCGTGGCGCCTTACCCGTGCGCTGCTGTGCCGCCGCCCCGGGATCCCGATGAACCCTTCGACCTGGCTTGGCCTTTTGCTCATGCTGATGGCGCTGCCGGCGCCCGCCGCCGCGCCGGCGCGCCCGCCCCGGCACCTGCTGGTCGATGTGCGCGATACGCCGCCCGCCGCGGTGGTGCGCTCGGGGCGCGGCGCCGACCATTCCTACACGGTCTCCACCGGTGGCGCCGACGATGCCGCCGGCGCGCCGGGCAACGCCAGCACGGTGTCGACCCAGACCAGCATCCGGCGGGTGCGCGTCGTCGAGGGCGAGCGCATCCGCGTGGACCTGCCGGCGGTGCAATCGCTGCAGTTCCACGTGCCGCTGGGCGCGGCGACGGGCGGCCGCGGGCATGGCGCCGCGCCGTCCGCGCCTGCGGCGGCCGGCGGCGCGGCGGATCCCGCGGCAACGTCCGGCGTCGTCTACTACGAAGGCGTCGCCGCCTTCAGCGCCCGCTTCTACCTGCGCGGCGACACCGTCACCGTCGAACTCGTGCCTTTGCAGCGCGGCAGCGTTTCGGCGCCGTTCGTGCCCGCGGCCGGCGGCAGCGGTGCGGCGGTGCTGGCGTCCGCCGCCGTCGGCGAGTGGCTGCCGCTGGGCGACAGCGACCTCGATACGACCGGCAACACGCTCAATGAAAACCCGGATCCGCCCAGCCCGGCGTCGCTCTGGGTGCGCATCTTCCCCGATCCGGACGACGCGCCGTAGGCGGCGCTAGCGGGACCTCGGTGCGCCGTAGGTGGCGCGGCGCCACAGCGCCTCGAACGGCCCCTGGCGGAAGCGCCGCAGCAGCGCGCGGCTCAGCACAAGCTGCGCGGCAAAGATCGCCAGCGCGAGGGCGGCCAGTTGCGCGCGGGTGGCGCTCGCGCCCAGGCCCAGTCCCCAACCCGACAGCAGTGCGGCCATGATCACCGACTGGCCCAGGTAATTGGTCAGCGCAAGCCGGCCCGCGGCGGCCAGCCAGCGCGCCAGCGTCCGACCGCCGCGCTGCGTCATGAGCCGCAGGGCGCCGGCGACGTACGCGGCGGCCAGCAGGCTGCCGGCGCCCAGCACGACCCCGTCCCAGCCGCTGTCGGTTCCGGGCGCCGTACGCAGGCGATCGAGGCTGAGCGCCGCGCCGGCGAGGGAACAGGGCAGGCCGATGCCCAGGCCGATCATGGCCGCGCGCCGCCAGACGCGCGCGTGGCGTTCAGGATGTTGCAGCCAGCCCAGCCGGCCCGCCAGCATGCCCAGGCAGAACAGCGCCAGCACCTGGGGCCAGAAGGTGAGGATGCCGCCCAGCTGCTGCCACTGCTCGTCCAGCGCGCGCTGTCCGAGCTGGCCGATGAAGCCGGCCTCGGTGTAGACCGCGTGGGCATAGGCGGCCGCGGCCGGGACCTGCCCGGGCGGGTCGGCGCCGGCCAGCCCGTCGGTCAGCGCCAGGGGCAGCAGCAGGCTCAGCGCCATGACGACCCAGGCGACCCGGCAGACGGTCGCCAGGTCGCGCAGGCGCGAGGGCGCCAGCGCCGCGAACAGCAGCCCGCAGGCGGCGTAGGCGCCGAGCACGTCGCCGCTGAAGAGCAGCAGCCCGTGCGCGATCCCCAGCAGCATCAGGATCAGCAGGCGCCGGCGGTACGCCGCGCGCGCGGCCGCCCGGTCGTCGCCGTGCAGGCGCCGCAGCTTGCGCAGCTGCAGGGCCATGCCGACGCCGAACAGGAACGCGAAGATCGGGTAGAACTTGCCTTCGATGAACGCGGCCTGCAGGAAGTACAGCAGCGATTCGCCCGCGGCGGGCGGCGCGCGCAGATATCCCAGCGGCTCGCCGGCGCCCCAGGTGAACGACTGGATATTGATCTGCGCGATGCCCAGCAGGGCCAGGCCGCGCAGCGCGTCGATGCGCTCGATGCGCTCGCTGCGGCCGGCGGCCGGCGGCGCCGCATTCATGGCGTCGGCGGCGCGGCCGCCTGCGCCTGCAGCAGCACGGACTTCGCCAGCAACTGCGCACGCGACTCCCGATGCTGCGGATCCGGCGGGATGCAGGCCACCGGACAGACCACCTGGCACTGGGGTTCGGTGAAGTGGCCCACGCACTCGGTGCAACGCGCCGGATCGATCGCGTAGATCAGCGCGCCGGGGTGGATCGCGCCGTTCGGGCACACGGGCTCGCAGACGTCGCAGTTGATGCATTCGTCGGTGATGATCAGTGCCACGCTGCCGCTCCGGGCGCCGGGCCCGCGCCCGCGATCAATTGGTCTGGTCGGGCGCGCGCAGCTGCGGGATCTTGGCCTTGAGCCACGCCTCCACCGACGGGAAGACGAACTTGCTGACGTCGCCGCCCAGCAGGGCGATCTCGCGCACGATGCTGCCCGAGATGAACTGGTACTGGTCCGAGGGCGTCAGGAACATGGTCTCGACCTCGGGCAGCAGGTAGCGGTTCATGCCGGCCATCTGGAACTCGTATTCGAAATCCGAGACCGCGCGCAGGCCGCGCACGATCACCCGCGCTTCCTGTTCGCGCGCGAAGTCCTTGAGCAGGCCGTGGAAGCCGGCCACCTCGACATTCGGGTAGTGGCCCAGCACCTCGCGCGCGATCTCGCAGGCGCTCGGCCAGCGTAAAGATGGGCTTCTTCGCGCGGCTGTCGGCGATGCCGACCACCAGCTTGGAGAACAGCCCGGCGGCCCGTCGCACGATGTCCTCGTGGCCCCGCGTGAGCGGGTCGAAGGTACCCGGGTAAACGGCAATCACCATGGCGGCATCCTCAAACGGTCGGGCCGGGGCCCGGCGGGCGGCGCGCGCAGGGATCCGGCGGGGTCCGGCACGCAGCCCCCGGGGAGGCCATTATTCATGACGCGCGCGCGCGCAGCAAATGGAAGTGCACCAAGCCGGCGCGGCCGGTCCGCTCGAGGCGCAGCCCCGCCACGTCGATGGTGCCGTCCGCGGCCGCGGGCAGGGGCGAGGCGCTCTCGACGTAGACCAGCCCCCGGGGCCGCACCAGGCGGGCCGCCGCTGCCAGCGCCGGCGCCAGCACGCCGGCGTCGAAGGGCGGATCCAGGAAGATCACGTCGAAGGATGCCGGCGCCATGCGCGCCGCCGCTGCCTGCCAGTCGGCGTGCTGGATGCTGACCGCCGCGGCGCCCAGGCG
The DNA here is from genome assembly GCA_963781975.1 of uncultured beta proteobacterium. Classification (GTDB taxonomy): domain Bacteria; phylum Pseudomonadota; class Gammaproteobacteria; order Burkholderiales; family Burkholderiaceae_F; genus GJ-E10. The sequence continues at coordinate 54,144 of CAWAHT010000008.1, forward strand.
CCGCTGCAGTTCCCGCAGCCCGGCCACGGCGCGGGCGTTGCTGTCGACCAGCACCACCTGCCGCGCGCCGCGCGAGGCCATTTCGAAGCCCAGGGCTCCGCTGCCGGCGAACAGGTCCAGGGCATCGACTTGCGCAAGCGGGCCCAGCCGGTGCTCGAGCCAGTTGAACACGGTGGCCCGCACGCGGTCCGGAGTGGGACGCAATCCCGGCGCCGCCACCACGGCGATGGGCGTGCGCCGGTATTGCCCGGCAATGATGCGCACGCGTCCTGGCTTCATCGGGAATCGTGATCCAATGTCATCATCCACTACACTGCGCGCCCGCGCTCCGGCGGCATGCCGCGCGCCATGCTGACATGATTGCAGATATGACGGAATCGGGGAAAGCGGGATGGCTGGGGCGCCTGCGGGCGGGGCTGGCGCGCACGAGCTCGCAGCTGGCCGGCGTCTTCACCGGGGCCACCGTCGACGAGGCCTTGTTCGACGAGCTCGAGTCGGTGCTCATCGCCGCCGACGTCGGCATGCCGGCCACCCGCCTGCTGCTCGAGCGCCTGCGCCAGCGCGTGCGCGGCGCCGGGCTGCGCGAAGCTCAGGCCGTGCGCCGCGCGCTGCAGGACGAGATGACCGCCCTGCTGGCGCCGAGCCAGAAGCACTGGGACGTCGGTGCGGTCAAGCCGTGCGTCGTGATGATCGCCGGCGTCAACGGCTCCGGCAAGACCACCTCGATCGGCAAGCTGGCGCACTGGCTGGGGGCGCAGGGCCGGACCGTGCTGCTGGCTGCCGGCGACACGTTCCGTGCCGCCGCGCGGGAACAGCTGGCGGTCTGGGGCCAGCGCAACGGCGTGGAGGTGATCGCCCAGTCCGGCAATGATCCGGCCGCCGTCGTGTTCGACGCCGTGAGCGCCGCGCGGGCGCGCGGCCGCGACGTGCTGATCGCCGACACCGCCGGGCGCCTGCCCACGCAATTGCACCTGATGGAGGAGCTCAAGCGCATCAAGCGGGCGATCGGCAAGAGCCTCGCGGGCGCGCCCGCATGAGGTGCTGCTGGTGCTCGACGGCACCAGCGGCCAGAACGCCCTGGCGCAGTTCCGCGCGTTCGACGCCGCCATCGGCGTCACCGGGATCATCGTCACCAAGCTCGACGGGTCGGCCAGGGGCGGCGTCATCGTGGCGCTGGCGGCCGAGCGCGCCGCGCAGCCCGTGCCGATCCTGTTTGTCGGCGTCGGCGAGTCGCTGCAGGACCTGCAGCCGTTCGTCGCCGCCGAATTCGCCCAGGCGCTGCTCGGCGACTGATGCGCCGGCTTGCGCGTCCGCGGGCGGCCGTCGGGCGCCCCGGCGCTCCGATCCCCTAGAATCGCCCCTGTCGCCTGCGCCGTGCCCGTGTCGGGGTGCGGCCGACGGGGATCTCGCGAGACGGATCTTGCGGGTCGCCACGGAGCTCTGCGGGACCTCATGCTGCTCGCCGCCATCGATCTGGGTTCGAACAGCTTCCGCCTGGAGATCGGCGAGGCCATGGGTTCGCACATCGCCCGCACCGGCTACTGGAAGGAGACCGTGCGGCTGGCCGGCGGCATCGGCCCGGACGGCGCGCTGACACGGCGGGCCATCGACAGCGCCTGCGTCTGTCTGGCGCGGATGAACGAACGCCTGCGCGGCATGGCGCCGGCGCAGGTGCGCGCCGTGGGCACGCAGACGCTGCGTGCCGCGCCCAACGCCGAGGAATTCCTCGCCCGCGCGCAACGGGCCCTGGGCTACCCGATCGACATCATCTCCGGGCGCGAGGAAGCGCGCCTGATCTTCGAGGGCTGTACCCGTACCCTGCCGTCGAGCAAGCGCCGCCGCCTCGTGGTCGACATCGGCGGAGCTTCCACCGAGGTGATCGCCGGGCGCGGCTTCGCCCCGGCCCAGGCCGAATCGTTCAAGGTCGGCTGCGTCGGCACCACGCTGCGCTTCTTCCCGGACGGCCGCATCGACCGGGCCGGCCTGCGCCGCGCGCAGGTCGCCTGCGCGGCCGAGCTCGAGGAGGCCCAGGCCGCCTTTCGCCGCTATGGCTGGGACGAGGCCTACGGCTCCAGCGGCACCATCGGCGCCGCCGCGGTCATCCTGCGCAACCAGGGCTGGGCCGACGGCAATATCACGGCGGCGGGACTGCAGAACCTGCGCCAGGCGCTGCTCGATTTCGGCGATATCCGGCGCGTCCAGTTCGACGGCATCAAGGCCGAACGCGCCGAGGTCCTGGTCGGCGGCATCGCCGCGCTGTCGGCGGTGTTCGAGACCTTCGGCATCCACGAGCTGCGGCCGGCCAGGGGCGCGCTGCGCGCCGGCCTGCTGTACGACCTGCTGGGGCGGCGCGAGAGCCACGACGTGCGCGACGCCACCGTGGCGCGCTGGCAGCAGCGCTACGGCGCCGACCGTGCGCTGGCGGCCATGGTGGGCGCCACCGCGCGCAAGTTCTACCTGGCCCTGCTGCCGCGGGTTCCGGAGGAGGCCGTGCGCATGCTGACCTTCGCCAGCCAGCTGCACGAGATCGGGTTTGCCGTCTCGCACAGCGAATACCACAAGCATTCGGCCTATCTCGTGCGCAACGGCGACCTGGCCGGATTTTCCACCACCGACCAGGAGCGCATCGCCGAACTGGTCCTCGGGCAGCGCGGCAACCTGCGCAAGGTGATCGATGCGCTGGCCGATCCGGTGCGCGCCGGCCGGCTGCTGGCGCTGCGCCTGGCCATCGTCCTGCACCATGCGCGCCGTCCGCTGCGCCTGCCGCACTGGCGCCTGCGGGCGAACCGCAGCTTCGAGTTCGGCATCGATCGGGCCTGGATCGCCCGGCGCCCGCTGAGCCGGCACCTGCTCGAGGAAGAGGCGCAGCAGTGGGCCCGCGTGGGAATCACGCTGACGATCCGCGAGCTGTAGCTACAGGAACCCCGGATTCACGACGGCGACCAGCGCCGCATCGCCCTCGCCGTCTTCGGGGCGCGAGCTGAGCCACCACAGCGCGCCTTTCTTGACCGCCCAGCCCTGCTCCTGGCCGCAGAGCAGGCGGCTGACCACGAGCCCCAGCGTCGGCTGGTGCCCGACGGCCACGATGGTGCCCTTGGCGTCGGGCCAGTCGACGGCGCGCAGGAATTGCTCGGCGCTGGCGCCGGGCGCCAGCGCCGGCACGACGCGCAGCTTGCGGCGGGAAATGTCGATCAGGGCGTCGGCCGTCTGCCGCGTGCGCATGGCCGGGCTGACGAGGATCCGCGCCGCGTCGGGCAGGCGATCGTCGAGCCACTGGGCCACCCGGCGGGCGTGCTTTTCGCCGCGCGCGGTCAGGCGGCGCTCGAGATCGGGCGCGGTGCCTTCGGCCTCGGCATGGCGCCACAGCAGCAGTTCCATCAGTCGCCTCCGGTCGGCACGCTCAGTTGCGCCATGAGCTGATTCTGCGCGCTTATGCCCGCACCCGGACGGCGTGGCGCGATGTAGTTGCCGCTGGACCCCAGCTTCCACGCATCGGCGGTGTCGCGCAGGTACGGCAGCAGGCCCTCGGCGATGACGCGCGCGCGCAGCGCCGGGTCGCAGCACCGGCCACGCGATCTCGATGCGCCGCATGAGGTTGCGGCCCATCCAGTCGGCGCTGGACAGGTAGACCTGCTCGGCGCCATCGGCGCCGAAGCAGTAGATGCGGTGATGCTCGAGGAAGCGGCCGACCACCGAGCGCACCCGGATGTTCTCGGACAGGCCCTTGACGCCGGGGCGCAGCGCGCACGCGCCGCGCACGATGAGGTCGATGCTCACGCCGGCGGCGGATGCCGCATACAGCGCCTCGATGGTGGCTTCGTCGGACAGGGCGTTGATCTTGGCGATGATGCGCGCCGGCTTGCCGCTGCGCGCCCGCCGCGCCTCGGCCGCGATCGCGCCGATGATGCGCGCCTGCAGCGTGAACGGCGCCATCCACAGGTGCCGCAGCCGCTGCACCCGTGTCATGCTGGTGAGATGCAGGAAGATCCGCTCGACGTCGGCGCAGATCGCGGGCTCCGCGGACAGCATGCCGAAGTCGGTGTAGAGCTTGGTGGTGGTGGGATGGTAGTTGCCGGTGCCCAGGTGCACGTAGGGCACCAGCCGCGCCCGGCCGCGCCGCTGCTCGCGCCGCAGCACCAGCAGCAGCTTGGCGTGCGTCTTCATGCCCACCACGCCGTAGACCACCTGGGCGCCGACGGCCTCGAGGCGTCCGGCCAGGTTGATGTTGGCCTCCTCGTCGAAGCGCGCCTGCAGTTCGACCACGACGGTGACTTCCTTGCCGCGCCGCGCAGCGTCCTCCAGCAGGTCGACCAGCACCGATCCGGTACCGGTGCGGTAGAGCGTCATGCGGATCGCGACCACCTGGGGGTCGACGATCGACTGGCGCAGGAAGTCGATCACCGGCTCGAAGCTCTCGAACGGATGGTGCAGCAGCACGTCGCCCTTGCGCAGGGCGGCGAAGATCTCGGCGCCCTGCGCGATGCGCTTGGGCCAGGCCGGCAGCAGCGGCGGGAATCGATGCGCGGGCTGCACCAGGTGATCCACCATCTGGTTCATGCGCACCAGGTTCACCGGACCGTCCACGCGGTAGACCGCCTCGGGCGGCAGGTGGAACTGCTCGCGCAGCAGCTGTTCGAGCGGCGGCGGGCAGGTCTGCAGGATCTCCAGGCGCACGGCATTGCCGAAGTGGCGCTGCGTCAGCTCGAACTGCAGCGCCTCGCGCAGGTTGGAGACCTCGCGCTCGTCCAGCCAGAGATCGGAGTCGCGCGTGACGCGGAACTGGGAGAAGCCGGCCAGCCTGCGGCGCGGGAAGAGGTCGGTCAGGTGGGCGCGGATCACCGAGGAGAGCAGCACGAACGCCTGGCGCCCCGGCGTGAGGTAGGCCGGCAGCGCGATCACCCGCGGCAGCGAGCGCGGCACCTTGACGATGGCGATCGCCGACGGCCGGCCGAAGGCGTCCTTGCCTTCGAGCTGGACGATGAAATTGAGCGCCTTGTTCATAACCTGGGGAAACGGGTGCGACGGATCGAGGCCGATGGGCGACAGCAGCGGCATGACCTCGCGCCGGTAGTAATCGCGCACCCAGGCCCGCTGGCGGGTGTTGCGCTGGGCGTGGTTGAGCACCACCGCGCGGGCCCGCGCCAGCGCCGGCATTACCGTGTCGTTGAAGATGCGGTACTGCGCGTCGACCAGCTCGTGGGCGCGGGCGGCGATTTCCGCGAAGGACGCCCATTGCGGCGATTCCGGCCCGACGGCACCGGTCTCGCGCAGCTTGTCCATGAGGTCGGAGACGCGGATCTCGAAGAATTCGTCCAGGTTGGACGAGACGATGCACAGGAACCGCAGCCTTTCCCCCAGCGGCATGCCGCTGCGCTGGGCGAGCGCCAGGACGCGTTCGTTGAAGGCAAGCTGCGACAGTTCGCGATTCAGGAACCGTTGCGGTGGTGGCGGCGTGATGGCGATCTCGAAGTCTCCTGGCGCGGCGCCGGCCGCCGGCCGGCCGGCGCGCACCGTACAATTCGCGACTGCACAACTGCGCAGCCGCACGATTCATTGCGCCGCAGGACGTGTGCGCGGAACCGGTTCGGCCGCGCTGCCCTGCCGCGGCCCGTGCCGCGGTCGCGGCCATTTTAGTTCCGACGCGGTCCGGAAGGCCGGCTGCCGATGGCGCGGCCGCCATTGTCTTCCGAACCATGCGTCAATGGTGTGACCTGAGCGCGAGCGCATGGACAGTACACGAATAGAACCTCAACTCGCCGAGCCCGGTCCGCTTCCCCTGCTCGAACTGCGGGGCGTGGAGCGGCGCTATGGCGCCTTCCGCCCGGCGCTGGCGGCCCTCGACCTGGCCGTGCCGCGCGCGCAGTTCCTGGTCGTGCAGGGTCCCGGCGGCAGCGGCAAGAGCGTCCTGCTGCGCCTGATCGCCGGTCTTGAGCGCCCATCGGCGGGCAGCGTGTCCATTGCCGGCGAGGACCTGTTCCGGCTGCGACCGCGGGCGCTGGCGCACCTGCGCCGTTCCATCGGCTACCTGCCGCCCGGCGGCGGCCTGCTGGCCGGGCGCAGCGTGCTCGAGAACGTGGCGCTGGCGCCCTGGGCTGCCGGCAGCGGTCGCGACGACGGCATCCGCCGCGCGCGTGCGGCGCTGGCGCTGGTGGGCATCGACGCCGACCGCGATGCGCTGACGCTGTGCGCGGATCTGTGCAGCGGCGAGCGCCAGTGCGTGGCGCTGGCGCGTGCGCTGGTCAACCGGCCCGCGCTGCTGGTGCTCGATGACCTGCTGGCGCCGCTGGACCCCGCCGGCGCCGACCGCGTCCTGCGCGTCATCGCCCAGTTCTGCGATGCCGGCGTCGCCGTGGTGGCCTCGCAGCGCACCGATGCGGCCAGCTCGGCGCCGCTGCTGGCGCCGTGGCCGGCGCGTGCGCGCCAGCTGCGCCTGCAGGACGGTGCGGTGACGCCATGAGCCGCGCCCGCGCGCCGTTGCGCATGACGCTGGCCAATGGGCGCGGTGCGGCCCTGCTCGAGGCGCTGCGGCACACATTGGGCCGGCCGCTGGACTTCGCGTTGATGGCCGGCGCGACCGCCGTGGTGCTGGCCGCGCTGCTGCTGGGCGCACTGGCCGCATGGCGCCTGCTGCCGCTGGAGGTTCCGCCCTGGATGCGGGCGCAGGCGCTGGTGCTGGCGGGCGGTGCCGAGGGCGAGACCGACCTGGCCGCGACGCGGGCCGCCTTGCGCCAGGTGGCGGCGGTGGCGTCGGCCGAGTTCATCGGCCGCGATGCCGCGCTGGCGGAACTGGCGCAACGGCCGGGTCTGGCCAACCTGGGATTGCGTGAATTGCGTCCCAATCCGCTGCCCGACGCGTTTGTCGTGGTGTTTGCGCCCGGGGCCGCGCCGGAGGTCGTCGAGGCGGCCGTCGTCGAATTGGGCAAGGCCAGGGGCGTGGAGAGCGTGCATTACCAGGCCGATGCCTACCGCCGCGCGGTGGCGCTCGCCCGCCTGGCCGGCCGCCTGCTCGCGCTGCTGGGTGCGGCGCTTGGCGGCGCCGCGCTGCTGGGGCTGGCGCTGGCGGCGACCCTGCGCGTGCGCCTGGACCCGGCCGAAATCCGGCTGCTGCAGGTGCTGGGCGCCGACCCGGCAGCGCTGCGCCGGCCGTACGTCTACGCCGGCGCGCTGACTCTGCTGGCCGCGGCCGGCCTGGCGCTGTGGATCACGCGCGCGGCCGGGGAGCCGCTCGACGCGCTCATGGGCGAGCTCGCGCGCCAGTACGGCTTTCATTGGTCGGCCCAAGTCCTTCCGCCATGGGCCGGCGCGGCGTTCTGCCTCGCGTTCGCGCTGCTGGGCGCGCTGCTGGCATCGGCCGCCGCCCGCGTGGCTGTGCGCGCCGCGCGCGCCGACCCGGCCGCCCGAGGCTGAACGCCGCCGGGTCAGTCCGGATTGCCGTCGCGTGCGAGCGCGGCGTGGAATTGATCGATCGCAGCCGGGCGGCCGAAGAGATGGCCCTGGAAGCGCGTGCAGCCCAGGCGCGCCAGCTGCAGGCGCTGGGCCTCGGTCTCGACCCCTTCGGCGAGCACCTCGAGGCCCAGGCTCTGGCCCATCTGGATGATGGTGCGCACGATGGCCTCTCCCGGGCTGCCGGCGCCCATCTGGCGCACGAAGCTCTGGTCGATCTTGAGCATGTTGAGCGGCAGGCGGTGCAGGTACGCCAGCGACGAATAGCCGGTGCCGAAGTCGTCGAGCGCGAAGGACACGCCCAGGCGCCGCAGCTCGGTCATCTTGGCGATCGTTTCCTCGACGTTGTCCAGCAGCATGCCCTCGGTGATCTCGAGCTGCAGCCGGTGCGGATCGGCGTGCGACTGCGCCAGCACGGCCGCGACCTCGGCCACGAAGAGGTCCTCGGCAAACTGCTTGGGGCTGATGTTGACCGACAGCTGCAGGCGGCGCGTCGCCGGATCGCGCGACCAGGCCTGCAACTGGCGGCACGCGGCCTGCAGCACCCATTGCCCGATGCCGATGATCAGGTCGCTCTCCTCGGCCAGCGCGATGAACTCGCCGGGAGCCACCAGGCCGCGCTCCGGATCGTGCCAGCGCAGCAGGGACTCGGCACCGAGCACCTGGCCACGCTCGTCGACCTGGCGCTGTAGGTGCAGCTGCAGCTGCCCCAGGCTCAGGGCCAGGCGCAGGCGACCCTCGAGGCGGGCACGGGCCTCCAGCGTGCTCTGCATCACGGGATCGAAGAACCGCACCGCGTTGCGGCCGGCCTTCTTGGCCTCGTACATCGCCAGGTCGGAGCGCTTGAGCAGTTCGTGCTCGTCGATCAGCGGTCCGCCCCGCCACATGGCCACGCCGATGCTGGCGGAGCAGGCGTGATCCTTGTCGCGCAGGCGGTAGGGCTGGGCCAGGGCGACCAGCAGCTTGTCGCTGATGCCCTTGGCCTGGACCGCGGCGCGCTCGCGCGGTCCGTCGAGGTTCTCCAGCAGGATGACGAATTCGTCGCCGCCGAAGCGCGACACCGTATCTTCCTCGCGCACGCCGGCGCGCAGCCGGCGCGCCGCCTCGCCCAGCAGCTTGTCGCCCTCGTCGTGCCCCAGGGTGTCGTTCACCGTCTTGAAATTGTCCAGGTCGAGGAACAGCACCGCGCCGTACGCGCCGGTGCGCGCACCGGTGCGGATGGCCTGCTTCAGGCGGTCCATCATGAGCTGGCGGTTTGGCAGCGTCGTGAGCGGGTCGTAGTACGCCAGGCGCGAGATCGCCGCCGCCGCGGCCTTGCGCTCCGAGGTGTCCGAGAAGGTGGCCACATGGTGCGTGATGCGGCCATGCGGGTCGCGCACGCTGGAGATGGTCAGCCACTTGGGGAAGATCACGCCGTTCTTGCGGCGGTCCCATACCTCGCCCTGCCAGTTGCCGTGGCTGCGCACTCGCTCCCACATTTCGGCGTAGAACGACGCCGGATGGCGCCCCGACTGCAGCATGCTCGGATTGCGCCCGAGCACGTCGTCCTGCGTATAGCCGGTGATGCGGGTGAAGGCGGCATTGACGCGCAGGATCGCGCCGTCGGCGTCCGTGACCATCATCGCGTCCTGCGACTCGAAGGCGATGGCGGCGATGCGCAGTTCCTCGTCGCTGTGGCGCCTGTGCGCCTCCAGGTCGAAGCGCGCCAGCGCGTACTCGATGTCGACGGCCATTTCATTGAGCAGCCGCATGACCTCCTCCGAGAATGCATGCGGCTGGTCGTCGTAGAAGGTGAGCACGACGTACGGGCGGCCATGGCGCCGCACCGGCAGCGCGCCCGACGAACCCCAGCCGAACCGCCGGCCGCGCTCCTTCCAGGGCTCGAGGTCCGGATGGGTCGCGTAGTCGTTGACGAACTGGGCGGCGCCCTCGCGCAGGGCGCGCCCCGTGGGCCCGCGCCCCTCGGGGACGTCGGCGCGCGCCGACACCACGATGCCGTCCAGGTAGCCGCTGGCCGCGCCATGGACGGCCGCCGGCACGATGCGCTGGGTCGCGGCGTCCTCGCGGCCGATCCAGGCGAGCTTCATGCCGCCGAACTCGACGGCGATGCGGCAGATGTTGTCGAACAGGGCCGCTTCGCCCGGGCAGCGCACGATGAGCTGGTTGGTCTCCGACAGCGTCGAATAGATCCGGTTGAGGAAGGCGATCTCGGCCTCGCGCTGCTCGCGCTCGGTGACGTCGCGCGCCGTGGCGAAGAAGATCGCGCCGCGCGGCTGGATCGCCCATTCGAGGCTGCGCAGCGCGCCGCAGCGGTGGCGCAGGTGGTTGGTGAAGGCCGTCACCGGCTCCTGCGCGGCCACGCGCGCCAGCATGGCGCCGGTGGCCGCGGCATCCGCGGCGTCGACGAAATCCAGCAGCGGCCGGCCGGCAATCTCGCCGACCGGGTAGCCAATGGTCGACTCCCAGCGCGGGTTGACGCGCAGCAGCCGGCCGGCGCGGTCGCCGATGCAGAACAGGTCCAGTCCGTGCGTGAAGTAGTGGTCGAGTTCTTCCGTCGCCTGGCGCAGGCCGCCGACGGCCCGCCGGCGCTGGCGTTCGGCCCCGATCAGGCCGGCGGCGGCGCCGCCGGCCAGCAGGTAAAGGGCGAACAGCTGCCGGGCGAAGCGCTGCTGCCTGGCGCGCGCCGGTGCCAGGTCGACGGCCAGGTCCAGGCGCGCCGGGCCGCCCTCGATCGCGTCGATGGAAACCGACAGGTTCAGCGGCTGATCGATGACGCCGGGGCGGCGGAACAGCGCGAGCGTCGCGCCACCCGGCCCGGTCAGCGCGATCTGCGCGGCCAGGTTGTCGCTCGCGCCCCACGCCGCCACGATGTCCTGGGCGCCGCGCTGCTGCGGGTGCCGCAGCGCGCCCTGCAGCGACAGTCGCAGCAGGTCCAGGTCGCGTTGGGCATCGGCGCGGGCGGCAGCGGCGGCCGTGGCGCCGCTATGCTGGACGAGGCCGGCAAAGACGAGGCCGAAAATGCAAAGTGCCGCCGCGAGCCACAGCCAGGCCGATGCCGTGCGGACCGGGCGCGCGGCGCTCATGACACTCCCCCCGCCCGCCGGTGCAGGGCGGGGGTGCCGGGCGGCCTGCCCGCGCGCGGGCAGGACCGGGGGAGGGGGCGGCGGCGCGTCATCTTGAGGCTGCCGCGGGACATCCGCGACACCCGGTTTCATGGTGCCGCGCGCTGGCGCCGGCGGGAATGACAATCGTCAAAATGCGCCGGGAAAGCGCCGCGGTATCCCGCACCGGAGCGTGCCTCGCCGGCGACCGCCGCCAATACCCCGAAAGGGAACTTTGATCCTGGTGCCTAATCCAACTAGCACTCTCGATGGTCGAGTGCTAAAATCGCCTTGTTGGCCGGGATACGCTGCCGCAAGGCGGGCGCAGGTTCCGGAACTGGAGCGAACTATGGGTGCAACGGAACTGATGCTGTTGCCGGCCGTCGATGCCAAGTCCCCGCTGGCTCTGCTGCCGGGGAGCCTGGGTAATTTCGACGCCTATGTTGCCGCCGTGAACCGGATTCCGATGTTGCTGCCGGAGGAAGAGGATCGCCTGGCGCGCCAGTACCGCGAGCGCGGCGACCTCGATTCGGCCGGGAAGCTCGTGCTGTCGCACCTGCGGCTGGTGGTTTCGGTGGCGCGCAATTACCTGGGCTACGGCCTGCCGCACGCCGACCTCGTGCAGGAGGGCAATATCGGCCTGATGAAGGCGGTCAAGCGCTTCGATCCGGATCGCGGCGTGCGCCTGGTGTCATTCGCGCTGCACTGGATCCGGGCCGAAATCCACGAATACGTGCTGCGCAACTGGCGCCTGGTCAAGGTCGCCACGACCAAGGCACAGCGCAAGCTGTTCTTCAACCTGCGCAGCATGAAGACCCACAGCGGCAGCATGACGCAGCGGCGAGATCGAAGGCATGGCGCGCGAGCTCAACGTGCGGCCGGAGGACGTTGCCGAGATGGAGATGCGCATGGCCGGCGGCGATCTGGCGCTGGACGGCCGGCCGGACGAGGACGGCGAGTCCTTCGCGCCCATCGCCTACCTGGCGGACCCCGGTGCCGAGCCCAGCCAGGTGCTGCGAACGCCGCGATGCCGACGCGCTGCAGGGTGGCGGCGTGCGCCAGGCCCTCGAGGCCCTCGATGCGCGCAGCCGGCGCATTGTCGAGGCCCGGTGGCTCGACGAGAGCGGCCGACGGCACGGTCGGCACGGCCACATTGCACGATCTGGCACAAGAATTTGGGGTATCTGCGGAACGAATCCGGCAGATCGAGGCCAAAGCATTACGGACGATGCGCGATCAGTTGCAGAGCGGTACGTGACCGGGGATGCGGCGCGCCAGGCGCCGGCTGACAGAGCGCGAGCGGTTTCCGGTTTTTTGCTTCACGCAGTTTTCCGCCCCTCCTCCTCCCCCTCTCCTCCGAGGCGGCGGAATTTACCGCCCCGCGTAACCACCGCGGGGCGTTTCTTTTTCCAGCAGCCGCCGCCGCGAGCGCTGCTGCGCGCCGCGTACGCGGTTAATAATGTGCGCCGCCGCGTGCCGGTGTTGCGCTGCGGCACACGCCAGGGTGCCAACGTTAAAATTCGGCAACTTTGTTCGCGCTTATGGTGCAATAGTTCGACCGGACGAAGGCCTACAGTTAGTCTCATCGGTGCTTCGTTCATACCGTTGCACGCGGTAGCTACAAAGCCGGCGCTGCTGGCCACCTGCACCGGAACGTCAACCGGGCGGGACCACGGCGCGTTGTACGATCTGACGGTCTGTGCACCAGGCCGCGCGCGCAGGAGGCAATCATGGTCGCGCCCAGCGAGTTGGTATCGGCATTCAAGTCCGACTTCGTCCGCGCTCTCGACGAGGAAATGACGCTGGAGGAGTTCCTCCAGTACTGCAGGACCGATCGCATGGCCTACGCCTCGGCCCACGAGTGCGTGCTCGAAGCCATCGGCAAGCCCAGCCTGCTCAATACCGCCGAGGATCCGCGCCTGTCGCGCATCTTCCAGAACCGCGCCATCCAGACCTGGGACACGTTCTCCGAGTTCCACGGCATGGAAGAGACCCTGATGCAGCTGTATGCATATTTCCTGCATGCGGCGCAGGGCCTCGAGGAGCGCAAGCAGGTGCTGTACCTGCTGGGCCCGGTCGGCGGCGGCAAGTCGTCGCTGGCCGAGAAGATCAAGAAGCTGGCCGAGGTCTATCCGATCTACGCGCTCAAGGATCCCCGAGAGCGGCCGCGTTTCGCCGCTGCTCGAGCATCCGCTGTGCCTGTTCGACCGCGACAAGTACGGCAACATGATGGAGGACCGATACGGCATTCCGCGCCGCGCGCTCACCGGCATCGCCAGCCCCTGGGCCCTGAAGCGCCTGCGCGAATACTCGGGCGACATCTCCCAGTTCAAGGTCGTGCGCGTCATCCCCTCGGTGCTCAACCAGGTGGGCATCGTCAAGACCGAACCCGGCGACGAGAACACGCAGGACATCTCCACGCTGGTCGGCAAGATCGACCTGCGCATGCTGGAGCGCTATGCCCAGGACGACCCGGACGCCTACAGCTACTCGGGCGCGCTGTGCCTGGGTTCGGCGCGCGGCGTCGAGTTCGTCGAGATGTTCAAGGCGCCGCTCAAGGTCCTCAACCCGATCCTGACGGCCACCCAGGAAGGCAACTTCAAGGGCACCGAGGCGCTGCCGGCCATGCCGTTCAACGGCTTCATCATGGCCCACAGCAACGAGGCCGAGTGGCTCAAGTTCCGCAACAACAAGGACAACGAGGCCTTCATCGACCGCGTCTACCTCGTCAAGGTGCCCTATTGCCTGCGCACCGACGAGGAGATCCGCATCTACGACAAGATGCTCAAGGCCTCCACGCTGGCCAACGCGCCGTGCGCGCCGCAGACGCTGCGCACGCTGGCCGAGTTCACCGTGCTGTCGCGCCTGGTGGTGCCCGAGAACTCGTCGGTCTTCTCCAAGCTGCGCGCCTACAACGGCGAGAACCTCAAGGACCTGGATCCGCGCGCCAAGAGCGTCAAGGAATACCGCGACGACGCGCGGCGCGGGCGAAGGCTTCTCCGGCCTGTCCACGCGCTGGGCCTTCAAGACGATCTCGGCCGCCTTCAATCGCGACCCGAGCGAGATCGCCGCCGACCCGGTCAACCTGCTGGTCGTGCTCGAGGACCGCCTCAACAAGGAAGACCTGCCCGAGGAGTACAAGCGCCGGCTGCGTTCGCACATCAAGGAATGGGTCGTGCCGCGCTTTGCCGAGTTCCTGGAAAAGGAACTCCAGATGAGCTACCTGGATGCGTACTCCGAGTACGGCCAGAACCTGTTCGACCGCTACGTCACCTACGCCGACAAATGGCTGCTCGACGAGGACTGGCGCGACCAGGATACCGGCATGCAGTATTCGCGCGACGCGCTCAACTCCGAGCTCGAGAAGATCGAGAAGCCGGCCGGCATCTCCAACCCCAAGGATTTCCGCAACGAGGTCGTCAATTTCGTGCTGCGCGCGCGCGCCCACGGCAAGAATCCGCACTGGACCAGCTACGAGAAGCTGCGCGTGGTGATCGAGAAGCGCATGTTCAGCAAGACCGAGGACATCCTGCCGGTGATCTCGTTCGAGGCCAAGGGGTCGGCCGAGCTCGACGAGCGCCACCGCTCCTTCGTCAACCGGCTGGCCGCGCGCGGCTACACGGAAAAGCAGGTGCGGCGCCTGGTCGACTGGTACCTGCACTACAAGAAGAGCGCGCAGTCCTAGCGGCGCGGCCCCGGCCACCCGGAACGCGCTGATCATCGGGGAATGGGGATGTCGCAAGAAAACTTGCCTGCCTCGCTCGCTGCGCCCGCGGCCACGCCGGCGGACCCGGCCGGCGCGCGCCCGCCCGTCGCCGGCCTGCTGCGCATCGTCGACCGTCGCGCCGACCCGCCGGGCCGCGGCGCCGTCAACCGCGAGCGCTTCATCCGGCGCTTCAAGGACGACATCAAGCGCGCCGCCGACGAGGAGTTCGGCAAGCGCTCGATCAAGGACGTCGGCCGCGGCGGCCGCATCGCCATTCCGGGGCGGGGCCTGGCCGAGCCGCGTCTGGTGCACGACGACGATACCGGCAACCGCGACTTCGTCCTGCCCGGCAACCGCGAATACGTGCCCGGCGACAGCGTCGAGCGCCCGCGGCGCGGCGACGGCGACGGCGCCGGCGACGATCCGGGCTCGGGCGAGGGCACCGATTCCTTCGCCTTCGCGCTGTCGCGCGAGGAGTTCCTGTCGCTGTTCTTCGACGACCTCGAACTGCCCAACCTCGAACGCACCCGCTTCGGCGAGATGTCGATGGAGCGCATGCGCCGCGGCGGCTACAGCCGCGAGGGACTGCCCTCCAACCTGCTGCCCGGCATGACGGTGCGCATGGGCATCGCGCGGCGCATCGCGCTGCGCGGCGCCATCGCCAGCCGCATCGACGAGCTCGAGCACGAGTGCGCGGCGGCGCCCGCCGACGCGCGCCTGGCGCTGCAGGCCGAGATCGAGCGCCTGCGCCGGCGCCGCGAGCACCTGCCCTTCCTGGAGGACGTCGATCGCCGCTACCGCTCGCGCGTGCCCACGGCGGCGCCCGCCACCCGCGCGGTCATGATCTGCCTGATGGACGTTTCGGGGTCGATGGACGAGCGCAAGAAGGACCTGGCCAAGCGCTTCTTCGCCCTGCTGTACCTGTTCCTGGAGCGCAAGTACGGCCACGTCGAGGTCGTTTTCGTGCGCCACACCGAAGTTGCCGAGGAGGTCGACGAGGAGCGCTTCTTCCACGACCCGCAGACCGGCGGCACCCTGGTGCAGCCGGCGCTGGAGCTGGCCCACAAGATCATCCAGGGGCGCTTTGCCGGTCCCGACTGGAACGTCTACGTCGCGCAGGCCTCCGACGGCGACTGCACCAGCGACGACGGCCGCCAGAGCGCCGCCTACCTGGCGCACGAAGTGCTGCCGCTGGTGCGCTATTTCGCCTATATCGACATCCCCAGCTCGAGCGGCTGGTTCAACCGGGCATCCGACCTGTGGCAGAGCTACGACGCCATCGAGAGCCCGGCCTTCGCACGGCGCGCGGTCCACGACCGCAGCGATATCTGGCCCGTCTTCCGCGAACTGTTCGCGCGCAAGCAGGCCGCCTGATGGGAACCATGGAAGAGAACCTGGACAAGCCGCGCAACTGGCCCAAGCTGCTGGCGCGGCCCACCGTGCCGATGCCGCGGCCGGGCATCAAGCGCCGCGCCGAACCCATCGCCACCGGCAGCGAGTGGACGCTGGGCACGCTCGAGAAGTTCGATCGCGCCATCGCGGCCCACGCGGTGCGTCTGGGACTGGACACCTATCCGATCCAGTACGAGCTGATCACCGCCAGCCAGATGCTCGATCTGTGTTCCACCGTCGGCATGCCGGTGCACTACGCGCACTGGAGCTTCGGCAAGCAGCTGCTGGCGCAGGAGCACGGCTACCGCAAGGGCATGACCGGCCTGGCCTACGAGATCGTCATCAACACCTGTCCGGCCATCGCCTACCTGATGGAGACCAACACCCTGGCGCTGCAGGTGCTGGTGATGGCGCACGCCGGCTACGGCCACAACGCCTTCTTCAAGAGCAACTACCTGTTCCGCCAGTTCACGCAGGCTGATGCCATTCTCGACTACCTGCAGTTCGCCCGCACGTTCGTGCAGTCCTGCGAGGAACAGTACGGCTGGCGCGAGGTGGAGGCCGTGCTCGACTGCTGCCACGCGCTGGCGCCGTACGGCGTCGACCGCTACCGCCGGCCGCAGCGCCTGTCCGTCAAGCGCGAGCGCGCGCGCCTGAACGAGCGGCTGCGCTTCGCCGAGAAGCACTACAACGCCGACTTCGCCCACCTGCACCTGGGCGACCGCGCCGCCGACGGGCCGGACGACGCGCCGGCCTTCGACCCGCAGGAAAACCTGCTGTATTTCATCGAGAAGCACGCGCCCAAGCTGCAGCCCTGGCAGCGCGAACTGGTGCGCATCGTGCGCAAGGTGTCGCAGTATTTCTACCCGCAGCGCCTCACCAAGGTGGCCAACGAAGGGGCCGCGACGTTCTGGCACTACACCCTGCTCAACGAGCTCTACGACCACGGCGAGGTGGACGACGGCTTCATGCTCGAATGGCTCGGCAACCACGGCGACGTGGTGGCGCAGCCGCCCTTCGATTCGCGCGGCTACCAGGGGTTGAATCCCTACGCGCTGGGCTTTTCCATCTTCCGCGACATCCGCCGCGTCTGCGAAGCGCCCACCGACGAGGACCGCGAGTGGTTCCCCAGCCTGGCCGGCTCGCCGTGGCAGGACGCCATCCAGTTTGCGATGACCAATTTCAAGGACGACAGCCTGATCGAGCAGTACCTGTCGCCCAAGGTCATGCGCGACATGCGCCTGTTCATGATGCACGACGGCGAGGACGACCGCGAGCACTATCACGTCCAGGCCATCCACAACGAGGCCGGCTATACGAAGGTGCGCCAGACCCTGGCGGCGCAGTACCGCAGCGAGGCCTACATCCCCACGCTGATGGTGGCCCGCGCCAACGACGACGCCGAGCGCGCGCTGCTGCTGCAGCACCGCGTCGACAACGGCCGCATGCTCGACGCCCAAAGCGCCGAGACCGTGCTGGGCTACGTCAAGCAGTTGTGGAAGTTTGACGTCGTGCTCGAGGAGATCGACGGCGACGGCCGGCGCCTCAAGATCCACCGCACCTGAATCGGCTTTCCCCTTGCGCGCGCGCAATCCCCGCGCAATCCCGTCGGGCGGCCGGGCCCGTTTGTCGACGCTTTGAAATCGACAATGCGCGCACGCCGGCCCGGATCGCCGGACAGCATCGACAAAGGCTCATTGCACGTGGCCCTCGGCCTCCGCGCCGCTTTGGGTGAAGTCGAAGATCTCGAGCTGGTCGTCCACGTCGCGCACGCCGGGCACCGATTGGCAGATGCGCAACACGCCCGCCAGTTCCTCAGGGTCCGCGACGAGTCCGGACACGATCGCAACACCGCGCCTGACCTCGACGGTCACGTGGTCCGCGTCAACGTAAGTTGCGGCGGTCAGCGCCGCTTCGACGCGCCGGACAATGACCTCGTCGTTTGCGCGCTCCTGGACGGTGCGATCATCGGGCGTCGCGCAGCCGGCAACGGCCAGTACCAGCGCCACCGCGGCGACCACGAGGGATCGCGGAATTTCAAAGGCAATTGGCAGCGATTTCATCCTGATTCGCACTGGCGACCCCGAACGGGCAATCACGCAATGCGCCATATTTCTGAAGCCGAAGGACATTGCCGCTCTCCCATGGTAATGCGTAATGCGTAATGCGTCCTGCCTGAAAGCGCGCAAGGTCGCCGCAATGCCCGGCAGCGAACGCCGCGCTGCCCATCCCTATGCCATGACGCTCAAAACCTGGTGGCTCTTCGTCGGCATGACCTTCGTCGTATCGGCCACGCCCGGCCCCAATATGCTACTCGTGCTGGGTAGCAGCGCGCGCCATGGCTTTCGCGCGGCCATCGCCACGGTGGCCGGCTGCCTGCTCACCCTGCTGGTGATGATGGGCATTTCGGCGGCCGGCGTGGGTGCGGTACTGCAGGCGTTTCCCGCCGTCTTCGACACGCTGCGCTGGACCGGCGCCGCCTATCTGGCCTGCCTGGGCGTCAGGACCTGGCGCGCGCCCGTGGCGGCCAGCAACCCCAAGGCCATTCTCTTCTGCGCGGCCTTCCTGCCGCAGGTCATCGATCCCGCGGTGCCTGCGCTGCCTAAGTTCATCGCGCTCGTGGCCACCTTTGCGGTGATCGAGGTCGGCTGGTACTGCGTGTATGCGGCCGGCGGCCGGCATCTGGCGGTCCACCTGCGCCGCGCCGCGGTCCGGCGCGCCTTCAATCGGGCGACCGGCGGCGCGTTCGTCGGCTTCGCGTTCCTGATCGCGGCAAGCCGCCGCTGACGGCGCCGCCCCGCGCGCACGGCGGCCTCAGGCGCGCGGGCGCGCCTCGTAGTGGCGCGGCATCGCGATCGTCTGGACGCCGCGTCGCGGCGGCGCCTTCCAGCCGTGACCGATGACGATCTCGAAGCTGAGCGGTATGCGGCCCTGGGCGTCGGCGACCGCGCGCAGCGCCTGCAGCAGGGCGCGGGCACGGGCGCCGGACGGCAATGCCGGTGCCCGGTCGCGGCGCGGATTGCCACCCAGCGCGCGCGCTTCGGCCAGCAGCGCGCGCGGGTCGGCGAAGGTAAGGCGCAGGTTTTCCACCTCCATCACCGGCGCCTCGAAGCCCGCATCGACCAGCATGTCGCCGAAGTCGTGCATGTCCACGCAGGGCAGCGGGTGCGCGGCCGCCAGGCTGGCCTGGGCCGCGGCGCGCAACTCCTTGCCGCTGTCGGGTCCGTAGCTGCTGAAGACGACCAGCCCGCCGGTGCGCAGGACCCGGGCCATCTCGGCGATGACCTCGTGCGGCGCAGGATGCCAATGCAGCATCAGGTTGGAGAACACGACGTCGACCGAGGCATCCGGCAATGGCAGCCGATCGGCGCTGGCGCAGACGCGCAGCGCGCCGCGCCGGCCCCAGCGGCGGCGCAGGCGGCGCCAGAAACCGCCTCCGGGCGTCCCCTGCAGCATGGCCGTCGACAGGTCGATGCCCAGCCACTGCGCGCCGGCAAACTGGCGCTGCAGCGCTTCGCGGCAGGCGCCGTTGCCGCAGCCCAGGTCCAGCACCCGCGCCGCCGGATGGCGCATGAAGGCCAGGCGCTCGAACATGCGCCGCGCCACTTCGCGCACGACGGCGTCGTGCCGGTGAAAGCGCTCGGCGCGGGCATCGAACTGCCGCCGCACGGTGAGGATATCGGCGTCGATGCGCGCGGAAGTCACGGCCGCTGTTGCTCGCTGATGATGACGCCGGCGGGGGCGGGATTGACGCGGGGCAGGCACCCGGAATGCCGCCATCGGTAGTGCACCGGATGCCGGGCGGAGTATAGGCTGCCGATCCGATGCCGCCCCGCACCCGGCCGCAACGTTCCCGTGCAATGCCGCCCCACGCCTTTGCCGCCGCGCTGCGCCGCCTGTTCGCACCCTATTGCTTTTTATGCGGGGTGGAGCCGGGCGACCCGGTCTGCGCCGGCTGCAGCGCCGATTACCTCCCCATCGGCGTGCCGCGCTGCCGCGTCTGCGCCAATCGCCTGCCGGCGGCGTCGCCGCTGGGCCGGGCGTTCGACCTGTGCGGCCGCTGCCTGGCCGGCGCGCCGCATTTCGATGCCACGGTATGCCTGGCCGATTACGCGCCGCCGGTCGATGCCGTGGTCGCGGCGCTCAAGTTCCATGCGCGCCTTGACCTGGGCTGGGCGCTCGGCACCCTGCTGGCGCAGCGGGTCCAGTCGCTGCACATCGATGCGGTCGTGCCGCTGCCGCTGGCCGATGCGCGGCTGCGCGAGCGCGGCTACAACCAGTCCGAGGAAATCGCCCGCGCGCTGGCGGCGTATTTGCGCCGCCCGCTGCTGCGCGAGGCGCTGCGGCGCGTGCGCCACTGTCCCAGCCAGCAGGGCCTGCCGCTGGCGCAGCGCCGCACCAATGTGCGCGGCGTGTTCGCGGCCGATCCCCGTGCCCGGCACCGGCTGCAGGGCCGCCACGTGCTGCTGGTCGACGATGTCCTGACGTCGGGGTCCACGCTGGATCAGGCCGCGGCGGCGCTCAAGGGCGCCGGCGCGCTGCGGGTCAGCAACGCCGTGGTGGCGCGCACGCCATAATCGCGCTGCCATGTTCAACGTCGTGCTCGTCGAGCCGCAAATCCCGCCCAACACCGGCAACGCGATCCGCCTTTGCGCCAACGCCGGCGCGCGCCTGCACCTGGTGCAGCCGCTGGGGTTCGCCATCGATCACGCCAGGATGCGCCGCGCCGGCCTCGACTACCACGAGTTCGCGGCGCTGCAGGTGCACGCCTCCCTTGCCGCCTGGCGCGAAACCGAGCGGCCGGATCCGGCGCGCGTCTTTGCCTTCACGACCCGGGCGCAGCGGCGCTTCACGGAACCGGCGTATCGGGCCGGCGACTGGTTCGTCTTCGGCTCCGAGACCAGCGGCCTGGACCCGGACGTGCTCGCCGCCATCGGGCCGCAGCAGCGGCTGCGCCTGCCGCTGCGCCCGGGCAACCGCAGCATGAATCTTTCCAATGCCGTTGCCGTCGTGGTGTACGAAGCGTGGCGGCAGAACGGCTTTGCCGGCGGCGCGTAGGGCGCGCCGCCGGCCTCCGATCCTGCTAGTCGGTCTGCGGCAGCGCGAGCAGCGTGCGCGTGTCTGCCAGCACGGCGTCGCCGTCCTCGGCCGGCGCGAAGGTCGCCAGCCAGCGTCCGCCCGGCGTGACCAGAAAGAAGTTCGTGGTGTGGTCCAGGGTGTAGCTGGCGGCATCGACACCCGGCCTGCGCTCGGCGCTGACGCCGAAGAAATCCTGCAGGCCGCGCAGCGCGTCGGCGGCCCCGGTGGCGCCGATGACGTCGTCGCCGAACGCGGCCGCGTAGCGTTGCAGCACGGCCGGGGTATCGCGTTGCGGATCGAGCGAGATGAACAGGACGCGCGGCGGCACCACGCCCGCGGTGCGCAGGCTTTCGTGCACGTGATTGAGGATGCCCAGCGTTGCCGGGCAGGCATTGGGGCAGTTGGTATAGCCGAAGAACACGAAAGTCCAGCGCCCGCGCAACCCGGCCGCGGTGAGCGGTCCGGCGGCGCGCTCGAGCGTGAAGTCGGGCATGCGATTCGCCGGCTCCAGTTGCGCCACCTCCAGCGTGCTGCCCGGCGCCAGCGCCGGGGCCCGGCTGTCCCGGCCGCCCAGCGCATAGTACGCGCCGCCGACCGCCGCTGCGGCCAGCAGCGCGACCATGGCCGCGATCCGGCGGCGGCGCGGGCGTGGCGCGGGGTTCATGGCCGGTGGCGGCGGGAAGCGAGTGGGCGGCGCATGCTCGCTTGGACGCCCGCGGGTCAGTTTCGTTCCGCCCGCGGGTCGCGCGCCAGCAGTTGCTCGACGGCGGTGCGCGCCGGGATCGTGCCTTCGAGAACGGCGCAGACGGCCTGGCAGATGGGCATCTCCACGCCCAGCGCGCGGGCCCGGTCGACGATCGCGGGCGCGGACCAGACGCCTTCGGCGACGTGGCCGAGCTCGGCGACGGCCCGCGCCAGCGGGACGCCGTGGCCGAGCGCCAGGCCGACGCGCCGGTTGCGCGACAGGTCGCCGGTGCAGGTGAGGATCAGGTCACCCAGGCCGGTAAGACCGGTGAAGGTTTCACCTTGCGCCCCGAGCGCCTCGCCGAAGCGGCGGGTTTCGTGCAGTCCCCGCGTGATCAGCGCGGCGCGCGCATTCAGACCCAACTGCAGGGCGTCGGCGATGCCGATGCCGATGGCCAGCACGTTCTTCACCGCGCCGCCCACCTCGACGCCGACCACGTCGCTGCTCGTGTAGACGCGCAGGGCGCCGCCGTGCACGGCGGCCGTCACGTTGCGGCAGAAATCCGGGCTGCCGGCGACGACGAGCGCCGTGGGCAGGCCTTGCGCCACTTCCTCGGCGAAGCTGGGTCCGGACAGCGGCCCGGCGTCGACGCCGGGTAGGGCCGCGGCCACGATCTGGTGCGCCAGCAGGCCCGTTTCGCGCTCCAGTCCCTTGCACAGCCAGGCGCAGGCGCCGCGATAGGCGGCGGCGTGCAGTTGCGCCAGCAGCGGGCGCAGCGAGGCGATCGGCACGGCCAGCAGCAGCAGGCCGTCGCGGGCATGGTCAAGCGCGCGCTCGAGGTCGGCGCTGACGTCCAGCGCCGGCGGCAGCGGGTGGCCCGGCAGGTAGCGCTCGTTGATGCGGTCGGTCGCGATCGCCTGTGCCTGCTCCCGGCTGCGCGCCCACAGCAGCGTGGCCCGCCGCGGTGCCAGGGCGCCGGCCAGTGCGGTTCCCCAGGCACCGGCGCCCAGAACGGCGATGCGCATGGCGGATGGCTGCGGTGCGATCGGAGGCGGTGCGGCCCGCGCTACTGCCGGGTCGCAGTGCCGGCGGGCACGATGAGGCCGGATGCGGCGGGCGTGGCCTGACCGGCGCGCTGCTGGTAGAGCGCCTCGAAGTTGATCTCCGCCAGGTGGATGGGCGGCAGGCCGGTGCGCGTGAGCAGGTCGGCGACGTTGGCGCGCAGGTACGGGTAGATGATGCCGGGGCAGACGATGCCCAGCACCGGCTGCAGCTGGTCCTCGGGGATGCCGCGCAGCTCGAAGATCCCGGCCTGCTTGGCCTCGACCAGGAACAGCACCTTGTCGGCCACGCGGGCCGTCGCGGTGACACGCACGACGACCTCGATCACGCCGTCGGCGACGCCGTCATGGCTGACATCGAGCTGCACCTCGAACTGCGGCGAGCCCTGCTCCAGGAAGACCTGCGGCGCGTTGGGCAACTCCAGCGAGGCGTCCTTGAGGTAGACGCGCTGCAATTGGAAGACGGGACCCTGCGCGTTCGAGGCCGAGGCGTTGTTTGCGGGAGGAGTGTTGTTGGTGGTCATGGACTGCCTCGGTGCGTGGTTGTCGATTCCGGCAGCTGCCGGGGGTGACGGGGGGATTTCGCCCAGCGTGGCCGCAGGGTAGCTTCAGCCGGCCAACAGCGCCTGCAGCCTGCCTTCGCGGTCGATTGCCGCCAGGTCGTCGTAGCCGCCGATATGCTGTTCGCCGATATAGATCTGCGGCACGGTGCGCCGCCCGGTATTGCGCACCATCTCGGCCAGCAGCTTTGGGTCCAGGTCCACGCGCAGCGTTTCGATCTGCGTGACGCCGCGCGCGGTCAGCAGCGCCTCCGCGCGCCGGCAATAGCCGCAGACCCCGGTGCTGTACATGCGAACCCGCGCCGTCATGAAGGTGCTCCTAGGCGGACTTGGCAACCGGCAGGCCGGCCGCCCGCCAGGCGCTCAAGCCCCCGTCCAGGATGTAGACCTCGCCGATGCCGGCCGACCGCAGCTTGACGGCTGCCAGCGACGCGCGCCGCCCCAGGTCGCATACGACCAGCACCGGACGGTCCTTGCGCAGCTCCGCGGCGCGCGCGGCCAGTTCGGCGAGTGGAAGATTGCGCGCGTCGCGCAGCGATCCGGAGGTGAATTCCGCCGTCGAGCGCACGTCGACGATCTGCACGTCGCGCGAGTTCATCATCTGCGTCGCCGCCAGCGTGCCCAGCTTGGGGCCGCCCGCGCGGTTGCGCAGCGCCGGCCAGACCAGCAGGCCGCCGCTGACCAGGGCGGCGAGTATCAGCGGGTAGTTGTCGAGTAGGAACTTCACGGTTGTCCGTCTGCTGTGGGCGGTTGCGGGCGCATGCGGGAGCGCGGCGGCACCAACGAACCTGGAGCGGGATTATAGAATGCGCGGGTACGCCCCTGCGGCCTGCCGGCCGCCCGCGTTCCCGGCCGCCGCGCCGCCCGCGCGACGCCCGCGGCGCGGCCTACCGATAGAGGAACGATGAGCGTCCACAAGCTCGTGCTGTTGCGCCATGGCGAGAGCCACTGGAACCGCGAAAACCGCTTCACCGGCTGGGCCGACATCGACCTGACCGAGAACGGCCGGCACGAAGCCCTGGCGGCCGGCGAGCTGCTGCGGCGCGAGGGCTACGCGTTCGACCTCGCCTACACGTCGGTGCTGCGCCGGGCCATCCGCACGCTGTGGATCGCGCTCGATGCGCTGGATCAGATGTGGCTGCCCACGGTCCACAGCTGGCGTCTCAACGAGCGCCATTACGGCGCGTTGCAGGGCCTGGACAAGGCCGAGACCGCGGCGCGTTTCGGCGAGGCCCAGGTGCTGCTATGGCGCCGCTCGTACGCGGTTGCGCCCGACGCGCTGGCCGACGGCGATCCGCGCTGGATGGGCCATGACCCGCGCTACCGCCACCTCAAGCCCGAGCAGATCCCGCGCACCGAATGCCTCAAGGACACCGTGGCCCGGGTGATGCCGTTCTGGGAGGACTCGATCGCGCCGGCGGTCGCCCGCGGCCGGCGCGCCATCGTCGTGGCGCACGGCAACACCCTGCGCGCGCTCATCAAGCATGTCGAGGGCGTATCCGACGAGGAGATCGTCGCGCTGAACGTTCCCACCGGGCGGCCGATGGTGTACGAATTCGACGACGCCTTGCACCCGCTCAGGCGCTACTACCTGGGCGATGCCGCGGACATCGCCCGGGCCACGGCGGCCGTCGCCGCGCAGGGACGGGCCGCGCCGCGTTGATGCCGCGCTCCAGGCGTCCGGGCGCCCCGCAGCGCCGCCCGCGCGGGCGCCCGTGGCCGCCGCGCGCAGGCACCACGATCGCGGCGCTGGCGCTGGCTGTCGGCGCCGCGCTGGCAGGTCCGGCCGCGGCGCAGGGCGCGGCCGCGCCAGCCGCGCCGGACAGATCCGCGCACCGTCGCCCCGCGAAGCCCGCCGCCCGACCGCCGGCGGCGCCGTCGGCCGCCACCCCCAAGCGCCAGCGCGAGTTGCAGGCCGAACAGCGCGAACTGCAGGCGCGCCTCGCGCAGCTGAAGAAATCGCTGGCCTCGACCGAGTCGGCGCATTCGGAGGCGGCCGATGCGCTGGCCGCCTCCGAATCGGCGATCTCGAGCGTCAACCGCCATCTGCAGCATCTGGCCGGCGCGCGCCGCCAGGTCGAGAAGCGCATCGGCGAGCTGCAATCCGCGCAGCGCGAGGCGGCGGCCGCCCAGGACGCGCATGCGGCGCGCCTAGGACTGGCGCTGCGCGACGTCTGGCTGCTGGCACGGACGCCGCCGCTCGGCGCGCTGGGCGACCCGCAACTGGCCCTGCGCGACCGCGACGATGCTGCCTACCTGGACGGCGTGGTGCGCGAGCGCCTGCGCCGCATCGGTGCGCTCAGCGACCGGCGGACCGAACTCGCGGCTCTCGAATCCGAGTCGGTGCAGCGCCGCGCCGAACTCGAGCGCATCGACGCCGACGAGCGCAGCAGCCGGGCCCAGCTGCTGCGGCAGGAGGCCGCCCGCCGCGCCACGCTCGCACGCCTGGCGCACACCATTGCCAACCAGCGCCAGTCGGTGGCCAACCTTGAGCGCGACGATGCGCGCCTGGGCAGCGTCATCGACCAGATCGGCAAGGTGCTCGCCGACCAGGCGCGCCGCCGTGCCGCCGCCCGCGCGCAGGCCGAGGCGCGGGCCGGCAGGTCCGAGGGACGCAGCCGTCCGGCGCCCGAGGCCGAACACCTCGAACTGGCCTCGGCGACGCATTTCGCGCGCCTGCGCGGCAGGCTCCTGCTGCCGGTGCAGGGGCAGGTCGGATCGCGCTATGGCGCGGCGCGCCTGGGCGAGGACGGCCGGCCCCAGGCAGGCGCCCCGGCGTGGAAGGGGCTGTTCATCCGCGCCGAGCCGGGCAGCCCGGTGCATGCGATCGCCGCCGGACGCGTGGTCTTCGCCGACTGGCTGCGGGGTTTCGGCAACCTCCTCATCCTCGATCACGGCGAGGGCTTCCTGTCGGTCTATGCCAACAACGAGAGCCTGCTGCACGGCGTCGGCGACGACGTCGCCGTCGACGAGGTGATCGCCTCGGTGGGCAGCACCGGGGGCAATGCGCAATCCGGCCTATACTTCGAAATGCGGTACCAGGGCCATCCCTTCGATCCGTTGGGATGGGCGTCGGCGCGGCAATAATCGGTGCCGTGGCGTCCGCGTGCGCGCGCGGCGCGCCCGGGCGGGACGGCGTTGCGTCCGGACGGTGTGCGTGGAGGTTTGATGAGCGGTCGTTTGCGCAGTTGGGGTCTGGTGGGAATGGGGCTGATCGCGGGTGTCTCGATCAGCTATGGGGTCACGGCCTACGCGTTCCGCGAGACCCGATCCGTCATTCCGATCGAGGAGATCCGCGAATTCACCGACGTGTTCGGTGCCATCAAGGCCAATTACGTCGAGCCGGTGGAAGACAAGAAGCTCATGCAGGAGGCGATCTCCGGCATGCTGGCGGGGCTCGATCCGCATTCGGCGTTTCTCGACGGCGAGGCCTACCGCGACCTGCAGATCGGCACGCAGGGCGAGTTCGGCGGGCTGGGCATCGAGGTCGGCGCCGAGGACGGCGCCATCAAGGTCATCGCGCCGATCGATGACACGCCCGCGGCGCGGGCCGGCATCCACGCCGGCGACATCATCATCAAGATCGACGACAAGTTCACGCGCGGCATGAGCCTGGCCGATGCCATCAAGCTCATGCGCGGCAAGCCGCAGACGCCCATCATGCTGACGCTGGCGCGCAAGGGCGAGGCCCTGCCGCTGGAAATCCGCATCATCCGCGACATCATCCGCGTGCAGTCGGTCAAGGCGCACATGATCGAACCCGGCTACGGCTTCGTGCGCATCTCGCAGTTCCAGGACCGCACCACCGAGGACCTGGTCAAGCAGATCAACGAGTTGTACAAGGCCGGCCCGCTCAAGGGGCTGGTGCTCGACCTGCGCAACGATCCGGGCGGCGTGCTCAACGGCGCGGTGGGCGTTGCGGCGGTCTTCCTGGCCCCCGACACCACGGTGGTCACGACCGAGGGCCGCACCGAGGATGCGCACCGGCGCTTTGCCGCCGTGCCCGCCGATTACCTGCGCGGCGGCGCGGAAGACCCGCTGGCGAACCTGCCAGCGGCCGTGAAGAGCGTGCCGCTGGTGGTGCTGGTCAATGGCGCCAGCGCCTCGGCTTCGGAGATCGTTGCCGGCGCGCTGCAGGACGACAAGCGCGCACGGCTGATCGGCACCCAGACGTTCGGCAAGGGCTCGGTGCAGAGCGTCATCCAGATCCGCAATGACCGCGATAATCCGGCGGCCATCAAGCTCACCACGGCGCGCTACTTCACGCCCAGCGGGCGGTCCATCCAGGCCCAGGGCATCACCCCCGACCTGATCGTGGACGACACTGCCGAAGGCAATTTTGCCGGGCTGAGCGTGCGCGAGGCCGACCTGGCCAACCACCTGAGCAATCCGACCAACCCGGCGGCGGGCACCGATGCCAAGGTCGAACCGCTGCCGATCAAGCCCGCCGCCTCCGGTGCCGGCAAGGGTGCCGGGGAAAAGGCGCCGGCCGATGCCGACCGTGCGCCGCTCACGGCCAAGCGCTACGAATTCGGCACCACCGATGACTTCCAGCTGCACCAGGCCATGAATTTCCTCAAGGGCGCGCCCGTCGCGACCGCCAAGCCGCGCGCGAAGGCCGTGGCGGCGGGCGATACGCACGACTGAACGCGGCGCGGCCGGCGCGCAGCGCCGGCCCGCGCGCGCCCCGGCGCCGCCCGGCCCGTCAAGACGCCAGCCGGTACGCGCCGTCGGCCCCCAGCCGCTTGCGCAACCGCAGCATCGGCCGCTCCACGGCATGGTGCGACAGCGCCGCGGCGGCGACGGCAAGTGCCGACCCCAGCACGATCACGGTACCGCGCCGGCAGCCCATTTCGAACATCGCGCGATAGACGGGGTAGTGCCAGAGGTACAGGCCGTACGAGATCGAGCCCAGGTAGACCAGCCAGCGCGCCCGCAGCGCCCTGCTGACCGGGCTCGCCGGGTTGAGCGCCAGGTCGGCGATCAAGGCGGCGCCGAGCACCTCGACGGCGACGAGTCCACAGGACAGCATCGCGTTGCTGCGCCACGACGCGGTCATGCAGACCGCCAGCAGGGCGACGCAGGCGATCGGCGCGACCCGCGACAGCCATCCGCGGTACGCGGACAGGCGGCTGCCCGCGAGCAGATTCGAGGCGATGGCGATGCCGAGCGCGCAGCCGATCATCAACGTATCGGCCCGGGTGTCGCTGCCGTTGTAGAGGCGATCCGGTGCCGCGCCGCCGGCCAGCAGGTGGATCCGGAGCGCCCACGACAGCAGCGCGATGCCGACCGTGGCGGCAAGCACGTTGCGCCGGCTGGTCGCGCGCAGCAGGAACAGCAGCACGACCGGCCAGACCAGGTAGAACTGCTCCTCGATGGACAGCGACCACGTATGACCCAGGTAGTCCGGCGGATGCAGCCCAAAGGCCCGCGCCCAGTTTGACAGGTAGAAGAGGGCGATCAGGCTGTCGATCCCGTTGGAGCGGGCCCGGTCCGCGTCCAGCACGAGCAGGCTGGCGAGGCAGTAGGCCGCCAGGAGCACGACCAGCGCCGGCGCGAGGCGCAGCACCCGCCGCGTGTAGAACGCCCTGAAGTCGATGCGCTGCGAGCGGTCGAATTCGCGCACGAGGAGCGTCGAGATCAGATAGCCGCTCAGGACAAAGAATATGTCGACGCCGATGAAGCCGCCGCGGAAAAGCGGCACGCCGCAGTGAAAGATCATCACGCTGAGGATGGCGATCCCGCGCAGGCCGTCGAGCTGGGCGATGCGTGTTGCGTCGGCCACGCCGGTCGCGTCGGTCGCGTCGGCGCCCGGGTGCCGGGCGCGCCGCCCCGGGATGTCGTCTGCTGTCATGGCGCGGCGCTCTGTTGTCGTTGACGATCGGACCGGCGGCGGCGCTGCCGCCGGCGGGCAGTGGCGACGGCCGCAGGCCGGGAGCGATCAGTCGCCGAACAGCTTCTGCTTGATTTCGCGCCGTTGCTGCGCTTCCAGGCTGAGCGTGGCGGTCGGCCGCGCCAGCAGGCGCGGGATGCCGATGGGGTCGCCGGTTTCCTCGCAGAAGCCGTACTCGCCCGAATCGATCTGCGCCAGCGACGCCTGCACCTTCTTGAGCAGCTTGCGCTCGCGGTCGCGGGTGCGCAATTCGAGGGCGTGCTCCTCCTCGATGGTGGCGCGGTCGGCCGGGTCGGGGACGATGACGGTCTCGCGCAGGTGCTCGGTGGTTTCGTCGGCGTTGCTCAGGATCTCGCGCTCGATCTGCTGCAGGCGATGCCGGAAGAACGCCAGCTGATCGGCGTTCATGTACTGCGCATCGGACATCGCCAGCAGTTGCTCTTCGGTCGGCAGCGGCTTGCCGTCGACGATGACCGGCGCCTCGCTGCGGCCGGCCGAGCGGCTCAGCAGGTATTCATGCGCCGTCGCCAGCTCCTTGGGACTGACCGTCTGGAACGGGCGCGCGTGCCGGCTTGGGTACCGGCAGGCCGCCTGCGGCCTCGGCGCCGGGCACCGCATTGGGCGACTGCGGCACGACGCCCAGGCGGGGGCTGCCGCGCCCGGTGGACTTGATGGGAGCCGGCTTGGCGGCCGCGGCTACGGGTTTGAGGGGCGTCTTGGCCGGCTTGGCGCCTTTGGCGGGCGCCGCCGCGGTCTTCTTGACCGCGACAGGCCTGGCTGCCGGCTTGGCGGCGGCCTTCGCCGCCGGCTTCCGGACGGCGACGGGCTTGGCGGCGGCCTTCGCGGCAGGCTTTGCCGGACGCCGGGCCGCGGTCTTGGCCGTCTTTGCCGTGCCCGCGGACTTCGCGGGCGCCTTGGATTTCGTAGCCATTGATCAACCTTTCCTGGCGCGGAGGAGCACTGCCGTGCGGTTTATGTTCGGGGGCCTCAGCGAATCGAGGCACGATTCGAGTCCCTGGATGAAGATTTCCTTGGGCAGGCTTGCGCCCGATGAACACCATCTTGGTGCGACGGCGTGTCGCGCCGCTCCCAGCTGCGGCCGGGCTCGACGCCCATCAGCATGTGCACGCCCTGCAGGATCATGCGCCGGCCCGAGCCGCGCACGAAAAGCACGCCTTTATACCGAAGCAGGTCGGGTCCGTAAACCTGGATCAAGCGCGCTCAGGGTTTCTTCGAGGCGCCGGGCGTCGAACGGGCGTTCGGCGCGGAACACGAACGCCTGGATCGCGTCGTCGTGGACGTGATGATGGTGCCCGTGTTCGTGATCATGGTCGTGGACCCTGCCCGTAATCGCGATCATGGCCGTGACCGTGTTCGCGCCTGCTGCGCGCGGGCGCGCGCCGCGTCGGGATGCTCGGCGGCCAGGAACTGCGGGTCGATGTCCAGCACCGCATCGAGGTCGAAACCGCCGATGTCGAAGATCTCGCCCACGGGGATCTCGCCCCATGTGCACGTTCCTGATAGGCGCGCGCGGGTTCATGCGAACCAGGCGCTCGCGCAGGGACCGGGTCTCCTCCGGGTCCACCAGGTCCGTCTTTGACAGCAGGAGGCGGTCGGCAAAACCCACCTGGTTCTGCGCCTCGCTCTGCCTGTCCAGGGTGTCGTGGCCGTGCTTGGCGTCGACCACGGTGATGACGCCGTCGATGCGGTAATGGCTACCCACCTCCTCGTCGACGAAGAAGGTCTGGGTGACCGGTCCCGGGTTGGCCATGCCGGTGGTCTCGATGACGACGCGGTCGAAGGCGATCTTGCCGGCGGCGCGCTTTTGCTGCAGTTCGCCCAGGATGCGCGCCAGGTCGCCGCGCACCGTGCAGCAGACGCAGCCGTTGTTCATTTCGACGATCTGCTCGTCGGCATCGCGCACGAGCAGATCGTTGTCGACGCTCTCGGGGCCGAACTCGTTCTCAATCACCGCGATGCGGTGGCCATGCGACTCGGCCAGGATGCGGTTGAGCAGCGTCGTCTTGCCGGCGCCCAGGAATCCGGTGAGGATGGTCACGGGAATCAAGCCGCGCGTGCCCGCACCCGGATTTGTCTTGCCGCCCGACTTTTCCGCCGCCTGGTTCACGTTCGCTTTCCTGGAGCTCGTTGCCCGATCCGCGGCACCGGGAATGGAAACGGGGCCGCGGGACGCAAAAAATTGCGGGGCGCGAAGTGTAGACCAATTTGCGGCGCCGTGAACGGCCGCCGCGCCCGGGCGCCGGCCCCGTGCCGGGCGGCGGCGCCCGGCACGCGGACCGGGTGATAGAGCGCGGCCGATACAATGCCGGCGGCCAGCCGATCGTTGCCGGGCTGGCCCGGCCGCGCCCGGCGCGCGCATCCAGGCGATCGCCCATGTTCAAGCTCCTGGCCCTATTGTTGACCAGCGCCAAGTTCGGCAAGCTGGCGCTCACGGGCGGCACCATGCTGCTGTCGGTGGCGGTGTACGCGATGTTCTACGGCTGGCCGTACGCGGTCGGATTCGTGCTGCTGCTCCTGGTCCACGAGCTGGGGCATTACATCGCGGCGCGCCGCCGCGGCCTGGACGTGGGCGCGCCCACCTTCATACCGTTCGTGGGCGCCTGGATCCAGCTCAAGGACCGGCCGCACGATGCCGAGACCGAAGCCTACGTCGGCCTTGGCGGCCCGTTGCTCGGCACGATCGCCTCGGCGGCGGTCTTCTACCTGGGCCTCAACGCCAATTCCGGCCTGTTGGTGGCAATCGCCTATGCCGGCTTCTTCCTGAACCTCCTCAACCTGATTCCGCTGCCGCCCTTCGACGGCGGGCGCATCACCGCGGTGCTCGGCCCGAAGATCTGGTTCCTCGGGGTGCCGGTACTGGTGGTCACCTATCTTTACATTCCCAGCCCGCTGCTGCTGGTCATTGCCGTGCTGGCGGCACCGCAGCTGTACGCGGCCTGGCGGCACGATCCGAACGCGCCGGAGGCCATCGCCTATTACGACGTGGGCGATGCCGTGCGCTGGCGCTATGGCCTGTCCTACCTTGGGCTGGCGGCGGTGCTGGCGCTGATGGCGTTCGACGCCCACAACCTGCTGCAGGGAGCCCGGCGCTAGGCCGGGACGAACGCCGGCCGTTCAGCCCAGGCGTTCGAGGTGCAGGCCCTTGAGGTACTCGCCCTCGGGATGGGTGATCAGGGTCGGGTGATCGGCGCCGGCGGCCAGCCGCGCGCGCAGGTGGCAGTCGAGCCCCGCATCGACGACGGCGCCGGCGACGATCTTCTGGAACAGGTCGACCTCGATGGCGCCGGAACAGGAAAAGGTCAGCAGGCTGCCGCCGGGGTTGAGCAGGCGCAGGGCGCTGAGGTTGATGTCCTTGTAGGCGCGCGCAGCGCGCTCGACCTGGTGCTGGTTGGTGGCGAACTTGGGCGGATCGAGCACGATGAAGTCGAAGCTCTGGCCGTCGTCGCGCAGCCGGCGCAGCGCCTCGAACACGTCGGCGCACGACCAGTGCAGCAGCGCCGGATCCAGCCGATTGAGCTCGGCGTTCTGCGCCGCCAGCGCCAGCGCGTCGGCCGAGGAATCGATCGACATTACCGTGCCCGCGCCCGCCTGCGCGGCGGCCAGGCTGAAGCCGCCGGTGTAGCAGAAGCAGTTGAGCACGCGCGGCGCGCGCCCCAGCCGCTGCGCCGCGGCCCGCACCAGCAGCGCCAGCCGTCGGCGGTTGTCGCGCTGGTCGAGGTAGAAGCCCGTCTTGTGGCCGCGGCGGACATCCACCGCATAGGCCACGCCGTGCTCGTGGACGCGTACCTGCGGCGCCGGCGCCGGACCGCGCAGCAGGCCGCCGCTGGCGGCCAGGCCTTCACGCGCGCGCAACGCCGCGTCGGAGCGCTCGAATACCGTCTGGCAGCCGCTGGCGGCGCAAACCGCGTCGAGCAGCGCCGCGCGATGTGCATCGACGCCGGCACCCTGGAACTGCACCACCAGGGTCGTGTCGTAGCGATCCACCACCAGCCCCGGCAGCCCGTCGGCCTCGCCGAAGATCAGCCGTGCGGCGTTGGCATCGGCCCAGAGCGCGGCGCGCCGCGCCACGGCCGCGCGCGCGCGCTCGGCCAGCCAGCCGCCATCGATGCGATCGGATTCGGCGTAGCTCCAGCAGCGCGCGCGGATCGTGGACCCTGCCGACCAGGCTGCCCAGGCCAGGAAGCGCCGGTCGCTGGCGCGCACGGCAACCAGTGCGCCATTGGGCGGATCGTCGCCGCCGGCGGCGATCGCCGCGGCATAGATCCAGGGATGGCGTCGCAGGACCGAGCGCTCCTTGCCGGGCTTGAGCAGCACGGTCGCGGTTGCCGCCATGGCGCTGCGCCTATTGCGCCGGGCCGGGGCGCGCGCCGCCCGCCGGCGCCAGCGCGGCGCTGGCCAGTTCGCCGATGCGCGCCAGCAGGGCGGTGCCCAGGGTGGCGTCGAAGCGGGCGGGATCGGACGACCCCAGGATCAGCAGTCCGAATGGTGCCGTGCCCTCGGCCGCGCGCAGGGGGATCAGCGCCACGCTGCGGGCGTTGCTCCAGGGCTCGGGCAGCCCGTCGAGGACGCGCAGGTCGAGCTGCGTACCGCAGGCCGGCACCGCCAGGGTCGCGGCCCAGGCCGCGGCGGCGGCGTCGCCCGGGCGCGGGTCGGCGCCCCACAGCCGGGTCTCGGCGAGCGGCACGCCGAAGGTCTGCCGCAGCGACTCGCTGGCGACGGCAGCCATGCGCTCGCGGTCGGGCGCGGCCAGCAGCGCCCGCGTCCAGTCCACCAGGCGACGCGCCAGCAGGTCGTTGTCGCGTCCGATGCGCAGCAGTTCGGCCAGGCGCAATTCCAGGTCGTGCACGCGCTCGCGCAGCAGCAGCGCCTGGCGCTCGACCAGCGATACGGCCTTGCCCTGGTGCGGGTCGGGCAGCAACAGGCCGGTGAACAGGTCCGGGTATTGCTGGAAGAAGGCGGGGTTGTCCTGCAGGAAGCGCGCGACCTCGGGATCCGTCATGGCAGCTCGATTTCCCCGTCAAAGACCTTCTCGGCCGGCCCGGTCATCCGGACCGGAACGGCATCGCGCTGATCGGTGGCGCGCCGGCCCCAGTTGCGGTCGCCGGCCGGCGCGGGCGCATCGTGCCAGTCGATACGCAGCGTGCCGCCGCGCGCCTGCACCTGGACCGGCGAGGCGAGCAGCCCCATGCGGATGCCCGCCACGGCGGCGGCGCAGGCGCCGGTGCCGCATGCCAGGGTCTCGCCGGCGCCGCGTTCCCAGACGCGCAGGCGGATCGTCGAGCGGTCGAGGACCTGCGCGAAGCCGGCATTCACGCCCAGCGCGAAGCGGGGGTGCTTCTCGAGCAGCGGGCCCAGCGTCCGCACCGGCGCGTGCTCCACGTCGTCGACGAACTGCACGGCATGGGGGTTTCCCATCGAGACCAGCACGAACGCGGCCGTGGTCCCGGCCAGGTCGAGGGACCAGACCTCGGCCGCGCCGTTCTTGCGCGGCGCCAGTCCGTCGCTGTCGAAGCCGGATGCGCGCGCATGGAAGTCGGGCGCACCCATGTCGACGCTGACCAGGCCGCTGTCCTCGAGGCGCGGCTCGATGCGGCCGCCGGCCGTGATCACGCGGATGGCGGTGCGCCGCGTCAGGCCGAGCTGGTGCACGAACTTGACGAAGCAGCGCGCGCCGTTGCCGCACTGCTCCACCTCGCCGCCGTCGGCGTTGAAGATGCGATAGCGGAAATCGGCAGTTGCATCCGGGGCCGCCTCCACGACGAGGATCTGGTCGGCGCCGATGCCGAAGCGCCGGTCGGCCAGGTGCCGCAGCGTCGCCGGCGACAGGTCCAGGCTCTGGCGGATGCCGTCGAGCATGATGAAGTCGTTGCCGGCGCCCTGCATCTTGGTGAAGCGCAGTTTCATGCGCCGATTATCGCTCAAGCCCCGCGCCGCCGGCTCAGTCGTAGATCGGCGCGGCGCCGGCCGGGCGCGTCTTGAAGCGCCGGTGCGTCCACAGGTACTGGTCCGGCAGGCGCCGCGCCCAGCGCTCGATCTCGCGGTTCATGCGCGCGGTGTCCTCTTCCACCGAGGCGCCGGGGAAATCCGCCCACGGCGCCTCCAGGTGCAGCACGTAGCCGTCCGCGGTCTGTTCCGTCACCGCCATTACCACGCGCGCGCCGACGCTGCGCGCCATGCGCGACACCATCGGCAGGGTCGCGGCCGGGACGCCGAAGAACGGCACGAAGATCGAGTTCGCGCCGCCGTGGTCCATGTCGGGCAGGTAGTACAGTGGCAGGCCCTCGCGCAGCGCGCGCAGCGCCGTACGCAGGTCGAAGCCGTGCTTGGCGATGAGCACCGGCTCATTGAAGCGCGCCCGTCCGGCGCGCAGGGTTTCGTCCCACACGGCGTTTGACTGACGCGCATAGATGGTCGCCATGCGGTATACGGTGGCCAGGCGCATGCCGCCCACGTCGAGGCCGACGAAGTGCGGCGCCAGCAGGATGAGGGGCGCCGCGCCGCGGTCGCGTACGTGCTCGATGCCCTCGACGCGCACCAGTGCCTGCAGCGCGGCGGCGCTGCCGAACCACAACACGCCGTAATCGAGCGCGCCGCGCGCGACGCGCCGGAACATCCGCCGGATCAGCGCCCGGCGCTCGGCCGCCGGCATCTGCGGGAAGCACGCGCGCAGGTTGGCATCGGCGATGCGCCGGCGCCGGCGCACCAGCAGCCAGCCCAGGTCGCCGATCACGGCGGCCAGCCGCGCCCGCCCGGCGACGGACCAGCGGGCGCTGCGGCGGATCACGCCGATCCACAGGCGGGCGACGGCGCCGTAGATCACGCGGCGCCTCCTGCGGGCGGCGCGTCCGCGCCCGGCGGCCGCTTGTAGCGGTTGTAGCTCCACAGGTACTGCTCGGGGCAGCGCAGGATGAGCCGCTCCATCGCGGCGTTGATGCACGCCGCATCCTGCGTCGGATCGCCGCTCAGCGCCGCCTCCAGCGGCTGCCAGTGGATGCGGTAGCCGGCACCGCGCGCCAGCCGCTGCGCGAACACCAGCACCACGAGCGCGTCGTGCGCGCGCGCCAGCCGCGCCGGCAGGGTCATCGTGAACGCTGCGCGGCCGAAGAACGGCGCCCACACGCCCTCGCCGCGCGAGGGCACCTGGTCGGGCAGCAGACCGACGATCCGGCGCTCGCGCAATGCGCGCAGCATGAGGCGCACGCCGTGCAGGTCGGCCGGCGCCAGCAGCAGGCCGTGGCGCACGCGCGCGTGGACGAAGAGCGCGGCGCAGCGCCGCCTTGCGCGGTATGCGATACAGCGCCAGCATGGGGCGGGCCTGGCCGGCCGCGGCTGACCATGTGGTGCTGCGCAATGACCTCGAAGCAGCCCAGGTGCGGCGTCAGCATCAGCACCGCGCGGTCCTGCTGCAGGATGCGCGCGATCACCTCGGGGTTGGCCGTCTGCGACGCGCTGGCGGATCTGCTGCGCCGACGCCGTCCAGACCCAGGCCAGCTCCAGCGCCTGCTTGCCGCCTTCGGTGACGGCGCGGCGCAGGACGCGCGCGCGATCCGGCAGGCCGGCGGGCAGGTTTTCGCGCAGCCGGCGTCGGTACGACGGCGACGCGGCGTAGGCGACCCAGCCCAGCGCAGCGCCCAGCGCGTGCAGCGCGCGCAGGGGCAGCAGGCCGAGCGCGCGCAGCGCGGCGCCGATCATCGCGTGGGCGCGCCGCAGGCGTGGCGGCGGGATGGCGTCGGAAACGGATCGGCAATCATGGCAAGGGCCGATAGTACTGATACCCGCCGCACGGTCTGCGGCGGCGCCGGCGGACGCGCATCGGCCGCATGGCCGGTGCCGTGCGCGCGCCGGTTCGCATATAATGAGGCCACGAAAACGCCGGTTTAATGGTCAACTTGCAGGGCGTTTCGGGCGGGCCGCATTGGCTGCCGGCGGCACCATCTGCTAAAGCGTCACCCGCCTAGCGGCCATGGGGCGCAGTTTGACCCGGGAGCTGACATGGCAGGCGAATATCTCTTTACCTCCGAATCGGTTTCGGAAGGCCACCCGGACAAGGTGGCGGACCAGATCTCGGACGGCATCCTGGACGCCATTCTCGAGCACGATCCGCGCGCGCGCGTCGCCGCCGAGACCCTGGTGACCACCGGCCTGGTGGTCCTGGCCGGCGAGATCACCACCCGCGCGAGCGTCGATTACCCGGCGGTGGCCCGCGAAGTCATCAAGCGCATCGGCTACGACAACAGCGACTTCGGCATCGACTACAAGGGCTGCGCGATCATGGTCTGCTACGACCGCCAGAGCCCGGACATCGCCCAGGGCGTCGACGAGGGCAAGGGGCTGGACCTGGACCAGGGTGCCGGCGACCAGGGGCTGATGTTCGGCTTTGCCTGCGACGAAACCCCCGAACTGATGCCGGCGGCCATCTATTACGCGCACCGCCTGGTCGAGCGCCAGGCCGACCTGCGCCGCGACGGCCGCCTGCCGTGGCTGCGCCCGGACGCCAAGTCGCAGGTCACCCTGCGCTATGTCGACGGCAAGCCGCACTCGATCGACACCGTGGTGCTGTCGACCCAGCACGATCCGGACATCGCCCACGAACGCCTGCAGGAGGCGGTGATCGAGGAGATCGTCAAGCCGGTCCTGCCCACGGCATGGCTCAAGGACACCAAGTACCTGATCAACCCGACCGGCCGCTTCGTGATCGGCGGTCCGCATGGCGATTGCGGCCTGACCGGCCGCAAGATCATCGTCGACACCTACGGCGGCGCCTGCCCGCATGGCGGCGGCGCCTTCTCGGGCAAGGATCCGACCAAGGTCGACCGCTCGGCCGCCTACGCTGCGCGCTATGTCGCCAAGAACATCGTTGCCGCGGGCCTGGCGCGCCGCTGCCAGGTGCAGGTGAGCTATGCGATCGGCTACTCGCAAGCCCGATCAACATCACCGTCGATACCGACGGCACCGGCAGCGTCGGCGACGAGGTGCTCGCGCGCCTGGTCAACGAGCACTTCGACCTGCGGCCCAAGGGCATCGTGCAGATGCTCGACCTGCTGCGCCCGATCTACGGCAAGACCGCCGCCTACGGCCACTTCGGCCGCGACGAGCCGGAGTTCTCCTGGGAACGGCTGGACAAGGCGCCGGCGCTGCGCGACGCGGCGGGGATCAAGGGCTAGGAGCGCTCACCCCGGCCCCTCTCCCGCTGGCGTGTATGGACCGGGGTGAGGGTGCCGTCAGCCGAACGAGCCCGCGCCTTGCAAGGCGCGGTCGCTGCGGCGGCGCGAAGCGGTGCTTCGCGAAATCTCGCCTCCGTCCCTCCTGGAGAGGGTCGGGATGAGGGCCGGCAATGCCGATCCGGCGCCCTGCCGGAATAGCCGTCGATTCCCCGCCCAATTCCCGGACCGGCCGCGTCGTCCGCGCCCGCGCCTGCGGCGAAACCGTATAATCTGGGCCGCTTCGAGGAGCGTTGCGACCGCCACCCGCCAGCGGTCGGCGAGCCAGGCTCGAGGCACGTGGCGCCGTCCGGCGCCGCGGCGGCAACGGCGCTCGCGAACCTGCCTTTTCATGAGAGGAGGGCGCGAGATGAGCGCCGTACCCAAGACCCACAAGACAGGCGATTTCGTCGTTGCCGACCTCGCTCTGGCCGACTGGGGCCGCAAGGAAATCTCCATCGCCGAGACCGAGATGCCCGGCCTGATCGCCATCCGCGACGAATACGCCAGCCAGCAGCCGCTGCGCGGCGCGCGCATCACCGGCTCGCTGCACATGACGATCCAGACCGCCGTGCTGATCGAGACGCTGCAGGCGCTGGGCGCCCAGGTGCGCTGGGCCTCGTGCAACATCTATTCGACCCAGGACCATGCCGCGGCGGCCATCGCCGCCTCGGGCACGCCGGTGTTCGCGGTCAAGGGCGAGACGCTCGAGCAGTACTGGGACTACACGCATCGCATCTTCGAGTGGCCCGATGGCGGCCATTCCAACATGATCCTCGACGACGGCGGCGATGCCACGCTGCTGCTGCACCTGGGCGCGCGCGCCGAGACCGATGCCAGCGCTGATCGCCCACCCGACCAGCGAGGAGGAGACCGCGCTGTTCGCCGCGATCACGCGCGCAGCTCAAGCGCCATCCCAAGTGGTATTCCACGCGCCTGGCGCAGGTCAAGGGCGTGACCGAGGAGACCACCACCGGCGTCAAGCGCCTGTACCAGATGGCCAAGGACGGCATGCTCAAGTTCCCGGCGATCAACGTCAACGACTCGGTCACCAAGAGCAAGTTCGACAACCTGTACGGCTGCCGCGAGTCGCTGGTCGACGGCATCAAGCGCGCCACCGACGTGATGGTCGCCGGCAAGATCGCCGTGGTCTGCGGCTACGGCGACGTGGGCAAGGGCTCGGCCCAGGCGCTGCGCGCGCTCTCGGCCCAGGTCTGGGTCACCGAGATCGACCCGATCTGCGCGCTGCAGGCGGCGATGGAAGGCTATCGCGTCGTGACGATGGACTACGCCGCCGACAAGGCCGACATCTTCGTCACCGCCACCGGCAACTTCCACGTGATCACGCACGACCACATGAAGCGCATGAAGAACCAGGCGATCGTCTGCAACATCGGCCACTTCGACAACGAGATCGACATCGCCGGCCTGCCGCCAGTACCGCTGGGAGAACATCAAGCCGCAGGTCGATCACGTCATCTTCCCGGACGGCAAGCGCATCATCCTGCTGGCCGAGGGCCGCCTGGTGAACCTGGGCTGCGCCACCGGGCATCCGAGCTACGTGATGAGTTCGTCGTTCGCCAACCAGGTGCTGGCGCAGATCGAGCTGTTCACCCGACACCGTCGCACTACCCGATCGGCGTGTACGTGCTGCCCAAGCACCTGGACGAGAAGGTGGCGCGCCTGCAGCTGCGCAAGCTGTCGGCCATGCTCACGGAACTGACCGATGCCCAGGCGCGCTACATCGGCGTCGACAAGTCCGGGCCCTACAAGCCCGAGCCCTATCGCTACTGAGGCCGGCGCCAGGCGGCTGCCGCCGGCGCCCGTGCGCGCGCGGCCGCCGGTCCCGGTGCCGCGGCGCGGCCGGCCGGCGGCAAGTCAGGGAGCGATCCATGACCGTCGAAGCGCGTTTTCAGCGTCGAGTTCTCTCCGCCGCGCAATCCCGAGGGCGTCGAGAAGCTGCGCGCCACCCGCGCCGAACTGGCGCGCGTGGCGCCGGCGTTCTATTCCGTCACCTTCGGCGCCGGCGGTTCCACGCGCGAGGGCACGCTGAGCACCACGCTCGAGATCCACCGCGCCGGCCTGCCGGCCGTGCCGCACATCTCCTGCGTGGCCAGCACGCGCGCCTCGGCGCGCGAACTGCTGCAGACCTACAAGCGACGCACGGCATCCGCCACCTGGTCGTCGCTGCGTGGCGACGCGCCGTCCGGCATGGCCGGCAGCCGCCGGCGAGTTCCGCTACGCCGCCGACCTGGTCGAGATGGTGCGCGCCGAATTCGGCGACTGGTTCCGCATCGAGGTGGCCGCCTATCCCGAGACCCACCCGCAGGCGCGCACGCCGGCCGAGGATGTGCGCAACTTCGTGCACAAGGTGCGCGCCGGCGCCGATTCGGCGATCACGCAGTATTTCTACAACGACGACGCCTACCTGCGCTTCGTCGACGAAGTGCGCGCGCTCGGCTGCGACGTGCCCATCGTGCCGGGCATCATGCCGATCACCAATTTCACGCAACTGGCGCGCTTCTCCGACACCTGCGGCGCGGAGATCCCGCGCTGGATCCGCCGCCGGCTGGAGAGCTTCGGCGACGACCGCAATGCGATCCGCGCCTTCGGCGCGGACGTGGTGTCGGCGCTGTGCCGCCGGCTGCTCGAACGCGGCGCGCCGGGCCTACACTTCTACACGATGAATGCGGCCGCACCCACGCTCGAGCTCTGGCGCCGCGCAGGTCTGCCGATGCCGGCGGCGATGACATGACGCGGCGGCACGCCACCCGCGCCCGCCGGCGGCTCCTGCTGCGCACCGGCGGCTGCCTGCTCGCGCTGGCCGCCGCGCTGGGCGCCCCGCCGCTGGCTGCGGCGCCCGTCCTGCAGCTGCCCGCGGCGCCGGCGGCCGATGCGCCGGCCGCGGCCGCGCCGGCGGGCGACGCCGCCGACGCGGCCCTGCTGGCCGCACACGCCGCCTACGTCGATGGCGATGCCGATCGGGTCGCGCTCGCCGCGCCGGCCGCGGCCGGCAGCCTGCTGGAGAACTACGTCGACTACTGGCAGTTGTCGGCGCGCCTGCATGCGGCCGCGCCCGACGACACCGGCGTGCGCGCATTCCTGGCCCGCGCTGCCGGCACGGTGCTGGCCGACCGCCTGCGCGCCGAATGGCTGGTGGTGCTCGCGGCGCGCGGCGACTTTGCCGGATTCGACGCCGAGCGCCGGCGCCTGGTGCTCGGCGGCGACGACGCGCAGCTCGCCTGCTATACGCATCTGGCCCGCTATGCGGTCGACGACGGCCACCGGCGCGAGGCCATCGCGCGCGACGCGCGCCGCACGCTGGCGCAGATCGTCCGATCCGGGCGGCGACGGCTGCACGGCGCTGGCCGATCGCCTGCTCGACGACGGCCAGCTCTCCGTCTGGCCGCAGGCTGCAGGCCCTGATCGAACGCGGCCAGTATCCGGCCGCGCAGAAGACGGCCGCGCAGCGCCTGCCGCCGGCCGACGCGGCGGTGCTGCAGGTGGTGCTGCAGAAGCCCGGTGCCTGGCTGGCCGCGGTCGATGCCCACCTGCCGCAGATGCCGCACCCGTTTGCGCTGCTGGCCATCGTCGTGCTGTCGCGCGAGGCACCGGACCGCGCGGCCTATTACGCCGACCGGCTCGATCCGGTGCTCACGCCGGACGAGCGCGCGCTGATCTGGGGCCGCATCGGGCGCTCCGGACTGCTCGAGATGGAACCGGCCGCCCACGACTGGTTCGAGCGCGGCGGCGATGGCGTCGGCCAGGGCGTCGATTACGTACGCGGCCCCGAGGTGCTCGAAGCGCGTGCGCGCGCGGCGCTCAGACGCGGCGCCAACGGCGTGCCGGCGGCGCCGTTCGGCGCCGCGCTGCGGCCGCCGCCGGCGGCTCCCGATGCGCCGGCCCCCGGGCCGGTCGCGGTGGCCGGCAGCCCCGCCGCAGGTCCCGACTGGCCGGCCGTGCGCCGGGCGATCGGACACATGACGGCCGAGCAGCAGGCCGAGACCGGGTGGATCTACTGGAATGCCCATGCGCTCATCGCAACCGGCCGCGCCGAGGAGGGCCGCGCGGCGCTGAAGTCGATCGCCGAACGATTCAGCTTCTACGGCCGCCTGGCGGCCGAGGAGCTCGATCTGCCGTTCGCGCTGCCGGCGCCGCCGCCACCGGCCGATCCGGCGCTGGTCGAACAGCTGGCGCAGCGGCCGGCCTTCCGGCGGGCGCGCCACCTGTACGACCTGGGCCTGCACGACGAAGGCAACCGCGAGTGGAGCTGGGAGATGCGCGGCATGGACGACGCCACGCTGCATGCGTCGGCCGAACTGGCGCAGCGGCTGGGTGTGCTCGACCGCATGATCGCGAGCGCCGAGCGCAATCGCGGCATCGTCGACATCGCCCAGCGCTATCCGCTGCCGTACCGGGAGATCATGGAGGCGACGGCGGTGCCGCTGGGCCTGGATCCGGCCTGGATCTACGGCCTGATCCGCCAGGAGTCGCGCTTCATGGAGGACATCCGCTCCAATGCCGGCGCGGTGGGGCTGATGCAGATCATGCCGTCGACGGCGCGCTTCGTCGCGCATCGCATCGGCTTCGACCATTACCGCGCCGATCGCATCGGCGAGGTCGGCGTCAACCTGCGCCTGGGCACCGAATATCTCAAGCTCGTGTCCGACGACCAGGACGGCCGTGCGCTGCTGGCCTCGGCCGCGTACAACGCCGGGCCCAGGCGCGTGCGCCGCTGGCGCGCCGCGCTGGCCGCGGCCGCTGGACGGCGCGATCTTCGCCGAAACGATTCCGATCAGCGAGACCCGCGACTACGTCAAGAAGGTGCTGTTCAACACGGTCGTCTACGGCGCCATGCTGGATCGCCCGCCGGTCGGCCTGCACGCCTGCATGCCCTGCTGGCGCCGTCGCGTTCCGGCCACCGATCATTCCCGACCGGCGCGACGCCGTGGCGCCGTCGCGGGCATGCCCTTGCGGATGTCCCTGCACGATCCATACTGCTGCTGCCTGTCGAACGTCTTCATGACCTTTGCCTGGTACGGCCACCTGAAGTACGGTCACGACTGGCCGCTGTGGAAGGCCGTCCTCGTGTCCTGGGGGATCGCCCTGCTCGAGTACTGCCTGGCCGTGCCGGCCAACCGCCTGGGCTACGGCGCTGTTCTCGCGGTTTCCAGCTCAAGATCATCCAGGAGATCGTCACGTTGGCGGTCTTCATCGG
Source organism: uncultured beta proteobacterium (assembly GCA_963781975.1). Classification (GTDB taxonomy): domain Bacteria; phylum Pseudomonadota; class Gammaproteobacteria; order Burkholderiales; family Burkholderiaceae_F; genus GJ-E10. Next base: position 97,503 of record CAWAHT010000008.1, read on the forward strand.
GTTCGCCGTCTTCTTTCTCAGGGAGAAGCTGGCGTGGAACTACCTGGTCGCCTTTTCGTTCCTGGGGGTCGCGGCTTTCTTCGCGTTCGCCTTCACGGCGCCCCGCTAGCCCGGCGGAGCGGCGCCGCGCCGGCTGTGCACGCAGCGTCCCCTGCTTCTCGAACCAGTACACCACGTTGCCGGCGACCACGATGCTGCCGGACACGACCGCGCTCGCCGCCGAGACCGCGCCGGCGGCGACCAGAAGGGCGACGCAGCCGTCGCCGCGGCAGCCCGCGAAGCCGCCCACCTGCGCCAGCTGCAGTCGCAGCTGGCGCGCGTAGATCTGGCAGTCCGCGTCGTAGACCGTGGTGGCCTGCGGCAGGTAGATGCAGGCGGCGCCGGCCAGTGCGGCAAGCAGGGCGGGCACCAGGGGGACGATAGGGCCAGGACGGGGCATCGGCGGCGCGGCGGGAGGGATGTACAAGTCTCCCATATCGCGCGCCCGCCGCCCGGCGGGCGCGCGCCTGCCGGCTAGAATGGGCGTCGGGCCCGTCTGTGCGCTGCCGTCGGCGCGCACCGGACCCGCAGCGGCGCGCCAGCGCGTTCGTCAAAACCGGAACAGGCCAGCCAATCTCGTCATGCCTTGCCAAAACATCCTGGTGCTCGGGGGAACCGGATTTGTCGGCCGGTGCGTCGTCGCTCAGCTGGCAGCCCGCGGGTGCCGCGTTGCCGTGCCGACCCGGCGTCTGGTGCACGGGCGCCCGCTGCAGGTGCTGCCGACCGTCGAGGTGATCGAGGCCGATGTCCACGATCCGGCCACGCTGCAACGGTTGCTGGCCGGCCGCGATGCCGTGGTCAACCTGGTGGGCATCCTGCACGACAGCGGTCCGCGTGCGCCCGGCGGCGCGCCCTACGGCGCGGCGTTTGCCGCCGCCCATGTGACGCTGGTGCGCGCGCTGGCGGCCGCCTGCGCCGCGCAGGGCGTACACCGCGTCGTCCATGTCAGCGCGCTGGGCGCGGACCCGGCCGGTCCGTCGGGTTACCTGCGCAGCAAGGGCGATGGCGAGCGCGTCATCGCGGCCGCGCCGCTGGCCAGCACGATCCTGCGCCCATCGGTGGTCTTCGGCGCCGAGGACCGGTTTCTCAATCTCTTCGCGGCGCTGGCCGCCGTGCTGCCGGCGCTCGTCATCGGCGGCGCCGACTCGCGTCTGCAGCCCGTCTGGGTGCAGGACCTGGCCGGCGCCATCGCCCACGCGCTCGACGAACCCGCGACCATCGGCCGCAGCTACGAAATCTGCGGCCCCGCCGTCTACACGCTGCGGCAACTCGTCGCCTTCGCCGCCCGCGCGTCCGGCCATCCGCGCCCGGTGATCGGCCTGCCGCGCCCGCTGGCGATGGTCATGGCCTTCTGCCTGGAACATCTGCCGGTTCCGACCGTGCTGTCGCGCGACAACCTGCGCTCGCTCGCGGTCGACAGCGTCGCCAGCGTGCAGCCCTACCGGCCGGCGGCGGAACTGGGCTTCCTTCCGTCGCCGCTGGAGCCCGAGGCGTCGCTCTACCTCTCGGGCCTGCACCCGCGGACGCGCTTTGGCGGCTTTCGCGCGCGTGCCGGCCGCTGACCGGGTCCGGGCGGCGCGCGCGCCGCGTCGGCCGGCGGCGGCGCAGCGCGCGGCCGCAGCGCCCGCATGAAGACGTTCATCGTGGGTGGATGGGTGCGCGACCGCCTGCTCGAGCAGGAGGGCCGGCCGGCGCCTGGCGGCGACCGCGACTGGGTCGTCGTGGGCGCGACCCCGGAAGCGATGGTGGCGCTGGGCTACAAGCCGGTCGGGCGCGATTTTCCGGTCTTCCTGCATCCGCAAACCGCCGAGGAATATGCGCTGGCCCGTACCGAACGCAAGACGGGGCCGGGTTACCGCGGTTTCGCCGTGCATGCCGCGCCCGACGTCACGCTGGAGCAGGACCTGCAGCGGCGCGACCTCACCATCAATGCGATGGCGCTGGACGAGCAGGGGCGGCTGATCGATCCGCTGGGGGGCCTGGACGACCTGCGCCGGCGCGTGCTGCGGCACGCCGGGCCGGCTTTCGTCGAAGACCCGGTGCGCCTGCTGCGCCTGGCGCGTTTTGCCGCGCGTTTTGCCGACTTCACCGTCGCGCCGCAGACGCTGGAGCTGGCCCGGCAGATGGTGGGCAGCGGCGAGGCCGACGCGCTGGTGCCCGAGCGGGTGTGGCAGGAGATCGCGCGCGGACTCATGGAGACGCACCCGGCGCGCCTGCTCGATGTGCTGGACCAGACCGGCCTGCTGGCGCGGCTGGCGCCCGAAATCGCCGCCACGCCGGAGCTGCGCGCCGCACTGGAGCGTTGCGCGCCGCTGGCGGCGGCGCTGCCGGTGCGCGTCGCGGTGTTGTTTGCCGGGGCGCCCTCGGCGGCGCTGCTGCGCCAGCGGCTCGAGCAGCTGCGTGCCGATACCGACTGCCTGCAGCTTGCCGCGCTGGTTTTCGAGCTGCGCCGCCGCCTGCCCGCCGCGGCCGCGGTCGAGGACCTGGCCGCCGTGCTCGAACGCGCCGATGCCCTGCGGCGCGGGGCGCGCTTCGAGCAGCTGCTGCTCGCCGTGCAGATCCTCGACGGCCTCGACGGGTCGCGCTTGCGCCGGGCAGCCGCGGCCTACGCGTCGATCGACGCCGGCGCCGTCGCGCGCCAGGCCGGTCCGGGCGCCGACGCCATCGCGGCCGCCATCCGCGCCGCGCGCCGCGCGGCACTGGCCGCGGCGCTCTAGCCTGAACGTCCCCCGTCTGCATTTGGCGGTACATTGCGCTGCGCATGCATCTTCAGGAGTCCGTTGCCATGCCCGTCTTCATCGTCGGCCTCGTCCTGTTCCTGGCCAGCCATTCGGTCCGGATCTTCGCCGAACCGTGGCGCACGCGCCAGCGCCAGCGGCTGGGCGCGGGCCCGTGGAAGGTCCTGAACGCCCTGGTATCCATCGCCACCTTCGCCCTGATGGTCTGGGGTTTCGGCATCGCGCGCCAGTCGCCCATCGTGATCTGGTCGCCGCCGCCGTGGACCCACCACCTGGCTGCGCTGTTGACGCTGATCGCCTTCGTCCTGCTGGTGGCGGCCTTCGTGCCCGGCACGCGCATCAGGGCGGCCATCGGACACCCGATGGTTGCCGGCGTGAAGATCTGGGCGCTGGCGCACCTGCTGGCCAACGGTACGCTGCACGACATCCTGCTGTTCGGCGGTTTTCTCGTATGGGCGGCGCTCTCCTTCAGCAGCGCCCGGCGGCGTGACCGGGCCGCCGGCACGCGCTATCCGGCGCAGGGCATGATGCGCGACCTGGCGGCGGTGCTCGTCGGCGTCGTCGCCTGGGCGCTGTTCGCACGCTACGGCCATTACTGGCTGATCGGCGTGCGGCCGCTGGGGTGACCCGGGTCGTGCCGCCGTCGATCCGCGCTCGCCTGGCGGCTCTTGGGCGCGGCGCGGCCCGGCTGCTGGTGCCGGTGGCGTGCAGCGCGCATGCGGTGGCGGCGGAACCGGTCCATCCGCTCTGGGGGGCATGGCGCTACACGCTCGCCGACGGCATCTGCCGCGAGACGCACGACCTGCGCCCCGACGGTACCGACCGCGTGACCAGCGGGGCGGCGAGCTACGAAAGCGACTACACGGTCAGCGCCCTGCCCAGCGCCCTGGGCTATTACCGCCTCGACGAGTCCGTCAGCTCGGCCAATGGCCAGCGCGATTGCGTGGGCGAGGTGCCGCGGCCGGGGCGTGCCACGACGACGTATGTCCGGCTGCATCCGGCGGGCGGACAACTGCTCTTCTGTGCGGCCGAATCGCGCGACACCTGCGTCGGACCGCTGGAGCGCGTGGCGGTGCCGGACCGCTAGCGGCGGCAGCCCGGTTGCCGGCGAGGTCAGGCGCGCGCGAGCACCCTGACGAGCCAGCGGTTCAGATCGGCGATTTCCTGCGGGCACACCGAGTGCTGCATCGGATATTCGTGCCACTCGACCCCGTAGCCCAGCGCCAGCAGGGCGTCGCGCGAGGCGGCGCCGCGTTCGAAGGCGACGATCGGATCGACGCGGCCGTGGGCCAGGAAGATCGGCACGTCCTGGTTGGCGGCGTTGCGCTCGGCCGCGGTCGTGGCGGCCAGCGGCAGGTAGCCCGACAGGCCCGCCAGCCCGGCCAGCCGCCGCGGCGATCGCAGGCCGGTCAGCAGTGCCATGGCGCACCCCTGCGAAAAGCCCATCAGCACGGTGCGCTCGGATGCGATTCCGCGCGCGAACTCGCGATCGAGCAGGGCCTGCACGTCGGTCCGGGCGGAACGCAATCCGGATTCGTCCTCGAGGCGCGCCAGGTCGGTGGCCAGCACGTCGTACCAGGCGCGCATGCGATAGCCGCCATTGATGGTCACCGGGCGTACCGGCGCATGCGGAAAAACGAATCGCACCGCTCCGACGACGGCGAGGTCGAGTTCGGCGGCGATGGGGGCGAAATCATTGCCGTCGGCTCCCAGGCCGTGCAGCACCACGATGCTGGCCACGGGATCGGCGCCGGTCTGGTGTTCGAGGGTTTCTAGGGTCATGGCGGCAAGGATAACGCCTTCCCGCGGCGGCGCGATCCGGCGTGCGAGAATCCCGTCGTGCCCGCCGCCTTGCCACTGCGCCACGTCCTGCTCGCGCTTGCCGTGGTCGGTGTCTGGGGCAGCAATTTTGTCGTCATCAAGCTGGCGCTCGGGCATCTGCCGCCGCTGCTGTTCGCGGCGCTGCGCTTTGCGCTGGCCTTCCTGCCGGCCGCGGCATTCGTTCCCAGGCCCGTGGTCGACACGCGCAATCTGGCGCTCTATGGCGTGCTGATCGGCGTCTGCCAGTTCGGCCTGCTTTACTGCGCCATCGACGGGCACATCGCGCCGGGCCTGGCCTCGCTCGTCATCCAGCTCCAGGTCTTCTTCACGATCGGCCTCTCGATGTGCCTCACCGGCGAGCGCGTGCGCCGCGTCCAGTGGATCGCGCTGCTGCTGGCGGTCGCCGGCATCGTGCTCATCGCCCGTCACACCGACGGCACCACCACCGGTGGCGGGCTTGCCATGGTGATGCTGGCCGCCCTGGCCTGGGGGGGCGCCAACATAACGGCGCGCCATGGGGCGGCCGCCAACCTGCTGGCGTATGTCGTCTGGTCGAGCGCCTTTGCCGTTCCGCCGCTGCTGGCGCTGTCCCTGGTTTTCGAAGGGCCGACCGTGCTGTTGGCGGCATTGCGGCAGGCTGACGCCGGAACCTGGGCCGCGGTGGCGTGGCAGTCGTGGGGCAACACCCTGTTCGGGTTTGCCGCCTGGGCCTGGCTGCTGGCGCGGCATCCGGCGGCCATGATCACGCCGATGGCGCTGCTGGTGCCCGTGTTCGGCCTGGGAACGTCGGCGCTGCTGCTGGACGAACCCCTGCCCCCGTGGAAGCTCGGCGCGACGGCACTGGTGCTGGGCGGCCTGGCGCTCAACCTGCTGTGGCCGCGCGTGCATGCGGCGCTCGCCCGCCGCGGCACCTGAGTCAGCGCGGCGGCCGGTTGGCGGGCGCCGTATTTGGTCCGCCGCGCACCCGTCGCGTCAACGTCGCGCCCGCCGGTCCAGGATCGCGTACGCCGCCTCGTCGTCCGCGATCGCGTCGGGAAACTGCAGCGGCAGGCCGCCTGCGGTGTATGTACCCAGATGCAGCAAAGTGGCCCGATCGTCGCGTCGACGACCGCACGGAGCTTCCCGGCGTCGTCGCTGGCACCCGATGCGCGAGGCGCGAGCAGCGCCAGCAGGACGGCGAGCGCAGCTGCGCAGCGGATCTTGGGCGAAAGACTCAAGGAATTGCAGGCGCATCGGGCGCGTGCAGCCGGTGAAGATCCCGCTGCTCAGCCGGGCCCCGGCGTGCAAGCCTCCCCTCTGCCTCCGGCAGAGGGGAGGATTGCATCCGGCGCCGTCTCCGGTGGCAGCAGGAAGCTGGCCAGGCGCGCGGCCAGTCGCTCGGAGAACGCCTGGCCGCGGCGCGTGGTCTCGTTGACCTGCACCATGACGGTCTCGGCCCGGGCGACGACGCGCCCGTCCTGGAACAGCGTCTGCTCCAGGCGCAGCGAGCTGCGCCCGACGCTCTTGACCCCCGAGCCGACTTCGACGCGTCCGGGCCACATCACTTCGCCGATGAAGTCCAGGTCGAGGTGCGCGATGACGAAGGCGCAGCCCGGGTCGTTCAGCGCCGCCCGCCCGTCGTAGATCATCTCGACGCGGCCGGTCTCGAGGAAGGTCGAGAAGACGGCGTTGTTGACGTGGCCCTGGCGGTCGGTGTCGCCGTAGCGCAGCTTGTCGAAGCTGCGCAGCGGATAGTCGTCGAGAAGGCGGGTGGATGGCATGGGGCGAGCTCCAGCGGCGGCGCAAAGCGGGAATTGTCGCGCAGTGCGGGCTCAGAGGCGGTGGCGCCGGTCGCCGCGGGCGAAGCCGGTCACCGGTGCCCGGTAATCGCGGCCCAGCGCCATCACCTTCACGAGCTCGCCCATTTCGGCCTCCGACAGCAGCCGCTGCACGGCGCCGGCGCTGGCGCGCATCGAGTCCGGCGGCCAGCAGGTCGAGGATGCCGCAGTCCATCAGGAAGCGCGCCTGCGACGCATAGCCCAGCAGGTCGAGTCCGCTTTCGTGCGCGGCGTGTGCGCAGGCGGAGAAATCGACGTGCGCCGTGATGTCGTTGAGCCCCGGCAGCCACAACGGGTCGGCATGGGCGTGCTGGCGGTAGTGGCACATCAAGGTGCCCATCGCGCGCTGCGGGTGGTAATACTCGCGCCGCGGGAAGCCGTAGTCGAACAGCAGCACCAGTCCGCGGCGCAGGCTGGCCGCCACCGCCGCCATCCAGGCGCCCGCCAGCGGGCACAGCTCGGAGCCGTAGCCCTCGGGCAGGCCGCCGACCAGCGCCTCGATGCGCGCGACGGCCTGCGCCAGCGCCGGCGGCGCCGGTCGTCCGGCAAAGCGCAGGGCACCATCGGCCATGACGACGCCGCGTTCCAGGATCGCGTCGGCGGCACGCACGAAGAGTTGCACCGGCAGGACGTCCAGCACTTCGTTGGCGAGCACCACGCCCTCGAAGGCCTCGGGCAGCGCGTCGAGCCAGGTGACGGGGAAACCCGCCAGGCGCTCGCGCTGGCGCGCGCGCAGGTCTGCGGACACCTCGACGATGCAATAGCGCTGCACCGGTCGGCCGCGGTGCTGCAGTTCGGCCATCAGCGCCTGCGCCAGGGCGCCGGTACCGGCGCCGAATTCCAGCACCTGCGCCGGCAGCTGACCGAAGGCGTCGCTTACCGGCGCGGCGATGGCCCGGGCGAACAGTGGCGAGATTTCCGGGGCCGTCACGAAATCGCCGCCTATGCCGAACTTGCCGCCCGGTGCGTCGTAGTAGCCCAGGCCCGGTTCGTAAAGCGCCAGCGCCATGTAGTCGTCGAACGCCAGCCAGCCGCCGGCCTGCGCGATGCGTGCGCCAATGCGCTCCAGCAGCGCGGCGCTGCGTTCGAGGTCGGCACGGTCGGCCACCGGCAGGACGCTGCCGGTGCCGTGCGCACGCGCCGCGGCGGCCGCCTGCGGCGTCATGGCAGGCCCGGGAGGGGATGCTGGCATCGTGCCGCCAATGGTAACCGCCGCGTCGCGGCCCCGGGCCGAACCGATACACTGCACGTCCGGAAAGTGCGCTTTCATGAACGACGACACCGCCTCCCCCCGATCCGCCCTGGTCACCGGCGGCGCGCAGCGCCTGGGCCGCGCCATTGCCCTTGCGCTGGCCGCCGATGGCTGGAACGTCGCCATCCACTATCGCGACTCGCGCGCCCTGGCCGAGGCCACGGCCGACGACGTGCGCGCCCTGGGCGGTGCGCGCCGCGGTCGTGCAGCACGACCTGGCCGGGGCCGAGCGACGTCGCGCCGTTGCTCGACGCCTGCGCGGCCGCGCTCGGGCCGGTACGCTGCCTGGTGAACAACGCCTCGCGCTTCGAGTACGACGCGGCCGACAGCTTCACCCTCGCCGGCTTCGACGCCCATATGCGCACCAATGTCGCCGGCCCGGTGCGGCTGGCGCTGGCGCTGCACGCCCGGCTGGCGGCCGGCGCGCCAGGGCGTGGTGATCAACCTGCTCGACCAGAAGTTGTGGAATCCGAATCCGGATTTCCTTTCCTACACGCTGTCCAAGGCGGCGCTCGAAGCGGCCACCGGCCTGCTGGCGCGCGCACTGGCGCCGCGCCTGCGGGTCGTCGGCGTGGCGCCGGGCATCACGCTGCCGTCGCAGGGGCAGACGGCGGCGGGTTTCGCCGCCGCGCACCGCGCCACGCCGCTGGGCCGCTCGAGCGCGCCCGAGGACATCGCCCGCGCCGTGGTGTTCCTGGCCGGCGCGCCGGCCGTCACCGGCACCACGCTGCTCGTCGACGGCGGCCAGCACCTGCTGCCCACGACCCGCGACATCCAGTTCCTGACTTCGTAAACGGATTCGGCTGCACCCTATGTCTACGCTCCTGAACGATCCGCGCCTGGCGCAATGCCGGCGTCTTTTCCTGCGCGACTGGGCGGTCGATGCCAACATCGGCGTGTACTCGGCCGAGCGCGCCGGCACGCAGCAGCTGGTGCTCAACCTGGACGTGTACGTCGCGCTGGCGATTTCGACCCCGCGGCGCGACGATCTTGCCGAGGTGTTCGACTACGACGCGGTGCGCGCCGTGGTGCAGGAGCGCATCGCGCGCGGCCATGTCAACCTGCAGGAGACCCTGGTCGACGACGTCGTCGCCGAACTGCTGCGCCGCCCGGGAGTGATGGCGGTGCGGATGTCGAGCGAAAAGACCGAGATCTACGCCAGCGTCGCCGGCATCGGCGTCGAGGTGCTGCGGTTCCGGGAGTCCGCGTGACCCGGGATCGGCCGGCCGAGCCGGCCGGCGCCACCGCTGCGGCGCGGCGCGGCGGGCGCCGCGCGGCGGTCGAGGGCGGCAGGCTCGAGAAGCGCCTGGTGCGTCTGGTCGGCCAGGCGGTCGCCGACTACGACATGATCGAGAACGGCGACAGGGTGATGGTCTGCCTGTCCGGCGGCAAGGACAGCTACGCGATGCTCGAGATGCTGCGCATCCTGCGCGCGCGCGCGCCGCTGTCGTTCGACCTCGTCGCGGTCAATCTCGACCAGAAGCAGCCGGGTTTCCCCGAGCACGTGCTGCCCGACTACCTGCGCGGCCAGGGCGTGCCGTTCCACATCGAGAACCAGGACACCTACTCGATCGTCCAGCGCCTGATACCCGAGGGCAAGACCACCTGCTCGCTGTGCTCGCGGCTGCGCCGCGGCGTGCTGTATCGCGTCGCCGGGGAACTCGGCGCCACCAAGATCGCGCTGGGCCACCATCGCGACGACATCCTGGGCACCTTCTTCCTGAACCTGTTCTACGGCGGCCGGCTCAAGGCGATGCCGCCCAAGCTGGTGTCCGACGACGGCCGCAATGTCGTCATCCGGCCGCTGGCCTACGTCCCCGAGGACGACCTGGCGCGCTACGCGGCGCTGCGCAACTTCCCGATCATCCCGTGCAACCTGTGCGGTTCGCAGGAAAACCTCAAGCGGCGAGCGGTGCGCGAGATGATGGCCGACTGGGACCGGCGCTTCCCGGGGCGGGTCGAAAACACCTTCCATGCACTGGCCAGGATCACGCCGTCGCACCTGATGGATCGCGACCTGTTCGACTTTGCCGGCCTGCGCCCCTCCGGCGTCCCCTGTCCCGAAGGCGACATCGCCTTCGATCCGCCCGACCTTCCGGCAGTTGCCGCGCCGGCAGCTCCGGCGGCGGCGCGCGTGCCGGCCGCCGTGCGGCGCGCGCCCGGCGTCATGGCTCCGGCGAGTTTCGTGCGCCCGGCGGGCGCCGCTGCAGCACCGCGTCCAGCGCCCGCAGAATCTCCGCCACCAGGACGCCAGTCGGTTCACAGCCTGCCGCCAGGCGAATGAAGCCGTCGGGCACCGGATCGCCCCAGCGCGCTCGGCGTTCGGCCGACGAATGCATGCCGCCAAAGCTCGTCTGGGCCCGCAGCATGCGGCATTCGGCGATGAAGGCCTCGGCCTCGCGCTTGTCGGCCAGCGTGAGCGCGACCAGGGCGCCGTAGCCCGTCATCTGGCGCTGCGCCAGCGCGTGCTGCGGATGGTCCGCCAGCCCCGGATACGCGACCTGCAGCGGTGCCGGATGGCGCGCCAGCGCCTGCGCCAGGGCCAGCGCGTTGGCGTGCATGCGTTGCAGGCGCAGTTCCAGGGTTTCCAGTCCCCGCTGCACCATCCAGGTCTCGAAAGGACCCGGGATGGCGCCGCACAGCCGGCGCCACTCGGCGATGCCGGCCAGCAGTCCGGCATCGCGCGTGCTCACGTGGCCGAAGACGACGTCGGAATGGCCGTTCAGCACCTTGGTGTCGGAGTAGACCGCCGCATCGGCGCCCAGGTCCAGCGGCCGCTGGCCCAGGGGGCTCATCAGCGTATTGTCGATCACCAGGCAACCGCCGCCGGCATGAACGCGCTGCGCCAGCGCGCGTATGTCCAGCAGGTCGAGGCCGGGATTGGCCGGCGTTTCGGCCAGCACCAGCCGGTAGCCCGCGACCGGATGGGCGGCCATCTGCGCGGTGCCGCAGGTGTCGACGTGCACCCCCATGGGGGCCAGGAAGCGGTCGGCGGCCGCCCGCGTGCCGCCGTAGCCATCGGCCGGCAGCAGCACCCGGTCGCCCGGCCGCAGGCTTGCCGCCATCAGCGCCGTGATCGCGGCCATGCCCGACGGGAAGATCGCCGCGCCGGCATCCTCGAGGTAGCCCAGCGCCGACTCCAGCGCCGTCCAGCCCGGATTCGACCAGCGCGCGTACTGGTACGGGCCCGCCGGATCGCCCGCCAGCGCAAACACCGATGTCGGCACGATGGTGGGCGCGAACGCGCCGCCGTCCGCGGCGGGCTTGGACTCGCGATGCAGGAAATGGGCGAAGCGTTCGTCGGCGCTCATGCAGGCTCCCTTCCAAGCGCCGGCGACACCGCGAAATGCGCGTCATTCCGGCCCGGCGGCGCTAGGTTAACGCGCGCTGCCGGTGCTGATACCCTTGGGGCGGCATATTCCATACCCCAATGCCGGCAGCATGCAGGCGCCAACGAGAGGGCCTCCGCCGTGGATTCCCATCTGCACCACGAAAGCCACTTCGAGGCCAGCGACCTGGTCCGCGACGTCGTCATCGGCATGGCCGATGGCCTTACCGTGCCGTTCGCCCTGGCTGCCGGCATCAGCGGGGCAGCGGTGGCGGTCAGTACCGTCGTCACCGCCGGTGTCGCCGAGATCGCCGCCGGCGCCATCGCCATGGGCCTGGGCGGCTACCTCGCGGCGCGCAGCGAGTCCGACCACTACGCGGCCGAACTGCAGCGCGAGGAGTTCGAGATCGTCGAGAAGCCCCAGGCCGAGGCCGACGAAGTGGCGGAGATATTCGAGCATTACGGGCTCGGGCCCGAGCACTACGCCGGCGTCATCCAGGGCCTGCGCGAACGCCCCATCGCCTGGCGCGACTTCATGATGCGCTTCGAACTTGGGCTGGAACGCCCCGATCCGGCGCGCGCGCAGCGCTCGGCCATCACCATCGGGGCAAGCTACATGGTTGGCGGATCGATCCCCCTGGCGCCCTATGTCTTCCTGCAATCGGTCGGCGCGGCGCTGCCGTGGTCGGCGGCGGTCACCCTCGGCGCGCTGGGCGTCTTCGGCTACGTCAAGGCCCGCTATACCGGCGCTGCGCCGCTGCGCTCGGCGATGCAGACGATGGCGATCGGCGGCGCCGCGGCAACCGTGGCGTTCGCGCTGGCGCGCGCGATCAGCTGATCGGCCTGATTCCCCCTCCGCCTCCGGGCGAGGGCCGGGGCGAGGCTGTCAGCCCAGGAAGAGCTTGTACGCGCTGCTCTGCGTCTCGTCCGTATGCGCGAACCCCAGATCCGCCACGAAGCGCTTGAGCGCGGCCGCGTCCTTTTTCGGCGCCTGCAGGCCGACCAGGATGCGGCCATAGTCCGAGCCCTGGTTGCGATAGTGGAACAGCGAGATGTTCCAGTTGGGCGACATCGAGGTGAGAAAGCGCATCAGCGCGCCAGGCCGTTCGGGGAACTCGAAGCGGAAGACGCGCTCGTCCACTGCCAGCGCCGAGCGCCCGCCCACCAGGTGACGCAGGTGCAGCTTGGCCAGTTCGTCGTCGGTCAGGTCCAGGGTGGCGAAGCCGGCAGCGGCGAAGGACCGGGCCAGCGCCCGCGCATCGTCGCGCCCGCTGACCTGGACGCCGACGAAGATGTGGGCGATGCTGCTGTCCGAGATGCGGTAGTTGAATTCCGTGACGTTGCGCGTGCCCAGCAGGCTCGCAGAAGCGCCGGAACGACGCCGCGTTCCTCGGGCAGCGTGACGGCATACAGGGCTTCGCGCTGCTCGCCCACCTCCGCGCGCTCGGCCACGAAGCGCATGCGGTCGAAGTTCATGTTGGCGCCGCTGGCAATGGCCACCAGGTTGCGGTTGCGCACGCCGGTCGCGCTCGACGTACTGCTTGCAGCCGGCGATGGCCAGGGCCCCGGCCGGCTCGAGCAGGGTGCGGGTGTCCTGGTAGACGTCCTTGATGGCGGCGCACAGTGCGTCGGTGTCGACGCAGATCACCTCGTCGACATGGCGGCGGCACAGGCGCGAAGGTGTGCTGCGCCGACGATGCGCACCGCCGTGCCGTCGGAGAACAGCCCGACGTCGTGCAGCGTGACGCGCCGGCCGGCGGCCAGCGAGCGCGCCATCGCATTGGATTCCTCGGTCTGCACGCCGATCACCTTCACCCCGGGCTGGACCGCCTTTACGATATGCCGCCACGCCGGCGATCAGGCCGCCGCCGCCGATCGGGACGAAGATGGCATGCAGCGGCCCGTATTCGGGCACGTGGTGCTGGCGCAGGATTTCCATGCCGACCGTGCCCTGCCCGGCAATGACGTCCGGGTCGTCGAACGGATGCACGAAGGTGAGGCGGCGCTTTTCCTGCAGCTGGACGGCATGGGCGTGGGCGTCGGTGAACGAGTCGCCGAACAGGACGACTTCGGCGCCGCGCGCGCGCACCGCGTCGATCTTGACCGCCGGGGTGGTCACGGGCATCACGATGACGGCGGGGCCGCCGAGGCGCTGGGCGGCCAGCGCGACGCCCTGGGCGTGGTTGCCGGCGGAGGCGGCGATCACGCCGCGCGCGCGCACCGCCTTTTCCATGCCCACCATCTTGTTGTACGCGCCGCGCAGCTTGAAGCTGAAGATCGCCTGCTGGTCTTCGCGCTTGAGCAGGATCCGGTTCCCCAGGCGCGCCGACAGGCGCGCGGCAGGTTCCAGGGCACTCTCCGTGGCAACGTCGTAGACGCGCGCATTGAGAATGCGGCGCAGGTATTCATCGGCCGACATTGCGGCCACTATTGTAGGTTAGTTGTCACCTGCAACAGGCCGCCGGCGGTTCCGGGCGTGAAAAGGAAGAGGTCGCCGGCCGCGTTGCCGATCTGCTGGCTGCCGCTGGCCAGCACCAGTGCGGGCATGCCCGCCTGCAGGGGAGGCTCCGACAGCGCCAGGCCGGAATAGGTGTCGCTTGCCAGCGCGGGCAGCGTGCCGAAGCTGGTCGCCACGGTCGCGCCGCCGCTGAATCCGCCGATGGCAGCGCCGGCGTAGGGGTTGGCGCTGTTGGTCGACAGCAGCGCGATGACGGCGCTGGCGTAGAGCGGCGTGCCGGGGCTGAGCGTGGATGCCGGCGCCGCGAGCACCCCACCCAGCACCTGGCTGCCCGCGGCGCCGACGGCCGTCCGCGCGGTGCCGGTGGCGTCAAGGTAGTAGGCCTGCGGCGCGACCATGCCGCCGGTGGTCGTGTCGATGGTGTAGTAGATGCCGCTGCCGACGATGGCCGTGACCTGCTCGAACGCCGTGATGCCGGCAATCGTCTGGTCGAGCTGTATTCCCGCGGCGGCGCCAACCGCGGTCTTGTCGACCTTGTTCAACCGGCTGCCGCCGCTGCCGGTCGTCAGCAGGTAGAGCAGATTGCCGCCAGCGACGCCCAGCAGGCGCACGCCGCTGGCGCTGTCCGTCACCACCACGACGCCGGAGTTGGCGCTCGGATTGGTGGTGTCGACGCGCACGATCTTGTTGGTCACGTTGGTGCTGTCCGACAGGCCGATGTAGACCGTGGTGCCGTCGACGATGGCCGGCGTCACGATCGTATCGGTGTCCGGGGCGCTGAAGACCGCGACCTGGGTGGGCGTCGCGCTGGCGAGGTTGACCGCGTAGATGGCGGAAAGGTCGCGGTAGAGCCAGACGGAACCGCTTGCCTCGGGCACGACCGCCAGGCTTTCGAAATCGCCGATGCCGGGGCTGTTGATGCCGAGCCCGTTCAGAGGCGCGCCGATCGTCGTCGGCGCGGCCGTGGCGCTCGGCGCGACCGCGATCGTCGGCTTGGCGGGGGCGGCGGCATGCTGCAGGAACAGGACCTGCGTGATGGCGCCACCGGCATCGTGGACGGCGGCGACCGGTTCGTTGAGGGACGCCGCGCCGGGCGCCGTGGCGGCGTCGGCCGAGAGCGGCACCACGCTGAACTGGTCGGTCGTGCCGCCGCAGCCGCCGGCAAGGCTGTATACCAGCGCCGAATTGGCCGGATTGGCGTAGTCGTCGAGGATGGTGCTGGGCGAGGTCGTGCAGGTGCTGCCGCTCGCGACCGACAGGTTCGACAGCTGGCCGACGGTCGGCGCGCTGGCGCCGCTGGCAACGGCCAGGTCCGCCCGATGCAGGAAATTGTCCGACCCGACCCAGACCCGGTAGCGCGTGCCCACCCGGGTCGCGCTGCCGGCGCTGGCGCTCCATTGGGCGATGGTGGCGATGTTCTGCCAGCCGCTGCTGGCGAGGATCGAGCTTTGCGGCGCGGTGGCCGGATTCAGCGCGGCCAGGCTCAAGCCGCTGCCGCGATCGACGCCTTCGGGGCCGCTGAGGTAATACTGCGCCGGCCCGGCATTCCCGGTGCTGCCGCTGCCGGGGCTGCCGCCCCCGCCACTGCCGCCGCCGCACGCGGCCAGCACCGCGGCCAGCGCCAGCGATATGGGCAGGCAGGTCGTTGCCAGGCGCGAGCGCTGGGGTGGCGATTCCGGGCGGTTCGGGTACATGGGCGTCATGGTGGCCGTCTGGCTCCTGGGGCGTGGCAGGCGGTTGCCGGCCGCAGGCGGCGCGGCCGACAGCCCCGCCGCCGCATCGGATTGTAAGTACTGCGCGCCAAGATGCCACGAATTTGCGTTATCCGAATCACCTAAACGCCATCCCTTGCAAAGGTGGGGGGGGAGCCGCCGGTGGCCGATGCCCGATGCCGCCCGATGCCTATTGCCAGCCAAAGCGCCGGATATACGCCGTCTTGACGGCCTGGGTCAGGGCGATATATCCCAGCACGATCGCCCCGATCCAGGGGAAGTAGGTCCAGGGCAGCGCGGCGAAGCGGAACAGCGGCGCGGGCGGCCCCATGACGAGGAACGCGCCCGCGGCGACGACTGCCACGGTCGTGAGCAGCAGCGGTGCCGCCGCGCGGCTCTGCACGAACGGCACGCGGCCGGTGCGGATCATGTGCACGATCAGCGTCTGGGTGACCAGGCCCTCGACGAACCAGCCCGCCTGGAACAGCGGCGCCTGCGCCGGGCTGGCGGCGCCGAAGACCCACCACATCAGCGCGAAGGTCGCGACGTCGAAGATCGAGCTCACCGGGCCGAACACGACCATGAAGCGGCCCAGGTCCTGCGGCCGCCAGCGCTGCGGCGACTGCAGCAGCTCGGCGTCGACGTGGTCGAACGGGATGGCGATCTGGGAGATGTCGTAGAGCAGGTTCTGCACCAGCAGCTGCAGCGGCAGCATCGGCAGGAACGGCAGGAAGGCGCCCGCCACCAGCACCGAGAAGACGTTGCCGAAGTTCGAGCTGGCCGTCATGCGGATGTACTTGAGCATGTTGGCGAAGGTGCGGCGCCCCTCGATGACGCCCTCCTCGAGGACCAGCAGGCTCTTCTCGAGCAGGATGATGTCGGCCGCCTCCTTGGCGATGTCCACGGCGCTGTCCACCGAGATGCCGATGTCGGCGGCGCGCAGCGCCGGGGCGTCGTTGATGCCGTCGCCCAGGAAGCCGACGACGTGACCGCGTGCCCGCAGCGCGCGCACGATGCGCTCCTTGTGCGCCGGCGTGAGGCGGGCGAAGACCTGGTTGTGCTCGGCGGCATGCGCCAGCGTCGACGTCGTCCATGGCCTCGACCTGGGCGCCCAGCACGACCGTCGTCGACGTCGATGCCGACTTCGCGGCAGATCTTGCGCGTGACCAGTTCGTTGTCGCCGGTCAGGATCTTGACCGCCACGCCGTGCGCCCGCAGCGCCGCGAGCGCCGGCGCGGTCGACTCCTTGGGCGGGTCGAGGAAGGCGATGTAGCCGATCAGGGTCAGGTCGCGCTCGTCGGCCACGCCGTAGACCTGCTGGCTCGGCGGCAGCTCGCGCGCCGCCACCGCGACCACGCGCAGGCCCTCGTCGTTGAGGTCGGCCGTCACCGCGCGCATGCGCTCGAGCAGCGTCCGGCGTCAGGGCTTCGATGCCCGTCGCCGCGCTGCACGCTGCGTGCAGACCGCCAGGATCTCCTCGACCGCGCCCTTGCAGATCAGCACGGTGACGGCGCGCTGCCGTGGCGCCGGCACCGCCACCACCACCGACATGCGCCGGCGCGTGAAGTCGAACGGGATCTCGTCGACCTTGCGGCAGATCGGCCGCGACGACGCCCGGCTCGCGCGTCTCGGCGTGCTCCAGCACCGCGACGTCGAGCAGGTTCTTCAGGCCGGTCTGGTAGATAGCTGTTCAGGTAGGCGTACTCGAGCACGCTCGTCGGATTCCTCGCCGAAGGCGTCGAGTGTGGCGCGCCAGGACGATCTTGTCCTGGGTCAGCGTCCCGGTCTTGTCGGTGCACAGCACGTCCATGGCGCCGAAGTTCTGGATCGCATCCAGCCGCTTGACGATGACCTTCTTGCGCGACAGGAACACGGCGCCCTTGGCCAGCGTCGAGGTGACGATCATCGGCAGCATCTCCGGCGTCAGGCCGACGGCGACCGACAGCGCGAACAGGAAGGCCTCGCAGCCAGTCGCCCTTGGTCAAGCCGTTGATCAGCAGCACGATGCGGCGTCATCACCAGCATGAAGCGGATCAGCAGCCAGCTGACCTGGTTGACGCCCGCCTGGAAGGCCGTCGGCGTGCGGTCGGTGGCCGTGACCCGCTGCGCCAGCGCGCCGAAGTAGGTGCGGTCGCCGGTCGTCACGACGATCGCGCGTGGCCGAGCCGCTGACCACGTTGGTGCCCATGAAGGCGAGGTTGTCCAGCTCCAGCGGATTGGTGCCGGCGGCGCCGCCGTGATCGGCGAACTTCTCCACCGGCAGGGATTCGCCGGTCATCGCCGACTGGCTGACGAACAGGTCCTTGGCCGACAGCAGGCGCACGTCGGCCGGCATCATGTCGCCGGCCGACAGCGGCGATGACGTCGCCGGGCACCAGGCGCTTGATCGGGACCTCGACCCGGCGCGGCGGCTTCGGCCGCAGCGATGGCCTGGAAATACTTGCGCGCGTCGGCAGCGGCGATCTCGGCCGGATCGCGCCGCAGGACCGTGGCCGTCGTGCTCACCATTTCCTTGAGCTTCTCGGCCGCCTGTTGGAACGCGATTCCTGCACGAAGCGCAGCAGGGTCGCCAGCACGACCATCGATCCGATGACGACGGTGGCCTTGAGATCCGCGGTGAGATAGGACGTGGCGGCCAGGACGGTCAGCAGCAGGTTGAACGGATTGCGATAGCACTGCCACAGGTGCTGCCACCAGGGCGGCGGCTTCTCGTGCCCGATCTGGTTCAGGCCGTGCACGCTGCGGCGCTGCGCCGCCTGCGCCTCGGTCAGGCCGTTCGGATGCGAATGCAGCGCGGCGTACAGGTCCGGCAGCGGGCTGCGCGAGGCTTCCGTCAGGGCCGCCGCCAGGTCGGTGGGGACCTCGCGCGGCACGTCGCCGCGCCGCAGCGTCTCCAGCAGCGGAATGCGGTGGAAATGGTGCGAGAGCGCGCGCCGCCGCACGAAGCCCGCGTACAGTTCGCTGAGGAATCGAAATGCCATGTCGGTCGTCGTCCAGTGGCGTGCGCCGGTGTCGGGGTGGCCGGCCTGTCGGGGCGCGCGGGCTATCCTAGCCGGCCATGCGGTCGGCGTGGCGCCGGGCCGGCGCCGCCGCGCCGCCGCTTGTACCACTTCCGGCCGCCGCTTTCGATGACGCGTCGGGTCGCGTGCCGGACCCCAACGAGAATTTGCGCGCCGGCACGGGCCGGCGCCGGCCTGCTGGAGCGCCATGCCGCCGCACGTGACTGACCCGGCCGAGGACGAGGATGCACAGCCGTCGCACCCCGGCGCCCACCTTTCCGCACCTCTGTCCGCGCTGCCGCCCGCCACGGCGCTGCCCGGGCGCCAGGCCGGGGCGGCGCCGGACGACGGCGGGCCGGCGGAACCCTTTGCCCGGCTGTCGCCCGACACCATCCTCAATGCCGTCGACGGCGTGCTGGGTGGTGCCGGTGCCGGTGCGCGGATGCGCACCTCCGGCCAGGTGCTGGCGCTCAACAGCTACGAGAACCGGGTATTCCAGATCGGCCTGGAGGCGCTCGATCACGGCGCTGCGGTGGCCGGTGCGACGGCGCTCATCGCCAAGTTCTACCGCCCGGGGCGCTGGACCGACGCGCAGATCCTCGAGGAGCACGCGTTTCTCGATGAGCTTGCGGCCGCCGAGGTGCCGGCCGTGCCGGCGCTGCGGCTGGGCGGGCAGACCCTGCACCATGCCGACGGCTTCCGCCTTGCGCTCTTCGAGCGGCGCGGCGGGCGCACCCCGGAACTGGCCGACCCCGCGGTGCGCGAGCGCATCGGCCGCTTCCTGGGGCGCATGCATGTGGTGGGCGCGCGCGCACCGTATCGCGCCCGCCGGGCCCTCGACGCGCAGTCGTTCGGCCGCGAGCCCAGTGCCTACCTGCTGGAACATGACTGGCTGCCGCCAGCGCTCGCGCCGGTCTACCGCGATCTGGTGGCGCTGGCGCTGGAGCTGATCGACCGCGCGTTCGCCGCGGTCGGCACGCTGCGCTGGCAGCGGGTGCACGGCGACTGCCATCCCGGCAACCTGCTGTGGAGCGATGCCGGGCCGGAGCCGGGGCCGCACTTCGTCGATTTCGACGACAGCGCCATGGCACCGGCGATACAGGACCTGTGGATGCTGCTGTCGGGTAGCCGCGCCGAGATGGGGCTGCAGTTGCGCGATGTGCTGCGCGGCTACGAGCTGTTCGCGAGGCTTCGACCGCGCCGAGCTGCTGCTTGTCGAGCCGCTGCGCACGCTGCGCCTCATCCATTACGCCGCGTGGATCGCCCGGCGCTGGCGCGACCCGGCCTTTCCGGCCGCCTTTCCGTGGTTTCCCGAACCGCGCTACTGGGAGGCGCGCGTGCTCGAGCTGCGCGAGCAGATCGCCGCGATGCAGGAGCCGCCGCTGGCGGTCGACTGACGCCCGGCCGCGTCTATCCGCGGTGGACGGCGGGCGCGGCGCCGGCGCCATGCATAATCTGCGCGGCCGGGCGCATGGCTCCCGGCATACGGGAGCGTTGCCCATGTCACCGTCGCCCTTGCCTCTGCCTGTCCGCCGGGCCGCGCTGCTCGGCGTCGCCGTGCTCGTCCTGCTCGGCGCCGCGCCGCCGGCCCTGTGCGCCGCCCCGGACCCGGCCGCCGTGCCGGCCACCGAGGCGGACGCGCGGATCTCCGAACGCGTGGAGACCTCCGTGGTCAAGATCTTCGCGACCATGCGCTACCCGGACGTCGGCCGCCCATGGGCCAAGCAGCCGCCGGCCGAGGCCACCGGCTCGGGCGTGGTCATCGAGGGCCATCGCATCCTCACCAATGCCCACGTCGTCCTGTATGCCGGCCAGCTGCAGGTGCAGGCCAACCAGGAGGGCGACAAGTACGCCGCCCACGTCGTGGCGGTGGCGCCCGGTATCGACCTGGCCTTGCTGCAGCTCGACGACGAGTCCTTCTTCGACCGGCATGCGCCGCTGGAACGCTCCGCGCACCTGCCCGACATCAAGGACACGGTGCTGGCCTACGGCTTCCCCGTCGGCGGCAACTCGCTGTCGATCACCAAGGGGATCGTGTCGCGCATCGAGTTCGCCCCCTACAATTCGGGCACGGCTCGGGCCTGCGCATCCAGATCGACGCCGCCATCAACCCCGGCAACAGCGGCGGACCGGCCACAGTGGGCGACCGGATGATCGGCCTGGCGTTCAGCCAGCTGGGCAGTGCCCAGAACATCGGCTACATCATCCCGAACGAGGAGATCGACCTGTTCCTGCAGCGACGTCGGCCGACGGCCGCTACGACGGCAAGCCGGCCCTGCACGACGAGGTGCAGACCCTGGAGAACCCCGCCCTGCGATCCTTCCTCGAGATCGACCGGCGCGGTGCACGGCGTCGTCGTCCATCGCCCGGCGAGCAAGCGATCCGGCGTATCCGCTGCGGGAATGGGACGTCGTGACGCCAGCGTCGCCGGCACGCCGGTCGACGACCAGGGCATGATCCTGCTGGACCACCACCTGCGCGTCGGCCTGGGATATGCGGTGCAGCGGGCCGCGCACGACGGCAAGGTGGCGCTGACGATCGTGCGCGCCGGCAAGGCGCGCGCGGTGAGCGTGCCGGTGCCGGCCGAGCGACCCCATGCTGATCCCGGACCTCGACGGCAGCTATCCGGCCGTACTTCATCTACGGGCCGCTGGTCTTCACCCGCGCGACCAGCGGCCTACCTGCAGGCCGTCGCCCGCAACCCGGAGAGCCTGGCGGCGCTCAGCTCATTGCGCAGCCCGCTGGTGACGCAGCGCGGCGACGAGCCGCACCGCGGCGCGCGCGGAACTCGTCCTCATTCCCGCACCCCTGTTCCCGCACCCCACCGCCAAGGGCTACAGCAATCCGAGCGGATCGATCGTCTATTCGATCAATGGCCGGCCCGTTCGCAGCCTGCGGCCACCTCGTGGCGCTGCTGCGCGATCTCAAGGACGAATTCGTCACCATCGAAACCGACAACCGGGGCGGCGAAACCATGGTGTTCCGGCGCCGCGACGTGCTCGCGGCGACCGAAGGCATCCTGTCGGACAACGGCGTGCGCGCGCAGGGCTCGCCGGACATGCTGGCAGTCTGGCAGGCCGCCGCCAAGCCCTAGGCGGCCACAGAGGCGAGGGGAGAAATTGCTTCCGCCCGCCGGAGCCTTTCACGCCCTCCCGCTGGCGCGGGCGGGGGAGCAGTGCACTGTCACGCGCTGGAGCCTTTCACCCTCTCCCTCCGGGAGAGGGCCGGGGCGAGGGCGCCCCTGCGCCCCCGGCGCGGACATCGGCGCAGGCCGCCGGCGCCGTGTCGCCGGGCGGCAGGTTGGCGCACAGGGTCCGCATGCGGGCCTGCACGGGCGCCAGCGCGCCGGCATGCGCGCCGCCGCGATTCCACTCGCGCAACCCGGCAAACAACCGGTCCAGCGCCCGCCGCGTGCGGCCGTGCAGGTCGCCCGGAGCCGCCAGGTCGGCGAGCACGTCGAGGGCGGCGTCGCGTATCGCCGCCTCGTTCTGCGGTTCCAGCCGCAGCAGGCCGCGCACGTAGCCCGCGCCCCATTGAAAGCGGGTTGCCGGACCCTGCGCGTCCCGGTACGAGCGGGCATACCAGTCGATCGCCGCCTCGCGATGACCGCGCCGCTCCTCGAGCGCGGCCATGTCCGCCATGTAGTAGTAGGGATGCGCGGCGCTCCTGATTTCGCCGTAGAGGATCGCGGCGGCACGCTGCTCGTCCCCGAGCACCTCCAGCGCGTTGAGCGCCGAATTGACCACCGAGGCGCGGGCGTACGGCTCGTGTTCGCGCGCCAGCGCGGCGTCGATGCGCCGGCGCACGTCACCGGCCAGCGGCGCCGCGATCCGGCCCGCCGGATCCAGGCAGCGTGCCGCCACGAGCTTGCTGCGCAGCGCGTCGATCTGGTCGGCCGCCGAGTAGCGTCCGTCGCGCGCCAGCGCGTCCATGAGGGCGAACCAGTGCCGGCGCAGCAGCGGCCGCTGCGCCGGATCGAGTGCCACCACCGCGCGGAAATAGCCGGCCGGCAGCGCCACCAGGGCATCGCCCACCGATAGTGCGAGGTTGCGGTCCGCCAGCACCGGCGCCACCCGCGTCGGCCAGCGAACGCAGCGGCTCCGACCGGCGGCCCGTCACCGGCGCTGCCGCCGGCGCCGGCCTGGCGCGTCGGCCGCAGCGGCCACTGCCGCCAGCTGCAGGCGCGCGCGCTCGACGCGCAGTGCGGGCGGGCAGCGTGTCGCGGCGCGGTCCAGGTCCAGCGCGAAGGGCGCCAGCGCGTCCGGATGCAGCATCCACGTTTCGTCGAGCTGCCAGCCGTTATAGGCGAGCCGCCGGCAGTCGCTGGCCGGCAGCGGCGCCGTCGAGCCGGCGTCGGCGGTCAGCGTGGCGAGCAATTCGCGCGCCGGCCGCACTTCGGCCAGCGCCAGTTCGAGCACCTCGGCGTAGCGCGCCAGGTCCATGCCGCCCGAAACGCGCGCGAGCTCGGCGCGGTCGGCACGCAGGATAAGCACCGTCGGATAGCCGCTCACGTGGAACTCGTCGCCTATCGCCTGCGCGCCCGGGGCATCGCCGTCGACGTATACCGGGACGAAGAGGCTCAGGCGGTCGAGAAAGTCGCGCCGGCGCAAGATCGTCGCCTTGAGTTCCTGGCATGGCGGGCACCAGACGGCGCTCCAGTACAGGAAGACCGGCCGATGGAGCGCTGCCGCCGCGGCGAAGGCGTCGGGCAGGCTGCCCGCGAACCAGGCCACGCCCGGGGGGCGCGTGTCGCGCGCCGCGCCCGCACCCTGGGCCGGCGCCGGGCCGGCGGCCAGCAGGCCGGCAGCCAGCGCGACGAGCCGGGTCGCGCGTAGCAGCGTTGCAGGCAATCGGCTCATCGGACCATCCCTGGCTCCGGGCCGGTATGCCGGAGCGCGGGCCAGCTTACCCGCAAATCCGGCCGATGCGCCACGGCGCCACCGCGCCACCCGGCGCGGCCGCCGCGTCCGGATCCGCGGCGGCCACCCGATACACTGGCGGCCTGCGGCGGGCTGCCGCAGGCCCCAACCGCAAAGCGAGCACCGCGCATGAATGCCCCGCTGGATCCCCAGGCACCGGCCCGCAGCGATGCCGGGCTCGAGCCGCCGCCGCGGCTGCGCGAGATCCCGTACAACTACACCTCGCTGGCGGACCGCGAAGTCGTGCATCCGCCTGCTGGGCGCCGAGGCCTGGCGCACGCTCGACGCAGCTGCGCGGCGAGCGGCGCACCGGGCGCAGCGCGCGCATGCTCTACGAGGTGCTGGGCGACATCTGGGTGGTGCAGCGCAACCCCTACCTGCAGGACGACCTGCTCGACGATACGCGCCGCCGCGCGGCGCTGGTCGGGGCGCTGTGGCACCGGCTGCGCGAGATCGAGCGTGCGGCGCGAACCGGACGACGCCGAGCGCGACCGCAAGGTGGGCGAGCTGCTGGACGCGACGCGCAAGGCGGTGCGCGACTTCGAGGCCGCCTTCGGCGCGACGGCCGACCTGCGCCGCCGCGCCCGCCGGCTGCTGCGCCGGCCACACGCGCGCCGGACAACGTGCGCTTCGACGCCTTCGCGCGCGTGGCGCACGTCACGGACGCCACCGACTGGCGCGTCGAGTACCCCTTCGTGGTGCTCAACCCGGACGCGCGAGGAGGAAATCCCGCGCCTGGTGCGCGACTGCATCGAGCTGGGGCTGACCGTCATCCCGCGCGGCGGCGGCACCGGCTACACCGGCGGCGCGATTCCGCTCACGCCGCGTCAGCGCCGTGATCAATACGGAGAAGCTCGAGCGCTGCGGCGAGCGTCGAACGCTCGCACCTGGCCGGCCTGGCGGCTGCCGTTCCCACGGTCCTCGCCGAAGCCGGCGTGGTGACCCGGCGCGTGACCGAGGCGGCCGAGCGCGGCGGCTACGTGTTCGCCGTCGACCCGACGTCGGCCGACGCCTCGTTGCATCGGCGGCAACATCGCCATGAACGCCGGCGGCAAGAAGGCGGTGCTGTGGGGCACCGCGGTCGACAACCTGGCCTGGTGGCGCATGGTCGATCCGGAGGGCAACTGGCTCGAGGTCACCCGCCTCGGAGCACAACCGGGGCAAGATCCACGACGCCGCGGTGGCCGGCTTCGAGCTGGTCTGGAAGGACGGCGACGCGCCCGCCCGATGCCGCGCGCGAACTGCGCCGCGAGCGCCTGGAGATTCCCGGGCGCAGCTTTCCGCAAGCTCGGCCTGGGCAAGGACGTCACCGACAAGTTCCTCGGCGGCCTGCCCGGCGTGCAGAAGGAAGGGCTGCGACGGCCTGATCACCAGCGCGCGCTGGATCGTGCATCGCATGCCGCCGCACGTGCGCAGCGTCTGCCTGGAATTCTTCGGACCGGTGCGCGAAGCCATTCCCAGCATCGTCGAGATCAAGTCGTACCTCGACGGCGCCCCTGGCGGCGCGGTGCTGGCCGGCCTCGAGCACCTGGACGCGCGCTACCTGAAGGCGGTCGGCTATTCGACGCGCGTCGCCGCGCGGCGGCCTGCCGCGCATGATCCTGCTGGGCGACATCGTCGGCGAGGACGAGGCCGCGGTGGCGCGTGCCGCGGCCGAGGTCGTGCGCCGGGCCAATGACGCGCGGCGGCGAGGGGTTCATCGCCGCCAGCGCCGAGGCGCGCAAATCCCTCTGGGCCGATCGCGCCCGCACCGCGGCCATCGCCCGCCATACCAACGCCTTCAAGATCAACGAGGACGTGGTCATCCCGCTGGCGCGCATGGGCGAATACACCGACGCCATCGAACGCATCAACATAGAACTGTCGATCGGCAACAAGCTGCAGCTGCTCGATGCGCTCGAAGGCTACCTGCGGTCGGACTTCGAGCTGGCGCGCGCCGAGGATCCCGAGGAGCGTGCGCTGGCGCGCGAGCAGCGGCTGGGCGACCGGCTGCCGCGCGCCCTGGAGATCATCGCGGCGGCGCGGCTGCGCTGGACCGCCCTGCGCGCGCGCGCCGGCGCCCCCGAATTGCTCGCGGGGGCCGAGCGCGTGTCGTGGAAGACCGAGGTGCGTGCGCCGCTGGCGCAGATCTTCGGCGGCGCCGTCTTCGAGCCGGTGCTGGCCCGGTGCGACGCGATCCACGCGCAGGTTCTCAAGGGCCGCGTGTTCGTCGCCCTGCACATGCACGCGGGCGACGGCAATGTGCATACCAACATCCCGGTCAACTCCGACGACTACGATATGCTGCGTGCCGCCAACGCGGCGGTCGCCCGCATCATGGCCGTGGCGCGCGGCCTGGGCGGCGTCATTTCCGGCGAGCACGGCATCGGCATCACCAAGCTCGAATACCTGGAGGAATCGGAGCTGCGCGCGTTCCGCGACTTCAAGCGGCGGATCGATCCGCACGGCCACTTCAATCGCGGCAAGCTGCTGCCCGGCGCCGACCTGTCGCGCGCCTATACGCCCAGCTTCAACCTGCTGGGCCACGAATCGCTCATCCTGCAGCACAGCGATCTCAACAGCGTCGCCGACGCCATCAAGAACTGCCTGCGCTGCGGCAAGTGCAAGCCGGTCTGCGCCACGCACGTGCCGCGCGCCAACCTGCCGTATTCGCCGCGCAACAAGATCCTCGCCACCTCGCTGCTGGTCGAGGCGTTTCTCTACGAGGAGCAGACGCGCCGCGGCGTGTCGCGGCGCCACTGGGACGCCTTCAGCGACATCAGCGACCACTGCACCCTGTGCCACAAGTGCGCGGCGCCCTGTCCCGTGGACATCGATTTCGGCGACGTCTCGATGGTGATGCGCGATCTCGTGCGCCGTGCCGGCCACGCACGCTCCAATGCGGGCGCGCGTGCCGCGATGCTGTTCCTCAACACCACGCGGCCGCAGACCATCAAGCTGCTGCGCGCGGGCTTCATCCGCGGCGGCTTCGCGCTGCAGCGCCTGGCGCACCGCGTGCTGGCCCTGCCGGCGCGGCGCCAGACGCGCCACCCGCCGGCCACGACCGGCAAGGGGCCGGTCGCCGCCCAGGTGGTGCACTTCGTCAACAAGCGCCTGCCCGGAGGGCTGCCGACGCGCACGGCGCGCGGCCTGCTGGGCATCGAGGACATGCGCGTGGTGCCCATCCTGCGCGATCCGCGGCGCACGCCGACCGACGCCGAAGCCGTGTTCTATTTCCCGGGCTGCGGCTCGGAGCGGCTTTTCTCCCAGGTCGGGCTGGCGACCCAGGCGATGCTCTGGCACTGCGGCGTGCAGACCGTGATGCCGCCGGGATACCTGTGCTGCGGCTACCCGCAGCGCGGCGGTGGCCAGGCCGAGCGCGCGCAGAAGATCATCACCGACAACCGCGTGCTCTTCCACCGGGTGGCCAACACCCTCAACTACCTCGACATCAAGACCGTCGTCGTCAGTTGCGGCACCTGCTACGACCAGTTGCAGGGCTACGATTTCGGCGCCATCTTCCCGGGTTGCCGGATCGTCGACATCCATGAGTTCCTGCTCGGCAAGGGCATCCGCCTGGAGGGGGTCGGCGGCGTGCGCTACGTCTACCACGACCCCTGCCACAGCCCGATGAAGCTGCAGGATCCGCTCAAGACCGTCAACGCCCTGCTGGCCACGGCCGACGGGCGCCGCATCGGCCGCAGCGACCGCTGCTGCGGCGAGGCCGGCACCCTGGCTGCGGCGCGGCCCGACATCGCGACCCAGGTGCGCTATCGCAAGGAGGCCGAGCTCGGCGCGGACGTCGCGCGCCTGCGCGCCGACGGCTTTGCCGGCGATCTCAAGGTGCTGACCTCCTGCCCGGCCTGCCTGCAGGGGCTGCAGCGGTTCCGCGACGACGTGCCGCTCGAGCCCGAATACCTGGTGGTCGAGCTGGCGCGGCACCTGCTGGGCGCGAACTGGCTGCCCGACTTCGTCGCGCGCGCCCATGCCGGCGGCATCGAGCGGGTGCTGCTGTGAATGCCGCCGCGCCGGCGCCCTGCCCGCTGTGCGCAACCGACGGCGGCACGCTGCTCTGGCGCGACGCGGCCCTGCGCGTCATCGCGGTCGACGACCCGGAATATCCGGGTTTCCTGCGGGTCGTCTGGAACGCCCATGTGCGCGAGATGACGGACCTCGATGGCGCCGATGCGCTGCACCTGCTGCGCGCGGTGCTGGCCGCGGAGGCGGCCGTGCGCGAGACCCTTGCACCGGAGAAGATCAACCTGGCCAGCCTGGGCAATGTCGTGCCGCACCTGCACTGGCACGTCATCGCGCGCTTCGGCGACGATGCCCATTTCCCCCAACCCATCTGGGGCGCGCGCCAGCGCGCGGCCGGCGGCGCCGCGCTCGAGCGCCGCCGCGCCGCGCTGCCGCAGCTGCGTGCGGCGCTGCTGCGCCGCCTCGCGGCGGCATAGGGAGGACCGGTGCGGATCGCCATCGTTTCGGATATCCACGGCAACCTGCCGGCGCTCGAGGCCGTGGTCGCCGACGTCAAGCGGCGCGGCGTCGACGCCGTCGTCAACCTGGGCGACAGCCTTTCGGGGCCGCTGCTGCCGCGCGAAACGGCCGACTTCCTGATGGCGCAGGACTGGACCCACCTGGCCGGCAACCACGAGCGCCAGATCCTGGAAACGCCGCATCCGCCGGGGGCGTCGGACGCCTATGCGCGCGCGCAGATGACGGCGCCGCAACTGCAGTGGCTGGCCACGCTGCGGCCGCGCGCCGCCTTCGCGCCGGACGTGCTGCTGTGCCACGGTACGCCCGACAGCGACCTGCAGTACCTGCTCGAGAGCGTCGATCCGGCCGGCATCCGCCTGGCCAGCGCGGCCGAGATCGCCGCCCGCCTGGGCGCAGGCGGGGCGGCGCTCGTCGCCTGCGGGCACAGTCACGTGCCGCGCAACCTGCGTACGCCGCGCGGGCAGCTGCTGGTCAACCCGGGCAGCGTCGGTCTGCCGGGATTCGCCGTGGCCACGCCCCACCCGCACGTGGTCCAGAACGGTTCGCCCGATGCGCGCTATGCCGTCGCCGAGCGCCGCGCGGGCACCTGGCAGGCCGTCCTGCACGCCGTGCCGTACGACGCCGCCGCCATGGCGCGGCTGGCGCGCCAGCGCGGCCGCCCGCAATGGGAACAGGCGCTGGCGACGGGGTACCTGAGCCCGGCCTGAAACATTGCCGCGGCCCCTGCCGCGGCCACCCGCTTGGCCGTAATATCGCGCCTTGCGCGCGGGTGCGGGCGCTGCTGCGGCGCGCCGGCGCGGGGCGCGGTTGCCACCGCCCCCCATTTCCTGGAGACATCACTTGGCGGCTGCGGAAACCACGTCCTTGCCCGAAGGCATGCAGCTGGGCGCCTATCGCATCGTCCGCAAGATTTCCAGCGGCGGTTTCTCGATCGTCTACCTGGCGCAGGACCAGCAGGGCAATTCCGTGGCCATCAAGGAGTACCTGCCGTCGTCGCTGGCGCAGCGCCGGCCCGGCGAGCTCGCGCCCTATGTGGCGCC
This sequence comes from uncultured beta proteobacterium, assembly GCA_963781975.1. Taxonomy (GTDB): domain Bacteria; phylum Pseudomonadota; class Gammaproteobacteria; order Burkholderiales; family Burkholderiaceae_F; genus GJ-E10. The sequence continues at coordinate 126,102 of CAWAHT010000008.1, forward strand.
CGAGAACCTCAACGTCTACCGCATCGGCCTGAAGTACTTCTTCGACGAGGGCCGCACGCTGGCCTTGATCTTCCACCCGAACATCGTCCGCGTGCTGAACTTCTTCCGCGCCAACGACACCGTCTACATGGTGATGCAGTACGAGACCGGCCGTTCGCTGCAGGAGCACGTGCAGCGCAACCGCAGCCAGAACCAGCAGGACGTGCTGTCGGAACAGTTCATCCGGCGCGTCTTCATCCAGGTCATGAACGGCCTGCGCGAGGTGCACAGCAACCGGCTGCTGCACCTGGATATCAAGCCGGCGAACATCTACCTGCGCATGAACGGCGAGCCCATCCTGCTCGACTTCGGCGCGGCGCGCCAGACCCTGCAGCGCGACATAACCCAGCACCACCCGATGTACACCCCCGGCTTCGCGGCGCCCGAGCTGTACAAGCGCGATGCCGAACTCGGCCCCTGGACCGACGTCTACAGCATCGGCGCCAGCATCTATGCGTGCATGTCGGGCAAGCCGGTCCAGGAAGCCGAGAAGCGCCAGCGCAAGGACGAGATGCCGGCCAAGCTGCGGGCGCTGCGCGGCCTTTACTCCGCGCAGATGATCTCGCTGGTGGGGCGCTGCCTCGAGCTCAATTCGCTGGAGCGGCCGCAAAGCGTGCAGGCCGTGCAGCGCGAACTGCTCAACGCGCCGGAAACGCCCAGGTTCTCCACGCTGGACCGCCTGCAGGCGCGCTGGAACCAGGCGCGCGGGCGGGTGGAGCGCTTCGCCAAGGAACACAACATCACCTGGTTCTGAACGCACGGCCGGCCGCGCCGCCGCCGTTCTCAGCGCGCGGCCGGCACCTCGGCGCAGTGGATCATTTCCTGGTGCGGGAAATCCTTCAGGATGGCGTGGATCCTCGCCTCGGCTGCCGCATCGACGCCGGTCAGGTGCAGGATCACCGTCTTGTCCGCGCCGATCACCGTGGTCCTGTCCCCCAGGCCCGCCGCCACCAGGCGCGCGTGCAGCTTGCGCGTGGCCGATTCGGACGCGAAGCCGCCGATGTCGATGCAGGACGCGACGGGCATGTCGTCGCCCCGCGCCGCCGCGTCGCCCGGCGCCGCCGCGGTTGCCGGTGCGGCCGCCGCGGCGCTGCTTGCGGCGGCCGCCTTGCGCGCGGCGTCGCTGCGCAGGCGGGCGCCGTCGGCCTCGCTCAGCAGGCGGAACTGGTCCGCCGCCAGCTGCCGCTCCAGGCGCGCAGGCTCGCGCACCACGTCCACCGGACCCTGCAGCGCCAGCCATGCGGCGGTGCCCAGCGTCGCCGCCAGCAGCGCAAGGAACAGTGACTTCATGGTGCCGTGGCGCCGCTGTCGCCACCGCGCGCGCCGGCGCGCGCCACGTGCCACAGGCCGCGCAGGACCACGTCCGGCTCGTGCGCCAGCCGTGCGAATCCGCCCTGCCCGTGCAGGACCGAAGCCAGCAGCGCGGCATTGCCGCCGGCAAGCACGACCTGGACGGTGCCCTGCGCCTGCGCGCGAATCCGGCGCACGCGTCGTTCTATCAGGCCGGCCTGGGCATCGAGCACCCCGGTGCGGATGGCGTCCTGCGTGTTGTCGGGGTGCTGCACGTATTCTCCCTGCGCCAGCGGCAGCCGCGCCGTCCCCTGCGCCAGGCCGGCACGCATCAGATCCATGCCCGGTGCGATGACCCCGCCCAGGAACCGTCCATCGGCGCTGACGCCGTCGATCGTCGTGGCCGTGCCGGCGTTGATGATCGCCAGCGCCGGCCGCGGGAAGCGCGCCCGGGCCCCGATCATCGCCAGCCAGCGATCGGCGCCCAGTTGCTGCGCCGCGCGGTAGCCATTGTGCAGGACAATCCCGTCGTGCTCGAACGTGGAGGCGGCGCGTACCCAATGCACGGCGTCGACCCCGGCCGCGCGGACGGCCGCCTCGATGGCCGCGACCCGCTCCAGCGAACTGACGGCGCAGCCGATCACCGCCAGTGGCGCCGCGGCGCCGGCAAGGGCGCAGGCGCGGGCCAGTTCGGCGGCCAATTCGGGCGCGTCGATGGCAACCCGTCCCTGGTGGCGCCCGGCTGCGCCCGCCGCGGCGTCGCCGGGCCAGCGCGCCAGCGCCGGTGCCACCAGCTCCCATTTGAGCGCCGTGTTGCCGGCATCCAGCAGCAGCCAGTTCACGCTGCGCTCCCGCCACCCGGCACGGTGGCCGGCTCGGCGCCGCGCAGGCTCAGCTCGCCGCTGCTGAGCGCGATCGTGTCGCCGGCGACGTCCAGCAGGAAGCGCCCCTGGTCGTCGACGCCGCGGGCAATGCCGTCGACGACCCGCGCGCCGGCGCCGCGCAGTTGCACGCGTTCATCGCGGTAGGCGCAGACGGCATTGAATGCGGCGCGCAGCGGGGCGAATCCGCTGCGCGCGTATTCCTGCGCGCCGGCCACCAGCGCACGGGCCAGGCGTGCGAGCCAGGCGTCGCGCTCGGCCAGTACCGCGGCGCGCCCCAGCACGTGTGCCAGGTCCGTTGCCGGCGTCGGCGGCAGATGCGCATCGGTGGCGGCGATATGCGCCAGCTGTTGCGCGTCATTGGCAAGGTTGAAGCCCATGCCGACCACGAGCGTGCGCGCGCCGGCAGGATCCTCGGTCATTTCCGCGAGAATTCCGGCCAGTTTGGCGCCATCGAGCAGGATGTCGTTGGGCCATTTCACCGCCAGGACCGCGGGGTGGCCGGCAAGCCGGACCTGCAGTGCCTGCGCAACGGCGAGGCCGCAGGCCAGGGTGACGGACGCGCTGGCCGCGGCCGCGAGTTGCCAGGGCAGGGCCACGGAGAACAGCAGCGCGCCGTCGGCCGATCCGTGCCAGCGCCGGCCGTGGCGGCCGCGCCCTTCGGTCTGCCGCAGCGCAGCGCGCAGCACGACCTGGTCCGGTGCGCGCAGGCGGGCACGTGCGAGCAGATCCGAATTGGTGGAGCCCGTTTCCAGCACGGTTTCGCAGGCGATCCCGCTGCCCGCCAGGTGCCGCGCCAGCGCCGAGCCCGGGACATCCATCAGGCGTGCCTCCCCGGCGGCGCGGCGCGCGCCGTGGGAAAATGCGGTCGCGGCCCGCCCGCGTGCCGGCGCGGTGCCGAGGCCGGCAACTGGCGCCCGAAGCGCGGGAGGCGGGCGCCCGTGGCTGGGTGAAGACTCATCGCAAGGAATTTAACATCGATGAATCCCGGGCCAACCCGTCCGGGCCGCGCGTTCCCGGGCGGGGCGCGGGCCTACACTTCGCGCTTGCGGCTGCGCCGCGGGGGCGGCTGCGGCCAGGAGTGCATCACCGAATGAGCCACTTTCAGCGACACGTCTTCTTCTGTCTCAACGAGCGCCCGGCGCCCGACGATTGTTGTGCCAATCACCATAGCGCCGAAATGCAGGCCTATGCCAAGGAACGGGTCAAGAAGCTCGGACTCAACGGCAAGGGCAAGGTCCGCATCAACAAGGCCGGCTGCCTGGACCGCTGCGACGAGGGGCCCTGCCTGGTCGTGTACCCCGAGGCGGTCTGGTACACCTTCGTCGACCGGCGCGACATCGACGAGATCGTCGACAGCCACCTGCTCGGCGGCACGGTGGTCGAACGCCTGCGGCTGCCCTGACCCGGCACCGCGCAGCCGCATGCTCCCGACCAGTGAACGCAGCACCATGGACGGCCCCGCCGGCCGGATCGAACTCGTGGTCGACCGCCCGGCCGCCGCGGCGCGCGGATTTGCATTTGTCGGTCACCCGCACCCGCTGTACGGCGGCACGCTCGACAACAAGGTGGCGGCAACCCTGGCGCGGGCCTTCGTGGCCATGGACTGGGTGGCCGTGCGCCCCAATTTCCGCGGCGTCGGAGCGAGCGAGGGCGTGCACGACGAGGGCCGGGGCGAGACCGAGGATTTCCTGCACCTGGTCGATGTCGTGCCGCGCTGGCCCCTATGGGGCGCCGCGGCCGCCGCGGATGCGGCCGCGGCGCCGATCGCGCTGGCCGGCTTCTCGTTCGGCAGCTTCGTCGCCGCGGGCGCGGCACAGGCTCTTGCGCGGCAGGGGCGGCCGGTGCGCTCGCTGGTGCTCGTCGGCGCTGCCGCGGGCAAATGGCCGCTGGCGCCGGTGGATCCGGCAACGCTCGTCATCCACGGCGAGGTCGACGAAACGATACCGCTGGCCGAGGTCTTCCCGTGGGCGCGGTCGTCGGACGTTCCGGTGATCGTCATGCCCGGCGCCGACCACTTCTTCCATCGCCGTCTCACGGCGCTCAAGCAACTGGTCATCCGCCATGTGCTCGGCGCCGCGGCCGCCGCGGCGCTGCACACCGGCGGGCAAGGTGGCGATGACTGACCCGGCGCTCCCGCCGCCGCCCGGGGAGCCGGCCAGCGCGCTGGTATTCCCGACCGACTTCCCCATCAAGATCATGGGGTTGAACCAGCTCGAGTTCGAGCCGCAGATGGTGGCCATCGTGCGCGCGCACGCCCCCGACCTGGACGACACCCTGGTGGAGGTGCGCCAGTCGCGCGCGGGCAAGTACCTGTCGCTGACCGTGACGGTGCGCGCCCGCTCGCGCGCCCAGCTCGACGCGATCTATCTCGAACTGACGAGCCATCCGCTGGTGAAGGTCGTGCTGTGATGCGCGTGCGCGAACTGGGGTCGGCCGGCTACTCGCAGACCTGGGCCGCCATGCGCGCCTTCACCGAGCAGCGCGGCGCGGGCAGCGCCGATGAACTGTGGCTGGTCGAGCACCCGCCGGTCTATACGCTCGGCGTGGCGGGGCGGCGCGAGCACCTGCTCGCGCCCGGGTCGATCCCGGTGATCGCGACCGACCGGGGCGGCCAGGTGACCTATCACGGGCCCGGCCAGGTGGTGGCCTACACCCTCGTGGACCTGCGGCGCGCCGGTTTCTTCGTGCGCGAACTCGTGTTCCGCATCGAGGAAAGCGTCATCCAGACGCTCGACGCGTTCGGCGTGGAGGGCCGCCGCGTGCGGGGCGCGCCGGGCATCTATGTCGACCTGCCGGACGGCGCGCGCGCCGTCCGGCAGGGCCAGGACCCGCGCTTTGCCGGCCAGGCGAAGATCGCCGCGCTGGGCATCAAGGTGCACCGCGGATGCGCCTATCACGGCGTGGCGCTGAACGTGGCGATGGACCTGGGTCCGTTCGACGCCATCGATCCCTGTGGCTATCGCGGGCTGGCGGCGGTCGACTTGGCTACACTGGGCGTCGCGTGCGGCTGGCGCGATGCGGCGTTGCGGCTGGCTGGCCGGCTGCAGGCCCACCTTGCCGCTGCCGGCACCGACTGCCGCCCCAGCCTTCAGGAGATCTCGTGAGCGACGCCCGCGCCACCCCGCCCGATCCCGGCAGCAAGCAGAAGGGCGCCGAGAAGACCGCCCGCATTCCCATCAAGATCGAGCGCGGCGGCGCGCGCCTGCGCAAGCCCGAATGGATCCGCGTCAAGCTCGGCGCCGACAATGCGCGTTTCAACCAGGTCAAGCAGGTGCTGCGCGAGCACCGCCTGCATACGGTCTGCGAGGAGGCCAGTTGCCCGAACATCGGCGAATGCTTCGGCAAGGGCACGGCCACCTTCATGATCATGGGCGACAAATGCACCCGGCGTTGCCCGTTCTGCGACGTGGGCCATGGCCGCCCCGACCCGCTCGACGCCGACGAGCCGCGCCATCTGGCGCAGACCATCGCGGCGCTGCAGTTGCGCTACGTGGTCATCACCTCCGTCGACCGCGACGACCTGCGCGACGGCGGCGCCGGCCACTTCGTCGACTGCATCCGCGCCGTGCGCACGCTGTCGCCGGGCACGCGCATCGAGGTGCTGGTGCCGGATTTCCGCGGGCGGCTCGACCGGGCGCTCGACGTCCTCGAGCAGGCTCCACCCGATGTCATGAACCACAATCTGGAGACCGTGCCGCGCCTGTACCGCCAGGCGCGTCCGGGAGCCGACTATGCCCATTCGCTGGCGCTGCTGCAGCGGTTTCGCGCGCGCGTCCCCGGCGTGCCGACCAAGAGCGGACTGATGGTCGGGCTGGGCGAAACCGATGATGAAATCCTGCAGGTGATGCGCGACCTGCGCGACCACGGGGTGGAGATGCTCACCATCGGCCAGTACCTGGCGCCCAGCGAACATCACCTGCCGGTGCAGCGGTTCGTCGCACCCGCGACCTTCGAGCACTACGCGCGCGCGGCGCTGGCGATGGGCTTCGCCAACGCCGCCAGCGCGCCGCTGGTGCGCAGTTCCTATCATGCCGACCTGCAGGCGCATGCGGTGACGGCGGCGGGGCCCCGCCAGCCGTGACGATCCAAGCCGCGGCCGGCGCATCGCACCGGTGAGGCCGAGGGCCGGCAGCGCGGCGGATGCGGCGTCCGGCAGGTGGACGGCCGCTTCGCGGCCGTCAGCGATGGCCCTCGATGGGGTTGCCATACAGCGGCCGGGCGCCGAAATGCGCACTGATCGCATAGGCGACGCCGCAGGCCAGCATGACCGGCACGGTGAGCTGGAACTGGTTGGTCATCTCCAGCACGATGACGATGGCCATCAGCGGTGCGTGCGTCACCGCCGCGAGTACCGCCGCCATGCCGACGATGGCCAAGACCCGCGGATCGCCGGCGAGCGCCGGGTCGAGGGCCGCGACGCTCTGGGCAACGACGTAGCCGCCGGTCGCGCCGACGAACAGCGTCGGCGTGAAGACGCCGCCGATCGCCCCGGAGCCCGTGCAGATGACCGTTGCCGCCAGCTTCGCCGCCAGTATCAGTGCGACCCAGTGCCAGTCCGTGCCGCCTTGCAGCACCTGCGACACGACGCTGTAGCCGTTGCCCCACACTTCCGGTACCGCCGCCGACAGCAGTCCGGCCAGCACGCCGCCCAGGCCAAGGCGGGCGGGCAGCCAGGCGATGCGGCCGAAGGCGCTGCGCGCGCGGTCCAGCAGTCCGAGCAGCAGCCATCCCAGGCCGCCGCAGATCGCGCCGGCCGCCAGCGCCAGCCACAGGCTGGCTGGCAGCAGCGGAACCGCGGGCATCGTGTACAACGGTCGCGGCTCGACCAGCCAGTAGATTAGCGCGCTCGACGTCGCCGCGGCGATCAGTACCGGCGCGACGGTGTGGCTGGCGAAGAAGCCGAGCGCGAGCTCCAGGACGAACACGACCCCCGCGACCGGTGCGTGATAGGCCGAGCCGATGCCGGCGGCAATGCCGCACACGAGGACCGCATTGCGGTGCTCGGCCGGCATGGGCAGGATCCGGGCCAGCCACGACGACAGCCAGGCCGACATCTGCACCATCGGACCCTCGCGTCCGATCGACGCGCCGGTGCCGACCGACAGCAGCGCCGACAGGCTGCGGGCGATCGTCGTGCGGTCGTTGAGCGCGACCTCGCCGCGGCGCGCCGCATCGATGTAATCCAGATGCGTTGCGCCGTCCGGTCCGCGCGCCGCCCATCGCAGGCCGCGGTCGAGCGCCAGGCCGGCGGCCAGCCCCCCCAGCGCGCCGACGACGGCCCGGTGCCACGGCGCCAGGTGCAGCGACGCGGCGACCAGGCTGCCCGCCTGGCCGGTGGCGATGGTCTCCACCAGGTCGATGAGCGTGCGAAACCCGAGCGTGGCCACCGCCGCCAGCACGCCGGCCAGCGCGGCCGCCAGCCACAGGCGCGCGGCGCTGGCGATCGCCGCGAAGGCGGCCGCGCGCCCGGCACCGGCCGGCGCGGCCGTCATTTGCCGACCCCGGGCCCGAACTCGAGGTACAGGGTCGTGCCGGCGGCGGGCGCGCTGTGCAGCGCGAGCCTGGCGCCGATCAGCTGCGCCTGCTCGCGCATGCCCACCAACCCGTAGTGCCCGTCGTGCGGCGCGCCGGTGTCGAACCCGGCGCCGTCGTCCTGGATGCTCAGCGCAAACGCGCCGTCGCCGATGCACCGCAGGGCCACCATCACGCGCGTCGCATTGGCATGCCGTTCGATATTGCGCAAGGCCTCTTCGGCGATGCGGAATGCCGCTTCGGCGGCTTCCTCGGCGAAGCTTGCGGCCTTCGGATCGAAATCCATGTCGACCTGCATGCCGGTGCGCTCGCCCAGGCGCTTGAGGGCCTCGGCCAGCCCTTCGCCCAGGCCGGCATCGCGCACCGGATTGAACCGCATCTGCGCAATCGACGCGCGTGCCTCGATCAGGCCTTCATGCGCCACCTGCTCGGCCCGGGCCAGTTCGTCGGCAAGCGACGCCGGGTCGCGCGCGTACAGGCGTTTGAGCAGGCGGACTTCCGTGAGCATCGCCATCATCGAGTGGGCCAGGGTGTCGTGCAGGTCGCGCGCGATCTTCAGGCGCTCGCGCACCACCGCAGCGTAGCGCGTCTCCCGCGCGAGACGCTCGACCTCGCGCGTGCGCAGCGTTACACGCTGCTCGAGCTCGGCGCTCAACGCGCCAAGTTCCTCGCGCTCGCGCTGCAGCGCCCCCAGCAGATTGGCGAACGCCCGTCCCAGCCGCGACACCTCGTCGGCACCCGGCGGCACGGCGATGCGCCGCGCGCCCCCGGATCCGACCGCATCGACCGACCGGGACAGGCTGCGCAAGGCGCGCCATGAGGCGGCGCGAGATGACGGTTCCGAACAGCGCGGCCACGCCTCCCAGGGCAAGCGAGATCCAGATGATCCTGCCCCACAGGCCGTCGGCACGCTGCTCGCCGCGGCTGGCGGGCTCGGCCAGTTGGAACGTCCAGCCAAGGGCAAGCAGCGCGCCGCCGCTGCGCGGCTGGGCCCGGCTGACCAGCAGCGCACGACCGTCGCCCAGCCGGTCGAGCTCGGCGGACGGGCCGACGGCGTCGGCGCCCGTGGCATACGGGCTCACCGTACGGATGCGGCTGGCCTGCCAGGGGCGGTCGATGAATTCATCCGGCCCGGCCAGCACGAGCGCGTTGCCGTCGACGATCAGCGCCTGCGGTGCATCGGCCTGGCGCAATGACCGGCCCAACTCCTGCGTGTAACGGCGCAGCCACGCGAGGCTCAGGTGCGCATCCATCACCCCCAGCACCCGGCCGCGCGCGTCCCGTACCGGCACCGCGATGTCGATGCGCCGGTCGTCGCGCCGGCCCGTGCCTGGCCGGGTCGCGTCGGCGGCCGGTGCGCCGCCGCCTTCCGCCCCGATCCAGGCCGCCTTGCGGCCATGGGCGAACCACGACCGGTCGGCGGCGCCGTCCCCCTCCCAGCGCCCGTCCGTGGCCGCGACGATGGCGCCCGCGGTGTCGGCAAAGCCGATCCACTCCAGCTCCGGGTAGGTCGAGCGCAGATCGTCGATGATGGCGCGTATGGCACCCGGCCGATGCAGGTCGATGTCGTTGCCGGCGATCGCGGCGATGGTCTGCAGGGACAGGAGCCGGCGCTCGATCGCGCGATCGAGGGTGCCGGCGAGTTGCTCGGCGTCCAGGCTGAACTGCCGCACATGCTGCTGCAGCAGTCCTGCGCGCGTCATCTCGCCGAGCCAAAGGGCGGCAAGCACGGCAAAGACCAGGGATAGGCAGGCGACGAACCACGCCACCTTGATCGCCAGGCTGTGCCGCGGATCCAGCGCCGCCACCGACTTCCCGATCCAGCCAAACCGCATCGTGCCAGTCATGTCGGCATCGCGCCCCGTGAGATCAAGCCGTGACGAAGGTAACACCCATCTTATGACATGTGCCGCGCCCAGGCGGGCGCCGCCTGCGCTACATTCGTCTGCGCGCGCGGCGCGGAAGTTCCACGGACCTCGCGGACCGGGGGCGCGGACCGGCGGGCGGGTTCGGCGGGGATTCCCAGGGGGGCAGGCACGATGACGAGCGAGCAAGGCGCGCACGCGCGCATCCGCGTGCTGATCGCCGACGATCAGGAACTGATCCGGCGCGGCATGGAATTGATGCTCTCGATGGAAGCCGACATCGAGGTCGTCGGCCAGGCATGCGATGGCGAGGAGGCGGTCGAGCTGGCACGCCGGCTGGGGCCGGACGTCGTGCTGATGGATCTGCACATGCCGCGCAAGGGCGGCGTCGCCGCCACGCGCGAGATCACCGCGGCGCTCCCGGCGACGCGCACGCTCGTGCTGACCACGCTCGATGCCGAGGAGACGGTGTTCGAAGCCATCCGCGCCGGCGCGCAGGCCTACCTGCTCAAGGACGCCACGGAGCGCGAGCTGCTGGAAACGGTGCGGCTGGTCCACCGCGGCGAGTCGGTGCTGACCCCGCAGATCGCGCGCAAGGTCATGGATCAGTTCCGGCGCCTGCTGCCGCCGCCGCCGGGCGCACCCCGCCATGCGGACGCGGTGTCGCCCGCGGCCCTGGCGGCCGTCCGTGCGCCGGTGCCGACCGCAGCGCCGGACGTCGCTCTCGAACCGCTGAGCGAAAAGGAGGAACGGATCCTGGAACTCATCGTCGAGGGCGTGAGCAACAAGCAGATTGCCCGGACCGTGTTTCTCGCCGAGGGCACAGTGAAGAACTACGTCAGCCGCATCATGGACAAGTTCCACGCCAGCACGCGCACCGAGCTGGCCGTGATGTCCGTGCGCCGGCGCCGCGAGTAGCAGCCGGCTGCCGGCATTGGTGCGCCGGCCGCAGCGGTGCCGTCGGCCGGGCACGCAGGCGGGCGGCGATGTGACCGGCGTCACCGCGCGGCATGGACGCACGGCACTGACCATAACGTGACGATCGGTAGCTGCCAGCCGCGCGCCGCGCCGCTACATTGCCTGCGTCTGTGCGCGCCGCAGCAGTCGAGCGCGGGCACGGCGCGCGCCGCACGAACGGCGCGGTCCAAACCGAGGAAGGCAAATGACGATGATCACTCGCACTGGCAGCGATACGGGCACGGAGTCGGCCGCCGCGACGGCAGCAATGCGGCCGGCCGCCGCCCACGGGGAATCCGCCCGGATGACGCCGCAAGCCCGGGCGCGGGCGATGACGGGACGCGGGCCGGTGCCAGCCATCGCCGCGCGCCTGCCGGGCCGGGTGCCCGCGCGCGTGCGCATGCCGGTGCGCTGGATCCATATCGACGGCGTTCCGCGCATTCCGGTCGTCGACAAGGTCAGTGACTGCCTGTACGAGGCTTGGGAAGCGCTCGCGGCCGGCGAATTCAATCGCGCGGCCTGCCGGATGCGCGCCGCGTCGGACGAACTCAAGAGCCTCGCCGTGATGGCGGCGCACGGCGACGGCGACAGCGGCGTGTCGCAGCGCCGCCACGCGCAGATCACGTCGTGGCGCCTGGCTTCCGGCGCGCTGCGCACCGGCCTGGCGGCCGCCCGCCTCGACAAGGGCAGGATCCAGGCGCGCGCCGACCTGCTGGCGATCCTGGACGCGGGCTCCTGGGCGGACATCGATCGCCGCTGGCTGTACGCGGATGAAGCGACCTGGTATCCGGTCGCCGGCGAGGTACGCCGCCACCTGGCCGCCGCCAATGTCGCGCTGGGGACGGGCGATCGCGAGGCCGGATGCGCCGAAATCCACAAGGCGAGCGCCTACCTGCGCCTCGAGGAGGCGCGCGCCGACGGCTATGCCCGGCGCGCGCTGGGCGGCGCGCTGGACGATCTCGCCAGCCTGGCAGCGACAGCGCAGGCCGGGGACCGTCCGTGCGCACAGGTGCTTGAGGGTCGCTTTGCCGGCGTGCTGTTCGCGCTGGCGCTGGCGCATCGCAACCGGGCTGCCGAGGCCTGGGTGCGGCGCGAGTACGCGAAGGCCGGCTACGCATTCCTGGCGGCGGGCGAGATCCTGGGCAATGCGCTGGAATGGGGGCGCGATTGCCTGAAGCCCGGCCCCTCGGCGGCGGCGCTCGAATGTGCCGCGCTCGGCCAGCGCTTCCTGGCCGGCGGCCACCCCGATCGCAGCGACGTGCTCCATGTGGTGCAGTCCTTCGTCGGCGCCGCCGACCTGCTCGAAACCGTTGGCCCGGCGCGCCGGACCGAAGCGCGCTCCTCGCTGCCGTGGTCGCTGCAGCCGGGCGTGTTCGAATAGGGCCGGGCCAGCGCATGGACACGAGGCAACGCAGCGGGCGACGGGTCCGGACGGGCGCCGCCGGCCGCATCGCCGCTTTCGCGGGCGCCGTGCTGGCTGCGGCCTGCACGTCGACCGGCATGGGCAGCGGCGAACTGCTGCGGCCGGGGCGGCACGAGCAGGCGGTGATCTTCAGCTGGCAGAGCAAGGACGGCGGAATCAGCGGAACCATGGTCGCCGCGCTGCCGCACGCGAGCTATGCAGGACCATTCTTCCAGATCACGCGGCAATCGCAGGTGCAGACGCTTGCCCCGCTGTGGTACGGCTGGGGCGAGGGCTGGGGCGACTGGCCGTATTGGAACGATTCGCCCATGGCCGAGGCCTATCCGGCGACGCAGTTCGTCACCGAATACAGTGGCAAGGTCGTCGCCAATCTCGTCGCCGGTGACGGCCACCGGATGCGCTGCCGCTTTCACATGATGCAGCCCGCGGCGGGCATGGCCGGCGGCGGCCAGGGCGAGTGCCAGCTCTCCGGCGGGCAGGTGACCGGCGCGATGTTCCCGCCCCAATGATCTTTGCGCAACGTTCGACAGGAGGCATGCAGTGACGAAGAATGCGGATCCGGCGGCGGCACTGTGCGCCCTCGCCCTGACCCTGGCGCTGATCGTGCCGCATGCGGCGCAGGCGCAGCTCGCGCCCGAGCAGGAGGATTACATAAGCGAAACGGTGACGGCGACGACCTACCTCAACGGCGGCATCGGCAAGGACGACGCCGCGACGATGCGGCGCCTTGCCGGCGAGTTTCCCTTGCGGATGACGTTCTCCGAACGCAAGGACGGCGAGTTCCTGGCCGATGTCCCCGTGGTCATCGCCGACGCCCGGGGCAATCCGGTCTTCGAGCTGCCGAAGGCGGGCCCGATGCTCTTCGTCATGCTGCCGCAGGGCCGTTACCGGGTCAGTGCGCGCTTCAAGGGCCTGACCGAATCGCACTGGGTGACGATAGCGGCGCAGGGCGGGCAGGACATCGCCTTTCACTGGCACGGCCGGGTCCGGCAATGAGCCCCCGCCAATGACGGCATCCAACGGCCGGCGCGCCGCAAAGCCGCTCCACGACGCACGTCCCGAACGCATCCTGGTGATGCAGGGCGGCGGCGCCCTGGGGGCGTTCCAGGCGGGTGCCTACGAAGCGCTTGCGCACGAGGACGTGGTGCCGGACTGGCTGGCCGGGATTTCGATCGGGGCCATCAACGCGGCGCTGATTGCCGGCAATCCGCCCGAGCTGCGGATCGAGCGGCTGCGCGAATTCTGGGAGACAACGACTGCGGCCTCGACGATGCTCGGCACCGTGGCGACATCCGCGCTGCCGGCGCGCAGCGCGCTCAATCACCTCAATGCCTCGCTGGCCGTCATGTGGGGCCTGCCCGGATTCTTCGCGCCGCGCGTGCCGCCGGCGCTGCTGCACGCGCACGGGACCCCGGGCGCGCTCAGCTATTACGACACCGAACCGCTGCGCGCCACGCTCAACCGGCTGGTCGATTTCGACCGCCTGAACGACGGACCCATGCGGGTATCCGTCGGCGCGGTCGACGTGCGCAGCGGCAATTTCGTCTACTTCGACACGCGGGAGCGCCGCCTGGATGCGCGCCACATCATGGCCAGCGGTGCGCTCCCGCCGGGATTTCCCCCGATCGAGATTGACGGCGCCTGGTACTGGGATGGCGGCCTCGTCTCGAACACGCCGCTGCAGTACGTGCTCGACCAGGCGGGCACCCGATCGCGGCTGGTATTCCAGATCGACCTGTTCTCCTGCAGCGGCCCGATGCCGCGCAACCTCATCCAGGCCGCGGAACGGGAGAAGGACATCCGCTATTCGAGCCGCACCCGCCTCAACACCAGCAATTCGCTCGCGCGCCATGCGCTGGCGCAGGCCGCGCGCCGGCTGACCGCGAAATTGCCCCCGTCCTTCGCCGACGACCCCGACGTGCGCGCCCTGCAGGCGGCCAGCCACGAGTCGGCAGTCACCGTGGTGCACCTCATCTACCGGCGCAAGCCGTACGAAACGCACTCGAAGGACTACGAATTCTCGCGCGCGTCGATGCGCGAGCACTGGAGCGCCGGCTTTGCCGACGTGGCCCGAACCCTGCGTCACCCCGAGTGGAAGGCGCGCAGCGTGCCGCAGACCGGAATCCACGTCTTCGACCTGACCAGGACCGCGGCGCGGCGCGAGGGCGCGACGGCATGACGTGCGCCGGCGCGCGCGACCGGCCGCGGCGCACCGGCAGCTTCGCCGCCGATGTGGTCGATCGTTGAAATCCTGCTCGGGCTTGCGCTGGTGGCATGCACGCTGAGCGTGCACAGTGCCGGCATGTACCTGGTCATGCACCGCTTCGAGATGCACTGGCCGGTCTACCTGCGCGAGCCGCGCGAACTGCGGCGGCAGCTCTATTTCGGCAGCCTTGTCATCTCGATGCTGCTGGTACATATCCTCGAGGTCTTCATGATCGCGCTGGCGCTGTACGCGATCCACGCGATCGGCGATTTTCGCACCGCCTTCTACTTTGCCGGCGAAAGCTATACGACCCTGGGGTACGGCGACATCCTGCTGCCGCCCCACTGGCGGCAGCTCGCGCTGTTCATGGCGATGTCCGGCCTCTTCAGCTTCGGCTGGTCGACCGGCGTGCTGGTGCACATCGTCGGCAAGACCTACGAGGCGCAGTTCGCCCACTTGCGCGACGGCACGGCCGCGCGGCGCCGCCCGGTGCGGCGCCCGGCCGGACGGTCGCGCGCGCGGTGATACCAGGCCCGGCCAGCCTGGCGCCTGGAGTCCCGGCGGAAATACCCGGCTTTTCCCGCAATAAGGGGATTTGCCGATACCGGCACAATGCCATGATCTCGGGGTGGTTTCACCCGCGCTCCTGGCTGCAAAGGATCTGCAAATTGGACAGAGCGGCGATCTACCGCAAGACCGACAAGGGGCATGCAGAACTCACCAATGCCGAGCGCACGGTGGACCGGCGCCTGCGGCCGCTCCTGATCCTGGTGGACGGCCATCGCACAGCCAACTCGATCCAGGCGCTGATCAGCGGGATCGGCATCCGCGAAGAGGATTTCGACCAGCTCGCCGCCAACGGCTACATCGAACCGATCGCCCGTCCCGACCGGGCCGTCGCGGCCAACGACAGCTCGGCGCGTGGGCCGGCGACGCTGCAGTCCGCGGTGCAAAAGCGCGGATCGCTCGAGCGCTTTGTCGACGGCCAGCGCTATCTCAACGAGACCGCCGCCGACAAGCTGGGCCTGCGTGCGTTCTTTTTCGTGCTCAAGATCGAGAAATGCAGCTCGGCGACCGACCTCCTGGCGCTGCTGCCCGAGTTCGAGCAGGCGATCGCCAGGAAGCTCGACAAGAGCTACGCCGTGCATTGCCGGCGCATCGCCGAATCCATCCTGCGCGACTAGTTCGCGGCCGGTGGTGGCATCCGCCGCCTTCCCGGCGGCGCCGCCGACATTGCACCGGACCCGGATGCCGCAGGCCCCGGCGCCTTCTTGCGTATCTGCTCGCAATCTGCGTACTCGTGTTCGAGCGTGCCAGGCGCGGCGACCGGATCGGCGGCGGCGTGACGGCCCCGCCGCGGCGTTTGCAGTCGAGTTCCGGCGCTTCGGCATAGACTTGCCGCAGGCGCGTGCCTGCGGGCGCGCGTCCGGTCAAATTGGGGTGACGGCGGGAATGTCGGGTATGCATGGTTGAAGTTGCCGCGTGGGGTCCGGGCAACGGCAGTCCGCCGGGCCGCCTGGCGGCACCCGACCGGCGGGCCCGCGCCGTCAGCGCACTGCTGGCGATCCTGGTCCAGCTGGTCTTCGTCCTCGTCTGGGTGAAGGAGACCCACGGCGGTGCACCCCGCCGGCGCGCGGGGGCGCGCGGCATCGTCGAGATGCAGTTGTGGACCATGGCCGGAGGGGCGCCGGCCGGCACCATCCATCCGAACGCCCGCCCGAACGCCCGCAACGCCGCTCCGAAGAAGACACCGGCTCCGGCGCCGGTCGAGCAGCCCTGGGCGCCCCCGCCCTCCTTGCTGCAACCGCCGGAACCGCCGCGGCCGGTCGAACCGGTGCAGCCGCCGATGTCGGCGCGCGAGATCGAGGAGTTCAACCGCCAGTGGGCGCAGTTGCAGGGCGACATGAAGCAGCGGGTACTGGACGATGCCCGGCACCACGGGTTGAAGCAGGGCCCGGGCGAGTCGGACCAGCCATTGCAGAAGTTCGCGCAGGCGGACCCGACGCCGTCCGCTGCGGACCAGGCGAGCGCCGCGGCGCGGCCCCGCCCGAGCGACGACGACAGCATGTTCGCCGGGGAGCTGTGCGTGACGCGCGCGGGCGGCGAGGACGCCCCGGCGCTGGCGCTGCCGTGCATCGGCGATGGATACACCACCGATTACGGCTGGGAAAGCCGGGTGCATGCGCCCCGGCGCGGCGAACCGATGCCGACGACCGTCGACCCCGTCGGCCGCGTGATGGTGCGTCAACATGAGTTCGGTGCGGCAACGCTCGCCGCCCTCGCGCAGGCCCAGGCGGAGCTCTACAAGATCCAGGTGACCGTGCGCCTGGTCTACGTGCCCGATCTCAAGCAGCCGATCCAGCTGCTGGCGCGCGAGGACCGCGCCCGGGCCATGTCGGTGCAGGCCTTCCGCAGCGAGGAGGACCTTGCCGCGTACCTGAACGAGTGGGCGGCGAACGTGCGCCGCTGGACGGCCTACCGGGGCCCGCCGGCGCAGTCGCCCTGACGGGCGCGGCGCCGGCCGGTCGCCGGTAATCCGCTAGTCGCGCCGCGACAGCAGCTGCAGCAGGCTCTGGAAGAGATTGAGGATGTCCAGGTACAGCCGCATCGATGCCATGATGTAGTTGGTCTCGCCACCCAGGATGATGGCCGACGTGTCGAACAGGATGTAGCCGCAGAACACCAGCGCGCAGACCCCGGCAATGGCCATCTGGAAGGCGTGCGACGGCACGAAGATGCCGATCACGCTCGCGACCAGGACCATGATCAGGCCCACGAACAGCATGCCGCGCATCGCGCTGAAGTCGCGGCGCGTGACGTGCACGTAGGCCGACAGGGACAGGAAGGCCAGCGCGGTCAGGCCGGCGGCCTCGGCAACGGTGGTGCTGCCGCCCGGCAGATGCAGGTAGAACCGGATCATCGGCCCCAGCGCCAGCCCCTCGAGGCCGGCAAAGCCGAACAGCGCCAGCAGTCCGAGCGCCGAGTTGCGCAGCCCCATGGTCGCGAAGAGCAGCACGAAGCTGCCCACCATGCTGGCGATGTAGACCCAGCCGGGGAACGGCATGTCCTGGGTGACCCAGGTGACCCCGGAAGTGAACAGCAGCGTCGCTGCCAGCAGCGTATAGGTGTTCTTCAGAACCCGCGCCTGGGCCGAGTCGCCGGAAACCGGCTGCGCCAGGGTGTCATACATGTCCATACTGACCTCGATAGGTGAAGCAACGTTGAAGATTGCCTTCGCTATGCTACGGCACGCATCCATCAGGTGCGGCCGCCCGCGACGATTTCAAGCCCCGCGGTTGCGCCCGCAACACCGACGCCGCCATGCCGAGCCCCGCGCTGCTGTTCGCCGCCTTCGCCTTCGGCCTGATCGGCCTGGTGGCGTTCACGGTCGGCCGCAAGAAAGCGCTCTGGGGCCCAATGGTAATCGGTCTGGCGCTCATGGTGTTTCCCTACTTCGTTTCCGGTACCGGCTGGACGTACGCCGTCGGCAGCGCGCTGTGCCTGGCGCTGTATTTCTGGCGCGATTGAGCCTGTCCCGGACCGGCCTGCCGGGGCCGGCCCGGGCAGGCCGGCTCAGTCGCCGACCCGGCCCCGCCCCGACTTGATCGAGCCGCGGTGGGCCTTGCCCCGCAGGCGCTCCTCGACCGCGCCGCGGGTCGGGCGCGTCGGGCGGCGCTTGCGCGGCACGGTCGCAACGCTGTCGACCAGTTCCTGCAGGCGGCGCAGCGCCTGCGCCCGGTTCTTCTCCAGGCTGCGGAATTCCTGTGCCTTGATCACCACCACGCCGTCCTTGCTGATGCGCTGGTCGCCCAGGCGCAGCAGGCGCGCCTGCAGCTCCTCGGGCAGGGTCGATGCGGCGATGGCAAAGCGCAGGTGCACCGCATTGGAAACCTTGTTGACGTTCTGCCCGCCGGCGCCCTGCGCCCGCACCGCGGTGATCTGGACCTCGTCCGGGTCGACCGGGTAGCGCGATGTTGTCGCCATGGTTGAACGCCGTCAGCGGACGGTCCGCGCTCGCGGCAGCCTAGCGCGGGAGGCGCGGCAATTTCCTGGCGTCGGCCGGGACGGCATACTGGGCCGCGTTCAGTTCCATCGCCAGGAAGGTGTAATAGCCGCAGATGCCGGTCATGTCGACGACGCCCTGCGGGCCGAAGCGCCGGCGCGCGCGTTCGAAGGTGCGGTCCGAGACCTGCTTGTTGCGGTGCAATTCGGTGGTGAAATCGTAGACGATCTGCTCGTCCGCGCTCATCCCGTCGGGCCGCCGCCCGTCGGCGATCGCGTCGGCGATCGGTGCCGCGATGCCGGCTTTGAGCGCGATCGGGTAGTGCACGTACCACTCGTAATCCTGGGTCCATTCGCGGGCCGTGAGCAGGATCACGAGTTCGCTCAGCGTCGTGCCGATGGCCGGCTTGAAGCGCAGATAGTCGCCCAGCGCGCGCGCGTCGTTCATCAGCTGCGGGCTGTACATCAAAGGTTCGAACGGACCGAACACCGGGTGCTTGCGCGCCGCCGCGAAATCGGCCGCAGCCTGCTGCTGCTCCGGCGAGTACGCGGCCGGCGGTATCGTGGGCAGGCGCTCCTGGGCGCCGGCGCCGCCCAGAGGCGCGCCGATGGCGGCCAGCAGCATTGCGCGGCAAAGGCATTGACGAATCACGGCCATGGCGGCGCCTCCGGATGGGTGGGTCCCGAGGCTAGCACTGCCGGCCGCCCGGGCGGGCGCGGGCCCCGGACGCGCGCTTGCGCTGCGGCCGATCGCGGCATGGTCCTCAGCGGGCGGCGGCGTAGCCGAGTACGGCGACGAAGTGGCAGCCCGTGCCGGCCATGACGAAGCCGTGCCAGATGGTATGGGCGTATTTCCAGCGCGAATCGCACGCGAAGAACAGCACGCCGGCGGTGTACGCCATGCCGCCCGCCACCAGCCACTCGATGCCGGCCAGCGGCACGCGCTGCACCAGAGGCACCGCCGCCACCAGCACCAGCCAGCCCATCGCCAGGTAGAGCCCGGTGGAGATCCAGGGGTGCGACAGCCGGTTGGCTGCCTTGAGCACGACCCCGGCTGCCGCCAGGCCCCAGACCACGCCGAACAGGGACCAGCCCCACGGTCCGCCCAGGGCGCCCAGCGCGAAGGGCGTGTAGCTGCCCGCGATGAAGACGTAGATCGCGCCATGGTCGAGCTTCATGAGCAGGCGCTTGGCGCGGCCCGCCGGCAGCGCGTGGTACAGGGTGGACATCAGGTACAGCAGGACCATCGACGCGGCGAACACGCTTGCGCCGACCGCGGCCGCGGCGCCGTAATGGCTGGCCGAGGCGATCAGCAGCGGCGCGCTGGCAGCCGCCGCCAGCAGGCCCACGCCGTGACTGACGCTGTTGGCGATCTCCTCGCCGATGGTCTGGGTCCGTTGCATGATGGGGCGATTATCCCCCGGCGCGGCGCGCCCGGCATGCGTTGCATCAGGACTTGAGCCGATAGCCGGTGCGGAAGATCCAGCGCGACCACGGCCAGACAGCCGAAGAAGAAGCCGAGGGTGGCCGCCAGGCTGATCGCGACGCTGACGTCGGCGGTGCCGTAGAAGCTCCAGCGGAAGCCGCTGATCAGGTAGACGACCGGATTGAACAGCGTCACCGTGCGCCAGGCCGGCGGCAGCATGTCGATGGAGTAGAAGGCGCCGCCCAGGAAGGTCAGCGGCGTCATCGACCAGCATCGGGATGACCTGCAGCTGCTCGAAGCTCGTTCGCCCAGATGCCGATGATGAAGCCGAACAGGCTGAAGGTCGCCGCCGTCAGCAGCAGGAAGGCCACCATCCAGACCGGGTGCAGGATGTGCAGCGGCACGAACAGCGTCGCGGTCGCCAGGATGATCAGGCCGAGGGCGATCGACTTGGTGGCGGCGGCGCCGACGTAGCCGAGCACGATCTCCAGCGGCGACACCGGCGCCGACAGCAGCTCGTAGATGGTGCCGGTGAACTTCGGCATGTAGATGCCGAACGAGGCGTTCGACAGGCTCTCGGTGAACAGCGACAGCATGATCAGGCCCGGCACGATGAACGCGCCGTAGGGCACGCCGTGACCTGCGCTCATGCGCGAGCCGATCGCCGAGCCGAACACCACGAAGTACAGCGAGGTCGTGATCACCGGCGTGACCACGCTCTGCAGCAGCGGTGCGCAGCGAAGCGCGCCATCTCGAAGCGGTAGATCGCCCAGACGCCGTGGCGGTTGAACGCCGACGCCGCTCACGGCTCGCGCGCTCCGCCGGCGCCGCGGCGCGCTCACCAGGCTCACGAAGATCTCCTCCAGCGAGCTCTGGCTGGTGTTCAGGTCCTCGAAGGCGATGCCCAGCTCGCCCAGGCGCCGCAGCAGCGCCGGGCACGCCGCGCTGCGTCTCGCCGGCCGGCGTCGAAGCTGGTACTCGCAGCTCGCTGCCCCTCGTCGCGCAGCGCCAGCGGCCAGCCGCGCCAGCGCCGGCCGGCAGCTGCGCGCCAGCGGCTCCTGCAGGTGCAGCGTCAGCTGCTTGCGGCCGAGCTTCTGCATCAGCGTTGGCCTTCTCCTCGACCAGGATCAGCTCGCCCTTGTTGATGACGCCGATGCGGTCGGCCATCTCCTCGGCCTCGTCGATGTAGTGCGTGGTCAGGATGATGGTGACGCCGCGGTCGCGCAGGCGGCGCACCAGCGCCCACATGTCGCGGCGCAGCTCGACGTCGACGCCGGCGGTCGGCTCGTCGAGGAACAGGATCTGCGGCTCGTGCGCCAGCGCCTTGGCGATCATCACGCGCCGCTTCATGCCGCCCGACAGCGTCATGATCGGTGCGTCGCGCTTGTCCCACAGCGACAGGTCGCGCAGCACCTTCTCGATGAAGGCCGGGTTCGGCGCGCGGCCGAACAGGCCGCGGCTGAAGCTGCACGGTCGCCCACACCGTCTCGAAGGCATCGGTGGTCAGCTCCTGCGGCACCAGGCCGATCTTCATGCGCGCCGCGCGGTAGTCGCGCACGATGTCGTGGCCGTCGGCCACGACGCGTGCCCTGCGGTCGGCGGTGACGATGCCGCAGACGATGCTGATCAGCGTGGTCTTGCCGGCGCCGTTGGGACCCAGCAGCGCGAAGATCTCGCCCTTGCGGATCTCGAGGTCGACGCCCTTGAGCGCCTGCAGGCCCGAGGCGTAGGTCTTGGTCAGGCCGCGCACCGACAGGATGATGTCGGGAGGCGGCGCGCTCGACGCGGGTGCGGCCACGGCTGTCATGCGGCCGATGGTATCGGATCGGCGCCGGCGGTGCCGCCGGCGCGCTCGACCGCCTCGACCTGCGGCGGCAGCGGGCAGTCCAGTGCGGCGCACAGCGTGCGCAGGCAGCTGGCCGCCTTCCAGTCGGAGCGGCCGTCGACGAAGGCGACCGCGATGCAGGCCTTGACCAGCAGCGGGCATCGCCAGCGGCGCGAGCTGCGCCAGCCGATCGAAGGCCGCCGCCACCTGCGGCAGCGCGAGCGCCTTTTCCGGTACGAACGCACCGGTGGCCGGCAGCAGGGCGGCGCCGGCGCAGAACGCGCGCTGCGGCTCCTGGGGCAGGCGCACGCTGGCGATCAGCGACATCACCACCGCCGCCGCGTCGCCGACGTCGGCCAGGCGCAGGCGGCCGCCCGCCGTCCGCGCCGGTGCCAGGCGGCGCTGCAGCACCGAGTACAGCAGGAACTCGGCCAGCGTGACGCGGCCGTCGGCCTGGATGAGGATGCTGGCCAGCTGCAGCAGGTCGTCGCGCTGCGCCGGCGCGAGCGTGCGCAGCGCCGGCATCGACAGGTCGAGCAACGGCAGCCGCCAGCCGGGCGGCAGCCGCGGCAATGGTGGCGGCATAGCGCTCCGCCTGGCCCGCGCGCGCCGGTGCCGAGGCGCCGGACAGCGCGGCGTCCTGGCCCGCCCGCACCGCGGGATCCGGATCGAGCAGCATGGCCAGCACCAGCAACTGCGCCTGCTGCGGCACGGACAGGGCCGGCCTGCAGGCCCAGCCCTGCCGAGCTGCGCCTGCAGCTCTGCGGCAAAGGACAGCGCGCCCGTCGTCGGCCGATCGACGCATGCAGCACATCGGCCGGTGCGGCGCCGGCCGGGGCCGCACCGGCGACCGCGCCCGCCAGCGGGCTGAGCAGGGCGACGGCGGCGTCGGCCGGCGTCACCGGCGCGTAGTCCAGCGGCGCCTGCTCCGGTTCGGTCACCATGGGTTCCGGCGGCAGCGGATCGGCGGACAGGAATTCGACAGCGCGGCCGTAGATGCGCCGCAGCCGCTCGTCCAGCGGCGGGTGCGAGGCCAGCAGTCCGCCGGACAGTCCGACGCTGACCGGCGCCATGAACATGTGCGACAGTGTCTCGGCGTGCAGGTGGCGGACGACCCCGCCGGCGTCGGCGCCCAGGCCGCCGATCTTGCGCAGGGCGCCGCCGATGCCGTCGGGATTGCGCGTGAACTGCACGCTGCTGGCGTCGGCCAGGAATTCGCGCTGGCGCGACACTGCTGGCCTTGATCAGGCGGCCGAAGAACACGCCGATGTAGCCCACGCCCAGGATGACGACGCCGACGACGAACAGCGCGCGCCCGGCGCTTTCGCGCACATCGCTCGCGCACCTGGCCGATCGACATGAGGAAGCGGCCGAACAGGGCGAGCATCAGCAGGCCCTGCAGCACGCCGATCAGGCGCACGTTCAGGCCCATGTCGCCGTTGAGGATGTGGCTGAATTCGTGGCCGATCACGCCCTGCAGTTCGTCGCGCGTCAGCCGCTGCAGCGCGCCGCGCGTGACCGCGACGACGGCGTCGCCGGCGTGCGTGCCGGCGGCGAAGGCATTGATGTCTTCCTCGCTGTCGAGCACGTAGGCGCGCGGCGCCGGGATGCCCGCGGCCAGCGCCATCTCCTCGATGACGTTGCGCAGGCGCCGCTCGGTCGGGTCGCTCGGTGTCGGGGTCGACGGGCCGCGCGCCGACCATCTGCGCCACGGCATCGCCGCCGGCGCTGCAGGTCGAGGATCTCGATCAAGGCTGCCGCCGACGATGATCAGCAGCACGCCGGCGGTGGTGGTCTCGAAGAACAGTCGCGGCAGCGCGGCCAGGCCGTCGCGCGCCCAGGCTGCCGTGCGGAGCCAGCACGGCTGAAGTAGAGCAGGGCCAGCGCGCCGTTGACCGCCAGCACGATCGCCAGATCACCGCCACCCCGAACAGCGCGATCAGCGATCGGCTCGAACGGCGCGCCGCTTCCTGGTGCTCGAAGAAATTCATCGCCATGGCGCCGGCGCCCGCGGGCGCCCGCGAGCTAGAACTGGACCCGCACCGCCTTCTTCTCCTCGGCCGATTCGGTGGCGGCCAGCTGCTCGGCGGCCTTGAAGCCGAAGGCATTGGCGATCAGGTTGCCCGGGAACTGTTCGACCGCGATGTTGTAGCCCATGACGGTGTCGTTGAAGGCCTGCCGCGCGAAGGCGATCTTGTTTTCCGTGCTGGTGAGCTCCTCGCTGACCTGCAGCATGTTCTGGTTCGCCTTGAGGTCCGGGTAGGCCTCGGCCACTGCAAAGAAGCGCGTCAGGCTGGCGCCCAGCGCATTCTCGGCGGCCCCGAGCTGGCGCACGGCGCCGCCGTCGGTGGGATCGGCCGACGCGGCCGCGTGGGCCGACACCGCCGTGTTGCGGGCGGCCGATCACGGCTTCGAGGGTCTCGCGCTCGTGCTTGATGTAGCCCTTGGCGGTCTCGACCAGATTCGGTATCAGGTCGTAGCGGCGCTTGAGCTGGACGTCGATCTGGGCGAACTGGTTCTTCACCTGGTTGCGCCGGCCCACCAGGCCGTTGTAGGCGCTCATGGTCCATACGGCGATCGCCACTATCAGACCCAGAATCACGTATCCGACCATTGCGTGCTCCTCGAGGAGAATCGTGCCGGGCGGCGGCCGGCGGCGCGCTACCTTACACGGAATCGAATCGCGCGGATAGCGCGCGGTGCGCCGCGGCGCCGTCAGCCGCCCGGCACGGTCACGACCCGGCGCAGCGGCGCCTCGCGGATCGGCAGGTTGACGATCGCCGCGCCGAGGGCCAGGACGATGTCGGCGTACCACATCCAGGAGTAATTGCCGAAGCGCGCCATCGCCTGGCCGCCCAGCCACGCGCCGAGAAAACCGCCGACCTGGTGCGCCAGCAGCGCCAGGCCGAACAGGGTGGCCAGGTAGCGCGTGCCGAACAGCTTGGCGACCAGGCCGATCGTGGGCGGCACGGTCGATAGCCAGGTCAGGCCGAGCACCGCGGCAAACAGGTAGAACCCTGGGCCGGTGCGCGGCCCGGCAAGGTAGACGGCGATGGCGGCGGCACGGGTGAGGTACACCCAGAACAGCAGCCACTTCAGGCGCATCTGATTGCCCGCGATGCCGGCGGCCAGGCTGCCGCCGATGTTCGCCAGGCCGATGATCGCCAGCGACGTGGCGGCGACCTGGCCATCCAGGCCGCACAGGCCGCACTTCGGTGGGCAGGTGGGTGACCAGGAACGCGACGTGAAAGCCGCAAGTCATGAAACCCAGGTTCAGGTACCAGTAGCTGGGCTCGCGTGCGGCCGCCGCCAGTTGCGCGCGCAGGGTCGTAGGTGCCGGCGATTCGGGCCGGTGGCCTGGGGGGCGTGCGCGCCGCGCAATCCCCAGGCCAGCGGCACGGTCGCCAGCATGAGCACGCGCCATCGTCGACAGGGCGCCGACCCAGCCGAGCAGGCCGATCAGCGCCTGGTTCAGCGGAGCGAACAGGAACTGGCCGAAGCTCGCGCCGGCGTTGATGAAGCCGGCGGCGAAGCTGCGCTGCGGCGGCGCCAGCCGCTGCGCCGTCGCGGCGATGAGGATGGAGAAGCTGCCGGCCCCGGCGCCGGCCGCGCTCAGCATGCCGAGCGTCCAGACCAGGCCGGCCGTCGTGTGCGCCAACGGCGTGGCAATGAACCCCATGGCCATCAGCACGGCGCCGGCGACGATGACGCCGGTCGAGCCGTGCCGGTCGGCGATCGCGCCGAACAACGGCTGCGACGCGCCCCAGACGAACTGCCCGATGGCCAGCGCCAGGCTGATGCTGGCGATTCCGAGGCCGGTGGCATGGTCCAGCGGCGCCACGTACAGGCCCAGCGACTGGCGCGCGCCCGTCGTTATCAGAAGGATCGCCGCGGCCGCCAGCAGCAGCGGCCAGTGGCGCGCGGCGCGGCCCGCGTCCGGGTCGGTCATGGCGCGCGCTGCGCCGGCTGCACGCGGGTGGCCTGCAACAATGCCGCCGCGTGTGCGTGGGCTCCCGCCCGCGCCAGCGTGCCCTCGACGCGCGCGGCCGCGCCGTTGAGCGCGATGCCGAATCCGGTGCGCGGCACGATCTGGACGGTGTCGACCTGGACCCGGGCCGCGGGGTTCAGGTCTTCGGCGAGCGCCGCAATGCATACCGGCGCCTCCAGGTGCAGCAGCCACACGCTCTGCGGCGCGTCGCCGGACTCGAATGACCGGTAATGCGGCGGCCCCGGAAAGACGGCCAGCCGCAGCGTGCCCTGCAGGCTGACCGGTGCCGCTTCGTAGGCGAGGCAGCTGGTCTGTGCCGGCGCCGGCGGCGGCCCCAGAACGGCCGCCGCCAGGCCCAGCGGAGTCAGTATGGCGTGCAGCAGACGGCGGATCATGGCCGCTCCCGTCCCGGTCAGTGTGCCGGGGCGCCGGGGCCCTCGGCCTTGGGTGGCGCATTGCCCCGCTTGATCTGCTCCATCTCCGCGTCGCTCAGGATGGTGAAGTAGGCGACCACGCGCTTCACGCCGCTGACGTGGCTGGCGGCCTGCTTGGCCAGTTCGGCCTCTTCGCTTGCTGACGCGGCCGAACAGGTAGATGTTGCCGTCGGTGCAGGTGGTCTTGACGATCCCGCCGGGCAGTCCAGGCGCTTCGAGCAGGCTGCTGCGCACCTTGCCGGCCAGGAGGGTGTCGTCGCGCCGGACGCACAGTCCTGCCATCGAGCCGATCGTCAGTTCGTTGTAGACGCTGGCGCACGTTGGTCTGCACGCCGGCCAGCGCGGTCGGCGTAGGCTGCGATCCTTTTCGTCGGCACCTGGCCCGCCAGCAGCACCATCTGGTTGTAGGAGGTCACGTCGATATGCACCGACGCGCGGGCGAAATGCTCGTCCATCGCGTTGCTGACCCGGTGCTCGATCTCCGTGTCCTCGATCTGGATGCCGACCGAACGCCGGTCGGATGCGACCACGGCGCCGCCCGAGGGCGGCGCCGCCGAAAAGAACGACGCAGCCGCCGTTGAACGCGGCCAGTGCGGCCAGCAGCAGGGCCGGCGCCATCCGTGCAGGGAACTTGCTCATCGGGAATCCTCATCTTCGGTGAAGGCCGCCGGCAGCCAGATCATGCGGCCGGCATCGACGACGATCGACGTCGAAGCGGCACGGCGGCCAGCGATCGCCGAATCGGCGCCTGCAGGTAGAGTTGCGCGGCACGCCGTATTTTGCCCCGCTTTCGTGCGTCGATGCTGACAGCGGCGTCACCGGCACGCGCGCGGGCGCGCACTTCGACGAATACCCATGACGCACCGTCGCGCGCCATCACGTCGAGCTCGCCGGCGCGGTAGCGCACGTTGCGCGCGACGATGCGCAGGCCGCGCCGGCTGCAGGTAGGCGCAGGCCCGGTCCTCGGCGGCCGCGCCCGCGCCGCTGCGTCGGGCCGGCGCCGATGGCGTGCGCTGCGCGCACGCCGTCCGGCCGGGGCGCGGGGCCGGCATGCTGCCTCGTGGCCGGCGGGCGCGCCGGCCGAACGGGCCAAGGGACTCATGGACGCAGGCGGGAGCGGACGGTGAGCGAGGGCGACGGCTGGGCCGGGACGTTCGCCGTGGCGCGAGGCGGGCGTTGCCGAGCAGGAGTTTCCGCCGGGATTGTATGTAGTGGCCACGCCGCTGGGCAACGCCGCCGATGTGACCCTGCGCGCGCTCTGGGTGCTGCGCCTGGCCGACTGCATCGCGGCCGAGGACACGCGCACCACGGCGCCACTGCTGGCGCGCTACGGCATCCGTGGCCGCCTGCTGGCGCTGCACCAGCACAACGAGGCCGACCGCATCGCGCCGGTGCTGGAGCGGCTGGCGCGCGGCGAGCGCGTGGCCCTGGTCAGCGACGCGGGCACGCCCGCGATTTCGGATCCGGGCGCGCTGCTGGTGCGCGCCGCGCGCGCAGCCGGCTTTCGCGTGCTGCCGGTGCCCGGCGCCAGCAGCCTGACCGCGGCGCTCTCGGTGGCGGGCGTGCGCGCCGCCGACATACGCTTCTTCGGTTTCGCACCCGGCCGGTCCCAGGCGCGTCAGCGCCACTGGCAGGCGATCGCGGCGGCCGATGCCGCGGCGGTGGTCTTTCGAAGCGCCCCATCGGATGGCCGCCACCGCGCGCGAACTGGCCGGCGCGCTCGCGCCGGAGCGTCGCGTGCTGGTGGCGCGCGAACTGACCAAGCGCCACGAATCGATCGTCGCGACCACGGCGGCGCAGTTGCCGGCCGTCATCGCGGCCAGCGCCGCCGCGGGGCGAATACGTGCTGGTGATCGACGCGCCGGACGGGGCGGCCGCCGGCGACCCCGCCGACGGCGGCGCGGTCGAGGTGGACGCCGTTACTGCGCAGTGGCTGGCAGCGTTGTCGGCGGAACTGCCGCCGGCGCGCGCGGCGGCCATCGCCAGCAAGGCGACCGGCCTGCCGCGCGCGCTGCTGTACCGCGCCCTCGGCCACCGCGACCCGCAGGACTAGGCACAGCGCGGGCCGCCCGACGCGGCGGTGGGCGGATAAGCGCCGCATTCGCACGCCAATTCCGGCGGCACGCGACCCGGGTCCGGGCCGATCCCGCGAGGTCGGCAAGGTAACTGCGAAAAGTTCTCCTTTCTCTGCAAATAATCGCGGGTGCGCCGCGTACCGTTCAGGCTTTGCACTTGCAGCGCCATGAACCCACTTGCCATCGTCATCCCGGCGTACCTCATCAGCGCCGGCATCATGCTGTACAGCGGGGCCCAGGCCGCGCTGATGCGGTTTGCCGCGCAGCAGCGGCCGTTGCACTGGTGCTACGCGGCGATGTGCCTGTGTGCGGCGTCCTACCAGTTCGCCACCGCCGCGTATTACCGCGCCGAGACCCTGCCGGCGGCGGCGCTGGCGTTGCACTGGCAGACCGCATCGATCGGCGCGGTGAGCGTCGCCTTCTTCGCCTTCGTCTCGCGCTACACGCGCCAGCCGCATTCGGCGGCGTGGCTGGGCCTGGTCTGCGCGGTCGCCGCGGCGACGGTCGGCGCCGATCTGCTGTCGCCGTCGGGCATCCGTTTCCAGGCGCTGGTGCCGGCGGAGCCGCTGCGCATGCCCTGGGGGGAGGCCCTCGGGCACGTACAGGGTCGATCCGGCCTGGCGCACCGCGGGGCGCTGTTCGGCCCGCCGCTGGGCATCGGCCTGTGGGCGCTGTACCGCGCCCGCGTGCTCTTCGGCACCGGCGAGCGGCGGCTGGCGTTGCTGCTCGCTGCCTGCGTGCTGCTGCTGATCGGCACAGGTTTCTGGGGCGCATCGATCGACGCCGGACGGGTGCGCTCGGTATATCTGGCCGGGTTCGGCTTCATGGGACTGGTCTTCCTGATGAACGTCTCGCTGGCGCGCGATCAGGCGCAGACGATGGCCGACCTGCGTGCCGAACGCGACCGGCTGCAGGCGGCCCGGGCGCAACTGGAGGCCAGCGAGCTGCGCCTGCGCCTGGTGCTCAAGGGCACGAACGACGCCTGGTGGGACTGGGACATCGCGACCGGCGAGCAGTCGTACTCGGCGCGCGGCTGGGAGATGCTCGGCTACGCGCCCGACGAGATGCGATGCGATGCCGGGCTTTGGGACCGGCTGGTCATGCCGGAGGATCGCGAGGCCGGCACGCGTGCGCTGCTGGCGGCGATCGACGGCGGTGCCGAGAACTACAGCTTCGAGCTGCGCCTGCGCCACCGCGACGGCCACGCGGTGCCGGTGCTGTGCCGCGGCTACATCCTGCGCAACGCACAGGGGCAGGCGATCCGCGTCTCCGGCACCGATACCGACCTGACCGACCGCAAGCAGGCGGCAATGGCCCTGCAGGCCGAGCAGCAGCTCAACGAGCAGATCTTTGCCCACTCCCCGATCGGCATCGCGATCTTCGACGCCGCGGGCGGTTGTGTTGCGGCCAACGAGGCGATGGCGCGGCAGGTCGGCGGCAGCGTCGGCCGGCTGCTGCAGCAGAACTGCCACCACATCGAATCGTGGCGGCGCTCCGGCATGCACGCGCTGGCGACGCACACCCTGGAAACCGGGGAACCCCGCAGCGGGGTGCTCCGGCTGGTCACCACCTTCGGCAGGGACGTATGGCTCAACGTCAACTTCCGCCGCCTGCCCGGCAACGGCCGGGGCCGCCTGCTGCTGATGACCGACGACCTCACCGAATTCAAGCGCACCGAAATCGATCGGCAGGACATCCTCGACAACTACGAGATGCTGTTTGCCAGCAGCATCGACGGGGTGCTGCACACGCGGCCGGACGGCGCCATCCTCAAGGCCAATCCGGCCGCCTGCGCCATGCTGGGCCTGTCCGAACCCGAACTGCGCCGTCGCGGCCGCGACGGCGTCATCGACCTGGACGATCCGCGCTGGCCGGAGCGCCTGGAGGAGCGCGCGCGCCTCGGGCGGACCCGTGGCGAGGTCACGCTGCTGCGCGCCGATGGCGAGCGCTTCGAGGCCGAGATCTCCTCGGCCGTGTATCGCAACCGCGAGGGCACGCTGCTGGCGAGCACGTTCGTGCGCGACATCACCGAGCGCAAGCGCGCCGAGGCCCAGACGCACCAGCTGGCCTACTACGACGAGCTCACGTGCCTGCCCAATCGCCGGCTGCTGCTCGATCGCATCGCGCAATCGCTGCAGGCATCGCGCCGCGCCGGCAGCTACGGCACGCTGCTCTTCCTTGACCTGGACAACTTCAAGCGCCTGAACGACGCCAAGGGACACTCGGTCGGCGACTCGCTGCTCACCGAGGTGGCGCGCCGCCTGACGCAGCTGATGCGCGGCGCCGACATGGTGGCGCGCCTCGGCGGCGACGAATTCGTCGTCCTGGCAGACAACCTCGGCGCCGATCCGGAGGCGGCCGCGCGCGCGGCGATGGCGGTCGCCGAGCGGGTGCGCTCGGTGCTCGAACGCCCCTACCTCATCGACGGCAATCTCTACAGCGGCACCGGCAGCATCGGCCTGACGATGTTCCCCAAGGGCCAGGAAGCCGTCGACGACCTGCTGCGCGAGGCCGACACCGCCATGTACCGCGCCAAGGCGACCGGCCGCAATCGCATCGCGTATTACGAGACTGCCATGCAGGCCGAGGTCGAGGAGCGCCTGGCGCTCGAACAGGATCTCAAGGAGGCGCTCGACGGCGACCAGTTGTCGGTCTACGTCCAGCCCCAGGTGAATGCCGCCGGGGAGGAGGTGGGTGGCGAGCTGCTGCTGCGCTGGCAGCATCCTCGGCGCGGCGCGCTGGCGCCGTCGTTCTTCATCCCCATCGCAGAGGAGTCGGGTCTCATCGTCAGTCTGGGCGACATGGTCCTGCGCCGGGCCTGCGCCGCGCTGGCGCGGATCGCGGCGGCGGGACTGCCCCAGTCGCTGTCGGTCAACATCAGCCCGCGGCAGTTCCGCCAGGAGGATTTCGTCGGGCGCGTGCGCACCCTGCTGCAGGAAGCGCACGCGCCGCCCGGGCGGCTCATCCTCGAGGTCACGGAGGGGCTGCTGGTCGAGGACTGGCAGAACGTCGCCTCGCGCATGACCGAACTGGCGACCATGGGTATACGCTTTTCCATCGACGATTTCGGCACCGGCTATTCGAGCCTGTCGTACCTGAAGAAGCTGCCGTTGCACGAGATCAAGATCGACAAGAGCTTCGTGCAAAACACGCCCGACGACGCCAATGACCGGGCCATCGTGCGCTCCATCCTGGCCGTGGCCAGGGCGTTCAAGCTGCGCGTGGTGGCCGAGGGCGTCGAGACGCAGGCGCAGGCCGACTTCCTGGCCCGCCTGCAATGCGGCTACCTGCAGGGCTTCCTTTTCGCGCGGCCGCTGCCGCTCGAGGCCTGGCTGGCGCAGCGCCTGAGCGTCGCCCTCGCCGGCTGAGCGCCGCGCAGCCTGTTCAGCGCCGGTACAGCGTGGTGGCGCGGGCCAGGTAGCGCTCCAGCGGCCTGGCCGCGGCCTGCGCCGTCGCGCGCGCACCGAAGCCGCCCAGCAGGACCCGGTGCAGGTGGCCGTCGAATTCGACGCGGGGATGACGGCTGTCCGCGGGCAGCGCCGGCGCCTCCGGCGCGGCCAGCAGGAAATTGAGGCGCTCGCACAGGGCCCGGGCGTGTTCGGCGACACGGAAGGCGCCGAACTGGACCGACCAGGACCCCGCCGGCGGCAGCGGCGCGGCGGCGCTGGTCGCGGCCGGCACGCCGCCCGCCGGCGGCGCTATCGCCAGCGCGACCGCCGCCAGCGGGGCGCCGGGCCCCGGCGTCGCGGCCGGCGGCCGCAGGTCCGCGCCGCCGGCGCCGGACAGCGCCACGACCGGTGCCGTCGCAACTGCCGCCACGGGGGCTGGCGGGGCATGCCGGCCATCGGCCGCGGCGGCAATATCGCGCGCGGTGATCTTCTGCACGATCACCTCGCCGCTGCCGGGACCCACCAGCCCGAGGCGCGCGGCTGCCGCGTACGACAGGTCGATCACGCGATCCTGCAGGAAGGGGCCGCGGTCGTTGATGCGCACGACGACGCTGCGCCCGTTGCGTACGGCCGTGACCCGCGCGTAGCTGGGTATGGGCAGCGTGGGGTGCGCCGCCGTCATCGCGTACATGTCGTACGGTTCGCCGCTGGCCGTGCGACTGCCGTGGTACTGGCGCCCGTACCAGGATGCGATGCCGCGCTGCTCGAACGGCGCATCGCCGGTGTCGGGCGTGTAGGCGCGCCCCAGTGCGGTGTACGGGCGGTTGGCGTGCGGATTGAGCGGCTCGCTGCGCGGCACGGCGTCCGGCACGCTGGCCAGGCCGGCAGGAGCGTGCTCGGGCGGTCCGTCATCCTGGTAGTAGTGCCCCGGAGACGATGCGCAGCCGGCCAGGGCCAGGGCTGCCAGCACGAGCATGGGACGGACCGGGGACAGGCAGGCGGGTGTCGTCACCGGGCGGCCCGTGCCTCAGCTTTGGACGAGCTTGCGGTGGCGCTGGATCGTCATCAGCATGCCGACGGCCATGCCGATCGTCACCAGCGCGGTGCCGCCGTAGCTGATCAGGGGCAGCGGCACCCCGACCACCGGCAGTATGCCGCTCACCATGCCCATGTTGACGAAGGCGTAGGTGAACAGGATCATGCCGATGGCCGCCGCCAGCAGGCGCGAAAAGGGCGTCGCCGCATGTCCCGCGATGGTCAGCGCGCGCGCCACCAGGACGAAGAAAAGCGCACTCAGCACCAGGTTGCCGACCAGCCCGAATTCCTCGGAATAGACGGCGAAGATGAAATCGGTGGTGCGCTCGGGGATGAATTCGAGGTGCGTCTGGGTGCCCTGCATCCAGCCCTTGCCGAAAACCCCGCCCGAACCGATGGCGATCATCGACTGCAGCGTGTGAAAGCCCTTGCCTAGCGGATCCGACATGGGGTCCAGCAGCGTCAGGATGCGATTGCGCTGGTAGTCGTGCAGCAGCGTCCAGGCCACCGGCAGCGCCGCCAGCCCGCCGACGCCCATGCCGATGAGCCAGCGCCAGGGCAGTCCGGCGAAAAAGATGACGAAGAAGCCGGCGGCCATGACCAGCAGCGCCGTCCCCAGGTCCGGTTGCCGGGCGATGAGGCCCACGGGCAGCAGGACCAGCGCGAAGGCGACCAGGAAGTCGATCGCGCGCACGGCCCCGGCGCGCCGGTCGAAATACCATGCCAGCATCAGCGGCACGCCCAGCTTCATGATCTCGGCCGGCTGCACGCGGGTCACGCCCAGCTCCAGCCAGCGCTGCGCACCCTTGACCGAGACGCCGGCGACCAGTACCGCCAGCAGCGCCACCAGGCCGACGACATAGACGGGCACCGCCACCCGGCGCAGCACGCTGGGTGAAAGGCCGGCGAACGCCAGCATCACCACCGCCGCCAGCGCGAAATTGCGCAGCTGGCTGGCGAAGTTGCCCGGGTGGTCGGACGCGGCCGAATACAGCGTGATCAGGCCGATTACCGCCAGGGCGCCCAGCACCGCCAGCAGGGTCGCATCGAGCGAGCGCCCGAAGCCGAGCAGGCGCGAGCGCAGCCCCGGGCCCGCCTCCATGTTCAATTCACGCCCCCCGGCGATGGCGCCGCGGCTGCCCGCGTGCGGACCGCCACGGGCGTCTGCGCCGCCGGGGCGTCCGCCGCGGCAACCGGGCCCGGCGGCTCCTTGCCCAGCAGGTAGTAGTCCATGACCGCGCGGGCGATGGGCGCGGCGGCCAGGGCGCCCCAGCCGCCGTTCTCCACCAGCAGCGCCAGGGCGATGCGCGGCCTGGCGCCGGCTTCGGCCGGCGCGAACGCGATGAACAGCGAGTGGTCGCGGTGGCGTTCGTCGATCCGGTGCTCGTTGTACTTCTCGTTCTGGCCGATCCCGACCACCTGGGCGGTGCCGGTCTTGCCGGCGACGCGGTACGGCGCGCCGGTGAAGGCGGCGTAGGCGGTGCCGTCGCGCTCGCTCGTGACCCCCACCATCGCGCTGCGCACCAGCGCCAGGTCCTGCGGGTGCAGCGGTATGCGGGCGGATTCGGCGCTGACGGTGAGCGTGCGCGCGCCGGTTGCCGCATCCTCGATGGCCTTGACCAGGTGCGGCTTCATGACGATGCCGTCGTTGGCCAGCGTCGCGGTGGCGTGCGCCAGCTGCAGCAGGGTGAAGGCGTTCTTGCCCTGGCCGATGCCGATCGAAATGGTCTCGCCGCCGAACCACTTCTGATGGAAGCGCCGCTCGTTCCATTCGGTCGACGGCAGCACGCCGGCCAGCTCGCCCTCCATGTCGATGCCGGTGAGCTCGCCGAAGCCGAAAGGCCGCATGAAGTCGTGGATGGCGTCGACGCCCAGATCGTTGGCCAGCGCGTAGTAGTAGACGTCGCTCGATACCACGATGGACTTGTACAGGTCGACGGCACCGTGCCCGCCCTTGGGCCCGCCCTCGCGGAAAAGGTGGCCGCCGTAGGAGTAATAGCCCGGATCGTAGGTGATGCTGTCGGGCCGGCGCTTGCCCAGCTCCAGGGCGGCGAGCGCCAGGAACGGCTTGTACGTCGAGCCGATCGGATAGGTGCCGCGCAGCGCCCGGTTGAGCAGCGGCTTGTCGATCGAGCCGTTGAGCGCATCCCAGTTGACCGGGTCGATGCCCTCGACGAACATGTTGGGGTCGAACGTCGGCTTGGACACGAACGCCAGGACGTCCCCGGTGGCCGGCTCGATGGCGATCAGCGCGCCGCGCCGGTCGCCGAAGGCGCGTTCGACGATCTGCTGCAGCCTGATGTCGATCGACAGGATCAGATTGTTGCCCGGCAGGGACGGCGTGCGCGCCAGGGTGCGCACCGGCCGCCCGCCGGCGGTGATCTCGACCCGTTCGTAGCCCGTGGTGCCGTGGAGTTCCTCCTCGTAGCTCGATTCCACGCCGATCTTGCCGATGTAGTCGGTGCCGTTGTAGTTGTCCGGCCGCGCGAAATGGTCGATGCGCTCCTCGTCCTTGCTGCTGACGCGGCCGATATAGCCCAGCAGGTGGGCGGCCGTCTCGCCCAGCGGATACTGTCGGAACAGGCGCGCGCGCAGCTCGACGCCCGGGAAGCGGTAGCGCTGCGCCGCAAAGCGCGCCACCTCCTCGTCGCTCAGCCGCGTGCGGATCGGCACCGAGTCCAGGTGCTTGTAGTCGTCCAGCATCTTGTGGAAGCGTCGGCGCTCGCGCGGCTGGATCTCCACCACCGTGGCCAGGGCGTCGATCGTCGCGTCGACGCTGTCCACCTTGGCGGGCTCGATCTCGAGCGTGTACGCGGAATAGTTCTTCGCGATGATGATGCCGTTGCGGTCCTTGATGAGGCCGCGGTTGGCCGTCACGGGCACCAGGGCGGTGCGGTTCTGTTCGGCGCGGGCCTGGAACTCGCCGTGGCGCACGACCTGCAGCCAGCCGAAGCGCAGCCACAGCGCGATGAAGCCCAGTGCCACGACAATGGAAGCCGAAACCAGGCGTTCCCGGAAATGGAGGATTTCGCGTTCTGGATTGCGCAGCGGCTTCATTGGTCATTCCGCGCGCGCGCCGTGCCGGCAGCCGCTGGGACGCGGCCGCCGCCGGTGCGCGGACCGGCGCATTCTAGGCAATCCGGCGCGCCCGTGCTGCCGGCGGCGCCGGCGCTCAGGCGGCGCCGATCATGCCGGCGGCCACGGTGTCGTTGTGCGCCGGGTCGATCAGGATGAAGCTGCCGACGGCGCGGAAGTGCCGGTAGTCGTCGGCGGCGATCGGCGTCTGCGTGTCCAGCGCGAGGCGCACGATATCGTTGGCCTGGACGCCGGCGCCGACGGCCGCGGCGTCGTCCAGCCACTGCAGGGTCTCGA
This sequence comes from uncultured beta proteobacterium, assembly GCA_963781975.1. Lineage (GTDB taxonomy): Bacteria > Pseudomonadota > Gammaproteobacteria > Burkholderiales > Burkholderiaceae_F > GJ-E10. The sequence goes on from CAWAHT010000008.1 coordinate 161,844, forward strand.
TGTCCAGGCGCGCGGCCACGCCGGCGATGCGCGCCCGGGTCTCGCGGGCGGCCTGGCGCAGCAGGTATTCGCGGCGCGGCTCCAGCGGTGCGGCGCCGAGCCAGCAGACGGTGGCCTCGATCCGCGAGCGTGCCGCCGGCGGCGGCGCCGCCGCGCCGGCCAGCAGGTCGCCGCGCGAAATGTCGATGTCGTCGGCCAGCGTGAGCATGATCGACTCCCCCACCACCGCGCGCGCGCGCGCCGCTTCGCCGATCGCCAGGCTGCGCACGCGCGAGCGCGCGCCGGAGGGGAAGGCGACGACCTCGTCGCCGACCGCCACGCTGCCGGACTCGACCCGCCCGGCGTAGCCGCGAAAATCCGACCGTTCGGGCCGGCAGACCCACTGCACGGGCAGCCGCAGCGGGGCCGCCGCATCGCCCTCGTGCGCGGGCAGCCGTTCGAGCAATTCGATCAGCGTCGGGCCGTCGAACCACGCCAGGCGCGGATCGCGGTCGACGACGTTGGCGCCTTCCAGCGCCGACAGCGGCAGGTAGTCGACCGCGGCCGCCAGGCCCGGCTGGCGCTCGAGCCACTGGCGGAACTCGGCGACGATCCGGGCAAAGCGTTCGGCGTCATACGCGACCTGGTCCATCTTGTTGACGGCGACCACCAGGTGGCGCACGCCCAGCAGGCAGGCGATCGTGGCGTGCCGGCGGGTCTGGGCCAGCAGCCCCTTGCGCGCGTCGACCAGCAGCACCGCGGCATCGGCGGTGGACGCCGCCGTGACCATGTTGCGCGTGTACTGCACGTGGCCGGGACTGTCGGCGATGATGAACTTGCGCCGCGCCGTGGCGAAATAGCGGTAGGCCACGTCGATGGTTATGCCCTGTTCGCGCTCGGCGACCAGGCCGTCGGTGAGCAGCGACAGGTCCGGCGCCGACAAGCCGCGGCGCCGCGCATTGCGCTCGAGCGTGGCCAGGGTGTCGGTCAGCAGCGCCTTGGTGTCGTACAGCAGGCGGCCGATGAGGGTGCTCTTGCCGTCGTCGACGCTGCCGCAGGTCAGGAAGCGCAGCACGCCACGGTCCCCGGCCGCTGCCGGCCCGGTCGGCGCGAGCGCCATGTCAGAAATACCCTTCACTCTTGCGCTGCTCCATCGATGCCTCGGAAGTCTGGTCGTCCATGCGGGTCGCGCCGCGCTCGGTCAGGGTCGCGTCGGCCGTCTCCAGCGATGATCTGCCCGCAATCGGCGGCGAGCGATTCCACCGGGCAGGTGCAGGAGATGTCGCCGACGGTGCGAAAGCGCACGCTGAGGCTCTCGACGCGCTCGCCCGGGCGCGGCGGCGTGAGCGGCGTGACCGGCACCAGCGCGCCATTGCGGCGCACGACCTCGCGCCGGTGCGCGAAATACAGGCTCGGCACCTCGAGGCGTTCGCGCGCGATGTACTGCCACACGTCGGTCTCGGTCCAGTTGCTGATCGGGAAGACGCGCATGTGCTCGCCCGCGGCCACGCGCGCGTTGTACAGGCTCCAGAGCTCCGGGCGCTGGTTCTTCGGGTCCCACTGTCCCCAGCCGTCGCGAAAGCTGAAGATGCGCTCCTTGGCGCGCGCCTTTTCCTCGTCGCGGCGCGCACCGCCGATGCAGGCGTCGAAGCCGAATTCGGCGATCGCGTCGAGCAGCGTCACCGACTGGTGCTTGTTGCGCGATTCGCCGGGCGTGCGCAGCACGACGCGGCCGCGCGCGATCGAGTCGTCGATCGTGCGCACGATCAGCCGTTCGCCCAGCTCCGCCGCCCGGCGGTCGCGAAAGGCGATGACCTCGGGGAAGTTGTGCCCGGTGTCGACATGCAGCAGCGGAAACGGGAAGCGCGCCGGCCGGAACGCCTTGTCGGCCAGGTGCAGCAGCACGATCGAATCCTTGCCGCCGGAGAACAGCAGCGCCGGGTGGGCGCACTGGCCGGCCACCTCGCGCAGGATGTGGATGGCCTCGGCCTCGAGCCAGTCGAGGTGGCTGAGGGCCGCTGCGTCCGCGCACGGCATGGCGGCGGGCGCGTTCATTGCGGCTCCTTTGTCGTGACGGCGCGTGCGCCGGGCGGGTGCAGTCCGCATTCCTTGGCGCCGGCCTGCTCCCACCACCAGCGGCCGGCGCGCGGGTCCTCGCCCACGGCCACCGCGCGCGTGCACGGCGCGCAGCCGATGCTCGGATAGAAGCGGTCGTGCAGCGCGTTGTAGGGCACGCCCTCGGAGCGCAGGTAGTCCCAGACCTGGGCCTCGGTCCAGTCGTGCAGCGGATTGAATTTCTCGACGCCGCGCCCGCTATCGACCGCGCGCGCGGCCACGTGCGCGCGCGCGGCCGACTGCTCGGCGCGCAGCCCGGTCACCCAGGCGCGCTTGCCGGCCAGCGCGCGTTCCAGCGGTTCGAGCTTGCGCACCGCGCAGCAGGCCTTGCGCTGCTCGACCGAGTCGCGAAACCCGTTGATGCCGTCGCGCGCCACCAGCCGCTGGACGGCGGCGGTGTCGGGAAACCAGGCCGTGACGACCCGCCCGTAGCGCCGCTCGACCTGCTGCATGAGGGCGTAGGTCTCCTCCGGCAGGCGCCCGGTGTCGAGCGTGAAGACGTCGATGCGCAGGCCGGCGCGGACGATGAGGTCGAGCACGACCATGTCCTCGGCGCCGAAGCTGGTGGAAAACGCGCTGGGCGCCAGCGCGGCGGCGGCGCGCAGCAGGGCGAGTGCGCGCTGCACGTGGGCGTCGGCGGGCAGGGCGCGCGGCACGGTCACGTTGCCGATCCCGTCCGCCGGAACGCCGGCAGCGGCCGGTCGGCCGCGCCCTGATAGGCGTCCGAGAACGGCGCGAAGCTGCGCAGCGCAGCGTGCGGATCGCGGTCGGCGCGCAGGGCGAAGCTGTCGAAGCCGACGCGCCGCAGCGCGTACAGCTGGTCCTGCAGCACGTCGCCCAGCGCGCGCAGTTCGCCGCGCCAGCCGTGGCGCGTGCGCAGCAGCACGGCGCTGGAGTAGCCGCGTCCGTCGGTGAATTTCGGGAAACTGCACGCCGATCAGGGCCAGGCGCGGGAAGAGCGCGACTGCCAGCGCCGGGTCGTCGTCCGGCGCCAGCCACAGTCCCCAGGATCCGCCCTGGCGCATCCGGTCAGCCGCGCTGCGCGCCAGCGCGAGCGGCAGCAACAGCCCGGTCGGCGCCCGCGGCGGCGTCCCATTGCTGTGCGCCGTCGACCAGGCGCCAGTCGTCGGCCGCGATGCGCGGCTGGCCGTCGACGATGCGGATGACGCGCGTGCGGTCAGACACTTTCGAGTTCCCGTGCCGGGTCCTGGGCCGGGTAGGCAACGGCGCGGAAGGGCGCGATGCCGACGCGGTCGAGGGTGTCGATGAAGCGCTCGCCGGGCTGGCGCAGCACCACGTACTGGTCGAGTATCGCACCGACGACCGCGGGAACCTGCTCGCGCGGCGAAAGCCTGGCCCAGGACTTCGCCGATGGTCGTGCGCGCGGCATCGGGTCCGACTGCGCCGCCCAGCGTCACCTGGTAGAACTCGGCGCCCTGCTTGTCGACGCCGAGGATGCCGATGTGGCCGACGTGGTGGTGGCCGCAGGAGTTGATGCAGCCGGAGATGTTCAGGCTCGAGGTCGCCCAGGTCGTGCTGGTAGTCGAGGTCGTCGAAGCGTTCCTGGAGCGCCTGCGCGATCGGAATCGACTTGGCGTTGGCCAGCGCGCAGAAGTCGCCGCCCGGGCAGCAGATCATGTCGGTGAGCAGGCCGATGTTCGGCGTCGCCAGCCCCAGCGCGCGCGGCGGCCGTCCACAGCGCGAGCAGTTCGTGCTCGGCCACGTCGGCCAGCACCAGGTTCTGCTCGTGCGTGACGCGCAGTTCGCCGAAGCTGAAGCGCTCGGCCAGGTCCGCCACGGCGTCCATGGTGTCGGCGTCGATGTCGCCGGGCGCGCTGCCGCCGCGCTTGAGCGAGAGCGTCACGGCCGCATAGCCCGGCACGCGATGCGGGCGCACGTTGCGTCCGCGCCAGCGCGCGAACCCCGGATGGCCGGCGGCCTGCTGCGCCAGCAGTGCCGGCGCCGGCTGCAGGTCGCGGTAGGGCGGCGCGCGCGAAGTCCGCGGCGATGCGCGCCAGCTCGGCGGCGGTCGCGGTGCCCGGGCCGTCGACGAGGTGCGGCGAACTCGGCCTCGACCTCGGCGGCGAACGCCTCGGCGCCGAGCGCGCGCACCAGGATCTTGATGCGCGCCTTGTACTGGTTGTCGCGCCGGCCGTAGCGGTTGTACACGCGCAGCAGCGCCTCCGTGTACGTGAGCAGGTGGCGCCAGGGAAGTCCGCGGCGCACGATCGAACCGACCACCGGCGTGCGGCCCATGCCGCCGCCCGCCAGCACGTCGGCGACCACCGCGCCATCGGCTCGCGCACCGCAGGTAGAAACCCAGGTCGTGCATCGCGGTCGCCGCGCGGTCCTCGGTGGCCGACGCGCAGAAGGCGATCTTGAACTTGCGCGGCAGGAAGCTGAATTCCGGGTGGAAGGTGCTCCACTGGCGCATGAGTTCGCAATACGGGCGCGGGTCGACGGCCTCGTCCGGCGCCACCCCGGCAAAGGGATCGGTGGTGATGTTGCGCACGCAGTTGCCCGAGGTCTGGATGGCGTGCATCTGCACCTGCGCCAGCGCCGCCAGCACGTCGGGCGCATCTTCGACCGCCACCCAGTTGAACTGGATGTTCTGGCGCGTGCTGAAGTGGCCGTAGCCGCGGTCCCAGGTCCGCGCGATGCGCGCCAGCGCGCGCAACTGGTGCGCGCCCAGCGCGCCGTACGGTACGGCAACGCGCAGCATGGGCGCGTGGCGCTGGACGTACAGGCCGTTTTGCAGGCGCAACGGCCGCAGTTCGTCGTCGCTGAGCGCGCCGCCCTTCCAGCGCTCGACCTGGTCGCGAAATTGCGCGACGCGTTCGTCGACCAGCCGTTGATCCAGTTCGGTGTAGCGGTACATGACGGTCCTCAGGTTCAGATCCAGACGAGGCGCGCGCCGATGAGCGCCAGCATCGTGGCGAGCATGGCGCGCAGCGCGCGTTCGGGCAGGCGCCCGGCGAGCGCCGCGCCCAGGTGAATGGCCGGCAGCGATCCGAGCAGCAGGCCCGCCAGCATGGCCGGGTCGACCGTGCCCAGCGCGGCGTGACCCAGCCCGGCCACGAGGGTCAGCGGCACCGCATGCACGATGTCGGCGCCGACCAGCAGGCGCGCCGGCAGCGCGGGGTAGAGGAAGAAGAGGGCGACCACGCCGATCGCGCCGGCGCCGACCGACGTGAGCGTCACCAGGGCGCCGATGAGCGCCCCGACCGCTATCGTCCGCAGCGGCTGCAGGGCGCCGGCGGCGGCGATTGCGGCCGGACCGCCGGCCACCGTCTCCAGGGCGAAGCCGTCGTCGTGCGCACGCGTCGCGAACGAGGCGCCGAGCGCCTGGATCTGGCGCCGGCAGGCGAGTGCAACCGCCGTCAGCACCAGCGCAAAGCCCAGCGCCGGACGAACCAGCGCGTCCAGCTGGCGCGCATCCGGATTCCACCAGCGCAGCGCTCCGAGCATCAGCAGGGATGCCGGCGCAGAACCCAGGGCCAGCCAGCGCACGATCGGCCAGGGAATCTGGCCGCGGCGGGCGTAGGCGACCGCGCCGCTCGCCTTGGTGATCGCGGCGAACAGCAGATCGGTTCCGACGGCGACCTGGGCCGGGACGCCAAATACCAGGGTCAAAAGCGGGGTCATGAGCGAGCCGCCGCCGACGCCCGTGGCGCCGACGACAAGGCCCACCAGGGCGCCGCTGAAGATGTATTGCAGGATCAAGAGGATCGCTCCGAAAGCCGGCGGCCGGGCCGGGGACGCCACGTGCTGCGGCACCCGGCGGCGGCGCGCCCGCATCGGGCGAACGTGGGCGGGCCGTCCAGGGATCCGACTTTACGGTGCCTGCTGCACTACGGGAACGACGGCTTGGCTATGCGGCTATTCGCGCCGGATATATCGACTCCGCCCCGCCCTGGCCGGCGGCGGAGCGGCACGCCGGCAGCGGTTCCGGCGCGGGCCTATCCGGCGTGGGCCAGGATGGTGCGGGCAATGAAGTCGTTCATCCCCGGCATCTCGGCCAGTACCGGCAGGATGCGGACGTTGCAGTCCGGGTGACGCGCCTGGAATCGGGCCACCAGTTCGGGCAGGTCCTGGGCGACATGGCCTCCCCGCGCCCAGAAGACCGGCGCGATGTCGATGTGCCGCAGGCCTTCGGTGGCAAGCGCGTCCAGGGTTTCGGGCAACGCCGGCGGTTGCAGCTCCAGGAAGGCGACGGCGATGCGCGCCTGCGGCTGCTGCGCGAGCAGCGCCGCGCGCAGGCGCTCCAGCGCTGCGCCCCAGCGGTGGTCGCGGGCGCCGTGGGCGAACAGGACGATGGTCCGGATGGGCGTGCTCATGGGTGCTGCGGCCGAAACCCGAAAAAGGATTGCCACGTTGCCGGTGCCACGGCGCCGGCTACCGTCGGCAGCCTGCCGCCGCCGGGGTGTGGCATGCTAACCGGTCTGTATTATCGCTGCGTACGGCGGGCGGCGCCGGGTCGCGGCCGGCGCGAACTCGCTGCAGGCGCGCGAACCAACGGGAGGAAGCAATGGCTTCGGTGAACAAAGTGATTATCGTCGGCAACCTTGGCCGTGATCCCGAGACGCGCTACAGCCCCGACGGGGCGGCGCTCACCAACGTCTCCATCGCCACGACCTCGCAGTGGAAGGACAAGACCACCGGCGAAAAGCGCGAGGAAACGGAGTGGCACCGCGTCGCATTCTTCGGCCGCCTGGCCGAAATTGCGGCCGAATACCTGCGCAAGGGCTCGCAGGTCTATATCGAAGGCCGCCTGCGCACCCGCAAGTGGCAGGACAAGGAAACGGGCCAGGATCGCTATTCCACGGAAATCGTCGCCGACGTGATGCAGATGCTCGGCTCGCGCGCCGGGGCCGGCGCGCCGGCCGACGACGATGCGCGTCCGGCGCGCAGCGCGCCCAGCGCGCCGCGCGCTGCCGCAGGCGGCGCCAAGGCCGCAGCCAAGGAGCCGGCCGGCGGCGGCGTGGCCGATCTGGACGACGACATTCCGTTCTGACGCCCGGCGTCATTGACGCCGGCGCGCGGCGCCTTACGCGGCGCCGGGTGCGCCCAGCGTGGCCAGCAGTTCGGCATGCAGGGCCGGCGTGCTGGCGACCAGCGACAGCTCCTGCAGCGGATCGCCGCCGCGCCAGCCGCTGACGCGCCCGCCCGCGCCCTCCACGACCGGCACCACCGCCGCCACGTCCCAGTACGACAACTGCGGATCGAGCATCGCGTCGGCGCCGCCCGTGGCCAGCGAGAAATACCCGAAGCAATCGCCCCATGTGCGCGCCAGCGCGGCGCGGCCCGCCACCCGGGCCACGCCGGCATCCCCGCCCTGTTCGGCCGAGCCCGGCGGCGAGCTCATGAGCACCGTGGCCTCGGCCAGCGGGCGGTGGGCGCGCACCCGCACCGCACGTTCGCGTCCATCGCGGCCGTACAGACGCGTGCCGTCGCGGTGCCCGATCAGCGCCACGCCGGCCGCGGCGTGGGCGATGCAGCCCAGCACCGGGCGATAACCGGCACCGTCATCGCGCTCCAGCGCGATCAGCGTGCCGAACAGGAAGCAGTTGTGGATGAAGGCGCGCGTGCCGTCGATCGGATCGAGGATCCAGCGGTAGCCGGCGCCTTGCCGTTCGCCGCATTCCTCGCCCAGGATGCCGTGGTCGGGAAAGCGCCGCCCGATGCGCTCGCGCAGCGCCGCCTCGGCGCCGCGGTCGGCGGCGGTCACGGGCGTCATGTCGGCCTTTTGCTGGACCGCCAGGTCGGCCAGGAACAGCGGCTCGATGATGCCGAAGGCGCAGCCGATCAGTTCGTGCATGAACGGCACGAAGGTGTGCGCTTCGTCGGGATGCAGCGCCGCGCTGTACGTGGCGCGCGACGGTCGGGATTCGGTCGGGATCACGGATTTCCTCCTGGCGGTATTGTGCACGGCCGCCGCACCGGGTCGCTGCCGCGCGCCGGCGCCGATTTCGCGATGCGAAGCCCCGGCGCCGGCGGGACAAGAGGCTTACACTCCGCACCGCCTGCCGTTGCGCCTACCCCATCCGTCTTCGCCCGATCCCGATCCCATGACAATGAAACCCGGCGCCTCCGAAGTACCGCAGGCGGCACCGGACGATCAGGGCGCGCCGGGCGGGCGCCTGGCCACGCCCGTCCGCCCGGCACCCCGGGCCGCGCCGGCGGCGCTGGTCCTAGGCGCCATCGGCGTCGTCTACGGCGACATCGGCACCAGCCCGCTGTACACGCTGAAGACGGCCTACCAGGCCGCCGGCAGCGCCGCGCCGGACGTGGCGCTGGGGCTGCTGTCGGCCATCGTCTGGACGCTCATCATCATCACCTCGGTCAAGTACGTCGCGCTGGTGATGCGCGCCGACAACGACGGCGAGGGCGGCATCCTCGCGCTGATGGCCCATCTGGCGCTCAAGGGCCGCGAGCGGCCGCTGGTCATCACCATCGGCATACTCGGCGCCGCGCTGCTGTACGGTGACGGCGCGATCACGCCAGCCATTTCCGTGCTCAGCGCGCTCGAGGGCCTGAAGCTGCCGGTGCCGGCGCTGGCGCCCTATGTACTGCCGATGGCGGTGGTCGTGCTGCTCGGCCTGTTCGCGTTCCAGCACAGCGGCACCGCGGCGATCGGGCGCCTGTTCGGTCCCGTCATGGTGCTGTGGTTCGTCACGATCGCCGCCCTCGGGCTCGCGTCCGTCGTCCAGCACCCGGGCGTGCTGCGCGCCCTGTGGCCGGGCTACGCCGTGCAGTACTTCGCCAGCCACGGCATGACCGGCTTCGCGGTCCTCGGCGCGGTATTCCTGTGCGCCACCGGCGCCGAGGCGCTCTATGCGGACATGGGGCATTTCGGCGCCGGGCCGATCCGGCTGGGCTGGTACAGCCTGGTCTTTCCCAGCCTGGTGCTGAGCTACGCCGGCCAGACCGCGCTGGTCCTCGACTACGGACTGAAGGGCGATGAAAACCCGTTCTTCCTGCTGGCGCCGGCCTGGGCCCAGCTGCCGCTGGTCGGACTCGCCACGGGCGCGACCATCATCGCCAGCCAGGCCATCATCAGCGGCGTCTTTTCCATGACCCGCCAGGCGATCCAGCTCGACCTGTGCCCGCGGCTGTCGGTGACGCAGACTTCCGAGGTCGGCTACGGCCAGATCTACATCGGCGTGGTCAACTGGATCCTGATGCTCTTCACGGTGGGCCTGGCGCTGGGATTCGGCTCGTCCGACAACCTCTCGGCAGCCTATGGCATCGCCGTTTCGATAACGATGCTGCTCACCTCGCTGCTGCTGTGGCGCGTCATGTACGAGCAGTGGGGCTGGAGCCTGCCGCTGGTCGTCGCGATCGAGGGACCGCTGCTGCTGGTCGACGTGGCGTTCACGCTGGCCAACCTCACCAAGGTGCGCGAGGGCGGCTGGGTGCCGCTGGTGGCCGGCGCGATCATCTGCTTCGTGATGCAGTCATGGCGCTCCGGCCGCCGCGCGATGCTGCGCCAGCTCGAGCGCGAGACGCTGCCGATGCCCGGTTTCCTGGGCGCGATCGCCGACGTGCAGCGCGTGCCGGGCACCGCGGTCTACCTGGCGCGGCGCCTGGACATCGTGCCGCTGGCGCTGCTGCACAGTCTCAAGCACTACGCCGTGCTGCACGAGCGCAACGTCATCCTCAATGTCATCACCGAGCAGTCCCCGCGCGTGTCGGCGCGCAACCGCATCGAGACCGTGGCGCTGGGGCCCGGCTTCTACCGCGTCATCCTGCGCTACGGCTTCATGGAATCGCCCGACCTGCCGGCCTGCCTGGCGCGCTGCCGCCTCGACGGCGAGGGTTTCGACATGATGCGCACCACCTTCTTCCTGTCGCGCGAGACCGTCGAGGCGGCCCGCGGCCGGCGCCACGTCGGACTGGCGCGCCGCCTTTTCGTCTGGATGCATCGCAATGCCACGGACGCCACCGAGTTCTTCCGGATCCCGCGCAATCGCATCGTCGAACTGGGAGCGCGCATTGAGCTCTAGCGCGCCGGCGCCGCCGCGGCGCCGTGCCGCGCTGGCGCTGATCGCCGCCGCGGCAGCCGTGCGCGCCGCGCCCGCCGGCGCGGCCGCGCTGCCGCCCGGCGCCGCCGACGATTACGCGGCCGCGCGCGCGGCGCTGGACGCCGGGCGGCGCAGTGCGGCGGCGCTGGCGCGTGCCAGCCTGCAGCGCATCGCCGCGCTCGATGCGCGCGGCCCGCGCCTGCACGCCGTCATCGAGCGCAATCCCGACGCGCTGGCCATCGCCGCGGCGCGCGACGCGGCGCGGCGCGTTCATGGCGCGGCCGGCCCGCTCGACGGCATCCCCCTGCTCATCAAGGACAACATCGCGACGGCGGATCGCATGCTGACGACCGCCGGCTCGCTGGCGCTGGCGGCGGCGCCGGCGGTGCGCGACGCCTTCATCGTCGGGCGCCTGCGCGCTGCCGGCGCGGTGCTGCTGGGCAAGACCAACCTGAGCGAATGGGCCAACATCCGCTCCGACCGTTCCACCAGCGGCTGGAGCGCGCGCGGCGGCCTGACGCGCAATCCCTACGTCCTGGACCGCAGCAGCAGCGGTTCGAGTTCCGGCTCGGCCGCCGCCGTGGCGGCCGGCTATGTCAGCATGGCGCTCGGCACGGAAACGGACGGTTCCATCGTTTCGCCGGCGGCGCTGTGCGGCCTCGTCGGCATCAAGCCGACGGTCGGCCTCGTGAGCCGCGACGGCATCATCCCGATTTCCAGCAGCCAGGACACCGCGGGGCCGATCGCCGCCGACGTGCGCGCGGCCGCGGCACTGCTCGGCGTCATTGCCGGCCCCGATCCCAACGACCCCGCCACCGCCGGCGCGCCGTCGGGGATCGACTACCGCGAAGCCTGCCGGCCGGACGGCCTCGACGGCGCCCGCATCGGCGTCGTGCGCGGCATGTTCGGCGGCAATGCCGACGTGAGGCACCGCATCGAGGCGGCGATCGCCACCATGGCGCGCTGCGGCGCGGTGATCGTCGATCCGGTGGAGCTTGCGCCGACGCGGGACTACGAGGATGCCGAACTCGAGGTGCTGCTGACCGAGTTGCGCGTGGGCATCGAACAGTGGCTGGCGCGCTTCGCGCCCGGCGCGCCCGTGCGCAGCCTGGCCGACATCGTCCAATGGAATCGACGCCATGCCGACCGCGAGCTGGCGGTCTTCGGCCAGGAACTCTTCGAGCGCGCGCTGGACACCGGGCCGCTGGATGGACCGCGCTATCGCGACGCGCGTGCGACCTGCCGGCGGCTGGCCGCCACCGAGGGCATCGACCGCAGCCTCGACCGCCACCGCCTCGATGCGCTGCTGGCGCCGACGTCCGACCCGGCCTGGGTCACCGACCTTGTCAACGGCGACCACAGCACCCAGAGCTTTTCGACGCCGGCGGCCGTGGCCGGCTACCCGCACATCACCGTGCCGGCGGGACTGGTCGACGGCCTGCCGGTCGGCGTGAGCCTGGTCGGCCGCCCGTACCAGGAAGGCACGCTGATCCGCATGGCGTACGCGTACGAGCAGGCCAGCCAGGCACGCCGGCCGCCGCGTTTTCTGGCGACGCTTCCCCTGCCCTGACGGTGCCGCGCGCCGCCGCGCGCCGGCGCGGTTCCGGGCATGGTCGCTGCGGCCTTTATAATTCAAACAGTTGCGTTTTCCTGCGAGATCCGCGATGCCGATTTACGCCTACAAATGCGCGACCTGCCAACATGCGCAGGACGTGCTGCAAAAGATTTCCGACGCCCCGCTCACGGTCTGTCCCGCGTGCGGTGCGCCGACGTTCGCCAAGCAGCTGACCGCTGCCGGCTTCCAGCTCAAGGGCAGCGGCTGGTATGCCACCGACTTCAAGAACGGCCCGGCCAGGGCCGACGCCAAGCCGGCGGCCAAGTCGGCCGACGCCGGCGCCGCGGCGACCCCGGCGCCCGCCGGTGCGGCCGCGCCGGCACCGGCGGGCGATGGCGCCGCGGCGCCGGCCGGTACCACGCCCACGCCCGGCACCCCCGCATCCGGCAGCTGATCCGTGGCGGCGGACCGGGCCATGCTCAAGCGCTACCTCATAACGGGACTGCTCGTCTGGATCCCGCTGGCCTTGACCATCTGGGTCATCGACTTCCTGTTCACGTTCATGGACCAGGTCGTCCTGCTGCTGCCGGCGGCCTGGCGCCCCGAGCAATGGCTGGGGTTTCACCTGCCCGGCGCGGGTTTCGTCATCACCGGGCTGGTGGTGCTCGTCACGGGGTTGCTCGCGGCCAACATCATCGGCCAGCGCCTGGTGCATTGGTGGGAATCGGCGCTGGGACGCATCCCCATCGTGTCGAACATCTATCGCAGCGTGAAGCAGGTCTCCGACACCCTGCTGTCCCAGGACGGCCACGCCTTCCGGCGCGCCGTGCTGGTGGAATTCCCGCAGCGCGGCCAGTGGGCGGTAGGCTTCGTCGTGGGGACCACCGCCGCCCAGCTGTCGCAGCACCTGGACCCGCTCGCGGTGACGGTGTACGTGCCGACGGCCCCCAACCCCACGTCGGGGTATACGCTTATCGTATCGCCCGACGAGATCCATGACGTGGACATGAGCGTCGACGATGCGCTCAAGTTCGTTATCTCGATGGGGGTCGTGATGCCGCACGCCTCGCCGCTCGCCGCGGGACGGGATCCGGCCGGCGCGGCGCCGGGTCCGGCCAAGGCCTGAGGCCCGCATCAGGGCCGGCGCGCCGGGCGCCGGCCATCAATCGAACACAGTGGACGGAGAGCTTATGCGCACGGAGTATTGCGGGCTGGTGAACGAACGGTACGTCGGGCGCGACGTCACGTTGTACGGCTGGGTGCACCGGCGCCGCGACCATGGCGGCGTGATCTTCATCGACCTGCGCGACCGCGAGGGCATCGTCCAGGTCGTCTGCGATCCCGACCGCGCCGCGAGGTGTTCCAGCACGGCCGAGGCGCTGCGCAGCGAGTTCTGCGTGCAGATCGACGGCCTGGTGCGGCCGCGCCCGCAGGGCACGGCCAATGCCGGGCTGACCTCCGGCGAGATCGAGGTGCTGTGCCGCGACCTGGTCGTGCTCAACCCTTCGGTGCCGCCGCCGTTCCAGCTCGACGACGACGATCTTTCCGAGACCACGCGCCTCACGCACCGCGTGCTGGACCTGCGCCGCCCGGCGATGCAGAACAACCTGCGGCTGCGCTACCGCGTCGCGATGGACGTGCGCCACTATCTCGACGCCAAGGGCTTCATCGACATCGAGACGCCGATGCTCACCAAGAGCACGCCCGAAGGCGCGCGCGACTATCTGGTGCCCTCGCGCGTCCACGAGGGCATGTTCTTCGCGCTGCCGCAGTCGCCCCAGCTGTTCAAGCAGCTGCTGATGGTGGCCGGCTTCGACCGCTACTACCAGATCGTCAAGTGCTTCCGCGACGAGGACCTGCGCGCCGACCGCCAGCCGGAATTCACGCAGATCGACATCGAGACCTCGTTCCTCGACGAGGAGGAGATCCGCGACCTGATGGAGGTGATGATCCGCGACGTCTTCCAGGAGGTCGATCGGCGTCGAGCTGCCCGATCCGTTCCCGGTCATGCGCTACGCCGAGGCGATGCGCCGCTCTACGGCTCGGACAAGCCCGACCTGCGCGTCAAGCTGCGAGTTCACCGAGCTCACCGACGTCATGGGCGACGTCGATTTCAAGGTCTTCCGCGCCGCCACCGAGCTCAAGGACGGCCGCGTCGCCGCGCTGCGCGTGCCCGGCGGCGGCGCCATGGCCGCGTTCCGAGATCGACGCCTACACCGAGTTCGTCGGCATCTACGGCGCCAAGGGGCTGGCCTAGATCAAGGTCAACCAGCGCGCGCAGGGCCGCGACGGCCTGCAGTCGCCGATCGTCAAGAACCTGCACGACGCCGCGCTGGCGGCGATCCTCGAGCGCACCGGCGCGCGCGACGGCGACCTGATCTTCTTCGGCGCCGATCGCGCCAAGGTCGTCAACGACAGCCTGGGCGCGCTGCGCACGCGCATCGGCCATTCCGAGTTCGGCCGTGCGCAGGGCCTGTCCGAAGCCGGCTGGAAGCCGCTGTGGGTGGTCGACTTCCCGATGTTCGAGTTCGACGAGGACGAGCAGCGCTGGGTCGCGGCGCACCACCCGTTCACCGCGCCCAAGGACGGCCACGAGGACTACCTCGAGACCGATCCGGGGCGCTGCCTGGCCAAGGCCTACGACCTGGTGCTCAACGGCTGGGAGATCGGCGGCGGCTCGGTGCGTATCCACCGCGAGGAGATCCAGAGCAAGGTCTTTCGCGCGCTCAAGATCGGCCCCGAGGAGGCGGCCAGCAAGTTCGGCTTCCTGCTCGACGCGCTGCAGTACGGCGCGCCGCCGCACGGCGGCATCGCCTTCGGCCTGGACCGCATCGTCACGATGATGGCCGGCGCCGAGTCGATCCGCGACGTGATCGCCTTCCCGAAGACGCAGCGCGCGCAGTGCCTGCTCACCCAGGCGCCATCGCCGGTCGACGAGAGGCAGCTGCGCGAGCTGCACATCCGCGTGCGCCGCTCCGAGACCAAGCCGGCGTCCTAGGGTCCCGGACCGGAGCAGGACCGCAGCACGCTGCGCCGCGCCCCGATGAAGGCGGTCCGCCTGCGCATTGCGTCCTACAACATCCACAAGGGTGTGTCGGCGTTCGGCCGGCGCTCGCGCGTTGCCGAGCTGCGCATGGCGCTGCACCGGATCGACGCCGACGTCGTCTTCCTGCAGGAGGTGCAGGACCGCAACGAGCGGCTGGCGCGCCGCCTGGACGCCGGGCCGGCCGCCAGCCAGCTCGACCTGCTTGCGGCCACCGGCTACGAGCATCGCGCCTACGGCATCAATGCCGTCTATCCGCACGGCCACCACGGCAATGCCATCCTGTCGCGCCTGCGCATCGAGCATTTCGCCAACCACGACATCTCCGACCACATGCTCGAGCGGCGCGGCATGCTGCATGCGGTGGCGCGCCTGCCGGGCGGCACCGGCATCCACCTGATCTGCGCGCACTTCGGCCTGGCCAAGCGCAGCCGCCTGCGCCAGGCCGACTGGGTGGCGCGCTTCATCGAGCGCGAGATCCCGCGCGCGGCGCCGCTGATCCTGGCCGGCGACTTCAATGACTGGCAGCGCGGCGTCGACGACGCCCTGCGCCAGCGCCTGGGCATGCACGAGGCCTTCGACACCGGCACGCCGCGCAACTGGTTCGCAGGCCTGCTGGGCTGGCGCACGCCGGTGCGGGTGGCCCGCACCTTCCCCAGCCTCGCGCCGATGCTCACGCTCGACCGCATCTACCTGCGCGGCATCCGCGTGCGCGCCGCCCGGGTGCCGCGCGGCCGCAGCTGGGCGCGCTGCTCCGATCATGCGCCGCTGATCGCCGACGTGGAGTTGTGATGCGCGCGTCCCGCGTCATCGCCGAGCGCATCGCCGACACCTTCGATCCGCAGTTGCGGCCGGCGTTCTCGGATGGCAACCGCATCCGCCTGCTGGCGCTGGCGCCGAGCTACTTTCCGGCCCTGCTGGCCGCGATAGCGGGTGCGCGCCATTGCGTGCATCTGGAGACCTACATCCTGGCCGACGACCGCAACGGCAATGCGGTGATCGACGCGCTGGCCGCGGCCGCGCGCCGCGGCGTGCAGGTGCGGGTGCTGGTCGACGGCTTCGGCGGCGGCGAGTTCGCGCGCCGCCTGGCGCAGCCCTTTGCGCAGTTCGGCGCCCAGCTGCGCATCTACCGGCCCGAACGCTGGTGGCGCCTGCGCCGGCGGCTGCTGCGCCGCCTGCACCGCAAGGTCGCGGTGGTCGACGACCGCATCGCCTTCGTCGGCGGCATCAATGTCGACGACAGTCCGGCGCGCGACGAGCTCACCGGCGAAGCGATCGGCCCGCGATTCGACTTCGCGGTCGAGTGCGAAGGCCCCATCGTCGCGTCGATCTCGCTGGCCCTGCGGCGCCTCTGGTGGGCCGTGGGCGTGGCCAATATGGGCGACCTGTCCGAGCCGGCACCGCGCCGCGTCGTGCGCGTGCCGCCGCTGCAGCCGGGGGTCCGCGCGGCGCTGGTGCTGCGCGACAACCTGCGCCACCGGCACAACATCGAACGCAATTACCTGCGCGCGATCCGCGGCGCGCACGGCCATATCATGATCGCGTGCGCCTATTTCCTGCCGGGGCAGCGTTTCCGGCGCGCGCTGGTCGCCGCGGCGCGCCGCGGCGTGCACGTCTCCCTGCTGCTGCAGGGGCGCATGGAATACCGCCTGCAGTATTACGCGCAGCGCGCGCTCTACGGGCAGTTGCTCGACAGCGGCCTGGAGATCCACGAATACCGCCGCAGCCATCTGCACGCCAAGGTGGCCGTGGTCGACGGCGACTGGGCGACGGTCGGGTCGAGCAACATCGATCCGCTCAGCCTGCTGCTGGCGCGCGAAGCCAATGTGGTGGTGCGCGACCAGGCCTTCTGCACCGAGTTGCGCGGCCACATCGAGCAGGCCATCCGGGTTGATTCGCGCCGCCTGCAGGCCGATGCCTACGCGCGCCGGTCGCGGCTGGCCCGGGTGACCGACTGGCTGGCCTACGGCGTGGTGCGCGTCATGACCGTCGTGCTGGCGCAGGGCAACAACTACTAGCGCCGCCGCACCAGCGCCACGCCGCCTTCCTCGAAGAGGCGCTCGACCGGCGCCGCCGGGTCCAGCCGGTCGGTGCGCGTGATGGCCAGTTCGCCGGGCGCCGGTGCGCGCACCGGGGTCTCCTGGCGCCGGTACACGCTGAAGCTGGGTGCGGCGAAGTCCCACTGCACCGCGGCGCCCGGCAGCGTGGCCGCGAGCGCCGCTGCGCGGCGCTGCGGACCGCTGAGCACGTCGGCGAGCCAGGGCGTGAAGCCGTAGGCCAGTGCGATCGCGAGCAGCGCCGTGGCGCCGACGCCGCGCCGCCACGGTTCCCAGCGCCGCAGCGCCAGCAGGCCCAGTGCGGCGGCGGCGCAGGCGCCCGTCACCGCGTAGTAGGCCGGCGTCGCCGCCGCCAGCGCGCGGTGCGCCTGGGCGGCGTAGAACGGCAGCGGCACGGTGGCGTTGCGGTCGCTCCAGGCCTGCAGCAGCGCCGGCACGCCGGGCAGCAGCAGCAGCAGCGCGCAGGGCAGCGCCGCAAGGCTGGCCAGCCCGGCCGTCGGCGGCACCTGGCGCGCCACCAGCAGGAACAGCGGCGTCATGCCGTAGAGCAGGTAATGCGGCAGCTGCGTCCCCGACAGCGAGAAGAACACGAAGACGAAGCCGAACCACAGCGTCAGGTAGCGGGTCAGCGGGTCGCTGCGCCGCCGCACCGCGTCGCGCAGCACCGCGCCCAGCATGCCGCTCCAGGGCAGCAGCAGGCCGGGCAGCAGCACCAGGTAGTACAGGCGGTTGTACCAGTGGCTGCCGCCGTGCCCCTCGAGCGTGCCGGTGAAGCGGTCCAGGTTGTGCCGCACCAGGAAGCCGTCGACGAAGTCGCGGCCGTGGATGGCGAGCTGCGCGGCGTACCAGGGTGCCGCGATCAGCAGCAGGATGCACCAGGCCCACGGGTCCGTTGCCGCGCGCGCCGCAGCGCGCCAGCGCCGCGTGGACACGCAGTACGCCGCGCCGACGGCGCCGGCGATCAGCAGGGCGATCGGGCCCTTGGTGAGGATGCCCAGCGCCAGCCACGCGTAGGCGCGGCGCAGCGCCACCCGGTCGCCGCTTTCGAAGTGGCGCCACAGGTCGAACATCATTGCCGCCAGCAGCGCGTTGAGCAGCGCATCGGCGGTTGCGGCGCGCGCGATCACCAGCACGCCCAGGCTCGACGCGGCCACCCAGCCGGCGAGCAGGGCGGCGCGGCTGCCCAGGCGCGGCGCGGCAAAGCGCACGATCGCCCAGACCCACGCCAGGCCCGCCAGCGCCGACGGCAGGCGCAGGGCGAACTCGTTGAGTCCCAGCGTCCGGACGCTGGCCGCCTGCAGCCAGTAGATGAGGATCGGCTTGTCGTAGCGGGGCAGGCCGTTGAGGGTTGTCGAGAGCCAGTCGCCGCTGCGCAGCATCTCGCGCGTGGCTTCGGAGAATGCGCCCTCGTCGACGTCGAACAGCGGGTAGAGCGCGATGCCGGGCAGCAGCAGCAGCGCGCAGGCCAGCAGCAGCCAGCCGGTGCGCGCCCCGCCGCCCGCCGGTTCGGCCGCCCTGGCCGCTGCGCTCATGGCGCCGGCGTCCGCGGCGGCGCGCAGCAGCGCAGCAGCGTCCGGACCGCGGCGGCCGCTCCCAGCGCGGCCGCGGCCCACTGCAGTGCCAGCGCGCGCGGATAGCCCGTGTCCGTCCCGACCAGGGCGGCGGCGCACGCCAGCGTGGCCAGCGCCAGCAGCGCGGCGGCGCGCGGCTTCCGCCACCACGGCCAGCGCTGCGCGCACCAGGAGCCGGCGGCGCCGGCGACCGTGCCCAGCGCCGCGCCGCCGAGCACGTCGCTGGGCCAGTGGGCGCCCACCATGACCCGCGACGCGGCGGCGAACAGCGCCAGCGCCAGCACCGCGAGCGCGCGCCAGGGCCGCTCGCGCAGCGCGTCGATGCCGAGTATCAGGACGGTTGCCGTCAGGAAAAGGGTTATCGAATGGCCGGACGGAAAGGAATTGTGCCCCGACAGCAGCGGCCCCTGCACGTGGAAGCTGGCGCTGTCGAGCAGCGCGCCGGGGCGCGGCCGCGCGGCCAGGCGCTTGCCGACCGTCGAGAAGATGCCGCCCAGCGGCGCCGCGCACAGGCCTGCCGCCAGCACCCGCGGCGCGCGCGGCAGCGTCAGCGCAAGCAGCATCACCGCCACCAGCCCGTGTCCGAGCACGGTCAGGTTGCTCGGCAGCGCCGCCGGCAGCCAGCGCGCGGCGGCGTCGTTCAACGCCACGAACAGCGGGAGATCGGCGCCGCCGCCGGCCACGACCGCAGCGGCGAGCGCACACAGGGCCGCAAACGACAGCAGCAGGCGAAGGGTCGGGGTGCGCTGCATGGAGCGGCGATTCTACCGGCGCACGGGTGCCGGCCGCTGACGCGCCCGGCGCCGCGGGCGTCGCGCCGTTCCCGCCAGCCGCTCGCTGAATTTCCACAACATGTGGTTCACATCTGCGCGAACGGCCAATATCTTGTACCCACGATGGACCACGTCCGTCGTCGCCGCACCGCGCCGCGCGCGGTTTTCCCTCTGAAAAATGTTGCGGGAAGACAAGAAAATCACGGTTTCCCCTCTGAAAATGCTTGCTTCTCCTCGCGGATCGCCTAGTATTGCGGTCACGCAACGAGAGCGCTCTTCGAGTGGTGTCGCAGGATCAAGAACGCTGTCGCTGTTACCTTCAATTCCCACAGGAGATAGTTGATGGCTACCGCCAAGAAGGCAAAGAAAGCAGCAAAGAAGGCCCCCGCCAAGAAGGCCGTTAAGAAGGTCGCGGCCAAGAAGGCCCCCGCCAAGAAAGTCGCCGCCAAGAAGGCGCCTGCCAAGAAGGCAGCCAAGAGCAAGGTCAAGCGCAAGCCCAACGCCGCGTTCATGAAGCCCCTGACCCCCGTCGGCCCGCTGGCCGCGGTCATCGGCTCGAGCCCGCTGCCGCGCACCGAGGTCACCAGCAAGATCTGGGCCTACATCAAGAAGAACAAGCTGCAGGATTCCGTCAACCGTCGCAACATCAATGCCGACGACAAGCTCAAGCCGCTGTTCGGCGGCAAGGCCCAGGTGTCGATGTTCGACCTGACGAAGTACGTCAGCAAGAACCTGAAGTAAGGCGGCGCCGGCCTCGCGCCGGCCCGGCAGGAAGAAGCCCGCGCGCCTGGTGGCCGCGGGCTTTTTTGTCGTTTGGCGCCCTCAGCCGTGCGCCCAGCGCGAATGCCGGGGCAGCGAGACCTGCAGGAAGGCCATCTGGTCGGCCAGGATGCGCCGGTTGCTCAGGATGAAGCCCTCGTTGCGGCAGACGGCGTAGGGCACGTAAAGCAGCGGCATGTTCGCCTCTTCGGGGCGGCGATTGCCCTTGCGCGTGTTGCAGGAACGGCAGGCCGTCACGACGTTGGTCCAGTCGTGGCGGCCGCCGCGCGATACCGGATTGATGTGTTCGACCGTGAGGTCGGCCTCCGCGCAGTGGCTGCCGCAGTACGCGCATACATGGCGGTCGCGCGCGAACAACCGGTACTTGCTCAGGCCGACGTGCGGCCGGCCGCCCGGGCTGCGATAGCGGCCCCGGATCATGACGATGGAACTGCTGACGACGCAGGAGCGGGCGCCGGAGAGCTCCTGCAGGCCGCCGTTCATCCAGAACTGCGTCTCGCCCAGGTCGTTGACCACCTTGCCGGAGGCGTAGTATCGGGCGGCGCGCGTCAGGGCGGCCCATCGCACCGGCTGGCCATGCGAGTCGACGATCAGAATGCGGGGGAGTGTCTCATTGCCGCGCATCCGCCCATATTGCCACTTCGGAACAAAGTTTGCATGGCACGCGCCCCCGCCGCGCCGCCCACTGGCACCCCCGCCCCGCCGGCGGACGGTTTCCAGGAGCGCGAACTCAAATTGCGCCTGCGGGCGCAGGATCTCCCAGCCCTGCGGGCCCGGCTGGACCGCCTCGCCCCTGCCCGTGTCGAGCAGGTCGACAGCATCTACTTCGATACCCCCGACCGGCGCCTGGCGCGCGCCCGTGCCGCCTTGCGCCTGCGGGCGGTCGTGCGCGACGGGCGCCGGCGCTGGGTCCAGACGCTCAAGACCGACGACGGCATGGCGGCGTTTTCGCAGCGCGGCGAATGGGAGACGGCGCTGCCGGCGGCGCGCCTCGACCTGGATCGCTTCGCCGCCACGCCGCTGCCAGGATTGCTCGCCGGGACGCCGGGCGCGGCGGCGCCTGCCCGGGCACGCCCGCCGGCGGGCCTGCACGCGGTATTTCGCACGCGTTTTGCGCGCACGGTGTGGGACGTGCATCTGGACGGCCTGCACGTCGAGGCGGTCATCGACGAGGGCAGCATCGAGGCCGGCGGGCGCACGCAGGCCATCCTGGAGGCGGAGTTGGAACTGCGCGCGGGTCCCGCCGCGGCCGTCTGGACCCTCGCGCGCCGGCTGGCCGGCGCCGACGGGCGCAAGCGGCGCGCCGACCTGAGCCTGCTGCCCTACGGCGAGTCCAAGGCTGCGCGCGGCTATCGGCTGGCCTTCGGCGCGCCGGCGGCCGGTCCGGACTGGACCGCACCGGCCTTTCGGCCGGCCGTGCGGGTGGGTGAAGCGGCGCGAATGCTGGTGGCCGAAGAGATGCATCGCGTGCTCGATTTCGCGGTGGCGACCGGCGCCGGGCGCCGCGAGGACGAGCGCCTGCACCAGGCTCGCGTGGCGCTGCGCCGCCTGCGCTCCGCGCTCGACGTCCTGGGCGCACCATTGCCGGCCTGGCTCGAGCGCGATCTGAAATCCTGGGCGCAACGCCTGGGAGCGGTGCGCGACTGGGATGTCTTCTGCAGCCAGCTGCTGCCGGCGATGGCGGGCGCGGCCGCGGACGGCCCGGACCGCGCGTGGTCGCGCCTGGCGGCTGCCGCCGAACGCCGGCGCGAACGGGCCCATGCACGGCTGCGGCAGCAGATCGACGCGCCGGCGTTCGCGCATTTTGCGCTGCGCGCGCTGCAATGGAGTTCGACGGCGCCGCATCCGGGCGGCAAGCGCCTCGCGCAGCGCGCCCCGACTGTCCTGCGCCGGCAACGGAACCGGCTGGCGGCCGACGCGCGCGGTTTCGCCGCGCAGCCGCCGGCGCGCCAGCATCGCGTGCGCCGGCGGGCCAAGGCGGTGCGCTATGCGCTGGTGGTCTTTGCCCAGTTCCTGCCGCGCCGCACGCTGCGCGCAGTGATACGCCGACTGGTCCGTTTCCAGGACGCGGCCGGCCGGGTGCAGGACGCTGCGCTGGCGCGCACGCTGGCGCGGCGGCTGACCCGCTCGGCACGCCTGCGCGCCCGGATCGACGCCTGGGCGCAGTCGGGCGCACAGGCCGCGGCGAGCAGGGCGCAGCGCCTGGCGCTGCGTATCAGCGCGCCGTCGTAAGCCGGGTCTCGGGAACCTGGGCCGGCCGCACGGCGTTGCCCTGGCCGAACCCGATGCCGGCGCGCACCGCCTGGTCCACCTGGTCGGATGTCTGCAGGCCGGCTGCGATCAGCCATTGTTCGCTGACGCCCGCGACGCGCGCCTCCAGGGCCAGGTTGTGCCAGGCGTCGTCGAGCGTCGAGGTTGGCACCAGCACCTTGGCAAAATCGGGCTGGACCAGGTTGAAGGCGCCCAGTTCCATCGCCAGGCGCGGCGCCGTCACGCGCAGGCCCACCGATATCTGCTGGGCGCGCAGGTAATCGACGAACGCGCGGATCCGGTAGTGGGACTTCACCAGGTCGACGGAGCCGCGCAGGATGACGACGAGCCGGTGGGCGACGAGCGCGTGCGCCTGCAGCTTGCGGTCGATGCGTTCATCGTATTTCTGCACCGTGCCGAACGACAGGGTGACGCCGACCTGGTCGGCTTCTTCGCGCGCCAGCATGCCCAGCCCCTGGTCGAGGCCCAGCAGCTGGATGCGCGACCACTGCACCGGCGAGGGCTCGAAACCCTCGGCCCAGACGTACAGCTCGTCGAACCAGCGCAGCGGGATGTGCAGCGAGCGGGTGGGCCAGACGGTGGCGCAGACGTCGCCGACCGGCGCGGGCTCGCCCTCGCGGCAGATCGCCTGCGAGGCCCAACGATGCGCCGGGGTCGTCGATATGGACAAAGTCGGTGGCGCCGGGGCGACGGTTCGTGGTCGTTCGGCCATGAGCGCGAAGATAGCCCTTTTTGCGCATTTTCGGCGTCCCGGCAAACGGGGAATGGGCGCCGGGGATTGATGCGCCTTAAATCGGCGGGCGCCAGGTGGCCCGTACAATCGGACTTTCGCTGCGTCGCAAAGCGACGCTCGAAGGGGTTCTTCCGGCGATGCTTCCGTCCTCGCGCAACCTGCGATCCGCCCTGGTGCCGCACTCCGTGGCGCTGGTGGGCGCGACCGAACGCGTTGGCGCCCTGGGGCGCGACGTGCTGCACAAGCTGCTCGAGGGCGGGTTTCGCGGCGAGATCTTCGCCGTCAACCCCAAGTACCAGCGCCTGGGCGAGCTGCCCTGCCATGCGGCGCTCGCCGACCTGCCCGCGGTGCCCGACCTGGTCGTCGTCGTGACGCCCGCCGCCACGCTTCCGGGGATCGTGCGCCAATGCGCCGATCGCGGGGTTGCCGGTCTGCTGGTGCTGTCGGCCGGCTTTGCCGAGATCGGACCGGCGGGCGTCGCGCTGCAGGACGAGGCGCTGGCGCTGGCGCGGGCCGCCGGCGTGCGCGTCATCGGGCCCAATTGCCTGGGGCTGATGCGGCCGTCGATCGGCCTGAATGCGACCTTCGCCCGCACCAGCGCGCGGCCGGGCAACATCGGGCTCGTGTCGCAGTCCGGGGCGGTGGCGCTGGCGCTGCTCGATTACGCCTGGGCGGCCGGCTTCGGTTTTTCGTCGGTGGTCACCACCGGTGACGGCGCGGATGTCGAATTCGCCGATGTCGTCGACTTTCTCGCGCTCGATGCGCAGACCCGCAGCATCATCCTGTACGTCGAGGGCGTGCACCGCCCGCGCCAGTTCCTCTCCAGCCTGCGCGCCGCCGCGAGCATGAAGCCGGTGGTGGTGCTCAAGGCCGGGCGGCGCGCGGCCGGCTCCAAGGCCGCGCTCAGCCACACCGGCGCGCTGGCCGGCAACGACGCCGTCTTCGATACGGCGCTGCGGCGCACCGGCGCCATCCGCATTTCGAAATACCCGCAGCTTTTTTCCGCTTCCGAGGCGCTGCTGAGCGGGCGCCTGCCGCGCGGGCCGCGCCTCGCCGTGCTCACCAACGGCGGCGGTCCGGGCGTGCTCGCCGCCGACGCGGCCAGCGATGCGGGCCTGGCGCTGGCCGCGCTGGGCGCAACGGCGCGCCGCCAGCTCGATGAGATCCTGCCGGCAACATGGTCGCACGCCAACCCGGTCGACATCATCGGCGATGCCGACTGCGCCCGCTTTGCCGCCGCCTTCGAGACCCTGCTGCAGGACGACGCCAATGACGGTGTCCTGGTGCTGTTCTGTCCCACGATCCGCCTGGGAGCGGCCGAGCTCGCGCATGCTCTCGTGCCGATCGCCGATGCCAGCACCAAGCCCGTCGTTTCGGCCTGGCTGGGCGAGGCCGACGCGGCGCAGGGCCGCTCGGTGTTCCGGCGCGCCGGCTACTCGGCGATGCGCAGCCCGGAGCAGGGCGTCGAGTCATTTTCGTACCTGGCGCAGTTCGTGCGGCACCGCGAGCTGCGCCGCCAGCTGCCCCCGCCCGTCAACCGTGAGGCGGAGGGTCGGCCGCCGCAGCTCGACGCGGTGCGCGCGATCCTGGCGCAGGCGCAGGCCCAGGGGCGCAGCCTGCTGGGCGAGGACGAGGCCAAGTCGGTGCTCGCCGCCTGCGGCATCGATGTCGCTCAGGGCAGGCTGGCGCGCACCGGCACGGAAGCCGGCACGCTGGCGGCGCAGATCGGATTTCCGGTGGTCCTGAAGGTGCGCGCCGAGGGCATCACCCACAAGAGCGACGTCGGCGGCGTGCTGCTCGACGTGAAGTCGGCGCAGGATGCCGCCGACGGCTTCGATACCATCCGCGAACGCCTGCGCCAGCGCGCCCCGTCGGCGCAGTTCGGCGGCGTGCTGGTGCAGCGCATGGTGACGCGGCCCACCGGACGCGAGCTCATCGTCGGCATCGCCCGCGATCCGTCCTTCGGGCCGGTGATCAGCTTCGGCATGGGCGGCATCGCCGTCGAGGTGGTACGCGATGCCGCACTGGCGCTGCCGCCCCTCAACCGCATGCTGGCCGGCGACCTCATCGACCGCACCCGCGTGGCGCAGATGCTGGGCGCCTTCCGCGGCCTGCCGGCGGTCGATCGCGAGCGGCTGATCGATGCGCTGCTGCGGGTGTCGGAACTGGCCTGTGAATTTCCCTGCCTAACCGACCTGGACATCAATCCGCTGCTGGCCGACGAATCCGGCGTCATCGCCCTCGATGCGCGCGTCGTCATCGACCAGGGGCCGCTGCAACCGGACCCGGTCTACTCGCACCTGGCGATCCACCCGTATCCCAAGGCGCTCGAACGCCTGCTCACCCTCAACGACGGCGCGGTCCTGCTGGTGCGCCCGGTGCGCCCCGAGGATGCGGAGGCCCAGCGGCGCTTTGTCGCCCGCCTGTCGGACCTGACGCTGTACCGGCGCTTCCATGCGCCGGTGCGCGAGCTTTCACTCGACCGCCTGGTGCGCTTCACCCAGATCGACTACGACCGCGAGATGGCCTTCGTCGCCATCGACGCCAGCGGCGGCGAGGAGGAAATCCGCGGCCTGGCGCAGTACAACCGCACGCAGGGCGCGGAGCGCGCCGAGTTCGGCATTGCGGTGGAGGACAGCTGGCAGGGGCGGGGCCTGGGCTATTCGCTGATGGCGGCGCTCGAGGCCTGCGCCCGCGAGCGCCAGGTCGAGCAGATCTTCGGCTACGTGCTGGCCGAGAACGATTCGATGCGCGGCATGATGGTCGCCCGCGGCTACGTGCCCCGGCGCGAGGACGGCGACCCCGGGGTCATCCGCTTCGAACTGCCGCTCGCCGCCGCCGCGCCGGGTACGCCGGCCGCCGCCGCCGCGCCCGTCCCCTAGACTTTTTTTTGTAGACTAGGCGCATTTGCATCTGCGCCGGCCTGCCGGCCGGCGCGCCTTCCTTTCCTGCCATGCCGCATACGCTCAATCTGATCCGGGCCTCCAAGGTCCAGCTTTGCCTTGCCGCCCTGGGCATCGCCGTGCTCGACGGCATCGTTCGGGAACTGGTCGCCCCCGGGCGCTGGTTCTATGTCGGCGACGTGGTCACCATCGTGCCGCTCGGCGCCATCGTCTTCCGCTGGTATCACCTGGACGCGCAGGATCATGCCTACGAGCGCTCGCGCTGGCTCAATGCCGCGGTCGTGGCCGTCGGCGCGCTGGCCCTGCCGTATTACTTCATCCGGACCCGCGGCTACCGTCGCGGCGGCCTGGCCGTGCTCGGGCTGGGTGCGCTGTGCGCCGGCTACCTGACCCTGCAATCGGCCGGCAAGGTGGTCGCCGATCGCGTCGCGGCGCACGCCCTGGCGCGCGGCCAGAGCCACATCATCGGCGGGGGCTGAGCGCGGCCCCGGCCGCCCGTCGCCGTCGCGCGCGCCTGGTACCCGCCGATCGCCGTTTCGTCGCGCGCGGCTGGCAGCGCACCGCGGCCGCGCTACGCTATGTCCGTCGACGGATCCGGGGAGGGTGCGATGGCCGAGAGCGATGAACTGGGCAAGCTGGGGGATCTGCACCGCAGCGGCGTGCTGTCGGACGAAGAATTCACCCGTGCCAAGGCGCGCGTGCTCGGCGGCGCGGCGGCGGCCGGGGAGGTGCCGATCGTCGACGCCGTGAACCGGCTGCGGCGCAGCCGGGGCGACCGCTGGTTCGGCGGTGTCTGCGGCGGCATCGGCTGCGCCACCGGCGTGGCATCCTGGGTATGGCGGATCGTCTTTTCCGCCCTGGCGCTGTTTGCCGGCACCGGGCTGGTCGTGTATGTCCTGATGTGGATCTTCGTGCCGCTGGAGCCGGCCCGGGGCAGCGCCGGCCAGATGGCCGGCTGAAGGCGACGCGATGCAATCCGGGCCGGTGCCGCCTGGCGGCAATGCCGCGGTGAACCGCGTGCGGCAGGGGCGCTGCCTCTGCGGCCAGGTTCGATTCGCGGCGCGCGGCGATCCCAGGTGGGTCGCGCACTGTCACTGCGAAAGCTGCCGCCGCGCCACCAGCGCGGGCTTTGCCACCTATGTCGGCTACGCCGCCGCGGACGTCGCATGGACGGCGGCGCCGCCGCGTGCGTACGTTTCGTCGCCCGGCGTCACGCGCCGCTTCTGTCCGCGCTGCGGCTCGCCGATGAGCTTCGAGGGCGTGCGCTGGCCCGGTGAAATCCATCTGTTCGCGGCCAGTTTCGACGAGCCCGCGCAATTCGCGCCGCAGGTGCACGTCTATGCCGGCGAACAATTGCCCTGGGTGTGCCTGGCCGACGGCCTGCCGCGCTACGCCGCGACCGCCCGGGCCGGAGCGCCGCTCACCTAGATTGCACGGCACGGGACGTTGTCCGGTGATCGTAAAAATGGAGTCCATCGGGACGACCGCGTCTAAGGCACTGATTCCACGACAGCGTTGAGCCGAGTGAAAGTCCGTCGGACAATCACCTTTCGGTCAGGCGTCGCCGAACGTGAAAAAAGGGTCCGTCGGAGTGAGAGCCGCTAGGACCGCGATGACACCCAGAACGGACTCGCGGGCGCGCGCCCGGAAGCGGCCCCATTTCTTCCATCACGACCCGAAGCTGCCCTTGCCGTTTCAGGCCTCAACCAAGCGGCGGACATTGTGTGCAAGCGAATCTTGGGTTCGGAGGGTTGTAGCGCAAATGTGCTACATTCGCCCGAATTCTTGATGTGACTGGAGACGCCTGTGTCCACGACGACCATCCGAATTGACGACGATCTCAAAGCCCGAGTAGCCACGGCCGCAGAGCGCGCCGGCAAGACCGCGCATGGCTTCATCGTCGACGCCATCGCGCAAGCGACCGAGCAATCCGAACTTGAGACAGACTTCCATCAAGTTGCGGCCAGGCGCCTCGCCAAGATCCTGGCCACGGGCGAGGGCGTGCCGCTGGGGGAAGTGCGCGAGTACCTGTTGGCTCGTGTCAGCGGCAGGAGTGCGCGGCGGCCAAAGCCGCGCAGGTTGGTGAGCTGATTTGACCAGAGTCGTCCTCCATGAGGAAGTCCTCGACGATTTTGATCGCTTTCTCGAACATCTATTGCAGCACGACATTCAGAATGCAGCTGCACGCATTCAAGAAATCGTCGATACCCTTCAAATCCTCCAGACCAGTCCGCACCTTGGGCGGCCGACAGCAGATGGCTTTCGTGAACTCGTCATCGGAACCGGGGCGCATGGCTACATCGCGCTGTACGTGTACGACTCGGAGCGTGATGCCGTTTTCATCGTGGCGGCGCACAGCCAAAAAGAGGCTGGGTACAAGCGCGGTTAGCAGATCGGTGACGTGGTAAGGATGTCCGGCTCCTCGGATTTTCGTTGTCGCTTTCGGCGGACGGAAATGCCCGCTGTGGGTCGAGTTCGACGGAAAGCGTTGGGTTAGGGGCTTCCGAAGGCAGTCCGCCCCGCCACGGGCAGCGGACATTGGGTCACGCCAGGTCGGCATTGCGCTAGTCAGCTGTCCTTGGCAATATGAAATTGCGGACGTGGCTGGACGTCGGTCCCGGCCAGAAGCGGCGCGGAACGTCTGCTTACTGGCAGAGGCGCGCAGGGCCGATTCGATTGCATTGTGATAATCGCGACCAAGATTCGCCGATGGTTGCAATTCTCGGCGTCAATGTGACACTGGCAAATTGATGCCCGTCAGGAAGGATTTTCTGCAGTAGCGAGTGCACTCGGGGGCGGAATCAATGGCAATCAACTGAAAGTTACCGCGGCGTTCAAGGCTCCTGCGTCAACTTGCGCCGTGCCCTGCGCACAAAAGGACGTTGCGTGGATTTCGTGGGCGTGGATAGAATAGCCCGAGACCAGCCGGCAATGCGACCGGCCTTTCTTTGCGCCCTTCACTGAAAGCTCAGCCCATGGCCTACGACTACAGTTCCGAGAATAAGAACCTGGAACTGCCCAATCCCTACCGCGTCGAGAATCTGTTCCTGTTCTTTTGCGCCGTGGCGTTGTTGCTGGCGGGAGTGGTGGCGCTGTTCTGGGCGCAGTCGGCGCTGCAGGTCCGGGAAGGAAGCCGGGGCATGGTGCCGATTATCGTCGGCATGGGTCTGCTAATGAGCGGTCTGTCCTTTGCGGCTTTCGGAGCACGCCGCCTGCGGTTTTATTTCGGCCGCGGCCGGCCCAGTTCGCTCGCGCCGGAAGTCGCCATCGGCGGTGTCGGCAATTCGAACGCGGCGGACTACTTCAAGAACATGATGCGGCAGGGCGGTATCCCGTATCCCGAGCCGAAGGGTGCGCTCAACGGCCTGCTGTACCACACGATTCCCAGGCTCATCACCGCGCCCCGCGTCGTTCAGGAACTCGTGCAGAAGCATTTCTCGACCGCAGTTACGTTCGTGGTGACCTTCCTGAGTTTCGCGATCTCCTGGGGCTTGTTCGGCACCGAGCAGACTCGGCCGGTGATCGGCATTGCATATTTCCTGTTCGCCGCGTTCGTGCTGCTGCGACCGCTTTATCGGGGCGACCGCGCTCCGCCGATATCACCCTGGCTGATGGTCCTCTTGATCGTGGCGGCCGTCCTTGGCCCGGCTCTGGTTGGCACGCTTGGCAGCACCCTGCCGCGGGTGACGCTCAGCCTCGACGGGCAGACTTTCCTGATGCTGTTCGCAGCCATGATCGCCGTGTCCCTGATCTTGCTGGCACTTCTGTCCCAGGTCGATGCCCCTCCGCACACTGAGCGAAGTTGCGAGCAGATTTCCTTGTCGATGAACGGTCCGCCCGGGGCCCTGTTGACCGAGCTCGACCGCAGGCTGCAAAGCGAATGGACGCAGAACATCCCGAATCGGCGATACACGCGCATAGAACCCAAGACGTCCGGCGCCATGGGTTCCGGGAATTTCACGGGCGAGATGTTCGAGGAATCACAGCCGATGCCGATGCCAGGCGCCGCTGCCCCGACGATTGCCGGCGCCATGGTTGCACCGCGACAT
The DNA here is from genome assembly GCA_963781975.1 of uncultured beta proteobacterium. GTDB lineage: Bacteria > Pseudomonadota > Gammaproteobacteria > Burkholderiales > Burkholderiaceae_F > GJ-E10. The sequence goes on from CAWAHT010000008.1 coordinate 191,697, forward strand.
CGCTGGCTGATGGCGCTGGACTTTTACGCGACGGTTCTGGTCCTGGCAGCGGTTTGGTTCGCCATGACCTACTTGCGCGGTGACGAAACGTTCTCGAGTCTGAATTCCGCCTCGGACCAGGGGCGCGCGCTCGGCTACTCGATCATTTTCCTCGTCGTCTCAGTGTTTTGCTTCCGCTCCGCCGCACGGATCTGGGGGCGCTTCGACTTCGAATCGACACTCGTCTGGATCGAACTTCAGGGTGTCTGGCAGTCCTCGCGGATCGGTACCGGCAACCAGATGACATCTCAGATGCACACTGAAAACGACGTCGTGCGCGTGGAACAGATGACCCTGCGTGTCTGGCGCGCACGAATCGAATCTGTCGTGTTCGGCAAGGATAGCGAACGGCAGGTCGCGGCGATGTTCGCTACCGCCCAGGAGGCGCGGCGCATGGTTGCCGATCTGAGTGCCTTTGCCAGCCACCAGAGCGTCTTCATCGCACCGCAGGCGTCCGAAGATATACGGCGCCTTGACGCGCTCAAGGCGACCGAGAAGTTGCTGACGGGCAGCGTAGCTGGCGCTCCGGGCGGACTAGCGCAGATTGCTGCGGCTGAGGCGTTGCGCGTGGCGAGCGCAGGCACGGACACCGCGGGCTTTTGCACCGGTTGCGGCACGAAGGTCGTTGCCGCCGCGAAGTTCTGCGGCAACTGCGGACAACCGGCAGCGGCGGGCCGATAACGACCCTCTAATTGCTGCGGCTGCTTCACCAGCGCCAGCAGCTCACGTTGATCACTCCGCTCGCCAATTCACAAGAATAGGAAGGATTGGACCGAGCCCCTCTCGATGGCCCTACGGGGGCATGGCAGCTGAGCCGCTTGCCGAGCGAGTTGTACCTCGAAATCGTCGATGGTAAGCGCGGCGTTTCTGCTGCCACTGCATTTCGCCAGCAACGCTATTTTGGTAGCGATGCCCAGAACTGGTTGAATCTGCAATTCGCATATGACCTGCGTGTCGCCGAAGAAGGGAGAGCCAAGTAGCGCGAAGGAAATTGCGCCTCTGGCAATAGTTGCTTGAACCGCCCCGGTGACGCACGCGGAGCTTCTCGAAGCGGACATGCCCAGACAGTCTGGTATGGGTCGACTGGAGACGCCTGGTAGGTCGGCTCTTCGGCATTAGCCCACGGGTCCCGTAGGGCCTTCAAGCAGCGCGTACGACGCGCCTGGGGTTCGCGCCTCGGGGTATGGGGGCGAGGCTAGCCCCCATGCAGGCTACGGCGCTCGTTGTGGCTCACTGGGGCAGCGGCAGTGCCTATTGCCGAAGCCGTAAGTGGTCAGCGCCCCTTGCAAGCCGCGTATCTGGGTCTGCGCTGCGGTGCGGGATGCGTCCATTTCAGCTTCATTTTTTCCGACGAACTCAATTTCTATAGTCATCGGCGGTATCGCGCCCGGGCTTGACAGCCGCCGAAAAAAGTACGAACGTTCGATTCTTATTCCCCCGACGCCCCCCGCCCACCGCCATGCTCGCCACGCCGCCGCGCTCCGCGCGCGCTCCACGCGCTCCCAAGAGGCCGGGCCCGGCCGCCGCCGGCGGGCGTGCGCCGGTGGGGCGCGGCCGCAAGGGCGACGTGACCCGCGCGGCCATCCTCGATGCCGCGCTGGCGCTGGCGCGCCGCAACGGCCTCGAGGGCCTGACGATCGGCATGCTGGCCGAACGCCTGGGCATGAGCAAGAGCGGGGTGTTTGCCCACTTCGGTTCGCGCGAGGACCTGCAGCTGTCGGTGCTGCGCGGCTATGCGGCGCGCTTCGTCGACGTCGTCCTGCGTCCCGCCGTGGGCGTCGAGCGGGGCCTGCCGCGCCTGCGCGCCATCGTCGAGCGCTGGCTGGCGCTGCTGGCCGAGGAGATCGAGGCCGGCTGCATCATGATCAGCGGCGCATCCGAATACGACGACCGTCCCGGGCCGCTGCGCGACGCGATGGTCGAGATCGTCGTGGCATGGAAGCGCGAGCTGCTGCGCGCGCTCGAGCAGGCCCGCCAGTGCGGCGACCTGCCGGCCGACGCCGACTGCGAGCAGATGGTCTTCGAGATCTATGGCCTGATGCTGATGCTGCACCAGGATGCCCGCCTGCTGCGCGGCAAGGACAGCATGCGCCGCGCGCGCAGCGGCTTGCAGCGCCTCATCGAGGGCGGGGCGGCGGCGCCCCGTATCCCCGCGGCGGCCCGCCGCCGCCGCGGCGCGCGCAAGCCGGCCGCCGCCGGCAAGGCCGCACCGGCCCAGGCCGGCCGCAACCACTGACCCCTCCGGAGACCGGAATGCCCATCTACAAAGCACCGCTGCGCGACCAGCAGTTCGTCATCCACGAGGTGCTGGGTGCGGTCGACGCCCTGCGCGCCATGCCGCGCTACGCCGACCTCGATGCCGATACCGTCAACCAGGTGGTCGAGGAGGCCGGCCGCTTCGCCGAGGAGGTGATGCTGCCGCTCAACCGTTCCGGCGACGAGGAGGGCTGCACCCTCGATCCGGCGACCCATGCGGTGCGGACGCCGGCCGGCTTCGGCGCCGCCTTCGACAAGTTCCGCGAGGCCGGCTGGCAGGGGCTGACGGCCGACGCCGAGTTCGGCGGCCAGGGCCTGCCGCAGCTGCTGCAGGTGGCGTTCGACGAGATGCGCTGCGCGACCAACCAGGCCTGGACCATGTATTCGGGCCTGACGCTGGGCGCCTACGAGTGCATCGCCCACAACGGCTCGGACGCGCAGAAGAAGCTCTACCTGCCCAAGCTGGTGACGGCCGAGTGGACCGGCACCATGTGCCTGACCGAACCGCATTGCGGCACCGACCTCGGTCTGCTGCGCACCAAGGCCGTACCGCAGGCCGACGGCAGCTACCGCATCACCGGCGCCAAGATCTTCATCTCGGCCGGCGAGCACGACATGGCCGACAACATCGTCCACCTGGTGCTGGCCCGCCTGCCGGATGCGCCCGCCGGCACGCGCGGCATCTCGCTGTTCATCGTGCCCAAGTTCGTGCCGGTGGGGGCCGACGACACGGCCACGCCGGGCGAACGCAATGGCGTGTACTGCGGCGGCCTCGAGCACAAGATGGGCATCCACGGCAATTCCACCTGCCAGATGGTCTTCGAGGACGCCGTCGGCTGGATGCTGGGCGAGCCCAACAAGGGCCTCAACGCCATGTTCGTGATGATGAACAGCGCCCGGCTGGGCGTGGGCGTGCAGGGCCTGGGCATCAACGAGGCGGCCTACCAGAACGCCGTGGCCTATGCCCGCGACCGCCTGCAGGGCCGTTCCCTCACCGGCACCAAGGCGCCCGACAAGGCGGCCGACCCCATCATCGTGCACCCCGACGTGCGCCGCATGCTGCTCACCGCCCGCGCCTACGCCGAGGGCGGGCGCGCCTTCGCCTACTGGATCGGCCTGATGGCCGACCAGCAGCTGCACCACCCCGACGAGGAGCAGCGGGCGTTCGGCGGCGACATGATGGCGCTGATGACGCCCATCGTGAAGGCCTTTCTCACCGACAACGGCTTCTTCCGGGCTTCCGAGTGCCTGCAGGTCTTCGGCGGCCACGGCTACATCCGCGAGTGGGGCATGGAGCAGCTGCTGCGCGATTCGCGCATCAACATGATCTACGAGGGCACCAACACGATCCAGTCGCTCGACCTGCTGGGCCGCAAGATCCTGCTGGACAACGGCGCCAAGCTGCGCAAGTTCGGCGCGCTGGTCAGGCAGTTCGTGGCCGACCATGGCACCGCGGCCGAGATGAGCGAGTTCGTCACCCCGCTGGCCGATCTGGCCGACAAGGTCGAAAAGCTCACGATGGAGCTCGGCATGAAGGCCTTCGCCAACCAGGACGAGGCCGGCGCCGCGGCGGTCGACTACCTGCGCGTCGCCGGGCACCTGGTGTTCGCGTATTTCTGGGCGCGCATGGCGCAGGTGGCCCTGGCGCACTGCGCGGCCGACGGCGACGCCGTCGATCCGTTCTACAAGAGCAAGCTGGCGACGGCGCGCTTCTACTTCCAGCGCCTGCTGCCGGAGACGGCATTCCACATCCGCGCGGCACGTTCGGGCGCGGCCAGCCTCATGGCGTTCGAGGCGCAGTGGTTCTAGGACATCGCGGGACGGACGCCGCGCCGGCCGGCGCGTGCGCGACAGGCAGCAGGACCTGCACGGGGAAGCGGCAATGAAGAACATCGTGATCAAGAAGGTGGCGGTGCTGGGCGCGGGCGTCATGGGGGCGCAGATCGCGGCCCACTGCATCAATGCCCGCGTGCCGGTGGTGCTGTTCGACCTGGCCGACGCCAAGTCGCCCGACAAGAGCGGCATCGCGCGCCGCGGCATCGACGGCCTGCGCCGGCTCAGCCCGGCCCCGCTGGGGCGCGCCGACGACGCGCGCTACATCGACGCCGCCAACTACGACGAGCACCTCGACCTGCTGGCGGGCTGCGACCTCGTCATCGAGGCGATCGCCGAGCGCATGGACTGGAAGCGCGAGCTCTACGCCCGGGTGGGTGCGCATATCGGCGCCGACGCCATCTTCGCCTCCAACACCTCCGGGCTGTCGATCACGCAGTTGTCGCAGGCGCTGCCCGAGACCCTGCGGCCGCGCTTTTGCGGCGTGCACTTCTTCAATCCGCCGCGCTACATGCATCTCGTCGAGCTCATCCCCACGGCGGCCACCCGCGCCGGCGTGCTCGACGAACTCGAGGCCTTCCTCACCAGCGTGCTCGGCAAGGGCGTGGTGCGCGCCAAGGACACGCCCAATTTCATCGCCAATCGCGTGGGCGTCTTCGGCATGCTGGCCACGATGGCCGAGGCGCAGAAATACGGCCTGTCGTTCGACGTCGTCGACGACCTGACCGGCACGCGCCTGGGGCGCGCCAAGAGCGCCACCTTCCGCACCGCCGACGTGGTGGGCCTTGACACCATGGCCCACGTGATCAGGACCATGCAGGACACGCTGCCGCCGTCCAGCGATCCGTTCGCCGCCCGCTTCGCGCTGCCGGCGGTACTCAAGACGCTGGTCGACAAGGGCGCGCTGGGGCAAAAGAGCGGCGCCGGCTTCTATCGCAAGGAAGGCAAGGCGATCAAGGTATTGGATCCGAAGCGCGGCGAGTATGTCGACGGCGGCGGCAAGGCCGACGAGCTCGTGGCGCGCATCCTCAAGAAGCCCGCCGGCGAGCGCCTGGGGCTGCTGCGCAGCACCGATCATCCGCAGGCGAAGTTCCTCTGGGCCATCTTCCGCGATGCGTTCCACTACGCCGCCGTGCATCTGGAAAGCATCGCCGATACGGCGCGCGACGTCGATTTCGCGCTGCGCTGGGGATTCGGCTGGGACAGCGGGCCCTTCGAGAGCTGGCAGGCGGCCGGCTGGCGCCAGGTGGCCGCCTGGGTACAGGCCGACATCGATGCCGGCGAGGCGCTCTCGGCCGCGCCGCTGCCCGCGTGGGTGCTGCAGGGCCCGGTGGCCGCCGGCGGCGGCGTGCATACGGCGGCGGGGTCGTGGAGTCCGGCGCGCAAGCGCTTCGTGCCGCGCATCGACCTGCCGGTCTACCACCGCCAGCTGTTCCGTGCGCCGCTGCCGGGCGACGGCGCGCCCGATGCCCACCGCCACGGCACCACGCTGTTCGAGGACGACGCCTGCCGCATCTGGCACTGGGGCTCGGGCATGCCCGGCGAGGTGCTGATCTTCTCCATCAAGACCAAGGTGCACGCCATCGGCCCGGCCGTCGGCGCCGGCCTGCTGCGCGCCATCGACCTGGCCGAGGCCGGCTATCGCGGCCTGGTCGTCTGGTCGCCGGACGAACCGTTCTCCGCGGGCGCCGACCTGCAGGCCATGCTGCCGCTCTTCATGAGCGGCGGGGTCAAGGCCATCGGCGCCGCCGAGCGCGACCTGCAGAACGCCTTCCTGCGCGTGAAGTACGCCCAGGTGCCGGTCGTGGCCGCCATCAGCGGCCTGGCGCTGGGCGGCGGCTGCGAAATCGCGCTGCATTGCGCCAAACGGGTGGCGGCGCTCGAGTCCTACATCGGCCTGGTCGAGGTCGGCGTGGGCCTGATCCCGGGCGCCGGCGGCCTGAAAGAGGGCGCGCTGCGCGCGGCCGCCGCCGCGGCCGGCGTCGGCGCCACCGACCTGCTGCCCTACCTGCGCAACTGGTTCCAGAATGCCGGCATGGCCAGGGTCTCCGCCTCGGCGCTCGAGGCGCGCGACATGGGCTACCTGCTGCCCTCCGACACCGTGGTGTTCAACCGCCACGAACTGCTCTGGACCGCCATCGGCGAGACCTTCGCGCTGCATGCCGTCGGCTACCGGCCGCCGCTGCCGCCGCGCCAGGTGGCGGCCGCCGGGCGCTCGGTGCTGGCCACGATCCGCGCGCAGCTCGTCAACATGCGCGACGGCGGCTACATCAGCGCGCACGACTACCACCTGGGCGCCTGCATCGCCGACGTGCTCTGCGGCGGCGACGTCGACGCCGGCGCGCCGGTCGACGAGCAGTGGTTCCTCGACCTGGAGCGCAAGCACTTCATGGAGCTCGTCGGGCATCCGAAGTCGCAGGAGCGCATGATGGGCCTGATGCAGACCGGCAAGCCGGTGCGCAACTAGATCACGGAGACGACCATGAGCCGACAAGTCCAGGAAGCCTATATCGTCGCCGCGACGCGCACGCCGGTGGGCAAGGCCCCCAAGGGCAGCCTGCGCAATACCCGTCCCGACGACCTGCTGGTGGCCGCGCTGCGCGGAGCGCTGGCGGCCGTGCCCGCCCTCGATCCCAAGGCGGTCGAGGACGCCATCATCGGCTGCGCGATGCCGGAGGGCGAGCAGGGCCTGAACGTCGCGCGCACCGCGGTGCTGTATGCGGGCCTGCCGGATTCGGTCGGCGGCTGCACGGTCAACCGTTTCTGCTCGTCCGGCCTCAACGCCATCGCGATGGCGGCCGACCGCATCCGCGTGGGCGAGGCCGACGTCATGATCGCCGGCGGCGCCGAGTCTATGAGCTTCGTGCCGATGAGCGGCAACAAGCCGTCGTTCAACCCGCGGCTGTTCGAATCCAGCGAAAACCTGGGCATCGCCTACGGCATGGGCATCACCGCGGAGAAGGTGGCGGCGCAATGGAAGGTCGGCCGCGAGGCCCAGGACCAGTTCGCGCTGACCTCGCACCAGCGGGCCATCGCCGCCCAGGCGGCCGGGGAGTTCCGCGACGAGATCACGCCGTTCGAGATCGTCGACCGCGTGCCCGATCTCGCCCGGCGCGAGGTTGCGCAGCGGCGCCGGCGCATGGAGCAGGATGAGGGTCCGCGCGCCGACACCAGCCTGGAGGCGCTCGCCAGGCTCAAGCCGGCGTTTGCGCTCAAGGGCAGCGTGACGGCCGGCAACAGCTCGCAGATGTCCGACGGGGCCGCGGCCCTGATCCTGGTGAGCGAAGCCGCGCTCAAGCGCTTCAACCTGACGCCGCTGGCGCGCTTCGTGTCGTTCGCGGTGCGCGGCGTGCCGCCGCAGATCATGGGCATCGGCCCCAAGGAAGCCATTCCGGCGGCGCTGCGCGCGGCGGACCTGCAGCAGGACGCGATGGAGTGGATCGAGCTCAACGAGGCCTTCGCCGCGCAGGCGCTGGCGGTGATCGATTCGCTGGGCCTGGACCGGGCGCGGGTCAATCCGCTGGGCGGCGCCATCGCGCTGGGTCACCCGCTGGGCGCCACCGGCGCCATCCGCGCCGCAACGCTCATCCACGGGCTGCGGCGGCGCTCCCAGCGCTACGGCATGGTGACCATGTGCGTGGGCACCGGCATGGGCGCGGCCGGCATCTTCGAGCGCCTGTGAGCGCCATCCGCCCATGACCATACGCGCCAACGTCCAGGACGGCATCGCCTGCATCGAGCTGGCCCGCCCGGAACGCAAGAACGCCATCACGGCCGAGATGTATGCCCAGATGGCCGATGCGCTGGCCGCGGCCGCGCACGACGCCTCGGTGTGCGCCGTGGTGCTGCACGGCGCCCCCTCGGTGTTCTCGGCAGGCAACGACATCCAGGATTTTCTCGAGCGCCCGCCCTCGTCCGAGACCTCGGCGACGGTGCGCTTCATGAATGCGCTGGCCAGCCACGAAAAGCCGGTGATCGCCGCCGTCAACGGCGCCGCCGTCGGCATCGGCAGCACGCTGCTGCTGCACTGCGACCTGGTGTACAGCGCCGACGACGCGATGTTCTCGATGCCGTTCGTCAACCTGGGCCTGTGTCCGGAGTTCGCCTCGTCGCTGCTGCTGCCGCTGGCCGCCGGCTATCACAAGGCCGCCGAGAAGCTGCTGTTCGGCGAGCCGATATCGGCCGAGGAAGCGCTCGAGATGGGCCTCGTCAACCGCCTGGTGCCGCCGGGCCAGGTGCTCGAGGTGGCCATGCACCAGGCGCGGCGCTTTCGCGCGCTGCCGCCGGTGGCGGTGCGCGAGACCAAGCGCCTGCTCAAGGCCGGCTGGCGCAATGCCGTGCACAACGCGATGACCACCGAACTGGAGACCTTCCGCCGCCTGCTGGACAGCCCGGAGGCCAAGGAGGCCCTGAGCGCCTTCCTGGAGCGGCGCAAACCCGATTTCTCCCGCCCTGCCCAAACCTGAGCCGGACCACCTCGGAGCCACTGCCATGTCCCTGCGCGGCAAGACCGTCTTCCTGTCCGGTGCCTCGCGCGGCATCGGGCTGGAAATCGCCCGGCACGCCGCGCGCGCCGGCGCCAATGTCGTCATCGCCGCCAAGACCGTCGAGGCCAACCCGAAGTTGCCCGGCACGATCCATACCGCGGCCCGCGAGATCGAGGCCGAAGGCGGCGCCTGCCTGCCGCTGCAGGTGGACATCCGCGACGAGGGCCAGGTGGTGGCGGCGGTGCAGCAGGCCGTGGCCCGCTTCGGCGGCATCGATGTCCTGGTGAACAACGCCAGCGCCATCAATCTCACCGGCACCGAGGCCACGTCGATGAAGCGCTTCGACCTGATGTTCGGGGTCAACGTGCGCGGCACCTTCCTGTGCACGCAGGCCTGCCTGCCGGCCCTGCGGCAGTCGGCCGAGCGCGGCCGCAACCCGCACGTCCTGACGCTGTCGCCGCCGCTGGACATGCAGCCGCGCTGGTTCGCTCCGCACGTGGCCTACACGATGGCCAAGTACGGCATGAGCATGTGCGTGCTGGGGCACGCGCAGGAGTTCCGGCCCTACGGGATCGGCGTCAATGCGCTGTGGCCGCGTACGGTGATCCAGACCGCCGCGTTGCAGATGATCCCCGGCATCCGCCCGGAGCACTGCCGGCTGCCGCGCATCGTGGCCGAGGCCGCGCTGCACGTCGTCGCGCGCGACGCGCGCACGACCAGCGGCAATTTCTTCATCGACGAGGACGTATTGCGCGCCGCCGGCGTGCAGGACTTCGACGCCTATGCGGTGGTGCCCGGCAGCAAGGGCCTGCTGCCCGACCTGTTCCTCTGACCGCCCCGCGCCCGCAGGGTGCGGGGCCGGCGGCTACGCCGCCGACATTTCCCCGGCGATCCGCGACTTGGTCACCCGGATCGCATCCACCAGGAAATCCGCGTCGTAGGCGGTGAGCAGGTGCCGGTGCTGCGACTCGACGTAGCGGCGCAGGCGCTCGCTCTCGGCGGCGATGGCCTGCAGTTCGGCGTAGGTGTTCTCGTCCCAGTGCCAGCACAGCCCGAGTTCGCTGAAGGCGGCATTGAAGGCGTTGCGCTCGAGTTCGTGCGGTTCGGCGGTGGAACAACCGTTGCTGCGCTGGTTCATGGCGTCTCCCTGCGGTGTCGGCCGCGGCGCGGGCCGCTGCCGGCGCGCCTAGCGTCGCTCCGTGAGGGCGGATGCACCGGCGCGTTCGTCGATGGCAGCAAGGTACGCCGGGCCATCCATAAACACCAATTAAAGTTTATGATATTTACGATAATAAAAAGAATATGGATTGCGGTGCTGCATTGCGGCATCCCGGCGCCACCCCGGTGGCGGCAAACGGCTGGCGGAGTGAACCCCGATGCTGCATGTGACCCAGCGGCAATTGCGCGTCTTCGAAGCGGTGGCGCGCCACCTGAGTTTCTCGCGCGCCGCCGAGGAAATGTTCCTGTCGCAGCCGGCGGTGTCCACCCTGGTCAAGCAGCTCGAGGGCCACGCCGGCCTGCCGCTGTTCGAGCAGCTGGGCAAGAAGGTCTACCTCACCGCGGCCGGGCAGGAGATGCTGCGCCACGCCCGGGCCATCATCGACCAGGTGCGCGAGGCCGAGGAGGCCATGGCCCAGCTCAAGGGCGTCGCCGGCGGCACGCTCAACATCGCCGTGATCAGCGCCGGCGACTACTTCTTTCCGCGCATGCTGGCCGAATTCCAGCGCCGCAGCCCCGGGGTCACGCTGCACCTGGCGGTCTTCAACCGCGCCGAGCTGCTGCACCAGCTGGCCAGCAACCTCACCGATCTTGCCGTCATGGTGCGGCCGCCCGAGGACATCGACACCGTCAACGAGTCCTTCGCGCCCCACCCCTACGTGATCGTCGCGCCGCCCGACCACCCGCTGGCCGGCAGCAGCCGGATTCCCATGGCAACGCTCGCGCTGGAGCCCTTTGTCATGCGCGAGCGCGGATCCGACACCTGGCTGTCGATGCATGAAGCCTTCGGCCGCAACTTCTCGCGCCTGCGCATCGCGATGGAGATTCGCAGCACCGAGACCATCAAGCAGGCCGTCATCGCCGGCATGGGCCTGGCCTTCCTGTCTGCGCATACCATCGCGATGGAGAAGCGCCTGGGCCAGCTCGTGGTACTCGACGTCGTCGGCTTCCCGGCGCGTTTCGACTGGTTCGTCGTGCACCGGCGCAACAAGCGCCTGCCGGCCGTCGCCCAGGCCTTCAAGGACTTCCTGCTCAGCGACGGCGCCGCCGTGATCGAGGACCTGTTCCGCCCGGCGGGCGCGCCGGTCGTGGCGGCCACCCGCGCGCGGCCCGGGCCGCGCAAGCCGCGCCTTCCCGGCGCGCGGCGGGCTCCGTGATAGCCTTTTCCCGTCCCTTCCTGCTGGAGTACGAAATGCCGTTCCTGATGCCGACCGGCGGTGCCGGCCGCGGATTTGCGCGCCGCGGCGCGCTCGTCCTGGCGGCGCTCGCCGCCGCCGCCCTGGCCGTCGCCCCGTCCCGGGCTGCCGATGCCGTGGTCGTGACCGCCGCGCGCCTGCTCGATGTCGTCGACGGCCGCCTGGTGCCCGATCCGCAGGTCACCATCGTCGACGGGCGCATCACGGCGGTGGCAAGCCGCGGCGCGCCGGTGCCCGCCGGCGCGCGCCGCATCGACCTGCCCGGACAGACGCTGCTGCCCGGCCTGATCGACATGCACGTGCACCTCACGAGCGATCCGCGCCTGGACAGCGGCTACCACCGCTACGAGTTCACCGACACCTTCTGGACCGTCGTGGGCGTGGCCAACGCCCGGCGCACGCTGGAAGCCGGCTTCACCACGGTGCGCAACGTCGGCTCCGAGCACTACGACGACGTGGCGCTCAAGCAGGCGATCGATATCGGCTATGTCCCCGGCCCGCGCATCGTCCCGGCCACCTATGCGATCGGCGCCACTGGCGGCCATTGCGACATCACCGAGTTTCCGCCGTCGATCCAGACGCCCGGCCCGGCCGTGGCCGACGGGCCCGATGCGATACGAGCGGTGGTGCGCAAGCTGCGCAAATATGGCGCCGAGGTCATCAAGTTCTGCGGCACCGGCGGGGTGCTGTCCAAGACCGACACGGCGGGCGGGCAGCAGTACAACCTGGCGGAGATGCGGGCGCTGGTCGACGAGGCGCACCAGCTGGGCCTGCGCGTCGCCGTGCACGCGCACGGCACGGCCGGCATCAAGGACGCGCTGCGCGCGGGCGCCGACACCATCGAGCACGCCAGCCTGGCCGACGAGGAGGCCTTTGCGCTGGCGCGCGCGCATGGCGCCTATTTCTCGATGGACATCTACAACGACGACTACATCCTGGCCGAGGGCGAAAAGAACGGCCTCTTTGCCGAATCGCTGGCCAAGGAGCGCGAGATCGGCCGGCGCCAGCGCGAGACCTTCCGCGCCGCCACCCGCGCCGGCGTGAAGATGATCTTCGGCACCGACGCCGGGGTCTACCCGCACGGCGACAATGCCCGCCAGTTCGCCACCATGGTCGCCTGGGGCATGACGCCGCTGCAGGCCATCCGCTCGGCCACCGTCACGGCCGCCGATGCGCTGGGCCGCAATCGCGACATCGGCGCCATCGCCGTCGGCCGCTACGGCGACCTGATCGCGGTCGACGGCGATCCGCTGGAGGACGTCGGCACGCTGCAGAAGGTGCGTTTCGTGATGAAGGGCGGCGTCGTCTACAGGAATTGAGCGCGCCGCTGCCGGGGCCCGCTGCCCCGGGGGTGCGCCCTCATGCCACCCAGGGGAAGATCTCCTTCAGCGGCACCACCTGCCCGGGATTGTCGGGCGCATAGCCCGGCACCGCGCCGATGAGGGCGGCAAACGGCGGCTGCTGCAGCAGCGTGATGAGTTCGCGGATCGCAGGCAGGCGCAGGCTGTCCTTGTGGCAGGCCAGCATGTAGCGTTCCTGCACCATGGGCACGAAATCGAGCTTGAACTGGCGGGCCGCCGGTTCGATGCCGAAGGCGATGTCGGCCATGCCGCTGGCGACAAAGGCCGCGACAGCAGCATGGGTGAATTCACCGCTGGCGTAGCCGGTGATCTCGCGCGTATCGATACCCTGGCGCTGCAGCAGGCCATCGAGCAGGATGCGCGTGCCCGATCCCAGTTGCCGGTTGGCAAAGCGCGCGCCGGGCTGGCGCAGGTCGTCGAGCGAGGTCACGTTGCGCGGATTGCCGCGCGGCACGATCAGGCCCTGGGTGCGGATCACCAGGCGGATGATGCGCTGCTGGCGCGGCTTGAGCCACTTTTCGTAATGTTCCCAAAGCGTTACGCCCAGGTCTCCGGGCGGCAGGTGGAAGCCGGCGAGGTCGCAGTCGCCACGGCTGAGCGAGGCAACCGCCGCGACGCTGGCCATGTACTGCAGGTCGACGCCCGCATGGCCGTACTCCCGCATGAGCGTCGGCAGCTTTTCCACCGCGTAGCCATAGCTGGCATGGATGCGCAGCACCGTCTGCGATTCGCGCAGCGCGCGGTTGATCTCCAGGTTCAGCTCGGAGGCGATGTTTTCCAGCTGCGGATAGAAGCTTGCGCCGCTGCGCTGTTCCGCCCACAACAGCTTTTCGCCCAGCTGGGTCAGTTCGGCGCCTTTGCCTCGCGCCATCTTGACCAGCGGGGTTCCGAAGAATTGCCCCCATTTAGACAGCAGATCCCAGGCGTAGCGGTAAGAAAGCTGCGCCTGCCGCGATGCCAGGGTCAGTTTTCCGCATTCGTGGACAGCGCGCAACAGGCGAAAGAGTTGCGGGTCGACCGTTTCGCCGCTTTCACTGGAAAAGGTCCACGATGGCCGGATGAGTATCTTGCTCATGGCCGGCTGCCGCGCGCCTTGCGGGCGCTCCCGCGTACGGGCGTAGTCTTGCCGCCACCGGCGCGGGTTGCGCGGGGCAGGGCGGCGCACATCGGCGGCTTGCGCCCCGCGGCGGCGGTATAGGCAAGAAAATGCATATTTCTGGTTGGCGCGAAGGGTGCTAATTTGTCGAGTAAATGGAGGCCGTCGACGGCATCATATGCGAAGTGACGCATATGATTATATCCAACCAACACCGACCTGATCTCACCCTGCGCCGCGGGCGTACGGATAGAGGTTCGGCGCAGGGAGCACAAGGATCCTTTATGGCGCTTGAAGAGATAGTCTCGTCGGCCATCGGTTTGCACGCGCAGCGTCCTGGCGGGCTGTTGCCGCTGCTGCATGAGATCCAGGACCGCGCCGGCTACGTTCCGCCGGAATCGGTGCCGCAGATCGCCAAGGCCATGCACCTTTCGATTGCCGAGGTGCATGGCGTCATCAGCTTCTATCATCACTTCCGTGCCAGCGCCGCCGGGACGCCATGTGGTTCGCGTCTGCATTGCCGAGGCCTGCCAGTCGATGGGTGCCAGCGGGCTGCTGGAGCACGCGCGCCAGTCGCTGGGCGTCGATCTGCACGAAACCACCGGCGACGGCGCGGTCACGCTCGAACCGGTGTACTGCCTGGGCAATTGCGCCTGCTCGCCGGCCGTGCTGGTCGACGACGAGGAACTGCGTCGGCCGGGTCGACGCCCAGCGCTTCGATGCCATCGTCGCGCCGGTGCCGGGAGGCCGCATGAGCCATCCGCGTCTTCGTTTCCCGCGATTCGGCGCGCTGTCCGTCGGTGCCGACGCCGTGGCCGCGGCCATCGCACGCGAGGCGGCGCAGCGCGGCGCCGACGATCGAGCTCGTGCGCAACGGCTCGCGCGGCATGTTGTGGCTCGAACCGCTGGTCGAGGTCGCAGACCGCCGACGGCCGCGTCGCCTACGGTCCGGTCGCGCGTGCAGGACGTTCCGGGCCTGTTCGCGGCCGGATTTCCTGCACGGCGGGCGCCACGCGCTCGGCCATGGCCTGACCGAAGCGCATTCCCTACTTCGCCCGCCAGGAGCGCCGGACCTTCGCCCGCGTCGGCCTCACCGACCCGCTGTCGCTGGACGAGTACCGCGCAGCACGACGGATTACGCGGGCTTGCGCGCACGCGCTGGCCATGGAGCCGGCGCGCCGCCGTCCAGGCCCTGCTCGATTCGGGCCTGCGCGGGCGCGGCGGCGCCGCGTTCCCCACCGGCATCAAGTGGCGCACGGTGCTGGCCGAGCGCTCGCCCGTCAAGTACGTGGTCTGCAATGCCGACGAGGGCGATTCGGGCACCTTCTCCGACCGCATGGTGATGGAGGGCGACCCGTACGTGCTGATCGAGGGCATGACGATCGCCGGCGTCGTCGGTCGGCGCCACCCAGGGCTACATCTACCTGCGCTCCGAGTACCCGCACGCCGAGGCGGCACTCAATGCCAGGCCATTGAACGCGCGCGCGCCGCCGGCGTACCTCGGCGACGACGTCCTGGGTTCCGGCAAGCCCTTCGACCTCGAGGTGCGCCGCGGCGCCGGCGCCTACATCTGCGGCGAGGAGACCTCGCTGCTCGAAAGCCTCGAGGGCAAGCGCGGCATGGTGCGCTTCCAGCCGCCGCTGCCGGCGATCCAGGGCCTGTTCGGCAAGCCCACGGTCGATCAACAACGTCATCTCGCTGGCCAGCGTGCCGACCATCTTCGCCCACGGCGCGCAAGGCCTACAAGGACTTCGGCATGGGCCGCTCGCGCGGCACGCTGCCGTTCCAGCTGGCGGGCAACATCCGCCACGGCGGCCTGGTCGAGAAGGCCTTCGGCCTGACGCTGCGCGAACTGCTCTACGACTTCGGCGGCGGCTCGGCCAGCGGCCGGCCGATCCGCGCCGTGCAGATCGGCGGGCCGCTGGGCGCCTACGTGCCCGAGTCGCAGTTCGACATGCCGCTCGACTACGAGGCCTTCGCCGCCGCCGGCGCGATGATCGGCCACGGCGGCATGGTGGTGTTCGACGACACGGCCGACCTGGCGCACATGGCGCGCTATGCGATGGAGTTCTGCGCGATCGAATCCTGCGGCAAATGCACGCCCTGCCGCATCGGCTCGACGCGCGGCGTCGAGGTCATCGACCGGATCGTCGGCGGCAAGCGACACGCGAGGCCAACGTGCGACCTGCTGCGCGACCTGTGCGACACCATGGTCGCCGGCTCGCTGTGCGCGCTGGGCGGCATGACGCCGTTCCCGGTGCTGAGCGCGCTCAATCACTTTCCCGAGGACTTCGGCCTGGCCGCCGGCGCGCACGAGCCGCGACAGCGCGGCCGCCTGAGCAGATCCGCCGAGCCCGGCACGCGGCAAGGAGATAGCTCATGGCTTCACTGAACAGTCTGGACTACGGCACCCCCAAGCGCACTTCGCGAGACCCTGGTCACGCTCGAGATCGACGGCGTCGCCGTGACCGTGCCCGCCGGCACCTCGGTCATGCGCGCCAGCATCGAGGCCGGCAGCAAGGTGCCCAAGCTCTGCGCCACCGACAGCCTCGAGCCCTTCGGCTCCTGCCGCCTGTGCCTGGTCGAGATCGAGGGCCGCAAGGGCTTGCCGGCTTCGTGCACGACGCTGGTCGAGCCGGGCATGAAGGTGCGCACGCAGACCGAAGCTGCAGCAGCTGCGCCGCGGCGTGATGGAGCTCTACATCTCCGACCACCCGCTCGACTGCCTCACCTGCGCCGCCAACGGCGACTGCGAACTGCAGGACATGGCCGGCGTCGTCGGCCTGCGCGAGGTGCGCTACGGCTACGACGGCGCCAACCACCTGGACGTCGGTCAAGGACACGTCCAACCCCTATTTCACCTTCGATCCGGCCAAGTGCATCGTGTGCTCGCGCTGCGTGCGCGCCTGCGAGGAAGTGCAGGGCACCTTCGCGCTGACCATCGACGGGCGCGGCTTCGCCTCGGTGGTGTCGCCCGGGCCAGAACGAGCCGACTTCATGGACTCCGAATGCGTCTCCTGCGGCGCCTGCGTGCAGGCCTGCCCGACCGCGACGCTGATCGAGAAGACGGTGATCGAGACGGGCCAGGCCGAGCATTCGCCACGTCACCACCTGCGCCTACTGCGGCGTCGGCTGCTCGTTCAAGGCCGAGATGAAGGGCAACGAGGTCGTCCGCATGGTGCCGAACAAGGACGGCCACGCCAACCACGGCCATTCCTGCGTCAAGGGCCGCTTCGCCTGGGGCTACGCGACGCACAAGGACCGCATCAAGACGCCGATGATCCGCAAGAAGATCACCGACCCGTGGCGGGAGGTGTCCTGGGACGAGGCGATCGACTACACGGCGGCCGAGTTCCGGCGCATCCAGGCGCAAGTACGGCCGCGATTCGATCGGCGGCATCACCTCGTCGCGCTGCACCAACGAGGAGACCTACCTGGTGCAGAAGCTGGTGCGCGCCGCCTTCGGCAACAACAACGTCGACACCTGCGCGCGCGTCTGCCATTCGCCCACCGGCTACGGCCTCAAGACCACGCTGGGCGAGTCGGCCGGCACGCAGGACTTCGATTCGGTCGAGAAGACCGACGTGATCATGGTCATCGGCGCCAACCCGACCGACGGCCATCCGGTGTTCGCCTCGGCGATGAAGCGGCGCCTGCGCGAGGGCGCCAAGCTGATCGTCGTCGATCCGCGCGCCATCGACCTGGTCGACGGCGCCGCACGTCCAGGCCGACTATCCACCTGCAGCTGCGGCCCGGCACCAACGTCGCGGTCGTCAACGCGCTGGCGCACGTGATCGTCACCGAGGGCCTGGTCGACGAGAAGTTCGTCGCCGAGCGCTGCGAGCCCAGGGCCTTCGACATCTGGCGCAAGTTCGTGCTGCAGCCGCGACAATTCGCCCGAGGCCAGCGAAGCCGTCACCGGCGTGCCGGCGGCCGCTGGTGCGCGGCGCCGCGCGCCTCTACGCCACGGGCGGCAACGCGCGCCATCTACTACGGCCTGGGCGTCACCGAGCACAGCCAGGGCTCGACCATGGTGATGGGCATCGCCAACCTCGCGATGGCCACCGGCAACATCGGCCGCGCGCGGCGTCGGCGTCAATCCGCTGCGCGGCCAGAACAACGTGCAGGGCTCCTGCGACATGGGCTCGTTCCCGCACGAACTGCCCGGCTACCGCCACGTTTCCGACGGCGCCGACGCGCGCGCTGTTCGAGGCCGACTGGGGCGTGACGCTGTCGCCCGAGCCCGGCCTGCGCATCCCCAACATGTTCGATGCCGCGCATCGACGGCACCTTCAAGGGGCTCTACGTCCAGGGCGAGGACATCGCGCAGTCCGATCCCAACACGCAGCACGTCACGGCGGCGCTGACCGCGATGGAGTGCCTGGTGGTGCAGGACCTCTTCCTGAACGAGACCGCCAAGTTCGCGCACGTCTTCCTGCCCGGCTCGTCGTTCCTGGAAAAGGACGGCACCTTCACCAACGCCGAGCGGCGCATCTCGCGCGTGCGCAAGGTGATGCCGCCGCTGGCCGGCATGGCCGACTGGGAGGTCACGGTGGCGCTGTCCAACGCGCTGGGCTATCCGATGCACTACGAGCACCCGTCGCAGATCATGGACGAGATCGCGCGCCTCACGCCCACCTTCACCGGCGTCAGCTTCGAGAAGATCGACCGCCTGGGCAGCATCCAGTGGCCGTGCAACAGCCAGGCGCCGGAAGGCACGCCGATCATGCACATCGAGGAGTTCGTGCGCGGCAAGGGCAAGTTCGTCGTCACCGAGTACGTGCCGACCGACGAGAAGGTCAACCAGCGCTACCCGCTGCTGCTGACCACCGGCCGCATCCTGTCGCAGTACAACGTCGGCGCGCAGACGCGGCGCACGCGCCAACGTGGCCTGGCACGACGAGGACCGGCTCGAGATCCATCCCGCACGACGCCGAGGACCGCGGCATTCACGAGGGCGACTGGGTGGGCATCACCAGCCGCGCCGGCGAGACCGTGCTGCGCGCCCGCGTCACCGAGCGCGTGCAGCCGGGCGTCGTCTACACGACCTTCCACTTCCCCGAGTCGGGCGCCAACGTCATCACGACCGACAACTCCGACTGGGCCACCAACTGCCCCGAGTACAAGGTGACGGCGGTGCAGGCGACGCTGGTGTCGCATCCGTCCGAGTGGCAGAAGCGCTTCGAGCGCTTCACGCAGGAGCAGATCCGCCTGGTCGAGGAACGCAAGCCGGTGCACGCGCCATGAAGGTAGAACACCTGGTGACGATGGCCAACCAGATCGGTGCGTTCTTCGCATCCCAGGGGACGCACGAGGACGCCGTCGCCGGCATTGCCGATCACCTCAAGCGATTCTGGGAACACCGCATGCTGGTGGTGATCGGCGATTTCGTGAATGGTGGCGGCGAAGCCCTGGCCAGCAGCGGCCTGCAGCCCAACGTGATCGAGGCCGTTCGGCGGCTGATGCCGCCGGCGTAAGGCGGCAGCCCCCTCCCCCCGACCCCTCTCCCGCTGGCGTTTTCCACCCTCTCCAACCGGGAAATGGCCGAAGCGAGGGTTCCCCGCCCGGTCGATGCGTGCGCCACGCAACACCTGCGTTGACGCGGCGCACAATCCTCCGCGTCACTGATATTCTTGGGCCACGGTCAGCCTCGCGCCGGCCTGCGCCCGCCCGCCCCACGCTCCTTCCAGCCTGGCACCGTTGCCGCGGCGGCAATCTTCCCCAGCCGGGTAACCCCGCCATGACCGACGCCGCTTCCCCTCCGTCCGCTGCCGCAGCACCGTCCGGCCGGCACGATGTCCTGCGCGAGGACATCCGCTTCCTCGGCCGCATCCTGGGCGAGGTGATCCGCGAACAGGCCGGAGCGAAGGTCTTCGACGTGGTCGAGACGGTGCGCCGCCTGGCGGTGCAATTTCGCCGCGGGACCGACGCATCCGAGGCCGGCGTGAAGATGAACCGCCTGCTCAACCGGCTCTCGCCGGTACAGACGAATTCGGTGGTGCGCGCGTTCAGCTATTTCTCGCACCTGGCCAACATCGCCGAGGACCTGCACCAGATCCGCGTCGCGCCGCGCCGAGGAACTGGCCGGCGCCGATCCCGGACCCGGCACCGCCGCCTATGCGCTGGCGCGCCTGCACGGGGCCCAGCGTGCCGCCGGCCCAGATCGCCGCCTTTTTCGACCGGGCGCTGATCGTGCCGGTGCTGACCGCGCATCCGACCGAGGTGCAGCGCAAGAGCATTCTGGACACCGAGCGCGAAATCGAGCGCCTGCTGGCCGAGCGCGGCACGCCGCTCGACCGAGCGCGAGCAGGCGCCCAGAATGCGGAGCTGCATCCGCGCCTGCGTCACGACGCTCTGGCAGACGCGCATGCTGCGCGACGCGCGCCTCACCGTCGCCGACGAGATCGAGAACATGCTCTCGTACTATCGGCTGACCTTCCTGCGCGAGATCCCGCGCCTGTACGGCGATATCGAGGTACAGCTGGGCATGGCGCCCGCGGGGGCCGGGGCGGCCGGCCGGTGAAGCCGTCCGGCGCCGCGAGGCCGCGCCGCCGACCTGCCCGCGTTCCTGCAGATGGGCTCCTGGATCGGCGGCGACCGCGACGGCAATCCGAACGTCGACGCCACCACGCTCGAGCGCGCGCTCGACCGCCAGGCCGGCGTGATCCTGCAGCATTACCTGGAGGAGATCCACCTGCTGGGCAGCGAGCTGTCGGTGTCCTCGGTGCTGGCGTCGGTGAGTCCGGCCCTGCTGGAACTGGCCGCCCGGTCGCCGGACCGCTCGCCGCATCGCGAGGGCGAGCCGTACCGGCGCGCGCTTGTCGGCGTCTACGCGCGCCTCGCCGCCAGCGCGCGCGCGCTCGGCCACGCGACCGTGCTGCGCCAGGAGCTGGCGCCGGCGGAGCCCTACGCGACGCCCCAGGAGTTCGCCGCCGACCTCGATATCGTCATCGACTCGCTGGCGGCGCACGGCGGCGCGGCGCTGATCCAGCCGCGGCTGGCGCGGCTGCGCCGCGCCGTCGACGTCTTCGGCTTCCACCTGGCGTCGGTCGACCTGCGCCAGAGCTCCGACGTGCACGAGCGTACCGTCACCGAACTGCTGCGCGCGGCCGGCGCGTGCGACGACTACGCGGCGCTGGACGAGGAGGCGCGCGTGGCGCTGCTGACCGCCGAGATGGCCCAGCCGCGCCTGCTGCATTCGCCGTACGCGCACTATTCGGACGAGACGCGCAAGGAACTGGCGTGTTCGTCGCGGCGCGCGAGGCGCGCGAACGCTACGGCGCAGGCGGCGGTGCGCAACGCCATCATCTCGCACACCGAGACGCTGTCCGACCTGCTCGAGACGTGCTGCTGCTCAAGGAAACCGGGCTGGCGCGCCTGGCGCGCCGCGGCGCGCCGGCGGAGGTCGACCTGCACGTCATCCCGCTGTTCGAGACCATCGGCGACCTGCGCAATGCGCCGCGCATCATGCAGGCGACGCTCGCGCTGCGCGATCGCCTGCGCCTGTATCCGGCGCGGCGCCAACGCGGCGCAGGAAGTCATGCTCGGGCTACTCCGACAGCAACAAGGACGGCGGCTTCCTCACCTCGAACTGGGAGCTGTACAGGGCCGAGGTGGCGCTGGTCGCGCTGTTCCAGAAGGCGCAGATCCCGCTGCGCCTGTTCCACGGCCGCGGCGGCACGGTCGGCCGCGGCGGCGGCCCGACCTACCAGGCCATCCTGTCGCAGCCGCCGGGCACGGTCGACGGCCAGATCCGCCTGACCGAGCAGGGCGAGATCATCGCCAACAAGTTCTCCAACCCGGAGATCGGCCGGCGCAATCTCGAGACGCTGGTGGCGGCCACGCTCGAGGCCTCGTTCGCGCCGCTGCTGCAGCACAGTTCCACGGCGGCCGCGCCGCAGCGCCAGTTCGAGTCGACGATGGACGCGCTCGAGCCTGCTCGCCTACCGCGCCTATCGCGGTCTGGTCTACGACACGCCGGGATTCGCCAGCTATTTCTTCGCGTCGACGCACACGTACAGCTTCCCGTCGCCCGCCAGCTTCACGCAATGCACCGGCGTTCGAAAAAAGGCGGGTTTTTTCGTTCCGGCGGTGTAATCCGCGATCCAGGTTCCCGCCGCCTTGGCCCCCGCAGTCGTCCACCGGATTGTTTCCATACGCGCCAAAATGTCCGATATATTTCCGCTATCGGCATCCACGATCAACACGTGACGATTCCCGTAGCCGTCGGAAATATACAGCCGGTTGGTCTGCGGGATCGACTCACCATGTCCGTCGCCTGATACAGCAGCGGCGTGCCGTTGAGGCCGCCATTGGTGTCGTTGCTGTTCGGCCCCTTGGGAGTTCCGCCGATCCTCATTTTGAAGTTGCCGTCCATGTCGAACTTCAGAACAAAGCCGTCGCCGCCGCCCTCTGTTGCGTAGTCCAGGGAATCCGGATGCTATTCGCCGCGGGCGCCGCTGAATTTCCCGAGATCCAGACGTTGTCGTTCTGGTCGACGTAAATGCCGTGCTCGCTGTTTGGCCAGATGCAGCCCGCCTCCGCCTTACATTTTCCGCCGAGGAAACCGGGATCGGACGGACCGCCCCACGCGCGCAGCAGCTTGCCGTCGGCGTCAAACTCCAGTACCGACGGAGCGGCTTTGCAGCAATCCGAGACGGGACCATAGGCCCGCACTTGTCCCAGCCCGTTGATCGGCTGACCCTTGCCGTCCTTCGCGCCGGGCATCGCGGTCTTCCAGCCCGGCCTCTTCCGTCGACAGCGTGCGCGGCCGGTTGTAGACCCAGATATGATCGTGCCGGTCGACAAAGAGCCCGCCGAGTTGCCCAAGAATCCAGATGATTCGGCAGCGGCTGCGGCCATGCGGGGTCGACCACGAAACCCGGTGTTTTTCCAGTCTTCGAAGCATTGTAAACCTGATCGCCGCCGCTCGACGGTACCATCAGCAACAACGCCGGCAGTGTGGCGACCAATCCCCTCCACATCGTCATAAGTTCCTTCTCCGCGCTTATCAATTATGAATTATCGCGGACCGTATTTCCGGGTAGGGCGGCCATTTTTGGCTGCAGCCTGCATTCAGCAGGCTCGACGTTGCTCAACAAGAGCCGCCCAAAAGGCGGCTGCAGC
>CAWAHT010000009.1:0-141210 GCA_963781975.1 uncultured beta proteobacterium
ATGAAGCGTTCTTCGATCCCGCCCAGAGCCGCATCGAAATGCACCTGCGCGCGCTGCGCGATTGCGCCGTGCATTGGCGGGGCGGCGCGCGCCACTTCGCCGCGGGGGCGCGCATCCACACGGAGAATTCCTACAAGTGGGACGCCGACGAGTTCGCGCAACTGCTCGTGCAGGCCGGCTGGCGCGCGCCGCGCCGGTGGACCGACGCCGACCGGTACTTCGCGATCTACTGGGCGCGCGCGTGAGGGGCCGGCGCGGCGCGGCTCAATCGAGCGGGCACGTGCGCAGGCCGGCGAATATGTCATTGCGCTCCGGCGGATAGAAATTGCGATAGCACGGGTGATGCAGCCGTGGATGGGTCGCGCGGGAGGCTCCGCGCAGGACCCGGCGCGAGCCGAACCAGGGCTGCGAGTAGTCGCGATAGGGATGCGCGGCAAAGCCCGGATACGGCTCGAAGGCGCTCGCCGTCCATTCCCAGACCTGCCCCCATTCGAACCCGCCGCCGCGCAGCGCCGCGTTCTCCCACTGCACCTCGGTGGGCAGGCGCCGCCCCGCCCAGCGGCACCAGGCATCGGCCTCGTGCGCGTTGACATTGACGACCGGTGCCGCGCCCTCGATGTCGGCCCAGCAACCGAACCAGCATTGCTGCCAGCGGCCGGCGCTGCGGCGCCAGTAGCGCGGCCAGCGCGCCTGCGCCTGCGTGCGCCATTGCCAGCCCGCGCCGCTCCAGAAAGCGGCGGTGTCATAGCCGCCCGCATCGACGAAGGCCGCGTACGCGGCGTTGGTCACCGGCAGCGCATCGATCCGGTATGACGCCAGCGCCGGCCGCTCCCGCGACAGTTCATTGTCGAAAGCGGCGTCGGCGGCGGCCAGTCCGCAGGCGCACGGACCGGCGGCGAAGGCCAGGTCGCCGCCGGGCGCCGCACCGGCACCCGGCGGCGCCAGCGGCGGCTGCAGCGGCATGGCCAGCGCGTTGGCCATGTACTGGGCCGCCTCGTGGTGCATGTCCTCGTGGGCCAGCGCCAGCCAGCCGAAATACCGGGCGCCGTCCATGGGTCCGGCGCCGCCGCCCGCGCCCACGGCGGCGTCCAGCACCTGCAGATTGCGCTCGAGCGTCTGCTCCAGGTATTGGCGCAACTGCCGGCTGTCCGGCAGCGGCAGTTGCCAGCGCGTCGCGTGCGCGACCCGGCCCGAATCGAAGAACCGGTCGGCATCCGCCAGCAGCGAGGGCAGGCGCAACGGGTCCACGCCGTCGGCGGCGGCCCCCAGGTCGCGCTGCGGATTGCGCGCCAGCCAGTATTCCTGGAACCAGCCGACATGGCCCAGTTCCCACAGCGGCGGGTTGAGTTCCGGCGAAAACGGCACGCGCATGTCCGCGGCGCCCAGCGCCCGCTCATAGGCATCGAAGGTGCGCAGCGTGCGCGCACGCGATTCGGCCAGTGCCCGCGCCAGCCAGCGGCCATCGGCGCGGCGCATGCATGCGGGGTCGTCGAGCGTTGCGCCGTGCGGATCGGTTGCCGGATTGCTCATCGGTTCGGGCGTGCTCGCTTGCGGTTCCGTGCGTG
Organism: uncultured beta proteobacterium; assembly: GCA_963781975.1. Taxonomy (GTDB): domain Bacteria; phylum Pseudomonadota; class Gammaproteobacteria; order Burkholderiales; family Burkholderiaceae_F; genus GJ-E10. The sequence continues at coordinate 1,566 of CAWAHT010000009.1, forward strand.
TCCGGCGGGCCGCCGGCGCCTGCCGCGGGCCGGCGCCGGCGCTGCCCGGTCGTTGCGGTATAAAGCGGCGATGCTTCGCCCCGCGGTCGGCATCGTAAGCCCTGCCCAGCCCGGCGCCAACAACGGCAACTGGCGCACCGCCGCGCGCTGGGCGCGCCTGCTGGCGCCGGAATTTCGCGCGCGCGTGGTTTTCCAGTGGCACGGCGAGGCCTTCGACGTTCTCATTGCGCTGCACGCCCGCCGCTCGGCCGCGTCCATCGCCGCCTGGTGCCGCGCCGGCGCGGGGGCCGCGCCTGCGGCACCGCTCGCGGTCGTGCTGACCGGCACGGACCTGTACCGCGACGTCGCGCACGATCCGGATGCGCGGGCGTCGCTGCAGCGCGCCGATGCGCTGGTCGTGTTGCAGGACCATGGCGTGGCGGCAGTGCCGGCGGCACACCGCGCCAAGACGCACGTCATCTACCAGTCGGGCACCGCGCGGCGGTGCCTGCAAAAGACCACGCGCCATTTGCGGGCACTGATGGTCGGTCACCTGCGCGAGGAAAAGAGCCCCGCGACGCTGTTTGCGGCCGCCCGGTTGCTGCGCCACCGGCAGGACGTGTACATCGACCACATCGGCGCCGCGCTGGATCGCGACCTGGGCCGCGCCGCGCAGGCCACGGCCCGGGCCTGCCCGCGCTATCGCTGGCTGCGCGCCGTACCGCATGACGCCAGCCTGCGGCGGATCCAGCGCGCGCATGTACTGGTGCATGCCAGCCGGATCGAGGGCGGAGCGCATGTGATACTGGAGGCCGTACGCAGCGGCACGCCGGTGCTGGCGTCCGACATCCCCGGCAATCGCGGCATGCTCGGCGACGACTACGACGGTTACTTCCCCCCCGGCGACGCGCCGGCGCTGGCGCGCCTGCTCGAACGCTGCCGCGACGAACCGCGCTGGCTGGCGCACCTGCGGCGCCAATGCCGGGCGCGCGCGCCGCTGTTCACGCCGCAACGCGAAGCGCACGCGCTGCGCGCGCTCGTGCGCAGCCTGCTGTGCACGCCGCGCAGACCGGGGCACGCCACCCTTGAAGGAGACGCCAGATGAATTCCACCCCTGCACCCGCCGCCGCGACGCCGGCCGGCACGCCGCGGCTCACCGCGCTGTCGCACGGCGGCGGCTGCGGCTGCAAGATCGCCCCGGGCGTGCTCGCCGAGATCCTGCGCGGCAGCACCGGCCTGCCGGTGCCGCCGACGCTGCTGGTGGGCATCGAGACCTCCGATGACGCCGCCGTCTACCGGTTGAACGACGAACAGGCGATCGTCGCGACCACCGATTTCTTCATGCCGATCGTCGACGATCCGTTCGACTTCGGCCGCATCGCGGCCACCAACGCGATATCCGACGTCTACGCCATGGGCGGCAAGCCGATCTTTGCGCTGGCGCTGGTGGGCATGCCGATCAACGTCCTGCCGCTCGCGACCATCCGCGCCATACTCCAGGGCGGCGAAGCCGTCTGCGCGCAGGCCGGCATACCGATCGCCGGCGGCCACACGATCGATTCGGTGGAGCCCATCTATGGCCTGGTCGTGATCGGCCTGGTGCACCCCCGGCACGTCAAGCGCAACAGCGGCGCCCGGCCCGGCGACCGCATCGTGCTGGGCAAGCCGCTGGGCGTGGGAATCTTTTCGGCGGCGCTGAAGAAGGATGCGCTCGACGCGGCCGGCTACGCGCAGATGATCGGCGCCACGACGCGCCTCAACACGCCCGGCCCGGATCTGGCTGCGCTCGACGGCGTGCACGCGCTCACCGACGTGACGGGCTTCGGCCTGGCTGGACATGCGCTGGAAATCGCGCGCGGCGCCGGTTGCGCCGTGCGTCTCGACTGGCCGCGGGTGCCGCTGCTGCCGGGCGTGCGCGCCCTGGCGGCGGGCGGTCACGTGACGGGCGCGTCCGGGCGCAACTGGAGCGGTTACGGCGCCCAGGTACGCCTGCCGGCCGACTTCGCCGCCACGGACCGGGCGCTGCTGACGGACCCCCAGACCAGCGGCGGGCTGCTGGTGAGCTGCGCCGCGACGGCGGTCGACGCGGTGCTGGACATCTTCCGTCGCCACGGCTTCGACACCGCCGCCGAATGTGGTGAGGTGCTGGCCGCAGGCGCCCCCGCCGAACTGGTCATCCGCGCCTGATCGCCGCGCCTAGCGCGCGGCGGGCGTGCCGCGGTGCCCGACGGCGTACAAGGTCGCGCACAGGGCGGCGAAGGGCAGCAGCGACAGCGCGTCGGACCAGGGCCCGGCGAAGAACGGGTTGTGGGCCGTCGACCAGGCGGTCAACGCCGCATCCTGGCGGTCGAGCGCACCGGCCAGGAAGGCGATCAGGATGCCGGCGATGGCGCCGCCGGCGATGTAGCCCGACGCCAGCAGCACGCCGGGGCTCTTGTCGCTTTCCTCGACGAGCCGTGCCTCGCTGAGCTGGGCATGCGCCGTCCGCCGGCGCAGGCGCCGGTCAACCAGCGCCCGGATCAGGCCGCCGACGAACAGCGGCGACGACGAGGACAGCGGCAGGTAGACGCCGACGGCGAAGGCCAGCGCGGGCACGAAGGTCATCTCGAGCATGAGCGCGATCATCACGCCGAAGAGCACCAGCGCCCAGGGCAGCTTCTGGTCGAGGATGCCCTTGATGATGTACGACATCAGCGTGGCCTTGGGCGCGTTGAACTTGCGCACCGTGCTGCCGTCCGGCCGCGTGCTGTGGGTGCCGTTGATGCCCGGATCGACCAGCCAGACGGCGGCGCCGTCGGCGCCGACCAGGTAGCGCCCCGCCGGACCGCCGACCTCGTCGGTCTTCTGCCAGACCCAGTAGCGCGCGGCATCGTCGCGCGCCTGCGGTCCCTGCAGGGCCTCCTGCTTGGCGAGGCGGCTGACGTCCGTGTGCAGCCCCGCCGGGGCGACCTGCGCCACGGGAACGTACACCGTGGCGGCATCGTTGAGCTTGAGCAGGATCGGGCCGAGCATCACGGCCGAGAGAAAGGCGCCGGCGAGGATCGCCAGCTGCTGGTAGCGCGGCGTGGCGCCCAGCAGGAATCCGGTCTTCAGGTCCTGCGACGTGGTGCCGCCGTTGGAGGCCGCGATGCAGACGATGCCGCCGACCGACAGCGCCGTCACGTAGTATGGCCCGCCGCGCCAGCCCACCAGAAGGAAGATGAGACAGGTGAACAGCAGCGTCGCCACCGTCATGCCGGAGATCGGATTGGACGAGGAGCCGATTTCGCCGGTCAGGCGCGACGACACGGTCACGAAAAGAAAGCCGAACGCGAGGATCAGCAATGCGCCCAGCAGGTTCATGTGCAGCGACGGCGCCAGGACGATGGCGGTGATGAGCACGATGCAGCCGATGGCGACGAACTTGATCGACAGGTCGCGGTCGTGCCGCGACACCGGTCCCGTGGCGGCGCTGCGCAGCGCGCCGGCCGCGACGTCGCCCAGGCCGGCCTTCAGGCTCTGCCAGATGATCGGCAGCGCCTGGATGAGGCTGACGATGCCGCCGGCCGCGACCGCCCCGGCGCCGATGTACAGGATGTAGCCGGAACGGATCTCGTCGGGTCCCATCGTGCCGATCGGCTGGTGACCCGGCGCCAGCACGTCGGGCGCGGCGCCGCCGAAGAAGCTGATCATCGGGATGAGCAGCAGGTAGCTGAGCACGCCGCCGGCGCACATGATGGAGGCGATGCGCGGACCGATGATGTAGCCTACGCCCAGGAGCTCCGGCGAGATCTCGACGCTGATCGAGCCGTTGCGCAGCGGCGCCGCGAAGATCTTTTCCGGCACGTCCTTCCAGCCCTTGCAGGCCACGTTGAGGGTCTTGTAGAGCAGACCCACGGCGAAGCCGCCGAAGATCACGCGCGCGCCCGGCGCCTCGCCCAGCCCGGCCGCCGCGGCGGCGCGCATTTCCGCCTGGGCCGCCGGCGACGCCGCCGCGCGGTCGGCGGCATTGGCGCCCGCCTTGAGCACGGCCGCGCAGGCGGTGCCTTCGGGATACTTGAGCACGCCGTGCTGCTTCACGATGAGCGCGCGCCGCAGCGGGATCATCATCAGGATGCCGAGCAGGCCGCCCAGCACGGCCACCAGCAGGACCTGCGTCAGTTCGAGATCGAACCCGAGGATCAGGATCGCCGGCATGGTCACGCCCAGGCCGAAGGCGATCGATTCGCCCGCCGAACCCGCCGTCTGCGTGATGTTGTGCTCGAGAATGGTCGCGTCGCGCCCCCCGGCGCGCGCCCAGAGGCGAAAGAGCGTCAGCGAGATCACGGCCACGGGGATGGAGGCGCTGACCGTCAGGCCCACCTTGAGCACCAGGTAGAGCGACGACGCGCCGAAGATCGTGCCCAGGATCACGCCGGTGAGCACGGCGCGCAGCGTGAACTCGCGCAGGTGGGTGTCGGCGCCGATGAACGCCTGCGCACCCGAGGCGTCGGCGTCGGAGCGTGTACCGGCCGGATTGGCGGGGGCGACGGTGCTGGCGGAAGCGGCGGGGACGGCGGAGGACGGCACGGATGCACCCATCGGCAAGGCGGCGAAGGCGCAAGCGTACTGACAGTCGCGCGCGTTGGCTACCGCCGGCGCCGCGGCGCGCCGGGCTCAGCGCGGCCCGGGGGCCGCCGCCATCGAGCCCGCGTTCGCGACCGCATCGCGGTCGATGTTCGGCAGGCTGCGCATGCCGCGCAGCACCGGCAGCCGGATCGCCACCAGCGCCAGCAGCAGCCCGAGGCCGCCGGCAAAGCCGAGGGCGGACTGCAGGCCCAGGTGTTCGCCCAGCCAGCCGCCGATCAGGGCGCCGGGGATCCCCGGAACCATGATCAGCCAGCGCATGGTGCTGGTCATGCGGCCGAGCAATGGCGTCGGGGTGACGGCCTGGCGCAGCGCCAGGAAATTGATGAAGACGAAGACGGCGCCGACGCCGAATGCGGCCAGCATGAGGGCAAAGGCGGCGATGCCCAGCGGCCCGCGCGGCGCCACGGCGAGCAGCAGCCAGCCGCCGGCGCAAATGGCGAACCCGAGCACCAGCGCCGGACCCGGGCCGATGCGCCGCGCCACGGAATGGCCGATGGAACTGGCGCTGATCGTGCCGACGCCCAGCGCGACGTAGGACAGTCCGACCTCGTTTTCCGTCAGGCCCAGCAGCCGCGTCGCCACGAGAATCTGGACCACCAGCGCGCACTGGTAGCAGATCTCGAAGGTGCCGACGGTGACGGCCATGGTCACCAGCAGCCGATGGCTGGCGACGAAACCCATGCCGGCGCGCATCGCCTGCCAGAAATGCGTGCGCCGGTGGCGCGGGCCCTCCACCACGCGTATCCCGCGCAGGATCGCCGCCGAGCCGGCCAGCAACAGCACGTCGGCCAGCAGGGCCAGCGGCGCCCCGGTGAGCTTGATCAGCGCCCCGGCGGCACCCGGGCCGGCCACTTCCGCCGCCGACGACGCCAGCGAATTCTTCGCGTGCGCCTCGACCAGGCGCTCGCGCGGGACGATCTGCGTCAGGACGATCTGCGCCGCGCTGCCTGCCGTCGTGTAGATGAAGCCGATCAGAAACGCGACGACATAGAGCCAGGGCATCGACAGCCAGCCCTGCCACCATGCCAGCGGCACGCTGCCGACGGCGCCAGCCAGCACGATTTCGCCGGTCACGTATACCGGCAGCTTGCGCACGCGGTCGAGCCAGACGCCGGCCGGCAGCGAGAAAAGCGCGAACGGCACGGTCTCCATCGCCGTGAGCCAGCCCATCTGGGTCGGTGTCGCGTTGAGCAGCGCGGCGGCCGTCAGCGGCACGGCAAGCAGGGTGATCTGGCCGCCCAGGGTGCTGATCAGGATGGAGGACCACAGGCGGCGATAGACCGAGTCGCGCAGCAGATCGTCCGGGCCCGGGCGCAGCCGGCGCAGCCAGGCGCGCAGGCCCGACACGGGTGCCGCGGGGTTCACGCCGCGGTGGTCCATCGACGGGGGCCGGTCCACGCTACGCGGCCGGCTGGCGCCGCGGTCGGCCGACCGGCCGCGGCGCCAGCCGGCGCTCGGTCCGGCGGGCCAGCAGGTCCAGGAACGGCGGCGTCGCCAGCGGCCAGCCGCGGTGCGTCGCGTTGCGGATGCCGTCGAGCACGGCGGCGTCCAGCGGGGCGGCGCAGGCGCGCGCGTAGGCGGCCTGGCGCTCGAACGGCGTGTTTCCCAGCGACCAGTACTCGGGATGGTCGCTGATCAGCGGGTCGAGCGCCTGCCCCAGATGGTGCGCGAGGCTCGACCACGGGTAGGTCGCGGCGTCGGCCACCAGGCCGGCGCGCGCCGGGCCGAGCTCGATGTAGCGCATGACGTCGAGCAGGTAGCGCTCGGGCTCGATCACGGTGCTGCGGAAGCGGCCTTCCCACAGCGTTCCGGTGCGGCCATGGCGCTGGTTGTACCAGCGCACGTAGCGGCGCCCCAGCGCCTGCAGGCTGCGACTCAGCGCCGGCGCCTGCACCGGCGTGGCCAGCAGGTGAAAGTGGTCGGGCAGCAGCGCGTAGGCATGCACGGCCAGGCCGCCGGCGCGGCAAAGCTCGAGCAGGTCGGCCTGCATGCGGCGGAAATCGTCCGCGTCGCGAAAGATCGGGCGCCCCTCGACGCCGCGCTGCACGACGTGGTGCACGCAACCGGCGACAGCCAGACGGGGGAGCCGCGCCATGGCATTCAGGCAGAACCGCCGCCCCCGTGGCCGCCACCGGGCCGGACGCGGCGCGCGGCGCTCAGAACTCCCCCACGGCGAAGAGGCGGCGATGTTCGCGGATGGCGAAGCGGTCGGTCATGCCGGCGATGTAGTCGGCGATGGCGCGGGGCCCTTCCTGCTCCACGCGCGCGCAGTGCTCCGCCGGCAGCAGGCGCGGCTCGGCCTCGAAGGCGGCGAAGAGTTCGCGCACCACCCGCGCCGCCTTGGTCGTCATGCGCAGCACCTCCGGATGACGGTAGAGGTGGCGATGCAGGAAGCCCTTGAGGACGTCGGCCTCGCCGCGGATGCCGGCCGAGAAGGCCACCAGCGGCGGCGCCAGGCGCACGGCGTCGACGGAGGCCGGCGCCTGCTGCGCGATGCGCCGGCCGGACTCCTCGACGAGGTCGGACGACCAGCGTGTCGATGATGCGCCGGACCGTCTCGTGGATCACGCCGGCGCGCGCCGATGCGCGGGCATCGCCTGGAGCACGACGGCGCGGTGGCGCGCATACAGCGGCACCTGCTCGAGCTGGACCGGGTCGATCAGCCCCGAGCGCAGCCCGTCGTCGATGTCGTGGTTGTTGTAGGCGATCTCGTCGGCGAGGTTGGCGATCTGCGCCTCGATCGGCGCCTGGCGGCGCTGCAGGAAGCGCTCGCCCAGGGCACCCAGCCTGCGGGCATTGTCGGCCGAACAGTGCTTGAGGATGCCCTCGCGCGTCTCGAAACACAGGTTCAGGCCGTCGAAGGCGCCGTAGCGCTCTTCCAGGACGATCGACGACGCGCAGCGACTGCAGGTTGTGCTCGAAGCCGCCGTGACGCGCGCATGCAGTCGTTGAGCGCGTCCTGGCCGGCGTGGCCGAACGGCGTGTGGCCCGAGGTCGTGCGCCAGGGCGATGGCCTCGACCAGGTCCTCGTTCACGCGCAGCGTGCGCGCCACCGAGCGCGCGATCTGCGCCACTTCCAGCGAATGCGTCAGGCGCGTGCGGAACAGGTCGCCTTCGTGATTGACGAAGACCTGGGTCTTGTACTCGAGGCGGCGGAACGCGGTCGAATGGATGATGCGGTCGCGGTCGCGCTGGAACTCGGTGCGCGTGTGCGGCGGCGGCTTCGACATGCGCGGCCGCGCGACGCTCGCCGAGCGTGCGGCGTACGGCGCCAGGTCGGCCTCGCGGTCGGGCGTTCGATGAAGCCGCCGTCCAGCAGCGTGGCCTCGACGAGGCCGTCGTCGACCTGGCGGCGCACGGCCTGCCCGATGCGCTCGAGCAGGACGAAATCGATGCGCCCGGCCACCGCCTTCTTGTCGGCGCGCATCGCGGCGAAGGCCGCGGACCGCGGCAGTCCGCGCGATGCGCGTCGGCAATCCGGCCTGCGCCACCGCCGCGACGATGCGTGTCGAGCGCGTCGCGGTCCGATCATCCCCAGGCGCGCCGACAGGTCGGCCGCCAGGCACAGGCCGCAGCCGACCGCCTCGCCGTGCAGCCATGCGCGTAGCCCGTCAGCGGCCTCGATGGCGTGGCCGAAGGTGTGGCCCAGGTTGAGCAGTGCGCGCGCTCGCCGTTTTCGCGCTCGTCGCGCGCCGACGACCGCGGCCTTGATCTCGCAGGAGCGCCGGCACCGCGTCGGCCAGCGCGTCGGGGTCGAGCGCCAGCAGGCGCGGCATGGCCGCCTCGCAGCCGGTCGAAGTAGGGCCGGTCGGCGCAGCAGGCCGTGCTTGATGACCTCGGCCAGGCCGGCACGCACCTCGCGCTCGGGCAGGGTCTTCAGGGCGGCGGTATCGGAGACCACCACGCTGGGCTGGTGGAAGGCGCCGATCAGGTTCTTGCCCAGCGGATGGTTGACGCCGGTCTTGCCGCCGACCGACGAGTCGACCTGCGCCAGCAGCGTGGTCGGCACCTGGACGAAGCGGATGCCGCGCATGTAGATCGCCGCCGCGAAGCCGGCGATGTCGCCGACGCACGCCGCCGCCGAGCGCGACCAGCACGCTGCGGCGATCGGCCCGGCCGCGCACCAGCGCATCGATCACCACGGCGACGGTGGAAAGATCCTTGATGCTCTCGCCGTCCGGTATGGTGCACAGGTGGGTGGGCGCCACCGCCCGGCACGACTCCTCGACGGCGCGCGAATACAGCGGCGCGACCACTTCGGTGCAGACGATATGCACCGAACTGGGAGCCAGCGGCGCAACGAAGGTCCCGACCTGGCCGATCAGACCCGGTCCGATCAGGATGTCGTAGGAACGGCCGGCAAGCTTGACGGCAATGCTGCGCATGCCGCCATTTTACGTGTCCGGCGCCGCGGCTGCTGCAGCCGGCGCCGGGGCCGCCGGCCGCAGGGCGGCCAGCGCCTCATGTTCGAGCATGCTTGCCACCAGGCGGCGCGGATTGCGTGCCGGCGAGCGAAAGCGCACGTGGCCGGCGGCGCGGTACAGCGGCAGGCGTTCCTCGAGCAGGCTGTCGATGCGGGCCCGCCGGTCGGTGGAGTTCAGCAGCGGGCGGCTGCTGTCGTGCTGCGTGCGGCGGGCAATCTCGGCGGCGGCCACGTCGAGGAAGACGACCAGGCCGCGGCTGCGCAGCAGGGCGCGATTGGCCTCGCGCAGGACCGCGCCGCCGCCGGTCGCCAGGACGATCCCGCGGCGCGCGGTCAGCTCCGCCAGCAGTTGCGACTCGCGCTCGCGGAAACCCTCCTCGCCCTCGAGTTCGAACATCGTGGCAATGCGCACACCCGCCCGGCGCTCGAGTTCGGCATCGGCGTCGATGAATTCGTAATCGAGGGCGTGCGCCAGCAGGCGGCCGACCGTGGACTTGCCGGCGCCCATCATCCCGATCAGGAACACGGGCGGGCGGGCGCCCGCGGACGGCCCCGGCGCCGCGGCTAACGCGCCGTCGCCGGACATGGCGTCATTGCCGCCGGCGGCCGCCGGCGCGGGCCCTACTGGGCCGCGGCCTGGTTGACACGCTCGGAGACGACCCGCGGCGTGATGAAGATGAGCAGTTCGGTGCGATTGTTCACCTTGACCTGGTCGCGGAACAGCGCTCCGAGGTAGGGGATTTCGCCCAGCACCGGGATGCGGGTCGTGGTGATGCTCTCGGTCTGCTGATAGATGCCGCCGAGCACCACGGTGCCGCCGTTCTCCACCAGGACCTGGGTCACGACGTTCTTCGTGTCGATGGCGATGCCGGCGTTGCCGCTGACCGTCGAGCTGGGCGTGTCCTTGTTCACCTTCACGTCGAGGAAGATCGCGCCTTCGGGCGTGATCTGCGGCGTGACCTCGAGGCGCAGCACCGCCTTGCGGAACTGCACCTGGCCAATGCCGCCGCCGGCCGAAACCGACTGGTAGGGGATTTCCGTGCCCTGCTCGATCGACGCCTTGACCTTGTCGGCGGTGATCACGCGCGGGCTCGAGATCACCTTGCCGCGGCCGTCGAGCTCGAGCGCCGAGACCTCGAGATTGAGCAGGTTGGTGACCGACTTGTCGAACAGCGTGATGCCCAGCGTGCCCGGATTGAAGCTGTTGAGCGACCCGGCCGGCAGGTTGACGAAGTTGGGATTGGTGATGTTTACGCCATTGACGTTCAGCGAATTGGGGCCGGCGGCGGCAGTGGTGGTGCCGCCCCAGGTGGCGCCGGCGCCGCTGCTAAGCCACTGGTTGGAGCCGACGTGCACCATGCCCAGCCGCGCGCCGATGTCGGAGCTGAAGTTCTCGTCGGCCTCGACGATGCGGGCCTCGATCATCACCTGCGGCACGGGGATGTCGATGCGGGTGAGCAGGCGGCGGATCTCCTCGAGGCGCTGCGCCGTCTCCTGCACGAACAGCTGGTTGGTGCGCACGTCGACGACGACGCTGCCGCGCTTGGACAGCAGGCTCTGCTTGCTGTCGCCGGTCAGCAGCTTGCGCACGTCGTCGGCCTTCTGGTAGTTGACGACGAAATTCTCGGTGTGCAGCGGCTCGAGCTCGGCGATCTGGCTGCGCGCCTCGAGATCGAGCTTTTCCTTGGTGGCCAGTTCGTCGCGCGGCGCCACCAGGATGACGTTGCCGTTCTTGCGCATGTCCAGGCCCTTGCTCTGGAGGATGATGTCCAGCGCCTGGTCCCAGGGCACGTCCTTGAGGCGCAGCGTGATCGAGCCCTGCACCGAATCGCTGGTGATGATGTTCAGGTTGGTGAAATCGGCGATCACCTGCAGCAGCGAGCGCACGTCGACGTTCTGGAAGTTCAGCGACAGGCGTTCGCCCTGGTAGCCCTTGCGCGAGCCCTGGAACAGCCGGGTCGGGTCCTCCTTGACCGGCTTGACCTCGACCACCAGGCGGTTGTCGCTCTGGTAGGCGTTCTGTTCCCAGTTGCCGCGCGGCTCGATGAGCAGGTGCGCGGTGGCGCCGTTCTGGCTGCCGGTGATCTGCGCCACCGGCGTGCCGAAGTCGGTGACATCGAGGCGCTTGCGCAGCGACTCGGGCAGCGTGGTGGCGGCGAAGTCGACCAGCACGGTCTGGCCCTTCTGGTGCACGTCGACGGTCGTGTTCGGATCGCTCAGGTCGACCACGATGCGCCCTTCGCCATCGGCGCCGCGGCGGAAGTCCAGCGAGCGGATCGAGCGCGGCTCGGGCGTCTGGGTGACCTGCTGCGCCGCAACGGCGGGCGCCGCAGGCGCGGGCGCCGGGGTTGCGGCGGCGGCGGCAGCAGCGTCCAGCGCGGGGGCCGCTGCGGTGGCGGGTGCGGCAGGGAAGGTCGGCGAATCCGGGTTGGCGCCCAGCGCCACCTGGACGCTGTTGCCCTTCAGGCTCAGCGTGTAGGTCAGCGGCCGGCGCAGGTTGAGCACGATGCGGGCACGGCCCTGGGCCTGGACGACGTTGACCGAGCGCAGATCGCCCTGGTTGATCTCGATGGCGTTGCGGCCCAGATTGTTGGCCGTACCCGGCAGATCGAGGGCGACCCGCGCCGGATTGGTCACCGAGAAGCTGTTGGGCACGGTGGCAATGGCATCCTTCAGCTGGATCGTGAGAAACACGCCGGCACCCGTCTGCGTGGCATCGATGCGCTCGATGCTGTTGCCGCCGGCGGCGTCGGGCGCGTTCTGCGCCAGGGCCGGGGCGGCGAGCGCAATGACGGCGCCAGCGGCAAGGATCGCCGTGCGGATGGAATGTATGCTGGACGACTTCATCGCTTGCTCCCTTGCCCCGAGCCGGCCTGGCTCTCTTGCAACTCTAGTTTTTGGGGCCGTTCGACCCATTCGCCCGCGGCGTCCTGGTAGATTTCCTTCAACACGACCTCGGTCTCCGAGATGCGGGTGACCAGGCCGAAGTTCTGTCCGACGTAATTGCCGACGCGCACCATGTGGGTGGCACCATCGGTCTCGAGCAGCGCGACGTTGTTGCCGCCGCGGCGCATCATGCCGACCATGCGGATCTGGTCGAGCGGAAAGCCTTCGAGCACCTCGCGGCGGCGCTCCAGGTCCGGCTTGATGGCGCTGGCGCTGCCGCGCTCCTCGCGCTGGCGCGCCACCACCATCAGGATCTTCTGCGGATCGAAGGGGTCGACCTGGCCGTGCGGCTCATAGGCGTACGGCGCGAATTCCTTGGGTTCCTCGACCTTCTGCGCGGTCGGGCGCATGGCCTTGCGCTGATCCGCCATCCAGGTCTGGATCTCGCTTTCATCGCTCAGCCCGCAGGCCGCCAGCAGGCAGGTGCCGGCGAGCGCGGCGGCGACGGCGCGCAGCACGTGACGGCCGCTCATTTCTTGCCTGCCTTGGCGCCTTGCCGCGCGCGCCGTTGCGAAGCCATTTCTTCCTCGTCGAAATAGCGGAAGGTCTTGGCGGTGGCATCGAGGGACAGGACCTGGTCCTTGGTCGCCTGGATGTTCAGGTTGTTGAGCGTGACGATGCGCGGCAGGTTGGCGATGTCGCTGGCGAATGCGCCCAGGTCGTGGTAGCGCCCCGCCACCTTGACGCTGATCGGCAGCTCGGCGTAGTACTCGCGCAGGTTCACCTGGCCCGGACGGAAGAGCTCGAACTGCAGCCCGCGGCCGATGCCGGCCTGGTTGATGTCGGACAGCAGCGCGTCCATCTCGGCCTTGCTCGGCAACTGCTTCTCGAGCGTCAGCACGTACTGGTTGACCTGCTCCTTCTGGCGCCGCAGCTCCTCCAGGTTGATGGACTGCTGCAGCTTGGCGCGGTATTGCTCCTTGAGCGTCCCTTCCTGGGCGCGCAGGCCGTCGAGTTCCGACATCTGCGAGCTCCAGACGGCGAAATAGCCGAGGATGGCGCAGATGACCACCACCGCGGCCCACAGGGTCATGCGCGGCAGCAGCGGCCAGCTGCCGACGTTCTCCAGGGTGAGCCCCTGGAACTTGGCCGAGATTTCGTTGAAGTTCGCCATGAGTGTCGTGTGGATGCCCGGTTCGGATTGTGCGGCAGGCCTCAGGCCTTCTTGGCCGCCGGCGCGCCGGCGGCCGGCTTGGCGCCGCCCGGCTTGCCGGCGCCGGCCTTGGCGGCGCCGGCCGCGGTCCGGTCGGGGTTCTGCTTCATGCTGAAATTCAGCGAAAACTCGAACAGGCGCCGCTGTATGGTCTGCGGACCCTGCGGCGCGATCTTGATCTCGATGAGCTCGGGGCGCTCGACGTAGCGGCCGTTGTTCTGCAGGTTGCGCAGGAATTCGGACACGCGCTCGTTGGAGGCGGCCCAGCCGACGACATTGACCTTGCGATCGTCCTGGTGGATCGACTTGAGGTAGATGCCCTCGGGCGTCTGGCGCGTGAGCTCGTCGAGCAGGTAGACCGGCTGGTTGCGGTCGGATTGCAGGTCCTCGACCGCCTTCTGGCGCGCGCGCAGCGCTTCGATTTCCTGGCGCAGCGACGCGATCTCCTTGATCTGGACGTCGAGCTTCGCGTTCTCGCGGGTGATGATCTGGTTGCGGTCGCGCTGGCTGCCGATGTAGCCCTCCAGCACCGACCAGACCAGCAGCACGAGCGTCGCCCCCGCGACCACGCTCAGGCCGGTGAGGAAGTAGAACGCATTCTTCTGCCGCTTGCGACGCGCCTCGCGGTGCGGCAGCAGGTTGACGCGGATGGTCATTTGTCGAATCTCCGCATCGCCAGCCCGCACGGCGTGAGCAGCGCCGGCGCATCCAGGCGCAGCTGCCGTTCGCGCAGGTTGGAGGCGAGCTCCATGCCCTTGAACGGCGAGATGACCGAGGTCGGCACCTGCGCGCGGTCCATCAGGGCCTCGGGCAGCCCGGTGATGACCGACGAGCCGCCGGCCAGCATGATCTGGTCGACGCGCGTGTAGGGCGTGGAGGTGAAGAAGAACTGCAGCGCCCGGGTGATCTCGGTCGTGGTCGAGTCGATGAACGGCTTGAGCACCTCGGCCTCGTAATTGGCCGGCAGGTCGCCGTTGCGCTTCTTCTGCTCGGCATCCTCGGCCGAAATGCCGTAGGCCCGCGCGATGTCGCCGGTGAGCTGCTGGCCGCCGAACGGCTGTTCGCGTTCGTAGATGGCCTCGCCGTCGAGCAGCACCGTGACGCTGGTGGTGTTGGCGCCGACATAGAAGACCGCGATCACCAGTCCTTCACCGCGGTTGGGCAGCTGTTCGACGAGCCGGCTCAGCGCCGAGCGTGCCGCGAAGGACTCGACATCGACCACCAGCGGCGTCAGCCCGGCGGCCTGCGCGACGGCCATGCGGTCTTCGACCTTTTCCTTGCGCGATGCCGCAATCAGCACCTCGACGTCGTCGGGCGCGTTGGGAATGGGGCCCAGGACCTGGAAGTCGAGGCTGACCTCGTCGAGGGCGAACGGGATGTACTGGTTGGCCTCGCTCTCGACCTGCATCTCCATCTCTTCCTCGCGCAGGTTGCCCGGCAGGGCGATGCGCTTGGTGATGACGGCCGACGCGGGCAGCGCCATGGCGACGTTCTTGATGCGGGTGCCGGTGCGCCGCCAGGCCCGCTTCACGGCCTCGGCGACGACGTCGATCTTGTCGATGTTGCCGTCGACCACCGCGCCGCGCGGTATGGCTTCGATGGCATAGCGCTCGAGGCGCAGCACGCCGCCGCCGGCATCGGCCAGCTCCACGAGCTTGATGCTCGACGAACCGATATCCAGGCCCAGCAGCGGCGGCGTCTTTGAGGAAAAAAATGGCAATTCGAAGGCCAAATCGGCGCTCCCAGTCAGCCCGGCAACCCCGGACGATACAGGTGTCCGGGTATCGGGGGGTCCTGCATGGCGATCAGACGGCGGGGTCCGAACGGCATCCCGGGCCCGGCTGCGGACGAACGGCGCCGCGTTGCGCAATTTCCGGCGCGCGGACGTGCTTGCAGTGCTTGCATCACCCGCGTGCTCCCCGGCGTGTTTGCGTTAGGCATCAAGACATTATCGGACACTCGTGGAAATCGTAGCAAGCGCCACAGTGCCAGCCAAGCCCGTCGAACGGTCGAGCACAGGCAGTTTTCCGGTATTGCGAATCTCTTGGGTGGCGCGCCGGCATCGACACAGGTGATCGGCACCATCCATCGGGGGGATAAAGTACCGTCCGCGATCGGACGGCGCCGGGCGCGCGCTGCGCGCGTGGCCCCTGCCTATAATCCGCGGCCACCCTGGCGCACAGCACCTCGAGAGCATATTGGCAACCGCAACAGAATTTCTCCGAAATACGGTACGCCGGCTGCAGCATGCCGCCCGCGCCCGGCCGGCGCGGGTCGCCGGCTTCGCGCTGGCACTCGGCGCGGCGGCGCTGGCATGTACGCTGCTGCTGGGCACCTTCGTTTTCGCCATCGCCTATTACCACCTGCCCTCCATCGAGGCGCTGACCGACTACCACCCGAAGGTGCCGCTGCGCGTGTGGAGCGCGGACGGGGTGCTGCTGGGCGAGTTCGGCGAGGAACGGCGCGACCCGGTGACCCTGAAGGAGGTCCCGGTGCGCCTGCGCGAGGCCATCCTCGCGGCCGAGGACACCAACTTCTACCGCCATGGCGGGGTCGACCCGATGGGCATCCTGCGTGCCATGGCGGCCAACATGCTTTCGGGCCGCCGCAGCCAGGGCGCAAGCACGATCACGATGCAGGTCGCGCGCAACTTCTTCCTGAGCTCGGAGCGCAGCTACCTGCGCAAGATCTACGAGATCGCCCTGGCCATCAAGATCGAGTCCTCGCTCACCAAGGACCGCATCCTCGAGGTCTATATCAATCAGATCTACCTTGGCCAGCGCGCGTACGGCTTCGCCTCGGCGGCGCAGACCTACTTCGGCAAGAACATCGCCGACCTGAGCCTGGCCGAATGCGCGATGCTGGCGGAACTGCCCAAGGCCCCGAGCTCGGGCAATCCCATCAACAATCCCAAGGGCGCGCGCGCCCGGCAGCACTATGTCCTGGGGCGCATGCTCGCGAGCAACTACATCGACCGCACGTCCTACGAGACGGCGCTGGCCGAGGACGTGCATGTGCGCGCCGAACGCGGCGACCTGACGGCGGGAGTCGCCAACATGACGCATTCGCGGGTGCGCGCCGAGTACGTCGCGGAGCTGGCGCGCGAACTGGTCGCGGACAACTTCCACGACGAGGCCTATACGCGCGGGCTGAACGTGTACACGACGATCTCGAGCGGCGACCAGCAGCTGGCCTACGAAGCGCTGCGGCGCCAGGTGCTGGCCTACGACCAGCGCTACGGCTACCGCGGGCCGGAGCGGCGCATCGACCTGGGCACCGACGCCGCCCAGCGCCAGCGCCGCATTGCCGACGCGCTGGCGGCGGCGCCGGATGTCACCGGCTTCATACCGGCCGTGGTGCTGGAGGCCGCTCCGCGCCTGGTCAGGGCGCAACTGGCCAACGGCAACGTCGTGCGCGTCGAGGGCGAGGGCATCAAGTTCGCCGCCGGCGCGCTGGGCGCCAGGCTGCCGGCCGGCCGCCGCATCGTTGCCGGCTCGCTGGTTCGGCTGGCCCGCGGCCCCCGCGATAGCTGGAGCATCGTCCAGCTGCCGCAGGTCCAGGCCGCGTTCGTTTCGGCCGATTCGCGCGACGGCGCCGTCCGCGCCCTCGTCGGGGGCTTCGATTTCAACCTGAACAAATTCGACCACGTGACCCAGGCCTGGCGCCAGCCCGGCTCCAGTTTCAAGCCCTTCATCTACGCGGCCGCGCTGGAGAAGGGCATCATGACCAGCACGCTCGTCAACGATGCCCCGATCACCGTCGCGCCGGAAGAAACGGGTGGCCAGCTGTGGGAACCCAAGAACTACGATGGCGGCTTTGAGGGACCCATGCGGCTGCGGCAGGGCCTCGCCCATTCCAAGAACATGGTATCCATCCGCGTCCTGCAGGCCATCAGCCCCCGCTATGCGCAGCAGTACATCGCCCGATTCGGCTTCGACCCGGAGAAGCATCCGCCCTACCTGACGATGGCGCTGGGTGCCGGATCGGTCACGCCCTGGCAGGAACTCAACGCCTACGCCATCCTGGCCAACGGCGGATTCGGCGTACGGCCATACCTGATACGGCGCATCGTCGATGCGGACGGCCGGGTGCTCATGGAGGCCAAGCCCCAGGTGGCCGGCGATACCGCGCCGCGGGTGCTCGACCCGCGCACCGATTACATCATCGACTCGATGCTCAAGGACGTCGCGCGCTATGGCACCGCAGCCCGCGCCGCCAGCCTGAACCGGGCCGACGTGGCCGGCAAGACCGGCACGACGAACGAGTCGCACGACGCCTGGTTCTCCGGCTACGCCGGCGGCCTGGTCGCCGTCGGCTGGGTGGGATTCGACCAGCCGCGCCCGCTTGGCGTGCGCGAGACCGGCGGCGGCCTGGCGCTGCCCATCTGGATCGACTACATGGCGGGCGCCCTGCAGGGCGTTCCCGAGGTCACGCGCGACGTGCCGCCGGGCGTGGTGCAGATAAATGGCGAGGTCTACCTGGAGGAATACCAGCCCGGCCAGGGCGTCGCCAGCCTGGGACTCGAGGACACCGGGGCGATCGACGCGAGCAAGGCGCCCACTGCACCGCCGCCGGGGACGCCGCCGGCCAACGACGGCGTGTTCTAGGCGCCAGCCGCGGCGGTTGCGCCGGGTACGGCCGGCGCCACGCCGCAGGCGACCCCGCCGTCGCGACAGTCGCGGCACGGGAAGAGCGCGCTGCCAGGCGACACCTAAGTGGACTTCAGCCGGACGTCGGTGCCGAGGTGTTCGGACAGGGTGCGCGCAAGCGCGTCGAAGAACTCCGCGCCGCTGCGGGTGTCGGTCCAGCGCCCATCGGTGTACGCGAAGTGCATCGCCCCGCTGCGCGATGCCAGCCAGAGCTGGCGCATCGGTGCCTGCGCATTGATGACGATGCGCGCGCCATCGTCGAGTTCGATCGTGAGGATGAGCGCGGTCTGCGCGCACTCGGCGTCGATGCCCGACGCCTCGACGGCGGCCTCGACCTCCGCGAGCGTGCCCTCCACCGTGCGCAGGAACTGCGATTCGGTCATGTTAGATTGCCGGCATGAATATGTTCAACAGCGCTGACGCCCGCCGCAACCGTGGCTGCCGCCGGGCCGGCGGCCGCGTGCTGGCGCTTGCGGGCGCGGTGGCCGCGGGCGCGCTGCTGCTCGGCGCCTGTGGCCAAAAAGGCCCCTTGTGGGTGCCGGGTCATGGCAAGGATACGCCGTGGCCCATCGCACCGCCGCCGGCACCGGCGCCGGCAGGCAAGGCCCCGGCAAGCGGCACCGGCAGCAGCACGGCCGCCCCCGCCGCCGCCCCATCCGGCACCGCGATCGACAGCACCGGCAAGCCCGCGCCGGCCGCGCAATGACGGGCGGCGCGCCGGGGCCGTTCACGTACGTGGACGGCCGGCTCTGCTGCGAGTCGGTGGCGCTGGCGGACATCGCCGCGCGCTGGGGCACGCCCACCTACGTCTATTCCCGCAGCGCGATCCTGCAGGCCTACCAGCGCTATGTCGCGGCGCTTGCGGGCCGCCGCGCGCTGGTCTGCTACGCGATGAAGGCCAATGCCAACCTGGGCGTGCTCGATCTGCTGGCCCGCGCCGGCAGCGGCTTCGACATCGTTTCGGGCGGCGAGCTGGCCCGGGCCCTGGCGGTGGGCGCGGATCCGGGCCGCATCGTGTTTTCGGGGGTCGGCAAGACCGAGGCCGAAATGCGGGCGGCACTGGATGCCGGGATCGTCTGCTTCAACGTCGAATCCGCCGCCGAGCTCGACACGCTGGACCGGGTCGCGCTGCAGACGGGGCGGCGCGCGCCGGTGTCGCTGCGCATCAATCCGGATGTCGACCCGCAGACCCACCCGTACATCTCGACCGGACTCAAGGCCAGCAAGTTCGGCATTGCCGCGGCGCAGGCCGAGGCGCTCTACCAGCGCGCCGCCGCGCTGGGCGGCATCGACGTGGTCGGCATCGACTGCCACATCGGCTCGCAGATCACCAGCATCGCTCCCTACATCGATGCCGCGGAGCGGGTGCTCGACCTGGTCGATCGCCTCGCGGCGCGGGGCATCGGGCTGCGCCACATCGATTTCGGCGGCGGGCTGGGGATCCGCTATCGCGACGAGGTGGCGCCCGCCGTGGAGGATTTCATCGGCGCGCTGCTCGCCTGCGTGGACCGGCGCGGGCACGGCGACAAGCTGCTGGTGCTCGAACCGGGCCGCTCGATCGTCGGCAATGGCGGCGTGCTGCTGACGCGGGTCGACGTGCTCAAGCCCGGCGCGGCCAGGAATTTCGCTGTCGTGGATGCCGCCATGAACGACCTGCTGCGGCCGGCGCTGTACGAGGCGTGGATGGATGTGCTGCCGGTGCGCCCGCGCGCCGGCGCCGCGACCGTGTACGACGTGGTCGGGCCCGTATGCGAAAGCGCCGACTGGCTCGCGCGCGACCGGGAGCTGGTCATCGCGCCGGGCGATCTGCTCGCCGTCATGTCGGCCGGCGCGTACGGCATGACCATGGCCAGCAACTACAACAGCCGGGGGCGCGCCGCCGAGGTCATCGTCGACGGCAGCGCGGCGCATCTGGTGCGCCGGCGGGAAACCGCCGCCGACCTGTTCGCCGGCGAGTCGCGGCTGCCCGGCTGACGCCGGCGGGCGCCGGCGGACAGGACGCCGGGTTCGCCCCCTTGCGCCTAGCGCGCGCGCAGTCCGGCGATGTAATCGGCCAGCGCCTTGATTTCCGGGTCGGACAGGCGAAAGGCGATCTGGTACATCGGTTCGCTGTTGCGCCGCGTGCCGTCGCGGAAGGCGTGCAGCTGGGCTTCCACGTAGTCGCCGTGCTGGCCACCGATGCGCGGATAGAGGGCGGGCAGCCCGGCGCCCACGGGGCCATGGCAACCGGCGCAGGCCGGGACCGCTTTTTCCGGCAGGCCGGCGCGGTACAGGCGCTGGCCGAGTTCAAGATCCTTGGCCGCGCCGGCGGCACCGGTGGCCCAGTCGACCTTCTGCGATGAAAACCACGCCGCGACGTTGAGCCGGTCGGCCGGCTCCAGCGAGGCGGCAAAGCCGCTCATGATGGCGTTTTCGCGGCCGGTCTTGTCGCCGGCCGGCTTGGCCAGGTCGGTGAGCTGCTTGACGATGTAGTCCGCGCCCTGCCCCGCCAGCTTCGGATTGGTGCTGATCACCGAATTGCCGTCGGCGTTGTGGCACGGTGCGCAGACCTGCGCGGCCACCTGCTTGCCCTTGGCGGCATCGCCGCGCGGCGGCGCGGCGGCGGCGGCGCCAACCAAACCGGCTGCCAGCAGCAGCGCGGCGATGGCGCCGGGGGCGCCGGTGCGGGTGCGGCCGGGCCGGTTGCGGAGCGTTCTACCGTACGTCATGCGCGAGTCCCTTTCGTCGCCGCAGCGCCGGCACGCCGGCCATGCTGCGCGGATGTCCCGATGCAACCGCTATGCTGCACATTTTATTCGAGGAGCGTCGCGGACTGTGTCCCACGGCGCAAATACGATCGTGTCCCATTCCCCGCGTTTCGAGTCCGCCGAGTTCGCCACGTCCGTCGCCGAGTTGAGCGCGCTGGACGCGGCACCGCTTGCGCTGCTGCCGGAACTGGCATTCGTCGGCCGCTCCAACGCCGGCAAGTCTACGGCCATCAATCTGCTGACGCAGCGGCGCCGGCTGGCCTTTTCGTCGAAAACGCCCGGGCGCACCCAGATGCTCAACTTCTTCGCCGTGCAGGACGATGCGCCGCTGGCGCAGCGCCAGGCCTGCGCCTACCTGGTCGACCTGCCGGGCTACGGGTTCGCCAAGACCGACGCCATGACGCGGGACCGCTGGGATGCCCTGGTCGGCGGGTATCTGTACGAGCGGCGCGCGCTGCGCGGCGTGGTGCTGGTGATGGACGCGCGCCGCCCCTGCCTGCCGGCCGACGAGGAACTGATCGCCTGGATATGCCGGCGCGACGACCTGGACCGCTTCCGCCTGCACATGCTGCTCAGCAAGGCCGACCAGGTCGGAACCATGGAGGGGCGGGCGGCGCTGGCGCGCGCCGAGCAGCGCGCCGAGGAATTGCCCCTGGCGACCTCGGTGCAGCTGTTTTCGGCGCTCGACCGGCGCGGCCTCGACGAACTGCGCGAGACCGCGGCGCAGATCCTGCAGGAGGACGACGAATCCGGCGCTGACGGGCACGGTGCGGCCGATGACGGGGCCGGGCCGCTGGCGCCGGGCGGCTGAACGCCAGCCGGCGGGCGGCACGCCCGGTAAGATCGGGCCGAGAAGACGTCCTGGCGCCGGCGGCAGGCCGCCGCGCCCCGTCGCCGCGCCGCCAACCCGCGGGCGGCGCCAGCGCCGCGGAGACCCATACATCATGTCCAAACCCCACGCCCCGTCCCCTGCCGCCGCCATGCCGTCGGCGGGATTCCCCGCGACCCGCCTGCGCCGCATGCGGCACGACGATTTCTCGCGCCGCATGATGCGCGAACACCGCCTCGGTGCGGATGACCTCATCTATCCGGTGTTCGTCCTCGACAAGGAGGCGGGCACCGAGCCGGTGCCCTCGATGCCGGGCGTCGAACGGCTGGGCCGCGCGCCGCTGTTCGCGGCGGCCGAGGAGTGCCTGCGCCTGGGAATCCCGGTGCTGGCGCTGTTCCCGGTGATCGATGCGGCGCGCAAGTCCGAGGACGGCCGCGAGGCCCTCAATCCGGAAGGGCTGGTGCCGCGCACCGTGCAGGCGCTCAAGCAGCGCTTCCCCGAGCTGGGGGTGCTGACAGACGTCGCGCTCGACCCCTTCACGACGCACGGCCAGGACGGCCTCGTCGATGCCGACGGCTACGTCCTCAACGACGAGACGGTGGCCGTGCTGACGGCGCAGGCGCTGGTGCAGGCACAGGCCGGCGTGGATATCGTCGCCCCCAGCGACATGATGGACGGCCGCATCGGTGCGATCCGCCAGGCCCTGGAAGGCCGCGGGTTCATCCATACGCGAATCATGGCGTATTCGGCCAAGTACGCGAGCGCGTTCTACGGCCCCTTTCGCGATGCGGTCGGATCGCGCAGCAACCTGGGCAAGTCCAACAAGGCGGTCTACCAGATGGACCCGGCCAATGGCGACGAGGCCCTGCGCGAAGTGGCGCTGGACCTGCAGGAGGGCGCGGACATGGTGATGGTGAAGCCCGGCATGCCGTACCTGGACATCGTGCGGCGCGTCAAGGAGACGTTCCGCGTTCCCACCTACGCCTACCAGGTGAGCGGCGAGTACGCGATGCTCAAGGCCGCCGCCGCCAACGGCTGGCTGGACGAACGCGCGGTGGTCCTGGAGACCCTGGTCGCCTTCAAGCGCGCGGGCGCCGACGGGGTGCTGAGCTATTTCGCGCTGCAGGCAGCGCGCTGGCTTCAGGCGGGCGCGTAGCGCCGCCCGCCGTCCGCCTCCGGCGCGACGGCCTGCAGCGCGATGAATTGCTGCGTGGCCTCGCGCCACGAATAGCCCGCGGCATGGCGGCGGCACAGCGCCCGGTCGATGCGCAGGGCCGCCAGCGCGGCCTTGCCCAGGTCGTCATCCAGGATCGCCGCATCCGAGCCGGCCACGACATCGAGCGGACCCTGGACCGGAAATGCCGCCACCGGCGTACCGCAGGCCAGCGCCTCCAGCATGACCAGTCCGAACGTGTCGGTGCGGCTGGGAAACACGAACACGTCCACGCTGGAGTAGAGCTGCGCCAGTTCCGCGCGGCTGAGCACGCCCAGGAACCGGACCTCGGGGTGGCGCTGCCGGAGCCGCTCCAGTTCGGGACCGACGCCGGCAACGATGCGCGTGCCGGGCAGGTCGAGGTCCAGGAAGGCGTCGATGTTCTTCTCCACCGCGACGCGCCCGACGCACAGGAAGCGCGGTCGCGGCAGATCCATCACCAGCGGCGAGGGTTCGGCCACCGGCTGGAAGGCGTCCAGGTCCACGCCGCGGGTCCAGCGCGCCACGTTGCCGATCCCCTGCCGGGCCAGCTCGCGCTCGATGTGCGGCGTCGGCGTGAGCAGGCGCGTGGCGGGGCGATGGAACCAGCGCAGGAAGGCGTAGGTCCACGACTCGGGAACGCCGTACATGGCCTTCAGGTACTGCGGAAAGCGCGTGTGGTAGGCGGTGGTGAAGCCCAGCCCGCGGCGCCGGCAATAGCGGCGCGCGGCGAGCCCGAGCGGCCCCTCGGTGGCGATGTGCACGGCATCGGGCGCCAGCGCATCGATCCGGCGCGCCAGCCGCCGGTAGGGCAGGAGCGACAGCCGGATCTCCGGGTAGCCCGGACAGGCCACGGTGCGGAAGGATTGCGGCGTCAGTACGACCGGTTCGTGCCCCGCCAGGACCAGTTCGCGATTGGTCGCTTCGATCGTACGCACCACGCCGTTTACCTGGGGATGCCAGGCGTCGGTAACGGTCAGGATCCGCATCGTGCTCCGGTCGGGATCGGTCCGGCCGCTCACGCGACCAATTCGGCGAGGCGCTCGCGCGCCGGGGTGGCCGCGGCGGCGTCCTCGTCGCTCCAGTGCTGCGCCGGCTGCTCCGGCGCCAGTATCCGGTCCCAGACGACGATGCGCAGCTCGCCGTCGAGCGTCTCGACCAGCGCCGTCAGGCTCTCGACCCAGTCGCCGTCGTTGATGTACAGCGCGCCGTCGACCGTGCGGATCTGGGCATGGTGGATATGGCCGCAGATCACGCCGTCGAATCCGCGGCGCCGGGCCTCGTGCACGAGAACGCGCTCGAAGTCGCTGATGAAGCTGACCGCGTTCTTGACCTTGTACTTCAGGTACTGCGACAGCGACCAATAGCCGAATCCCAGGCGCGCCCGCAGGTTGTTGAGGTGGCGGTTGAGCCACAGCAGCGCGTCGTACAGGGCATCGCCCAGATGCGCCAGCCACTTGACGTGGCGGATGACGCCGTCGACGATGTCGCCGTGGACGACCCAGAGGCGGCGGCCGTCGGCCAGCTCGTGGTGGGTGTCGGCGAGGATGTGCACGTCGCCGAAGGTCAGGCCGCAGAACTGGCGCGCCGCCTCGTCGTGGTTGCCGGGCACGTAGACGACGCGCGTCCCCTTGCGCGCCTTGCGCAGGATCTTCTGGATGACGTCGTTGTGCGCCTGGGGCCAGTGAAAGCGCGCGCGCAGCGCCCAGCCGTCGATGATGTCGCCGACCAGGAACAACTGCTCGGACTCGTTATGGCGCAGGAAGTCGAGCAGGTGGCCGGCCTTGCAGCCTGCGGTACCGAGGTGGATGTCGGAGAGGAAGATGGCGCGGTAGCGCTGCACCGCCCCTGCCGTCGCCGGTTCGCCGGCAGGGTTCTCGATCGCCTTGTGAACGGCCGCCTGCATGCTCCGCAGGCTACGCGGCCCGGGTTACGCCGCCGTGACATGTCACGGCGGGCGGCGCCCGGGGCGGGATTATTCGACGGTCTTGGCGGCGGCGGCGTCGCCGGCCTGGGGTTCGGGGCGGTCGACGAGCTCCATCAGTGCCATGGGCGCGTTGTCGCCGACACGGAAGCCGAACTTCAGGATGCGGGTGTAGCCGCCCTGGCGCGTCTTGTAGCGCGGGCCGATCTCGGCGAAGAGCTTGGTGACCATGTCGCGGTCGCGCAGGCGGTTGAAGGCGAGCCGGCGGTTGGCCAGCGTCGGCTCCTTGCCCAGCGTGATCAGCGGCTCGACCACGCGGCGCAATTCCTTGGCCTTGGGCAGGGTGGTCTTGATGAGTTCGTGGCGCAGCAGCGAGTTCGACATGTTGCGCAACATCGCAAGGCGGTGGCTGCTGGTCCGATTGAGCTTGCGCAGTCCGTGTCCGTGACGCATGGTGGTTATCCTTTACCGGTGTCTTGTTCCGAATTCTTCGACCCCTGACCGGCGCCGGGCGCCGGCAGGGTGGTTCGGTTGTCGTGCAATCCGGTGCGCCGGGACATCCGGCGCACCGCTATCCGTCATTTGTCCAGCCCGACGGGCGGCCAGTTCTCCAGTTTCATGCCCAGGGTGAGGCCGCGCGCCGCGAGCACTTCCTTGATCTCGTTGAGCGACTTGCGCCCCAGGTTCGGCGTCTTGAGCAGCTCGTTCTCGGTGCGCTGGATCAGGTCGCCGATGTAGTAGATGTTTTCGGCCTTGAGGCAGTTGGCCGAGCGCACGGTCAGCTCGAGATCGTCTACCGGGCGCAGCAGGATCGGATCGAACGTCGGGCGAGGTGCGCTGCGAATGCACCGGTTCGGCCTGGCCTTCGAGCGCGGCGAACACGGACAGCTGCTCGACCAGGATGCGGGCCGACTGGCGCACGGCTTCCTCCGGCGTGATGGCGCCGTTGGTCTCGATCGTCCATGACCAGCTTGTCCAGGTCGGTGCGCTGCTCGACGCGCGCGCTCTCGACGTTGTAGCTGACGCGGCGCACCGGCGAGAAGGACGCGTCCATCACGACCTTGCCGATGGTCGTGGAATGGTCCTCGCGGAAGGCGCGCACGTTGCCCGGCACGTAGCCGCGGCCCTTTTCGACCTTGATCTGCATGTCCAGCTTGCCGCCGGTGGTGAGGCGCGCGATGACGTGATCGGGGTTGACGATCTCGACGTCGTGCGGCAGCTCGATGTCGGCGGCGGTGACGACGCCGTCGCCCTCCTTGCGCAGGTTCAGGGTCACGTCGTCGCGGTTGTGCAGCTTGAAGACGATGCCCTTGAGGTTGAGCAGGATGTCGACCACGTCCTCGCGGACGCCGTCGATGGTGGAGTATTCGTGGACCACGCCCTCGATCTGGGTCTCGGTGGGCGCGTAGCCGACCATCGACGAGAGCAGGATGCGGCGCAGCGCATTGCCCAGCGTGTGGCCGTAGCCGCGCTCGAAAGGCTCCATCGTGACGATGGCGGTATGCGGCCCGGTCGACTCGACCTCGATGGCGCGCGGCTTCAAAAGACCGGAAGTGGTCATGGACGATCCCTTTCAATACCCTCGGCTCGTTACGCCGATAAGGCTGGTGGATGGTCGCGGGACTGGAAAAAAACGACGCGGAACCGGCATCCCACAAATTCCGGTTCCGCCGCCACGGGCGCCGCCGCAGCGGCGCCCGCAGGGGTTAGCGCGAGTAGAGTTCGACGACCAGCGACTCGTTGATGTCCTGGGCGACCTCGTTGCGCTCGGGCAGCGCCTTGAGCTTGCCGGTCATCTTGGTCGTATCGACGTCGACCCAGGCCGGAAAGCCGCTCTGGCCCGGCCAGCTGCAGCGAATCGGCGACGCGGGTCTGCTTGCGCGCCGCTTCGCGCACGGCGATCTGGTCGCCCGCCGCCAGCAGCATCGACGAGATGTTGACCACCTTGCCGTTGACCTCGATGGCGCGGTGCGACACCAGCTGGCGCGCCTCGGCGCGCGTCGAGCCGAAACCCATGCGGTAGACGACGTTGTCCAGGCGCGATTCGAGCAGCGCGATCAGGTTGGCGCCGGTATTGCCGCGGCGGCGCTCGGCCTCGGCGAAGTAGCGGCGGAACTGGCGCTCGAGCACGCCGTACATGCGCTTGACCTTCTGCTTCTCGCGCAGCTGCACGCCATAGTCGGAGGTGCGCGAACCCGACATCCGGCCGTGCTGGCCCGGCTTGCTGTCGGCCTTGCATTTGGAGTCCAGCGTGCGCCGCGCGCTCTTGAGGAAGAGGTCGGTGCCTTCGCGCCGCGAAAGCTTGAGCTTTGCTCCGGTGTAGCGAGCCATATGGATGTCCTATTTAAGCCGTTGCGGCCGATGGGTTCGTCGGGGTCGTTCCGGCCAGCGACGGCCGGAGCAGGTTGTCGTATCCCATGGGGAAGTCCTCGTTGCGGCGCGGCTCAGACACGGCGGCGCTTCGGGGCACGGCAGCCGTTGTGCGGAACCGGCGTGATGTCCTGGATGGAGGCGATGCGGAAGCCGCAGGCGTTGAGTGCGCGCACCGAGGACTCGCGCCCCGGGCCCGGGCCCTTGATGCGCACTTCGAGGTTCTTCACGCCGCACTCGAGCGCGGCCCGGCCGGCCGCCTCGGCGGCCACCTGCGCCGCGAACGGCGTGGACTTGCGCGAGCCCTTGAAGCCGGCGCCGCCGCTGGTCGCCCAGGACAGCGCATTGCCCTGCCGGTCGGTGATGGTGATGATGGTGTTGTTGAACGAGGCATGGATGTGGGCAATGCCCTCCGCGACGTTCTTCTTCACCTTCTTGCGCGCGCGCTGCGCGGCAATTTGCTGCGGGGTCGGAGCTCTGGTAGCCATGCGTCTCTGCCTAGGGATTCAGTGGGAATGCGGTGCTGCGGCGGCTGCCGGCGGCGCGCCGGTCAGGAGCCCTTCTTGAGCGAAACGCCGGCCTTGCGCGGACCCTTGCGCGTGCGGGCGTTGGTGCGGGTGCGCTGGCCGCGCACCGGCAGGCCGCGGCGATGGCGCAGGCCGCGGTAGCAGCCCAGGTCGATCAGGCGCTTGATAGACAGCTGGATCTCCCGGCGCAGGTCGCCTTCGACCGTGAAGCGGCCGACGGCCTCGCGGATGCGCTCGAGCTCCGCGTCCGTCAGTTCCTTGACCTTGCGGCTGTGCGGGACCTTGACCGCATCCAGGATGGCGCGCGAGCGCGCGCGACCGATGCCGTAGATCGCCGTCAGGCCGATCTCGGCGTGCTGGTGCGGAGGTATGTTGATGCCGGCTATGCGTGCCATGCTGATCTTTCCTTGTCACTTATCTCCCCTCTCCCTCAGGGAGAGGGGCGGGGGCGAGGGTTCCCGAATGCGTACTTACCCCTGCCGCTGCTTGTGGCGCGGATCCGTGCAGATCACCCGCACCACGCGCTTGCGCTTGATGACCTTGCACTTGCGGCACATCTTCTTTACCGACGCCATGACCTTCATTGCCGTGCTCCCGTCCTGCGCCTACTTGGCGCGGAAAACAATTCGTGCCCGCGACAGGTCGTACGGCGTGAGTTCCACCGTGACCTTGTCGCCCGGCAGTATGCGGATGTAATGCATGCGCATCTTGCCCGATATGTGCCCGAGAACGACATGGCCATTCTCGAGCTTCACCCGAAACGTCGCATTGGGGAGGTTTTCCATGATCTCCCCCTGCATCTGGATGACGTCGTCTCGCGCCATCTGTTACCGCGTCATTCCCGGTGCGCCGCCGCGGAAATTGGCCTTCTTCAGCAGCGACTCGTACTGGTGGGTCATGAGGTACGCCTGCACCTGGGCCATGAAGTCCATCGTCACCACCACCACGATCAGCAGCGACGTGCCGCCGAAATAGAAGGGCACGCTCCAGCGCAGGTACAGGAATTCCGGCACCAGGCAGACCGCCGTGATGTAGATGGCGCCGGCCAGCGTCAGGCGCAGCAGGATCTTGTCGATGTAGCGCGCCGTCTGGTCGCCCGGCCGGATGCCCGGCACGAAGGCGCCGCTCTTCTTCAGGTTGTCGGCCTGTTCCTTGCTGTTGAACACCAGCGCGGTATAGAAGAAGCAGAAGAAGACGATCAGCGAGGCGTACAGGATAAGGTACAGCGGCTGGCCATGCGCCAGCGACGCGGCCAGGTCGCGGATCCAGCGCGTGCCGTCGCCGGTCGTGAACCAGCCCGCGATGGTGGCCGGGAACAGCACGATCGACGAGGCGAAGATCGGCGGGATGACGCCCGACATGTTGAGCTTGAGCGGCAGGTAGGAGCTCTGGCCGCCGAAGACCTTGTTGCCGACCTGGCGCTTGGCGTAGTTGACCAGGATGCGGCGCTGGCCGCGCTCGACGAACACCACCGCCGCGGTCACGCCGACGATCAGCAGGGCGATGGCGAAGAACGCCAGGTAGCCGAGGGCGCCGTTGGTGACGAGTTCGAACAGCCGGGCCATGGCGTTGGGCAGGCCGGCGACGATGCCCGAGAAGATGACGATCGAGATGCCATTGCCCAGGCCGCGCTCGGTGATCTGCTCGCCCAGCCACATGAGGAACATGCAGCCGGTGACCAGCGAGACGACGCCGATGAAGCGGAACAGCATGCCCGGCTCGATGACGAGGTTGGGCACCGATTCGATGGCCATGATGGCCAGGTAGGACTGGACCGTCGCCAGCCCGACCGTGGCGTAGCGCGTGTATTGCGTGACCTTGCGCCGTCCCGATTCGCCCTCCTTGCGCAGCGCCTCCAGCGACGGCAGCACGTAGGTGAGCATCTGCATGATGATCGAGGCCGAGATGTACGGCATGATCCCGATGGAGAAGATGGAGAAGCGCGAGAGCGCCCCGCCCGAGAACATGTTCAGCAGGCCCAGGATGCCGCCCTGCTGCGACTGGAATGCCAGGCGGAACTGGTCGGGGTCGATCAGCGGCACCGGGATATGGGTGCCGAGCCGGTACACGATCAGCGCCAGCACGAGGAATATCGCCCGACGCTTGAGGTCGGTGTATTTCCCGCTGCTGGCCAGATTGCCCTGCTGGGTTGCCACGTTGTCGGTTCCGCTGTCGTCGGTCGGTTAGTCGATGGATGGGCGCGGCGTCACTCGGCGATCGAGCCGCCGGCGGCCTCGATCGCGGCGCGCGCGCCGGCCGTCACGCCCAGCCCGCGCACCGTGACGCGCCGCGACAACTCGCCGGTGCGGACGATGCGCGCACCCTGCGTCAGCGTCGGGACGATGCCGGCATGGATCAGCGTGAGCAGGTCGATTTCCTCGACGTCAAGGCGCTGCAGGTCGGTGAGACGCACCACGGCGATATAGCGCCGCGTAAGCGACGTGAAGCCGCGCTTGGGCAGGCGGCGGTGCAGCGGCATCTGCCCGCCCTCGAAACCCACCTTGTGGAAGCCGCCGGAGCGGGACTTCTGGCCCTTGTGGCCGCGGCCCGCGGTCTTGCCCCAGCCGCTGCCGATGCCGCGGCCGACGCGGTGCCGGGCGCTCTTGGCGCCGGGCGCCGACTTGATCGAATTTAGACGCATGGCGGTTTCCCGATTCCGTTCTTCAGCCGACCCGCACCAGGTAGGCGACCTTGTTGATCATGCCGCGCACCGCCGGGGTGTCCTCGAGCACGCTGCTGCTGTTCATGCGGCCCAGCCCAAGGCCGGTAACCGTGGCGCGGTGCGATGCCTTGGTGCCGGCGACGCTCTTGACGAGCGTCACCCTGACCGTCTTGCCCGTTGCCGCCTTGGTCTTCGTGGTCGTCACGTTCATTTCCTCAGCCCAGGATCTCTTCGACCGTCTTGCCGCGCTTGGCGGCGATCTCGGCCGGGGTGCGCAAGCGCTCGAGCGCCTTGAGCGTGGCGCGCACCATGTTGTACGGATTGGTCGAGCCGTGCGACTTGGCCACGACGTTGTGCACGCCCATCACGTCGAAGATGGCGCGCAGCGGACCGCCGGCGATGATGCCCGCGCCCTCGGCAGCCGGCGCCAGCATCACCTTGGCGGCGCCATGCTTGGCGTAGACGGTGTGCTGCACGGTGCCGTTGCGCAGCGGGATGCGGCCCATGCCGCGGCGGGCGCGTTCCATCGCCTTCTGCACGGCGACCGGGACCTCGCGCGCCTTGCCCTTGCCCATGCCGACACGGCCGTCGCCGTCGCCCACCACGGTGAGCGCGGCGAACGCCAGGATGCGGCCGCCCTTCACCACCTTGGTGACGCGGTTCACCGCGATCATCTTCTCGCGCATCCCGTCGTCGCGGGCCTCGCCGAGGTTCTTGGGTTGAATGCGTGCCATGGTGGCTCCTAGATCTTCAGGCCGGCTTCGCGCGCTGCATCGGCAAGCGCCTTCACCCGGCCGTGGTAGCGGAATCCGGAACGATCGAACGCGACCTGTTCGATGCCGGCGGCGACAGCCTTGCGCGCCAGGCGCGCACCGACGAGCCTGGCGGCGGCGACGTTGCCGCCGCGCCCCTTGGCGCCGGAGAGCTCGTTGCGCACCTCCTGCTCCAGCGTCGAGGCCGACACCAGCACCTTGTCGCCGTCGGGCGAGATCACCGCGGCGTAGATGTGCAGGTTGGAACGGTGCACCGTCAGGCGGTGGGCCCGGTTGAGTTCGATGCGCGCCCGCGTGGCGCGCGCACGGCGAAGTCGCGACTGTTTCTTGGCGATCATGACGTTGGGCTCGACAGGTTCACTTCTTCTTGGTCTCTTTCAAGACCACGGTTTCGTTCGCGTAGCGCACGCCCTTGCCCTTGTAGGGCTCCGGCGGACGGTAGGCACGGATTTCGGCGGCGACCTGCCCGACGCGCTGCTTGTCGGCCCCCTTGATGACGATTTCCGTCTGCGTCGGGGTCTCGACCTTGATGCCGGCGGGCATCTGGTGCTCGACCGGGTGCGAGAAACCCAGCGACAGGCTGATCTTGTCGCCCTGGGCCTGGGCGCGATAGCCGACGCCCACCAGGTTGAGCCGGCGCTCGAAGCCCTTGGTGACGCCTTCGACCATGCCGGCCACCAGGGCGCGCATGGTGCCGCTCATGGCCTTGGCCTCGCGCGATTCGTCGGCGGCGGCAAAGGCGATCCTGCCGTCGGCGATGGTGATGGTGACGAGACCGGTGGTGGCCTGCTTGAGCGTGCCCTGCGGACCCTTGACGGTGATCTGGCCGGCGCCGACCTGGGCCTCGACGCCCTTGGCCAGCGGAACCGGAATACGCGCTACTCGTGACATGTCGGTCCCCGGATCAGGCTACGTAGCAGAGGATCTCGCCGCCGACGCCCTGGGTGCGGGCCTTGCGGTCGGTCATGACGCCCTGCGGCGTGGAGACGATCGCCACCCCCAGCCCGTTCATGACCTGCGGCAGGTCGTTGCGGCCGCGGTAGATGCGCAGGCCGGGGCGCGACACGCGCTCCAGGCGCTCGATCACCGGGCGGCCGGCGTAGTACTTCAGGCCGATGCGCAGTTCGGTGTGGACCCCCGGCTTGGCGCCGTCGGCCGTCGAACCCGCCACCTGGAAGCCCTCGATGTAGCCCTCGTCGCGCAACACCGCGGCGATGGCCACCTTGAGCTTCGACGAAGGCATGGCCACTTCGGTCTTTTCAACGCGCTGCGCGTTACGAATACGCGTCAGCATGTCGGCAATCGGATCACTCATGCTCATATGCGAACTCCGCCCCTACCAGCTTGCCTTGGTCAGGCCAGGTATGTCGCCGCGCATTGCCGCCTCGCGGATCTTGTTGCGTCCCAGCCCGAACTTGCGGAAGTTGCCGCGCGGCCGGCCGGTGATGGCACAGCGATTGCGCATGCGGGTGGGGTTGGCGTTGCGCGGCAGCGCCTGCAGCTGCTGCTGCGCGTGCAGGCGCTCTTCCATCGACAGCGTCTGGTCGGAGAAGGAGGCCTTGAGCGCGGCGCGCTTGGCGGCATACTTCTTCACCAGCGCGGCGCGCTTGGCTTCACGGTTAATGAGGGATAGCTTTGCCAACGTACACCTCGCTCAATTGCGGAACGGGAACCGGAACGCGGCGAGGAGGGCCTTGGCCTCGTCGTCGGAATTCGCGGTGGTCGTGATGCTGATGTTCATGCCCCGTAGCTTGTCGATCTTGTCGTACTCGATCTCGGGGAAGATGATCTGTTCCTTCAGGCCGATGCTGTAGTTGCCGCGGCCGTCGAACGCGCGCCCCGACACGCCGCGGAAGTCGCGCACGCGCGGGAAGGCGATGGTGATGAGGCGGTCGAGGAATTCGTACATGCGCTCGCCGCGCAGCGTGACCATGCAGCCGATCGGCAGGCCCTGGCGCACCTTGAAGTTGGCGATGGCCTTGCGCGTCTTGGTGACGACGGGCTTCTGGCCGGCGATGCGCGTCATGTCGGCGACGGCGGCATCGATGTTCTTCTTGTCGTTGACGGCATCGCCGACACCCATGTTGAGGGTGATCTTGGTGATGCGCGGCACCTGCATCGCCGTCGTGTAGCCGAACTTCTTGGTCAGCTCGGGGACGATGGTCTCGCGGTAGATGTCGTGCAGACGGGCCATGTTCGATGATCTCCCGTGTCCGTTAGCGGCCGCCGACCGGCGAGCCGCTGCTCTTGAACACGCGCAGCTTCTTGCCGTCGATTTCCTTGAACCCGACGCGCTCGCCCTTGCCCGTCGCCGGGTTGAAGAGCATCACGTTGGACTGGTCGATGGGCATGGTCTTGTCGGCGATGCCGCCGTTGACGCCCTTCATGGGGTTCGGCCGGACGTGCTTCTTGACGACATTGACGCCCTCGACGCGGACGTGGGTCCCGTCGACGCGATCGAGCACGACGCCGCGCTTGCCGCGGTCCTTGCCCGTGATTACGACGACCTCGTCGCCCTTGCGAATCCGTTCCATCGGGGATCCCCGCCTTTGTCAGTTTGCGTGTTCGGGTGCGCGGCGCCTACAGCACTTCGGGCGCCAGCGACACGATTTTCATGAAGCGCTCGTTGCGCAGTTCGCGCGTGACCGGCCCGAAGATGCGCGTGCCGATCGGTTCGAGCTTGTTGTTGAGCAGGACCGCCGCGTTGCGGTCGAACTTGATCGCCGAGCCGTCGCCGCGGCGCAGGCCGCTGGCGGTGCGCACGACGACCGCGCTGTAGACCTCGCCCTTCTTGACGCGCCCGCGCGGCGCCGCCTCCTTGATGGTGACCTTGATGACGTCACCAATGTTGGCGTAGCGGCGCTTGGACCCGCCCAGGACCTTGATACACATAACGGCCTTGGCGCCGGTGTTATCGGCGACGTCGAGCATCGACTGCATCTGAATCATCGTTCTTCCCAACTTTTCCCGGCATTGCCGCCGCGCTGCCAGGCCTGTGCCCGGAGCCTGCCGGCGGCAATATCGGTCAGTCTTGGTCCCGTTCGGGTGGACGGTCCGCGCGTCACGGCGCCGGTGGGCCGCACGGCGCGCTGGCGATTGCGAGCGTCATGTGCGGCGGGCGTCGTACCGGCGGACCGGGTACTGGAAACCCCACTGGTTTTCACCAAGTGAGCTTTGGATTCTAGCGTGCCTTGGCCGGGTTTGGCAAATGCCCCGCAAGCCCTTCCCAGGAAACGGTTTGGCGGCGAGAATGGCGCCGGGGAACATACCGGGATCCCGGTATCCTGGCCGTCGTTCCCGCGTGCAGCCCCATCGGCGCGGATGCCGCAGCCGCGGTTTGCGCGCGCATTCCCAATCGCCCGTTGCGAGGATTCGTGGCTCTGCGACCGCTGCCGGACCTGCTCTGCCTGAGCTATCGCGACCGGGCGCCGGAATTTGCCGGGGCCCCGCGCCGGGCGCTGGCCGTGGCGACCGTCTGCGGGCGGGTGCGCCTCGGCGCGGGGGCCCACCTGGGCCCGGGCAGCGTAATCCGGGGCGACGGACACGACATCCGCATCGGCGATGATTTCTTTCTGGGCGAACGCGCGACGCTGCATGCCGCCCACGACGACGCGCCGATGGCGATCGGCGCCGGCGTGACGGTGGGCGACAACGCGGTGCTGCGCTCCTGCCAGGTGGGCGACCGCTGCGTGCTCGAGGATGGCGTGGTGGTGCTCGACGGGTCGTGGCTGGAGCCCGGCCTGGCGCTCGAAAGGGGATCGCTGGTGCCCGCCGGAGCGCGGCTGGCCGGCGGCTACCTGTACCGCGGGCGGCCGGCCGTGGCGGCCCGGACGCTCGAGCCGGGCGAACTGGCGCTGCTGCGCGGGCGCCTGCGCCACGCTCCCGTGAGCGCCGAGGCCGCCGCGCGCGGGCCGCGGCGGGTGGACCTGGAACAGCGGGCGCGCTGGAACGGGTTCGTGGCGTTGACGGCGGAGGTGGAGGGGCGCCTCGAGCTGGCGCACGATGCCAGCGTCTGGTTCGGCGCCCACGTCGACGGCGGGCGCCACGGCGTGGTGCTGGGCGAGGGTTCGAACCTGCAGGACAACTGCCGCGCCTACGCGATGTCCTCGGCCGTCCAGGTCGGGGCGGGCGTGACAGTGGGGCAGAACGCCTGCCTGCAGGACTGCCGGATCGGCGACGGTTCGATGATCGGCGCGGCCGCATTCATCGCCGCCGGCACTGTGGTGGACGCCGACGTGCTGCTGGCCGCCGGCAGCGCGACGCTGCCGCGCCAGGTCCTGGCGGGCGGATGGCACTGGGGTGGGCGGCCGGCGCGCGCACTGGCGCCGCTGACGGCGGCCGAGCGCGACGGCATCGAGCGCGCGGCGGCGGCGCAGCGCGACTGCATGCGCGGGTTCCGCCAGTCGATGAGCGACTTCTGGGAGAATTCCTGAGGGGCGCAGGTGCAACCAGCGCCCCGGACCCCGGCCTTGCGGCGCGGGCGGCCGCGGCGACTCAGCCGCGCGCGGCCTCGATGACGCGCTTGACGGTCCAGAACTTGGTGCGCGACAGCGGACGGGTGGCGGCGATCTCGACGAGGTCGCCTTCGTTGATCTGGTTGGTGTCGTCGTGCGCGTGCAGCTTGGTCGAGCGCACGACGTACTTGCCGTACACCGGATGCTTGACGCGGCGCTCCACCAGCACCGTTACGGTCTTGTCCATCTTGTTGCTGATGACGCGACCCACCAGGGTGCGCTGGATCGACGCGGGCGCGGCGGCCTGAGCGGTAGACATCATTTTGCGTTCGCCTTTTCGGTCATCACGGTGCGCACGCGCGCGATATCGCGACGCAGCTTGCGCAACTGGGTGTGATTCTGCAGCTGTTGCGTGGCCCGCGCCATGCGCGCCGAAAACTGGGCCTTGAGCAGCTCCTTGAGCTCGGTATCGAGCGCCGCGTCGTCCTTGGCGCGCAGTTCTTTGGCTTCCATGAGTTCTCTCCTTACGCGCCCAGTTGCCGCGACACGAACACCGTCTTGAGCGGCAGCTTGGCGGCCGCCAGCGTGAACGCCTCGCGGGCGATCGACTCGGCGACGCCGTCCATCTCGTACAGCACCTTGCCCGGCTGGATCTGGGCGACGTAGTACTCCGGATTGCCCTTGCCGTTGCCCATGCGCACTTCGGCCGGCTTCTGCGAGATGGGCTTGTCGGGGAAGATGCGGATCCAGACGCGCCCGCCGCGCTTGATGTGGCGCGAAATGGCGCGGCGCGCGGCCTCGATCTGGCGTGCGGTCAGACGGCCCCGTTCGGTGGCCTTCAGACCGAATTCACCGAACGAAACCTTGGCACCGCGCGTGGCCAGGCCGCGATTGCGGCCCTTGTGGTCCTTGCGATACTTGCGTCGTGCGGGTTGCAGCATCGTGATTCTCCGGCGGGTCGAAGTGAGTCGACCGCAAGCTCTACTCTTACAACGCCGCGCGACCTGGCGCGCGGCCCGATTGGGTTCCGGTGCCGCGGGCCGCGACGGCCCGGCGGCGCCGGAAGGATAACGATCTAGCTCGCGTCGCCCTTGTCTGCGGGCTTGTCGGCGGGCTTGTCGGCGGCCTTCGAGGCCACCTTGCGCACCCGCTTGACCGCCGGCTTCGCGCCTTCGCCCCCTTCGGGGGCAGCTACGACGGGTGCCGGCGCGCCCTCGCCGGCTGCAGCGGGCGCGGCGTCGGCCTTGCGCGGCGTGCGGCGCGGCGCACCGGTGCGCGGGCCCGGCGCCGGCCGGTCGCCCGGCGCGCGGCGCGGCGGGCGGCGATCCTCGCGCTCGGGCGCGGGCACGGCCTCGGCGGCGGCGGCATCGGTGCGGCCGAGCGTGTCGCCCTTGTAGACCCAGACCTTGCAGCCGATCACGCCGTACGTGGTCTTGGCCTCGGAAAAGCCGTAGTCGATGTCGGCGCGCAGCGTATGCAGCGGCACGCGGCCTTCGCGATACCACTCGGTACGGGCGATCTCGATGCCGTTGAGCCGCCCGGCGCTCATGATCTTGATGCCCTGGGCGCCCAGGCGCATGGCGTTTTGCATGGCGCGCTTCATGGCGCGACGGAACATGATGCGCTTTTCCAGCTGCTGCGTGATCGAGTCGGCGATCAGCTGGGCATCGAGCTCGGGCTTGCGGATCTCGTCGATGTTGACGTGCACCGGCACGCCCATCATCTTCTGCAGCTCGACCTTCAGGGTCTCGATGTCCTCGCCCTTCTTGCCGATGACCACGCCGGGGCGCGCCGAGAAGATGGTGATGCGCGCGTTCTTCGCCGGGCGCTCGATCAGGATGCGGCCGACGGAGGCGCTGCGCAGCTTGCGGCGCAGGTACTCGCGCACCTTGAGGTCCTCGCCCAGCATGCGGCTGAATTCCTTGCCCGTGGCGAACCAGCGCGAATTCCAGTTGCGCGATACGGCAAGCCGGAATCCGGTCGGGTTGATCTTTTGGCCCATGCGTTACCTACTCTTTCTTTCCGTCGCCGACCGCGATGTAGATATGACAGCTCTTCTTGCTGATGCGGGTGCCGCGGCCCTTGGCGCGCGCGGAGAAGCGGCGCAGCGTGGGACCCTGCTCGACGTAGATGCTGGTGATGCGCAGCTCGTCGATGTCGGCGCCGTCGTTGTGCTCGGCGTTGGCGATCGCCGACTCGAGCAGCTTGCGGATCAGTCCGGCCGCCTTCTTGGGCGTGAAGCTCAGGATGTTGAGCGCCTTGTCGACGGGCTTGCCGCGCACCAGGTCGGCGACCAGCCGGCCCTTCTGGGCCGAAAGGCGCGCGCCGCGATATGTAGCCGTGGTTTCCATGACTTTCCCTCTTTACTTCTTCGCCGGCGACGACGACTTGCGGTCGGCGGCGTGACCCTTGAACGTGCGGGTCAGGGCGAATTCGCCCAGCTTGTGGCCGACCATCTGCTCGCCGATGTAGACCGGGACGTGCTGCTTGCCGTTGTGCACGGCGATCGTCAGGCCGATGAAGTCGGGCAGGATCGTGGAGCGGCGCGACCAGGTCTTGATCGGGCGCTTGTCCTTGGTCGCCTGCGCGGCCTCGATCTTCTTCTGCAGGTGCCCGTCGACGAACGGGCCTTTTTTCAGAGAACGTGACATAAGGTATCCCTGGTCTTACTTGCGATAGCGCCGTTGAACGATCATGCCGTCGGTGCGCTTGTTGTTGCGCGTGCGATAGCCCTTGGTCAGCTTGCCCCACGGACTGACCGGGTGGCGGCCCGTGCCGGTGCGGCCTTCGCCGCCGCCGTGCGGGTGGTCGATCGGGTTCATGGCGACGCCGCGCACCGTCGGGCGGATGCCGCGCCAGCGGATCGCGCCGGCCTTGCCGAACTGGCGCAGGTTGTTCTCCTCGTTGCCGACCTCGCCGATCGTGGCGCGACACTCGATGAGGACCTTGCGGATCTCGCCCGAGCGCAGGCGCATCTGCGCGTAGCTGCCTTCACGGGCCAGCAGCTGCACCGAGGTGCCGGCGGCGCGCGCCAGCTGGGCGCCCTTGCCGGGCAGCATCTCGATGCAATGGATGGTGGTGCCGACCGGGATGTTGCGCAGCGGCAGCGCATTGCCCGGACGGATCGGCGCCTCCTGGCCGTTCATGCAGCTGCGTGCCGACCGTCACGCCCTTGGGCGCGATGATGTAGCGGCGCTCGCCGTCGGCGTACAGCAGCAGCGCCAGGTGCGCCGAGCGGTTCGGGTCGTATTCGAGGCGTTCGACCTTGGCCGGAATGCCGTCCTTGGCGCGCTTGAAATCGACGACGCGGTAGTGCTGCTTGTGGCCGCCGCCCTTGTGGCGGGTGGTGATGTGGCCCAGGTTGTTGCGCCCGGAGCCGCGGATCTTCTTCTCGAGCAGCGGGAAGTAGGGATCGCCCTTGTGCAGCTGCGGGCTGACGACCTTGACCAGGGCGCGCCGGCCCGCCGAGGTGGGTTTGACCTTGACCAGCGCCATTTACTTCACTCCTTCGGCGAAGTTGATTTCCTGGCCGGGCTTGAGGCAGACGTAGGCCTTGCGCGTGTCGCGGCGGCGGCCCGGCGTGCGGCCGAAGCGCTTTTCCTTGCCGGCGCGGTTCAGGATCTGGACCGATTCGACCTCGACCTTGAACAGCATCTCGACCGCGGCCTTGACTTCCTGCTTGGTCGCGTCCTGGATGACGCGGAACGCGACCTGGTTGTGCTTTTCGGCGATGCATCGTGGACTTCTCGGAGACGACCGGCGCCAGGATGACCGTGAAGAGACGTTGGTTGTTCATGACTGCCCCCACAGTTGCTCGAGCGTGGCGATGGCCGGGCGCGTCAGGACCAGCTTCTTGTAGTGGATCATCGACACCGGATCGGCATGCCGCGTCTCGACGACCATCACGTGCTTGAGGTTGCGCGCCGCCAGGTACAGGTTCTCGTCGATGCTGTCGGTGATGATGAGGACCGATTCGAGCCCCATCGCCTTGAGCTTGCGCGCCAGCAGCTGGGTGCGCGGCGCCTCGACCGACAGGTCGTCGACGACCACGACCCGGTCGTCGCGGGCCAGCTTCGACAGGATGGAGCACACGCCCGCGCGGAACATCTTGCGGTTGACCTTCTGCGTGAAGTTCTCGTCGGGCGAGTTCGGGAAGGTCCGGCCGCCGCCGCGCCACAGCGGGCTCGAGCTCATGCCGGCGCGCGCGCGGCCGGTGCCCTTCTGCCGCCACGGCTTGTGCGTCGTGTGCGCGACGACGGTGCGGTCTTTCTGCGCCCGCGTACCCTGCCGCGCATTGGCCTGGTAGGCCACCACGATCTGGTGCACCAGGGCTTCGTTGTAATCGCGACCGAACAGCGTCGCCGGCGCGGCGAAGGTCGCCGTCGGCTTGCCTTGATCGTTGAATACCTTCAATTCCATCGCGTCTGCCCCTTTACGCCTTGACGGCTGGCCGTACGACGACGGCACCACCGCGAGATCCGGGAACCGCACCCTTGATGAGCAGCAGCTGGCGGCCGGCGTCGATGCGCGCGATCACGAGGTTCTGCGTCGTGCGACGCACGTCGCCCAGGTGGCCCGCCATGCGCTTGCCCGGCATCACGCGGCCCGGATCCTGACGCATGCCGATGGAACCGGGGGCGTTGGTCGATACCGAATTGCCGTGCGAGGCGCGGTTGGACGAAAAATGGTGGCGCTTGATGGCGCCGGCAAAACCCTTGCCGATGGTCACGCCGGTGACGTCGACCTTCTGCCCGACCGTGAACAGGTCGACGCCCAGGGGCGCGCCCAGCGCGAGGTCGGTCTTGTCGTCGTCGGGCAGGCGGAACTCGCGCAGGGTCTGCGCGCCGTCGGCGCCCGCCTTGCCCAGGTGGCCGGCGACCGGCTTGGTGATGCGGGAGGCGCGGCGCTTGCCGGCTGCGACCTGCACGGCGCGATAGCCGTCGGTCTCGATGGTGCGTACCTGGGTCACCCGGTTGTCGGACACGTCGACCACCGTCACCGGGACCGATTCGCCGTCATCGGTGAAGATGCGCGTCATGCCGACCTTGCGACCGAGCAGGCCCAGCGGCGACTTCACTTCCGTCGTCATTGTTATCTCCAGCCCGGCTACGATTGGCCGGGTACGATAGGTGTAATACGGGATCGCCAGGAGCGCCGCTTTCGCCCTCCCCGGGGGGATGGGTGCGGTGCCTTGCCTGTCTTGCTGCAACGACTCTTTCTGCAACGACTCTTGCTGCATCGACCATGGTTTGCGGCCCGCCATTTGCGGCGCGGCCAAATCACGGCTTGCAACGAGCGCGAAGCCCGCTAGTTTATCCCGCCTCGCGGCCAAATGCAAGGCGCGCGGTAGCGCAGCAAGCCCCCATGGGCGAAGGAGGAACATGCACCCGGTTCGCATCAAGACCGCATCCCTGCGCCGCTGGCCGGCGGTAGTGTCCCTGGCGGCGGCCCTGGGCTTCGCGGCGGCAATGGCCGCGGATGCGCCGGCCGGGCCGGCGCCCGTCTACGACGGTCCGTTGGCCGCGCCAAGCCCCCTGTATTTCCATTTCCCCCCATTCGACAAGCTGAGCGAGGCGGACTTTCGCGACGCCTTCGCGGCCGGCATGGCCCGGCAGCTCCAGGAGGTGGCCGTCATCGCGCGCGACCCGCAGCCGCCGACCTTCGACAACACCATCGTGGCGCTGGAGCGCTCCGGGGAGCTGCTGGAGCGGGCGATGGCGGTGTTCTTCAACCTCACCGCCTCCAACACCAATCCGAGCATGCAGCAGTTCGAGTCGGAGATGGCGCCGCAGCTGGCGGCGCACGAGGATGCGATCCTGCTGGATCCGGAGCTGTTCGCGCGCGTGCGCGACGCTGTACGAGCGGCGCGCCACGCTGGGGCTGGATCCCGAGGCAGCTGCAGCTGCTGGAGCGCTATCACACGCAGTTCGTGCGCGCCGGGGCGCGCGCTGAGCGCCGCCCAGACAGTCGCGCCTGCAAGGCGATCAATGAGCAGATCTCCAGCCTCGCGCACGCGCTTCAAGCAGAACGTGCTCAAGGCGACCAGCGACGGCGCGGTGGTGGTCGACGATCGCGGC
The DNA here is from genome assembly GCA_963781975.1 of uncultured beta proteobacterium. Lineage (GTDB taxonomy): Bacteria > Pseudomonadota > Gammaproteobacteria > Burkholderiales > Burkholderiaceae_F > GJ-E10. The sequence continues at coordinate 42,879 of CAWAHT010000009.1, forward strand.
GGAGCTGGCAGGGCCTGTCCGCCGAACAGGTCGGGGCCGCCGCGCGCAGGCCGCGGCGGCCCGCGGCCTGGCGGGCAAATGGCTGATCACGCTGCAGAACACCACCACCCAGCCGCTGCTGGCGCAGCTGATCCAATCGCGCGCTGCGCGAGCGCCTGTTCAAGGCCTCGACCGCCCGCGGCATCGGGCGGCGCCGACGGACAACACCGCGGATCGATCCAGCAGCTGGTGACGCTGCGCGCCGCAGCGCGCCGCGCTGCTCGGCTACCCGAACCATGCCGCCTACCAGCTGGAGGATGAGTCCGCCGGCACCCCGCAGGCCGTGCAAGCGCATCCTCAGCCAGACCTGGTGCCGGCGGCGCTGGCGCGGGCCCGCGAGGATGCCGCGCGATCTGCAGCAGCTGATCGAGGCGCATGCGCGACGCCGGCGGCACGCAGCGCCTTCCGGCTGCAGGCCTGGGACTGGCCGTTCTACGCCGAGCGGCTGCGCAAGGCGCGAGTTCGATTTCGACCACGCGCAGGTCGCGCCCGTATTTCGAGCTGGACCGCGTGCTGCGCGATGGCGTGTTCTACGCGGCCCACGAGCTGTACGGACTGACGTTCAAGGAGCGCACGGACCTGCCGGTCTACCACCCGGACGTGCGCGTCTTCGAGGTGTTCGACGCCGACGGCACGCCGCTGGCGCTGTTCATCGCGGACTACTTCGCGCGCGACACCAAGCAGGGCGGCGCCTGGATGAGCCATTTCGTGCGCCAGTCGCGCCTGCTGGGCCTGAAGCCGGTGGTCGCCAACAACCTGAACATCCCCAAGCCGCCAGGCCGGCGCAGCCGGCGCTGCTGACCTTCGAGGAGGTCACGACGCTGTTCCACGAGTTCGGGCATGCGCTGCACGGCATGCTCTCGAACGTGCACTACCCGCTGCTGCAGGCGACCAACGTGCCGCGCGACTTCGTCGAGTTCCCCTCGCAGTTCAACGAAATGTGGGCGCGCGATCCGCCGGTGCTGGCGAACTTCGCGCGCCACTACCAGACCGGGGAGCCGATGCCGCGGACGCTGCTGGCAAGGTGCTGGCGGCGCAGACCTTCGATCAGGGCTACGCCACCACCGAGTACCTGGCCGCGGCGCTCGTCGATCAGGCCTGGCATGAGCTGTGCGCCGCAGGAGGCCGGCCGCAGGCCGCCGATCTCGCGCGCTTCGAGGCGGCGGTGCTCGAACGCAGCGGCATCGATCCGCGCTGGTGCCGCCGCGCTACCACACGCCCTATTTCTCGCACGTGTTCTCCGGCGGCTACTCGGCCGGCTACTACGCCTACATCTGGAGCGAGGTGCTGGCGCGCGATGCGGGCGAGTGGTTCACCGCCATGGCGGCCTGCGCCGCGCCAACGGCGACGCCTGCGCACCAAGGTGCTGTCGCGCGGCCGCAGCGCGATCCGCAGGCGATGTTCAGGGACTTCTACGGCCGCGATCCGGAGATCGAGCCCGCTGCTCGAAAGCCGGGGCCTGAAGGCGGCGCCGATCGCTACTGGACCTTGATTTCCACGTCGACGCCGGCCGGCAGGTCGAGCTTCATCAGCGCGTCGACCGTCTTGTCGGTGGGATCGATGATGTCCATCAGGCGCTGGTGGGTGCGGATCTCGAACTGGTCGCGCGAGGTCTTGTTGACGTGCGGCGAGCGCAGCACGTCGAAGCGCTGGATGCGCGTCGGCAGCGGCACCGGGCCATGCACCACCGCGCCGGTGCGCTTGGCGGTGTCGACGATCTCCAGGGCGGACTGGTCGATCAGCTTGTAATCGAACGCCTTGAGGCGGATGCGGATGCGCTGGTTTTGCATGTTGGCTACCTTGATCAAAGAGCGGAAAGAACGCTGCGGCCACGGGCCGCAGCGGCATTATCGGTCAATCAGACGAGAATCTTTGCCACGACGCCGGCGCCGACGGTCTTGCCGCCCTCGCGCACGGCAAAGCGCAGGCCCTGGTCCATGGCGATCGGGTTGATCAGGGTCACCACCATCTTGATGTTGTCCCCCGGCATCACCATCTCCGTGCCCGCCGGCAGCTCCACCGAGCCGGTCACGTCCGTCGTGCGGAAATAAAACTGCGGCCGGTAACCATTGAAAAACGGCGTGTGCCGGCCGCCTTCGTCCTTGCTCAGCACGTACACCTCGCACTCGAACTTCGTGTGCGGCGTGATCGCGCCCGGCTTGGAGAGCACCTGCCCGCGCTCCACGTCCTCGCGCTTGGTGCCGCGCAGCAGCACCCCGACGTTGTCCCCGGCCTGCCCCTCGTCCAGCAGCTTGCGAAACATCTCAACCCCGGTGCACGTCGTCTTGACCGTCGGGCTTGATCCCCACAATCTCGATCTCCTCGCCCACCTTCACGATCCCCTTCTCGATCCGCGCCCGTCACCACCGTGCCGCGCCCCGAAATCGAGAACACGTCCTCGATCGGCATCAAAAAGGGCTGGTCCACCGCCCGCTTGGGCGTCGGTATGTAGCTGTCCAGCGCATCGGCCAGGCGCATGATCGACTGCTCGCCCAGCTCGCCCTTGTCGCCCTCGAGCGCCAGCTTGGCCGACCCCTTGATGATCGGCGTGTCGTCCCCGGGAAACTCGTACTTGCTCAGCAGCTCCCGCACCTCAAGCTCCACCAGCTCGAGCAGCTCGGCATCGTCCACCATGTCGCACTTGTTCATGTACACCACGACATACGGGCACGCCCACCTGCCGCGCCAGCAAAATGTGCTCGCGCGTCTGCGGCATCGGGCCATCGGCCGCCGATACCACCAGGATCGCCCCGTCCATCTGCGCCGCGCCCGTGATCATGTTCTTCACATAGTCCGCGTGCCCCGGACAGTCCACGTGCGCATAGTGCCGCTTGGCCGTCTCGTACTCCACGTGCGCCGTGTTGATCGTGATGCCGCGCGCGCGCTCTTCCGGCGCCGCATCAATCTCGTCGTACTTCTTGGCCTCCCCGCCAAACTTGCTCGACAAAACCGTCGTGATCGCCGCCGTCAGCGTCGTCTTGCCGTGGTCAACGTGCCCAATCGTCCCCACGTTCACGTGCGGCTTGGTCCGCTCAAATTTGCCCTTTGCCATGTCCTCACTCTTTCTCTAGATGGCGGTTGCCTGGCCCCTGCCAGGCAACCGGGTTGCCGATCGACGGTGCTGCGGTCTGGCTGATCCGTCCTACTTGGTCTTGGCGCTGATCACGGCCTCGGCGACGTTCTTCGGCGCCTCGGCGTAGTGCTTGAATTCCATCGTGTACGTCGCGCGGCCCTGGGTGAGCGAGCGCAGCGTCGTCGAGTAGCCGAACATCTCGGCCAGCGGCACCTCGGCGCGGATCGCCTTGCCGCCGCCGCCGGCGATGTCGTCCATGCCCTGGATGACGCCGCGGCGGGACGACAGGTCGCCCATCACGTCGCCCATCTTCTCCTCGGGCGTCTCGACTTCGACGGCCATCATCGGCTCGAGCAGCGCCGGCGAGGCCGCGCGCATGCCGTCCTTGAAGCCCATCGAGGCCGCCATCTTGAAGGCGTTTTCGTTCGAGTCGACCTCGTGGTACGAGCCGAAATGCAGCGTCACCTTGACGTCGACCACCGGGTAGCCCGCCAGCACGCCGGCCTTGAGCGTGTCGACGATGCCCTTTTGCACCGCGGGGATGAACTCGCGCGGCACCACGCCGCCCTTGATGGCGTCGACGAACTCGAAGCCCGTGCCGGGCTTCTGCGGCTCGACCTTGAGCACCACGTGGCCGTACTGGCCGCGTCCGCCCGACTGCTTGATGAACTTGCCTTCGACGTTCTCGACCGTCTTGCGGATCGTCTCGCGATACGCGACCTGGGGCTTGCCGACCGTGGCTTCGACGCTGAATTCGCGCCTCATGCGGTCGACGATGATTTCCAGGTGCAGCTCGCCCATGCCCGAGATGATGGTCTGGCCCGATTCCTCGTCGGTCTGCACGCGGAACGACGGGTCTTCCTGCGCCAGGCGGTTCAGGGCGATGCCCATCTTCTCCTGGTCGGCCTTGGTCTTGGGCTCGACGGCCTGCGAGATCACCGGCTCCGGGAAGATCATGCGCTCGAGGATGATCGGCTTCTCCGGATCGCACAGCGTGTCGCCCGTGGTCACGTCCTTCAGGCCGACCGCGGCCGCGATGTCGCCGGCGCGCACTTCCTTGATTTCCTCGCGCTGGTTGGCGTGCATCTGCAGCATCCGGCCGATGCGGTCCTTCTTGCCCTTGATCGCGTTGTAGATCGTGTCGCCGGAGTTCAGCACGCCCGAGTACACGCGCAGGAAGGTCAGCTGGCCGACGTACGGGTCGGTCATGATCTTGAAGGCGAGCGCCGAGAACGGCTCGCTGTCGTCGGCATGGCGCTCGACCTCCTTGTCGTGGTCGTCCATGCCCTTGACCGGCGGGATGTCGATCGGCGACGGCAGGTAGTCGATGACCGCGTCGAGCATGGCCTGCACGCCCTTGTTCTTGAACGCCGAGCCGCACAGCATCGGCGTGATCTCGTGCGCGATCGTGCGCGCGCGCAGCGCCGCCATGATCTCGGCCTCGGTCGAGGTCGCCGCCCTCGACGTATTTGTTCATCAGTCGCTTCGTTGGCCTCGGCGGCCGCCTCGACCATCTTCTCGCGCCACTTCGTCGGCGGTGGCCTGCAGCTCGGCGGGGATTTCGGCGTACTCGAACTTCATGCCCTGGCTGGCCTCGTCCCAGTAGATGGCCTTCATCTTGACGAGGTCGACCACGCCCTTGAAGCTCTTCCTCGGCGCCGATCGGGATCTGGATCGGGATGGGGTTGGCCTTGAGGCGCGCCCGCATCTGCTCGTAGACCTTGAAGAAGTTGGCGCCGATGCGGTCCATCTTGTTGACGAACGCCAGACGCGGCACGTGGTACTTGTTGGCCTGGCGCCAGACGGTCTCGGACTGCGGCTGCACGCCGCCGACCGCGCAGTACACCATGCACGCGCCGTCGAGCACGCGCATGCTGCGCTCCACCTCGATGGTGAAGTCGACGTGTCCCGGGCGTGTCGATGATGTTGATGCGGTGCTCCGGACGGGCCAGGTCCATGCCCTTCCAGAAGCAGGTCGTGGCGGCCGAGGTGATCGTGATGCCGCGCTCCTGCTCCTGCTCCATCCAGTCCATCGTGGCCGCGCCGTCGTGCACCTCGCCGATCTTGTGATTGACGCCGGTGTAGAAGAGGATGCGCTCGGTCGTCGTGGTCTTCCCGGCGTCGATGTGCGCCGAGATGCCGATGTTGCGATACCGGTCGATGGGTGTCTTGCGTGCCATAGTGATCACCTAAACCTTTTTGAAGCCAGTGGCTTCGACTACATGGTGCCTTGCTATCGAAAACCGGGAGGATCGGCTTCAGGTAGGGGCTGCGCCCCTCCCCGAACCCCACCCGCGGCCTTCACGACTGTCGCGGTGGCGGTTTGATCCGCGATTGCCTCAGTATCTTGGGACGGTCGGACGAATTGCTAGAAACGGAAATGCGCGAAGGCCTTGTTGGCGTCGGCCATGCGGTGCACTTCCTCGCGCTTCTTCATGGCGCCGCCACGGCCTTCGGCGGCCTCGAGCAGTTCGCCGGCCAGGCGCAGCGGCATGGATTTTTCGCCGCGCTTCTTGGCGGCCTCGCGCAGCCAGCGCATCGACAGCGCCATGCGGCGCACCGGGCGCACCTCGACGGGAACCTGGTAGTTGGCGCCGCCGACGCGGCGGCTCTTGACCTCGACCATCGGCTTGACGTTCGAAATGGCGGCGGTGAAGACCTCGAGCGCATTCTTGCCGCTCTTGGCCTCGATCTGCGCCAGCGCGCCGTAGACGATGCGCTCGGCCACGGCCTTCTTGCCGTCGAGCATGATCACGTTGATGAACTTCGTGATCTCGGTATTGGAGAACTTCGGATCCGGCAGGATCTCGCGCTTGGGGACTTCGCGACGACGGGGCATGCAACACCTCTTCTCGTTTCAGTTGGGTCATGGCCGGGACGGATGCCCCGGCCACCGAGCGGCCCCATGGAGACGGGCCGCGACTTACTGCGCCGCGCCCCGGCAGGCCGCGCAGGCCGTTGGCGGCCGATCAGCTGGCCTTCGGGCGCTTGGCGCCGTACTTGGAGCGCGACTGCTTGCGATCCTTGACGCCCTGCGTATCGAGCGAGCCGCGCACGATGTGGTAGCGCACGCCCGGCAGGTCCTTGACGCGGCCGCCGCGGATCAGCACGACCGAGTGCTCCTGCAGGTTGTGGCCTTCGCCGCCGATGTACGAGATGACCTCGAAGCCGTTGGTCAGGCGCACCTTGGCGACCTTGCGCAGCGCCGAGTTCGGCTTCTTCGGGCGTGGTCGTGTAGACCTTGGTGCAGACGCCGCGCTTTTGCGGGCTGCCCTTCAGGGCCGGGCTCTTGCTCTTGGTGGTCGCGCTCTCGCGCGACTTGCGTACCAGTTGATTGGTGGTTGGCATCTCTTCGCTTTCCGCGCAGCGGCTAGCGGCACCGCGCACAATTGCTGCCCGGCCGCACGCTGGCGGCGCCTACGTGTCCGGTTCCGGAAGCACCCTTGACCGCGGCTGACCCCGGCGCTTGCCCGGCCGTTGCCGGCATTCCCTGCGGAAACGGCCGTCGGCGGCGGGATGCGCAACGCTCCGGCCAGCGCATCGCCGGAACGCGCCCGATTTTCCGAGCGCAACTTTCGCGCAGCCTTAAATTCTAGCGTGGTACGGGAGTCGCGGTCAAACGGCGCCGCGGCGCGGCACACTGCGTGACGGGGCCGATTCTCCGGCCCCATTTCATGCCAATCCCCATCGATCTAGAGGGCTATTCAGGCCTGCTCGGTCAGGTAGAGCAGATCCCAGTTGCTGCGCGGATCGGCGGCGGCATTGCGCAGCGCGACTTTCGCTGCGCTTGAGCCCGCAATAGAAATCGACCAGGATCGCGCCCAGGATCTGCGCGCAGCACGCCGTCGGCCTGCAGATGGTCGAGCGCGGCGCCCAGCGCGCGCGGGCAGATCGGCCCCGCCGTCGGCGGTCGGCTCCCAGCGCTGTCTCGATGCCGGCCAGGCCCAGGCCCAGCGTCGCCGCCACGATCAGGTAGGGGCTGGCATCGGCGCCGGGCAGGCGGTTTTCGACGCGGCGGTTGGCCGGCACTGGAGGCCGGAATGCGGAAGGCGACCAGGCGGTCGTCGAGGCCCCAGGTGGCGCGCGAGGGCGAGGAATCGGTGCGCACGATGCGGTCGTACGAATTGTCGTAGGGCGCGTACAGCGCCGTGGCCGCCACGGCGTGGCGCTGCAGGCCGGCGACGAAATGGCGCAGGCGCGGGCCGTCGGCCGTCGCTGTCGGCCGCCAGGAAGGCATTGCGGCCGTCGCTCTGCTGCTGCAGGCTGAAGTGCCAGTGCATGCCGGCGCCGGGCTGGTCGAGGAAGGGCTTGGCCAGGAAGCTGGCCAGGAAGCCGTGCCGCGGCGGCGACCTGGCGCGCCAGGCGCTTGAAGCGGAACACGGCGTCGGCCTGCTGCAGCGGTTCGCCGGGATGGAAGTTGACCTCGAATTGCGACAACGCCGATTCGTGCGCATAGCCCGGTCACCGGAATGCGCATGGCGCTCGCAGGCATCGAACAGGTCGTCGAAGTACGGCGCGAAATGCGCCGGCGCGCTCCGCCGAATCGGCCTCGCAACCGGTTTCGAGCAGCCGGCGAGCCCGGGTCGGGGGCTGGCGGCGATCAGGTCGCCAGGCGCGCCGCCGGGGCGGCGGTTGAACAGAGAGAACTCGAGTTCGGGCGCCACCAGCGCGCCGAATAGCCGGCGGCATCGAGGCGCTGCAGGACGCGCCGCAGCGCGCCGCGCGGCGACAGTTCGTTGGCGTCGTACTCGCGTCCGCTCCTCTCGGCGCGCAGGCGTCCGTGCGGCTCGCAGATGCACCGTGGCGGCACGCGGCCGGCCGATCTGGCCGAGCCAGCGTGGCGGGGTCGGCGACGAGATCGACGTCCTGGAAGGAACTGGGCAGGATCTCGCCGAAGAGCTCGTGGGCATTCTCGCCCACCAGGGTCAGGCCGAGCACGACCGACGCCAGGCGACAGCCGCCCATCGCCAGGAAGTCGTCGCGGCCGACCGTCTTGCCGCGGGCATTGGAGGAGAAGTCGGCAACGCAGCACTCGACCAGCCGCGCGCCGGTCGCGTCGAGGGCGTCGCGCAGCGCGCCGCTGGAACTGGTGTTCACGAACCCCCCGGGGGTATTCAGGAATCCCGGAGCCTACCGAGGCCACGCGGCATTGGAAAGCGCCACTTGGCGCAAGAGCGCGGAACCGGGCGCGCGCGCAGGCGGGCGCCGGTCGGGGCGGCCGGCTTGCGCCGCGGCGATCGAGGGCCGCTGGCGCCCGCCATCGGGCGGCCTAGACTCCGGCCATGGCCAGTAAAGCAGCGGGCGGCCTCAAGCGGTCGTTTGCGCCGGTGACGAACGCGGACACGCGCATCCTGATTGTCGGAAGCCTGCCCGGCGACGTTTCGCTGCGCCAGGCCCAGTACTACGCGCATCCCCGCAACCAGTTCTGGCGGCTGCTCGAACCGATCGTCGATGCCCGCTTGCAGGACGTCGCCTATGACGCGCGCCTTGCCACGCTGCTGGCCGCCGGCGTCGGTCTGTGGGACGTGGTCCGGTCGGCGCGGCGCGCGGGCAGCCTCGATGCTGCCATCCGCGATTGGCGCCGCAACGACCTTGCGGCATTGGCGACCGCGCTGCCGTCCTTGCGCGCGATCGCGTTCAACGGCGGCAAGGCGGCGGCTATCGGGCGTCGCCAACTCGGAAGCGCGACTGCCCTGACGCTGATCGCGCTGCCGTCGAGCAGCCCGGCCCTGACGACCCCGCTGCACAGCAAACAGGCCGCATGGGACGACATCCGCCGCTTCCTCGCGGGGCCACCGCACCCTTGATGGCCGGCGCAGGTTATTGCGGGCGCAGCGCCGCCGGCGGGATCGTCATTGCGGGATGCGCGGCGCGCAGCAACGCGAGTTCCTCGTCCGCATCGCGCTGGCGCTGCTGGCGGCGCAGTTCGACGATATGCGCGAGCCAGGTCCGGGCGCTGGCGCGATAGGCCGGGACCGGCGCGGCCGCCGCCGCGCCGCCCGATCCCGCGTCGGCGTCGGCCCGCGACGGCGCGGCGGTGGCCCGCGCCGCCGCATTTGCCTGGCGCGCGGCCCGCGCTGGCTCCGCGCCGGCGACCTCGGCGAACGTCGTGCCGGCGGCGGTGCGCTGCGGCGCCGGCGCCGCCGGTACGCCCGCACCAGCGGCATTGGCGGCAACGGCCGGTGGCGCGGCATCCGCGGTGCCGGTAGTCCGGGCGGCGGCACCGGCCTTTGCGCCAGGAGCGGGCAGCGCGGCAGGTTCGGCCACGGCCGATTCGGCCAGCGTTGCGGTGGCCGGCCGCGGCGGCGCCTGCTGGAGGAGCGCGACGCCCACCGCCAGCAGCGCGACGGCGGCGCTTGCCAGGCCGGCCACGGGGATGGGCATGCGCCACCAGGGGCGCAACCGGCCGGGCGCCGCCGCAGCGGCCGGTGCCATGCGCGCCGCTGCCGCCCGCAGGACGGCGCGGCGCACGGCCGGGGCCGGTTGCTCGGCGAGCACCTCGTGGGCCTGGCGCAATTGCCGGCCGGCGGCGTCGGTGTTCGGGTTCATGCCGTGTTCCACTCGCGCAGGCTAGCGCGCAACTTGGCGCAGGCATAGCGAAAGCGGCTCTTGGCGGTTTCGGGCGGCACGCCGGTGATGGTGCCGATCTGCTCGATGGTGAGGCCGGAATCGGCGTGCAGCAGGAACACCTCGCGTTGCGCCGGCGGCAGCGCCTCGACGGCGAGCACATAGGCGCGGGCCTGGGCCCGATCCATCGCGATCACCTGCGGCTCCAGGTGAGCGTCCGCGGCGACGGCCATGGCGGCATCGGGCCCGTCGTCGTTGCCGAGGCACTGCACGATGGCCGGTTCGCGGGCGCGCCAGTGGTCGACGAGGCGCGTGCGGGCGATGTGGTAGAGCCAGGTGGTGAAGCGCGCGCGTTGCTCGTAGGTGGCGGCGGCGCGCACGACCGACAGCCAGGTCTCCTGCAGCAGTTCGTCGGCCAGCGCCGGGATCGCCACCGAGCGCAGCAAGAAACGGTAGACCGGGCGCTCGTGGCGCCCGTAGAGGCGTTCGAACGCCGCCAGGTCGCCGTTGACATAGGCCAGCATGAGGGCTTCATCGCTCGCGCCGCCGGCCGCGGTCGATGCCGCCGGCATGCGGGTCGAGGACGGGGTGGCGGGCATGCGCCGATTATGCGGGTCGGCCGCGGGCGGGCCAAGGTCGAGCATCGCGCCGGAGCGCGGCCGGCTACCAGCCCCGGGCCGGTGGATCCGCCACGAAGCCGCCGGTTGCCTGCGGGAAGGGCCGCGGTGCCGGGTCGGCCGCGATGATGCCCAGCGCCACCAGCGTTTCCGGGCGGTCGTAGCGGATCGACAGGACGAGATCGGGCGTGTCCTGCGCGGGTTCGAACGTGGTCGATCCGACCCACGAGCGCTCATTGGGCCCGTGGCCGGTCCCCAGGCGCAACGCCGGCGCGGGCACGGCCCGGTTCGGCGATTCCTGGCGCGCGGCCGGCGCGCCAGCGCCGTCGGCCGTGGCGCCTTCGTCCGTCCGGCCCTGGGCACCGGCAATGGGCGCCGACGGGGCAACCGAAACCGGCGGGGCGACGCGCTCGCGGAAGATCGCGACGCCGACCACGCCCACGTCCTGGGGCCGCCCGGTGCGGGCCGCGTACGAGTTCTCGAGAGGCGTGAATACGAAATCGGCCACGCGGTCCGGGCTCTTGCGCCAGCCCAGCACGTCGTAGCTCTCCCACGCGGACAGCACGTAACCGGGCTGGTTCCAGCCCGCGGTCGCGCCGCTGACCGCATTGATGCCGTCGACGGCCACGACGCCAAGGATGCGGCCCGGGCTCGTATTGCGCACGCGGATCGCGTAGCGGTGGCCGGGAATGCCCGCAACCCGGAGCTGGCCGTCGTGCCGGTACAACGGCAGCGCCTGGCCGCTGGTGCGATCGAGCACCTGGATATCGGCCAGCGCCGGGTAGCCGCCCACGTCGTGCCCGCCGCAACAGGCGGAGCAATGCAAGGGGCTGCAGGCCGCGAGGGCGGCGGCCGCGATCAGCGCAAGCGGTCGGAACATGGCGGTACTCCGTTCAGGGGTGCGACCCTCCTGTAAACGCGAGTACCGGACGAACGGGGTTAAGGCGGGGAAATGAAATTTGCGAGCGGGACGCCCTCACCCCGGCCCTCTCCCGGAGGGAGAGGGTGAAAGTCTCCCCTCGCCCGTGCAGCGGGAGAGGGGCCGGGGGTGAGGGCTGCCGACCGCGACTACGTGCCCGAAACCTCCGGCGACGCGTCGCCGGCCGGCTCGCCGTCGCTGGTCTCGGTGGCTTCGGCCTCGGCCGTGTCGGCCATGAGGGCCTGCTGGCCGCTGGCCTCGAGAGCGGCCAGGGCTTCGCGCTCGGCAGCCTCGATCTCCTCCTTCTCCTTGCGTGCGCGGTGGAACGCGAGCCCGGAGCCGGCGGGGATCAGGCGGCCGACGATGACGTTCTCCTTGAGGCCGCGCAGGTCGTCCTTCTTGCCCATGATGGCCGCTTCCGTCAGCACGCGCGTGGTCTCCTGGAAGGAGGCCGCGGAGATGAACGAGTCGGTCGACAGCGAGGCCTTGGTGATGCCCAGCAGCACGTTTTCGTACAGGGCCGGGCGGCCGTCCTTGGCGATGGCCTTGTCGTTCTCGTCGAGCAGCTCCGAGCGCTCGACCTGCTCGCCCGGGATGAAGTCCGTATCGCCGGCATCGACGATCTGCACGCGCCGCAGCATCTGGCGGACGATCACCTCGATGTGCTTGTCGTTGATCTTCACGCCCTGCAGGCGGTACACGTCCTGCACCTCGTCGACGATGTAGCGCGCCAGCGCCTCGACGCCCAGCAGGCGCAGGATGTCGTGCGGGTCGGCCGGCCCGTCGACGATCGATTCGCCCTTGTTCACCACCTGGCCGTCATGCACCAGCACGTGCTTGTCCTTCGGGATCAGGAACTCGTGCTCCTTGCCGTCCAGGTCGGTGATGATCAGGCGCTGCTTGCCCTTGGTGTCCTTGCCGAACGACGTCGTGCCGGTGACTTCGGCCAGCGTGCCCGCGTCCTTGGGCGAGCGCGCCTCGAAGAGCTCGGCCACGCGCGGCAGGCCGCCCGTGATGTCGCGCGTCTTCTGCGACTCCTGCGGGATGCGCGCCAGCACCTCGCCGACGGCCACCTGCTGGCCGTCGCGCACGACGATCAGGGCGCCCACCGGGAACGAGATGGTCACGGCGTGGTCGGTGCCGTGGATCCTGACCTCGTCGCCGGTTTCGCCGATCAGCTTGACCTGCGGGCGCACGCCCTTGGTCGTGCTGGCGCGGCGCTTGGCGTCGATCACCACCAGCGTGGACAGCCCGGTCACCTCGTCGATCTGCTTGGCGACCGTCACGCCCTCCTCGACGTTCTCGAAGCGGATCGTGCCGGCGTACTCCGTGATGATCGGGCGGGTCAGCGGGTCCCACTGCGCCAGCTGGGTGCCGGCCTTGACCGCCTTGCCGTCGACCGCCGTCAGCGTGGCGCCGTAGGGCACCTTGTGGCGCTCGCGCTCGCGACCGTTGTCGTCGACCACCATGACCTCGCCCGAGCGCGAGATGACGACCTGCTCGTTCTTGGCGCTGGTGACATAGCGCATCGTGCTGGTGAAGCGCACCGTACCGTTGCTCTTGGCCTCGATGGCGCTCTGCACCGCGGCGCGCGACGCGGCGCCGCCGATGTGGAAGGTGCGCATGGTGAGCTGGGTGCCCGGCTCGCCGATCGACTGGGCGGCGATGACGCCCACCGCTTCGCCGGCGTTGACCAGGACGCCGCGGCCCAGGTCGCGGCCGTAGCACTTGGCGCAGATGCCGTAGCGCGTGTCGCAGGACAGCGGGGTGCGCACCTTGACCTCGTCGATGCCCAGCTCCTCGATGCGGTCGACCGCGTCCTCGTCGAGCAGCGCGCCGGTCGGGTAGAGCACTTCGAGGTTGTCGGGATGGATGACGTCGGTGGTGACCACGCGGCCCAGGATGCGGTCGCGCAGCGCCTCGATGACTTCGCCGCCCTCGACCAGCGCGCGCATGGCGACGCCGTTGGTGGTGGCGCAGTCGTCCTCCGTGACCACCAGGTCCTGGGTGACGTCGACCAGGCGGCGCGTCAGGTAGCCCGAGTTGGCGGTCTTGAGCGCGGTGTCGGCCAGGCCCTTGCGGGCGCCGTGCGTCGAGATGAAGTACTGCAGGACGTTCAGGCCCTCGCGGAAATTGGCGGTGATCGGCGTCTCGATGATCGAGCCGTCGGGCTTGGCCATCAGGCCGCGCATGCCCGCCAGCTGGCGGATCTGCGCGACCGAGCCGCGCGCGCCGGAGTCGGCCATCATGAAGATGGAATTGAACGACTCCTGGTTGACCTCGACGCCGTGGCGATTGATGGTCTTCTCGGTGGCCAGCTGCTCCATCATGACCTTGCCGACGTGGTCGCCGGCGCGGCCCCAGATGTCGACCACCTTGTTGTAGCGCTCGCCCTGCGTGACCAGGCCGGAGGTGTACTGGGCCTCGATCTCCTTCACCTCCTTCTCGGCGGCGCGGATGATCTCCTCCTTCTGCTCCGGCACGCGCATGTCGCCGATCGCGATCGACAGGCCGGCGCGGGTGGCCAGGCGGAAGCCCGACTGCAGCAGGCGGTCGGCGAAGATCACCGTCTCGCGCAGGCCGCAGCGGCGGAAGGCGGCATTGATCAGGCGGCTGATTTCCTTCTTCTTCAGCGGCTTGTTGATGTTGGGGAACGGCAGCCCCGGCGGCAGGATCTCGGACAGGATCGCGCGGCCCACGGTCGTCTCGTAGCGCGTCACGCGCTCGCTGCGCTCGCCGGTCTCGCGGTCGACGTCGGTCTCGCGGATGCGGATCGTGACGCGGGTCTGCAGTTCGACCTCGCCGTTCTCCAGCGCGCGATGCGCCTCGGCGACGTCGGCCAGGAAGGCGCCCTCGCCCTTGCCGTTGGTCTTCTCGCGGGTGGCGAAGTACAGTCCCAGCACCACGTCCTGGCTCGGAACGATGGACGGGTCGCCGTTGGACGGGAACAGCACGTTGTTGGACGAGAGCATGAGCGCCCGCGCCTCGAGCTGCGCCTCGAGCGACAGCGGCACGTGGACGGCCATCTGGTCGCCGTCGAAGTCGGCATTGAAGGCGGCGCACACCAGCGGATGCAGCTGGATGGCCTTGCCCTCGATCAACACCGGCTCGAACGCCTGGATCCCCAGGCGGTGCAGGGTCGGCGCGCGGTTGAGCAGCACCGGGTGCTGGCGGATGACCTCCTCGAGGATGTCCCAGACGATGGGTTCCTGCGACTCGACCATCTTCTTGGCCGCCTTGATGGTGGTGGCCAGGCCCATCAGCTCGAGCTTGTTGAAGATGAAGGGCTTGAACAGCTCCAGGGCCATGAGCTTGGGCAGGCCGCACTGGTGCAGCTTGAGCTGCGGGCCCACCACGATGACCGAGCGCCCGGAGTAGTCGACGCGCTTGCCCAGCAGGTTCTGGCGGAAGCGCCCGCCCTTGCCCTTGATCATGTCGGCCAGCGACTTGAGCGGCCGCTTGTTGGCGCCGGTCATGGCCTTGCCGCGGCGACCGTTGTCGAGCAGCGAGTCGACCGCCTCCTGCAGCATGCGCTTCTCGTTGCGCACGATGATTTCCGGCGCCTTGAGCTCGAGCAGCCGCTTGAGCCGGTTGTTGCGGTTGATGACGCGGCGGTACAGGTCGTTGAGGTCCGAGGTCGCGAAGCGGCCGCCGTCGAGCGGCACCAGCGGACGCAGCTCGGGCGGCAGCACGGGCAGCACCTCGAGGATCATCCACTCGGGCTTGATGCCCGAGCGCTGGAAGCCCTCGAGGGTCTTCAGCCGCTTGGCGTACTTCTTGATCTTGGCCTCGGAACCGGTCTCGGCCAGGTCCTTGCGCAGGGTCTCGATCTCCTTGTCGACGTCGATCGAGCGCAGCAGCTCGCGGATGGCCTCGGCGCCCATGAGGGCGCGGAATTCATCGCCGAATTCCTCGGTCTTGGCAATGAAGTCGTCCTCGGTCATGAGCTGGGCGCGCTTGAGCGGCGTGAAGCCCGGGTCGACGACGACGTAGGCCTCGAAGTAGAGCACGCGCTCGATGTCGCGCAGGGTCATGTCCAGCACCATGCCCATGCGGCTGGGCAGCGACTTGAGGAACCAGATGTGGGCGACCGGCGACGCCAGCTCGATGTGGCCCATGCGCTCGCGGCGCACCTTGGCCAGCGTCACCTCGACGCCGCACTTCTCGCAGATCACGCCGCGGTGCTTGAGGCGCTTGTACTTGCCGCACAGGCACTCGTAGTCCTTGATCGGGCCGAAGATCTTGGCGCAGAACAGCCCGTCGCGCTCGGGCTTGAAGGTGCGATAGTTGATCGTCTCGGGCTTCTTGACCTCGCCGAACGACCATGAACGGATCTTGTCGGGCGAGGCAATGCCGATCTTGATGACATCGAACTGTTCGTCCTGCTGGACCTGCTTGAACAGATCTAATAGCGCTTTCATGTTTCTCTCCCGTATTGGGCGTATTCGTCAGGTCTGGGCAACCCGCCTTCGCGCTGCGCGCTTCGGCGGGTCTTCGCGTGACTGAGGCCGGCGGCCTCAGTTACGCTCGAGGTCAATGTCTATACCCAGCGAGCGGATTTCCTTGACCAGCACGTTGAACGACTCGGGCATGCCCGCATCGATCGAGTGCTCGCCCTTGACGATGTTCTCGTACACCTTGGTGCGGCCGTTGACGTCGTCGGACTTGACGGTGAGCATTTCCTGCAGCGTGTACGCCGCGCCGTATGCCTCCAGCGCCCACACCTCCATCTCGCCGAAGCGCTGGCCGCCGAACTGCGCCTTGCCGCCCAGCGGCTGCTGGGTGACCAGGGAGTACGGCCCGGTCGAGCGGGCATGCATCTTGTCGTCGACCAGGTGGTGCAGCTTGAGCATGTGCATGTAGCCGACCGTGACATTGCGGCCGAAGGCCTCGCCGGTGCGGCCGTCGTACAGCGTCGCCTGGGTGCGCGAAGGCGTCAGCTGCAGGCGCATGGCGACTTCCTGCGGGTAGGCGATGTCCAGCATCGCCGTGATGTCGCCTTCCGACGCGCCGTCGAATACCGGCGTGGCGAAGGGCACGCCCTTGCCCAGGTGGCTGGCGAGCTCCAGCACCTCGTCGTCGCTCAGGCTTGCCAGGTCCTCGGGCTTGCCCGAGCGGTTGTAGACGTCGCCCAGGAAGCTGCGCACCTGCGCGGCGCCGGCCTTCTGCGCCAGATCGCCGATGCGCGCGCCCAGTCCCTTGGCCGCCCACCCGAGGTGGGTTTCCAGGATCTGGCCGACGTTCATGCGCGACGGCACGCCCAGCGGATTGAGCACGATGTCGACGGGAGTGCCGTCGGCCATGTACGGCATGTCCTCGACCGGGACGATGCGCGACACGACGCCCTTGTTGCCGTGGCGGCCGGCCATCTTGTCGCCCGGCTGCAGGCGGCGCTTGACCGCCAGGTAGACCTTGACCATCTTGAGCACGCCCGGCGGCAGTTCGTCGCCCTGCGTGAGCTTCTTGCGCTTGTCCTCGAAAGCCTGGTCGAACTGCAGGCGCTTGGCCTCGATCGACTCCTTGAGGGCCTCGAGCTGGGCGGCGGCGGCCTCGTCGGCCAGCCGCACGTCGAACCAGTGGTAGCGCTCGAGCGACTCGAGGTAGTCCCTGGTGATCACCGTGCCCTTGGTGATCTTGCGCGGGCCGCCGGTGGCCTCCTTGCGCAGCATCAGGCGCTCGATGCGGGCGAAGGTGTCGTCCTCGACGATGCGCAGCTGGTCGTTCAGGTCCTGGCGGTACCTCTTGAGCGCGTCGTCGATGATCTGCTGCGCGCGCTTGTCGCGCACGATGCCCTCGCGGGTGAACACCTGCACGTCGATCACGGTACCGTTCATGCCCGAGGGCACGCGCAGCGAGGTGTCCTTCACGTCGGAGGCCTTCTCGCCGAAGATCGCGCGCAGCAGCTTCTCCTCGGGGGTGAGCTGGGTCTCGCCCTTGGGCGTGACCTTGCCGACCAGCGTGTCGCCGGCGGCCACTTCGGCGCCGATGTACACGATTCCCGAGTCGTCCAGGCGGCCCAGCTGCGATTCCGACAGGTTGGAGATGTCGCGGGTGATCTCCTCCGGCCCGAGCTTGGTGTCGCGCGCGACGACGTTGAGTTCCTCGATGTGGATCGAGGTATAGCGGTCGTCGGCGACCACGCGCTCCGAGATCAGGATCGAGTCCTCGAAGTTGTAGCCGTTCCAGGGCATGAACGCCACCAGCATGTTCTGCCCCAGCGCCAGCTCGCCCAGGTCGGTCGAGGCGCCGTCGGCGATGACGTCGCCCTTGCCGATGATGTCGCCCTTGTTGACGATCGGGCGCTGGTTGATGTTGGTGTTCTGGTTGGACCGGGTGTACTTGACGAGGTTGTAGATGTCGACGCCGACCTCGCCGGTGACGTTCTCCTCCTCGTTGACGCGCACCACGATGCGGTTGGCGTCGATGAAGTCGACCACGCCGCCGCGCAGCGCCTGCACGGTGGTGCCGGAGTCGACCGCGACGGTGCGTTCGATGCCGGTGCCGACCAGGGGCTTCTCGGGGCGCAGGCAGGGGACCGCCTGGCGCTGCATGTTCGAGCCCATCAGGGCGCGGTTGGCGTCATCGTGCTCGAGGAAGGGGATGAGCGACGCCGCCACGGAGACGATCTGGCTCGGCGCGATGTCCATGAATTCGACGCGCTCGGGCGACATCAGCACGAATTCGCCGTTCTGGCGGCAGGAAACGAGCTCGTCGACGAGCTTGCCGGCGCGATCGATGGGCGCGTTGGCCTGGGCGATGACGTACTTGCCCTCGTCGATGGCCGACAGGAACAGGATCTCGGTGGTCACGTGGCCGGCGTCGACGCGCCAGTACGGCGTCTCGAGGAAGCCGTACTCGTTCAGGCGCGCATACAGCGCCATCGAGTTGATCAGGCCGATGTTCGGGCCTTCCGGAGTCTCGATCGGGCAGACGCGGCCGTAGTGGGTGGGGTGCACGTCGCGCACCTCGAAGCCGGCGCGCTCGCGCGTCAGGCCGCCCGGTCCGAGGGCCGAGACGCGCCGCTTGTGCGTGATCTCGGACAGCGGATTGGTCTGGTCCATGAACTGGCTCAGCTGCGAGGAGCCGAAGAATTCGCGGATCGAGGCCGAAATCGGCTTGCTGTTGATGAGGTCGTGGGGCATCAGATTTTCGGTCTCGGCCTGGCCCAGGCGCTCGCGCACCGCGCGCTCGACGCGCACCAGGCCGGCGCGGAACTGGTTCTCGGCCAGTTCGCCGACGCAGCGCACGCGACGGTTGCCCAGGTGGTCGATGTCGTCGATCTCGCCGTGGCCGTTGCGCAGGTCCACCAGGACCTTCATCGTGTTGATGATGTCCTCGTGGGTCAGCGTGAGCGGCCCTTCGATCTCGTTGCGCCCGAGGCGGCTGTTGACCTTCATCCGGCCGACGCGCGACAGGTCATAGGTCTCCTCGTCGAAGAACAGGCGGCGGAACAGCGTCTCGACCGCGTCCTCGGTGGGCGGCTCGCCCGGGCGCATCATGCGGTAGATGGCGATCCGCGCCGACAGCTGGTCGGCGGTCTCGTCGATGCGCAGCGTGCTGGAGATGAAGGCGCCCTGGTCCAGGTCGTTGACGTAGATGGTGCGCACGTCGCTGACGCCGGCATCGCGCAGCTTCTGCAGCAGTTCCTCGGTGATCTCGTCGTTGGCGCTGGCCAGCACCTCGCCGGTCTGCGGGTCGACCACGGCGGTGGCCAGCACGCGCCCCAGCAGGTAATCCTCGTTGACGCCGATGCGGGTCATGCCCGCGGCTTCCATGTCGCGGATGTGGCGCGCATTGATGCGCTTGTCCTTGGCGACGATCACCTTGCCGCTCGGGTCGGCGATGTCGAAGCGCGCGATCTCGCCGCGCAGGCGCTCGGGGACGAGCTGCATGAAGCCGCCCGTGCTGGGGGCGATGGTGAAGGCGTCGAAGGCGAAGAAGTGCGCCAGGATCTGCTCGACATTCAGGCCCAGGGCCTTGAGCAGGATGGTGGCGGGCATCTTGCGGCGGCGGTCGACGCGGAAGAACAGCACGTCCTTGGCGTCGAATTCGAAGTCGAGCCACGAACCGCGGTAGGGAATGACGCGCGCCGAGAACAGCAGCTTGCCCGACGAATGGGTCTTGCCGCGGTCGTGCTCGAAGAACACGCCGGGCGAGCGGTGCAGCTGCGAGACGATGACGCGCTCGGTGCCGTTGATGACGAAGGAGCCGGTGGTGGTCATGAGCGGGATCTCGCCCATGTAGACCTCCTGCTCCTTGACCTCCTTGATGGTCGGCTTGGAGGCCTCGCGGTCCATTATGACCAGGCGCACCTTGGCGCGCAGCGGCGAGGCGAAGGTCAGGCCGCGCTGCTGGCATTCCTTGACGTCGAACGGCGGCGTGCCCAGCGCGTAGCCGGCGAACTCGAGGCGCGCCATGCCGTTGTGGCTGGAGATCGGGAAGATCGATTCGAAGGCCGCCTGCAGGCCCTGCGGCCGGCGCTGCGAAGCGGCGCGCTCGGCCTGGAGAAAGTGCGCGTACGACTCCAGCTGGGTGGCCAGCAGGAACGGGACCGACTGCGTTGCGGGACGCTTCGCAAAGCTCTTTCGGATACGCTTCTTTTCGGTGAAGGAGTACGGCATGGACGCTCCGCTCAGAAGAATCTACTTTGGGGAAAACGGTGTCGCGACGCGGCGCAGGGGATCACGGGCCGGGGCATTGGCCCCGGCCGACCTTGCGGCAGAGTCGAAACGGACGTTGCGATCATTCGGGGGAAGTTTTTGATGTGCGCTCGACCCGCCCGCAGACCGGCTGGACTGTCCGGCAGAACCCGCATCAAAACCCTCCCGTTGAAGCCGGCGGCAGCGCCCCCGCGGGGGCGCTGCCGCCGTATTGCGAATTACCGGTACCGCGGACCTACTTGACCTCGACCTTCGCGCCGGCGTCTTCCAGCTTCTTCTTGGCCGCTTCGGCATCGGCCTTGTTGACGCCTTCCTTGACGGCCTTCGGGGCGCCGTCGACCAGGTCCTTGGCCTCCTTCAGGCCCAGGCTGGTGAGTTCGCGCACGGCCTTGATGACGTTGACCTTGTTCGCTCCCGCCTCGAGCAGCATCACGGTGAACTCGGTCTTTTCTTCGACGGCGGCGGCGGCCGCGCCGGCGGCCGGGGCGGCGACCGCCACGGCGGCGGCAGCGGCCGAGACGCCGAACTTCTCTTCCATCATCTTGATCAATTCACTGACTTCGAGCACCGTCTTGGCGGCGATCGCGTCGAGGATTTCCTGGTTCGACAATGCCATTTGTATCTACTCCTGAACGAATTGTTGCAATGGGATATGCAGGTTTCTGCAATAAGGGGGACGTGATGGCGAATGGGGAATCACGCAGCCTGCCTCGCGTCGCGGACCGCGGCGACGGTGCGCACCAGGCGCGCCGGCACCTCGTTCAGCGTGCGAACGAACTGGCCGATCGGCGCCTGCATGGTTGCCATCAGCTTGGCCAACAACTCCTCCCGGCTCGGCATCGTCGCCAGCGTCTTGACGCCGGTTTCGTCCATGACGAAATTGGCCATCGCACCGGCCTTGATGACGAGCTTGTCGTTGTCCTTGGCAAAGCTGGACAGCACCTTGGCAACCGCGACCGGATCGACACCCATGCCGTAGACGAGCGGCCCGACGAACTTGTCGGACAGCCCGGCGAACGGGGTGCCGGTGACCGCGCGGCGCGCGAGGGTGTTCTTGAACACCCGCAACTGGACACCCTGGCTGCGCGCCTGACGGCGCAGCCTGGTGACCGCTTCCACATCCAGACCTCGGTATTCAGCGACGACTATCGCCTTGGCATCGGCCACAAGGGCTGATACCTCCTCGATCATTGCCGCCTTATCTTGCCGACTTAGACCCACGGTACTGGCTCCAAAAATAGGTGCTCAGCTCACGCCTTGCACCGGTCCAAAAACCGGCGACCCCTGAGAAGCCCCGAACCGCGCGCCCCGCTTGCACGGATTGCACGACACAAATGCCCCCTTCGGTTGCGCCGTCTGCGTAGGGCGATAGCAGCGCCGCGGTACCACGGATCCCGAAAAGCAGATCCACCACGATGCCGCCGGCTCGTTTAAACCGCCTTCGCGCTACGCGCTTCGGCGGTCCCGACGGTCTTTGACAGCGGTTGCGCGGCATGACCGCGCAACTGCCCAAAGTTCTTCCACTGGCCCCACTGCGGAATCCGCGCGGCGCGCCGGGCGCGGCGGGGACTCCGTGATTCCAACGTCCGGCACCGGCCGGACGGCTTGCGTTACGCCTGGGCGCTCAGGCTGGCGGGATCCACCCGCACGCCGATGCCCATGGTCGACGAGATGGCGATCTTGCGCAGGTAAATACCTTTGACCGCCGCCGGCTTGGACTTGTTCAGCGCGTCGATCAGGGCGGCCAGATTGGCGCGCAGCCGATCGAGCTCGAACGAGGCGCGCCCGATGGAGCAATGGACGATGCCGGCCTTGTCGGCGCGGTACTGGACCTGGCCGGCCCTGGCATTGCGGACGGCGCCGGCAACGTCGGGCGTCACGGTGCCGACCTTGGGATTGGGCATCAGTCCGCGCGGGCCGAGCACCTGGCCGAGCGTGCCGACCACGCGCATCGCGTCCGGGGACGCGATGACGATGTCGAATTCCATGAAGCCTTCCTTGACCCTGGCGGCGAGATCCTCGAACCCGACGATGTCGGCCCCGGCCGCACGGGCCTCGTCGGCCTTGGCGCCCTGGGTGAAGACCGCGACGCGCACGGTGCGGCCGGTTCCGCCGGGCAGCACCACCGAGCCGCGCACGGACTGGTCGGACTTCTTGGCATCGATGCCGAGCACCACGGCGATGTCGACGGATTCGTCGAACTTCGCGGTGGCGGTTTCCTTGACGAGCTTGAGCGCGTCCTCGAGCGGATAGGTCTTGTTGACTTCGGCCTTGGTGCGGATGGCCTTGGTGCGCTTGGAAATTGCCATTTACAGGCCCTCCACCGTGATGCCCATGCTTCGGGCCGAACCGGCGATCGTGCGCACGGCGGCGTCCAGGTCGGCGGCGGTCAGGTCGGGCATCTTCGCCTTGGCGATGTCCTCGGCCTGCGCACGCGTGATCCTGCCGATCTTGTCGCTGTGCGGGCGCGGCGAGCCCTTGTCGATCTTGGCCGCCTTCTTGATGAGCACCGTCGCGGGCGGCGTCTTCATCACGAAGGTGAAGCTCTTGTCCGCGAACGCGGTGATCACCACCGGAATCGGCAGGCCCGGCTCGACGCCCTGCGTCTGGGCATTGAAGGCCTTGCAGAATTCCATGATGTTCAGGCCGCGCTGGCCCAGGGCCGGGCCGATGGGGGGCGAGGGATTGGCCTTGCCCGCCGGCACCTGCAGTTTGATGTAACCGACGATCTTCTTTGCCACGCTTGGCTCCTATGGGTTCGAACGGCCTGCGCACCGCGCTGGCCTCCCCGGCTTATAAACAGCTTCCCGCGGCGGGCTGCGGGGCTTGACTGGTACATACACTACTGCTGACTGCCGCTACTGCCACTGCAATCTCTACGACCGATTCTGCCGACCCTCCTTCGCGCCGTGCGCTTCGGAGGGTTTGACGCCGCGCCGTGCGCGGCGTCAAACCTTTTCGACCTGCCCGAAATCCAGTTCCACGGGCGTCGAGCGGCCGAAGATCGTGACCGACACCCGCAGCTTGTTCTTCTCGTAGTTCACTTCCTCGACGTTGCCGTTGAAGTCGGTGAACGGCGGCTCCTTGATGCGCACCATCTCGCCGACCTCGAAGAGCACCTTGGGGCGCGGCTTCTCGAAACCCTCCTGCATGCGCAGCAGGATCTCGTCGACCTCCTTCTGCGACAGCGGCGAGGGCCGGTTGGCGGTGCCGCCCAGAAAGCCGGTGACCTTGGGCGTGGTCTTCACCAGGTGCCAGGCGATGTCGGCCATTTCCATTTCGACCAGCACGTAGCCCGAATACAGGCGCCGCTCGCTGATGGACTTCTTGCCGCCCTTGATCTCGACCACCTCCTCGGTGGGCACCAGGATGCGGCCGAAATGCGCCTGCAGGCCGGCGCGGTCGATGCGCTCCTGCAGGTGCCGCGCGACGCTCTTCTCCATTCCGGAGTAGGCATGCACGACGTACCAGCGCTTGGGGGCGCCCGTACTTGCGGGCGTCGCGCTCACGTCGGCGGGCGCGGTGGTTTCGGTCATCGCTTCCATCCCAGCAGTAGGTCGTACAGGCCGTATTCGATTCCGTGGTCGACGATGAAGAGAAAGAGCGCCATGAGCGCCACGAACAGGAAGACGACGCCGGTGGTCTTGACGGTCTCGTCGCGGGTCGGCCATGTGACCTTGCGCGTTTCGTCCCAGGCCTCCTGGCCGAACGCGAGGAAACGCTTGCCGGGAACGGTGAACCAGGCGATGCCGGCGCCGACGGCCAGGCCGCCCAGAAGGATGCCCAGGCGCGCCACCAGGGCGTAGTCGGAGAAGAAGCTGAACCCGACGACGCCGGCGAGCGCAACCAGCACCGCCAGGCCCACGAGCACGTTGTCGGTTCCGCTGCCGATGGTTTCCACGTCGGTCTTGTTCATCGGCCTTGCGCTCCGCTCATCATTTCCGTTCCATCCGCTGCTGCAATTGCCGCATCGCCATTTCCGGCCGCCACGCACGCTTGCGCACCGGGCGGGTGGCAGGGGCAGAGGGAATCGAACCCCCAACCTTCGGTTTTGGAGACCGACGCTCTGCCAGTTGAGCTATGCCCCTAGCGTGCGGCTGAACTTATTCACCGGGCCGGCTTCGACCGCCTTTACACAATGCGACCAGCGCTCTGGAGGATCAGCCTCGAGGGTGGACTGCGTCCCCCCTCGAGCACCCCCCGCGGCCGTTACAGCCCGCCCTCTTGCCTACAAAAAGCGTTCCTTGCTACACACCCAGCAAACCAGTGGCGCGGCCGCCATTGCCGGCGCGCCGCCTGCCGCCATTACTAGACGAGAATCTTTGCCACGACGCCGGCGCCGACGGTCTTGCCGCCCTCGCGCACGGCAAAGCGCAGGCCCTGGTCCATGGCGATCGGGTTGATCAGGGTCACCACCATCTTGATGTTGTCCCCCGGCATCACCATCTCCGTGCCCGCCGGCAGCTCCACCGAGCCGGTCACGTCCGTCGTGCGGAAATAAAACTGCGGCCGGTAACCATTGAAAAACGGCGTGTGCCGGCCGCCTTCGTCCTTGCTCAGCACGTACACCTCGCACTCGAACTTCGTGTGCGGCGTGATCGCGCCCGGCTTGCGCGAGCACCTGCCCGCGCTCCACGTCCTCGCGCTTGGTGCCGCGCAGCAGCACCCCGACGTTGTCGCCCGGCCTGCCCCTCGTCCAGCAGCTTGCGAAACATCTCAACCCCGGTGCACGTCGTCTTGACCGTCGGCTTGATCCCCACAATCTCGATCTCCTCGCCCACCTTCACGATCCCCTTCTCGATCCGGCCCGTCACCACCGTGCCGCGCCCCGAAATCGAGAACACGTCCTCGATCGGCATCAAAAAGGGCTGGTCCACCGCCCGCTTGGGCGTCGGTATGTAGCTGTCCAGCGCATCGGCCAGGCGCATGATCGACTGCTCGCCCAGCTCCCCCTTGTCACCCTCCAGCGCCAGCTTGGCCGACCCCTTGATGATCGGCGTGTCGTCCCCGGGAAACTCGTACTTGCTCAGCAGCTCCCGCACCTCAAGCTCCACCAGCTCCAGCAGCTCGGCATCGTCCACCATGTCGCACTTGTTCATGTACACCACGACATACGGCACGCCCACCTGCCGCGCCAGCAAAATGTGCTCGCGCGTCTGCGGCATCGGCCCATCGGCCGCCGATACCACCAGGATCGCCCCGTCCATCTGCGCCGCGCCCGTGATCATGTTCTTCACATAGTCCGCGTGCCCCGGACAGTCCACGTGCGCATAGTGCCGCTTGGCCGTCTCGTACTCCACGTGCGCCGTGTTGATCGTAATGCCGCGCGCGCGCTCTTCCGGCGCCGCATCAATCTCGTCGTACTTCTTGGCCTCGCCGCCAAACTTGCTCGACAAAACCGTCGTGATCGCCGCCGTCAGCGTCGTCTTGCCGTGGTCAACGTGCCCAATCGTCCCCACGTTCACGTGCGGCTTGGTCCGCTCAAATTTGCCCTTTGCCATTCCTAGCTCCTCTGTTTTCCTAGACCCTACTGCCGCCGGTCGAGCCGTAAACTGGTGCCCATGACGCGGATCGAACGCGTGACCTCTCCCTTACCAAGGGAGTGCTCTACCACTGAGCCACATGGGCGAATACCGCTATTCAATCCTGGAGCGGGTGAAGGGAATCGAACCCTCGTCATAAGCTTGGAAGGCTTCTGCTCTACCATTGAGCTACACCCGCCGACCCCAGCAACCCTGCACCCCGAACCACCTTCCCGCACGTACCGAACCACCATCACCGCAACGCCATTACCAGATGCGGCCGCCAGGGCCGCATGCACTTTCCCAATTCACGCCCGCCTTTGGCCGCCAGCCCTCCTTCGCCCGTTGGGCTTCGGAGGGCAGTCTTCGCCGAAGACTGGCTTGCCAGTCGTAGCCGCGTCAGCGGCGAAGACTGGTGGAGGAGGTTGGATTCGAACCAACGTAGGCGCGAGGCCAGCAGATTTACAGTCTGCCCCCTTTAGCCACTCGGGCACCCCTCCGAGGGAACCGCAAATTATCGTTGTCGCGGCAAAAACTGTCAAATTGACCCCGCCGGGCCAGCCGCGGGCACCGCCGGGCAGGCCCGCCGGAAATCCGCAAAGGCGCTACATCTGCTTGAAAAGATGGGTGAAATTGCGGCTGATCTCCAGTTTTTCCGTGAAATTGCGGAACTGGACGAGCTGGCGCCCGCGCAAATCGCGCACCACCCCGGCGACCGCCTTGATGTTCACGATGGTCGCCCGATGTACCTGCCAGAACTGCGCCGGGTCGAGTTGCTCGAGCAGCTCCTTGATGGGCTTGCGGATCAGGGCCTCGAAGGTTTCGGTCTGGACCCGGGTGTATTTCTCGTCCGACGTGAAGAACAGCACGTCGGCGACGGGTATCAGGCGCAGCTGCTGGCCCATCGACGCCTGGATCCATTGCAGGTGCGCAGGCGCCGCCGCGGCGCCGGGGGTACCCAGCCGGGACGCCAGGCCCTCGAGCAGCGCCGCCAGGTCGCGCGGCTGGCCGGCGATGCGCTCCTTGAGGCGCGCCACGGTGCGCGCCAGGCGTTCGGCCTCGGCCGGCTTGAGCACGTAGTCGACCGCGCCCTCCTCGAAAGCCTCGACCGCGAATTCGCTGAAGGCCGTCACGAAAACCACGTGGCACGCGGTGCCGATGGCCCGCGCCGCCTCGATGCCGGTCAGGCCCGGCATCTGGATATCGAGGAATGCAAGGTCGGGGCGCTCGCGGGCGACGAGGTCCACCGCCTCTTCGCCGTTCCTGGCCTCGGCAACGACCTGCAGCTCCGGCCAGGCCTGCGCCAGGCGCGTGCGCAACTGCTCGCGCATCAGGCGTTCGTCGTCGGCAATGATCGCGCGCGGCGGCATCGGCACTGGCAGCGTCGAGCGCGGCTAGTTCGCCGGCGCCGCCGGTCGGCGCGGCCGGACCAGCAGGTACAGCAACAGCACCGGGAGCGCCAGCGGCAGCAGCGCGACGCCCAGCAGCGCCGCGATGACCAGCGCCGCGATCACGAGCCCGAGCGCGCCGGCCGCCGCACCCAGCAGCAGCGCCAGGGCGGCGACGGCCAGCACGGCCAGCAGGGCGAAGGCCGCCGCCAGCAGGCCGCCGCCGATCAGCGCCAGCACCGCGAAGCCCTTGGCCAGGGCGCCGGCAACCAGCATCAGCACACCGCTCATGATGTTCTCCTGCATCGGGGCGGACGGGCCGCCGGGGCGGTGTGCGATCATACGGCCGGCGCCGGATCCGGAATGCCGCCGGCCACCGTCGCCGAGCGCCCCTCGACGCGGTATGGCACCAGGATCGTGGCGATGGTGCCGCCGTCGGAGTTGGCGTCGATCGTCAGCGTGGCCTGCCGCACCGTACAGGGCCGCGAGCCGCTCGCGCACGTTGGCCAGGCCGACGCCGGTGCCGCCCCGCTGCGCGACCCCGAACCCCAGGCCGCTGTCGGCGACCGCGACGCGCAGCCGGCCGTCGGCCACGATGGCGCTCAGGGACAGCGTGCCGCCATCGGGCTTGGGCTCGAGGCCGTGCTTGATGGCGTTCTCGACCAGCGTCAGCAGCATCATCGGCGGGAAGGAGGCCGTCAGCAGCCCCTGCGGCACGTTGATGGAGAACTGCAGGCGCTCGTCCATGCGCACCTTGAGGATCTCCAGGTACGAGCGGCATTGCAGGATCTCGCGCTCGAGCGTGGACGAGCCTTCGCGCATCTGCGGCAACGCCGCCCGCAGGTACTGGATGAGGTTCTTCTGCATGCGCGAGGCGCGCGCCGGATCGGTCTCGATGAGGTAGTCGACCGAGGCCAGCGTATTGAACAGAAAGTGCGGCTCGACCTGCGCCTGCATCATCTTGAGCTGGGCCTCGGCGAGCTGGCGCTTGAGGCCCTCCTGCGCCGCCGTGGCGCTGGCCTTGCGCGCCTGGAATTCGGCACGGCTCTTCGAGCCGAGCACGACCTTGAGCGCGATCAGCGCGACGATCGCCATGGTCGTCAGCAGCACGACCCAGTTCTCGCGCTCGACGCGCTCGTCGCGGTGCAGCGCCTGCAGCTTGGTATCCACCTGATCCTGCAGCAGCGCCTCGATCCCGCTGCGCGCCGCCTCCACTGCGCCGGCGATCTTTTCCGGATCCGCATCGAGCGCCGGCACCAGCGGCTCGCCCCGGTGCGCCGCGCCCGGCGCCGGCACGGTCGCAGGCGGCGCGCCGGCCGCGCCGGTCTTGGCGTCAGGCAGTTGTTCCACCCGCACGCCATTGTGGTCGACGACCACGGATACCTTGTGCCCGGCATCGTCGGCCAGCACGCGCACGCCCTGCTTGTCGATGCGCACCGCCGGATTGCGCTCCGTGCCCTCGCCATTGATCTGCAGGATCACGTCGCGGTCGCCCTCGGGTACCGCGGGCCTGGCCGGCGGCGGCGTCCCGGCGCCCCGATGGCCGGCGGACGCCGGCGGCGCCGCGGACTGGATCAGCAGGCGCCCGTCGGCCAGCGGGACCACATGCACGTCGACGGAAATGGAACCGTCGTCGAAAATCTTCTCCCCGGACTTTCCGGAGGAAAAAAAGAACGATGACGACAGATTTGAAAAGATGAGCAGCAAAACGGACAGAAGAAAAAACTTCCCCCAACCGATGGTGGCCAGCCAGTTGCCAAATGCTGCGCCGCCATCGCGCACCCAGGGCGTGCCACGGCGACGCCACTCGAAGCGTCCGGAGCGAGGTGCCGCTGCGGACGCGCCGGCGGGCGCCGGTTCCGCTGGCGCGGCGGTGTTACCCATTTCCTTTGGTGTTTCCATCTCGATTGCAACTTTCCGCAGGGCGCGGCGCCCCATGCCGGAACTCTACGATGCCCGAGCAGGCGGGCGCGAGGGCCGTGCGACGAAATGCGCTTTTACGCGCCCGAAGCGCGGCAACAGCCGCCGGGCGCATGGCCGTCAGCGGTCGCCGCGCGCGGGCGGGGGCGGGGCCAACACGCCGAAGCCGCGCGTGCCCGGGCGCGGCGCACCGCCGCCCTCGTCGGGACCGGAGCGCTGGCCCGGGGGCTGCAGCAGTCCGGGCCCGGGGCTGCTTGCGGGGCCGGGCCCGGCACCGGGCCGGGGCGGCGGCGCCGCACCCGGGCGGCCCGGGGCCGCGTCCAGCGACGGCGCCGTCAGGGTCGCGCCATCGCGGCGGAACAGCGCCGACGGTGCCGTTGCCCTGGCGATGTTGAGCGGCGGCACCGCGTAACGCGAACGCGAACCGTCCGCCTCCAGCGTGACGCCGTCGCCCTGCACCTCGACCAGGCGCAGGCCGCTCGCGACCTCCTGCCCCAGGAGCACGGCCCGCGCGGGCTTGCCGTCGACCGCGATCACCGCCGAGGAGGTTCGGCCGGCGGCGTACACGCCCAGCAACTGCACATTGCGCGCCGCCAGCGCCGTCCCGGTGTTCAGGTCGCCGAATAGGCGTGCAGCAAGCACCGCATCGGGCGCCGCCGGCAGGGGTACGGCGGCGGGCGCCGGCGCCAGCGCCGGTGGCGGCGTAAGCAGCCGCAGGATCCAGAACGCCGCCAGCGCGCCGACCAGCAATGCGCCCAGCGCGTGGATGATCAGGGGGGTCTGCCGCCGCGTCATTGGGGGGTCGGGTACATGCGCCGCCGCTTGATGGTCGTAATCGCCTGCGTGCGCCCCGGCCGACGTCGCCCGGAAGCCCGACACCCTGGCCGCAGGAGTAACCAGGTTGACGCCGCCACGCGCCTGTCCGGCCGGCGTGGCAAGCGCCGCTGATATTATCGCCTGCATGGACACCTGCAGCGACCGACCCGCCGGCCCGTTCGGCTCCGGCACGCGCGCCCCGGGGCGCCGGGCGCGCGGGTTCACGCTCATCGAACTCATCGTCGTCGTCACCATCCTGGGCATCATGGCGGCGCTCATCGTGCCGCGCATCGTCGGCCGCACCGACGATGCGCGCGTCGCCGCGGCCAAGCAGGACATCGCGACGCTGATGCAGGCGCTCAAGCTCTACCGCCTGGACAACGGCCGCTATCCGACTGCCGACCAGGGCCTGCAGGCGCTCGTGGAAAAACCCGCGACCGAACCCGTTCCGGGCAACTGGAAGCAGGGCGGGTACCTGGACACCCCCAACGTGCGCAAGGACCCCTGGGGCCAGCCGTACCAGTACCTCAACCCCGGCCTGCACGGGGAGATCGACATCCTCAGCTTCGGGCGCGACGGGCAGGCGGGCGGCGACGGCCCGGATGCCGACATCGGCTCGTGGTCCCTGTAGCGGCACCCGCCCCGACATCCGCACGCGGCCCCGCGGCGCGCAGGCGGCGCAGGCGCACCCCGGCCGGATTCACGCTGCTCGAACTGCTGCTGGTCATCGTGCTGCTGGCCATCCTGACCAGCGTGGTGACGATCACCAGCCGGCCCGACCCGCGCCAGGCGCTGCTGCAGGACGCCAAGCGCATCGGCCTGCTGATGGGCGTTGCCGGCGACGAATCGCGCATGCGGCGCGTGCCGGTCGACTGGGAGGCCGACCTGCACGGCTATCGCTTCACGATGGGATCGGCGCAGGACGTTTCGACCTTCCCCAACGATGACCTGCTGCACGAGCGCAGCTGGGCCACCCCGCTGACGCTGCTGGCGGTGGTCGACCTGTCCAGCGGCATCACCCGCACGCTGGTGAACGCCGACGCCCCGCCGCTGCGCGTGGGTGCGGCCCACGAATGGGTGCAATCGCCCTGGCGCCTGGAGCTGCACAACGAGCAGGCCGCCGTCGCGGTCGAGTTCGATGCCAATGGCCATGCCAATGTGGTGCAGTAGGGACGGCAGGCGGCGCGGCGCGGCGCTGCCCGGCCGATCGGCGCGCGCGGCCGGGCGGCGCCAGCGCGCCTTCACGCTGCTCGAGGTGCTGGTCGCGCTGACCATCATCGCCGTGGCGCTCGGCGCCGCGCTGCGCGGCGCCATGGCGCTGACCAGCAATGCACGCGATGTCGACCTGAAGCTCTATGCCATCCTCACGGCCGAAAACCAGCTGCTGGAGCTGCGCTTCGGCGCGCGCGCAGGTCGGCGTCGGCGAATCGCAGTTCGACTGCGAACAGGGCGGCGTGGTGTTCCTCTGCACGCAGAGCATCACCAGCACGCCCAATCCGTTCTTCCGCCGCATCGAGGTGCACGTCGCCACGCCGGGCGACGGCGGCCGCGAATTCGCCGATCTCATGGGCCTGCTGCCGGTCAACTGACATGCGCCATCGCGACGTCCGCCGCCGCGCCCCACGGGGCTTCACGCTGCTCGAGCTGCTGGTGGCGGTGACGATCCTGGCGCTGATCGCGGTCATGGCCTGGCGCGGCCTGTCCTCGCTCACTGCAACGCGCGAACGGCTGGAGCCCCAGAACGAGGATGTGCACGCCGTCCTGGCGGGCTTCGGCCAGATGCAGGAGGACCTGGCGCAGGCGCCGGTCAACGCCCGCCTGTTCGCCCTGCCGGCGCCGGCGGTGCGCGTATTCACCATCGACGGCCGCACCAGCCTGATGGTGCTGCGCATCGCCGAGTCGCCGGACGGCAGCCGCGCGACGGCGATGCAGACCGTGATCTACCGCGTGACCGACGGCGCGCTGCAGCGCCAGGGCAGCGGTGCGCAGCACGTCTACCTGGCCGACACGAACATGGATCCGACCAGCGTCGCGCTCGTGCCCGGCGTCGACGAGATGCAGATCCGCGTCTGGCGCAACGGCATCGGCTGGATCGTGCCGGTCGACGCCAACGACACGGCCAGTGCGCCGGGCCTCGAGGTGCGGCTGCTGCGCCACGACGGCACGGTCCTGCGGCGCGTCTTCGCGGTGGGTTGAGGCCATGCACGGGCGTGTCCGGCGGCCGGCCACCGCGGTGGCGCACCAGCGCGGCGCCGCGGTGCTGGTGGCGCTGTTCGTGGTGGCCATCGCCACCGTGATCGTGACGGACCTGTTCTGGCGCCAGTTCGTGCTGTTTCGCACCGTGGAAAACCAGCAGGCCAGCGCGCAGACCCGCCTGCTGCTGCACGCCGCCCAGGACTGGGCGCGCGCCATACTGCAGGATCAGACCCACCCGGCCTACGACGCGCTCAGCGATCCGTGGGCCCAGCCGCTGGCGCAGACGCGCCTCGACCAGCTGGGCGAAACCTCGCCGCTGGCCGCGCGCGCCACGCTGGAAGGCGGGATCGAGGACGCCCAGGCGCGATTCAACCTGCGCAACCTCATCGACGGCGTCGGCGTCATCAACCCGGTCCAGTTGCAGGCCTTCGACAAGCTGGCCACGCTGCTGGGCGCGCCGGGCGGCACCGCACGGCTCGTCGCGCTGTACCTGGCCCAGGCCTACAAGGGTGCGCCGCCGGCCGCGTCGCCCGGCGCCTTCGCCCCGGGCATCCCGCCGGCGCTGAACCCCGCCGCCGGGATCGCGCCGCTGGGCGCCGGCAGCCGCCCCGTGCCGCCGGTATTCCCCGAGGACCTGGCCGCCATTGCGGGAATCGACGCGGTCACCGCGCAGATACTTTCCCAGTTCGTCATACTGCTGGACCAGACCAACACCCCGGTCAATTTCAATACCGCCGGACCCGAACTCATGGCCGCCACCATTCCCGAGCTCACCCTGGGCGACGCCAACGCGCTCGCGGCGGAGCGCAACCGGGCCTATTTCATCAGTGTCGGCGATGTGCAGAACCGGCTGCACGGCCGCGGGGGTGCGGTCTCCGTCGCCGCAATATCGACCAATTCGCAATACTTTATCGTCTATGGCACCGTGCGCCTGGACCACGCCGCGACCAGCATGCGGGCGCTGGTGCGGCGCGCCGGGGTCGGCACTCAGAGCGGCGTCGACGTGCTGTGGGAACGCGAACAATGATCGGAACGGATGGGAGCCACATGAGCGCAGGCATGAACCGGGACGGTGCGGCGCCACGACGCGATGGACGGGTCGCGCGGTGGACGGGGCCTCGATGAGCGCGCGGTCGGGCGCCGCGCGGCCGGCCGCGCGCCTGCTGGTCTTCGTGCCGGCGCGGCGCAACTGGCCGGGGGGCAGCCGCGGCGCCTTCAACGCCGCCACGGTCCTGCCCTACCTGGCGCTGGATGGCCAGGGCGGCAGCGCCGCCGGTTCGGCGCCGATCGGCGCCCTGCCGCGGGCGCGCCACCTCGAACTGGTGTTCGACGGACTGGACGTCTTCAGCGCGAGCGTCGCCGCGCCGGCCCTGGGCGAGGCGCGGATGCGCCAGGCGCTGCCCAACCTGCTGGAAGAACGGATGCTTGGCGATGCGGCCGAGTACCACTTCGCGTTGGGTCCGGTACCCGCCGATGGCGCGGCGCTGTCGGTGGCGGCCATCGAGCGCACCACGCTGGGCCGCGTGCTCGATGCCTTCGCCCAGGCGCAACTGGCACCGCGCGCCGCGTACAGCGCGCTGTACACCATACCCGCGCCCCGCGACGGCCGCTTCGGCCTGCTGGTCGGCGCGAACGGCGCACTGCTGCGCACCGGTCGCGACCAGGGTTGCCGGATCGACCTGGAGGAGGGGGGCGGCGCCACGCTGGCGCTGGCCGTGCGCCAGCTGGGCATCGACCGCCTGCTGGTCTACGGCGCGCACGGCGACGCCGTCGCGGCGCTGGTGCGCGGCGCCGGCGTCGAAGGCGCGTACGCCGCCGAGGCCATCGACAGCGAGGCCCTGGAGGACGCCGTGAACCTGCTGCAGGGCGCCTTCGCGCCCAGCGGCAGTTTCGGATTCTCCGGCCGGCTGCTGACGCGGCTGACCCGCAATGGCGCATGGAAGGCGCCGGCGGCGTGGCTGGCGGCCGGCGCCTTCATCGCGATCGGCGGCCTGAACGCGTCCTGGCTGCAACAGGAAAGCCGCCTGCAGGAACTGCACGCATCGATGCACCGCACCTTTCGCGACGGCTTTCCCGGCGAAGCGGATGCCTATCCGCTGGAGCAGGCGCGCCGTTCGCTGGCAACGCTGCGGTCGCGCACCGGTCGCGCCTCCGCCGGCGATTTTTCGGTGCTCAATGCCCAGGCGCTGCAGCTGCTAGCGGGCGCACCGGTTGGCATCGTCAGCGGCATCGACTACGCCGACAACGTCTACCGCATCCGCTTCAAGCCGGGTGCCGCTGACGACCCGGCGCTGCGCAATACCCTGCAGGCGCGGGCGCCGGCACAGGGACTGTCGCTGCAGTTCGACGCCGACGGTTCGGCGCGTCTCGTGCCGCTGGGGGGCTAGCCGATGGATGGGCTGCAGGCGCTGCGCCATGCCTGGTCCGAACGCGCACCGCGCGAACGTCGCCTGCTGACGTTGGGCGGCGTGTTCCTGGTTCTCGTTGCTGCGTACCTGGTGCTCATCGATCCGGCGGCCAGCGGCAGCGCGCGCCTGCAGCGCCAGTTGCCGCAGGCGCGCGCGCAGGCGGCCGAGCTCGAGGCGCTGGCGGCCGAAGCCAAGCGGCTGCGCGCCACACCGCCGGCGGCGGCCCCGGGCGCGGCCGATGCGCGCGCGGCGCTCGGCCGCTCGCTCGACGATGCCGGCATCGCCGCGGTGCGCAGCCAGCCGCTGGCCAATGGCGACCTGCACCTGAGCTTTGCCAACGTGCCGTACAGCCGGTGGGCCGGATGGCTGGCGCAGGCCGAACATGCGCTCGGCGTGCATGCGGTCACGGTCACGGTCAAGGCGACGCCGACGCCGGGCAACACCGACGTCGAGCTGGCGCTGCGCCTGCCGCGCGCCTGAGCGCATGTCCGGGCCGCTGGCGCGAACGCTTGCCATCGCCGGCGCCGCGCTGACCGGCGTCCTGGCCGTGGTGCTGACGCAGGCGCCGGCGAGCCTGGCCGCCGCCGCCGTGCGCGTGGCCACCGACGGCCGCATCAGCCTGGGCGATGCGGCCGGCACCGTATGGAACGGCAACGCCGAAGTGGTGTTCGCCGGCGGCGCGGACGACGCCGCGGGCACGCCGGGCCAGGCCGTCGATCGCGCCGCGCTGGCGGCCCGCACGCGCGTGCCCGGGCGCGTGTCCTGGCGCCTCGTTCCCTGGCCCCTGCTGCTTGGCGCCCTCGACCTGACCCTCAGCGATGGCGCCGTCCTCGATGCGCCGCTGGTGCTGCGGCTGGACCGCTCCGGCAGCGGCACGATCGATCCGGACCGGCTGCGGCTGCCGGCCGGCGTGCTGCAGGGGCTGGGTGCACCATGGAACACGATCCGGCCGGGCGGCGAGCTGCAACTGGAATGGGATACTCTGCACGTCCAGGCCGGCGCGCTGCGCGGGGGATTGCGCGCCGATTGGGTGGGTGCATCGAGCGGCCTGAGTCCCGTCGTGCCCTTCGGCCATTACCGCCTGCACGCCGATGGCGTGTTCGACGGCGCCACCCTGCAACTGGAGACGATTTCCGGCCCCATGGAAATGACCGGCAATGGCACAATCGCGGACGGCAGGCACCTGCGCTTCCAGGGCACGGCACGCGTACAGGCGGGAACCGACGCGGCGACCGCGACTCAACTTTCGGGATTGATCTCCCTGCTCGGCCGGCGCGACGGCGACGGCGCCATCTTGAAACTCGGAACGTGACATGAGGAAAGTGCGAGCCGTAATCCGCCGGCGGGTTGTCGGCCTCATCGCCGGCGCCGCGCTGACCGCGGTCGCGCTGCCGGCGCTGGCGGCCGCCGGCGCTGCGACGATTGCCGCGCCGGCGACGCCCGCGGGCGCGACGCATGCCACCGAAGAGCCGGTCACCCTCAATTTCGTCAACGCCGACATCGAGGCGGTGGTGCGCGCCATCGGCCAGTACACGGGGCGGACCTTCGTCATCGATCCGCGCGTCAAGGGCACGCTGACGCTGGTCACCGAGCGGCCCGTGACCCGGCGCCAGGCCTACGAGGAACTGCTCTCGGCCCTGCGCCTGCAGGGCTTCACGCTGGTCGAGTCGCCCGATGCCGGCGGCGTGGCGCGCGTGCTGCTCGAGGCCGACGCCAAGCTGCAGGGCGGCCAGGTGTTCCCGTCGACCGCACGCCCGCGCGGCGACCAGGTCGTCACCCAGGTGTTCCGGCTGCAATACGAATCGGCCAGCAACATGGTGCCGGTGCTGCGCCCGCTCATCGCCCCCAACAACACGATTGCGGCCTACCCGGCCAACAACACCCTGGTCATAACCGACTACGCGGATAACCTGCGGCGGCTGGCGCGCATCATCGAGGACATCGACTCGCCCGCCACCTCCGAGGTGCTGGTCGTGCCGGTGAAGTACGGCCTGGCAGCCGACATCGCCGCAACCATCAACCGGGTGCTCGATGAGGGCACGCGCTCGACCGGCCAGGGTGCCGACGCCGGCCAGCGCGTGCTGGTGCAGGCGGAGTCGCGCAGCAACAGCCTCATTCTGCGCGCCGCCAGCCGCGCGCGCCTGGAACAGGCCAAGTCGCTGATCGAGCGCTTCGACCAGCCCAGCGCCACGCCGGGCAACATCAACGTCATCTACCTGCGCAACGCGCAGGCCACCAAGCTGGCGCCGCTGCTGCGCGCGGTGCTGTCCGCCGATCCGACCTTCGTGGCGCAGGCCGGCGGCACGACAGGGCTGTCGCCGGGCGGCGGCGCGAGCGCCGGCGGCGGCATGGGCGCCGGCAGCGCGAGCGGCAACACCACCGGCAGCAGCAGCACGTTCGGCGGCGGCTTTGCCGGCCCGTCGGGCGCGCCGCCCGCCGGCATCGCGGCGCCCGGCGGCGCGTCGAGCGGCGGCGGCAACGATCGCAGCGGCCTGGCCGGCATGATCCAGGCCGATCCGGCCACCAATTCGCTCATCATCTCGGCGCCCGTGACCGTGTACCGCAACATCCGCGCCATCGTCGACAAGCTCGACGTGCGCCCGGCCCAGGTGCTGATCGAATCGCTGGTGGCCGAGATCAGCGCCGACGACGCGCAGGAGTTCGGCATCCAGTGGCAGTCGCTCGACGGCCTCAACAACGCCAATTCGTCGGTGATCGGCGGCACCAATTTCGGCGGCGCCGGCCAGAACATCATCGGCTCGGCCAGCAACGTGGCCTCGCTGGGGCAGGGGCTCAATATCGGCGTCGTAAAGGGGACGATCAACATCCCCGGCCTGGGCTCGGTCACCAACATCGGCGTCCTGGCGCGGGCGCTGGAAACCAAGGCCAACGCCAACATCCTGTCGCGGCCCAACATCCAGACGCTGGACAACGAGGAGGGCAAGTTCCTGGTCGGCCAGAACGTGCCGCTGCTCACCGGCTCCTATTCGCAGACGGTATCGACGGCAACCGTCGCCCCCTTCCAGACCTATGAGCGCCAGGACGTCGGCCTGCAGCTGCGCGTCAAGCCGCAGATCTCGGAAGGCGGCACCGTGCGCCTGGCGATCTACATCGAGGATTCCTCGGTGGTATCGGTCGACCCCGTCCAGGGCGCGACCCTGAACAAGCGCAGTTTCGAGACCAGTGTCATCGTCGAGGACGGCAACTTCGTCGTCATCAGCGGCATGATCCAGGACCAGGTCAACGAGCACCAGTCCAAGGTGCCGCTGCTGGGCGACATTCCGCTGCTGGGCTACCTGTTCCGCTACGACACGCGCGAGCGCGTCAAGACCCAGACGCTGGTCTTCCTGCGCCCCACCGTCATCCGCGACGAGGCCGCCTCGCACGCGGTCACGGCCGATCGCTACGAATTCATCCGCAACGAGCTGAGCCAGTCGGCGCCCCAGCGCCATCCGGTGCTGTCAGACATGCCGCTGGAACTGCCGCCGCTGCCGCCTGCGCCTGCGCCTGCGGCCGGCGCGGCGGCGCCGGCCGCGACCCTGCCGGCCGCGCCGGCAACAGCGCCGCCGCCAGGGCCATGACCAGCGCGCAGCAATACGTGCCGTACGCGTTCGCGCGCGACAACGGCATCCTGCTCAAGCCCCAGGGCGACCGCGAGGCCGAGGTCTGGGTCACCGAGTCCACCGGCATGGAGGCGCTCAACGAGGTGCTGCGCGCATTCCCGGGGCGGGTGCGCGCCAGCGTGGTCGACGCCAAGCTGCTG
This sequence comes from uncultured beta proteobacterium, assembly GCA_963781975.1. Lineage (GTDB taxonomy): Bacteria > Pseudomonadota > Gammaproteobacteria > Burkholderiales > Burkholderiaceae_F > GJ-E10. Next base: position 80,767 of record CAWAHT010000009.1, read on the forward strand.
GCCGACGCCATCGCCCAGACGTACTCGCGGCCGGAGGATTCGGCGCAACAGGTCGTGGGCGACATCGAGGGCGAGATCGACATCACCCGCATGATGCAGGACGTACCCGATATCGAGGACCTGCTCGAGACCGAGGACGACGCGCCGATCATCCGCATGATCAACGCCCTGCTGACGCATGCGGCCCGCGACGGCGCCTCGGATATCCACATCGAGCCCTTCGAGCAGTCGTCGCTGGTGCGCTTTCGCGTCGACGGCACGCTGCGCGACGTCGTGCGGCCCAAGCGGGCGCTGCACGCGGCGCTGGTGTCGCGCATCAAGATCATGGCGGCGATGGACATCGCCGAGAAGCGCCTGCCGCAGGACGGCCGCATCACGCTGCGGGTGGGCGGACGCGCCATCGACGTGCGCGTCTCGACGCTGCCCACCGGGCACGGCGAGCGCGTCGTGCTGCGCCTGCTGGAAAAGGACGTGTCGCGCATCGATCTCACCCGCCTGGGCATGGCCGACCGGACCCTGGCGACCTTCGACACCCTCTTTCACCAGCCGCACGGCATCCTGCTGGTTACCGGCCCGACCGGTTCGGGCAAGACGACCACGCTGTATGCGGCCATCCGCCGCCTGGACCACACGACCACGAACATCATGACGGTCGAGGATCCGATCGAATACGACCTGCCCGGCATCGGCCAGACGCAGGTCAATCGCCAAGATCGACATGACTTTCGCCCGCGCCCTGCGCTCCATCCTGCGCCAGGATCCCGACGTCATCATGATCGGCGAGATCCGCGACCTGGAGACGGCGCAGATCGCGGTGCAGGCGTCGCTGACCGGCCACCTGGTGCTGGCCACGCTGCATACCAACGATGCCGCCTCGGCGGTGACGCGCCTGATCGACATGGGGATCGAGCCCTTCCTGCTGTCGTCCTCGCTGCTGGGCGTGCTGGCGCAGCGTCTGGTGCGCAAGCTGTGCGAGCACTGCAAGAAGCCCGCGGCCGACGGCGTCGGGTTCCACCCGGTGGGCTGCGCACGGTGCAACCACACCGGCTACAGCGGCCGCACCGGCATCTACGAACTGCTGCCGGTCGACGATGCGATCCGCGAACGCATCCACGCCGCGGCCAACGACCAGGAAATCCGCCGCGCCGCCGAGTCGGCCGGCATGCTGCCGCTGCGCGCCGACGCGCAGCGCTGGCTCGCCGCCGGCGTGACGTCGCACGAGGAAGTCCTGCGCGTGACGCGCGACTGACGCCGGCGCCGGATCCGCCGCGCCGTCGCCGCCGCCCGCCCAGCCGCCCGCCCGTGACCGCCTTCCGTTTCAGCGCCGCCGACAGCCAGGGCAAGGACCAGGTCGGCGTCATCGAGGCCGACAGCGCGCGCCTGGCGCGCCAGTTGCTGCGCAACCAAGGGCTGGTGCCGCTGGCCGTCGAGGCGGTCGAATCCGAGACGATGCGGCGCGGCCCCGGCGCGGCGCGCGGCCGGCGCCTGTCGCAGACCGAACTGGCGGTGCTCACCCGCCAGTTCGCCAGCCTGCTTGCCGCCGCGCTGCCGATTGCCGACGCGCTGACCGTGCTGGTCGAACAAAGCGAGCAGCAATCGATGCGCGAGATGATGGCCTCGATCCGCGGCGAGGTGCGCGGCGGGATGTCGCTGTCGAACGCCCTGGCGCGCCATCCGCGCCAGTTCCCGGCCATGTACCGGGCCCTGATCGCCGCCGGCGAGGAATCCGGCAAGCTCGGTTCGGTGCTGGGCAGCCTCGCGGATTTCATCGAGGAGCGCGCCCGGCTGCAGCAGAAGATCACGCTGGCGTTCGTCTACCCGATCATCCTCACGGCCGTTTCGCTGCTGGTCGTGGTGTTTCTGCTGACCTACGTGATCCCGCAGGTGGTGCAGGTCTTCGCCCAGACCCGGCAGCAGCTGCCGCTGATAACGCAGGTGATGCTGGCGCTGTCGGCGTTCCTGCGCAACTACGGCTGGGTGCTGCTGGCGGCCGGCGGCACCGCCTTCTGGTTCATCCGCCGCGCGCTGCGGGTCGATGCGGTGCGCCTGCAATGGCACCGCCGCGTGCTGCGCCTGCCCATCGTCGGTCCGCTGACGCGCGCCTTCAATACGGCGCGGTTTGCCAGCACGCTGGCAATCCTGGTCGGCTCGGGCGTGCCGATGCTGCGCGCGCTGCAGGCCGCCGGCGAGACGGTGGGCAATCTGGCGCTGCGCGCCCGCGTCACCGATGCAGCGCAACGCGTGCGCGAGGGCGCATCGTTGTCGCGGGCGCTGCGCGCCGAGGACGACGAACGCGCCGCCGGCACGCGCCAGCGGCTCTTTCCACCGGTGCTGATCCACCTGATCGGTTCGGGCGAGGCCACCGGCAAGCTGCCGGAAATGCTCGGCCGCGCCGCCGACATGCACGGGCGCGAGGCCGAACGCCGCGCGCTGCTGCTCACCAGCCTGCTGGAGCCGGCGCTGATCCTGACCATGGGTTTCGTGGTGATGATGATCGTGCTGGCTGTGCTGATGCCCATCATCGAGATCAACCAGCTGGCGCACTAACGGGGCCATGGGCATGCCGGAGCCGGTTCCGTCCGCCGCCGAGATCTCGCGCCAGACGCTGGAGCATTACGCCCGGCGCGCGCAGGCCTTCCGGGCCGGCACGATCGATCACGACGTCAGCCAGAACATCGCCGCGCTGCTGCGGCATATCCGCGCGCGTGCGCCGTACACGCTGCTCGACTTCGGCTGCGGTCCGGGCCGCGACCTGCGCGCCTTCACCGCCCTGGGCCACGTCGCGATCGGCCTCGAGGGATTGCCCGCCTTCGCCGCGATGGCGCGCGCCGAGTCGGGCTGCACCGTGTGGGAGCAGGACTTCCTCGCGCTCGACCTGCCGGCCGGAACCTTCGACGGCATCTTCGCCAACGCCGCGCTGTTCCACGTCCCGAGCGCGGCCCTGCCGCGGGTATTGCGCGAACTGCACGGTGCGCTCCGGCGCGACGGGGTGCTCTTCAGCGTGAATCCGCGCGGCCGGAACGAGGAGGGCTGGAACCAGGGGCGCTACGGGGTGTATCACGACCTGGAAGGCTGGCGCCGCTACCTCGCCGCGGCCGGCTTCGCCGAACTGGAGCATTACTACCGGCCCGCCGGCCTGCCGCGCGCGCAGCAGCCATGGCTGGCCAGCGTCTGGCGCCGCCTCGACGACGCCGGCGGCAGCGCCCCGCCGGCATCGCCGGCCGCTGCCGGAGTATCCTGAGCGCCGCGCAAAAGCAGCGCTGCGGCGCTCTCCACAAGAGGGTCGACGCCGGCGCACCGTTGCGCGCACCGGGACGCATCGTCCGGGTGCGCGTGTCCAAAAACACGATTTTTGGTTCGGGGTAGACCGATGAATGCACCTTTGCCGGACGCGGTTCTGCATCCGCTCGCCAGCGCTTCGCTCGACGACAAGTGGACGCTGGAACGGGGCCGCGTCTACCTGAACGGCACCCAGGCGCTGGTGCGCCTGCTGATGCTGCAGCGCCAGCGCGACCTGCTCGCCGGCCACGACACCGCGGGCTTCCTCTCCGGCTACCGCGGCTCGCCCCTGGGAACCGTCGACCAGACCGCCTGGGCGGCCAAAGGCCACCTGCAACGGCACCACATCCATTTCCAGCCCGGCGTCAACGAGGACCTCGCGGCGACCGCCGTCTGGGGCACGCAGCAGGTCAATATGTACCCGGGTGCGCGGCACGAAGGCGTATTCGGCATGTGGTACGGCAAGGGACCGGGGGCGGACCGTTGCGGCGATGTCTTCAAGCACGCCAACGCGGCCGGCACCAGCCCGCTCGGGGGCGTGGTCGTCGCCTGCGGCGACGACCACGGCGCCAAGAGTTCGACGTTGCCGCACCAGTCGGACCACCTGCTCAAGGCCTGCATGATCCCCATGCTGTTCCCGGCCTCGGTGCAGGAATACCTGGACCTGGGCCTGCACGCCTTCGCGATGAGCCGCTATGCGGGTGTCTGGGTGGGCTTCAAGTGCGTCACGGAGGTCGTCGAATCGTCGGCCTCGGTCGTCATCGATCCCGATCGCGTCGACATCCGGCTGCCCGACGACTTCGCGATGCCCGCCGGCGGGTTGAACATCCGCTGGCCGGACACGCCGCTCGAAATGGAAGCACGCCTGCTCGACTACAAGCTGTACGCGGCCCTGGCGTACTGCCGGCGCAACCGCCTCAATGAAACGGTGATCGATGCGCCACAGGCGCGCTTCGGCCTGGTCGCCAGCGGCAAGGCGTACCTGGACACGCGCCAGGCGCTGACCGACCTGGGACTGGACGAGGCCGCCTGCCGGGCGGTCGGCATCCGGGTGTTCAAGTGCGGCATGCCGTGGCCGCTCGAACCGCACGCCATCGGCGCCTTCGCCGAGGGCCTGACGGAAATCCTCGTGGTCGAGGAAAAGCGCCAGGTGATCGAGTACCAGCTCAAGGAGGAACTGTTCCAGTGGCTGGGAAGCGGCAAGCGCATCCCGCGCGTGATCGGCAAGTTCGACGAGAAGGACGGCGGCGAATGGGCCGTGCCGCAGGGCAACTGGATCCTGCCGGCGCATTATGAATTCTCGCCGGCCATCGTCGCCAAGGCGATCGCGGCGCGGCTCAGCAAGCTGGAGCTGCCGCCCGACGTGCGCCGCGGCATCGACGCGCGCATCGCGCTCATCGAAGCCAAGGAGCGTGCCCTGGCGGTTCCGCGCGTGGTGACCGAGCGCGTGCCCTACTTCTGTTCCGGCTGCCCGCACAACACCTCCACGAGGGTGCCGGAAGGCTCGCGCGCGGTGGCCGGCATCGGCTGTCACTACATGGTGACCTGGATGGACCGGCGCACCGCCACCTTCAGCCAGATGGGCGGCGAAGGCGTGCCCTGGCTGGGCCACGCGCCATTCACGCAGGAGCGCCACATCTTCGCCAACCTGGGCGACGGCACCTACTTCCATTCGGGCAGCCTGGCGATCCGGGCCGCGGTCGCCGCGGGATTCCCGATCACCTACAAGATCCTCTACAACGATGCCGTGGCGATGACCGGCGGACAGCCGGTCGACGGCACCCTTACGGTGCCGCAGATCACGCGCCAGCTCGCGGCCGAGGGCGTGCGCCGCATCGTCGTGGTGACGCAGGACCCGGGCCACTATCCCTACGGCGACGACTTCGCGCCGGGCGTGCGCGTCGAGCCGCGCACGCGGTTCGACGCGGTCCAGCTCGAGCTGCGCGAATTTCCCGGCGTATCGGCGCTGATCTTCGACCAGACCTGCGCCGCCGAACTGCGCCGCCGCCGCAAGCGCGGGCGCGTCGCCGACCCCCGGCGCCGGGTGGTGATCAACGAGCTGGTGTGCGAAGGCTGCGGCGATTGCAGCGTCGCGTCCAATTGCCTCTCGGTCGAGCCGGTCGACACGCCGTTGGGCCGCAAGCGACGCATCAACCAGTCGACCTGCAACAAGGACATGACGTGCGTCGACGGCTTCTGCCCGAGCTTCGTGACCGTGCTCGGCGGCGAAGTGCGCGCACCGGCGCGCAGCCGCGCCGCGGCCCCCGCGGTGCCGGCGCCGCTCGTGCCGGCGCTGGCCGACGGGCGCAACTACAGCATCCTGGTCGCCGGCATCGGCGGCACCGGCGTGGTGACGATCGGCCAGCTGCTGGGCATGGCCGCGCACCTGGAAGGGCGCGGCGTCTCGGTCCTCGACATGGCGGGGCTGGCGCAGAAAGGCGGCGCGGTGCACTCGCATATCCAGATCGCGGCCGGCGCCGATCGGCTGTACGCGACGCGGATCGCCATGGGCGAGGCGGACCTGCTGCTGGGCTGCGATCTGGTCGTCAGCACCGGCGCCGAGATACTCGGAAAGTTCCAGCAGGGCCGCACGCGCGCGCTGCTCAACACCGCCGAGGCGCCCACCGCCGCCGTGCTGCGCGAGCGCGACTGGCGCTTCCCGGGGTCGGGCCTGGCAGGCCAGGTGCGCGCCGGTCTGGCGCAGGACGACGATTGCATGCTGCTCGATGCCCAGGCACTGGCCACCGCGCTGCTGGGCGATGCGCTGTACGCCAACCCGATGATGCTCGGCGCGGCGTGGCAGAAAGGCTGGATACCGCTGCGCCAGGAGAGCCTGCGGCGCGCCATCGAACTCAACGGCGTCGCGGTCGAGGCCAATCTGCGCGCGTTCGACTGGGGCCGCGCCGCGGCCCACGACCCGGACGCGGTGCGGCTGGCCACGGCCGCGCAGCGCGGCGAGCCCGCGGCGGCGCCAGCCGCGGGGCTGGCGCAGGTCATCGCGGCGCGCGCGCAATTCCTGACGCAATACCAGGGGCCGGCGCTGGCGGCGCGCTATACCCGGCTGGTCGAGCGGGTTGCGCAGGCCGAACGTGCGGCCTGCGGCGCCGGGCCGGAGGATGCCCCGCTGGCGCTGGCGGTGGCGCAGAACTATTTCCGCCTGCTGGCCGTGAAGGACGAATACGAGGTCGCGCGGCTGCACCGCGACCCGGACTTCCGCCGCGCGCTCGCCGCGCAATTCACCGGGTCCTACCGCGTGCACTATCATCTGGCGCCGCCGCTGCTGGCGCGGCGCGATCCGGTGACGGGACTGCCGCGCAAATCGCGCTTCGGCCCCTGGATGGGCGCGGTGTTCGCGCTGCTCGCGCCGCTGCGCGTGCTGCGCGGCACGCCGTTCGATCCGTTCGGACACACGCGCGAGCGCCGGACCGAACGGGCGCTGCGGCGCGAATACGAAGCGCTGGTCGAGGAGATACTGGGCGGCCTCGACGGCGCCAATCGCGCGCTGGCCCTGGAGCTGGCGCGCTTTCCGGAGGAAATCCGCGGCTTCGGCCACGTCAAGCAGCGCAGCCTGGAGCGTGTCCGGCCCGCCCTGGCGCACGCCCACCAGCAATGGCAGGCGCGTTGCCGCGCCGCGCGGGCGGATGCGGCGCCAGGCTAGAGGTCGTAACCGAGCTGCAGGCGCCAGACGGCCGCAGCCGTCAGCTGGCCGACATTGCCCGACGCCGGCACGTCGACGTTGACGTTCTGCACCAGCGGCAGCGAGACATCGAGGAATACCTTGACGCGATGGATGCGCAGGTCGACGCCGGGCGCAAGCTGCAGGCGCCGATAGCCGCTGTTGAACGACGACGCGGTCCCGCCGTCGGCGCTGCGGTCGCTGGCGATCAATTGCAGCACCGGGGCGATCTTGTCGAACGGTCCTGCGGCCCCGGCGTTGTAGCTCAGGCCCGCGGCAACGTCGGCCTCGTTGCCGGGCCGGTAGGTGCCGGTGGCGCCGGCGCGCTCGAGCACGGCGACCTGGTAGCGCGCCTGCGTGAAATACGCCAGGTTGCCGTCGTCGCTCAGGTCGCCGACATGGTAGAAGCCGAACAGCAGGTCGGTGCTGCCGGACCCGGGCAGCGTATCGCGATCGTAGATGGGATCGTTCAGGCCGTCGGCGGAACGGCCCGCCGGCATCACTGGTCCCGTGTAATTGCCCGTGGGCAGCTTGAGACCGAACGTGACGCCGGTGGACATGTCGGGCGAGAACCCGCTGTAGACCCCCTGCACCATGGCGTCGCCCAGGTCGGTCATCTTGCTCGTGAAGATCTGTCCGGCCGGATACGCACCGCCGTCCCCCGTGGACGTGAAGGAGCGCTTGAACACGGGCACCTCGGCCATGACGCCCCAGTTGTGATCGATCATGTACTGGCCGCCCAGCGTGAAGAAGCTGGTCTTGATGTCCTTGTCCCTGTCGTCGGCGGCCGGCGCGCTGGAACTGCCCTCCCAGTTGCGGTTCTGGTCGAGGTAGTTGTAGCGGAAATAGACGCTCAGGCCCGAGTCGGCACTGTTCGGAAAGGCGCTGTTGGCGCCGATATCGAAGACGCCGCAGCCGCAGGCGCAGGCCAGGGCGCCGGCCGGTGACAGCGCGACGCATGCGACGGCCAGCGCGGCGCCGAGGCGCCGGAGGTCCGTGGCGGGCCGCATGCTGCGATGGTGTGCTGGTTTCATGGATTGCGATCCGGTGGCGCACGCCGGCCGTGCGCAGGCTGCCATCGTAAGGACGGCGCGGGCGCGTGTAACTGCGGCAAATTGTCGCAGCCGGGCGGGCGCGTCAGCCCGGACTGACGCTTACCGACTGCAGCACCGAATCGATGACCGCCCGGTTGCGGTCGACCATGCGGATCCGCACCGGCAGGTGGAAGGACTGCTTGTCCATCCAGATGTCCATGGTCTCCTCGGTGTCGCGCACCGGCCGGCGGGCCGCAAGGTGGATCGCCGGCATCGGGCCGCGGCCCGTCTCGACCGACTCCTCGCCGATGGCGGTGAAGGTCCAGTCGTCGACGGCGTGCGGACCAACCAGTTGCACCGGAATGCGCGCACCGGCGGCAAAATTCTCCGGATGGCGTTCAAACTGGACGGCAAACTGGAACTGCAGGCTCAACCGGTCCTGGGCCCCGGCAGCCGGTGCCGCAACCGGCGGCGCCGCGCCGTAGCGCATGTGCGATTCCTTCCAGTCGATGTCGACCGCCTCGAGGTCGCGAAAGGGCCGCTTCTCGCTGTAGCGGCTTGGTGCGAGTTCGCCGTTGGCGCGCAGCGTGCCGCGCGAGTGCTGGCTGAACTCGATCGTGTCGGTGTGCATGGCGGCGTCGTACTGCCCGCCGTCGCGGTGCCAATGCGTGGTCGTGCGCGCGTGCAACGTCATCGGCAGGCCGGCGAGGCGCGCACTGGCGGTGGTGCGATAGACCAATTCGACGTCCGCCGGCAGCGGCATCGATGCCGGCGCGGCCGGATCGGCGCGGGCGCCGGGGCCCGCCAGCAGGATCAGCGGCAACGCCACGTACAGGACGGACGGCGACTTCGAGAGGACAGGCAGCTTCATGGCGGGATGCATCGCAGGGGTCGTGGCCTGCCGGGCGCACGGACGCGCAATACCGGCGCAGGCGGGAATGGGATAGTCTGGCATAGACGGCAGGAACCGCCGTCCTGTCCGCAACCGGGAGCCCTCCATGGCCGATGCCAAACCCAATCCGGGACTGCCGCTGCCCGAAACGCTGGCGGGAAACTTCCAGGACGCCGTGCGCTGGTTCAACCAGATGTGGTCGGCGGGCGCGGATGCCGCCGCCGGCCGCGGGGGCGCGCCCATGCCCGCGATGCTGATGCCGACGCTCGACATCAAGGAGCTCGACCAGCGCATTGCCGATCTGCGCGGCGTGGAGCACTGGCTCCAGTTGAATCAGGGCCTGGTGCAGACGACCATCCAGGGCCTCGAAATGCAGCGCGCGACGCTGGCAGCCTGGCAGTCGTTCGGCAATGCGGCTGCCGCCGGCGTAGCGGCCGCGACGGCCGCGCCGGCGGGCGAGGCGGCGGCCGCGACGGCCGCCGAACTGCCCGCCTTTCAGCCGGCGGCCTGGTGGGCGGCGCTGCAGGCACAGTTCGCGCAGCTGGCCAGCGCCTCCGCGATGGCGCCTGCCGGCGCGGCGTCCGACGCGGCGGCGCCGGCACCCCCGGGGCCGCCGCCGGTGACGGAACCGGCCGCGTCCAAGGGTGCGGCCGGCAAGTCCGCCGGCGCCCGGCCCAAGGAACCGCAAGCGCCGCGCTGAGGCCCGCGCCGGCGCGGCAGCTAGGCGCTGCTGTCCTGGCCTCGACGCCAGCGCTCCAGGGCCGGGCCGATATCGGTCAGCGACGGCAGGCGCGTGACGCCGGCGAGCGTGCGCCGTTCCAGGATCGGGCACGCGCCCCCGGCCCAGAGCGCCACGCCGGCGGGCAGTTGCGCGCGCAATTCCGCCAGCCCCTGCACGGTGTGGTTCGCATTCATGGCGGCGCTGAACGACAGGGCGACGATGTCGGCGTGCCGCGCCGCGGCCGCGCGGACGATGTCGCGCAGCGGCGTCTGCGTGCCCAGCGAAATGCAATGGCAGTCTTCCAGCGTGAAGAAGGCCTCGGCCATCAACAGGCCAAGACCGTGCGATTCGTTGGGAAAGGTCGTCAGCAGCACCTGCGGCGCCTGCGGTCCGGGTCGCGGCAGCGCGGCGATGGCGGCGCGCACGATGCCCTGCACCACCTCGGTATACAGGTGTTCCTCGAAGACCTCCAGATGCCCGCGCGCCCACGCTTCGCCGACCTGCGCATTGAGCGGCGCGATCACGGCGGCGAGAAATTGCGCCAGGCCCAGGCGCGCCAGGCATTGCTCCAGATGCTCGTGCAAAGCCTCGACCCGGTGGGCCTGCAGCAGCGCGAGCACCGGCGCGACGTCGGCGCTGTCGGCCGCGGCTGCAGCCGCCTGCTCCGCACCGTTGCGCGTGCGCACGGCCTGGGCCATTTCCATCAGGCGCTCGGCGGGAAAGCGCAGTATCTTGCCCGGCCGGTAGCCGTGATCGAGCAGTCGCTTGGCGAGGCGCAGCTTCTCGATGTCGCCCGGGCTGTACACCCGCTGGCCCGTCGCGTCGCGCCGCGGCGCCGGAAAGCCATAACGCCGCTCCCACACGCGCAGCGTGTCCTTGGACAATCCCGTGTCGCGTTCGACGGCGGTGATGTTCATGACGGATTCCGGCGGCGTGACTGCGCGCGCCGCGCGAATGGCGCCGCGGACGGGTCAACCTGCCGATAGGAAGAATATCTGATCGGCATGCGCCATTGGGCGCCGCCGGCTGGCGCCGCCGACGGCGCCAACCGGCACGCCACGGAGCCGGCGCCGTGCGGGCCGCGCTCGACGACGGAACAAATGATCGCGCCGGCTATCCGCCATTACGGAATTTTATGTGCACTTGCCGGACATTGACGACTTTTTGCGCAATAATCGGACGAGACGAAGGGCCGGATGTCCTCGCGCCGGCGCGCGTCGGCGTGCGCGCATCGTCCGGCACGATCCCAATCGCGCGCCGGCCCCGATCGCCGGCCGCGCGAGCCTGCGCGGCGCCGGTGCAGGTGCGCAGGCATTCCTAATAGAATGCCGGGCTATGAACGCTCCCGAACCCAAATTGCTGCCCGACGTGCAGTCTGCCCTGGACGCGCGCGACATCGCGATCGCGCGGGTCGGCGTCAAGGGGCTGCGCCACCCGGTGACGGTCGCCACGGCGACCGGCGCCGTTGCCAGCGTCGCCAGCATCGACATGTTCGTCGCCCTGCCCGGCGACCGCAAGGGAACGCACATGTCGCGCTTCATCGAACTGCTGCAAGCGGGCGAGCCCCTGTCGGCGCCGGCGCTGCGCCAGCTGCTGGCGCGGATGCTGCGCCAGCTCGAAGCGCGCCAGGGTGCGATCGAGGTCCGCTTTCCGTATTTCATCAACAAGACGGCACCGGTCTCGGGGGTGCAGAGCCTGATGGACTATGAAGTCGTGCTGAGCGGCAGCATCGACGGCGCGGCGACCTGCATCCGCCAGAAGGTGGTCGTCCCCGTCACCAGCCTGTGCCCGTGCAGCAAGAAGGTGTCGGCGTATGGCGCGCACAACCAGCGCGCCCACATCGCGATCGACGTCGAACTGGCCGGCGCGATGGCCATCGAGGAACAGGTGCGCATTGCCGAGGACGCCGCCTCGTGCGAGCTGTGGGCCGTGCTCAAGCGCGCCGACGAGAAATTCGTCACCGAACGCGCCTACGACAACCCGAAATTCGTCGAGGATGTGGTGCGCGACGTGGCGCTGGCGCTGCAGCGCGAGCCCCGCGTGCTGGCCTACCGGGTCGAATCCGAGAACTTCGAATCGATCCACAACCATTCGGCGTACGCCCTCGTCGAAGGCGACAAGCGCACCGGGCGCTGACGTGCCCGGCGCGATGGCGGCGTTTCCGGCGCATGCGCCGTTGCTGGCAACGACGCGGGGGGTCGCCGCGGCGGCCGGCGCGCCCGGGCCGGGAGCCGATCCGCTGGCCGGACGCGATACGGTGGAGTGCGTCCATTACGGCTCGATCGCCGTCGTCGACCGGCACGGACGGCCGATGGCAGCGGTCGGCGATCCGGCCGGCCTGAATTTCTCGCGCTCCACCCTCAAGCCGCTGCAAGCGCTGCCCTTCGTGGAGGACGGCGGACTCGCGCACTTCGGTTTCGGCTCGCAGGAGCTGGCGCTGATGTGCGCCAGCCACAACGGCGAAGCGATGCATACCCGCCTGGCCCGGTCGATCCTGGAACGGGCCGGCGCGCACCGCACGGACCTGCAGTGCGGCAGCCACCCGCCACGCTACTTCGCCGCCACCGGCACGTGCCTGTCCCGCGACACTGGCGCCGAACCCGCTGCATCACAACTGCTCCGGCAAGCACAGCGGCTTCCTGGCGTACTGCCGCCTGCACCGCCACCGGCTGGCGCGCTACCTCGACCCCGACGCTCCGCTGCAGGTGCGGATCCGCAACACGGTGCGCCGCTACGCCGGCAACGACGCCGCTGGTGGCGGGCACCGACGGCTGCAGCGCCCCCAACTACGCGCTGCCGCTGCAGCGCCTGGCGCAGATCTACGCGCGCATCGCAGCCGACGACGATCCGGCGCTGCGCGCCGTCTTCTACGCGATGACCCGCCACCCCGATCTGGTGTCGGGCAGCGCGCGCACCGACCTGGGACTTATGCAGACCGGCGCGGGCGACTGGGTATGCAAGATCGGCGCCGACGGCCTGCAGGCCATCGGCGTGCGCTCGCGCGGCCTGGGCATCGCGATCCGCGTCGCCGGCGGCGACACGGCAGCGCTGCACGTGGCCACGGTCGAGGCGCTGCATCAGCTCGGATCTGCTCGACGACCCGCAGCAGACGCCGCTCGCGCCGCCATTTCCGGCCGGTCGCCCGCAATGCGCGCGGGACCGAAACGGGCCGCTACCGCCCGTTGTTCGCGCCTGCCGCGCCTGGCCTGAAGCGCCGCCCCGGCGCCTCCGGGGCGGCGCCCGACCTCCGGTAGACTGCGCCCTTCCCTCGTACCGGATAGACCCCCTCCATGCTCGCCGAACAGCGGCAGGCGATCGCGGACCTGATCCGCACGGCGCTTGAACCCCTGCTTGAACCGGAACACCTCCGTGCCCCGGTTATCGAACTGCAACGCCCGAAGGTTGCCGCCCACGGCGACCTGTCCTGCACGGTCGCCCTGCCGCTGGCCAAACAGCTGGGGCGTCCGGCGCGCGAACTGGCGACGGCGATCGCCGACGCCCTGCGCGCCCTGCCGGCCGCGGGGCGCTGGATCGAGGGCATCGACGTCGCCGGCCCGGGCTTCATCAACCTGCGGCTTGGCGCCGCCTTCAAGCAGCAGGTGATCGGGGAGATCCTGCGCGCGGGCGCCGCCTTCGGGCGCGGCCCCGAAGGCGGCGCCCGGCGCGTCGTCGTCGAGTTCGTCTCCGCCAACCCCACCGGGCCCCTGCACGTGGGCCATGCGCGCCAGGCGGCCCTTGGCGATGCCCTGGCCAATGTGCTGGCGGCGCGCGGCTGGGCGGTGCAGCGCGAGTTCTACTACAACGACGCCGGCGTGCAGATCGACCAGCTGACGAGTTCCGTGCAGGCGCGCGCCCGCGAACTGCAGGGTGCGGCGATCGCCGCCGAGGACGTCACGTACCACGGCGACTACATCGTCGACGTGGCGCGCGACTTCCTGGGGCGCGCCACCGTGCATGCGCGCGACGGCGCGCAGGTCACCGCCTGCGGCGACCCGGGCGACGCCGACGCGGTGCGCCGCTTCGCCGTGGCCAGCCTGCGGCACCAGCAGGACCTCGATCTCGAAGCGGTCGGCGTGCGCTTCGACCACTTCTACCTCGAATCGTCGCTCTATCGCGATGGCCGAGTCGATGCCGCCGTGCGCGCGCTGGTGCGGTCGGGGCTGACGTTCGAGTCCGAAGGGGCGCTCTGGCTGCAGGACCACGGCGGCACCGCAGGGCGCGCCCGGCGAGCTGCCCGACGACAAGGATCGGGTGGTGCGCAAGTCCGACGGCAGCTATACCGTACTTCGTGCCGGACGTGGCCTACCACCTGGCCAAGCTCGAGCGCGGGTTCGAGCGGGCGATCAATGTGCAGGGATCCGACCACCACGGCACCGTGGCGCGGGTGCGCGCCGGCCTGCGCATCCTGGGGCAGGTGCTGGGGCGGCCGATCCCGGCCGGCTATCCCGAATACCTGCTGCACAAGATGGTGCGCGTGATGCGCGGCGGCGAGGAAGTGAAGATGTCCAAACGCGCCGGCACGTCGGTGGCCCTGCGCGATCTCGTCGACTGGGTCGGGCGCGATGCCACCCGCTTCTTCCTGGTGTCGCGCCGGTTCGATTCCGAATTCACGTTCGACGTGGACCTCGCGCTCTCGCATTCCGAGGACAATCCGGTCTACTACGTGCAGTACGCGCACGCCCGCATCTGTTCGGTGCTGGCGCAGGCCGCCGAGCAGACCGGCCAGGCCCTGGACGAGGCCGCCGCCGCGGCGGTGGAAACGGCGCCGCTGCGGGCGCCGCGCGAACTGGCCCTGATGGCGCGCCTGGCCGAATTCCCCGATGCGCTGCAGCAGGCCGCGGTGGAGCTGGCGCCGCACCAGGTCGCGTTCTATCTCAAGGAACTGGCGGCCGATCTGCATGCCTTCTACAACGCCGAACGCATCCTGGTCGACGATGCGACGCTGCGCACGGCACGCCTCGCGCTGCTGCTGGCGACCCGCCAGGTGCTGCGCAACGGGCTGACCGTGATCGGCGTTTCGGCGCCGGAGCGCATGTAAGGCAGAATGCGGGCTGCGCCATGAATCTCGCCCCGGACCACAGCGCCACGATGAGTGCACAGCGACCCCCAATCAGCATCTACGGCTTTCTGACCGGACTGGTCACCGGACTCGCGATCGCCGTCGCCATCGCCTTGTACCTGACGAACTCACCCGTGCCCTTCGTCAACAAGGTGCAGCACGCCACCGAGAGCGTGACGCCGGAACCGGGCGATCCGAACCGTCCGTTGTTCTCGCCGCAGATCCCATCCGGCCCGGGCACCGATGCCGCGGGCGGCCACCCCGCCGACAGCGCGGCGGTACCGCCGCCGCCCGCGGGTGCGCCCCGCAGCCTGGCCGGTGCGCCGCCGCCGGCCGCGCCCGCTGCGCCGGCCGCCAGTGCCGCCGCCGGCAAGCCGGCCGACGCCGGCGCCGACGCCGGCGCACGCCTGATGCTGCAGGTCGGCGCCTTCAAGAATGCGGATGATGCCGACGTGCTGCGGGCCCGCATCGCCCTCCTCGGCCTGGACGCCAAGGTCTCCGCAACCGACGTGGACGGCACGCCGCTCTTCCGGGTGCGCCTGGGGCCGTACGGACAACTGGACGATTTGAACGGAATCCGCCGTACCTTGTCCGAGAACGGCATGGAGCCGCAGATCGTGCACGTGAAGTGAGCGCCGGCGCGCACGGCCCGCGCGCCGGCGGCTCCCGCCGGCAGGAGTCGCCGGAACCCAACCTTTGATGCAGCCTTGGCCGCAGAACCCGCGAGGTAACCCATGCCCAGCATTACCCGGCGCGATCTGATGATCGCCCTCAGCGCCACCCCCCTGCTCGCCGCCCGCGCCAGCCTCGCGCAGGCACCCTCGGCACCGACGCCCGGCGTCGACTACACGGTGCTGCCCAATCCGCAGCCGACCGACGCGCCCGGCAAGATCGAGGTGCTGGACTTCTTCTGGTACGGCTGTCCGCACTGCTACGCCGTCCTGCCGGACATGGAGGCCTGGCGCCGCAGGCAGGCGGCCGATGTCGATTACCGGCACGTGCCGGTCGACTTCGGCGACCCCGGCCGCGAGCCGCATACCCGGCTCTTCTGCACGCTGCAGGTGCTGCACAAGGTGGACGACCTGCACGTAAAGGTCTTCGATGCCTTCCACCAGAAGCACATGCGCTTTACCGACACCGACGCCATCGCCGACTTCATGGCGGCCAACGGCATCCCGCGCGACAAGTGGCTGGCGGCGTACAACTCTTTCACCGTCGCCGGCCTGGTGCGCCGCGCCCGCATCGAGTACCAGTCCTACATGATCGACGGCACGCCGACGCTGGCCGTGGACGGGCGCTTCCTGACGTCGCCTTCCATCGAACACACGCACACGCCGGCGGGCACGCTGGCCGTGCTCAATTTCCTGGTCGAGAAGGTGCGCCAGGAACACGGGCACAAGAAGTCCTAGCGGCGGACCGGCCGCGGCCAGCCGCCGGCTCGGCGCCCGCCCACGATGAACGTCTTCCTGACGGGGGCCTCGAGCGGCATCGGCGCCGCGCTGGCCCGCCAGTTCGCCCGCCCCGGCGCCTGCCTGGGGCTGGTCGCCCGCCGCGCCGATGTGCTGGCGGCGCTCGCCGCCACCTTGCCGGCGACCTGCCACGTCTATCCGCTCGACGTCACCGACCGCGCTGCGCTGCTGGCGGCGGGCCGCGACTTCGAGACCCGCTGCGGCGGCACCGATATCGTCATCGCCAATGCCGGCATTTCGACCGGCGTCCTCACCGAGCACGCCGAGGACCTGGCGGTCTTCGACCAGGTGCTGGCCACCAACCTCAACGCCGTCGCGTCGACCTTCCACCCGTTCATCGCACCGATGCGCCAGCGCGGGCGCGGGACGCTGGTGGCCGTCGCCAGCGTGGCGGGGGTGCGCGGCCTGCCCGGATCGGAGGCCTATTGCGCCTCCAAGGCAGCCCTCATCAACTATGCCGAGAGCCTGCGCGTCGGGCTGCGCGCGACGGGCGTCCGCGTCGTGACCATCGCGCCCGGCTTCATCCGCACGCCGATGACCGCAGGCAATCCCTACCCCATGCCGTTCCTGATGGACGTGGACGCCTTTGCCGCAGCGGCCCGCGCCGCGATCCTGCGCGGCGCGCGCTTCCGCGTCATACCCTGGCAGATGGCCTGGGTGGCGCGGTTGCTGCGCGTGATGCCCGCTGCGCTGTTCGACCGGCTGCTGGCGGGCCGGGCGCGCAAACCGCGCCGCACGGCGGCGGCCGGCACCGGCCGCGGCCCGCACTGACGGTCGCGCCCGCCTGCCGCTGCCGGCCGCCGATGCGCCAGCGCAGGTCTCAGCGCGTGCCGCGCCCCGACAGCAGCACGCCGGCCGCCTTGAGCGCTGCCAGCTCCGCGTCGGTGAAGCCGTTCTCGCGCAGCACGGCATCGCCGTCCTGCGCGAACACCGGCGGCGCGTAGCGCATCTGCGCCGGGGTGCGTGAAAACTTGATCGGCGTGCCGACCGACGCGATGTCGCCGGTGCGGACCACCATCGCGCGCGCCGTGGCGTGGGCGGAAGCCAATGCCAGATCGATGGGCAGCACCACACCGGCGGGTACGCCGGCGCGCAGCAGCCGCTCGGCCAGGACGTGGCCATCGGCATGGGCGAACGCCTCGGTCAGCGCCTGGCGCAGGGCCGCGCGGTTCACCAGCCGGTCGCCGTTGGTGGCGAAGCGCGGATCGGTCGCCAGCTGCGGCTGGCCCAGTATCTCGACCAGGATGTGGAACTGGCGCTCGTTGCCGATGGCAATGAAGATGTCGCCGTTGCCGGTGCTCCACTTGTCGTATGGCGCGACATTGGGATGGGCATTGCCCAGCGGTGCCGGGCGCTGGCCGCTGAGCAGGTAATTGGCGGCCTGCGGGTGCAGCAGCGCCGTGGCGCAATCGTACAAGGTCATGTCCAGGAACTGGCCGCGACCGCTGCGGGTGCGCTCCTGCAGCGCCATCAGGATGGCGATGGTCGAGTACATGCCGGTGGCCAGGTCGACCATGGGCGTGGCCAGGCGCACGCCGGTGCCGCCCACCTCGCCATTGATGCTCATCAGGCCGCTCATGGCCTGGACCACGGCGTCGTACCCGGGCAGGCCGCCCAGCGGCCCGGCGGCGCCAAACCCCGAGACGCGGCAGTGGATGAGGCGCGCGAAGCGCTTCTCGAGCACGTCGGCATAGCCCAGGCCCCACTTTTCCATGGTGCCGGTCTTGAAGTTCTCCACCAGCACGTCGGCATCGGCCAGCAGGCGCAGCACCACGTCACGCCCTGCCGGCGTGCTCACGTCGAGCGCCAGCGCGCGCTTGTTGCGGTTGACGCCCAGGTAATAGCTGGCGTCGCGACTGCCGTCGGCACGCTCGGCAAACGGCGGCCCCCATTGGCGGGTGTCGTCGCCCTGCGGCGGTTCGATCTTGATCACGTCGGCGCCGTGGTCGGCCAGGATCATGGTCGCATAGGGCCCGCCCAGCACGCGGGAAAGATCGATCACCTTGATGCCGGCCAGTGCGCCGGCCGGCGCTGCCGTCTGTTGCGTCGTCACGAACATCCTCCAGGAACCGGGCCCCGCAGGCGCGCGAATCCGGCCTGCAGGTCCTCGATCAGATCGTCGGCGTCCTCCATGCCCGCGGAGATGCGGATCAGGCGCGTATCAGGCGCCGGGCCGCACTGGCGTTCCGGAAAGGACGGAATCAAAAGGCTCTCGAAACCACCCCAGGAATAGCCGCGACCGAACAGGCGCATGCCGTCGATCAGCGCGTGGAAGGCCGGCGCGGGGATATCGGACTGCAGCGCCACGCCGAAGAGGCCGCTGGCGCCGGAGAAATCGCGCTGCCACAGGCCATGACCGGGATCCTGCGGCCAGGCCGGATACAGGATGCGCGCCACCTCCGGCTGCTGCGCCAGCCAGGCGACGAGGCTCGCGGCGGTGGCCCGATGGCGCTCCAGCCGCGCCGCCAGCGAACGCAGGCCGCGCAGGGCCATCCAGCAGTCGTCGGGGCTGGCGGTCAGCCCGTACGCCCGCATCGCGGCGCGCAGCGCCGGCGTGCAGGCCGCGTTGCTGGTGATGGTGCCCAGCAGGAGGTCGGCATGGCCGCCGATGTATTTGGTGGCCGCATGCACGCTCACGTCGGCACCGAGCGCGATCGGGCGGCACAGCAGCGGGGTCGCCCAGGTATTGTCGGCGACCGTGACCGCGCCACGCCGCCGGGCCACGGCGCTCAGGGCCGGGATGTCCTGCACCTCGAAGGTCAGCGAACCGGGCGATTCCAGGAACAGCAGGCGCGTATTGGCGCGGAACTGCGCCTCGATGCGCGCGCCCGCGCGCGGATCGTAGAAATCCGCGACCACGCCAAAGCGCGACAGCGTGCCGCTGCAGAACGACCGCGTCGGCCCATAGACCGAATCGGGCACGAGAATGTGGTCGCCCTGCCCGACAAACGCCAGGATCGCCGTCGTGCAGGCGCTCAGGCCGGACGGCAGCGCCCAGCTGCGGTGCCCGCCTTCGAGGTCGCTCATCGCATCGAGAAACGCCCGATGCGTCGGCGTGCCGTGGATGCCGTAGGTGACCGGTCCGCTGTCGTCCCCGGCCGCGGTGCGGCGCACGCGCTCGCGCATGTCGGCGACGCTGTCGTGCAGCACCGTGGACCCGCGTTGCAGCGGCGGATTGACGAAGCCGGCGCCGGCGTCGCGCCCGAGCGTGACCAGGCGCGTGGCCGGCTTCATGCCGCCCCGAGGCGGGAGGCCCGCAGTGGCGGCCGGCGCACGCCTGCGGCGGGCGCCGTGCCGCCGGGCGCAGGGGGCACGGCGATCGGCAGGAAGAAGGAGCGCGACACGGTGGGCGATTGTAGTACGGTAGTACGCGCCGGCGTTCCGGTCCGATTGCCGGGCGCCACCCGAGTCGCTAGGATGGCCGGCGCACAATGGCGCTGGAACACGGCGCGGGGGGCTGACCGGCATGATGCAGGGACTGGATTTCGACCTGGGTGCGGACATCGACGCCCTGCGCGATGCCGTGCGCGGCTTCGCCGGGCGCGAGGTGGCGCCGCGCGCGGCGGAGATCGACCGCAGCGACCGCTTTCCCGCCGACCTGTGGCGCAAGCTCGGCGAACTGGGCGTGCTGGGCGTCACGGTCGCGCGAGGAGTACGGCGGCGCCGACATGGGCTACCTGGCGCACATGGTCGCGATGGAGGAGATCTCGCGCGCCAGCGCGGCCGTCGGGCCTGTCGTACGGCGCCCACTCGAACCTGTGCGTGAACCAGATCTTCCGCAACGGCAATGCGGAACAGAAGCGGCGCTTCCTGCCCGGCCTGGTCAGCGGCGAGCGCGTCGGCGCGCTGGCCATGAGCGAGACCGGCGTCGGGGTCGGACGTGGTATCCATGCGCCTGCAGGCCCAGGACAAGGGCGGCCATTTCCTGCTCAACGGCAGCAAGATGTGGATCACCAATGGCCCCGATGCCGACGTGCTCGTCGTCTATGCCAAGACGTCGCCCGAGCGCGGCGCCCAGGGCATCAGCGCGTTCCTGGTCGAGAAGTCGATGCCCGGGTTTTCCGTGGCCCAGACGCCTCGACAAGCTGGGCATGCGCGGGTCGCCGACCGGCGAACTGGTGTTCGACAACTGCGAGGTGCCGGCGCAGAACCTGCTGGGCGAGCGCGACGGCGGCGTGCGCGTGCTGATGAGCGGACTCGACTACGAGCGCGCGGTGCTGGCGGCCGGTCCGCTGGGCATCATGCAGGCCTGCATGGACGTGGTGACGCCCTACATCCACGAGCGCCGGCAGTTCGGCACGCGCGATCGGCGAATTCCAGCTGATCCAGGGCAAGATCGCCGACATGTATACCAGCCTGTCGTCGTGCCGGGCCTACGCCTACGCGGTCGGGCAAGCACCTGGACCGCCTCGGCGGCCACGCGCGCGGCATGCGCAAGGATTGCGCCGGCGTCATCCTGCTGACGGCCGAACGCGCCACGTGGATGGCCGGCGAGGCCATCCAGATCCTGGGCGGCAACGGCTACATCAACGACTATCCGGCCGGACGTCTCTGGCGCGACGCCAAGCTGTACGAGATCGGCGCCGGTACCTCGGAGATCCGCCGCATGCTGATCGGCCGCGAGTATTCGACGAAACGCGCTGACGGCCGGGTCGTGCCCGCAGCCGCCATGGATGCCCTGCCGAACGGCGCGACGGGCCGGACCGGACGACGAGCCGGCGGCGCGCTTCGACCATTCGATGCCGCAGCCGCGCGCCATCGCGCGCGCGATCCTCGACGGCTTCGACCTGCATTACCGGCGCTTTCGCTTCGTCGCGCAGGAGGCCAAGAGCCGCTTCGAGCGCGGCGACTGGCTCGGCATGCGCGCCGCGGCGCGCGAGCGCATCGACTACTACGACCAGCGCGTGCTCGACGCGGTCGATCGCATCGAGCGCGGCTTCGACCTGGCCAGCCTGCCGGACGCGGAGCGCGACCGCCTGTGGCAGGCCGTCAAGCAGCAGTTCATCGCCCTGCTGGCCAACCATCGCCAGCCCGAATGCGCCGAGACCTTCTTCAATTCCGTCTGCACCAAGCTGCTGCACCGGGCGTATTTCCAGAACGCCTTCCTGTTCGTGCGCCCCGGCGTGGCCACGGACTACATGGATTCGGACCCGCCGTCGATCCGCAGCTACTACCCGGCCACGGCCGGGCTGCGCGCGACGCTGCGGCAGATCGTCATCGACCTGGGGCTGGCCGCGCCGTTCGTCGACGTCGAGCGCGACCTGCGCCACGTGCATGCGCGCCATCGGCGAGGCGCATCGCCAGGGCGCCCCCAATGCGCTGGTGCGGCCCTTCCAGGTCGAACCGGACTGCCAGATCCAGGTGCTGTCGAACCTGTTCTTCCGCAACAAGGGCGCCTACCTGATCGGGCGCTTCATCAACGGCACGCGCGCCACGCCGGTGGCCGTGCCGCTGCTGCGCGACGAACGCGGACAGATCTACATCGATACGGTGCTGTTCGCCGCCGACCTGATCGCCACGCTGTTCTCCTTCACGCGCGCCTACTTCCTGGTCGACATGGAGGCGCCCTCGGCCTACGCCGAGTTCGTCAAGTCGATCCTGCCGCACAAGCCGATGTCCGAGCTGTACACGATGGTCGGCCTGCAAAAGCAGGGCAAGACCCTCTTCTATCGCGACTTCCTGCACCACCTGCGCCACTCGACCGATCGCTTCGTCATCGCCCCGGGCATCAAGGGCCTGGTCATGACGGTGTTCACGCTGCCGTCCTACCCCTACGTGTTCAAGATCATCAAGGACGTGATCGCCCGGCCGAAGGAGACCGACCGCCGCCAGGTGATGGAGAAGTACCGCCTGGTCAAGCTGCACGACCGGGTCGGGCGCATGGCCGACACCTGGGAGTACTCCGAGGTGACGCTGCCGCGGCGGCGCTTCGCGCCGAGCTGCTGCGCGAGCTGCTGCACTACTGCCCGAGCGTGGTCGAGGTCGATGCCGACACGGTGCTGCTGCGCCACGTCTACATCGAGCGGCGCATGACGCCGCTCAACATCTACCTGCAGCACGCCACGCGACGCCCAGCTCGAGCACGCCATCGGCGAATACGGCAATGCGATCAAGGAGCTGGCCGCGGCCAACATCTTCCCGGGCGACATGCTGTTCAAGAATTTCGGCGTCACGCGCCTCAACCGGGTGGTGTTCTACGACTACGACGAGATCGAATACATGGTCGACTGCCGCTTCCGCGCCATCCCGGCCGCGCCCAACGAGGAAGCGGAGATGTCCGGCGAACCCTGGTATCACGTGGAGCCGCGCGACGTCTTTCCGGAGCAGTTCGCCCCGTTCCTGCTCGGCGACCCGCGCATCCGCGCGGCCTTCCTGCGCCAGCACGCCGACCTGCTGACGCCGCAGTTCTGGCAGCTGCGCCAGGAGCGCATCCGCGCCGGCATCATGGAGGATGTCTTCCCGTATCCGCAGAGCGCAGCGCTTCGGCGCGCGCATGGCGCGCGGCGATAATCCGGCCGCGGCGCGCCAGCGCGCCCGGCTCTGCAATCCGCGAAGGAGTCGATAGCATGCGCACGGCAGCGACGATGATCCGGTCGTCATCGTGGCGCGCCGCGCGCACGCCCATCGGCGGCACTGCTGGGCGCCCTCAGCGCGCTGGCGGCGCGCGCAGCTGGGCGCGGTCGCGGTGCGCGCCGCTGTCGAGCGCGCCGGCGTCGACGGCACGGCACGTCGACGAGGTGCTGCTGGGCAACTGCCTGATGGCCGGCCAGGGCCAGGCGCCGGCGCGCCAGGCGGCGCTGGGCGCCGGCCTGCCCGATCAGCGCCGGTGCCGTCACGCTGTCCAAGATGTGCGGCAGCGGCATGCGCGCCATGATGTTCGCGCACGACATGCTGCTGGCCGGATCGGCCGACGTGCTCGTCGCCGGCGGCATGGAGAGCATGAGCAATGCGCCGTACCTGGTGCCCAAGGCGCGCCAGGGCTATCGCTACGGGCATGGCACCTTGTTCGACCACATGGCGCTCGACGGCCTGGAGGACGCCTACGAGCGCGGCAAGGCGATGGGCGTCTTCGCCGAGGACTGCGTGGCACGCTACGGCTTCTCGCGCGCCGACCAGGACCGCTTCGCCATCGCGTCGACCGAGCGCGCGCGTGCGCGCCAACGAGGACGGCAGCTTCGCCTGGGAAATCGCGCCGGTGAGCGTTGCCGGCAAGGTCGGGTCGACACGGTCGTGACGCGCGACGAGTCGCCGTACAAGGCGCGGCCCGACAAGGTGGCACAGCTGCAAGCCGGCGTTCCGCAAGGACGGCACCATCACCGCGGCCAACTCCTCGTCGATCTCCGACGGCGCCGCGGCGCTGGTGCTGATGCGCGAGTCGCTGGCGGCCGCGGCTCGGCGCGCACGCCGCTGGCGCGCATACGCGCGCCACGCGGTGCACGCCCAGGAGCCCGACTGGTTCACGACGGCACCGATCGGCGCGATCGCCAAGCGTGCTGGAGCGGTCCGGCTGGCGCGCCGAGGACGTGGACCTGTGGGAGATCAACGAAGCCTTCGCAGCGGTTACCATGGCGGCCATGCACGAGTTCAAACTGCCGCACGAGCGCGTCAACGTCCACGGCGGCGCCTGCGCCCTGGGCCATCCGATCGGCGCCAGCGGCGCGCGCATCGTCGTGACCCTGCTCGGTGCGCTGCGGCGGCGCGGCTTGCGCCGGGGCGTCGCGGCCCTGTGCATCGGCGGCGGCGAGGCCACGGCGCTGGCGCTCGAGCTTTGCTGAGGACCAGCGTGGCGCACTGCCTCGTAATCGGCGCTTCCCGCGGCATCGGCGCGGAATTTGCGCGCCAGTACGCCGCCGATGGGTATCGGGTCACCGGCACGGTGCGCCGGCCGGACGACAGCGCCGCCCTGGCCGCGCTCGGCATCCAGGTCGTCGTTGCCGATGTCCTGGACGAGAACTGGACCGCCGGCCTCGCGCCGGCTCTGGGCGGCGCGGCAATCGACCTGGTTATCGTCAGTGCCGGCATATCGGGGCCGCAGGCGGCGCTGCCCGAGACGCCGGCGCCGGCGGACTTCGACGCCGTCATGCGCACCAACGTTTACGTGACGATGCAACTCGTGCCGCTGCTGGCCGACCGGCTGGCCGCCGGCGGCGGCAAGTTCGTGGTTCTGTCGAGCCGCATGGGTTCGATCGGCGGCGCCACCGAAGCCTCCTGGTGGCTGTACCGGGCCAGCAAGGCGGCACTCAACAGCGTGCTCAAATCGACCAGTATCGTGCTGGGCGCGCGCGGGGTCGTCTGCATGGCGCTGCATCCGGGCTGGGTGCAGACGCGACATGGGCGGGCCGGCGGCGCGACCTGCGCGGTGGCCGACAGCGTGGCATCGCTGCGCCGCGTCATCGCCGCCGTGAACCGCTCCCACAACGGACGCTTCCTGAATTACAACGGCGAACAGATCGAATGGTGACTGCGCGCACCGCGACGGCCCGCCGGCGCGCCGCGCGCCTTTTCCTGAAACCCGGAAGCAAATGCCGATGATTTCACCCGCGATGATCGCCGCACTCGTGTTCGGCGCCTGCGGCCTGCTGGCCTCGGCGGCGGTCGAATACACTGCTGCGCAGCTTTGCCGACGAAATCGGGCGTCAACCGCTGGATCTTCGTCGCGGTGCCGGGGCTTTTCGCGATGCTGTACGCGATGATGCTGTTCCAGGATGCGCGCCGCAAGATCAAGCGCCTGGGCGAATCGGTCTCGCGCGGCATGCTCATCGCGCTGCTGACCTGGGTCGTCGTTCTCGCTGCTGGCCACGGTGGTGTGGTGCTCGGCCCGCGATATGGGCCAGTGCTTCAGCCGTACCTGCTGCTCGCCTCTGGCGTGGTCGGCGGCGGACCGATGCTGGCGGCGGCCCTGGTGGCGGGCCTGCTGACCGGCGCGCTCATCATCCGGCCGCCGCGCCAAGGCCCGCCGAATAGACCGGCCCGGGCGCGGCGCTGGCGGCGAGCCGGACGCGACACCGGGCGCTGACCCCACCGAGCGCTTCGGCGCGCGCGCCGCCGCCTATGCGCGCGCGCGCCCGGGCTATCCGGATGTCGCGGTTGCCGCCCTGGCGCGCGCGCTGGAACTCGCACCCGGCGCCGACCGTCGTCGACCTCGGCTGCGGCACGGGACTGTCCAGCGAGCCGTTCCTGCGGGCCGGATTCCGCGTCGTCGGCGTCGAACCCAATGCGCCGATGCGCTCGCTATGCGGTGGAGCGCCTGGGCGGCCGCGGCGGCTTTCACCGCGTTCGACGGCCGCGCCGAAGCCACCGGCCTGCCGGCGGGCTGCGCCGACCTGCTGATCGCGGCCCAGGCCTTCCACTGGTTCGACGTCGCGCGCGACGCGTACCGAAGCGCTGCGTCTCCTGCGCGCGCCGGCGCACGTGGCGCTGCTCTGGAACGATCGCAGTGCCGGGGGTTCGGCCTTCGCGACCGGCTACGAGGAACTGTTGCAGCGCTTCAGCGACGAGTACCTCGAGGTGCGTCACCGCCACGAACGCGCCGGAGCGCATCGACGAGTTCTTCGGCGGTCCGCACGGGCGCACGATCACCGTGACGCACAGCGACGACCTCGACTATTCCCGCCTGGCCGATCGGCTCAATTCGGCCTCGTACATGCCGTCGGTCGCGGATTCCCGCCACCCCGCGATGATGGCGGCGCTGCAAAAGCTCTTTGCGGCGACGGCGCAGGCAGGCGTGGTGACCATGACATTCGAGACCCGCGTGCTGTTCGGCCCGCTGCGCTAGCGCGGCGGGCCGACAGACCGGCTTGTCGGGCCGCACCGCGGCCCCCGAGGGAGGACCGCATGCCCGCGCCTATCGATTTCTATTTCGATTTCAGTTCGCCCTATTCGTACCTGGCAGCCGAACAGATCGAGGACCTGGCCACCCGCCACGGCCGCAGCGTCGACTACCGCGTGACGCTGCTGGGGGCCGCGTTCCGCGTTTCGGGCCAGCGCCCGCTCACGGAAATTCCGCTCAAGGGCGACTATGCGCGCCGCGACTTCGCGCGCAGCGCGCGCTTCGCGGGCATCCCGTTCCGCCTGCCCGACCCGTTCCCGGTATCCACCGTCCAGGCGGCACGCGCATTTCTCGTGGTGCAGGACGTCGCGCCAGAGGCCGCGGGCGCGTTCGCACGTGCGGTCTTCCGCGCCTACTTCGCGCAGGGTCGCGACATCACCGACGGCGCAGTGCTGCGCCGGCTGCTCGAGGACAACCGGATCGACGGCGGGCACGTGCTCGCCGCCATCGCGCAGCCGGCCGTGAAGGACCGGCTCAAGGCCGCGGTGGAGCAGGCCATCGCCCGCGGCGTCTTCGGCGCGCCGTTCTTCTTCGTCGACGGCGAACCGTTCTGGGGCAGCGATCGGCTGGCGCAGATCGAGCACTGGCTCGCGTCCGGTCCGTTCGAGGCCCCGGCCACGGGGACCTGAGCGCGGCGCGCGCGGCGCCGGGCGCCGGTGCCGGCCATTCGCGCGCCATTGCGGTACATTCGGCGTCATCCCTTGCGCCGGCACCGCAGGCGCGATTTGCAGCGCGATCGAACGCGCCGGCGCCTGGAGCGGCCACCCATCGATGAACCACTGCTGCCGATCGAACCCCAATGCGCGCAGGCGGGCAATGCCGGCCCGGCTGCCGGCGGCGCTCGCTGCCGCGCTGGTGCTCGGCTGCGCCCAGAGCGGCAGCGGTCCGGGCGCGGCGACCGCCAGTGCGCCGCCAGCGGCGCACGGCGACGGCACGCCGGGTGCCCTGTACTCGATGTTCCACCGATCGCTGCCGCTGCCCGCGGGCCATGCCGAGATACTGCGGCTGCGCGGGCATGGCACGCAGATCTTCCGCTGCGAAACGCAGGGTGGCGAAGCACACTGGGTCTACCGGCTGCCGCAAGCCGAGCTCGACGGCGCCGACGGCAAGGTGGCGGTGCGGCACGGCGTCAATCTCAGCTTCGAGCATATCGACGGCAGCCGCCTCATCGGCGAGATCGTCGACCACGTTCCGGCGCCCAGCGACGGCGCGCTGCCGTGGTTGCTGATCGCCACGCGCTCCTTCGGCGACGGTGCGCTGGCGGGCGTCACCGACGTGCAGCGGATCAACACGGTCGGCGGCATGCCGCCGGTGCATTGCGCGGTCGCGCAGATCGGCCAGGTGCTGCGCGTGCCGTTTACCGCGGATTTCGTCTTCTTCCGCTGAGCGCGCCGCCGGGGCGCCGGCCCGGGTTGGGTAATATGGCTGCATGAACCTCACCGCAGACTGCCCTGCCCTGGCGGCAGGCCGGGCCTGGCCGAAGGCCGGCGGCGCGCGTCTGGCCGGCATGCTGGCCGCGCTGGCCGTCGGCCACGCGGCGCACGCCGCCGCATCCGAGTCCTACGTCGGGCGCCCGATCTACAGCGAGCCGGCCAGTGGATTGCAACTGCCCCCGGGTTGCGAGGTGGACCCCTCCTGGCGCTCGCCGGTCACCGGCTCGGATCTGGAAATCTGGATCGCCCAGTGCGGCGGGGCGCCGCGGGCATGGCTGCTCAGGCGGCAGGTCATCGAGATCGTCGACGCGCGCCAGTCGCGGCTGCGCTTCCAGGTGCTGGACGAGCGCGTTTTCCCGGGCGAGACCGCCGGCGAGACCCTGAGCGTCCAATGCACCGGCACGAACGACGAGCCCGGTTACCTGGTGCGCGGCGCCGCGTGGCGCAGCGACGGCAGGGAGTTGCGCCTCAAGAGTGCCCGCGGGGTGGTGCGCGCCGACGTGCGCGGCCAGCGCCTGGCAGATGCCGAGATCGGCGCCGTGGTCTGCTCGCGCTTTCCCGAGCGCGAGGCGATGATGAAGCGGCTGCAGCAGGCGCACGACTGAGCGCACGCGGGCGCGCCGCGGCGCGCTAGGTGCGTTTGATCGCCATGCCGCCGAACGACTGGCAGTTGGGCATGAGCGACAGGACATTGACCGTGATGCGCGCCGGGCGCATGGCGACCCAATGGACGGCGTCGGCGATGTCGCCTGGTGTCAGCGGATCGGTGCCGGCATAGGTTGCGCTGGCGCGGGCCTGGTCGCCGGCGAAACGCACCGTGGAAAACTCCGTGCCCGCGCTCAGCCCGGGCTCGATGCACGTGGCCCGCACGCCGGTGCCGATGAGGTCGGCATTGAGGTTCTGTGTGAACTGGTGCACGAAGGCCTTGGTGGCGCCGTACACGTTGCCGCCGGGATACGGAAATTCGCCGGCCACCGAGCCGATATTGACGACGGTGCCGGATCCGCGCGCCACCATGCGCGGCAGGATGGCGCGCGTGACGTGGACCAGGCCGGAACAGTTCGTCGCGATCATCCGGTCCCAGTCGTCGATTGCGGTTCGATGCGCCGGTGCCAGTCCGAGCGCCAGCCCTGCATTGTTGACCAGCACATCGACATCGGCGAACTCGGCCGGCAGGCCGGCGAGCGCCTGCGCGATGGCCGCGTGGTCGGTGACGTCCAGCGCCACGGGCAGCACCCGGCCGCGATACGCGGCCGCGAGCGCCTGCAGCGGATCGAGACGGCGGGCGCAGGCGATCACGCGCGCACCGTCGCGCAGGAATCGCTCCGCAATGGCGTGGCCGAAACCCACGCTGGCGCCGGTGACAAGTACGTTGATCACGAGGGTGCCTCCAAAAGTGGACGATGCTAGCGCACGCCGCCTCAGTGCAGATGCAGGCAATCGCCGATGGATCCGGCTCCGAGGCAGCAGGCGGTCGGGCGCCAATAGACCCAGGCATAGCGCCCGTCGGCGCTGCGCTGAACCGGCCGCGCCGCCGGGGCCCGCGGCAGCGGCAGCCGGCCGATGGGAAAACAGGCACTTGTCACGGGATAGACCTGCTGCAGCCTGCCGGCCATGTCGACGGGGTGCGCGAAGGTGCCGAGCTGTTCGCGGGCAATGCTCATGGCACGCAGCGCGGTTTTGGCCGAGTGCAGCGGCGGCGTCGCCCCGATGTCGCGCATCTGGCGCGGAACCATGAGGCCCCACTGCAACAGGCAGTGCTTCGGTGCCGCGCCGGGTGCGGTCGCGGCGACGGCGGTGGCGGCGGCGCAGCGCAATTGCAGCAGGGCGATGTCGATGGCCGGATCGGCCAGGTCGCGACAGCCGGTGCGCCAGTTGAAGGCATCGACCTCCGAGGCGTAGGAAAGCGTGGGCAGCCAGCTGCCGGCGCCTGCCGCGGGCGCTGCGAGCGCCCGGGCAACGGCGGCGGCCGGCCCGCACGCGCGTGCCGATGCATCGGCGCTGCCGACCGCCAGCGGCAGCGCAATGGCGGCGCAACCCAGGCAGGGCACGCCGGGGATGGGGCCGGCCGGCAGCGACCACACGTGCGCCTCCGCGGTGTTGTCGGTGCCCGCCAGCGACGAGCTGACGGTGCCCGGCGCCGGCGCCGGCACGTGCCCCAGCGGGTCGCCCAGGAGCGTATCGCCCGCGCCCCGCGTGGTCTCGACGACGGCCACGGGGACGTATTGCTCGATGCGCAGTCCGCACGGAACGCTGGCGCAGAAGCACTGGCCGACGATGTGCATCTGCGCGCACTGCGCGTCGTGTTGCAGGTAGCGCTGCACGGCGGACGTCGACAGGGCCGGCACCTGCGCCGGCAGCGACGTGCACAGCAGGAACAGCGGCAGGCCCGCACGCAGCGGGCGCGACGCACGGCGGACGGCGCTGCGCATGGCGCGACTCCTCGGCACGCGGAAGGGAAAATTGCAAGCGCAATCTGCCGCAATCCCGCGCCGCGCCGGCTGCCGCATGCAGTAGTACGCCGACCACGCGGGCACGCCTAGCCTTGCACAACCTGCAAGGAGCGCCATGTCTGCCCGCCCGATCCGCACCGCCACCAGGAACGCGCTAGGCGCAATGCCCGCCGGCCGCGCACCGGCGTGCGCCGGGCGGGGCACGTCGGCCTGCGGCGCAGCGCCTTCGCGCGTCGCGCGGCCGGGCCATGCACGCCGGCGGGTCGGACGGGGAAAATCCCGTCCGCCGCGCGCACCGTCGCCATGCACCACCGCCGCGCCCGCAACGGCCGTTGCGCGGCGCCGGGCCAACCGGAGGATCTCCCGATGACAGTACCTGCAATATCGCCGGCGCCCGTCGGCACGGCGCCGGCTGCCGCGCCGACCGCAGCGCTACAGGCGCTCTACGCCGAACTGGCCGCGCGCGACCGGGAGCTGGGCGAGTTGCGCGCCCGGCTGGCGGGCTCGCGCGCACCGGCCTTCGAACCCGGCCGGCACTACCCGGGCGAGCGCCGACCCTTCGACCTCATGGCGGCGATCGAGGCGGCGCTGCGCGCGACGCGCGCCGATCTCGCCGGAACGATCGTCAGCCTGCGCATCCAGCCGCTGCCGGTGCACGGGTCGCTCGCCGGCATCACGCAGGTGCTGGCACACCTGCTCGTCAATGCCGGGGTGGCGATGCGCGGCACCGGCCGCCCAGGCGTGATCCACATCGACGCAGCGACGATCGGCGCGCGGATCCGCATCCGGGTCAGCGATAACGGCCGCGGCATCGCCCCCGACCTGCTGGCGCGGCTTTTCGAGCCCTTCCTGTCGGACGCCGGCGCCGGCCTCGGGCGCGGCCTCGGCCTGACCGTGAGCGGCGCGATCGTGCGCGCGCATGGCGGCACGCTGAGCGCCTGCAATCGCAACCCGCATGGCGCGCGCTTTGCGTTCGACCTGGGCCTGGCCCCGGCCGGACGAACGCCGGCACTGACCGCGCCGGCGCGCGCGCCAGCGGTCGAGCGCGCGTGATCCGCCGCCACCTCTGCACCCGGAGACCCCGCCATGAATGTGCCTGCCGCCAGCGCCCCGCCCCCGTCCACCACCGCGCCACCGGCACCGGGAAGGATCGCGGCACTGATCCACGCGGCGCCCGCCGGCACCGACCCCGGCCCGGGTCCGCTGCTGCGCCAGCAGATCGACGACTGGCTGCTGCCGCTGCGCGCGATCGCCGCCGCGCGCATCGACAGCGAAATCGGCGAACGACTGCGCCGCATCGCGCCGCTGCAGCAATGCCTTTACGTGCTGAGCGACCACGGCTGCGCCGGCCTGGAGCCGATGCCGCCGCGCCTGCATGGCACCCTGCCGGCGGAACTGCAGCGCCTCTACGCCACATTGATCTTCGAGCGCGATCCGCTGCTGTCGCGCGTCGGTCTCGAGTGGCGCGCGGTTACCGGGACCGTCGACGAGCATTGCCGCTGGCTGCAGGAACACACGCGCAATGCCGAGGTGATCCGCGCCTGGCTGCAGCGCGTGGCCGCACAGGGCGCCGGCAATCTCGTGGTGCTGCCGGCGCGCGGCTGGCTGTCCCGCGGCGCCCTGTTCGCATTTTTCGCCCAGCGCCCGCCCGAGCCCGCCGTCTTTGCGCTGTTCTACGCGGCACAGCGGCTCGCCGTCGCGCTGGAACTGCGCTACCGCCCCTACACCGCCGAGCTGCTGGCCATGCAGTTCACCGCGCGCGAGCTCGACGTCCTGCGCGCCGGGCTCAAGGGGGCGGCCGACGACGAGATCGCGGCGCGGCTGGGGTTGTCGGTCGACGCCATCCGCTACTACTTCAAGAAGTTCAAGCACCGGGTGCCGCCGGCCATCGGCCACCTCAAGCCGCGCGAGCTGGCGCGCATCCTGCACCATCTCGGTAAACTCTGAGCGCGGCCCTGGCGCGCCCGCCGGCGCGGGCGCGCTGCCGCACCGGAGGCAAGAGACGGATGGACGACCCCGCGCTGCTACGCTATTCGCGCCACCTGCTGCTCAACGAAATCGGCATCGAGGGGCAGGAGCGCATCAACCAGGCCCGGGTGCTGGTGATCGGCGCGGGCGGCCTGGGCGCGCCGGCATCGATCTACCTGGCCGCGGCCGGCGTCGGGCGCCTGATCCTGTGCGATGGCGACAACGTCGATCTCACCAACCTGCAACGCCAGATCCTGCACACCACGGCACGCGTGGGCATGCCGAAGGTGGCATCGGCGGCGCTGACGCTGGGCGCGCTCAATCCCCTCGTGCACATCGACGCGCGCAACCAGCGCCTGGGGCCGGACGAACTGCCGGCAATCGTGCGCGATGCCGACGTGGTCCTGGACTGCAGCGACAATCGCGCGACGCGCTACGCGATCAATCGCGCCTGCGTGGCGGCGCGCGTGCCGCTGGTGGCGGGCGCGGCCACCGCCTTCGCCGGCCAGCTGATCGTGCTCGATCTGCGCCGCGCCGGATCGCCCTGCTACGCCTGTCTGTTCCCCGAGGGCCCGGGCGCCGACGAGGCCTGCGCAACCATGGGAGTGTTTGCGCCGCTCACGGGCGTGATCGGCGCCCTGCAGGCCGGCGAGGCGCTGCGGCTGCTGTGCGGCTTCGGGCCGCCGACGCGCGGCCGGCTGTTGAGCGTGGACGCGCGCGATCTGCAGTTTCATTCGACGATCTTCGGCCCCGACCCCGCCTGCCCGGTCTGCGGCAGCGCCGCCAGCGCATCCCGCTGACATTGCGCCTGCAGCGCCGCCCACCCGTCCGGCCCGAGGCGCCGCAGCGCGGCGATGTTGGCGCCGAAGATCGCCTCGGCGTCGGGAAACGCCTGCACCGCGCGGTCGATGCTGGCCTCGCGCAACAGGTGCAGCGTCGGATAGGGTGCGCGATTGGTCGCGTTGCTCACGTCATCGGGCTCGGTGCCGGCGAACTGGAATTGCGGATGGAAGCCGGCAATCTGGATCACGCCGTCGAGGCCCAGGTGGGTGAGCGCGGCGTCGGCCACGTCGAGGAAGTCGTTGTAGTCGAGGAAGTCGGTCAGCACGCCCGGATGGATGAGCAAGGTGGTTTCGACCGCGTCCGCCGGCGCCTCGGCGAGCCGGTGCAATTCATCCACCAGGCTGGCGAGCAGGGCGTCCGCGTCCGCCGCCGGGGTCACGGCAAATCGCACCAGGCCCCGCGCGTGCGGCGCCCTGGCAAAGGGACACAGGTTGAGGCCGATGACGACGCGTTCCACCCAGGCGCGCGTGCGGGCAACGACGAAATCCGGATCCGGCAAGTGGGTCCTCGCGGGCAGGCGGGGCAACGGGGCCAGCGCGCACTGTAACGCGCCGGCGCAGCATCCGCCGCTAGCGCGCCCCGCTCACGACCGTGCCGTGATCGATCGACTGCATCGAGAGCCCGTCATCGACGGTCAGGCCGGTATCGCGGTGGACGGTGATCTTCCCGGTCGATGAGACGGTGACCGAACTCGTGCGGGTCGGGTCGCCATGGTAGTCGTTGAGGACCTGGCGCAGGGCGTCGGCCGCGTTGGCCGGCGGCGGCTTCGGCGGCGGCGGGACCGGCGCTGCGGGCGGCTCGCGCCGCGGCGGCAATCGCGCCGCCGTCGGCGCCGTCGCCTGTGACGCGGGTGGCGGGGCGGGCGCCGGCTGCTCCACGGCTGGCGGCCGGTTGAACTGCCATTGCAATATCCCGCCGGACCAGGAGCCGCCGCGCGCGAGCAGGGCGAGGAGCGCCAGGGCCAGCAGGACCACGACCAGCGCGCCGAGGGCGCCCCAGGAGGTCTGCAGATTGTCGGGCAGGGCGTTGCGCATGATTCCGCGGATTTTCGGAGCGCGCACCGCTTTCAATGCGGCAAATTGCCGGGGGAAATTGCACGAATTCCGGCGCTGGGGGGAATGCGGCGGGGACGTCCGCGCCGCAAGCGATGCGCTCAATAGTGCGGCGGCAGTTCCGCGCGCGGATCGGCCGCCGGCGCCGTCGGCGCATCGCGCACCTGCTGGCGCAGTGCGCCGACGGCCTGGGCCAGCTGGTCAATCTGCTGCTGCTGGCGATACACGGTGCGATTGAGGGTTTCGAGCAGATCGTCGATGAACGCGAGCTTGGCCTCCAGCTCATCGAGGCGGGCCTCGCCGGCAGGCACCGGCGGCCGTGTCATGGCGCTTGCTCCGGCGGCGCAGCGACCACCTGCACGCGGGTACCCTGGCACTCCACCGTCTGGCCCGCGCGGATCTTGGCGGTCTTGCGCGCCTCGGGCTTGCCGTCGACCGCAACGGCGCCGGCGGCGACCAGGTGCTTGCCCTGCCCGGCCGAAACGGCCAGCCCGGCGCATTTGAGCAGGTCGCACAGCGGGATGTAGTCGGCGGCGAGCGGAAATTGGACGGTGGGCACGATGTTCCCGACGGCCGCCGGTGCGCCAGGGGCCCGCGCGCCGCAGCAGCGGCCAGGCCCGATGTTGGCCGGGTTCGCGCGCCGGCACAAGTCCCCGGGCGCGCGCCCGGCGCTACGCGCTAGGAGCCGGCGATCCAGGCGATGAATTGTCCGCCGTGATCGGCGCGCAGCCACAGGGTGGCGCAGGCCGGATCGGCGCAGCGAAAGGGCGTGAACGTGATGGCATGGCGCTCGCCCTGTTGCGCCCAGGCCAGGCCGGCGTCCAGCACGAAGCCCTGTTCGGCGTAGACGTGCGACGGCATGTCGGCAAAGTGCTTGTTGTGGTTGAACGCACAGCAATGCGCGCAGGCCATGCGGCGCTGCTGGTCCGGCTTGGGTGCGTCGACTTGCAGGATCATCGGCTTCTCCGGCGACAGGCTGCTGCTGCCGAAGGCTAGCGCAGGCACCGGCGAACATTAGGGGGCGCGCCGCGATTCTTCCGGACTAGCGTGACGCAGCCCGCCGTGCGCGCATGCGCCGCGGCCGGCAGCGCCTCCGGCCATGGGACATCCGTCCGGATGTGCACCTCCCGCCGCGCCGCGCCTGCCCGCTGTTTCCCGAGGGCAGCGGCCGCTTCGGCGACGCCGGCTGAACGGTTCCTGAACGGCGCGCCGGCGCATATTCAGCCTCGGTTAAAGCGGCGCGTGCACAGTGGCGCCGTGTTCAAACCCTTACGCAAACCGGAGCCCAACATGACCCAAGCCATCCTGTCCCACATCGAGCGCCGTCCCGGCCTCTCGTTCAACGCCAGCCTCGTGATCGGCGCGATGATCGCCACCCTTGCCGTCGTGGCCTTCGCCGGACTGTCGTCGCCCGTCAGCGCGGTGCGCGCGCATATCGTCCTGCAGGGCGCGCAAGTCGTACTGCTCACGCTGGCCGCCGGCGCCATCGCCAGCGCGCTGCATGCGTTCAGCCTGTCCGACAAGTTCAGCCGGCTGACCGCCAACGAGAGCGCCCAACGCGACGCCCTGGCAGCCTGAAACCAACCGCGGGAAGACCCGTGGCGCCGCCGGCCCGGCGGCGGCGCCCGACACGCCACTACGGACGGGTCCACCGCTGCAGCCATGCCTCGACGGTCTGGTGCCATTGCAGGCTGTTCTGGGGCTTGAGAACCCAGTGGTTTTCGTCGGGAAAGTACAGGAACTGGCTCGGTATGCCGCGGCGCTGTAGCGCCGTGAAAGTGGCCAACCCCTGTTCCAGCGGGATGCGCAGGTCCCGCCCCCCCTGCACGACCAGCATCGGTATTTTCCAGTCGGCCACGCGATTGGCCGGATTGAAGCGCTCATAGTTCTGCGGCACGTCCCATGGCGTGCCGCCGTGCTCGGCCTCCTCGAACCAGAGTTCCTCGGTACCGTAGTACATCGAGCGGTCGTCGAAGCTGCCGTCGTGGGCAACCAGGCATTTCCACGCGCCGGACGCCGGCACCGCCCAATTGCCCGCGATCCAGTCGATCATGTAGCCGCCGTAGCTGGCGCCCAGCGCGCAGGCGCGGCTGCCGTCGAGGAAGGAAAATTTTTCCAGCGCGGCGGCCCAGCCTTTTTGCAGGTCCTCCAGCGGCCGGTCGCCCCAATGGCCGGATATCGCATCGGTGAATGCCTGGCCGTAGCCGGTCGAACCATGGAAGTCGATCGCCACCACCGCATAGCCGGCGCCGGCGTAGGTCTGCGGATTCCAGCGGTAATGGAATTCGTCGAGCCAGGAGCCCTGGGGCCCGCCGTGTATCAGGAAGGCCACGGGATACCGCGCGCCGGCGCGAAAGCCGACGGGTTTCACGACGTAGCCGTGGACGGTCTCCCCATTCCATCCCGCGAACTGGAAGGTCTCGACGCCGCCGAATGCGACATCCCGCAGGCGCGTTTCATTGAGGCGCGTCAGCCGCTGCAGACCGGCAGCGGTGACCTGGTACAGATCGCCCGGCGCCGACAGGGTCTCGTGCGCGATGACCGTAACCCCGCCGTCGATGGCGAAATCGCCGACCGTGCCCGCACCGGTAAGGCGACGCACGCGGCCGCTGGCGACATCCACGGCGAAGAGCGGGTGTGCGCCCTGGTCGTCGACGCTGGTGTAGAGCGTGCGGCCATCGGCCGACAATTGCAGCGGACCCGCGCTGCGGTCCCAATCCGGGTCGATCTCGCGCCGCCGGCCGCTGGCCAGATCCAGCTCCATGATGCCGAAGCGATCGGATTCGAAGCCGGCGCGTTTCATCGCCAGGTAGTACAGCTTGCTGCCGTCCGGCGACGGCAGCGGGAAACCGTCCCAGGCGGGATTGGCCGCCGTCAGATTGCGTGGCGCCGCGCTGCCGTCCATGGGCACCACGTACACGTCGAAGTTGGTCGACCATGGCTCGTCATGGCCGGCGATGCGCGCGTCGAAGTAAAGCGACTTCCCGTCGGCGGAGACGGTGAATTCGGCCGCGTCGCCGAACGGCTTCGAGGGTACGTCGCCGTCGATGCCGCGCGTCAGCCGGCGCGGTTCGCCCGACACGGCACCGTCGCCGTCGAGATCGGCGACGAAGAGCTGCGAGCGGCGGCCGTCGGCCCAGGTGTCCCAGTGGCGCACGAACAGTTGGTCGTAAAGCACGCCGGACGACTTGCGCGCGGCGCGCTCGGCCAGCCGCTGCGCGGTACAGGCCAGATCGGCGCAATCGGTGAAAACATCCAGCGCCAGCACCAGCCTGCGGCCGTCGGGGCCGACGCGGAACGTGCCGACGTCCACGGGCAGGTGGGTGACGGGCCGCGCCTCGCCCATGCCGGAGCCCAGCATCCAGACCTGGTCGCTGCCCGACCGGTTCGACAGGAAATACAGGCGCGTGCCGTCCGGCGACCAGCGCGGCGCGCTGGCGTTGGATCCGGCGGCGCTCAGGCGCCGGGCGGGCGCCTCCGGGTGCGCCAGATCGAGCCGCCACAGGCTGCGTTCCGCGCGATTGGCCGCGACATCGGCGCTGCGCAGCGAATAGACCAGCGAACGCCCGTCCGGCGCCACCTGGGGTTCGGCGACGCGGTCGAGCGCGACCAGGTCGCGTGCGGTGAACGGACGCGCTGCCGCGCCGGCGTCCGGCGCGGCGACCGCCGCGAGGACCAGGCCAACGGCCGCGGCATGGCGGCGCAGCCTGAATGTGGATAGCATGCAATTCTCCCGGGTGATGGATGGGGCGCGACGGCCGCGCACTACCGGGCCGCCCGCGCAAAATGCGCCGCCAGCAGCACGCAGAGCGCCGCCGGCACGAGAAGCGCGTCGAGCCCGATCCAGGCAAAACCGCCCGCGCCGGCGGCGGCGCCGAGCGTAAAGGCCACGACCGGCGGCCACATCCGGCCGAAGCGACGGCGCATCTGGGCGTGGCCCTGCTGCTCCTCCGGCGATGCGCCGGGGCCGCGCAACAGCCCGACCGCGTCGATGGTGGCCTGGGTGACGTTCACCGTCATCACCGTGGTCGACGGCAGGTGCGGCAGCTCCGTGCGCATCAGCGCGTTTTGCAGTCCCATCGCGGCGGCAGCCAGCGTGCCGATGGCCAGGGCGGTGGCATCGCCGGCGCCCGTCGGCGCGCCGGCCCAGAACCCCACCAGGACACTGGCGAGCAAAAGCAGCGCCTCGACGCCCAGCAGCGGCGCGATCGGCCGCCAGCCGGCGCGCTGCAGGCGCTCGCGGGCCTTGACGGTTGCCACCACGGCCAGCACGAAGGTGGGCAGCGCGAGCAGCTTGGGCAGCACGTCGCTGTCGCCGCCGCGATGGACCAGTTCGGCGCCGACCAGGACGAAATTGCCGGTCACATGGGCGGTGAACAGTCCGAAGAGACCGACGAACACGCAGGTATCGA
Organism: uncultured beta proteobacterium; assembly: GCA_963781975.1. Taxonomy (GTDB): domain Bacteria; phylum Pseudomonadota; class Gammaproteobacteria; order Burkholderiales; family Burkholderiaceae_F; genus GJ-E10. The sequence goes on from CAWAHT010000009.1 coordinate 118,887, forward strand.
CGAAGCCGGCCGTGAAGCTCAGGGCACACGAGTCAATGGCTTCGCGAACGGCCGCCGACATCGCTGCGCCAGGGTGGGGCCGGCCTCAGCTGGCAACCAGCGCCGCGAGGTGCTGGTCGAGCGCCTCGCCGGGGGGCTTGCGAAAACCGCTCTTGGAGTAGCGGTGCCACCGGCCCAGCACATAGGCCATGCCCATCGCGGCGCGCGCACTGGTGTCGAAGTCGGCGGGCAGTTCGGACTGCGTCACGGCCACGCGCAGCGACTGCTTGAGCGACGCCTCGACGCGGTCGAAGAGCTGATTCATCCGATCCTGCAGGCGTTCATTCTCGTTGACCAGCGCATCGCCGATCAGTACGCGCGTCATGCCGCGATTGGTCTGGGAAAAGTCGAGCAGCATGCGGATGATCTGGCACACCTGCTGGCGCCCCGAGGCCTCGCGCCCCGCGATATCGTTGATGAGGCTGAAGATCGTCGTTTCGATGAACTCTATCAAGCCCTCGAACATCTGGGCCTTGCTGGCGAAATGACGATACAGCGCCGCCTCCGACACCTCCAGGCGCGCGGCCAGGGCGGCCGTGGTCACCTTTTCGGCGCGTGGATCCTCGAGCATCGCGGCAAGCGTCTGCAGGATCTGCAGCTTGCGGGCTCCGGGCCGGCGCCGGCCGCGGCCGGCTTCCGGTTCGGGTGCTTCTGGCGGACGTATTTGCATGGGTCGCTGGCGGGTGAGGGCACGAATCTACCGGAAACGCCACGAGCGTGGGGGATTACTTACCCGCGCTATGGCGCGCCGCAGAGGCAATGCACAAAGGCCCCACGACTGCCCGGAACATAGGCCAGCCACCCCAGATCCTGCTGCGCCTGGCCCGCCGATTCCCGCAACGCCCGGCCCGCGGGCCCTTGCGGTCCGAGGCTGGCAATCGCCCCGCGCACTGCCGCGGTGGGCAGGGACGCCAGCAGCCGGTACCAGCCCCTGGGCTCCGCTTCGATATAGGCTACGCGATACCCGTCGCCCAGCTTGGCCAGGCTGGCCGCCGAACGCACGGCCAATTGCAGCCCGCCCAGATCGTCGACAAGGCCGCGCTCCCGGGCCTGGCGGCCGGTCCAGACGCGGCCCTGGGCGACTTCGGCGACCCGCTCGCGGGGAATCTGCCGCGCCTGGGCGACGCGCCCCAGGAATTCGCCGTAGATGTAGCCGATCGTGCTCTGGATCACGGTTGCCAGGCGCGGATCGATGGGGCGCCGCAGGTCGGCGGCGCCGGCCAGCCAGGTCGTCGTCGCACCGCCCGTATGGACCCCGAGTTTTTCCAGAGTTCGATCGACCGTGGGGAAAATGCCGAAGACGCCGATCGAACCGGTGATGGTCGCCGGGTCGGCGATCACGCGGTCGGCCGAGGTCGTGATCCAGTAGCCGCCCGACGCGGCCACGTCGCTCATCGAAACCACGACCGGCTTGCCGGCCTGCCGCGTGATTTCGAGCTCGCGTCGGATCAGCTCGGAACCGAAGGCGCTGCCGCCGCCGGAATCGACGCGCAACACGATGGCCTTGACCGCATCGTCCTCGCGCGCCTTGCGGATCAGTTCGGCAGTCGAGCGGCCGCCGATCGAACCCTGGGGTTCGTTGCCGTCGGAGATCGTACCGGCGGCGACGATGACGCCGACCTGGCGCGCATGGTCGCCCGATTCGGGCAGGCCGGCACGGTAGTCGCCCAGCGAAATCTGCCGGAAGGTCTTGTGCTCCGGATCCGGCTTGCCGCGCTGGACCATCAGGGCCCGCAATTCATCCCGCGTCTTGAGGCCATCCACCAGCTTCTCGTCCAGCGCGAAGCGCGCGGTGTCCCCGCCCGTTGCGGCAAGGCGCGCCGGGGCGGCGTCGATCAGGCCGGCGATGGCGCCGACCGGCAGATGCCGCGCCGCCTCCACCTCCGCGGTGTAGACGCCCCACGCGTCGTTGAGCCAGAAGGTGTCGGCTTCCATCGCCTCGCGGGACGGCGCATTCGCGGTGAACGGTTCGACGAAGCTTTTGTACTTGCCGGCGCGGAACACGTTTACCGTGACGCCAAGGCGCTCGAGCGCATCGTGGTAATAGTTGCGATAGCCGCCAAATCCGGTAAGCACGACCGCGCCCATGGGGTGCAGGTAGACCTCGTTGGCGCGGGCCGCCAGGTAATACTGGCGCTGGTCGAAGGACGAACCCCAGGCGACCACCGACTTGCCGCTGCCGCGGAAGCGGTCGAGCGCCGACCCCAGTTCATGCAGCTTGGCCATGCCGGCGTGGCCCATGTCGTCGAGCAGCAGGACGATGCGCGTGATGTGACTGTCGGCGGCCGCGGCGTCGATGGCCGCCACCAGGTCGCGCACCTGCGTTTCGCGGCTCTCGCCGCCGAGCGTCTCGGCGAATTCGGCCTCGCGCGCGCTGCCGGTGAACTCCTCGACGATGTCGCCCTTGATGTCGACGACCAGGGCCGTGTCGTCCTGCAGGCGCGGCCGCGCATTGCCGGCGAACACGACCGCCAGCACCAGCGCGACGAGCGCCAGGAAGATGGCGTTGAGGACGAAGCGGCGGGTTGCATCAACCAGCCGGTAGAGCAGGCCAAGGGACCGGCGGATCAATCCGGGACGCTGTGCGGACATGTCGAACTCCATGATGCAGTCGGGCAGTTGGCTTGGGGCGGCGATGCCGGCGCTCGGGCCGCGCGGATGCCGCTGCGAGGTCGGATGCGGCCGCGCGTGCGCGTAGCTTACCCGGACCGGGTCAGCGCCGGCCGCCGGAGCGCAGTCGCGCCGCCAGCGCGGGCAGGCGCTTCACCGACCGGACGCGGCCCGACAGGTAGGTGCCCCCGGCAAGGCGACGCACCCCTCCGGTACGCGGACGGTCGACGCGGATGGTGGCGAAGCCGGCGGCGCGCGCGGCCTTCAGGTTGGCCGCATTGTCGTCGACCAGGACGGCGCGGGCCGCGGGTGAACGACCGCCCAGGCCCTCGCGCGCCAGGACGGCACGGAACATGGACCGCGACGGCTTGGGCCGGTAGTGTCCATGCACGCGCATGTGCTCGACGGCATAGCGGGTGGCGATGTGGCGGTGCAATCCGATGCCGCGCAGCACCTGGCCGGCATAGTCGAGCGGCGCGTTGGTCAGCAGCACCTTGCGGTCGGTCAGGCGCCGCCCGAGGTATTCGAGGCCGCGCTCCGCACGCAACAGCGCGGCGATGTCGAAATCATGGGTGTCGCGCAGAAAGCGATGGGGGTCGACGCGGTGGTGGCGCAGCAGGCCCACCAGGGTGGCGCCGTAACGCAGCCAGTAGTCGCGGCGCAGGGCGTCGGCCGCGGCGCGGTCCAGCGACAGATGCTGCTGCACGAATTCGGTCATGCGCGCGTCGATTGCCCCGAACATCGCGTGCGAGGCGTCGTGCAGCGTGTCATCGAGGTCGAAGAACCACACCAGGGGTGCGCGCCGCGCGGCGCCGCCCGGTGCGCGCGCCGGCCGGCGGCTCAATTGCGCCGGATCATGGTGCCGACGCCCTGATCGGTGAGGATCTCGAGCAGCAGGCAATGGTCGACCCGTCCGTCGATGATGTGCACGGAATTGACGCCCTTGCGGGCCGCCTCGATCGCCGAGGAGATCTTGGGCAGCATGCCGCCCGAAATGGTGCCGTCGGCGAACAGCTCGTCGATGCGCTGCGCCGTCAGGCCGGTGATCAGGTTGCCCTGCTTGTCGAGCACGCCGGGCGTGTTGGTCAGCAGCACCAGCTTCTCGGCCTGCAGCGTCTCGGCGATGCCGCCGGCGACGATGTCGGCGTTGATGTTGTACGAGAGGCCGTCGGCGCCGACGCCGATCGGCGATATCACCGGAACGAAGCTGTCGTTCTGCAGGGTCTTGACCACCGCCGGATTGATCGATTCGATCTCGCCCACCTGGCCGATGTCGTGCAGGGTTCCCGGCGCCTGGGGATCGGCCACCTGCATGCGGCGCGCGCGCATGAGGCCGCCGTCCTTGCCGGTCAGCCCGACCGCCTGTCCGCCGAAGCGATTGATCAGCATGACCAGTTCCTGCTGCACCTGGCCGGCCAGCACCCATTCGACGATCTCCATGGTTTCGGCGTCGGTCACGCGCAGGCCGTGGCGGAACTCGGACTTCTTGCCGACCCGCACCAGGGCGTCGTCGATCTGCGGGCCGCCGCCGTGCACGACCACCGGCTTCATGCCTACCAGCTTGAGCAGCACCACGTCGCGCGCGAAGCTCTCCTTGAGGCGCCGGTCGACCATGGCGTTGCCGCCGTACTTGACGACGATGGTCTGGCCGTGAAAGCGCTGGATGTAGGGCAGCGCCTCGGTGAGGATCGCGGCCGTGAGTTCCGGGGGGTGGCGGGGCTGGGTCATTGCGGGCGGCATTGGCGCCGCAAGTGTAGCAACTCGTCCGCGGCGCCCGCGCAACGGCTACAGCACGTAGCGCGACAGGTCGTCGTCCAGCGCCAGGTCGCCCAGCCGCGCATCGACGTAGGCGGCATCGATTACCAGATGCAGCGCACTGCGCGTACCGGCGTCGAACGCGACCTCCTCGAGCAGTTTTTCCATCACGGTATGCAGCCGCCGGGCGCCGATGTTCTCGGTGCGCTCGTTGACCATGCAGGCCAGCTGGGCCAGCCGCGTGACGCCCTCCGGCGTGAACTCCAGCGTCACGCCGTCGGTAGCCATCAGCGCCTGGTACTGGCGCGTCAGGCAGGCATCGGTCTGGGTCAGGATGCGCTCGAAGTCCCCGGCGTTCAGCGAATCGAGCTCGACGCGGATGGGGAAGCGGCCTTGCAGCTCGGGCATGAGGTCCGACGGCTTGGCGAAATGGAACGCACCGCTGGCGATGAACAGTATGTGGTCGGTATGCACCATGCCGTACTTGGTATTTACCGCCGTGCCTTCGACCAGCGGCAGCAGGTCGCGCTGCACCCCCTGGCGCGAGACGTCGGCGCCCTGCGTCTCCGAACGGTTGGCGATCTTGTCGATTTCATCCAGGAAGACGATGCCGTTGCCCTGCACGGACTCGATCGCGCGTGCCCGCACCGTCTCCTCGTTGAGCAGCTTGCCGGCCTCGTCGTCGGCGAGCAGCTGCAGCGCCTCGCGCACGCTGGTCTTCTTGGGGCGGCGCCGCGCGCCCCCCAGGTTCTGGAACATGCCCTGCAACTGCTGCGAAAATTCCTGCATTCCCGGCGGCGTGAGCACCTCCATCAGCGGCGCCGGCGGCGCGACCTCGATCTCGACCTCGCGCTCGTCGAACTGGCCCTCGCGCAGGCGCTTGCGCAGGCGCTGGCGCGTCGCCGCCTGGGCCTCGGCCAGGTCGCGGTCGGCGGTACCGGCCCCGGTCGCCAGCAGGATGTCGAGCAGGCGCTCCTCGGCGGCGTCCTGGGCCGATGCGCGCACGGCACGCAGGGCCGCCTCGCGCGCCTGCTTGAACGCGATATCGGCCAGATCGCGGATGATGGCGTCGACATCGCGCCCGACATAGCCGACCTCGGTGAATTTGGTGGCTTCGACCTTGATGAACGGCGCGTCGGCCAGACGCGCCAGGCGCCGGGCGATCTCGGTCTTGCCGACACCGGTCGGTCCGATCATGAGGATGTTCTTGGGGGCGATCTCGTTGCGCAGCGGTTCAGCCACGCGCTGGCGCCGCCAGCGATTGCGCAGCGCGATCGCGACGGCGCGCTTGGCGCGCTCCTGGCCGACGATGTGCTTGCTGAGCTCGTGGACGATTTCGCGGGGTGTCATCATGACGTGCAGGTCTCCGGTGGTCGCGATGCCGGCGGTGGCGCGGCGGCGCCTAGCCGATGGATTCGACGACCACGACCTCGTTGGTGTAGATGCAGATCTCGCCGGCGATGGCCAGCGACTTGCGCACGATGTCCTCCGGCGCGAGCGCAGTCTCCTGCAGCAGGGCCTGCGCGGCCGCCTGCGCGTAGGGTCCGCCCGATCCGATGGCGATCAGGCCCAGCTCGGGCTCGAGCACGTCGCCGGTGCCGGTGAGGACCAGCGAACTCTCGCGGTCGGCCACGGCCAGCATCGCTTCGAGGCGGCGCAGCAGGCGATCGGTGCGCCAGTCCTTGGCGAGCTCGACCGCGGCGCGCATAAGGTTGCCCTGGTGGGTCTCCAGCTTGGACTCGAAGCGCTCGAAGAGCGTGAAGGCATCGGCGGTGGCGCCGGCGAAGCCGGCCAGGATGCGATCGTGGTAGAGACGGCGCACCTTGCGCGCGCTCTTCTTGATGATGATGTTGCCCAGGGTGACCTGGCCGTCGCCGCCCATGGCCACCGCGCTGCCGCGGCGTACGGAAACTATGGTGGTGCCGTGGAACGGTTCCATCAGGCGGGAATTGCCGGCAATGCGCTGGCGGCGGCCGCGCGCCTAGGCGCGACGGACGCGCACGTCGGCCACCGCCGTGACGCCAAGCAGCTGCCACAGGCCGCCGATGAGGCAGTTGACGTTGCGGAATTCGACGGCGATGCCGACCTGCTGCAGCCGTACCAGCTGGCCCAGCAGCGTGGTCGAGGCGGTGAAGGCCATGCGGCGCAATTGCCGGCACTCGACGACGACGCGATTGGCATCCTGCGTGCTGGCCGCGAGGCGCGAGAGGTACGGTTCGCCGTCGCCGAGGATTTCACCTTTCCAGTCGAGCCCGCCGGCGCCGCGCCCGGCACCCGGCTCGGCATTGCCGATCGCCCGGACGTTGGGCAGCGGCGGCTCCCAGGACGGCGGCGAGACCTCGTAGGTGATGCAGTACTGGATGCCGGTTTCCTCGAAATCGGCCTGCCGGTCGAGCAGGCGCTGCACCTCGAGCAGCAGCATCCACGCGGCATCGGAGGCGTCGCGCCGGCCGGGCTCGACGGCCGCGCGCAGCGCCACCAGCAGCTGCTCGGCGCCGCGCACGCGTCAGCTCGTGGCTGGCGCGCTTGAAGGCGTTGAACACCCGCAGCAGCAGCTCGGCGCCGACCAGGTCGACCTCGCGCGCCGCGCTGACATCGAGCGTCAGCGCCGGATGCGCGGTGGCCAGGTTCTTGAACTCCTCGAGCGGCTTGACGATCGCCGCGTCGATGTTCGCGCGGCAGCGCCACGACCGGGTTGCCCGACTTGGGCGCGGCCGCCGGTCTCTCGGGTTCCGCGTAGTTGATCCACGACGGCGGCGGCGTGTTGAAGCGCAGCGCGAACTGCGAGCAGAGTTGGTCGAAGGCAGCGCGGTCGCCGCGCTGTTGCAGCAGCTCGAGCAGCATGAGCCAGCCGCGGTCGGTTGCGGTGCCGAGGGTCTCGGCGATAAGCGCCGTGCGCAGGCCGCTTTCGGCGGCGTGATCCTGCCGGTTGGCAAAGAGGATGGCGGTTTCGTCCAGCACCGACGAGGATCCGCCATTGACCTCGATGGCGTCGATGCTGCCGCCCAGGATCTCGCTGCCCGGGTCGAAGGCGTCTTCCTCGGCCAGGGCCGGATCGGTGCGCCGCGAAATCGTCGGGGCGGCCATCGGCGGTTCGTCGGGTTCGGGCGGTGCCGGCGCCGCTTCGACGGCGACGATTTCGCGCGGCGGCAGGGAGGAATCGGCATCGTCAGCCGACGGGCCCTTGCGCGGGCGCAGGAAATCGCGCGCCATCTCCGATTCGATGGCATCGATCTTGGCGGCAGTTGCCATCGCCAGCGACCGGGCCAGTTCGCGATCCGGCAGTGCATTTTCCGTGACGGCGAACGCGCCACCGCCGCCACTGGCGGGCTCGCCATTGGATGGACGATTCAGCGAGCGGTTGACGGCGCCATTGATGGGGCGGCCGGCCTTGCTGGCCTCGGGCCGCGCCGTGCGGCCCGGCGTGCGCGTGCCATGGCGGTCCGGACCGCCCTTGGTGTCCTTCGGGTCCTTCTTGAAAAACGAAAAAACCACGTAAGTTCCTGACGCTCGAAGTGCCAACGGAGCGCGCCACTGCCCCAGGACAGCGCCCCCGCAAAGGCACGGCACCCCGCGATCCCGTGCGGAGCCACGCGATGGTGCTGGGTGAGATGCCGAAAGTCGCCCAAAGCGCCCGTGCGGGCAAGGCCAGCAGCGGGCTCTACGAGCCGACTATATCAATTATGGCTTTTTTTTAACTCTACGATGGACCGGATTGTGCCCCCTGTTTCGGGCTTCCGTCGGCCAAATGCGACTGATTTGGGGGTTCGGGCGAAGTTAGCGGCCACGCTCGGCTAAAATAGCGCATTCGGACGAAGAAAGCCGGGGGCAAGGCATGAATTCGACAGCCACGACGGTAGGCACCTACTTGCGGGATCTGCCGCCGGATCGCCGGGTTGCAATGGCACGGGTTTGCAGCATGATCCGCCGCTCCGCGCGCGGGCGTCGCGGGAGAGTATGCGCTACGGCCTGGCGTTCTATGAGCTGGACGGGCCGCTTTTTGCCCTGGAATCGGGGCGACGGCACATGTCCCTGTACGTCGCCGAGCAGGAAGTGGTGGTCAAGCACAAGGAATCCCTTCCCGGCGTCAATACAGCGCGCAGTTTCGTCAAGTTTTCCGATCTCAACCGACTGCCGCTGGACATCGTGGAAAAGATCGTCCGCGACTCGGTGGCCGCCCGGCGCACCCGCGCGCAGCAGGGCACGCTGCCGACCCAGGCCGAATTGCTTAAGCTCTGGGCGATCAAGGAAGAAGCGGCACAGGTGCCGGTTCCCGTCGCCAAGGTGGCGGCGGCCAAGGCTGTTCCGGCCAAGGCCGCCAAGGTCGGCGCGGCGCCGGCCAAGTCGGTCGGGGCGCGGGCCAAGACGGCCGTCAAGACCACGGCGCGCCCGGCCGCGCGCAAGGCCACCGACGCAGCCAAGCGCTGAGCGCGGCTGGCGCCCCGACGGCGCCGACACGACACAGGGGGAGCCGCATATGCAACGGTTGCTGCGGATTGCTGTGCCACTGACGACCATGGCGGCGATGCCGGGCATGGCCGCGGCGGCGGAACCGGCCAAGACGCGCCTGCAGTGGTTCGGCCAGTCGGCGTTTCGCATTACCACGCCGGGCGGCAAGGTCATCATGATCGATCCGTACCTGACGGAAAACCCGAAGACCCCGCCGCAGTACCGCAATCTCGACGCGATCGGCCCGGCGGACCTCATTCTGGTGACCCATGGCCACGCCGATCATCTGGGCGACGCGCCGGCACTGGCGCTGCGCGACAACGTCCCGATCGTGTGCCCGGCGGGGCTGGCGTCGAGCCTCGCGGCGCTGCGCATCGTGCCCCCGGAGCTGGCGCCGCGCATGAACAAGGGCGGGACGGTCATGCCGCTGGGCCCGGGGATCCGCATCACGATGGTCCATGCCGAGCACAGTTCGGAGCTGGTATGGCAGCAATCCGGCCTCCGGCAGGACGGAGGTGCACGTGGGCGGCGAGCCCGTCGGATTCATCCTGGAGATGGAGGACGGTTTTCGCATCTACCACATGGGCGACACCGCGCTGTTCTCCGACATGCGCCTGATCGCCGAGCGCTACCACCCGGACCTCGTGCTGATTCCGATCGGCGGCCATTTCGTCATGGATCCGGCCGATGCCGCGTATGCGGTGCGCGAGTGGCTCAAGCCCGCGCATGTCATTCCCATGCACTACGGCACGACGCCGCTGCTCAAGGGCACGCCCGAGCAGTTCCGCGCCGCCCTGGGCGCCAGCAGCACCGACGCTGACGGTGCTAGAGCCCGGCGCCAGCGCGACCTTCGGCAAATAGCCGGGCGCGGCGCACCGCCGTGCGCCGCGCTGCCGGCGTCCGTTCAGGCGCCCGCGACGCTGCCGTTGACGGTCTGGGTCGTCAGGGTGCGCAGGTCGACGAAGCCGGGCAGCGGCACGATGCGGCGCGTGGCGCGGCCATGGCCGGTCTGCCAGAGGCGCACGTAGGCGTAGTAGTACGCGCCCGGGCAAGCCGGCGCCGATGCCGTTTAGCGTGAACGTGCCGGCATTCGAGCCGCCATTGGTGCCCAGCAGCGCGCTGCAGTCGTATGTATCGACGATGGTGGCAAAGCGCGCCAGCACGAACTCGCATTTGTTGTCGACGTTGATCCCGCTGAAGCTCAGGTTCACGGCCACCATGCCGGCGGCAACGCCGCTGGCGAGCATCGGGTTGGCCGCGCTGAACGTCTGTGCGCTGCCCGAGATCGGCGGCGGCAACAGGCTGCCGGCGCCAAGCGTGTAATACGCCGCCTCGCTGGCCGCGACCGAGTAGGCGCCCGGCCCCTCCTGCGGCGCCACGCCGGCAAAGGCCAGGGCCGCACCGCCGTTGTAGCCGGCCAGGTGCAGCATCGAGCTGGCACCCTGCAGCGGGATCGGATCGCGGAACAAGCCGCTGAACGGATCGGTGTTGCGCCAGCGGATCTCGTAGGGCACGGCGCCCGCACCCGGCAGCGTCTGCTGGAAGATCACGTAGCCGCTGGTGAGCGGCGCAAGCGGCGCGGCGAGCTGGGCGGTGTACTCGGCGGCATTGACCGTCGGCGCTATCGCGGTCGCCTGCAGCGCGGTCGGCGCGCTGCCGCCGCTGCCGCCCGGGCTCGTACCGGCGGTGACTGGAACCCCGGTGACCAGCATGGTCTCGATGTTGCGGCCGCGGATCACGACGTCATAGCCGGCGATCGCATTGCCGGTCGCGTCGCGCGTCGCCAGCGGAAACAGCGTGAAATTGCCGGTACGCGGATCGACCATGGTCTCGCGCGCGACCGCATGCCGGCTGCCGTCGGGCAGCAGCCGCTCGGCCTTGACGATGAGGTTGAAGGCGCACGCCGGCGACTGGGAAACCTCGGCGGCGAGCGTCTGGCACAGCCGGCTCGCGTCCACCGTGCCGGAGATCGCCGCCGACCTGCGACATGTCGAAGTAGGCCAGGTTCGGCCGCATCGTGAAGTACGTCTGGCCATCGTGGTCGAACGGCACGATGATGTGCTCGAGGTCGAAGTCCACCGCCAGGTTCAACGTGGCGCCGGCGACGACATTGAACGTGCCCAGCAGCTGGATGCCCTGTGTGGGAAAGGCGATCTCGAGCGGCGATTCCTGCGGCGTCGCCGTGCCGTTGAGGTATTCGACCTGGTCGTTCCATTGCAGCGCGGCGCCGTTGGAGTCCATCGTGGCCAGCGCGGATGCATCGAGCGGAGCCTCGGCGCCATCGAAGAAGAAGCGTATCTGGCGATAGGTGCCGGCCGGCAGGTTCAGCCCGGCAAAGAGCGTGCCGTCAAGGACACCATTGTTCAGCGTCGTGAGATCGATCGTCACAGGCGCCGGCAGCGTGGTCGTGATCCAGGTGGCATCCGCGGCGGACCACACCTGGTCGGCGCTGGAATGAAAGGCGATCGCCCTGACGCTTACCCAGACATGCTGGAATTCGTCGCCCGGCCCGTCGGTCAGTTGGACATTGGCCGTGCCGGTGGGCATTGCGCCGGCCGGGCTGCCGCCGCCGCCTCCTCCCCCGCAGGCCGCGAGCAACAAGGCCGATGCCAGCGCGGGCGCCAGCGTGGCTAGATGGAACCTCTTCATGTCGGACTCCCTGGATGATGGACGGACCTGCCGGGTCGGGGCGCCGCGCCACGTGCGCGGGCGGACGCCATCCGGAAAGCAAGGCCAGTCTAGGCAGGAGCCGTCCGGCGAATCTAGGGAGCAAGTTGCAAGATCCGTAACAAGGTGTGCGTCCCGGCTGGCGGCAGGCCCGGACGCCAGCGCGCGGCGCGGCGTCCCTACGCGCGCGCCGCGGGCGGGGCCTGCAATGCGGCTAGCGTGGGGCCAGGATCCGGGCCAGCCGATCTTCGTCCGCGGTGATGCGTTCGAGCGTGGGGTAGCGCAGCCCGCCGTGATAGTCGATGGCAACGTTCCGATACATGTCCGCATCCCGCATCAGCAGTACGACCGGCGCCGGATCGGCCCCGGTCCGCTTCACGGCGTCCTTGAGCAGGTCGGGCCGGTAACTGCGGCCATCGACGGCCACCAGGGTATTGCCCGTCGCCAGGCCGGCGGCGAAGGCCGGGCCGCCCCAGACGACGTGCGTCAGCACGTTGTCCTTGTCGACGGCCAGCCCAAGCGAGTCGAGCAGGCTGGTGGTATCGCTCATCTCATCGAGCGAGCGCGTGAACGCGCCGGGCGTGTCGCCGTAGGCGAGCCGCCAGCCGGCGTGTTCCAGGCCGTCCAGCAGGCCGGCATCGTCATGGGTGTCGAGGCGGTGGCGCAGGTAGCCGGCCCAGTCGTAATGCGCGATCGCGTCCAGCGCCTGCACGACGTCGTCGAAACCGTAAAGCTCCGGATCGATGCGCCCGTCGTCGACGCCGAAGAACGACCGGGCGAAATCGTCCAGCGAACGCCGGTCGCGCGTGAGTTCGCGCAGTTTCACGTCGACGGCGAGCCACAACAGGCTGCCCTCGGCGTAATAATCGACGGTGCGCTGCCAGTCGACCCAGTCCTTGTGCCGGTAGGTGCGCGCGATCACCGGTTCGTCGGTGGTGTCCTGCAGGTTGCGCCAGCTGCGGCCGGCCCGCTGCAGCGCGCGCGCCGCGATCTCGGCGAAATTGTTCCGCGCCACGGCCTCGCTGACCAGGCCGCTGCGCGCGGCCAGGACCTGGCCCCAATAGTTCGTCAGGCCTTCGTAGACCCACAGCAGGCTGCCCTGCATGGGTGTGTCGTTGTACGTTGGCGTCCACAGGTCGCGCGGACGGCGGAACTTGCCGTTCCATGAGTGCGTGAATTCATGCGGCAGCAGCGCGCGCTGCGCCACGGACTTCTCGGCGTCGGCGAAGTAGCCGCGCTTGACGCCGTTCTCGCTGGACTGGTGGTGTTCCAGGCCGCCATGGAAGCCGAACAGGTTGTCGATGACCAGGATGAAATCGTAGTGGTCGTAATGACGCGCGCCGAACAGTGCGCGCGCCTGGCGCACGAGGCGTGCGTGTGCGGCCAGCTGCTCGGCGCTGACCTCGAGCTGTGCGGCTTCATTGGCGAGCACGTGCAGGCAGACCGGGTGCTCCTTGTCGTCGTCGAGCACCAGGTGGCGCATGCGCGGCGCGCTGTACAGGGGCGAATCGATCAGCCGTTCGAGCGTCAGCGGCGCGAAGTCGAGGCGGTTGACGGACGCGCGCGGGCTGGCGCCGGTACCGCACCCGGGCATGGGCGCCCGCAGCGCGCCGGCGGCATCCCAGCCGGCCGGCAGGATGACCGATGGCGTGACGCGCAGGCTCGCCGCCGGCAGGCCCGCCGGATACAGCAGCAGCCCGCGCCAGTTGACCGCCAGCAGGTCGTGGATGATCTCGTCGTCCTCGCCATCGACGGTCGACGAGAGATGTTCGAAACGCAGTTCGATCGGGCCGGTGCCGGCCGGCACGTTCACGCGAAAGGATTCGACGTCCGCCGGATCCCGCTCCCATGGGAGCTCCTGCCCGCCGGCCCGAATATGCAGGCCGGCGAGCCGCGCAACATTGCCGATCGGCCGGTGCGTTCCGGGAATCCAGCGCGGGTATTGCAGGGTAAGCGATCCGGGCGGGACGGTGATGCGCTCGCGCACCCGGAAGAGACGGTGATCGACATCGCGCGCATCCACCTGCAGTTCGATTGCGACAGCGGCAGTGGCGCCGGCCGGCTGGGCCGCCTGCGCGCGGGCGCCCGCGGCGCACACCAGCGCCAGCAGGCAGGACAGCACGATGCTTGGGCGCGCCGAGGGCGGGCGCAGCAGCGGGGCGGCAACAGGCGTCATTGCAAAGCGTCTCCCGGAACGATCCATCGATTGGCAAATCCACCTGCGGGTGGCGCCGATTGCACGCGAAGGCGGCCTCGAACAATGCGCGGCGATGCTACTCCGCGCTGTTGCGCCGGTACGCGCAAAGGCGCGCGCGGACGCTTTCGACCCGCCATCGGTGAAATAGTTTTGTCGCACCAGTTTTGTGCGCCGTTGCAACGATTACGCCGCTTTTTGGTGCAGGCTGTTCGTGCTGCATCACCACTCCAATTAATTTGCAAAATAATCAGTGAGTTACTCACTGGCATGCCACTTGCTTGAGTAAACGGGGAAGTCTGGTTCCTTCCTCTTTTCCATCTATTACAAAAGGAGCGACATGTTCAAGCGCACTCTGGCAGTGGCGGGATTGGCCGCCTTGGTTGCAGTTCCCAGCATCGCGATGGCGGACGACGCACCCGCGCCAGCTGCTGCACCGGCAGCGCCGGCAGCACCCGCCTCGCCGCACAGCTTCACGGGCAACATCGGCCTCTTCAGCCAGTACATCTTCCGTGGACTCACGCAGACGAACGAAAAGCCGGCGGTTCAAGGGGGATTCGACTACGCCTACAACTTCGGCTCCGTGTCCGGCTACGTCGGCACCTGGGCGTCGAACATCTCGTGGCTTACGGACGCCGGTCCGCAGTACACGAGCTCCAGCCTGGAGAACGACTGGTACTTCGGCGCACGCGGCAACTTTGGCGCCACGGACTTCTCGTACGACGTCGGCTTCCTGTACTACTACTACCCGGGCACCGTGGCCCCCGGAGGCGAAAAGGGCGACACCCAGGAAATCTACGGCCTGGTCGGGTGGAAGTGGCTGACGGCCAAGCTGTCATACAGCATCGGCAACAGCATCTTCGCCGTGCGCGACAGCAGCGGCACGTACTACCTGGATATCTCCGCCAACTACCCGGTCGGCGACAGCGGCGTGACCCTGATCGCCCACTATGGCGACCAGAAGTACACCGGGACGGACCCGCGCAATGCCGGCGGCGCATCCAACGACAGCCTCTACAGCTACTCGGACTGGAAGATCGGCGCCAGCTACGACGCCAGCAAGATCACGCCGATCCTGGCCAACGTGACGATCGGCGCGTACTACACCGACACCGATGCCAAGGCGGCGGGCTACACCAATTTCGATGGCAAGAACATCGGCAAGAGCCAGGTCACCGTGTTCGTTCAAAAAACGCTGTAGCCGTCAGGCGGAGGGAAAAAATGAAACTCGTAACCGCGATTATCAAACCTTTCAAGGTTGATGAGGTTCGCGAAGCACTGGGAAAGATCGGCGTCCAGGGCCTCACCGTCACTGAGGTCAAGGGCTTCGGCCGGCAGAAGGGCCACACGGAGCTCTATCGGGGCGCCGAATATGTCGTGGACTTCCTGCCCAAGGCCCGTCTGGATGCCGCGATTGCCGATGAACTGCTCGATGCCGTGGTCGAGGCCATCGAAAAGTCGGCCAAGACCGGCAAGATCGGGGACGGGAAGATCTTCGTGATGGACCTGCAGGAAGTCATCCGCATTCGCACCGGCGAGACCGGCGCGAGCGCGCTCTAGGGAGAAAAAGCGTGAAACGTCTTGCATCGATGATAGTAGTCGCCGGCGCCCTTCTGATGGCGGGTGCCGCTGCATTCGCCGACGACAAACCGGCTGCGGCAGCTGCGCCTGCTGCCGCGCCCGCGGCTGCGGCACCGGCCGCCGCCGCACCGCCGGCAACCCCACCGGCCCCGCCGGCCGCCTCCTCCACGGAGCCCTCCAACATCACCAACGCCCAGATCAATTCGGGCGACACGGCGTGGATGCTCACGTCGTCCGCCCTGGTGCTGATGATGACGATCCCGGGCCTGGCCCTGTTCTACGGCGGCATGGTGCGCAAAAAGAACATCCTGGCGACACTGATGCAGAGCTTCGTGATCACCTGCCTGGTCACGATAATCTGGTGGGCCATCGGCTACAGCCTCGCGTTCACGCCGGGTCCGACACCGTACCTGGGCGGCTTCTCGCGCGTCTTCTTCGACGGCCTGATCTACATAAAGGACATCGCCGCCGTCGAGGCTACGAAGGATGCGCCCGCCGTCGCGGCCGTGGTCGGCAAGGTCTCCGTCAGCCACCTCGGAACGACCATTCCCGAGAGCGTGTACGCGATGTTCCAGCTCACCTTCGCCATCATCACCCCGGCACTGATCTGCGGCGCCTTCGCCGAACGCATGAAGTTCTCCGCCATGCTGTGGTTCATGGGCCTGTGGTCGATACTGGTCTATGCGCCGATCGCCCACTGGGTCTGGGAGCCGAGCGGCTGGCTGGCCGCCAAGGGCGTGCTCGACTTCGCCGGCGGTACCGTGGTGCACATCAACGCCGGCATCGCCGCACTGGCTGCCGCGCTGGTGATGGGCAAGCGCGTGGGCTACGGCAAGGAGCCGATGGCGCCGCACAACCTCACGCTGACGGTCATCGGCGCATCCCTCCTGTGGGTGGGCTGGTTCGGCTTCAATGCGGGCTCCGCCGTGGCCGCCGACGGCCGCGCCGGCATGGCCTTTGCGGTGACGCAGATCGCGACCGCCGCCGCCGCCCTTGGCTGGATGTTCACCGAGTGGCTGGTCAAGGGCAAGCCCAGCGTCCTGGGCATCGCCTCGGGCGCCGTCGCCGGCCTGGTCGCCATCACCCCGGCCTCGGGTTATGTCAGCGCCACCCCGTCGGTGATCATCGGCGTCGCCGCCGGCGTGATCTGTTTCTTCTCCGCTACCACGCTCAAGAAGATGCTGGGCTATGACGATTCGCTCGACGCGTTCGGCGTCCATTGCATCGGCGGTATCGTCGGCGCCCTGCTGACCGGCATCTTCGCCAGCACCGACATCGACGGTGGTGCCGCCGGCAGCCTGGTCACCCAGCTGATCGGCGTGAGCTCGACCCTGATCTACGGCTTCATCGTCAGCTTCATCCTGCTCAAGGTGATCGACATGGTCATCGGCCTGCGGGTGACGGACGAGGAGGAACGCGAAGGTCTGGACCTCGCGCTGCATGGCGAGAAGGTCGAATAACCGGGAAGTTCACCCTCCCCGGCTGACGCCGGGAAGCGGGAAGTGAAAAGGGGGGGGGCGAATGCCACCCCCCCTTTATTTGGTACGTCCACTCCTGGAGTTGCTAAGCACCAGAAGCTATTTGTCAATTGTAATCAGCCCTACAACCTTAAAGCAGCCGCCGGCGACTATTGCCACTTGATCAAGACCAAGCTCGACAATTTCCACTTCCCTCACATCCGCTGCGCCTAAAGACGTCGAAAGCAATTTCACGGCATCTAATTCCATAAACTTCTCCTCTCAGCACATTAGATTGGTCGCCTCCGAATGTCGGCAATTTCGCCAACCGCGAAACAAGGAAATTGCAGCGACCAGAAGACTATTGCATGGGTCAAGTCTGAAATCAAGAATCGGACCGGGCACTTTTGCGTGATAGTGCTTGCCTTATCGTCCGGGATCGATGTGCCGCCACAGGAACTTAGAACGCCGCCCGCGGCGCTTCAGTTTTACCATGAAGTGTGCGGTCACCACCAAGCAAATTCGATTCAAGAGTCGGAGCGCCAGGACCAATTTAACGAGGCGCAAAAACGTGGCGACTCGCAGCTTGCACTGACCATTGCGATCCAAGGGGCGTGCAATGCTGCGTTATCAATGCATGGGGAGTCGAGACTTCTTGATTGGGTCGCAAGAGCGATAGAAATTGCGGCGGACTCGGGCGAACTAAGGGTTGCGAATTTGCTGCTTACTAGCAAATTCATAGCGTCGAGATTGGGCGATGAAATCACGAACTCCGACGAACTTCTGAAATTGAGGTCAGCTCAGGCGAGAGTGTGGTCGTTTCAAGACCGAAATCTCGATGCTCTGCACGAAAGGAGGAAATTGCAGAGTCAGTTCGAGTTCCACTTTGGAAAATATTCAAAATTTGCTATGGAAAATTGCCTTCGAATTGCAAATCTCGAATTAGAGACCGGCGATTACCCCCAGGGCCTAGCATTACTTAATGAATTGACGGCTCAGCCGGAATTAGAGAAACCGGAAAATGCTGCAATTAAGTTCTTGGTTTTTGAAAGCCAGGCACTTGCATTGGCCGTAGGTGGCGAAGAGGATCTGGCAATTGGAAAGCTACGTCACCTTCGCGACACGATATCTACCGTTGACGGTAATGATTCGCAACAGACCGTAGATTTAGATGAAGATATTGCATCAATTCTAATGCGCCAGGAAAAGATCGAAAGCGCGCTGACTACCCAGTCGCGCGTGCTCTTATGGCGACAGGGGCATTTGCCTCTGGGCAAGGATAGATATTACAGAAGCCTATGGCTATTGAGCTATATCTATATCGCCAGCGGACGAAATGAGGCGGCAAAGTCGGTTCTGCTTTACGTAAAGGCCCTAATAGACTCGGACGCGGGAGAACCGAACAACCAACTTCTCCTTCAGACCTTTAGCCGACTGGCGAGCATTGATGCCTTAGAGGGAAGCTTTTCGTCTGCCGCCGAAAAATGGAAGATCGCTTATCAAGGCCTCGTTGCGATATTAGGTGAGAAATCCGAAGATACATTGATCGAGGCGGCAAATTACGGAGCGGCCTTGTCACACAGCGGGGAAATCGAGGAAGGCTGCGCAATACTGTCTAGAACTCTTGAAAGGGGATTGGCACTCCGACCGACGGACGCCTATTTGAACGAATTCACGCGGATTCTGTTTGCGAGATGCCTTCTAAAAATTGGCGACATGAAGTCAATCGGGCTTGCGAACGATCTGTTGCGGCAATCTCTTGTTCACGCTTCATCGGGCACGGGCAGTGACACACCACATGTGTTGATCGCAATTGCGTCTTTGGCACAAGCATCCCTACTAATTGGCGATCGCAAAGAAGCAAAGCGCCAGCTTGGCGACCTTGTCGATCGAGCAGAGCGGTATAGAAGCTCCGCGGCGAGTGGGACTTCAGTTCGCGATGCGCTGTTTAAGACTTGGATACAAGGCCTTACCGCCTCCGGCGAGGAGGTGCTCGGCTACCGCGAGCTTGCCCTCCTCCACGCCCAGGACAATGAACTGGAAAGCGCGCTGCGCGTGTCGGAGCTCGCCCGCGACCGTGCGCTCGGCGATAGGTTTGCCGAACAGCAATGGCTGCGCGAGTCGGTCCCGACGCGGGAACGGGCGCGGCTGGAAGCCCTGGGCGATCGCGTGCAGCAATTCGATGAGCGCCTGGCGGTCGCCACCGATATCGTCGAGCGGGTCGGGCTGGAGTCCGAGCGCACCCTCGCCGTAGCGGAGCGCGGGCGCGCCGAGGCCGACCTGCGTGCGCGGCTGCGCATCGCCGGGCCGGGCACCGCCACACCCACGCTCGACGACCTGCGCGCCCGGCTGGACACGGGTACGGTGCTGGTTTCCGTGGTGCATTCCGGCGACCGCTGGTGGGCGCTGGCTATCCGCCGCGACACGCCGGCACTTTTCGTTCCATTCGACGATCCGGATCTCGGGCACGTCGCGTCCGCATGGGTACGCAGCCTGCGGGGCGAGCCGGTGCGCGCGTGGCGCACCGCCGATGGCCGCGTGCGGCTGGGCGATGTGCGCCCGCCCGGCGCGGCCGGCGCCTACCTCACCGTCGACCAGCTGGCGCAACGGCTGCACACGTCCCTGATGGCGCCGCTGGCGCGTGCGGCGGGCAGTGCCCGGCACCTCGTGTTCGTCGGCGACGATGAACTCGTCGGCGTGCCGTTGCAGGCCCTGCCGCTGGGCGACGGGCTCGCGCTGGACCGGTTCGACATCAGCTATGCGCCGTCGCTGAGCACGTACTGGCGGTGGCAGGCAGTCGATCGGGCATCCACAGCGCGGCGCGACCTGCTTGCGCTCGGCGGCATTGACTTCCCCGCGCGCACCGGCCCCGAGTCCGACGACCTGGCCTCGATCCAGCTCGAATACGCGGCCGACCATCCACTGCCACATGCCGCCGAGGAGATCGCGGCCATCGCGGCGCTCTTTCCGGCGGCGCGGCGCCGGCTCCTCACCGGTGCGGCGGCAAGCAAGGAGGCGTTGCGCAGCGCTTCGCGCAGCGGCGAGCTGGCGCGCTACCGCTACGTACACCTGGCGACCCATGCCTGGGCCGACGCCGAACAGCCGGAAGGCTCGGCGGTGATCCTGGCCAGCACGGGCAGCGAGCTGCCGCTGCACGTGGTGCTGACCGCGGCGGAACTGGCGGGCCTGCAGATGCACGCCGACCTGCTGGTGCTGTCGGCCTGCGATACCGCCGTAGGCGGCTTCGAGCATGGTCGGGGCCTGTTGGGTATGGCCTACGCGGCGCTGGCGGCAGGCAACCGCGCTGCGGTGCTGTCGCTGTGGTCGATCGCGGACGACACGACCGCGCCGTTCATGGCGCACTTCTATGCGCGGCTGCGCGCCGGGCGCAGCCCGGTCGCGGCACTGTCGGAGACGCAGCGCGAATTCCGGGCCTCGGCCGATCCGCAGCGCGCCAGCCCGGCCACCTGGGCGGCGTTCATGCTGTACGGCGGCTATTGATCGGCCCGGGCGCGCGCGCCGCGGGCTCAGAGGGGGCGGGTGTCATCACGCTTGGCCGGCCGGCGCTGCGGCGCCAGCAGCAGCGCGACCAGGAAAGGCCAGATCGCCGCGCCCAGCGCGCTCGAGAGCAGTCCGAGCCACCAGAACGGCGCGGCACCGCCGACCCAGAGGCGGACGGCCGCCGACGCCAGCTGGGCGATCAGCAGCAGGCCGCAGACGTAGATCGCCTGGCTGCCGATCGGGAACCACTGGATGCGCCGGTGCAGGGTGATCGCGCCGTAGGACAGCAGCGTGTATGCCAGCGCATGCTCGCCGAACAGCGCGCCGTTGTGCACATCCATCAACAGGCCGAAGACAAACGCGATGCCCATGCCGACCTTGCGCGGCTGGTGGACGTTCCAGAAGACCAGGGTCAGGGCGAAGAAGTCGGGGATCCAGATCGCATGGCCCCACGGCAGCAGATTGAGCAGGAACGCGCCGCCCAGCGTGAGCCAGATGAACGACGGGCGAACCGGGCGCAGCACCTGCTCGGGGCGCAGATTGCGAGTCACCGTCGGCGGGCGCGTCGCCGGCGCGCCGCCGCCGGCAAGGCGCTGGCCGCCGACCAGGCGCCGTACCAGCGCCTTCACCGGCGCACCGCCTTGCCGCCCGGGCGCTCTGTCGGCGCGGCGCGCGGCGTGCCGGCGCGGGCGTGCTCGGCCGGCGGCAGCAGCGGCGGCGGATCCACCAGCAGCACCAGCAGCATGCGGCCCTGGCTCGCGCCGGCAACCGGCCGCAGGACGACCCGGGCGAACTGGTCCTTGACGTCGCGGTCGACGTGCAGCACCGTCGCCACCGGCAGGCCCGGCGGATAGATGCCGTCCAGCCCCGAGGTGACGACGCTGTCGCCGTTGACGACGTCGGCATTGGCCGGGAGAAAGCGCAGCTCCAGCGTCGCCGCCTCCTGGCCGCCGAAGGCGACCGCGCGCAGGCCGTTGCGCACGATCTGCACCGGCAGCGACTGTTCCTTGTCGGTCAGCAGGGTGACCTCGGCGGTGAACGGGAACACCCGCGTCACCTGCCCGACCACGCCGGCCTCGTCGAGCACCGGGCCGCCGGCACGCATGCCGTCGCGGCTGCCGCGGTCGATCACGATCTTGCGCGAAAAGGCGTCGCGCGATTCGTACAGCGCAACGACGACCTGCGCGGGCGTCGCGAAGCGCTCGCGCAGGCCGGCGAGCTTGCGCAACTGGTCGTTCTCGCGCTGCAGCTGGGCGGCCTGCAGCGCCTGCTGGGCCTGGTCGATCGCCTGGCGCCGCAGGCGCGCGTTCTCGTCGCCCAGGCTGCCCAGCGTCGTGACGTAGCCGCCGACGTCGCGGGCCAGGTCGCGCGGCCACAGCAGGACGCGCTGCACGGGATAGAGCAGTATCTCGACGCCGTTGCGGATCGCGTCGAGCGCATTGACCTGGGCGTCGATGATGATGAGCGCCGCCGCCAGCAGGGAGAAGAAGGCGAGGCGGGCGCGCGCCGAGACGCCCTGGTTAAAGAGGGGCGGCGGTCCGTACTCCATGGACGGTCAGCGCCCGGCGCCAGCGGCGCGCCCCACGGCGCCGGCACGGCGGTGGCCGGCGCGCACGCACGGCTGGGGCACGGCCATCATCGGCGGCGGCGCGGCGCGCTACCCGTTGGCGAAGGCCGAACCGAGCTTGTCGATGCGCTCGAGCGCGATGCCGCACCCGCGCACCACGCACGTCAGCGGGTCCTCGGCCACGATGACGGGCAAGCCGGTCTCTTCCATCAGCAGGCGATCGAGGTCGCGCAACAGCGCGCCCCCGCCGGTGAGCATCATGCCGCGCTCGGCGATATCGGCGCCCAGCTCCGGCGGCGTCTGCTCCAGCGCGATCTTGACGGCCGACACGATCTGGTTGAGCGGGTCGGTCAGCGCCTCCAGGATCTCGTTGCTCGAGATCGTGAAGCTGCGCGGAATGCCCTCGGACAGGTTGCGCCCCTTGACTTCCATCTCGCGCACTTCCGATCCGGGGAACGCCGAGCCGATCTCCTTCTTGATCTGCTCGGCGGTCGGCTCGCCCAC